>NZ_BMQP01000001.1 GCF_014648175.1 Planobispora rosea
CCGCGGTCACGCTGGCGGCGTTGTTGATGTGGTTATGACACTTTGACGACACGCCCTAGGAGAAGGCGACCCCGCCCAGGAGCGGATAGACGTTCCCCACCGGCTCCGGAGCCAGCGCGTCGGCGCACTCCGGGCAGGCGAACAGGAGGGCGCCGCTGGGCAGGCGGCCGATCCTGGCCCGCGGACGGGGCCATTTCTTGTGGCAGGCCACGCAGGCGTCACCGTCGCATTGGGCGGGGGTCAGGCCTTCGGGATCGAACGTCATCATGGTCCGTACCGTTCTGGTCGGCCTCCAGTCCACCACGCCTCCTGCCCTTACTGCTCGGCCACCCGTCGCAACCGTTATAACGCCATCACCTTCGGTGATCGCTTTGCTGGGTGCCAAGCGAGGGTTAAATCGCCCCCAGAGTGCGATTCGCGCAACGACAAAAGGGGCACCAGGCATCAAGCCGGGTGCCCCCTGTCATGGGGATCAAACCATCAGATCTCGCTGATGACCTTCTCCAGGATCGCCAAGCCCTCCTCCAGGAGGTGGTCAGGCATGACCAGCGGCGGCAGGAAGCGCAGGACGTTGCCGTAGGTGCCGGCGGTCAGCACCAGCAGGCCCTCGGCGTGGCACCGCTTCGCGATCTCACCCGCGGCCGTGGGGTGCGGCTCCTTGGTCCCGGGAACGACCAGCTCGATGGCGATCATCGCGCCGCGGCCGCGCACGTCGCCCACGATCGGGGTCTTCTCCGCGATGGCGCGCAGGCGCGGGAGCATGACCTCGCCGATGCGGCGCGCCCTGCCGACCAGGTCGTCGGCCTCGATGGTCTCCAGCACGCCGAGCGCGGCCTCGCAGGCGAGCGGGTTGCCGCCGTAGGTGCCGCCCAGGCCGCCGACGTGGACCCTGTCGAGGATCTCGGCGCGGCCGGTGACGGCCGCCAGCGGCAGGCCGCCGGCGATGCCCTTGGCGGTGACGATGATGTCGGGGACGACGCCCTCGTCCTCGCAGGCGAACAGGTGACCGGTGCGGGCGAAGCCGGTCTGCACCTCGTCGGCGATGAAGACGA
The DNA here is from genome assembly GCF_014648175.1 of Planobispora rosea. GTDB lineage: Bacteria > Actinomycetota > Actinomycetes > Streptosporangiales > Streptosporangiaceae > Planobispora > Planobispora rosea. The sequence continues at coordinate 1,053 of NZ_BMQP01000001.1, forward strand.
TGCCGTTGGTCTTGCAGAACTCGGCGATCCTCGGCAGGAAGCCCTTGGCCGGCTCGATGAAGCCGCCCTCACCGGCGATCGGCTCGATCAGGACCGCCGCCACGTTCTCGGCGCCGATCTGCTTGTTGATCTGGTCGATCGCCTGGGCGGCGGCCTCCTCGGCGCAGTTCTCCGGACCCGACGGCCAGCGGAACGGGTAGGCCAGCGGCACCCGGTAGACCTCGGGGGCGAACGGGCCGAACCCCTGCTTGTACGGCATGTTCTTGGCCGTCAGCGACATCGTCAGCAGGGTGCGGCCGTGGTAGCCGTGGTCGAACACGACGACGGCCTGGCGGCCGGTGGCGTGCCGGGCGACCTTGACCGCGTTCTCCACGGCCTCGGCGCCGCTGTTGAGCAGGAAGGTGCGCTTGTCGTGGTCGCCGGGGGTGAGCTCGTTGAGCTTCTCGGCGACCCGCACGTACGACTCGTACGGCGTGATCATGAAGCAGGTGTGCGTGAAGTTCGCCACCTGCCGCTGGACCCGCTCGACCACGCGCGGCGCGGCGTTGCCCGCGTTGGTCACCGCGATGCCCGAACCGAAGTCGATCAGGGAGTTGCCGTCGGCGTCGACGACGACACCGCCACCGGCGTGCGTCACGAAGACCGGCAGCGTGGTGCCGATGCCCGGCGGGACGGCGGCCTGCTTGCGGGCGAACATCTCGCGGGACTTCGGGCCGGGGATCTCGGTGACGACGCGGCGCTCCTGCGGGAGGGACGGGCCGCCCTGGGTGACGGTGCTCATGCTGCGACGGTATGTCGGGTATGCCGTGATGCCGATGATGCACTATGGCAAAATCACAGGGAGCGCTCTGGCCGTAACGTACAAACCGGGGGTGGTTGTGGCGCCCACGCTCCGCACGGTCGTACGGCGGCTGCCGCTCGGGCTCACCGTCCTGGCCGGACAGGAGGCGCTCGACCGGCCGGTGCGCTGGGTCGCGGTCAGCGAGCTGGAGGACCCCACCCCGTTCCTGGAGGGCGGCGAGCTGGTCCTCACCACGGGCATGCGCCTGGACGGCGCGAACGCCGCGCCGTACGTCGAACGCCTGGTCGCCCGCGAGGTCACCGGTCTGGGGTTCGGCGTCGGCCTGGGCCACGAGGCGATCCCCGGCGAACTGCTGGCCGCCGCCGCCCAGGCCGGGCTCCCGCTCCTGGAGGTGCCGCGCGAGACCCCGTTCGTGGCGATCGGCAAGGCGGTCAGCGACCTGCTCGCCGCCGAGCAGTACGAGGAGATCACCCGGGCCTTCGCCGCGCAGGGCCGTCTCACCCGCGCGGCGCTCCTCCCCGAGGGGGCACGGGCGGTGATCGACCGCCTCGCCCGGGAGCTCGGCGGCTGGGCGGCCCTGCTCGACGAGGCGGGAGCCGTACGGCACGCGGCGGGCCGGGGAGCGGGCGCCGTCGCCGGCGTCCTGCCCGAACTCGACCGGCTCCGCGGCCGTTCCCCGGGCGGTACCCCCGCCAGTCTCGCCCTCTCCACTCCCGGGGAGCACGTCGTCGTCCAGCCCCTCGGCGCCGCCAGGGTCAGGGGCTTCTTCGCGGTCGGGCTCGGCAAGGCCTTCACCCCGGTCGAGCACACCGTGGTCAACGCGGCGGGGTCCCTGCTCACCCTGGTCCTGGAGCACGGCCGGGAGAACCTCGCCGCCGAGCGCAGGGTGCGTTCGGCGGTGCTGCGGCTGCTGCTCGCCGGGGAGGCGGAGGCGGGGCGGCAGGTGCTGGAGCGGCTGGGGGAGCGGCTCGCGGACGGCCCGCTGACGGTGCTCGCCGCCGGTGGCGAGCCCGAGGCGGTGCTGGAGGCCGCGGGGGAGGAGTTCGCCGCGGTGTCCGACGGCCGGGTGGTCGCCGTCGTGCCCGCGGCGCGGGCGGAGGCCGTCGCGGCGGCGCTCGCCGGGCACGGCCCGGTCGGCGTCGGCGCCCCGGTGGCCCCGGAGAACCTGGGGACGGGGCTCGACCAGGCCGACCGCGCGCTCGCCGCGGCCCGCCGCGGAGCCGAGCCGGTCATGCGCTTCACCGACCTCGCGGGTCAGAGCCTGCTCTCCCTGCTGGACCCCGAGGCGGCCGGCGCGTTCTCGGCGGCGCTGCTCGCCCCCCTGAGGGAGTACGGCTCCCGCGCGGACCTGCTGGAGTCGCTCCGCGCCTACCTGGAGTGCAACGGGCACTGGGACGCCGCGGCCCAGCGGCTCGGGGTGCACCGGCACACCCTGCGGTACCGCATGCGCCGCGTCGCCGAGATCCTCGGCCGCGACCTCGACGATCCGGCGGCCCGCGCCGAACTGTGGGTGGCGCTGAACGTGGCGGACGGGCCCGGATAGGGCGCGCCGCGGCTCACCGCCGGGGGGCGGGCAGCAGCCCGAGGCGGGAGGACGCGAGCACGCCCTCTTCCGTCAGGTAGGGATAGACGACGGAGTGGGTGACGCTGTCGTAGGTGCGCCCGTCACGCAGGTGCCCGGCACGTTCCAGGCTGATCGCCCCCTGGGCCGCGGCCCACAGGGCATCGGCGATCTTCCTGGGCTGTGTCGGGATGAGGTATCCCGCCGAGATGCAGTCGGAGATCACCCGGTCGAAGATGTTGAGCGCCGCCCGGGCCAGCGTCCTGGCCCGCTCGCTGGGCAGGAAGCCGGGCATCGCCTTCTCGAACATCAGCGCGTAGTAACCGGGCTCGGCCAGCGCGGCCTCCCGGTAGGCGGGACCGAGGGCGATGAGGTGCTCCAGGGCGTTCTTCCGCGGGGGCACGGCGTTCAGCCTGCGCCGGAACCGCTCGAAACCCTCCAGGTAGAGCGCCTCGGCCAGGCCTTCCTTGCTGCCGAACATGGTGTAGATGACGGTCGTCGAGCATCCCGCCTCGGTCGCGATGCGCCGCATGGACAGGCTCTCCGGCCCGACGGTGATCAGGAGCTGGCTGGCCACGTCGAGAAGCCTGGCACGGAGCTCGTCGTGACCGGCCCGATCGCTGAGCAGGTGGGAGCCCTGCAGCCCGAGCGGCACCGAGGAGGTCAAGGGGACACTCCTTTCCGCTGGGGGGACGGCCACCCGGGAGACGTAGCCAGGGTGAAGATCCTTCAAACCGTCATACGCATAAATATCCTTAAAAGACCCTTCTTTCGTTACATAAGCATGTCGAAGCATCTTTTATGCGTATCGGCGAGTGCGAGACGCGGTCTTGTGCGGACTGGAGTAAGGCCGGGTCCGGACGGGTGACATACGGTCGGAGGTATGGACGTGCGCCCCTTCTGGCTCGCCGGCCGTCCCGCGACCGGGGATGCCGAGCTCACCGTGACCAACTCCCATGACGGCCGTGTCGTCGGCGTCTGCTCCGTTCCCACTCCCGGCCAGGTCGAGGAGGCCGTGGCCGCGGCGGAGGCCGTACGGAAGGAAGCCGCCGCGCTCCCGATCCACGTGCGGGCCGAGGCCCTCGCCCACGTCTCGCGCAGGCTGGCCGAGCGCGCCGACGAGATCGCCCGCCTCATCATGGAGGAGAACGGCAAGCCCCTCTTCTGGGCCCGCGGCGAGGTCGGCCGCGCGATCTCCACCTTCCGGTTCGCCGCCGAGGAGACCCGCCGCCTCAGCGGCGAGGCGCTGCGCCTGGACACCGAACCCGCCGCGACCGGCCGCCTCGCCTACGTCTCGCGGGTCCCGTACGGCCCGATCCTGGCGATCACGCCGTTCAACTTCCCGCTCAACCTGGTCGCCCACAAGGTCGCCCCGGCCATCGCCGTCGGCGCGCCGGTCATCGTCAAGCCCGCCCCCGCGACCCCGATCTCCGCCCTGGTCCTGGGCGAGATCCTCGCCGAGACGGACCTGCCCGCCGGCATGTTCTCCGTCCTCCCGGTGCCCAACGACCGCGCCGCCACGCTCGTCACCGACCCCCGCCTGCCGGTGGTCTCCTTCACCGGCTCCGGCCCGGTCGGCTACGCCATCATGGACCAGGTGCCGCGCAAGCACGTCACCCTGGAACTCGGCGGCAACGCCGCCGCCGTCGTCCTCGCCGACGCCGACCTCGACTGGGCCGCCTCCCGGGTGGCGCTGTTCTCCAACTACCAGGCGGGCCAGAGCTGCATCGCGGTCCAGCGGGTCATCGTCGAGGAGTCCGTGCGCGAGGACTTCCTGGCCAGGCTCGTCCCGGCCGTCGAGGCCCTGGTGACCGGCGACCCCGCCGACGAGAAGACCCAGGTCGGCCCGCTCGTCTCGGTCGAGGCCGCCGAGCGCGTCGAGCAGTGGGTCGACGAGGCCGTCACGGCCGGCGCCCGCGTCCTGACCGGAGGCACCCGCGACGGCGCCACCATCACCCCGACCGTCCTGACCGACGTGCCCGCCGACGCCAAGGTCTCCTGCGAGGAGGTCTTCGGTCCCGTGATGATCGTCCAGACCGTCTCCGGCCCGGACGAGGCCTTCGCCGCGGTCAACGCCTCGAAGTACGGCCTGCAGGCCGGCGTGTTCACCCGCAGCCTCGACCTCGCCTTCCGTGCCAACCGCGAGCTCGAGGTCGGCGGTGTGATCATCGGCGACGTCCCGTCCTACCGCGCCGACCAGATGCCCTACGGCGGCGTGAAGGACTCCGGCGTCGGCCGCGAGGGCATCCGCTCCGCGATCGCCGACTACACCTACGAGAAGGTGATGGTCCTCACCGGCCTGTCCCTGTAGGAACCGGGTGCCGGCCCGGTGCCGGTACGGCGAGACGCGGCACCGCCGTAACCGGCGCCCCGCCCTGGGGCGGGTGCATGATGCTGAGCCCGGAGCCGGGCACCGCAGGGGTTCCCGGGTGGATCAGGCAGGGCCGGACCCCGGATCTGGGCCGGGAAGACAGAGGCGGCGGAGCCGGTCCTCGGCACCCAGCATTCGGAGTGCTCTCACCAGGGGCTCCCGGTGGATCTCCGTCTCGGCCCTGTCGTACATCAAGGTGAGCGCTTCGCGCAGCTTGGCCGCCTCCGACACCAGTGCCTGCGCGGCGTTGACGCTGCCGTAGGTGCGTTCGGCGGAGGCGGGGTTGATCCGCCCCAGGAGTTCGAGAATCCGCAGGTAGTGGTGGAGGAAGTCCTGCTCGGCCCGGGTCAGGGCGGGAAGCTGGTGCTCGGGTGGCATACGGTGTCATCCCCGGCTCGGTTCGTAACCTGTGTTCCAGGCTAACGCGTTCCGGCCGATAAGTTGATCACGAATGATGGTGCTGTCGGGCGGCCAGTCGATGTCAGTGGCCGGACAATCGCCCGGCCAGGCTGCCGTGCAGGCGGGCACTGGGCTCGTTGAGACCGACCACGGTGACCGTCTTGCCGCGGGCGGCGTACTTGGTCTGCACCGCGTCCAGCGCGGCCACCGAGGAGGCGTCCCAGATGTGCGCGTCGGACAGGTCGATGACCACGTGGTCGGGGTCGCCGGCGTAGTCGAACCGGTAGACCAGGTCGTTGCTGGAGGCGAAGAACAGCTCACCGGTGACGGCGTAGACGGCCTGCCTGCCGTCGGGGTCGACCACGGCGGTGACGTCGGCCAGGTGGGCGACCCGGCGGGCGAAGACGACCATGGCGGTGATGGAGCCGACGACGACGCCGACGGCCAGGTTGTGGGTGACCACCACGACCGCGACCGTGGCGGTCATGACGATGGTCTCGCCGTACGGCATGCGCTTGAGGGTGGCCGGGGCGACCGAGTGCCAGTCGAAGGTGGCGAAGGAGACCAGGATCATGACGGCGACCAGGGCGGCCATCGGGATCTGGGAGACCCGGGGTCCGAAGGCGATGCACAGGATCATCAGGAAGAGCCCGGCGGTGAAGGTCGACAGCCGGGTGCGGGCGCCGTTCTTGACGTTGATCATCGTCTGACCGATCATGGCGCAGCCGCCCATGCCGCCGAACAGGCCGGTGACGATGTTGGCGACGCCCTGGCCGATGGACTCGCGGGTCTTGTTGGAGCGGGTGTCGGTCAGATCGTCGACGAGCTTGGCCGTCATCAGTGATTCCATCAGCCCGACCAGCGCCAGGGCGAGGGCGTACGGCGCGATCAGGGTCAGGGTGTCCATGGTGAACGGCACGTCGGGCAGGCCGAAGGCCGGCAGCGCCGAGGGCAGGGCGCCGCGGTCTCCCACCGTCGGTACGGCCAGGCCGGCGCCGAGGGTGATGGCGGTCAGGATCGCGATGGAGACCAGCGGGGCGGGCACCACCGTGGTGATGCGGGGGAAGAACACCATCAGGGCCAGGCCTCCGGCCACCAGCGGATAAACCGCCCAGGGCACGTCGACGAGTTCGGGCACCTGCGCCATGAAGATCAGAATGGCGAGGGCGTTGACGAAGCCGACCATCACGCTGCGCGGCACGAACCGCATCAGTTTCGCCACGCCCAGCGCGCCCAGGGCGATCTGGACGAGGCCGCCGAGGATGACCGCGGCGATCAGGTAGGCCAGGCCGTGCTCGCGGACCAGCGGTGCGACCACCAGGGCGACCGCGCCGGTGGCGGCGGAGATCATCGCTGGCCGGCCTCCGGCGACGGCGATGACCACGGCCATGGTGAAGGAGGCGAACAACCCGACACTGGGATCGACCCCGGCGATGATGGAGAAAGAGATCGCCTCGGGGATCAGCGCGAGTGCGACCACCAGGCCGGACAGGATCTCGGTGCGGGCGACCTTCGGTGACAGCCAGGCCGGCCGGGACGCGGGCAGGAGGCGGGCAGGCGAAAACGAGCGGGGCAACAGGCGTCCTTGACGGTAGGGGGCCGCGAGGAGGGCCACCCGGTGGCATGCAGCCGCAGGCGGGCACGCGCGGGCCGGAGTCCTCTGCGTCGGAAGGGTCGCACGGTGCGCCGGTGCGCCGTGCTCCAGGGCAGACCGCGGCGCGATGCCTGCGGCCAGCGGGCAGACCAGCAGGAATCTCCCCGTCACCGGTAACTCTACTCTAACGTTAGAGTAGAGATCGATGAGGGGTCCCCATCGTGCATCCGCACTTCAGTCCCCCGAGCAGTGAGGTCACCGGAAATCATGGACGCCGCAGGCGATACCGCGACCGAGGCCGGCGCCGAGCAGAGCCCGCACGGTGGCGGAGATCACATGCACATCGGTGAGGTGGCCGAGCTCACCGGATTGTCGCTCCGTACCATCCGGCACTACGAGGAGGTCGGCCTGGTGCCGGCCTCGGCCCGCAGTCAGGGTGGCTTTCGTCTCTACACCGCCGCCGACGTGGCGCGGCTGATGGTGATCCGCCGGATGAAGCCGCTCGGGTTCACCCTGGAGCAGATGGGCGAGCTGCTGGCGATCACCGACCGGTTGGACGGGCACGCCGGTGCCGGGCCGCTGTCCGAGGCCGAGAGCCAGGCGCTCCAGCGCCGGCTGGAGGTCTTCGAGCGCGCCGCCCGTGAGCGGTGCGAGACGTTGCGCACCCAGCTGCAGTGGGCCGAGGAGTTCGCCGCCGACCTGCACCGGCGCGGAGGGCAGGTCGCCCGCGGTGACTGATGGGGACAGACGCCCCCATCGAGGCATCCGCCCGCTCCGGGGCGCCGGTTACGGCGGTGCCGCATCTCGCCGTACCGGCGTCAGGCCTTCGCCCGGGTGCGTGCCGTACCGGCACAACCCGCCGGACCGCACAACCCCGCCGGACCGACAACCTAGGAGTTCTGGGCGGTGGCGTAGAGGTCCTTGGCGATGTCGCCGAAGTAGGGGCCGTACATCGTGCGCTGGTCGTTGCTGTACTTGAAGCTGCTCACCGAGGTGACGGTGCCGCGGCCGGTGGAGGGGTCGAAGCCGGTGAACCAGGGGCCGCCGCTGGAGCCGGCGGTCATGCCGCAGGGCAGGCCCTGGTTGCGGGTCTGGTCGTGGGGGTCCTGGCGGACCGGGCCGGCGCAGTAGATCAGGTGCTCGCCGTTGTACGGAGGGTCGACGGGGAAGCCGAAGCCGTAGGTGTGGCGGCCCCGGGCCGAGCCGAAGGCGATCTCCTGGAAGCCGACGGCGTCCGCCAGGTGCGCGCCGTTGCGCTGGTTGAGGGCGACCATGCCGATGTCGTGGCTGTCGTCCGCGCTGCGTGACCACGGGCCCGCGACGAACATGCGGCGGGCGGTGAACTGCCCGTACGGCTGGCGGCCCTGGTCGTAGCCGGGAACGAAGGTCCAGTTGTCCGCCCAGGCCCCGGTGCCGTCCTTGACGCAGTGCCCGGCGGTGACCACGAGGTCCCGGTTGGCGCTCCTGACCGAACTCGCCGAGCACACGAAGTCGACCCCGCTCAGGGTGAGGAACACCCGGCCGGTGGTCCTGCTCACCAGGCCGCCCGTGGTCCAGCGGGATCCGCTGGTGGACGTGCCGGGCCCGGCGGCCGCCGGGCGGCGCGCCGGGGCGCCCGGGGCGCGGGATCCGGTCGGGGCGTTCGGCTTCCGGAGCACCTTCGTCACCGTTCCGAACAGGTTGATCGGGAGAGCTCGGGCCATCCGGGCGGGGGTCCAGTAGTCGAGCACGCGGCGTTGCTCAGCCGCGCTGCGGGCGGCCGCGTGCTCGACGACGGCGGTCCCGCCGGACCCCGGCGCGGACGCGAGGGGCTGGACCGCCCGGACGGCGGTGGCGGCCCGGCCCGGATGCTCCGTGGCCGCCGTGCCGGTCGGGGAGACACTCATCAGCCCGGTGGCGAGTGAGGCGGCCGCAAGCAGGACGAGGCTCGAAGTCATAGGAGCCGAGTGTGCACTACCAGATGTGTTCTTGCTGCTACTTTCGGTGAATTCTATGGCGTGTCGGTGCTCTGCGCCGCCTGGTACACGGCGCGGGCCTCGGGTCCGAAGTAGGGGCCGAACATCCAGTTGGGGGCGAAGTTGTACTTGAAGCTGTTCACCGAGTTCTGGGTGCCCAGCCCGGTGCTCTCGTCGAAGCTGAGGAACCAGGGGCCGCCGCTGGATCCGCCGGTCATGTTGCAGCTCAGGCCGAGGTCGCGGCTGAGCAGGAAGTCGTCGAAGGCCCGCCCGCTGCAGTAGATCAGCCTGGACCCGTCGTACGGACTGGCCGCCGGGTAGCCGAAGGCGTGCATCTGCTGGCGCCGGGCCTGGTTGAAGGCGACGCCCTGGCCGCCGACCACGTCGGTCAGCCGCTGGCCGTTCAGCGGGGCCACCACGGCGGCGGCCACGTCGTAGTTGATGTCCTCGGAGTTGTTCCACTGGGGGGTCGTGTAGAGAGTGGTGGCCACCCAGGTGCCGTGGGGCCGGTTGCCGTTGTCGTAGCCGGGCACGAAGACCCAGTTTCCGTGGAAGGCGCCGCCCATCTTCACGCAGTGTCCGGCGGTGATCACGGTGCTCTTGTTCTCGCTGGTCACCGCGTTGGCGGAGCAGGAGGCGTTTCTCCCCTGGTAGGTGAAGAACACCCGGCCTGCGGTCTTGGTGATCGCTCCGCCGCGGGTCCAGGGGGAGCCGGAGGAGGCGCGGGCCGCGGCGTCGGCGCGCAGGGGGGCGGCGGTGTCGCCGTCCGGGGTGGTCGGGGGGATCGAGACGGGCTGGGCCTTGCTCTGGGCGGCGAGCGTCTCGGCGGTGAGGCGGATGCCCTCCTTCTTCGGGGCGAGGCTGTCGAGCGGCTGGGCGGCCTCCATTTTGGCCTCGGTCCAGTAGCGCTGGACGAGGCGCTGCTCTTTTACGGTGTCGGCGGCCTCCTTCTCGGCGGGCTGCGGAGTGGCGGGCGCCAGGGTGGCGCCGGTGGCGCCGTGCGCGGCCGCCGCGGGCAGCAGGGCGCTTCCCGCGGCGAGGGTGAGAACGGGGACCAGGCGTGCCTTGCGGCGCATGTATACCTCCCGAGACCTGATGCTGACTCGGGAAGCTAGTGCGCCGGATATCCGTATTTCTCAAGATTTGCAGCTATTGATATAGCGGGATTTGGACGTAAATAACATTTTTTATCGCCTGTTTCGTAAGTAACGGATTCCCATGCCGGTTCGACATGCCCACGGCGCCCGGGAGAATGGGACGGTGCAGCCAGACATCACTCGCTCCGTCGTCCTGCTCGGCTCGACCGGCTCCATCGGCACCCAGTCCCTCGACGTCATCGCCCGCGGCTCCGGGGGCTTCCGGGTGGCGGCGCTGGCCGCCGGAGGCGGCCGGATCGACCTGCTGGCCCGGCAGGCGGCCGAGTTCCGGCCCGAGGCCGTGGCCGTGGCCGATCCGGCGGCCGTGCCGGAGCTCAAGGAGGCCCTGGCCGCGCGCGGTGTGACGGCGAAGGTCCTCGCGGGCCCCGAGGGGGTCGCCGAGGCGGCGGCCTGGCCGTGCGACATCGTGCTCAACGGCGTCACCGGCGCCCTCGGGCTGACCTCGACGCTGGCCGCGCTGGAGGCGGGGCGCACGCTCGCCCTCGCCAACAAGGAGTCCCTGATCGTCGGCGGGCCGCTGGTCAAGCGCCTGGCCAGGCCGGGCCGGCTGATCCCGGTGGACTCCGAGCACTCCGCGCTCGCCCAGTGCCTGTGGGCCGCCGGACCGGCCGGCCCGGACGCGTCGGCCGTACGGAAACTGGTCGTCACGGCCAGCGGCGGCCCGTTCCGCGGCCGCTCCCGCGCGGAGCTGGAGGACGTGACGCCCGAGCAGGCCCTGGCTCATCCGACCTGGTCGATGGGCCCGGTCATCACGGTGAATTCCGCCACACTCGTCAACAAGGGGCTGGAGGTCATCGAGGCCCACCTGCTCTTCGACATCGGCTTCGACCGGATCGACGTCGTGGTCCACCCGCAGTCGATCATCCACTCGATGGTCGAGTTCACCGACGGCTCGACCATCGCTCAGGCCAGCCCGCCCGACATGCGGCTGCCGATCGCGCTCGCCCTCGGCTGGCCGGACCGGATCCCCGGCGCCGCCGCCGCCGTCGACTGGACCAGGGCCCACACCTGGACGTTCGAGCCGCTCGACGACGAGGCGTTCCCCTCCGTCGCGCTCGCCCGCCACGTCGGCTCCGCGGGGGGTACGGCCCCGGCCGTCTACAACGCCGCCAACGAGGTGTGCGTGGACGCGTTCCTGGCCGGGCGCTTGCCGTTCCTCGGCATCGTGGACACCGTGGCCGCGGTCGTCGCCGAGCACGACGTCACCGAGGCGGGCTCGGTGGAGGAGGTCCTGGCGGCCGACGAGTGGGCGCGGATACGGGCACGTGAGCTCACCGCGAGTACCTAGACTGGAACGCGTCGTCGACTCTTCAAAGGGCTGAAAATGACTTCTGTTGCTCTCGGTATCCCCTCGGTCAGGACCAAGCCGATCGCCGAGCGACGCCGTTCCCGCCAGATCATGGTCGGCTCCGTCCCGGTGGGCGGCGACGCGCCGGTCTCGGTGCAGTCCATGACCACCACGGTCACCGCCGACATCAACGCCACGCTCCAGCAGATCGCCGCGCTGACCGCGTCGGGCTGCCAGATCGTCCGGGTGGCGGTGCCGTCCCAGGACGACGCCGAGGCGCTGCCGATCATCGCGAAGAAGTCGCAGATCCCGGTGATCGCCGACATCCACTTCCAGCCGAAGTACGTCTTCGCCGCGATCGAGGCGGGCTGCGCGGCGGTCCGGGTCAACCCGGGCAACATCAAGAAGTTCGACGACAAGGTCGGTGAGATCGCCAAGGCCGCCGCCGACCACGGGGTGCCGATCCGCATCGGTGTCAACGCCGGCTCGCTCGACCCGCGCCTGCTGCAGAAGTACGGCAAGGCCACCCCCGAGGCGCTGGTGGAGTCCGCGCTGTGGGAGTGCTCGCTGTTCGAGGAGCACGGCTTCCGGGACATCAAGATCTCGGTCAAGCACAACGACCCGGTCGTGATGATCCAGGCGTACCGGCTGCTCGCGCAGAAGTGCGACTACCCGCTGCACCTGGGCGTCACCGAGGCCGGCCCGGCCTTCCAGGGCACCATCAAGTCCGCCGTGGCCTTCGGCGCGCTGCTGGCCGAGGGCATCGGTGACACCATCCGCGTCTCGTTGTCGGCCCCGCCGGTGGAGGAGATCAAGGTCGGCATCGGCATCCTGGAGTCGCTGGGCCTGCGCGAGCGCGGCCTGGAGATCGTCTCCTGCCCGTCGTGCGGCCGGGCGCAGGTGGACGTCTACACCCTGGCCGAGCAGGTGCAGGCCGGGCTGGAGGGACTGAAGGTCCCGCTGCGGGTGGCGGTCATGGGCTGCGTGGTCAACGGTCCGGGCGAGGCCCGCGAGGCCGACCTCGGCGTCGCCTCCGGCAACGGCAAGGGCCAGATCTTCGTCAAGGGCGAGGTCATCAAGACCGTGCCCGAGTCGCAGATCGTGGAGACCCTGATCGAGGAGGCCATGCGCCTGGCCGAGGAGATGGGCGTCGAGATCGACCTGGACGACGACGCCCCGGGCCCCGAGGTCGTCGTCGGCTGAGCCCCCGCCCGCGGGCGTGCCGGCGGGCGGCGGGCGGCCCTGTCGTTACATTCAGCAATCAGTTGACTACACATTGGTAAGTGTCCGGCCGGGCGGCCGTGGTCGCGAGGCCGCCCGGGGGACCATCTCCTCTGCCGGATGAGGAGAGGAAGTCCCAGTGAAGAGGGTCATCGGGGTTGCCGTGGGCGCCGTGCTGCTCGCCGTCACCGCCGGAACGCCGCCGCAGGCGGCTGCCCGGACCCACCGTGACGGTCTGGTGTGGGGATCGTGCCAGACGGGAGACGGCAGGGCCGGTGACACCACGCTCGTGCCCTCGGACCGGGTGGTGGAGTGCGCCACGCTCCGGGTCCCGCTCGACTACCGCGAGCCGTACCAGACCATCTCCATCGCGCTGAACCGGATCAGAGGGACGGCCTCCCGCGACCGTGACCACCTGGGCGCGCTGCTGGTCAACCCCGGGGGGCCGGGCGCCTCCGGACTGGTCATGGCCCAGTACGTCGCGGCGAAGCTCCCCGCCGGGCTGGCCGACCGCTTCGACGTGATCGGCTTCGACCCGCGCGGGGTGGGCCGCAGCGACCCGGCGCTGCGCTGCATGGACCCGCAGAAGCACTACGCGGCCCCGCGTCCCGACAACGTGCCGAGGAACACCCGGGAGGAGACCGTCCTGCTCGGCCGGGCCCGCCAGTACGCCGACGCGTGCGCGATGCGGTGGAGCTGGCTGCTGCCCCACCTGACCACCGAGAACTCCGCCCGGGACATGGACCGGATCCGGCAGGCCCTGGGCGAGGAGAAGATCAGCTACCTGGGCTACTCCTACGGCACCTACCTCGGCGCCGTCTACGCGACGCTCTTCCCGGGCCGGGTCAGGCGGCTCGTCCTGGACAGCGTGGTCGACCCCCGCCGCGTCTGGTACGAGTCCAACCTCCGCCAGAACACCGCCTTCGACCGGCGGCACAACGACTTCCTGCGGTGGGCGGCCCGGCACAACGACGTCTACCGGCTGGGCCGGACCGGCCGGGAGGTCTCCTTCGCGTGGTACTCCACCCGGGAGCGCCTGCGCACCCGCCCGGCCGGGGGCGTGGTCGGCCCCAGCGAGTTCGACGACGTCTACACCGTCGGCGGATATTCCGACCTGGTCTGGCCGCAGCTGGCCCACGCGCTCTCGGCGTACGTGCGCAGAGGCGACGCGGCGCCCCTGCAGGCCGTCTACCGCCGCTACGCCGCGGGCGACGCCGAGGACGAGAACGGCTACGCCGTCTACCTCGCGGTGCAGTGCGGTGACGCCCCCTGGCCGCGCGACTGGAGGAAGTGGCGGGCGGACACGACCGCGATCCACGCCCACAGCCCGTTCATGGCCTGGTCGAACACCTGGTTCAACGCGCCGTGCGGCTTCTGGTCCGGCAGGAGCGGCACCCCGGTGCGCATCCTGAACGACCGCAGGCTCCCGCCCGCCCTGATCATCCAGTCCCGGCGGGACGCCGCCACCCCCTACCCGGGGGCGCTGGAGCTGCGCCGGATCTTCACCCGGTCCCGGCTGGTGACCGAGCCCGGCGGCAACCACGGTGTCGCCCTCGCCGGGAACGCGTGCGTGGACCGGCACCTGGCCGCCTATCTCCGGGATGGCGTCCTGCCCGGCCCGGCCCGCCGCGCCCAGCAGGGGCCCGACGCGCGCTGCGCCACGACGCCCGCGCCCCAGCCCGCCGAGCCCGTACGGCAGGCCGCGCGGGTGCCGTACGGGCTCGGCGGGTGGAGCAGGTGACGATCGCTTCGCACCGATCACCACACGGTGCCCCGTGTGACTCCGTGTGTCGGTCTCTGCGCCGGTTCCTGCCAAAATCGAGGAGGTCGCGTAGGCTGGGCCCGTGATGCTGCGCACAACGGCGTCGCGCGTGCTCGACGACAACGACCGTGACGAGGTCCTGGCGCTTCTCGACGCCGATCCCGTCGTCAATGTCTTCGTCGCCTCCAGGGTCCGGTCCGTCGGGCTCAATCCGGCTCGGCTCGGCGGCCAGATGTGGGGATTCGGGGCACGCGGGGCCCTGACGTCTCTCTGTTACTCCGGGGCCAACCTGGTCCCGGTGAACGCCGGTCCCGAGGCGGTGCACGCCTTCGCCGACCGCGCCCGTCGGCAGGGCCGCCGCTGCTCCTCGATCGTCGGTCCCGCCGACGCGGTCGAACTGCTCTGGGAGCGGCTGGAGCCGCACTGGGGGCCGGCCCGCGCCATCCGCTGGGCCCAGCCCGTCATGGCCACCTCGACGCCCTCCCCGGTCCCCTGTGACCCGCTGGTGCGGCGGGTGCGGATGGAGGACTTCGAGACCGTGCTCCCGGCCTGCGTGGCGATGTTCACCGAGGAGGTGGGTGTCTCGCCGGAGGCGGGCGACGGCGGCGCGCTCTACAGGTCCCGGGTCGCCGAGCTGATCAGGATCGGCCGCTCCTACGCCAGGATCGACGACGGCACCGTGGTCTTCAAGGCCGAGATCGGCGCGGTCACCCCGCTGGCCTGCCAGATCCAGGGTGTCTGGGTCCACCCGGACCTGCGCGGCCGGGGCCACGCGGTGGCCGGGATGGCCGCGGTGGTCAGGCAGGCGCTCGACTGCTTCGCGCCGGTGGTCTCGCTGTACGTCAACGACTACAACGCCCCGGCCAGGGCCGCCTACCGCAAGGCGGGTTTCAAGGAGATCGACACTTTCATGTCGGTGCTCTTCTGACCCGGTCCCCGGCCTGACCTGCGGCCCGGCTCCCCGCGGACGCCGGGACCGGCCGGATGCCTCAGGAGGGCCGGACCAGCCGGTCCATCAGGTGCTCCAGCTCGGCCTCGGGGGCGTCGGTCAGTCCGGCGTGGACCGGGCCGGCCTGCACGATCGTGCTGCGCGGCGCGGTGAGCCAGCGGAACCGGCTGCCGAGCGACTCCCCGGCCAGCGGGCCCGTCTCGCCGTCGCAGGAGATCCGGTAGGCGTCGAGCGCGTGCCGTACCCCGTCGACGTCGGCGCGGGCGTCGAGCGCGCGCAGCCGCGCCTCGTCCAGCTCCACCCGCGCGCACAGGTAGTCGCGCGGCTGGCAGTAGAGCAGGATGCCCGCGTTGATCAGCTCGCCGCGCTCGACGCGGGGGACGACCCGGATGACGGCGTACTCGTAGACGTCTCTCAACGGATGCCCTTCCAGAACGCGCCGACCGAGCCGGACTTCTTCTCCTGGCGGGGAGCCGCGGAGGGCTCGGGCAACCAGGTCCGCGGCCCGTGCGCGCGGGCGAGCAGGTGCTCGGTGTAGGCCTGCCGTACGGCCTGCGCGTCGTCGAACCCCGGCTCGTCCGCCAGCCACTCGTCCGGGACCTCGGCCACCACCGCGCCGAGGAGCTCGGCGGTGATCCGCTCGCTCAGCTCCGCGTCGGCCTCGGCCATCGCGGTGGCGAAGGGGGCCAGGACGTGGTCGCTCGCGTCGAAGCCGCGCTGCGGGTCGGCGGTGCGCCAGTTGTGGTGGAACCAGAGGGCGGCGCCGTGGTCGATCAGCCAGGGGTCGCCGTGCCAGAACAGCAGGTTGGGGTTGCGCCAGCTCCGGTCGACATTGTGGATCAGCGCGTCGAACCAGAGCAGCCGGGAGGCGAAGGCGGGATCCGGCGGCCAGGTGAGCGGCTCGAAACCGAGCGCGCCGGGCAGGAAGTCGACCGCGAGGTTCCGTCCGGCGCTGGCCTTGAGCAGGTCCTGGATCTCCTCGTCGGGCTCGCGGACGCCGAGCTGCGGATCGACGTCGATCACCTTCAGCTCCGGGGTGCGGAAACCGAGCCGCCGGGCCAGCTCGGCGCAGACGACCTCCGCGACGAGCACCCGGGGGCCCTGTCCGGCGCCCCGGAACTTCACGGCGTAGGTGCCGAGGTCGTCGGCCTCCATCACCCCGGGAAGCGACCCGCCCTCGCGCAGCGGCGTGACGTAGCGGGTCGCCGTGATCTCTTCCAGCACCGGGCCAGGCTATCGGGTGGCCCGGTCCCGGATGGCACGCAACATGACCAGCCGGACCAGGCCGCTGCCCAGCCGGATGATCCGCCAGTAGCGGCCCATGGCCCGCCGGGCGTCCGGGCTGGTGGCCAGGATCCTCGTCTCGGTCACCAGCCGGATCCGGCCCGGCCGGGCGTCGTCGAGCAGCAGGAAGTTGAACGTCGCCCTGGCGTAGCCGGGCGTGTCGAAGGCCAGGAAGTCGTCGAGGCCGTCGAAGGACGGGTCGTGGGAGCCGCCCAGCCGCCACCACTGGCCGATCAGCCCCTGGACCAGCTCGCGGCCGGGGTCCACGGCCAGCTGAGTGAAGGGGAAGGACGGCCCGTCCTGCTGTCCGCGGTCGCCCTGCTGTCCGCGGTCGCCCTGCTGTCCGCGGTCGTCCCGCTGCCCGCGGTCGTCCCGCTGCCCGTTGCCGCCGCGGAGGCGGGAGGCCAGCTCGCGGACGGCGAACAGGGGCCGGGCCGCCCGCAGGTCCGACAGGCTCAGCGTGGTCACCGCGTCCCAGACCCGCTCGCGCGGGGCGGTGATGACGATCTCGTGCCGTTCGGCGAAGTCGGGGCGGGCGATGATCTGGTCAGTCAACGTCCGCACGGCTGGCCTCCCGTTCCAGGTTGTCGAGGAGCCGCTCCAGGACGGCGTCGTGCTGCCAGCGGATCAGCACCGGCCACAGCAGCCGGAACAGTCCCGTGGTGCGTCCCTTGATCTCGTGTCGGACGAGGGTGCCGCCTTCGGCGGGGTGGAGCGTGAAGCCGTGCCCGCCGGTCATCTCCTTGGTGTCGAACCAGATCCGGCGGAAGGGCTCGACGGCGCCGACGCGGTAGCGCATCGGGTCGTGCTCGACGGGGGCGCCGGGCTTGACGCCCTCGGGGAGGTGGAACCGGCCCTTCTCCTGCGGCCAGAGCCGGTCCCCCTCGCCGCCGAGGCCCATGAGCAGGTCCCAGACCCGCTCGGGGGACGCGGGGACGACGCGTTCATGCATGTTGTAGACCACGAGCCACCTCCATACGGTTGCGTATGGTTGGACTATACGCCCGCGTATGGAAGGGCGGTGAAGCGCCCCCCGGGCCCGGCGGCGTGCGCCGCCGGGAGTGCGGAGGGCGGGCGGCGATCGGGCGGCGATCGGGCGGCGATCGGGGGAGCGGTTCTGGCGGCCGATTCTGGCGGAGATGGAGGGGGTGCGTTTTTCTAACGGAAAAACATGTCTTGACCCGTTAGATCCTCATCCACTAGAACTGACGCGTCAGCCCCTCCGAAAGGCATGTGAGATGACACTCCTGGACGTCCCCCGCACGGTCCACCGCCACCTCGACGTCGACGGCGTGCGGGTCTTCTACCGCGACTCGGCGCCGGACCGGACCGACGCCCCGGTCATGCTGCTGCTGCACGGTTTCCCGTCGGCGTCGCACCAGTTCCGCAGGCTCATCGACGTCCTGGGCGGCCGGTACCGCCTGATCGCCCCGGACTATCCCGGGTTCGGGCACACCGAGGTCCCGGACGGGTTCGCCTACGGCTTCGACCGGCTGGCCGACGTCATGGAGGGTTTCGCCGACCGGCTCGGCCTGACCCGGTTCGTGATGTACGTCTTCGACTTCGGCGCCCCCGTCGGCTTCCGGCTGGCGACCCGGCGCCCCGAGTGGATCGCGGGCCTGGTCGTCCAGAACGGCAACGCCTACGAGGAGGGGCTGTCGCCGCAGGCCCGCGACTTCATCGCGCTGCGTCCGGACGTCGCCGGCGCCGAGGAGACCGTCCGCGGCCTGCTGACGCTCCCGGCGACCCGGGGCCAGTACGAGGGCGGCACCGGCGACGCCGAGCTCGTCGCCCCCGACGGCTGGACCCTCGACCAGCACTTCCTCGACCTGCCGGGACGGAAGGAGGCGCAGGTCGCCCTCGCCTTCGACTACCACGCCAACGTCGAGCGGTACCCGGCCTGGCAGGCCTGGCTGCGCGAGCACACCCCGCCGACGCTCATCACGTGGGGCCGGGGCGACCCGTTCTTCACCGAGGCGGGCGCCCGCGCCTACCTGCGCGACCTGCCGGAGGCCGAGCTCCACATCCTGGACACCGGCCACTTCGCGCTGGAGGAGAAGCTGCCCGAGATCGCCCCGCTGATCGCGGACTTCCTCGACCGCGTCGGGAAGCCCGGGAAGTGACACCCCGGCGCGGGGCCGCGGGCGGTGTCCGGGCGGTCGCGTGCGATCCGGCCATACGCCCGCGTATGGAAGACTGTCCGGATGGGGCGGCTGAGTGCGGAGGACTGGGCGGTGGCGGCGCTGGAGGCGCTGGCCGAGGGCGGACTGGCGGCCGTCGCGGTGGAGCCGGTGGCCGTACGGCTCGGCGCCACCAAGGGCAGCTTCTACTGGCACTTCGCCAACCGCCGGGCGCTGGTCGAGGCCGCGCTCGCCCGCTGGGAGGCCGGGACCGAGGAGGTCATCGCCGGGCTGCAGAAGATCCCCGACCCGGTCCTGCGCATGCGCACGCTGCTGGAGTTCGCCTTCGGTGACCCGGTCGACGCCAAGGTCGCCTTCCAGCTGATCAGCGCGGCCGACGATCCGCTCGTCGCCGAGACGGCCCGCCGGGTGAGCGCGCGGCGGCTGGAGTTCATGCAGGCGGTCCTGGAAGAGGCCGGTCAGCCGCCCGGGCTCGCCCGGGGACGCGCCGTCGTGGGCTACAGCGTCTACCTCGGCATGGCCTCGCTGCACCGCGTCGGCGCCGTGGACGAGCCCATCGGCGCCTTCATGGACCTGGCCCTGTCCGAGATGGGACTCATAGACCGTTAGACGGGAGGGGCGGGTGATTCCGGCCCGCCGCCGGGGGAGCGGTCACGGCGCGGTCATATCGCGGTCACATCTTCGCGATGACCTCCTCGGCGAAGCGTTCCAGGGTGGCGGTCTTGAGGGCGATGCCGTCCCCGCCGTACCGCTCCTTCTCCTCCGGGGTGGCCAGCCACCAGGGGGCGGCCATCGTGCCGGTGACGCCCTTGTCGGCGAAGCGGCGGTAGGTTCCGGCGTCGGGCATGACGGCCAGCGGGGCGATGATCTCCAGGGCGTCCCGCGGCCTGCCGTACTCCTCCAGATAGCGCCGCAGGTCGGCGAGGACCGCGTCGAGCCGCTCCTCCGTGTAGATGCGGTTGCCGATCCAGCCGTCGCCCAGCCGGGCCGCCCGGCGCAGCGCCGCCTCGCTGTCGCCGCCGACGAAGAACGGCACGGGCGCGGCGGGCACGGGGCAGATCGACAGCGGGCCGAAGTCGAAGTGCCTGCCGTGGTGCTCGACCGTGCCCCCGGCCCAGAGCGCCCGCAGCGCCGGGATCATCTCGTCCAGTCTCCGGCCCCGGGTGTGGAAGTCCTGGCCGGTCTGGACGAACTCCTCCTTGCACCAGCCGACCCCGACCCCGAAGGAGACCCTGTCGCCGGACAGGACGGCGGCCGTCGAGACCTGCTTGGCGACGGTGAACAGGTCGCGGGCCGGGGCGACGTAGACGTTGGGCGCGAAGCGCAGGGCCGAGGTGACCGCCGCCATCGCGCCGATCGTCACCCACACGTCCGGCCAGTGCGTGCCGGCGTCCCAGCGGGGGGCGCCGGTGTCGGAGTAGGGGTAGGGGGAGTCGAAGTCGGCGTAGAAGATGTGGTCGGACAGCGTGAGCGTGTGGATGCCGCAGCGCTCCGCCACCCGGGCCAGCTCCAGGAACTGGTCGGTCGGAACGAATGACGCCCCCAGCCAGAACTGCACGGATCCTCCCGGATCAGTCGGCGAACTCGGGGATGACCTTGGTGGCGAAGAGTTCGAGGTTGCGCTTGACGGTGTCGAGCGGGAGCACGCCCTGCTGGCCCTGCATGAACAGGCCGAACCACTCCAGGTCGGGCATGCGGTCGAGCATGCGCTGGATGCCGCGCTTGACGTCGTCGGGGCCGCCCAGCAGGGCCATCTCGACCTCGTTCATGCGCTTGAAGTCACCCTTCTCCGGGCTGATCGGCTTGTGCTTGTCGTCCTCCTGCTTGCGCAGGACCTCCAGGTAGCCGAAGGGCCCGAAGAAGGCCGCGAAGTCCTTCTGCATGCCCTTGCCGTAGGTGGCGATGGCCTCCTCGCGGGTGTCGGCCATACCGACGATCTTGAGGATGCCGGTGTGCTCGCCCAGCTTGTAGTCCCGGCCGCACCTGGCCGACTCCTCCTGGTAGAGCCGGGCCTTGGCGGCGTGCTCGTCCGGGTTCGGGGTGAACATCCACGGCAGGATGTCCTCCTGGGCGGCGCGGATCACCGAGCGGTCGGAGATGGTGAACGGCTGCCACAGCTCCGGGTAGGGGTTCTGGTACGGCTTGGGACCGACCGAGACGGCGTGGATGCGGCCCTGCTCGTCCACCTCGCCGGGGGCGCCGAACGTGCGCGTCCACTCCAGCGCCGGCCAGCCCTCGATCCCCTCGTACGGCGAGGGCACCTCGTAGTCCAGCACGTCCGACTTGTAGCGCAGGGTGTCCTGGGTCCACGCCATCTTCATGATCTTCAGCACCTCGCCGAAGACGTCGAAGTTGCGGGTGTCGGAGGCCGAGCCGTCGGAGCGGGCGGCGGCGGCGTGCCAGCGCTGGCCGAGCACGTTCATCCACCGGTTCTGGTAGCCGCGGGCCACGCCCAGGCGGAGCCGCCCCCTGCTGAAGTGGTCCAGCAGCGCCACGTCCTCGGCGGCGCGGATCGGGTCCCAGGCCGGCAGCACGATGCCCAGCGGGGCCAGCAGGATGCGCTCGGTCCGGGCGGCCAGGTCGGTGAGGAACATCAGCGGGTTGACCGAGAACTCGAAGCCCTCGGAGTGGAAGTGGTGCTCGGTCATCATGAGCGCGTCGAAGCCGATCTGGTCGGCGTGGACCGCGATCTCGCGCACCTCGTGCAGCAGCGCCTGGTAGGACTCGACGTCGCGGCCGATCGGCCGCTTGGCGACGGCGTTCGCCTCCTGGGAGTAGCCCGAGCCGGGAATCTGCGGGTTGAGGAATATCGAGAACTTCACGACGACAGACTCCTTAGCCAGTTGGTGACGACGAGCAGGAACTCCGCTGGGCGTTCCTCGTGCAGCCGGTGGCTGCTGCCCTCCCAGGTGACGACCTTGGAGCGCGGGTCCTTCAGCAGCCCCGCCTCCCAGGCGGCCTGGTCCGGGTCGAACCAGAAACTCAGCACCGGGCACTCCCGGCGCGCCAGGTAGGCGTCGGAGTTGTGACGGACCCCGAGCGCGTCCGGGCCGCCGAACATCGCCTCGAACGCCTGGAGCAGCACGTGCGGGGCGGTGCCGAGGATCCGGCGCCGGTGCCACTCGCGCAGCCACGCGGGGGTCGCCCGGTTGGCCGTCCACCGGTCGTTGGCCAGGGACACGCCCACGGCGTCCTCGCGCATCCGCTGGATCATCGCGGGGAAGGCGTCGGCCACCGGGCCCGCGAAGCCGTACCCGGGATCGACCGCGACCACCGCGCTGACCAGCGAGGGGTGCTCCACCGCCAGGTGGGAGACGATCTGCCCGCCCATCGAGTGGCCGATCGCGACGCACGACCCGACCCCCAGCTCCGCGCAGAGCCGGGCCATGTCGCCGGCCATCGCGCGGGGGGTGTTCCCGGTCTCCGGGGCGGAGGAGTAGCCGTGCCCGCGCATGTCGGCGGCGATCACCCGGTGGTGCTCGGCCAGCGCCGGGATGTGGTGGACCCACTCGTGGGAGTCCGATCCCAGGCCGTGGACGAGCAGCAGCGTCGTGTCCCCCGTACCGTCGTCGGTGTGGAACAGCCGTACGCCGTCCAATTCCGTGAACGCCATGAGCCCCCTTCCGTGAGGACCGCCGGGCCCGCCGGGTCGCCCCTCCCGAGTGCCGCGGACGGCCCGGCCGCCGGCCTCGTCATCCGCGACGTGAGCACGCTACCCTAGGAATGGTAACCGAGCAATCGCTTGGTTCGCCAAGCGGGTACGCTTGGTCGGCGTGCCGGGCCGGGCGGATCCGCCCGGTCACGCGGATGGAGCGGGAACCGGAGGTCGTCATGCGGCTGGGTGTCACGATGTTCGCCACCGACACGGCGATGCCGGTCGCCGAGCTGGCCCGGGCCGCCGAGGAGCGCGGGTTCGTCTCCCTCTATCTGCCCGAGCACACGCACATCCCGGTCTCGCGCCGCACGCCCCCCGCCGGCGGGCAGGAGACGCTCCCGGAGGAGTACCGTCGCACGCTCGACCCGCTGGTGGCCCTCTCCCACGCCGCCGCCGTGACCGAGCGGCTCGCCCTGGGCACCGGGATCATGCTCGTCGCCCAGCGGGAGCCCCTCGTGACCGCCAAGGCCGTCGCCACCCTCGACCACCTCTCCGGCGGCCGGGTGGTGCTCGGTGTCGGGTTCGGCTGGAACGTGGAGGAGGTCGAAAATCACTGCGGACCGGACGGCTTCGGCTCCCGCAGGGACGTCGCCCGCGAGCACGTGCTCGCGATGAAGGAGCTGTGGAGCCGGGAGGAGGCGGGCTTCGAGGGGCGCCACGTGCGCTTCGAGCCCTCGTGGTCCTGGCCCAAGCCGATCTCCGGGCCGCCCGTCTACCTCGGCGGCGCGGCGGGCCCGAAGCTGTTCGCGCACGTCGCCGAGTACGGCGACGGCTGGATGCCGATCGGCGGCAGGGGGGTGCGGGCCGCCCTTCCGGCGCTGCGCGAGGCCTGCGAGAAGGCCGGGCGGCCGATGGCCAAGGTGATCCCGTTCGGCACCCTCCCGAACCAGGAGAAGCTCGGCTACTACGCGGACATGGGCATCGAGGAGGTCGTGCTCAGCCTGCCCAGCGCGCCCGCGGACCGGGTGCTGCCCGTGCTCGATGACTACGCCAGATTCATCACGTTATAGTCGGGTCTCATGTCGCGAGTGGCCCCCCTTTTGCCGGAGGACCCCCGGAGGCTCGGCGCCTACCGGCTGACCGGACGGCTCGGAGCGGGCGGCCAGGGCATCGTGTTCCTCGCCGAGCCCGCCGACGGGCCACTCGTCGCGATCAAGCTGCTGCACGCCCGGCTGCTGGACGAGGAGAGGGTCCGGCGTAGGTTCATGGGGGAGGTCGAGGCCGTCCGGCGGGTCGCCCCGTTCTGCACCGCCCGGGTGCTCGACGCGGACCTGGACGGCGACCATCCCTACATCGTCAGCGAGTACGTCGACGGGGTGTCGCTCCAGGAGCACATCGCCGCCGAGGGCCCGCGGTCGGACGGCTCGCTGGACCGGATCGCGGTCGGCACCGCCACCGCGCTGGCGGCCATCCACCGGGCCGGGGTGGTCCACCGCGACTTCAAACCGGGCAACGTGCTGCTCGGCATGGACGGCCCGCGAGTGATCGATTTCGGGATCTCCCGCATGATGGACACCGCCACCACCACCGGGAAGATCCCCTTCGGCACCCCGGCCTACATGTCGCCCGAGCAGATCAAGGGCGAGTCCGCCGGACCCCCGGCCGACATGTTCAGCTGGGCGCTGACAGTCGCCTTCGCCGCCACCGGCCGCCACGCCTTCTCCGCCGACTCCTACCACGCCGTGCTCGCCAGGATCCTGTACGGCACGCCCGACCTGGGGCCGCTCACCGGCCCGCTCCGGGAGATCGTGGTCGCCTGCCTGGCCGCGGATCCGCAGGAGCGGCCGGGGGCCGAGGAGGTGCTGGGCCGGCTGTACGGCCACGGCGATCGGGCCACCGTGTCCCGGCCGGTCCCCGTGCGGGCCGGAGAGAACGGCGGGAGGACCGCGACCGCGGAGATGCCCCCGGTGTGCGCCTCCACGGCGGAGATGCTCGCGGTGCGCGCCTCCACGGCGGAGATGCCCCCGGTGCGCGCCTCCACGGCGGAGATGCCCCCGGTGGAGCCTGCCGAGGAGCTCCCGACGCTCGCCTCCGTGCCGCGACGGCGGCGGCGGTGGTGGTGGGCGGCGGCCGCCGCGGGGATCGTGGCCGCGGCCGCGGCGGTGTGGGGGTTCCTCTCGTCGTCCGCAGGCCCCTCGCAGGACGACGGCTTCTCCCTGGCGGGAATCTGGACCGGAGTCGCCGACCACGCCAGCGCCGAGCGCGTCTTCCCCGTCGAGATCCGCCTGGCGGAGGGAGAGACGGCGGTCCTGCGCTGGGGCGCCGACCTGCACTGCGCGGGGCGGCTCACGCCGGATGGGGACGTCCCGCCGCCTGCGGGGGCGAGCGTCTACCGCCTCGATCGGGTCACCGGGGAGGGGTGCCACCCGGGGACGTTGGTGCTGTCTCCCCGAGGTGAGAACCAGGTGGCGTTCGAGGTGGTCAGGAAGGGTGAGAAGAAGGCGCGGTACAGCGGCAGGGCCGTACGGTCCCGTTGATCGGGACATAACGCAAGCATCACGGTCTGGGATATAAGCAGGCGGTTCCCGTTGACTGGTCGCCACGGCTCTTCTTGAGTGGAGGATGGCGGCGAGGGGAGGCCCACGTGCCGTATGCGCAGCCGCTCAAGCCGGGGGATCCCGAACGGCTGGGGGAATATGAGGTCGTCGGCCGCCTGGGCGAGGGAGGCCAGGGGGCGGTGTATCTCGGCATGCACCCCGCCACCGGCCCTGATCCGTACGCGGTCAAGCTGCTCCACGGCTCCGTCGGCGAGGAGCGGGAGGCGTTCCTGCGCGAGGTGGAGCTGGCCAAGCAGGTGGCCCGGTTCTGCACCGCGCAGGTGATCGACGCGGGGCTGGAAGGCGACCGGCCCTACATCGTCAGCGAATACGTCAACGGCCCCTCCCTGCACCGGGAGGTCGCCGTCGGCGGTCCCAAGACGGGCGGGGCGCTGGAGCGGCTGGCCATCGGCACCGCCACCGCGCTCACCGCGATCCACCGGGCCGGGATCGTCCATCGCGACCTCAAGCCGCAGAATGTCCTGCTCGGCCCCGACGGTCCCCGGGTGATCGACTTCGGGCTGGCCAGGGCGCTGGACGCGGCGGCCACCCAGACCGGACGGGGCGCGGGGACCCCCGCCTACATGGCGCCCGAGCAGGTGGAGGGCGTCCGGATCAGACCGGCCGCCGACGTCTTCGCCTGGGGCGCGACCATGTGCTTCGCGGCCAACGCCCAGGCGCCCTTCGGGCAGGACTCGATCGCGGCCGTGCTCCACCGCATCCTCACCGCCCCGCCGGAACTGGGCGACCTGGACGGGTGGCTCGGCGCACTGGTCGCCGAGTGCCTGCGCAAGGACCCGCGCGACCGGCCCACGAGCCGGGAACTGCTGCTCGCGCTGCTCGGGGACGACGCCCGCCGGGAGGCGCTCGACGACGGCGTCCCGGAGGAGTTCGACGGCGGTGCCCAGGGCACGCTCGACGGCGGTGTCCAAGAGGCGCCGGGGGACGGCGCCCGGCGGGAGGCGCTCAGCCCCGTGCCGGTCTCCGTCCACGCGGCCCCGGCCCCGCGGGCGGCCGCCTCGCGCGCCTCCGGCGCGGGCGGGGAGGGCGGGGCGGGAAGCCGGTGGGGTGCCGGGACCCGGGCGCCGGAGACCTCCGGTCCCGGAGCCCGCGGGTGGCCGGAACCCGGGCCGGCCGGACCGGCGGAGCGGGCCGTTCCCCCGCCGGACGTCCCCGGTGAGCCGGCCGGGATCAGGACCCGCCCGGGACGGGCGGCCACCAGGGCGTCGGTCGCCGTGTCCGGGTCGCTCATGGTCAGCGCGGTCGTGCTGGTGGCGGGGGTGCTGCTCCCGGCTCTGGGCCGGGAGGACAGCGCTGCGGACGGGCGGCGGGCCGCGCCTCCGGCGGCGACGCAGGCGCAGCCCTGGACGGGGGACGCCGCGACGCGGCCCGCCCCCTCGTCCGGTGCGGGCGAGGCCGCCCAGCCCGGTGAGGGCACCCGTCCCGCCGAGAGCACCGGCACCGGGGGGACCGACGGCCGAGGCGGGAACACCGGGGGTCCGGGGACGGCGGAACCGTCGCTCACGCCCCCCGCCGAGGTCACGGTGCCGTCGCTGGTCGGAATGGAACGTGCCGCGGCGCTGAGCGCGATCAGGCGGGCCGGGCTGACCGTCGGTTCCGTCACCCGGGCCGACTCCCGCGAGCCGGTCGGACAGGTGCTGCGGACCTGGCCGGAGGGGGGGAGCAGGGTGGCCGAGGGCAGCGAGGTCGTGCTGGAGGTCTCGGCCGGGGTGGCGGTGCCCCAGCTGACCGGGCTCCGCAGGAAGGCGGCCGAGGGGCTGATCGCGCAGGCGGGGCTGACCCCGGGCGGGGTGACCGCCCGCTGCTCGGACCGGCCCCGGGGAGAGGTGCTCGCCAGCTCTCCCGGCGCGGGCAGGCGTGTCTCCGCGGGCACCGCGGTCACGCTGACCGTGTCCCGGAACGGGACCGAGATGCCCTCGGTCACCGGCCGGGGCGAGGCCGGGGCGCGCGACGCGCTGGCCGCGGCGGGCCTGGCCGTACAGGTACGGCCGAAACTGGTCACCGACCCGTCCAAGGACGGTGTGGTGCTGGCGCAGCACCCCGCGCCCGGCGGGTGCGTCCGCCGGGGAGGCGAGGCTGTCATCACGGTCGGCGTCGCGGGGCAGACCGGGCCCGGCCCGGGACCCACCGACCCGCCGGATCCGAGCGGTTCCCCGCCGGCCGACGGGAGTCCGTGAGGGGAGCGGGCGTCCCCGCTCACCGGCGGTCCGCGACGGCCCCGGGCCGGTTCTGAGGCCGTGCCGACGGGCAGGGCCAGGAGTGGCGGGCGGCCAGGGCGGCCAGGGCGGCGGGGTCAGGAGCGGTAGGCGGCCAGGGCGGCGGCCAGCAGGGCCTCCCGGACGGTCTCCTCGGGCAGGTCGGTCGTCTTGACCACGGCGTACTGGAGCGAGCCCACCACCGCCCAGGCGCGCACCCGGGCGGCCGGATCGGGGTCCGGCCCGGCGAGCCGGGCGTAGATGCAGTCGCGGAAGGCGCGGATGGCCTCGCCGGGGGAGCCGGGCGGGGCGTCGTCGGCGCCGCCGATGTCCTCCATGAGCAGGCGGATGATCGTCCGGTGGCGGGTGACGAAGATCACCAGCGCCTCGATGAACGCGTGCTCGTCGCCGAACTCGGTCTCGATCAGGGTGACGATCTCCTGGGCGGCGGGGGCGATCAGCTCGGCGGCCAGGCGGTCCTTAGGATGGAAGTGATAGGCCACGGCCGTCTTCGTGACCCCGACCGCCGAGGCGATGTCGGCCAGGGAGGTCGCGGCGTAGCCGCGCTCGGCGAACAGCTGGCGGGCGGCGTCGAGGATCCGGTCGCGGGTGTCGTGGCCGGGAGTGCCGTAACGCGGATCAAGTGTGGTCATCGTCTCATTTCCAGGGGGGCGGGAGCACTCCCCGATATCGGGTATTAGGCTTTTGACGGCAATACTGTACGGCTGTACAGAACGGTGTTACAGACCTATTTCCTCGAGCTTAATAGGGCGGTCCCGATGTCTGGCCTCCTCGGACGGGTAGGCGGTTGGTGCGCGAGGCACGGTGCGATCGTGCTGACGGTGTGGATCCTGCTGGCGGCGGGGCTGACCGCGGGCTCGGTGCTGTTCCCCGGCCCGGTCAGCAACAACGTCGCGATCCCGGGCACGGACGCGCAACGTGCCCACGACCTGATGGCCGAGGGGTTCGGTCCCGGTTACGACCCGGGCGGAACGATCCAGCTCGTCCTGTACTCCGAGAACGGGCCCCTCACCTCCCAGCGCCGGGTGCGCGCCGTGAACCGGGCCATGGATCGGATCCGCGAGCTCCCGCACGTGGTGGAGGTGATGACGCCGTACCGGATGGGCGGCCTGGCCCCCAACATGGAGATCGGCCTCATCACGGTCAAGCTTGAGGGACACGACAACGCCAAACTGGTCGAGACGACCAAGACGATCTCCGCGGCCGCCGAGCCGGTCCGCGACCTGGGCATCGAGGCGGTGCCCGCCAACGCCGGGACCCCCGCCGACAAGGAGATCAAGACGGGCGCCAGTGAGATCATCGGCGTCGTCTGCGCGCTGCTGGTGCTGCTGTTCGCCTTCGGCACGCTGGTGGCCGCGATGGTGCCGATCTTCGCGGCGCTGGTCAGCATCGCGACCGGCCTGGGCGTGATCGGCCTGCTCGGCCACCTCGTGGACGTGCCCAAGCAGGCGTCGATCATGGCGACGATGATCGGTCTCGGTGTCGGCATCGACTACGCGCTCTTCCTGCTCAGCAGGCACCGCAAGCTGCTCGGCGACGGCGTGCCCGTGCGCGAGGCGGTCCGCAGGGTGTCGGCGAGCTCGGGCGGGGCCGTGGTGTTCGCCGGAGGCACGGTCGTCATCGCGCTCAGCGCGCTGATGCTCGCCGGGTTCCCGATGTTGCGCACGCTCGGCTGGATCACCGGCATCTCGGTCATCTGCGCGGTGCTCACCTCGGTCACCCTCGTGCCCGCGCTGCTCGGCCTGCTCGGGCACCGGGTGAACGCGCTGCGCCTGCCGTTCATGGGCAGGCGGCGCGGCGACGGCTCCTCGGGCTGGGCCGGTCTGGGCAACTGGGTCGCCCGGCGTCCCTGGGGCGTGCTCGCCCTGAGCGTCGCGGTCCTCGTCGCGCTGGCCGCGCCCGCCCTCGCGCTGAAGCTCGGCCCGATCGACGACGGGTACGGAGACCGGGGCACCGACTCCCGCCGCGCCTACGAGCTCATCCAGGCCGGGTTCGGGCCGGGCATGAACGGCCCGATGATCGTGGTGGCCGAGCTGGAGGAGAGGGTCGTCGACCGCGAGCCCGAACCCGCCGTGCTCCAGGCGCTGAAGGACCGGGTCGAGGACGTCGACGGCGTGCGCTTCGTCGGTGACCCGGTGCTCAACGCCGGTGGTACCGCGGTGCTGCTGCAGGCCGTCCCCGAGTACGCGCCCAGCGACCCCCGGGCCCTGGACGTGGTCGAGGACGTGCGCGCGCTCCGGATCGACGGGGCGAGCGTGCACGTGGGCGGCAAGGTGGCGGGCATGGCCGACGCCGGCGACACGATCGCCGAGCGCACCCCGCTGGTGGTCGGGGTCGTGGTGCTGCTCAGCGCGCTGCTGCTGCTCCTGGCGTTCCGCTCGCCGGTCGTGGCGATCAAGGCCGCGCTGATGAACCTGATCTCGCTGGGCGCCGCCTTCGGGGCCCTGTCCCTGGTCTTCTCCCTCGGCCTGGGCAGCGGCCTGGTCGGCATGGACCCGCCGGTCGGCGCGGACGACTCCTACCTGACCACGCTGTTCTTCTCGGTGCCGATCGACAGCTACATCCCGCTGATGTTGTTCGCGGTGCTGTTCGGCCTCTCGATGGACTACGAGGTGTTCCTGCTCACGGCCGTACGGCAGGCGTACCTCAGGCACGGGGACAACAGCCGGGCGGTGGCCGAGGGGCTGGGAACGACCGGCCGGGTCATCACCTCCGCCGCGCTGATCATGGTGTCCGTCTTCGTGGCCTTCATCGCCTACCCGGACCCCATGGTCAAGATCTTCGGTGTCGGCCTGGCCGTGGCCATCGCGGTGGACGCCACGATCATCCGGGGCTTCCTGGTCCCGGCCACCATGGTCCTGCTCGGCCGCTACAACTGGTGGTGCCCCCGGTGGCTGGACCGGATCCTGCCCGACCTGTCCGTCGAGGGCCACGACGAGGAGTCCATGGCCGAGCAGGAGCCCCGCAAGGAGCTCGTCGGCGCCGGCCGGTCCTGACCCGGTCATCCCCGGCCTCCCGCCCACGCGTCCGGCGGGAGGTCAGTCGAAGACGATGACGCTGCGGGCCACCGCGCCCTCGCGGACGTGGCGGACGGCCTCGTTGACCTCCTCCAGCGGGACCCGCTCGCTGACCAGGCGGTCGAGGTCGAGGCGGCCCCGCAGATACTGTCCGGCGAGCATGGGCAGGTCCCGCAGCGGAGCGGCGTCGCCGCCCTGGGTGCCCATCAGGCGGCGGGAGGCGAACAGCAGACCGGGCTCGATGGAGAGCGGCTGCCCCTGGGGCGGGCTGCCCACCATCACGGTCGTGCCGCCGGGCCGGGTCGCGGCGAACGCCGCGCCCAGCACGCCGGGTACGCCGGTGACGTCGAAGGCATAGTCCACCCCGCCCCGGACGATCTCGCCGACCTGCCGGGGCAGGTCGGCGGAGAGGACCGCGTGGGTGGCGCCGAACTCCCGGGCCAGCTTCAGTTTGGGCTCGGCCACGTCGGCCGCGATGATCGTGGTGGCCCCGGCCAGCGCGGCGCCCTGGACCACGTTCAGCCCGACGCCTCCGCAGCCGGCCACCAGGACGCTGGAGCCCGGCACCACCTCCGCCACGTTCAGCACCGCGCCGACACCGGTGACCACGCCGCAGGCCAGCAGGCACATGGTGTCGAAGGGGGCGTTCTTGTCGATCTTCACGCACATGGGCTCGTTGACGACGGCGTACTCGGCGAAGGAGCCGATGCCGATCATCGTCCGGGCGGGGACGCCGTCCACCGTGACGCGGGTGGTGCCGTCGTGCATGGTGCCCATGATGGCCGCCATCCGGGCCTTGCCCGAGCACAGGTGGAAACGCCCGGCCCCGCAGTCGCGGCACCGGCCGCAGGCGCCGTTCATCGCGATGATCACGTGGTCGCCGGGCCGGACGCCCGTCACGCCCGCGCCGACGCTCTCCACGATTCCGGCGCTCTCGTGGCCGAGGACGAAGGGGAGCTCCCGGACGACGGGGCTCTTGCCGTCGAGGGCCTTGATGTCGGAGCCGCACACGCCCGAGGCCTTGATCCTGACGCGGACCTCGCCGGGGCCGGGGCCGGCGATCTCCACCTGGCGGACCTCCATCGGCCTGCCGAATCCGGTGAGTACGGCCGCCCGCATCAACATCAGTCCGCTCCCGTCGCGCCGAGGCCAGTCCGCTGCGCACGCTAGCCTCCGCGGCGACCGAAAGCAAGCAATCGCTTGGTATGCGGGATCGGTGCGACCGGCATGGGGGTCGGTGCGGCCGGCGTGGGGCCGGTGCAACGCTCCGGTAACGCCGCATTGACACCCCTGAGCGGGCAAACCTACGCTGACCGAAAACCAAGCGAGCGCTAGGCCAAATAAGGGAGCGGGCGGGAGACCGTACGGCACGGCAGGGAGTGACCTGTGGGACGGAGCGACCGATGGGACGGCAGGCAGTGAGACGGCGATCGGCGCGACTCGCCGGCCTGGTGGCCGCGGCGGCACTGGCCGCCGCGGGCTGTGCCGCGGAGCAGAAGGCGGCGGGCGGGGGCGGCTCGGGCTCCGGCGGGACGGCCGGGGTGACCGCCACCACGATCAAGGTGGGCGGCGTGCTCACCAAGACCAGCGCGAGCGGCTACTCCACCAAGGATGCCGAGATCGGCGCCAGGGCGCGGTTCCAGCGGGCCAACGACGCCGGCGGCGTGCACGGGCGCAAGATCGAGTTCATCGGGGCCGAGGACGACAACCAGGACGCGGCCAAGGGCGACGCCGCGGCCAAGAAGCTGGTGCAGAAGGACGGGGTCTTCGCGCTGGTCCCGGTGCACGGGCCCAACTTCGGCGGGGCGGTCTTCCTGGAGCAGCAGGGCGTGCCGTGGTTCGGCTGGGCGACCGGCCCGCAGTGGTGCGGCACCAGGACGGGATTCGGCTACAACGGCTGCCTGGCCCCCAAGCCGGGCGCGGGCTCGCAGACCTGGTGGGGCAACCAGATGGCCGAGCTGCTCGGCGGCTCCGAGGGGAAGACGGTCTACGTCCAGACCACCGACTCCAGCGGCAGCAAGTACGGCGGCAGGACCATCTCGCAGTCCTTCGAGGCCGCGGGCTTCGAGATCGTCGGTATCAACTCCGGCCTGCCCGCCGCCGCACCGCCGCCCGACTGGCTGCCCTACGTCAACAAGATCATGACCTCGGACGACGGGAAGGCCCCGGACGTCGTGGTCTCCATCATCGCGGGGACCAAGTTCAACGTCGGCCTCTACTCGGCGCTGAAGAAGGCGGGATACGAGGGCGTGCTCTCCGACGCCACCAGCTACGACGCGGCGATCCTGAAGGACCGGGCGACGGCCCAGGCGCTGGAGGGCGTGATCGCGGCCCCGATGTTCGAGCCGTTCGAGTCCGAGGCGCCGGAGATCACCCAGCTCAGGGCCGATGTGGAGAAGGTCGCCCCGGGCACCGTGCTGACCCAGCACCTTGCCATCGGCTACTGGTCCGCGGACATCTTCCTGAAGGTCCTGGAGCAGACCGGCAAGGACCTGACCCGGGAGAGGTTCCTGGCCACCGCCAACGGCTCGTTCTCCTACGAGAACGCCGGCTTCGGCCGGATCCAGTACCCCAGGGACCACAACGAGCCCAACGGCTGCGGGGCCCTGGTCAAGCTGGAGGGCGGCGTCTTCAAGGTCGCCAAGAACATGAAGTGCTTCGAGAACGTGCCGCTGAAGTAGGGGCGGCGCCGGGCGTGCCGTCCGCGAGCCGGCGGGCCGCGCGGACGGCATGACGCGGGTGGCCGGGACCGTCGTGGAGGCGGTCCCGGCCCGGCGACACATCAGGCGCGAGAGTTCGGGGTGGAGACCCTTGTCGGAGCTTGCCGGCTACATCGTCAGCGGCCTGGTCACCGGGGCCGTCTTCGCGGTCATGGCCTCGGGCCTGACCCTCTCCTACGCGGCGACGGGCGTGTTCAACTTCGCCCACGGCGCCATCGGCTTCCTGGCCGCGCTGCTGTTCTTCGAGCTCACCGTCGGTCTCGGCGTGCCCGCCTGGCCGGCCGGGGTGATCGCGGTGCTGGTGTTCTCACCCCTGCTCGGATACGTGCTGCACCGCGCGATGTTCCGGGGACTGGCCCAGGCGGGGGAGACCGCGCAGATCGTCGGGACGATCGGCCTGACGATCGCGCTGCCCGCGCTCGGGCTCTGGATCGTCGACCTGGTCGCCGAGCCGTTCGGCCTGCCGCGCGCCGACGCGACCTCGCTCCCGCGCGGCCTGGGGCCGTACCCGCCGGTCAACGTCGCCGTCGGGGGCGTCCGCCTCGACTCCGACCAGATCATCACGTTCGTCTTCGCGCTCCTGGCCGCCGCCGGGCTCTGGGCCTTCATGCGGCACACCCCGTACGGCCTGCGGATGCGGGCCTCGGTCGACCGGCGCAGGCTGGCGACCCTGCGGGGGATCGACGCCGACGCCTCCTCGGCGCTGGCCTGGACGCTCAGCTCCACCCTCGCCGGGCTGGCCGGGGTCCTGGCCGTGCCCACCCTGGGGCTGGACTCCACCGCGTTCACCGTGATGCTGTTCGTCTCGGCGACCGCCGCGGTGTTCGGGCGGCTCCGCTCGATCCCGGTGACCTTCGCCGCCGGGCTCGGCCTCGGCGTGGTGCAGAACCTGGTCGCCGGGTACGCCGACTTCGCCGAGGACATCACCGGCCTGCGCACCGCCGTCCCGGTGATCCTGCTGTTCGCCGGGCTGATCGTGCTCAACCGGTCCAGGGACCGGGTCGCCGGCTCCGCCGCCGAGGACGCGCCGCCCCCCGACTACCTGGCGGACCTGCCGCCCTGGCGGCGGCGCCTGCCCTGGGCGGCGGGCCTGGTCGTCCTGCTCGGCTGGACGTTCACCCGGTCCGCGGACGACTTCTACGTGGGCGTGGTGGCGCAGGGGCTGGTCCTCGCGCTGATCTTCTGCTCGTTCGTGGTGGTCACCGGCATCGGCGGCATGGTCAACCTCGCGCAGGCCTCCTTCGCCTCGATGGCCGCGCTGACCTGCGGGTGGGCGTTCTCCTCCGGGCTCCCCTTCCCGGTGGCGATCGGCCTGGGCGTCCTGGGCGCCACGGCGGTGGGCGTGCTCGTCGCGCTGCCCGCGCTCCGGCTGGGCGGGCGGATCCTGACCCTGGCCACGCTGGCCATGGCCCTCCTCGCCGACCAGGTGCTCTTCCAGATCGACGCGTTCAGCAACGGCACCATCGGCTGGCCGCTGCCCGCGCTCGGCCTCGGGTTCGCCGACACCACCGACCCGCGCGTGCGGGTCGTGCTGCTGCTCGTCCTGATCGGGCTCGTCGGCCTGCTGGTACGCAACCTGGAACGCTCGGCCTCGGGCCGGGCCATCCTGGCCGTGCGCTCGGCCCCGGCCGCCGCGACGACCTCGGGCATCTCCGGACCCCGTACCAAGATCCTGCTGTTCGCCCTGGCGTCGGGGATCGCGGGCCTGGGCGGCGTGCTGTTCGCGATCTCCAAGGGCTCGGTGACGGCCACCGACCTGCCCGCCTTCGCGGGGTTCGTCTGGCTGGCGGTCGTCGTCCTGCAGGGCGTCCGGCGGATCGGCGGGGCCGTGCTCGGCGGCCTGATCGCCGCGATCTTCCCCGAACTGCTGGCAGGCTGGCACGTCTCGGCGCACGTCGGCGCCATCCTGTTCGGCACCGGCGGCATGATTCTGGCCCGGCACCCCGACGGGGTGCTCGCCCAGATGGCCGAGGGCCGCCACCGCCGCCGGCGGCGCAGGCTCGAACGCGCCGAGGCCGCCGCGATCCAGGCGGAGGCGGCGGCCACCGCCGGGACGGGCACGCCGGTGAACGGAACCCGGCCGTCCGCGGCCGCCCGGGACGGGGCCGCACCGGAGACGGCGTCCTCCGCGCGGGCCGGGGAGGCGCCGGGCGACGGGACCGCCGCGTCCGAGCCGGACGCGCTGTTCCGGCTGGAGAACGTGGTCGCGGGATACGGCGACGTGACGGTGCTGCGCGGAGTGGACCTGTCGGTACGGCCCGGCGAGGTGGTGGCGCTGCTCGGGGCCAACGGCGCGGGCAAGTCCACGACCTGCGCGGTCGCCGCGGGAGACCTCCCGGTGACGGCCGGGCGGGTACTCCTGGACGGGGCGGACGTCACCGCCCGGCCCGCGTACCGCCGCGCCCGGGAGGGCGTGCTGCTCGCCCCCGAGGGGCGCGGCGTGTTCCCGGGGCTGACCGTCGAGGAGAACCTGCGGACCTGGCTGGCGGATCCCGATCCTGTCTACGAACGCCTTCCCCAGCTCGCCCGGCGCCGCGGGATCGCCGCGGGCGCCCTGTCCGGAGGGGAGCAGCAGCTGCTCACCCTCGCCCCGGCGCTGGTCCGGCCGCCCCGGGTGCTGATCGCCGACGAGCCGTCGCTGGGCCTGGCCCCGATGGTCGTGACGGAGATCTTCGAGGTCTTCGCCGAACTGCGGGAGCGCGGTGTCGCGCTGCTGCTGGTGGAGGAGAAGGCCACCGCGGCGCTGGAACTGGCGGACCGGGTCGCCTTCATGCGCCTGGGCCGGATCACCTGGACCGGCCCGCGCGCCGAGGTGGACGACACCCGGCTGACCGCCGCCTACCTGGGGGTGTCATGACGATGAGCGGCGAGACCGGTGTGGAGAGGGACGGCGGGACGGGCGTGAACGGTGGGACGGGGGTGAGCGGCGGAGAGGGTGTGAGCGGAGGGACGGGTACGGCGCTGACGGTGGAGGCGGTCTCGGTGTCCTTCGGTGGTGTCCGCGCGCTCAGCGACGTCTCGTTCGAGGTGCCGCCGGGGCAGGTGTGCGGGGTGATCGGGCCCAACGGCGCGGGCAAGACCACGCTGTTCGACGTCATCTCCGGGCTGCGCCGGCCGGTCTCCGGCTCCGTCTCGGTGGCGGGCCGCGACACCACGGCCGTCCCGGCGGTACGGCGCGCCCGCGGCGGGTTGCGCCGTACCTTCCAGCGGACCCAGGTGTTCGGCCGGCTGACCGTGGCCGACAACGTGCTGGCCGCGATGGAGTGGCGCGGGGGCGGCGGCGGTCTCCTGGCCGACCTGGCCGGCTGGCCCGCCCGGCGGAGGCTGGAGCGCGAACGCAGGCGGCGGGTGGAGGAGGTGCTCGCCCTGTGCGGGCTGACCGAGCTGCGCGACGCCTACGCGGCCTCCCTGCCCGTCGGCCAGCGCCGCCTGGTCGAGCTGGCCCGCGCCCTGGCCGACGATCCCGCGCTGCTCCTGCTCGACGAGCCGACCTCCGGCCTCGACGCCGACCAGACCGCCCGCCTCGGCGAGGTCGTCCGGTCGCTGGACACCACGACGCTGCTGGTCGAGCACGACATGGGCTTCGTCATGGAGGTCTGCGACCGCCTCGTCGTCCTCGACCTCGGCAGGGTCATCGCCGTCGGGACCCCCGCCGAGATCCGCGACGACCCCGCCGTCCGCGCCGCCTATCTCGGCTGATCAGGTGAACAGCTGACCGGCGTTGACGTCGAGGGTGGCGCCGGTGATGGAGCGGGCCCGGTCCGAGGCGAGGAAGACGATCGCGCGGGCGACGTCCTCCTCGGTGGCGATCCGGCGCAGCGCCGTCGCGCTCAGGTCGCGGGCCAGGACGTCCTGGTAACCGACGCCCTCGGCTGCGGCCCGGACGCGCATCCAGTCGTCCAGGACCTCGCTGGCGATCCAGCCGGGGGCGACGCAGTTGACCCGCACGCCGTACGGGCCGAGCTCGTCGGCCAGGCAGTGGGAGAGCAGGTGCGCGGCGGCCTTCCCGGCGGCGAAGTCGCTGCGGCCCGCGTAACCCTTCCGGGACGACATGGAGGTCACGTTCACGATCGCGCCCTCGCCCCGCTCGACCATCAGGGGGGCGAGGAAGCGGCAGGCGAGCAGGGTGCCGTACGCTCCGATGTCGACCGCCGCGCGCCAGGAGGCCAGGTCGGCGGGGGACATCTCCAGCACGTTCTTGCGGTGGGTGCCCGGGAACGCCGCGTTGACCAGGACGTCCAGGCGGCCGAAGCGCCCGGTGACGGCGGCGGCGAGGGCCTCGACGTCCGCGGGGCTGGTGACGTCGGCGGGCACGGCCATAGCGCCGGGGACCTCGGCGGCGATTTTCTCGACGGTGGCGGCGGTGCGGGCGGCGACCACGACGGAGGCGCCCTCGGCGGCCATCAGCCGGGCCAGCGTCCGGCCCAGGCCGGGCCCCGCCCCGGTGATGACCGCGACCTTTCCGTGCAGCATCCGGCCTGCCTCCGGTGGTGGGTGGGCTCACTGTGCTGTACGAGGATACCAAGCGTGCGATAGGTTGGTTAAGAGGCCGGACGCGAGGCGGAGGCGGGATGAGATTCGGAGTGCCGCTCGGACTGCTCCACCCCGACGCGTGGAAGGACGTCGCGGTCGCGGCGGACGAGCTCGGGTTCGAGTCGGTATGGCTCCCCGAGCACCTCGTCTTCACCACCGACCTGTCGCTCGCGGTCTACCCGGGGACCGACAAGCCCGGGATCTCACCGGGCACGCCGCTGTTCGACGCCCCGGCCTACCTCTGCTGGCTGGCCGGGCTCACCTCGCGCGTCCGGCTGGGCACCGCCGTCCACCTCTACGCCCTGCGGCATCCGTTCGTCTCGGCACGGGCGTTCGCCACCCTCGACCGGGTCTCCGGAGGCCGGGCGATCTGCGGGGTCGGCGCGGGATGGTACGAGGGGGAGTGGCGGGCGACCGGGGTGGACTTCGCCACCCGCGGCGCCCGGCTGGACGAGGCGATCGAGGTGACCCGGCGGCTCTGGTCGGAGCCGGTCGTCGCGCACTCGGGCCGCTTCTACGCCTTCCCCGAGGTGGCCTTCGAGCCCAAGCCGGTCCAGGACCGGCTGCCGATCCTGGCCGGAGGGGAGTCGGGGGCCGCGCTGCGCCGCGCGGCGAGGCTGTGCGACGGCTGGATCAGCATGCCCCATTCACTCGGTACGGTGCGCCCCCAGCTCGACAGGCTCTCCGCCCTCCTCGGAGACCGCCCGTTCTCGGTCACCGTCCACGCCTACGAGCTCACCGGTCCCGCCGAGATCCCCGAGTGGGAGAAGCTCGGCGTCGACCGGATGATCGTCCGCCCCTGGCGGCGCAGCCGCGACGCGGTCGCCGCCCTGGCCGCCTTCGCCGCCGACTACGGGGTCTGACCCCCGGCGGCGCCAGGGCGCGGTCAGGCGCCCACCGGCAGCTCCGCGCGGTGCTCCGCCCGGCGACGACCCCGGTAGCCGCCGGGAGCGGGGAGGGCGTCGTACCGGGGAGCGGCAACCTCGTGTGGGGGGCCGGGAACGTCGTTCCGGGTGCTGAGGACGTCGTGCTCCGGAGCGAGGACGTCGTGCCCGGCGGGAACACCGCTGTGCCCGGCGGAGGCGCCGCCGCGCTCTGCCGGGGCGCCGCTGTGCTCTGTCAGGGCGCCGCTGTGCCCGGCGAGCAGCGGGACGGCCGGGACGGTCGTGCTGACGGCGGGTTCGGCGCGGCGGTGGCGCCGGCCCCGCAGCGGGGCGTCCTGCACGAAGGTCGAGGTCTCGGCGCGCCGGTGACGCCGCCCGCGCAGCGGGGCGTCCTGTGTGAACGTCGAGGACTCCATGACCGGACGCTCATGGGCGACCGGGCGCTCCTGGAGGCGGCGCCTGCCCTGATAGGGGAGCCGGGGCCGCTCGGCGGGCGTCTCCCCGGCGGGGGGGAGCACCTGGGCGGTGAGGGATTCCCCGGTGCGGACGGTGCCCCGGAAGACGAGGGTCCCCTGGACGGCGGGCGTCTCCGCGACGGCGGGCGTCTCCGCGACGGCGGAACCGGTGCTCACCGGCTCGGGAGCGGTCAGAGCGGTGAGGACGACGGAGGTGTCCCGGACGGCGCGGCGGCGGCCGGGGGCGCGGCGCCGGCCGCCGGAGCGGTGCGAACCGGCCCGGCGGGACAGGCGTCCGGCGGGTTCCGCGCTCCTCGGGCCTCCCGCGAAGGACAGGCGCAGGCCGGACTGCCTGGCCTTGGCGTGGGCGATGATCGCGGCGGCGAGCAGGACCGGGCCGATCACGGCGGGGGTGCCCAGGTCGGCGGTGGTCGTGGCCAGGTCGCCGCTCGACGCGGTGGGGGTCACGGCGAGAGCGCTGGTGTCGGCCGCGGCGGGTTTGGCGTGCTTGCCCGCCGCGGGGCGTCCGGCGGAGGCCTTCGGCTGGGCGGCGGCCGTGGCGGTGCCCTCGGAGGATCCCCCGGCCTCCGACGATTTCGACGACCCTGAGGACTTCGAGGATCCGGAGGAGGAGGCGGCCTCACCGGTCCCGGCCGTCCCGGTGGCGGGTCCGGAGGCCTTCGCAGAAGTGGTCTTCTCGGCGGTCGCGGCCGTCGCCGGGGCGGGTTCCTGCGCCGTCTCGGCTTCCCCGTCCACGAGGGTCGGCGTGGTGAGGATGGAGACCAGGTCGGGCCGGGGCAGCAGGGACACGAAGTTGTCCGGCGCGGTGCCGGTGGCGGCGGTGGTGGTGGAGGCGGTGGTGACCTCCTGCTTCTCGGCCGCCTGCGCGTCCAGCCGGGCCTTGATCTTCTCCGGGTAGCCGTATCCCACGACCTTGCTCGTGTCGCGCTCCTTGCGCTTGGCGACACCGCCGTCGATGTTGCCCTCGATGGTGTGGATGGTCCCGCCGTCCACCTTGGTGACGATCCCGACGTGGTCGATGTTGTCGATCGAGCGAGAGCCGCCCCAGTCGAAGAACACGATGGCTCCGGGCTTGGGGGTGGTGCCCCAGGCGCCCTGCTCCCGGAACCACTCGGCGTGGTAGACGGTGTAGGCGAACTGGCCGATCCAGTCCTCGTAGCCGAGCTTCTTGGCCGCCCAGGACAGGTACATGTCGCACCAGGGGGCCGCGGAGTAGTCCGCGTCGAACTCGACGGTCCTGCCGTACCAGTCGCCGAACTTGGTGTAGCCGCCGCTCTTCTCGGCGTATCCGAGCTCGCTCTCCAGCAGCTCGATGAACTTCTGCATCTCAGGGATCATGGGAAGTGGGGAACCTCGGAACCTCTCCGAGCCCGCAAGGCATGGTCGCGCCGCCCCGCGACCGGGCTGTAAAGAGGTTGGGTCGAACGATGGCGCGTTCACGCGGACCGGCCCACAGGGGCGATCGGGGTGCGTGTGGCGGCACCATTGGCCTGTTGTCTTCCGTGGGCAGGGAGGCTACCTGGACAAAAGAACTGGTCAAGACGGACCAAAGCCATCGCCAAGACGCCCTGGGATCGGAAGAAGCGCGCAAAACCCCACGTCAGCGGTCTTTAGTGGATTTTTACACAGATGCCGCTATAAGCAAAAAGATCTACCGATGTCCGCTCCTGAGTGGCCTGCCGAATGGGATTCTATAGAACGTGTTCTACTATGGCGGCATGACGCCCGACCTCGCCTCCGCCGGAAACGCCGAGGCCCGTCAGGCCGCGCTGGCCACGCTCGGCGGGCAGACCCGCGAGCTGATCGACGCGGTCGTGCTGACCGACGTCCCCGAGGACGAGATCACCGCCGTCACCGCGGAACTGGCCGCCCTGACCGGACGCCTCCGCACGCTTCAGCGCACCGCGCCGCAGTCGTTCGAGGCCGGGCCGGACGGCGTCCCCCGGCACCCGGGCAACGCGGTGATCGGCTCGGCCAACCCGCACGCGCTCCCCCTCATCGTCGAGAGCACCCCCGAGCGCACGGTCCGCGCCGAGCTGGCCTTCCGCCCCTCCCACGAGGGCCCGCCCGGCTGGGTCCACGGCGGTGTCAGCGCGATGATCCTGGACCACCTGCTGGGCCACGCCGCCGCGGTGGCCGGGTCCCCCGGCATGACGGGCACGCTGAGCGTGCGCTACCGCAGGCCGGTGCCGTACGGCGAGCCGCTGCTGGCCACCGCCGAGCACACCCGCTCGGAGGGGCGGAAGACCTGGGTCGAGGGCCGCATCGCCCTGCCGGACGGGACCGTGCTCGTCGAGGCGACCGGCCTGTTCATCACTCCGTCCGGCTGGGGCCGGTCCGGCCCGGAGTGAGCCCCTCCCGCCGGGGATCCGTCGGAGGGACCCGCTAGACGGGAATCCGCGCGGTGAAGGGCCGCCCGCCGAAGGTTCCGGAGACCGGGACGGGGTCCAGCGGGCGGAAGGCGGGCCAGGAGAGGGTCACCTCGTCGCCGCCGGCCGTCAGCCGGGCCGTCGCGGTCCCGTCCGGAGCCAGGACGATCTGGCCGCTCACCGCCACGTCACGGACGAAGGAGACCTCTTCCAGGCGGATGGTCGCCGCCTTGTCGTCGAAGACCAGCTTCCCGCCGCGCAGGCCGGCCTCCTCCTTCAGCGCCCGGTAGGACCCCGAGCCGGGGTCACGCCTGATCACGGCATCGGCCGCCGTGGCGAACGCGGCGACGACGCGGCGGTCGAGGCCGCCGGCCGCCGGCAGATCTCCCGCGGTCCGGGGGAAGGCCGCGATCGGGCGGTATGTCCGCGCGTCGCAGGACCGGGGCAGCTCACCGGGGTCGGCGAGGAAGGCGCGCAACGCCTCGCGGGCGCAGGGCACGCTGAGCGTCGTGCTGTGACCGCCGCCGGCGACGCGCAGCAGGGAGCCGTGCGGGAAGTACCGGGCGACCTCGGCGGGGGTGTGGGTGTCGTAGTCCCCGGCCACCGTCGCGGTCGGCACGTCGGGGTGGTCGGCGCGGGGCGGGACCGGGGGGTTCTTGCGGGGGGTCGGCCAGTGGACGCACCAGTCGGCCCACCCGGTCATGCCGCCGACCTCCGCCACGGTGAACGGCCGCAGCGGCCGCTTCGCGGCGTAGAAGCGGTCGAGCCGGCGCCGCCGCTCGGCGGCCGAGGCGTCCCGGCCGAACGGGAACTTCGCGTCACCGCACTTGTAGGCGAGCATGCCGGCGAACTGGGGTCCGCGCAGCGGCGGGACCGGCGCGGCGGCGGCGACCCCGGCCAGCCGGCGCAGCGGCAGCGGGTCGCCGCGCAGGTAGGCGGTGGCCGCCGCGTTGAGCTCGCGGCCGAACACCGGCTCGACGAGGCGGGGCAGCAGGCTCCACAGCACCTTCAGTGAGATCGCGGGATCGGGCCGGTCACGCAGCCGCCGGACGAGGGCCGACCAGGTCGCCTCGCAGTCGCGGGACGACCGGCAGGTCAGGTCGAGCAGGTCGGTACGGGCCCGGATCGGCTCGACCGCGTAGCCGCCCCTCCCCACCGGGACGAGGCTGTCGAGGAACACCCCGGCGGTGCTCTCCGGGAACCGGGCGGCGTAGGCCTGGGCGAACAGCGTCCCGTAGGAGATGCCGTAGAACGTCACCTCGGGCACGCCCAGCGCCTTGCGGACGGCGTCCATGTCGGCGACGGCCTGGTCCGTGGTGAAGAACCGGCCGCGGGCGCCCACGTGCTCGGCGCAGGCGGCGATGGTCTCCGTACGGTTCAGATCCAGCTCCGGGCAGCTCAGCGGACTGGACTTACCCAGGCCGCGGGGCTCGACGACCAGCAGGTTCTGCCGGTCCACCGTCTTCTCCAGCATGGGCAGCAGCGGCAGGGCGGGCAGCGGCCCGCCGGGGTTGGCCAGGACGGTGGACGTCGCGCCCTTCCTGGGGACCCAGGCGAAGGCCACGTCGATCCGTTCGGATCCCGGGTCGCCCCAG
Source organism: Planobispora rosea (assembly GCF_014648175.1). Lineage (GTDB taxonomy): Bacteria > Actinomycetota > Actinomycetes > Streptosporangiales > Streptosporangiaceae > Planobispora > Planobispora rosea. Next base: position 43,560 of record NZ_BMQP01000001.1, read on the forward strand.
TCGAGCGGGACCGAGATCTGGCCCTCGCACCGCTGCGTGGCCGCGGCGCAGGCGTGGGTGGAGGGCGGGATCGCGGGGGAGGCCGACGGCGGGGGCGGAGGAGGGGGAGCGGAGGAGGGGGATGAGAGGGATGCGGCGGAGGATGCGGATGGTACGGCGAGCAACCCGGCGAGCAGAGCTGCGGCCGTCACAGTCGTCCGTAACATCCGGAGCGGCTTCCCCGGAGCCCTCCGGGGTAAACACTCCGCCGCGCATCACCGGGCTCAGTATCCGGCGCCGGTGAGCATCCCCCCGTCCACCAGGAACTCGCCGCCCGTGCAGTAGCTCGCCCGGTCCGAGGCCAGGAACGCCACCACGTGGGAGACCTCGACCGGCTTGGCGAAGCGCTTGATGACCATGGACTTGAAGAACGCCTCGGCGTCCACTTCGGCGGCGATCTCCGGGTCCGCGACCATGGCGGTGTCGATGGCCCCGGGGTGCACGGAGTTCACCCGGATCCCGAACCGGGCGAGCTCGCGGGCGGCGGCCTTGGTCACGCCGCGCACCCCGAACTTGGAGGCGGCGTAGGCGGACATGCCCTCGGCGCCGATGAAGCCCTCGACCGAGGAGATGTTCACGATCGCGCCGCCCCCGGCCGCCTTCATCGGCTCGATCACCGACTTGATCCCGAGCCAGGTGCCCTTGAGGTTCACATCGAGGATGCGGTCGTACTCCTCCAACGTCATGTCCGCGATGCGGCGAAATTTCAGGATCCCGGCGTTGTTGACCAGCACATCGAGTCTGCCGTACGCCTCGATCGTGGCGGCCACGGCCCGCTCCCAGTCCCCGGGCCGTGTCACGTCCTGGTGGACGAAGAGCGCCCCGGTCTCCTCGGCGACCGCCTTGCCCTCCTCGTCCAGCACGTCGCCGAAGGCGACCCGCGCCCCCTCCTCGGTGAACAACCGCACGTGGGACGCGCCCATCCCCCGGGCACCCCCCGTGACCAGCGCGACCTTCCCATCCAGCAGACCCATCTCAAGCTCCTCGGCTGACTCGGGCGACTCAATCGGTCCGGATGACCCGGGTGAAACGCCGCGCGGCGGCGACCGCCACCGCGGCGGCCTCCATCGAACGGTAGACGGGGATCCCGGCCTCCGCCGCGATCGCGCGGACCTCGTCCTCGACCCCGTACGGCGCGCACTCGCCGTTCCTGGTGACCAGGGTGATCCGCACCCCGGGCAGCTCCTCCTGCGTCCGGGCCAGGGCGCGGGTGTAGGCGTAGAGAGGCTCGGCGGAGGTTCCGTAGGTGAAGAAGCTCTGCACGTTGACGTGCGCCACGACGTCCGGGTACGGCCGCCGCGCCACGATCGTCCCGACGGCCTCACGCACGAGATCCGCCCGCCCGCGGGGGCCGACCGGGATCTCCAGGGGATTGGCGAGGGAACTGCCCACCCCGACCCCCAGGGCCTTCAGCCCGTCCAGAGCCTCCTGCGGCAACGCGCCGAGCGAGAGCCCGGCCCCGTCGAACACGTCCGCGGCCAGCACGCTCGCCCCGCCGCTCGGCCCGATCACCAGCACCCCGCCGTCGTCCTCGCCCGGGGCTCCGCCCCGCAGCCCCGGGGAGTCCCCGCCGGCGGCGTGACCGGTGGCCGTCCGGGAGGCGGGCCCCGCGGCGGGGCCGGAAAGGCGGGCGGCGTGGGACTGGAAGAAGGACAGGACGCCGATCAGATCGTCCTGGCCGGTCACAAGAGTGACGCCGGTCTGGTCGGCCAGGGAGCGCCAGATCCGGGCGTCGCCGACCATGCCGCCGGTGTGGGAGGCGGCGGCGCGACGGCCCTGGGCGCTCCGGCCGCCGACCAGCAACACCGCCGGCAGGCGTCCCCGTACGGACATCAGCGCCTCGAACAGGGCACGCCCGCCCCGGGGATCCTCCAGGTACATGCCGACGGCCGAGGTGTGCTCGTCGGCGGCCAGCCAGCGCAGCAGCTCGGCCGGGGCCACGTCGGCGGCGTTGCCCACCGTCGCGACCCGGCTGAACGCCAGCCCGCGCCGTTCACCGACCTTGATGACCTCTCCGGCCAGCCCGCCGCTCTGCGAGATGAGGGCGACACGGCCGGGCGGCCCCGGCTCTCCGCCGACGAAGGTCTGCCGGCCGCGCGGGCTGTAGACGCCCATGCAGTTCGGCCCGAGCAGCCGGACCCCGGCCTCGGCGGCGGCCTCGACCAGCCCGGCCTCCAGCTCGGGACGGCCCGCCTCGCCGAACCCGCCGCTCATCACCTGGACGAACGGGATGCCGCGGGCCTGCCGTACGACCTCGGCGCACCTGCCGGCGGGCACGGCGACCAGCGCGTAGTCGGCCTCCACCCCGGCCAGCGACGGCACCGCCGGCACCCCGTCGATCGCGTCCGCCTCCGGATGCACCGCCACCAGCGGCACCCCGGTCGCCTTGTAGAACTCCAGGAACATGTTGCCGAAGTTCGGCCTGCTCGTGGACGCGCCCACCACGGCCACCGCCCGGGGCTCGAACAACGCCGTGAAGTCCGTCTCCCGGGATCCGGGTGATGCCGCGGCGTCCGCCTCCGGCCGGGGGCGCGGGCGTGACGGGTCCGCCGGGAGGTAGCGGGCGTCGACCGCGATGACGCCCTTCTCCGTGGCGATCACGGGGTTCAGCTCGAACTCGCCGAGCTCCAGCCGTTCCCAGAGGCCGCCGGCCCCGCCGACCGTGACGAGCAGCTCGACCAGCGCGTCCACGTCCACCGCCGGGCGGCCCCGGTAGCCGTGCAGCAGGGCGGCGCCGCGCAGGGAGGCGAGCATCTCCCGGGCGTCGGACTCGGACACCGGGCACAGCCGCAGGGCCGTGTCGCGCATCGCCTCGGTCCAGACGCCGCCGAGCCCGGTCAGCAGCACCGGCCCGAACCCGGGGTCGTCCACGACGCCCACGATGAGCTCGACCCCGGGCGCGGCCTGCTCCTCGACCAGGAACCCGCCGGGCGTGACGCCCCGGCGGAGGAGCGACCGGAGCATCTCGGTCGCCGCCGCGCCGGCCTCGGCCGCGTCGCCGAGCCCCAGCCGTACCGCGCCGGCGTCCGACTTGTGCACCAGTCCGGGCCCGTACGCCTTGACCACCAGCGGGGGGACCAGCTCCGCGGCCGTCTCGGCGACCGCGGCGGCCAGGGCGATCGCGGCTCCCGAGGGGACGACCGCCCCGTCCCGGGACCCGGCCGCGTCCCGGGACGCCGTCTCCCGGGACAGGGACGCCGTCTCCCGGGACGCCGTCTCCCGGGACAGGGACACCGCGACGCCGCGCGGCACCGCCACCCCGCTCTCGCGCAGCAGTGCCTTGACCTCGTGCTCGGGGATCATGCGTCCCTCTCAGTCGACCAGGTGCCGGTACTTCTCGCGGATCTCGCGGCGCAGCAGTTTGCCGGGACCGCCGGAGGCGTCCTGGAAGTGGGGCAGCTCGTCGGTGATCACGATGCGGTCCGGCCGCTGGTGTCCGGGCAGGGCGTCGTCCAGCGCGAGCGCGATCTTCGAGGCGTCGAGCGAGTGGCCGGAGCGGGGGACCACCGCGAGCAGGATCTTCTGCTCGACCGCCCCGGCTCCCTCGACGTGCGCGGGCACGCCCACGACCCCGGCCTCGGCGACGTCGTCGAGCGCCACCGCGGCCTCCTCGATCGCCGAGGGCTGCGACCAGAGACCGCCCTTGAGGATGGCGTCCTCGCGGCGGCCGAGCACGGTCAGATTGCCGTCCTCGGAGAGCACGCCCAGGTCCCCGCCGACGTACCAGCCGTCGCGCAGGACCTCGGCGGTCTTGTCGGGCAGCCCGTCGTAGCCGGCCATCCGGTGCGGCCCGGCCAGGTTGATCTCACCGGTCTCGCCGACCAGCCGGGCGCCGTCCGGCCCGGTGATCCGTACCGCGTTGCCGGTGCGGGCCCGGCCGGACGAGCCGAGCGGGGTGCTGCCGTCGTCGACCCTGCCGAAACAGGTGTAGGGGGCCTCGGTCTGGCCGTAGTAGCAGTAGACGCCCGCGTCCGGCAGCCGCTCCTTCATCCGGGCCAGCAGGGCGGCCGGGAGCGGTTCGCCGCCGAGCATGATGACCCGGAGCGAGGACAGGTCGGCGGAGGCGTGGTCGTCGGAGCCGAGCAGGGCGGCGTAGAACGACGGGATCTGCGAGACGTGCGTGACCTTCTCGCGGGGGACGACCTTCAGGAAGTTCGCCGGTCCCCAGTCCTGCTCCAGCACCAGCCGCATCCCGGCGTAGAGGGCGGGCCCGACCAGGGCGGGGAAGCCGATCCCCCAGATGATCGCGCCGGTGCCGAGCACCGAGTCCTCCGTACGCGGCACGTCCAGCCAGATCTGCGCGGTGGCCAGCGACGAGGCGTGGGTGTGGACCACGGCCTTGGGCAGGCCGGTGGTCCCGGAGGTGTAGTACAGCGCCAGCGGGTCGTCCCCGGCCGCGCCCGGCTCCGGCTCCTCCTCGGAGGCCGCCGCGCTCAGCGCGTCCAGATCCACGGCGTCCTCGCCCGGCCCGCCGACCTTGATCCAGGTGGTCACTCCGGGCAGCTCCGGCCTGATCCGCGCCACGGTCTGCTCGACCGTCGAGTCGTAGACGAACGCGGTGGCGCCGGAGGCGGCGACGACCGCCTGGAGGGTCTCCACCGGCCAGTAGGGGTTGAGCGCCGCGGTGACCGCGCCGAGCTTGGCCGTCGCGAGATAGACCTCCGCCACGTGCAGCGTCTCGTTGAGCAGCGCCGCCACCCGCCGTCCCGGCTCGACCCCGGCCTCCGCCAGCGCGTGGACGCGCCGGTTGACGACCCGGTTGAGCTGCTCGTAGGTGAAGCTCTGCGTGCCGCAGTAGGTCAGCGCCACCCGGTCCGGGGTGCGCAGGGCGTTGGCGGTGAGGATGGCGTAGGCGTAGTTGCCGTAGGGGGATCGCGCCATGGTGTGACCTCCGGTTGGCTCCGGCTGGGGGACGGGAGAGGGGCGGCTGCGGCGGGAGGGGGAGGGGCGGGACCGGCCGGGGCGGGAACCGTCACGGCCGGAGGGGCGAGTAGAGGACGAAGACGTTGCCCGACGGATCGCGCAGCACGGCCCGGGTCTCGTGCGGCCCGGCCTCGGCGTCGCGCACCACCTCGGCGCCCGCCCCGGCCAGCTCCCGTACGGCCCGTGCCACGTCGCCGACCTTGTAGGACGGCGCGGTGGCCGTCCCGGCGACCTGCTCGGCGGAGGCGACGAGCGCCACCGTGGCCCCTCCGCCGTCCAGGGCCGCGAAACGGTCGCCGTCGCGGAACTTGACCGGCAGCCCGAGTGTGCCCGCGTAGAACGCGATCGCCGCCTCCAGGTCGTCGACGGGGACGAGGACGTTGCCGAGCTTGCTCACGCTGGTCTCCACTGGGGTAGGTCGTCGATGAACGTCACGCGCACCGGCATGCCGATCCGCACCCGCTCGGGCGGGCAGTCCACGACCTGCCCGAACGCGCGCACCCCTTCGGGCAGGTCGATCCAGGCCAGCACGTACGGCTCCCGCCCCCGGAACCCGGGTACGAACGAACGGTGCACCACGGTGAAGGTGTGCACGAGGCCCTCGCCCGACACGGGCTCGCAGGGGAGGTCGGCGCCGCCGCAGTGGGGGCACTCGGGGGCGGGCAGGTGCACCCGCCGGCCGCAGGCCGTGCAGCGCTGGACGAGCAACTCGCCGCGGCGGCAGGCATCCCAGTAGGAGAGCGTGTCACTGGCCATCGATCGCCAAGCTAGCGCACGCTTGGTTTACCCACAAGGTGCCGGTTCCGGCGGGATCGGGGTACTGGGTGCGGCGGGGTCGCGGCGCCGGGCTCGGCGGGGTCTAGAGTGCTGCGTCCGGCGGGACCACGGTGCCGCGCCCGATGGGTCCGTCCGGCTCCACCGGGTCGCCGGGGGGTTCCTCCACCGGGGCCCGCTCGTCGTCGCCGATCGGGTCCTCCGCCGGGTCCCCTCCCCCTTGCGGGGCGTCCGGCGTCCCGCCGGTGGGACCGGGACTGCGGCAGGGGGCGCCGGCGGCCTCCACCGTGAGCTCCTGCGCGCCGTCCGGGGCCTGCGGAGAGGTGGACACCGTGACCCGGCGCACGAGGACCTGCTCGCAGGGCGGGTCGGTGAAGCGGTGCGGGACCACCTGGACGTAGGTCTCGGAGCCGGAGAGCGTGAGGGTGCGCGGGGGCGCCTCGGTCAGCCGGTCCGGGTCCGGGCCCTCGGCGAACCGGACGGTCACGGCGACCTCCGCCGTGGTGGACGCGCGCAGGGCGATCGTGGCGCCCTGCCCGTCGATCCCGGCCACGGCCAGGCCGCTGACCGTGTGGCGGGGTCCGGACGGTTTGGGGGAGCCGGAAACGCGTGTGCCGGTCGGGGAGGGGGGAGGGGGCGAGGAGGGTCCGCCGGTCGGGGTCGGGAACGCGCTCGGGCGGGTGGTGGGGGCGGGGGGGCCCGCCGGAGTCGCCGGTGAGCGGTCCTGCGCCGCGACGGAGGACCGGGCCGGGACGGGGGCCGGCGCGGAGGTCCCTCCCGAGGGCACGGGGCTGCCGGCGGCGACGTCCCGGGACCGCCGCGGCCCCGGCGGGGAGTCCGCCGTCCCCCGGGGCGCGCCGCCCCTGCCCGCCTCGGGAGCGCCCGGCCCGGGGGTGAAGACCGTGTCCGAGGCGATCGGGTCGTTGGGCCGCCCGGCGGAGATCAGCGCGGTGGCGACCGCGACGGTCATCACGCTCGCCGCGGCCACCAGCCGGGTCCCGGGCCGCCGCGTGGGGCGCAGCCTGCCCATCCGGCCCAGCACGCTCCGCGCGACCGCGGCGCCCGCCCGCGGCGCGGCCCTGGCCAGCGGGAAGGCCAGCGCGAGCAGGGTGGCCAGCTCGGCGAGGTGCCGCCGGCCGCGCTGCTCCCACTGCGGACCGTAGCCCGCCAGCGCGGCTGCCTCCACCTCGGCGAGGAAGGCCCGGGCCGTCGGCGGACGGTCCACCGGATCCTTGGCCAGGCCGCGTGCCACCACCCGCCGTACCGGTTCGGGGACGGCCTCCACCGGGATCGGTGCGGTCCGGTGCCGCTCCGACAGCGCGGCGGGGTGGTCGGCCCGGTACGGCGTGCGTCCGGTGAGGCACTCGAAGAACACGCAGGCGGCGGCGTAGACGTCGGCCGCCGGGCCCGCCGGATGCCCGGACCACCGTTCGGGCGCCAGGTAGGGCGGCGCGCCCGCGGGCCCGCCCGGCTCCCCGGCCGGTACGGCGATGCCGACGTCCGAGAGCTTGCTGGTCCCGTCCGCCTGGACCAGCACGTTCTCCGGCCTGCAGTCGCGGTGCGCGATGCCCAGCGCGTGGGCCTTGGACAGGCCCAGCAGCACGCTCCTGAGGACGGCCAGGGCCGCCTCCGGGCTCGTCGTGCGGCGTTCGGCGAGGAGCTTGCGGAGCGGCACGCCGTCGACCAGTTCCATCACGATCGCGGCGTCGAGCACGTCTTCGTAGTACTCGTACAGCCTGACCACGTTCGGATCGTCGATCTCGACCAGGGCCCGCGCCTCCCGGCGGAGCCGCCGCAGGAAGCCGGGGTCGTCCTTCATGGTGGCGTTGAGATACTTGATGGCCACGTAGGCGCCGGTCTCGATGTAGGTGGCGAGCACGACGCGGCCGCCGCTCCCCGTGCCGAGTTCCCGAACCTCACGGTATCCCGGAACCATTCAGTCCCCTTCCGAGTGCCCTCTCCGAGCGCCCTCGCCTCAGGGATGCCGGGTGGATCCCCGCCGTGGCGGAGATTCACCATGGCGAAGATTCACCACGGCGGAGATTCATCTGACATCCCTTGTTCGACGGTCTCACCCCGGGAGTCGGTTGTCATGCTTCGCGAACTTTGGCGGAATGCGATTCGGGGGTAACGATGAGTAGAAGACCGTTCGGTCGCCGGCGTGCTACCCTCTACCGGTAACCAAGCAAGCGCTCGTGTCAGATTCGGGTGTGGAGGCTGGATGCCGGTCGATCTGGGGTCCATGGCCGCGCCGGGCCGTACCGCGGTGCTGGTCATGGAGATGCAACGCGGGGTCGTCGGCGACCTGACGAGGTTCCCGGAACTGGCGGAGGTGTGCGAGCGCCGCGGCGTGGTCGCCGGGGCCGCCGCGGTCCTGGCCGCCGCGCGCGCCGCGGGGATCCCGGTGATCCACTGCACCGCCGCCTTCCGCGCCGACCGCGCCGGGTCGCACACGGACAACTGCCCCTTCATCACCGCCCTGCTGAAGGACCCCGCCCACATGCTGGAGGGCACCGGGGCCGTCGAGGTGCTGCCCGCCCTGCTCGGCCCCGGGGACCTGGAGTCGCGCCGCCACCACGGCTTCTCCCCGTTCACCGGGACGTCGCTGGACATGACCCTGCGCTCCCTCGGCGTCTCGACCGTCGTCGCCGTCGGGCTCTCACTGAACCTCGGCATCCCCGGCCTCGCCCTGGAGGCGGTCAACCTGGGCTACCGGGTGGCGGTGGTGACCGACGCGGTGGCCGGGGTGCCGGACGACTACGCGCAGGCCGTACTGAGGAACACCGTCAGCCTGCTGGCCGCGCGGGTGACCTCCGCCGAGCTCGCGGAGGTGTGGGAACGGTGCGCGGCCTGAACCTGGACGGCCGGACGGCCGTCGTCACCGGCGGGGCCGGGGCCATCGGCGCCGCGATCTGCGGCGACCTCGCCTCGCTCGGCGCCCGCGTCGTCGTCGCCGACATCGACGAGCCCGCCGCCGCCCGGATCGCGGCCTCCCTCGACGGCGCCGCGCACCTGGCGGTCGACCTCGCCGACCCGGCGTCCATCGAGGCGTTCTGCGCCTGGACCGGGCCGGTGGACATCCTGGTCCACAACGCCGGGGTGTCGATCGTGGAGCCCTTCGTCACCAGCGACCCGGAGAACTGGGACCTGATGTGGCGGGTCAACCTGCGGGCCCCGATGCTGCTGACCAAGCTCCTGCTGCCCGGCATGGTCGAGCGGGGGTGGGGGCGGCTGGTCTTCATCTCCTCCGACGGGGCCAGGGCGGGATCGGGGGGCGAGGGGGCCTACGCGGCGACCAAGGCGGGACTGTTCGGCCTGGCCAAGACCCTCGCCCGGGAGGCGGCCCGGGGGAGCGTGACCTCGAACGTGGTCTGCCCCGGGCCGACCGACACCCCGATGCTGCGCCGGGTCGACGCCGAGAAGCCGGGACTGGTCGACAAGATCGCCAGGGGCATCCCGCTGCGCCGCCTGGGCACTCCCGAGGACGTCGCCGGGCTCGTCGCCTACCTCTGCACCGACAGGGCGGCCTACGTCACGGGCCAGGTCCTGTCGGTCAGCGGCGGCGTCACGATGCATTGAACCGGCGCGTGGCGGGCCGGGAGGCGGCGTGGCCGTACGCGCCGGCGACCGCCGGCGCGCAGGCGCGCGTCCGGACGGCGCCGCAGGCGTGCGCCTGCGCGCCGGAGCGCGCCCCCGTGTCAGCGGGCCGCCTGCCCGAGCGCGTCGTAGACGGCCTCGGCGAGGTGGTAGGCGCGCATGCTGCCGGAGACGGCGTTGGCCATCTTGTTCATCGTGTACCCCATGGCCAGCCCGTGCTCCACGTCGCCCAGGCCGAGGAACCCGCCCATGCCGGTGTGGCCGAAGGCGGTCCCGGCGCCCCGGGGAGGCGTGAGGAAGGTCAGGGCCGGGCGCATGTACCCCAGGCCGAAGGAGCTGTCGACGAACAGCACCCGGTCCGGCCCGTGGACCCGGCGCCGCACGGCGTCGCGGAGCGTCTCGGGGCGCAGGATCCGCCCGGCGACCAGTTCCCGGTAGAACCCGGCCAGGCCCCGCGCCGTGGTGACGACGCCCATCGCGGGCCAGCCCGCCCGCAGGATGACCGGGTGGTTGGCGCCGCCGGGCAGCCTGTGGACCGCGGGGTTGCCCAGGGCCCTGTTCATCAGGCTGTCCTTGTCCAGGGAGGCCCTGGCCATCTCGTAGATCGGGTCGCCCGGCCCCCGGCCCGGAAGCTCGGCCACGGAGGGGGACGCGGGCGCTCCGGCGTCGGTCTCCGCCGGGGCGGGCGGTTCTCCGACCCCGGACGCTCCGACCCCGGACGCTCCGACCCCGGACGCTCCGACCCCGGACGCTCCGGCCCCCGAGTCTCCGGCCCCCGAGTCTCCGGCCGGGCCGGACGCTCCGGGTCCCCCGGCGCCGCCCGGCCGTACCCGGTCCCCGGCGGACAGGCGAGCCGCCCGCGCCGCCACGTCGTCCGGAGCCCCGAGCCACAACTCCAGTCCCAGCGGCCCGGCGATCTCGGTGGCCACGATCTCGCCCACGCTCTTGCCCGACACCCGGCGGACCACCTCGCCGAGGAGGAACCCGTAGGTCAGCGCGTGATAGCCGTGCGCGGTGCCCGGCTCCCAGATCGGCTCCTGACGGGCCAGGCGATCGGCGATGGCCGCGTGGTCCTCGAACTCCTCCACCGGGACCGGGTCCTCGACCGTCGGCAGCCCGGCCTGGTGGGTGAACAGGTGCTCGACGGTGATCCGCTCCTTGCCGCGCCGCCCGAACTCCGGCCAGACGTCGGCGACCGGCGCCGTCACGTCGAGCAGCCCGCGCTCGGCCAGCAGCAGCGCGGCCGTCGCGGTCACCGCCTTGGTGCAGGAGTAGGCCAGCGCGGGGGTGTGGTGCTCCCAGGCGCGTCCGGTGCGCCGGTCGGCGACCCCGCCCCACAGGTCCACCACCGCCGCGCCGTCCAGGTAGACCGCGAACGCCGCGCCCAGTTCCGACCCGTCGGCGAAGTGCCTGTCGAACACCTCGCGGACCCGGGCGAAGCGGGGATCGCACCGCCCGCTCGTCGTCGTGCCGGGGTGCTCCCGGACCTCGTCATCCGCTGTCATTACCGTCCTCAGGGAAGTGAGCAATCGCTTGGTTAACGAGCCTAACAACTGGGGCCGCTTCGGCCCAGACGATCAGCGTGGCACCCTCAACCTCCTGACGCCCGCCACGGTCCTGGCCGCCCTCGCCTCGGCCGTCACCGGACAGGTGCTCAGCCTGGCGATGCCGATCAGGGGCGCCACCTCCTCCGCCGCCCCGGCGACGGTCCCGCACCTGCGGGGCCGCCCGCTCCCGCAGCACTTCATGTCGATCGACGGCGGCGACTACGCGGCGGGCACCCGCCCGGCCGGGGCCGGGCTCCGCATGGCCGACGACGCCGTCGTCGTCACCCCGCACGGCACGACCACCCACATGGACGCGCTGTGCCACATGTGGGCGGGGGAGGAGCTCTACAACGGTCACCCCGCCGCCCGGGTCAGATCGTACGGCGCGACCCGCTGCGGCATCGAACACGCCGGGGGCGTCGTGGCCCGGGGGGTCCTCTTCGACGTCCCCCGGCATCTGGGACTCGACCACCTCCCGGCGGACTTCCGCGTCTCCGCCGAGCTGCTGGCCGAGATCTGCGACGACGTACGGCCCGGCGACGCGGTGGTGATCCGCACCGGCTGGCCGCTGACCTGGCAGGAGTCCCCGCAGGAGTACTGGTCGGGCCAGCCCGGCCTGTCCGCCGGCGCGGGCCGCTGGCTCGCCGCCCGCGACGTCTCCGTGGTCGCCTCCGACAACGCGGCCATCGGCGGCCTCAACGACCGGCAGCTCGCCGACGAGGGGCTGGAGGACGACCTGCACCTGATCCTGCTCTGGCGGCACGGCGTCCACCTGGCGGAGATGCTCTGGCTGGAGGAACTGGGCGCGGCGTGCGCGGGCCGTACGGGGAGGGACTTCGTCTTCGTCGCGGCCCCGTTGAAGATCGAGGGGGGTACGGGCAGCCCCATCACCCCCCTGGCGATCCTCTGAGGGCCCCGGCGCCGCGGGCCGGTGATGGTCCATGAGATTTCGGGTCAAGTGGGGACGGGCGCGGCCGATGGGACGACGCAGGCAGAACCTGCCCTGCCGTCGCCGGGAACGTGCCACCGGCCGGCGTGCGGAGCCGACCGTTTCCCCGGCACCCATGTCCCCGAGGAGGGGGGCCCGACCATGTCAGAAGATCGTTCTACTCGGTGGATTCTCTGGGAGCGTCCGGAGGGTCCTCCTGGCTCGGGTCCGGCCCGCTCGGAGCCCACGTTGTGGGGGAGGGCGCGGCAGGCCATCGGCGCGGGCGGGGGGGCCGCGCACCCCGCGCCGGGTCACGGGGCGGGCCCCGGGTCCCCGCCCGTCTCCGGCGCCCTGGTCGTGCCGCCGAGGGACTCCGCGCCGGGACGGGACGTGATCCCTTCGGCACGGGTGCCGCACGAGCACGCGCTGGGGATCACCCAGCACACCGACCTGATCAACTGGATCATCGACAACCGCCAGGTGGAGGTGGAGTTCCAGCCGGTGCTGGACGTGGTCCACAACCAGGTGGTGGGCTTCGAGGCGCTCAGCCGCGGCCCGCAGAACTCGCCGCTGCGGGCCCCGGACCGGCTGTTCTCCGCGGCGCGGGCGGTGGGCCGCGCCGGTGAGCTGGACTGGATCTGCCGTGCCGAGGCGTTCCGGCAGATGCTGGCCCGCCGGTTCCCGGGGGCGGTGTCGCTGTTCGTCAACGTCGCCTCCGACTCGCTCATCGTGGAGTGCCCGGAGGACCTGCTCCCGACGGTGTGGGAGGCGACCCGCGAACTCCGGGTGCTCGTCGAGCTCTCCGGTGACGCGATGGGCCGCTACCCCCGGCAGGTGCTGGAGACGGTACGGCGCGCCCGCGCCGCCCGCTGGGGCGTGTCGATCGGCGACATCGAGTTCAGCGAGGCGGGCATGGCGATGCTGCCGGTGCTGGAGCCCGACGTGGTCAAGCTCGACCACCACCTGCTCACCTACGGGCGGGCGTACGCCGGCCAGGCGGTGGCGGCGGCGCTGGGCGAGGTCCAGCACACCGGGGCGACGCTGCTGGTGGAGAACGTCGAGGACCAGTCGGGCTTCATGATGGGCCGCAGCCTGGGCGGCAACTACCAGCGCGGATACTTCCACGGCCGTCCCGGCGCGCTGCCCGACGGCCTGTCCATGCCCAAGGCGCCCATCCGCCTGCGCGAGGTCTCCGGCGGCGACGACGTGTCCTTCTGGGACCGGGCCGTCGAGTCCGGCGCGCACGTTTCCAGCGGGCTGGCCTGGGACGAGGTCAACACCATCACCCTGACCATGGCCGGTCCCCTCGCCCAGTCGCCGGTGCCCCCGGTCGTCGGGTTCCTGATGCCCGAGAACCACAGCTGGAACACCGAGCTGGCCGTCGTCTACCGCATCCTGCTGGCCCGCTGCCCGCTGACGCTGGTGCTGGGCTCGGACGTGGCGCAGCACAGCAACTGGCGGGTCCGGGGGGCGAACCTTCCCGATCACCATCCGCTGCTGACCCACGGCTTCCTGATCGCCCTGTCGTCCACCTCCGCGCTGGTGGTGATGGCCCGCAGCCAGGACGCCGTCAGGGACACGTGGGAGGTGGCCATCAGCGAGAGCCGCGAGCTGGCCCGTGAGCTGCTGCGCCACACCACGGACCTCATCGACAACCTGGAGGGGGGTGTGCGTCACGGCGCCGAGGCGGCGTGACGCACACCCCGCTCCGGCGACGGTGCGACGCGGCCGGGGCGGTCGGGAACCGGGGTGGCCGCCGTCAGGAACCGGGGTAGTTACCGCCGCCGTGGGCGGCGTCGAGGGCGTCGTAGTCCGGGGTGAACCCCTTCTTCGGGATGGACTCGGCGAAGACGACGTGCCGGGGCTTCTTGTAGGAGGCCAGCGTCCCCTTCACGTGCTCGACGATCTCCTCCTCCGAGGCGGCCTGTCCGTCCCTGAGCACGACGACCGCCTTCACCGCCTGGTGCCACCGCTCGTCGGGGACGCCGATGACCGCGGCGTCGGCGACGGCGGGATGGATCTTCAGCGCCCGCTCGACCTCGGCCGGGTAGACGTTCTCGTTCCCGGACTTGATCATGCGGAGCCGGGGCCCGATGAAGGTGATCGTGCCGTCGGGCTCGCGGCGGCCGAGGTCTCCGGTGTGGTGCCAGCCGCCCCGGGTCCTGGCCGCGTTCAGCTCCGGGCGGTTGAAGTAGCCCGAGAAGATCGACTTTCCGCGCGCGCAGATCTCGCCTGCCTCGCCCGGCGGCACCTCGGCCCCGGAGTCGTCCAGGAGCCGGACCTGGACCAGCGGCGAGGGCCGTCCGGCGAACCCGGCCGCGCCCGGGGCGAGGCCGAGGAAGGTCAGCATGCCGCCCACCTCGGTCTGGCCGTACCCGCCCATCTTGGAACGGCACCACGGCGAGTCGTCCACGGTCGTCATCGCGTCCCACTCGTCGGAGTGGGAGATGAAGCGCAGCGAGGACAGGTCGTACTTGCCGCCCGCGTTGGTGGCCACCACGGCGTCGATCATCTGCCCGAACAGGAACGCCTGGGTGACCTTCTCGGCGTCGATGAGGCGGCAGACCTCCTCGGCGTCGAACGCCGGGGTGAACACGTTGGTCCCGCCGATCTGGAAGGTGGCCAGGCAGAACATCATCGTGCCGACGTGGAACAGCGGGCCGTTGTTCAGGAAGGTGAACCCCGGCTCCATCTGCCGGACCACCAGCAGTGAGGCGCTGTGCGCGACCAGCGCGGCGCTGCTGAGCAGGGCCGCGTTCGGGCGGCCGTCGAAGGCGGCGGTGTAGAGCGCGAGGACGGGCGCCGCGTCACCGGCCGACGCCGCGTCACCGCCGGGCACTGTGTCGCCGGCGGGCACTGTGTCACCGCCGGGCGCCGTGTCGCCGGTGGGCTCCGGCACGGCCTCGGCGGACCCTCCCGCCAGGAACGCCTCGTAGTCGGCACCCGCGAGGATCCAGCCGTCCCCGCTGAGCGGGGCCGCTGCCTCCGACCGCTCCCAGACCACGACCTTCGGCGCCAGGTCGTCCAGGACGAACGCCAGCTCGTCGGCCGACTGCCGCCAGTTGGCCGGGCAGAAGATCGCGCCCAGCCGGGACGAGGCGAGCAGCAGCTCCAGCACCGCGTGCGCGTTCCGGCCGAGCCAGAGCACCCGCTCCCCGGCCGTGACCCCCCGCGCGGCCAGCGCGTTCGCCAGGCGGGTGACCCGTTCGTCGAGTTCGGGATAGGTGAGCCGTACCTCGCCGTCCACCACGGCCGTCACCTGCGGACGGCTGCGGGCGTGTTCGGCGAGGACGTCGGACAGGGTCAGCTGGTGGATCATCGCGCCTCCTGGGGACGGGGGTTACTGGAACGCGGGCATGACCTCTGCGGCGAAGAACCGCATGACCTTCTTCATGTCGTCCAGCGGCATCGGCCGGGTGCTGCCGAAGTCGCAGAGCAGGTTGGCGAAGCCGGCCTCCTCGAGCAGCTTGATCTGGCCGATCACCCGCTCCGGGTCGCCGATGACCTCCAGCTGCTCCCAGCGGAAGTCGTTGGAGACCGCGCCGCCCTTGAGGTAGCGGTCCTGGTAGTACTCGAAGCCCTGGGCGGCCTTGCCGGTCCTCGGGTCGATCGGCGCGCTCTTCTCGTTGAAGATCCGAGCCCGGTCGAACATCGCCTCGAAGCGGGCCTGGTCCTCGCGGGCCTGCTCGACGGTGGGCGCGACGTAGACGCTGCGGGCGACGACCAGCTCCGCCGCGGTCACGTCGTGCCCGGCCCGCCCGGCGGTCTCGCGCCAGGTCTCGGCGGCCCGCACCACTTTGCGGAACGGCGCCGCCGGGTCGGCGAGGACGGGCAGGCCGCGCTCGGCGTACATGGTCACGGTCTCCGGGGAGACCGCGGCCACGTGGACCGGCGGGTACGGGCTCTGCACCGGCCGGGGGACCAGCTCGACCTCGGTGCCGGTCCGGTAGAACTTGCCCTCGTGCCGGAAGGCCGGGCTGGTCCACAGACCGAGGACCATCTCCAGCGCCTCGTTGAAACGGTCACGTGCCTCGGCCAGGTCGATGCCGAAGCCCTCGAACTCGAAGCTCTGGTAACCGCGCCCGATGCCCAGCTCCAGCCGCCCGCCGGAGAGCAGGTCCACCATGGCCGCCTCCTCGGCGACGTGGACCGGGTTGTGCAGCGGCAGGACCACGATCCCGGTGCCGAGGCGGAGCCGTTCGGTGCGGGCGGCCAGGTGGGACAGCATGGTGAACAGGTTGGGCACCACCCCGTAGTCGCGGAAGTGGTGCTCGGCCAGCCGCACTCCGGTGAACCCCAGTTCCTCGGCGAGCTCCGCCAGCTCCAGGTGGTAGTCGTAGACGTCCTTGAAGCTCTGGCCGTCGAACCGGTGGAAGAGGTGGAAGGTCGAGAACTTCATCGGCGTCCCCTGGCGGTCGTCTCCGTGGTGTCCCGTGCCGCGCTCCCGGTACGGCGAGCCGTACGAAACCAAGCGCTCGCTTGGGAGCGTATCAGTGGTTGCCGCGGACGGTCCAGGTGAGGCGAGCGCGCGAGGAGGCCGTACGGCGGCCGGGACGCGCACGTCGTTCGCGGCTCCGGCCGGCCGCCGCTCCCGCGGCGGGGGCCTTCGCCGATCCCGGCCGGGAGCGTCCGCGCCGTCCGGAGCGGGTACCGTTTCGCGGATGACCGTCCTGCTGCCCGGTGTCGAGCTCACCGACCACGTCTTCACCGTCCCCCTCGACCACGCCGACCCCGGGGGGCCGGAGATCGAGGTCTTCGCCCGGGAGGCGGTCGACCCGGCCAGGCGGGACCACGACCTGCCCTGGCTGCTCTTCCTGCAGGGCGGCCCGGGAGGCAAGGCGCCGCGACCGGCGGCGGCCGACGGCTGGCTGGGACACGCGCTGAAGACGCACCGGGTGCTCCTGCTCGACCAGCGGGGGACCGGCCGCAGCACCCCCGTCACGGCCGCCACCCTGGCCGCAGCCGCCGCCGTGACCCGACCCGCCGGTCTGACGGAGTCCGCCGCCGCGACCGGAGCCGCCGCGACCGGAGCCGTCACGACCGGAGCCGCCGCGGCCGACGAGCGGATCGCCGCCTACCTCAGGCACTTCCGGGCCGACGCGATCGTCGCCGACGCCGAGCTGATCCGGCGGCGGCTCTGCGGGGACCGGCCGTGGGAGATCCTCGGCCAGAGCTACGGCGGGTTCATCACGCTCACCTACCTGTCGCGGGCGCCCGAGGGGCTGGCGGCCTGCTACGTCACCGGCGGGCTGCCCGGCCTGACGGCCACCGCCGACGACGTCTACTCCCGCACCTACCCCCGGGTCCGCGGCAAGGTGGAGCGCTTCTTCGCCCGCTACCCCGGTGACAGCGCCCGGCTGGACGCGATCGCCGACCACCTGGGCCGGGAGGAGGTCCTCCTCCCCGACGGGGACCCGCTGACCGTGCGCCGCCTGCAGACGCTGGGCATGAGCCTGGGCACCGGGGAGGGCGCCGAGTACCTGCACTGGCTCCTCGACGAGGCCTGGACCGGCGGCGAGCTGTCGGCCGTGTTCCGCTACGAGGTCATGACGGCCACCGGCTTCGTGGGCAACCCGCTCTACGCGGTCCTGCACGAGTCGATCTACGCCCAGGGCGCGGCTCCCGCCTGGTCGGCGCACCGGCTGCGGCCGGAGGAGTTCGCCGAGGACGCCCGCCCGCTGCTGCCCACCGGGGAGATGATCTATCCCTGGATGTTCGACGAGATCGCCGCCCTGCGCCCCTTCAAGGGCGCCGCGGAGATCCTCGCCGCCGACGGAGGCTGGCCCGCCCTCTACGACCCGGCGCGGCTGGCGGCCAACCGGGTCCCGGTGGCCGCCGCCGTCTACTACGACGACATGTACGTCGACGAGCGCCTGTCCATGGAGACCGCCCGCGCGGTGGGCGACGTGCGCGCGTGGGTGACCAACGAGTGGGAGCACGACGGCGTGCGCGTCTCCGGCGGCAAGGTCCTCGCCCGGCTCATGGACACGGTCAGGGGCGTCCACGGCTCCTAGTCGCCTTGGTCTCGGTCGCCCACGCGTTCTGCGCCCCGGAGCGGCCGGACCCGGAAGTCCCGGCCGCGGTCTGAGCACGTGCTCTGAGCACGTACCAGGTCTCAGACGACGGCGGCGGGTTCCTGTCTCTCCCCGGGCAGAGGCGTGACGCGCCGCCGCACCGCGAGCCCGAACACGACGACCAGCAGGCCGGCGACGCCGGCGACCGCGAACGGCGCGGCGGGACGCCAGGCGTCGTAGAGGTATCCGCCGAGGCCCGAGACCGTCAGGATGCCGATGGCGCCGCACAGGGTCTGCACACCGTAGGCGGAGCCACGAATGGAGGCGGGGGCCTGCTGGGCCAGGAGCGGCCCCGCGGTGGTGATCACCGCGATCTCGCCCAGACCCACGAGGACGGCCACGGCCATCATGCCGGGGCCGAGCGGATCGGAGATCAGGAGGGTGGACAGGTAGGCGACGGCGGCGAGCGCCTGGGCGAGGATGACCACGTCCTGGCGGCGCATGCGGTCACCGAGCCAGCCGAACGCGGGAGCCGCGAGCATGGCCGTGGTCTGGGCGATCCCGACCACGGCGCCGGCCCGCGCCAGCGCCTCGGCGCCGGACATGCCCGCGGCGAGGGCGTGACCGGTCACCCACAGGGACATGAATCCGGCGACGACGGCGAGATCGGCGCGGGCCACGAACGCTGCGGCGTACGACAGGGCCACCCCCGGATCCCGGGCGAGCGCGACCCCCTCGGCGACCAGCCGGGGCAGCGGGACACGTTCGGCGGCGCTCACTTGCGTTCTCGACAGGCCCCGCCACATCACCGCCCCGACCGCCAGCACGACCGCCGCAATGATCAGGAACGAGACCCGGGCGGCGGTGACCGGCGCCGTCCCTCCGTCCTCGAGAACCTTGGGGAGCCGGACCAGGGCGAGCACGGCGACCATCGCGCCCAGACCGCTGAACAGGCCGACCAGGCCGTAGGACCTCCCGCGCGAGGAGTCCCGGACGTAGTCGACCGCCACGGTGGACAGCATGCCGCTCAGCGCCGCGACGCCGAGGGCGAAGACCACCCGGAGCGCGACGAGCACGGTGGTGTTCCCGGCGAAGGGGAACAGGGCGACGCCCAGCGCGCACAGGGTGAAGCCGGCGACGACGATGGGCCGGCGGCCGTACCGGTCGGCCAGCGCGCCGTACCAGGCCAGGCTCGCGATCATCGCGATCTCGGCGGCGATGCCCAGCAGGCCGACGATCTTTCCCTGGTCCTCCTCTGCGACGCCGAGGACGCCGCTGAGGATGTAGGGCTGTGTGGCGGGGAGGAAGGAGATCACCGCTGTCGCGGCGAACGCCATGGACAGGCAGGTCCACATGTTGCCGCGGCCGATGCCATCGGCGAGGTCCAGGCCCAGGACGCGGCGCGTGGGGGAGACGGCCATGCCGGGATCTTGTCAGCTTCGCGCCGTCATCTCCAGGGCTTTGATCGTTATGATGCCACCAATTCGATAAATGTCGTCATTTGGAGCGGCACGTGAGCGACCCCGCCGACATCGGCTTCCACGCGAACATCCCCAACGTCGCGCGGATGTACGACTACTACCTGGGCGGGAAGGACAACTTCCCCGCCGACCGGGAGGCGGCGGAACAGGCACTGGCCGTCGTCCCGGAGATCCGCCACAGCGTCCGGTCCAACCGCGCCTTCCTCGGCCGCGCCGTCGAGTTCCTCGTGGAGCAGGGAATCGACCAGTTCATCGACATCGGCGCGGGGCTGCCCACGCAGAACAACGTCCACCAGGTCGCCTC
Organism: Planobispora rosea; assembly: GCF_014648175.1. Lineage (GTDB taxonomy): Bacteria > Actinomycetota > Actinomycetes > Streptosporangiales > Streptosporangiaceae > Planobispora > Planobispora rosea. The sequence continues at coordinate 63,167 of NZ_BMQP01000001.1, forward strand.
CGGCGCCCGGGTCGTCTACGTCGACAACGACCCCACGGTGCTGGTCCACGGCCGGGCCATCCTGGGCAAGAACCGCAACGTCTCCATCGTCACGGGAGACCTGCGCCGTCCCCGGGAGATCCTGGACCACCCGGACCTCCGCGCGGCGATCGACTTCGAGCGGCCGGTGGCCATTCTGCTGCTGGCGATCCTGCACTTCATCCCCGACGCGGACGGCCCCGCGGACATCATCGCCGAACTGCGTTCCGCCATGGCGCCCGGCAGCTACCTGGCCATGTCCCACGTCGTGACCGACGCCCGGCCCGAGGCTGCGGACGGCGTCACCAAGGCCTACAACCGAGCCTCCTCGCCCTTCGTGCCGCGGACCAGCAAGGAGGTCATCCGGCTGTTCGACGGCTTCGACCTGGTCGATCCCGGCATAGTCAATCTTCCGGAGTGGCGGCCCCGCCCCGGCGACGCGGTGCCCTACCGGAACATCGGTGACTACTTCCTGGGCGGGGTGGGTCTGGTCACCGGTGACGGATGATCGCCCGCTTCATCGTGGCCCGCGCGGTCAGACGGTCAGCGGCACGGGGTGGACCTCGTCGGCCGGGTGACCCGCCCGCTCGTGGATGCGCTGCACGGCCTCGGCGCTGGGCGCCTCCGACAGGCAGTAGACGATGCCCGACTCCGGGTCCGCCCACGCCTGCTCGAAGACGACGTTCTCCTCGCTCTGGATCGCCAGGTCGGCGTCGTGCGCCTGGTGGAGCTGTTCCGCGGTGATCCCCTGCATACCGTGATGGACGTCCATGAACTTCGCCATGGCTGCCTCCCGAAGGACTGGACCGGCCGGTGGGCCGGAGGTCCCTCCCAGGCTATTTTCACTGCAGATCCTGAAAAACCTCGAAAATCAAAAGCGAATACCTCGATCTCCGGAGATTCGCGTACGGAATCAGGCCGGAGGCTCGCGGACGGGATCAGGCCCCCGGCCGCTCGGTGAGGGGGAGGCGGACCTGGAAGCGGGTGTCGCCGGGGACGGATTCCACGCGCAGGTCGCCGCCGTGCCGGCCGGCCACGATGCGGAAGGAGATGTCCAGGCCCAGCCCGGTGCCCTCCCCGACGGCCTTGGTGGTGAAGAACGGCTCGAAGATCCGGTCGCGCAGGTGCTCGGGGACGCCGGGACCGGTGTCGCAGACCTCGACCAGCGCGGTGGTGTCGTGTTCGAGGCGGGTGCGGACGGTCAGCGTGCCCGTCCCGTCCATCGCGTCCAGCGCGTTGTGGATCAGATTGGTCCACACCTGGTTGAGCTCTCCCGCGTAGGCCGGCAGCGGCGGCAGCGCGGGGTCGTAGTCGGTGGCCACGCTGATCCCCGGCGGGATCTTGCCGCGGAACATGGTGAGCGTGCTGTCCAGCAGCTCACGCACGTCCACCGTCTGGTACGGCGCGCGGTCCATCTGCGAGTACTGCTTGGCGGAGGCCAGCAGCGAGGTGATCCGCTCGGTCGCGTCGGTCACCTCGTCCAGCATCTGGGCGATCTCGACCGCCTCGGCCAGCCAGTGCATCGCCCCCGGCAGGTGGCCGTCACCGACCTCGCCGCGGACCTTCTCCAGCTTCTCCGCGTCGAACCCGGCGGCGACCAGGGGAGCGGAGATCTCCCAGGCGTCGGCGACCCCGGCCTCCTCCAGCGCGTCGCCCAGTTCGTCCTCGGCGTCGGAGATCTGCAGCGGGGACCGGGCGGGCACGTCCGCCCTGCCGCTCGCGCACTTCTCCTCCAGGTCCACCAGAGCGCGCAGCCGCTCGGGGGAGATGCCCGTCTCCGCCAGCTCGGCCAGGCGCCTGCGGGAGGAGCGGACCTTCTCCCGCAGTTCGCCCACGGCCCGCGCGGCCGCCGCGGCGGGGTTGTTGAGCTCGTGGGTGAGCCCGGCGGTGATCGTGCCCAGGGCGGTCAGCCGCTGCCTGCGGTCGATGAGGTCCCGCTGGGCCAGACCTCCCGTGCGCACCCCGTCCAGCAGGTGCACCGCCATCGGGAACCACTCGTTCATGACCCGGCCGAACTCCGCGGCGGGCAGCGCGAAGAGCCGCGAGGGCTTGGTCGCGCGGAGCGAGTGGAGGTAGGTCTCCGGCGCGCGGTCGCCGAGATAGGCCGCCACGGCTCCGGCGTAGACCCCGGGCTGGGAGGTGGGCGCCAGGGAGATGGCCCCGGAGGGGGTGAGGGTGGACATCACGACCTCGCCCTCGACGAGCACGAGGAAGCAGTCCGCCGGGTCGCCCTGCCGTACGACCAGCTCGCCCGCCTCCACCTCGCGGATCTCGCCGAGCGCGGCCAGGTGATCGAGCCTGTCCTCCTCCAGCTTTTCGAAGAGGAACAGGCCGCGGAGCACATCCTTGACGGTCATCTAAAACCTCCGAGGAAACCCCCGCCTTCAGGCGGGGGAGGAATCGGACCCCTGCGCAGCAGGACAGGGGCAGGCGATTCACCGCCCGGCGAACCGCTGTATCGAACAACCATGCGGTTCTTAACCGATCGCGCGATGATGTGAGACATGGCGCAGAGCGTGAAGCGGGCCTACAAGTACCGCTTCCATCCGACCCCCGGACAGGCCCAGGAGCTTGCCCGGACCTTCGGCTGCGTGCGCCTGGTCTACAACAAGGCTCTGCAGGAGCGGACCCGCGCCTACACCGTCGAGGGCCGCCGCATCTCCTGCGTGGAGACCTCGGCCGCGCTCACCCAGTGGAAGAAGACACCCGAGCTGGCGTTCCTTTCCGAGGTGTCGTCGGTGCCGTTGCAGCAGGCGCTGCGCCACCTTCAAGCCTCCTTCGCCAACTTCTTCGCCCGCCGGGCCAAGTACCCGGCGTTCAAGTCCCGCAAGAAGTCGCGGGCATCGGCCGAATACACCCGCTCGGCGTTCACGTGGCGCGCGGGTCGGCTCACCCTCGCCAAGATGGACGGCCCATTGGACGTCGTGTGGTCGCGCCCGCTGCCCGAGGGAGCGCAGCCGTCCACGGTGACGGTCTCGAAGGACGCGGCCGGGCGCTGGTTCGTGTCCCTCCTGGTCGAGGAGACGATCCGCCCGCTGGAGCCGGTGGACGCCTGGGTGGGGGCAGATGCCGGGATCACGTCGCTGCTCACCCTGTCGACCGGGGAGAAGGTGACCAATCCGAAACACGAGCGGGCCGACCGGCGCAGGCTCGCCAAGGCCCAGCGGAACCTGGCGCGCAAGGCCAAGGGCAGCGGCAACCGGGCCAAGGCCCGGCTGAAGGTCGCCCGCGCCCACGCCCGGATCGCCGACCGCCGCCGCGACCACCTGCACAAGCTCACCACTCGGCTCGTCCGTGAGAACCAAACGGTCGTGATCGAGGACCTGAGCGTCCGCACCATGGTCAAGAACCACTCGCTGGCCCGTGCCATCTCCGATGCCTCCTGGCGGGAGCTGCGCTCGATGCTGCAGTACAAAGCGCAGTGGTACGGGCGGGACCTGGTCGTGATCGACCGCTGGTTTCCCTCGTCCAAGCTGTGCTCGGCCTGCGGCGCGGTGCAACAGAGCATGCCGCTGGGCGTGCGGACCTGGCAGTGCGCCTGCGGCGCGACCCATGATCGTGACGTCAGCGCCGCGCAGAACATCCTCGCCGCCGGGCTGGCGGAGAGGTGAAACGCCTGTGGAGCTGGTGTAAGTCCTCAACGGAGTTCTCCGAGCGGGCAACTGGCGGTGAAGCAGGAAGGCCAACCGGTGACGGTTGGAATCCCCTCCCTTCAGGGAGGGGAGGAGGTCAAGCCTTCTCCAAGTAGCGGTGGACCAGGGCCACGGCCATCGCGCCCTCGCCGACCGCCGAGGCGACCCGCTTGATCGAGTCGGCGCGGACGTCGCCGGCGGCGAACACGCCGGGCACGTTGGTCTCCAGGTGGTACGGCTCGCGGCGGAGCGGCCAGTTGCGGGGCCGGTCCTCGGCGGCGGTCAGGTCGGGTCCGGTCAGGATGAAACCCCGCTCGTCCCGTTCGACGGTGTCGCCGAGCCAGTCGGTGAACGGCTCGGCCCCGATGAACACGAACAGGCGCTCGGTCTCGACCGTCCGCTCGCCCTCCGGGCCCTTGAGGGTGAGCCGCTCCAGGTGGTCGCCGCCCGCCGCGCCGACCACCTCGGTCTCGGTGTGCACCACGATGTTCGGGATCCGCGCGATCTGCTCGATCAGGTAGTGCGACATGGACCTCTCCAGCCCGTCACTCCTGACGATCATGTGCACCGTGCTGGCGTACCCCGAGAGGTAGACGGCGCCCTGCCCGGCCGAGTTGGCCGCGCCGACGACGTAGACCTCGCTGTCGCGGCAGTCCGGGGCCTCGGTCACGGCCGCGCCGTAGTAGACGCCCGCGCCGATGAAGTCGTCCAGGCCGGGAGCGGTCAGCCGGCGGTAGGAGACGCCGGTCGCCAGGATCACGGTGTGCGCGGCGATGCTGCCGCCGTCGGCGAAACCGACCACCCGGGCCTGGCCCTTGACCTCCAGGCTGGTCACGGTCCGGGCGGTGAGCAACTCCGCGCCGAACTTCAGCGCCTGGCGGCGGGCCCGGTCGGCGAGCTGGGAGCCGGAGACGCCGTCGGGGAAGCCCAGGTAGTTCTCGATGCGGGAACTCTGCCCGGCCTGCCCGCCGGAGGCGTGCTGCTCCACCAGTACGGTGCGCAGTCCCTCGGAGGCGCCGTAGACCGCCGCGCCCAGCCCGCCGGGGCCGCCGCCGATGACGATCAGGTCGTAGAAGCCGGTGGCGGGGGCGGTGGACAGCCCCACGGCGGCGGCCAGCTCGGCGGTGGACGGCGCGGTCAGCACGGCGCCCTCCGCGGTGACCACCAGCGGCAGCGTGGCCGGGGCGGCGTCCGTGCCGGGACCGCCCGTCCCGGTGACGTCCATCCCGGCGGCGGCCAGCAGTTGCTCCCCCTCCGGGTCGTCGGCCAGCAGCCAGCGGTAGGGGACATGGTTGCGGGCGAGGAAGTCGCGGACCTCGTAGGACCGGGCCGACCAGCGGGCCCCCACCACCCTCAGCTCGCCGGTCGTGCGGCGGTCGGTCCGCTGCCAGGCGTCGAGCTGGGCGTCGAGCACCGGGTAGAACTTCTCCTCCGGCGGGTCCCACGGCTTGAGCATGTAGTGGTCGAGGTCGACGACGTTGATCGCCTGGATCGCCGCGTCGGTGTCGGCGTAGGCGGTCAGCAGCACCCGGCGGGCGTACGGATACAGGTCCATGGCCTGCTCCAGGAACTCCACGCCGTTCATCTGCGGCATCCGGTAGTCGGCCAGGATCGCCGCGACGTCGTCGCCGCGCAGGCGCATCTCGCGGACGCTCTCGATGCCCTCCGCGGCGGTGTCGGCCCTGACGATCCGGTAGGAGTGCCCGTACCGGCGCCGCAGGTCCCGTGCCACGGAGCGCGAGACGCCCGGATCGTCATCGACCGTCATGATGACCGGCTTGTCCATGCCTGCCTTCCCCGCGTTATCGGCAATTCCCTCGAAGCATGTCATAACCGAACATGGAAAATGATTGCCCCCAAGGGCGGGGGCTCGCGCGGGAGAGACGCCGAAGGCCGCGGACACCCCCGGCAGAGTGTCCGCGGCCTCATGCCCGCGGTCCGGGCCGGCCGCCGCGTGTCGCGGGGCCGGGCCCTTTTCCGTGCGGCGCGTGGATCAGACCAGGCCGGCCTTCTCCAGCGCGGAGCAGCAGGTGTCCACCAGCAGACGGGTCACCACGTAGGGGTCGACGTTGGCGTTCGGGCGACGGTCCTCGATGTAGCCCTTCTTGTCGACCTCGACCTGCCACGGGATGCGGACCGAGGCGCCGCGGTCGGAGACGCCGTAGCTGAACTTGTTCCACGGGGCGGTCTCGTGGTGGCCGGTGAGGCGGTCCTCGATGCCGTGGCCGTACTGCTTGACGTGCTCCAGGGGCTTGTCGCCCTCGCCCAGCGCCTCGCAGGCGACGATGATCGCGTCGTAGTTCTCGCGCATCGCCTTGGTGGAGAAGTTGGTGTGGGCGCCCGCGCCGTTCCAGTCACCCTTGGCCGGCTTGGGGTCCAGGGTGGCGGCGATGCCGAAGTCCTCGGCGACGCGGTAGAGCAGCCAGCGCGCGACCCACATGTGGTCGGAGACCTCCACCGGGCCGGCCGGGCCGACCTGGAACTCCCACTGTCCGGGCATGACCTCGGCGTTGATGCCGGAGATCTTCAGGCCGGCCTCCAGGCACAGGTCGAGGTGCTTCTCGACGACCTCGCGGCCGAAGACCTCGTCGGCGCCGACGCCGCAGTAGTAGCCGCCCTGCGGGGCGGGGAAGCCGCCGATCGGGAAGCCGAGCGGGCGGCCCTCCTTGAAGAAGGTGTACTCCTGCTCGATGCCGAACCAGGACTCCTGGTCGGCGTACTTCTCGGCCACCTCGGTCAGCAGCGCGCGGGTGTTGCTGCGGTGCGGGGTCATGTCGATGTCCAGGACCTCGCACAGGACCAGGACGTTGTCACCGCCGCGGATCGGGTCCGGGCAGGTGAACACCGGCTTGAGCACGCGGTCGGAGGAGTGGCCGTCCGCCTGGTTGGTGCTGGACCCGTCGAATCCCCAGATCGGGAGCTCGGCGCCGTCCGCGAGGACCCGGGTCTTCGAGCGGAGCTTGGCGGTCGGCTCGGTGCCGTCGATCCAGATGTATTCAGCCTTGAAGGTCATCGCCGGTGTCCTTGGTGAGGGAGTGGTGTGCTGCCCCTAGAGAGTCGCAAGTCGCGATTTCGCAGCCATTGCCCAAATGTGAACGGGATGTTACATAGGTCCGTTTCGCCAGGCAGGGCGGTTACGGCGAGGTTTCACACCGCTGATTCCAGCGGTGTGAGCTGCGGTCATCTGCTGGCGGGCCGCCCGCTTCCGTGGTGAGGTGGAGCCGTGGCCCGAAACCTGATCCTCTCCGGAGGCGTGTTCCACGACTTCCCCGCGACCTCCGCGGCCCTGGCCGAAACCCTCGCCGAGGTCGGCGTGGAGTCCGACATCACCGAGGACATCGTCGGCGGCCTGGCCGACGCCCCCGAGTACCAGCTGATCACCGTCAACGCCCTGCGCTGGCGGATGCGGCAGGACCGCTTCGCCGAGCACCGCCCCCGGTGGCGCTTCGAACTGCCCGTCGGGGCCCGCACGGCGCTCCTGGACCACCTGGAGCGGGGCGGCGGCCTGCTCTGCATGCACACGGCCTCGATCTGCTTCGACGACTGGCAGGGCTGGTCCCGCGTACTGGGCGGCTGCTGGGACTGGGCCAAGTCCCACCATCCGCCGCTGGGCTGGGCGAGCGTGCGCATCCACGGCGGGCACCCGGTGGTCGACGGCCTGCGGGACTTCGACCTGGTGGACGAGGTCTACAGCGACCTGTCGGTCCAGTCCGACGTACGGCCGCTGGCCTCCTCCCTGGGCCAGCCCCTGATCTGGGCCCGCCCGGTACGGCGCGGCCGGGTCGTCTACGACGCCCTGGGCCACGACACCCGCTCCTACGACAGCCCGATCCACCGCACGATCCTCCAGCGCGCGGCCCTCTGGCTGCTCAAACGCCCGGTCGCCTTCAGCGAGTGAGGCCGGTCGCCGGAGGGCGGCGCGGCGGGCCCGTCACTCGGGCCAGGTGAGGCCGTACGGCTCGCCGTACGCTTTTATGATCTTCTGTGCCCGCCGGTGGAGATGCGGATCCGCTCCTCTGACCGCGTCGAGGTCCTGCGGCGTGAGGGGGTTCCCCGACTTGAGCACGCTGGAGACCTCTTCGGGGTCGGCGTCGATCTCGATGAGCGTCACGACGACGTGGAGCGCCAGCTCCGGGGGGAGCGACGTCTCGGCGCTCTCCAGCCATGTCCGGAGATAGGGCGCACGGTCGGGGAAGTAGGCGCGGAAGGCGAGCAGGCACCGGACGAACGCGTGGATGGCGGGGGTGTCGTACGGGAGGTCGGCGTGCTGGGGATCGGGGAGGGCATCGATGACCTCCATGGCGTCGTCCAGGCTGAACCGCGGGATGTCGCGTTCGAGCTGGGCCATGAGCTGGGTCAGGCGCGGGTGGTTGGCCGGGTCGCCATAGGTGAGATTGCGGGTGAGGGCGGAGACCGTCATGAGGTACAGCCTCGCGAGCGTGGCCGGGTGACGGTCCATCGAGTTGAGGTGGATGTCCATCAACGCCGCCGCCAGCGACTCGGTCCTGCCCACGGGATCGTGGACGAGATGGCCGATGATGCCCGTGCCGGAGCGCAGGAGCACGTCGAACACGTCGGCGAGATGGGTGAAGAGGTCGGCTTCCGGAAGGCAGAGGAAACCCGCCCAGGCCCGCAGCTCCAGGGCGTTGACGTAGCGGTCTTCCGCGGGGATGTCCTCGGGGCCGAGGGCGAAGGTCCAGTCGACGTTCACCGCGGAGTACCCGAGGCCGTCACCGGGTGACAGGCTGATGTTCCGCAGGGGGCCGGGATGCAGGCGCCGGACGATCAGCTTCTCGACGAGGCTGTTCCACTCCTGGCGGGTGGCGGCCGATCGCCACAGCAGCGCCAGGCTCTGCCAGAGGGCGACCGGATCGTCGTCCGGACCGCACAGCTCGCTCACCGGCCACTCCCGCTGGTCCCGGCGGAGGAACGTGATCAGCAGGACGAGGTTCGCGCTGTAGTGGGCGCTCCGGGTGACGGCCGGGAGATCGACCGGCCGGTACCGCTCGTAGGACCCGTCGGTCCGGTTCTGTCTGGCCTCGAAGGTCCGGATCAGCGTCGCTTTCAGGTGGTCACCGTCCTCGGCGAGCTGGAAGAAGAAGTCCAGGATCCGCTGGCGGGCGGCCAGGACGGTGAACGAGGTGAGCGCGTACAGCAGGCCGTCGGCCGGCGGCGAGCCGCCGAGGAGGGACGAGGACCGTCCCTCGCGGTCGGCCATCTCGCCGAGGACGCGGTGCAGCAGCCGGGCGATCAGGTACTCGCCGAAGGTCGCGTGCAGGAACTCGTAGGTCCGCAGCTCCTGCCGGCCCCGGATGGCCCGCGCCCGGTGGACGAAGAAGAAGCCGCCGACGGCCCGGTCGGCCGCGCTCAGCGGTTCCCGGAACCCGGCGGCGGCCTCCCGTGGGGCCGGCATCAGGACGTCCAGGTCGGTGTTGAGCTCCTCCGCGGTGACCCACTGCCGTCCCCGGTTGAACATGGCGAACGCGGTGATCGACAGCCGGAGCAGCTCGTGCTCGACGGCCCGGTGCCGTTCCTGGGCGGAGAGCCCTCTGCCCCGTTTGTCCACCTCCCGCCCGGCGAACCGGACCAGCAGACGCTCGTAGAGCTCCGCCGTGCTCAGCCCGTCCCCGGTGAGCAGCGCGTTGGCGTCGGCGTCGTAGAGGGCCAGCATGAGCAGGAGCAGGGGCTGCCGTGCCAGCTCGCCGTAGGAGACGGCGGTCGCCGCCGACAGCGGCCGGAGCCCCCGCGAGGCGAGGTGGGCGGCGTTGGCCTCGTTCCAGACGGCCAGCCAGCGACCCACCCGCACGTCGTCGAACGGCTCCAGCCGGACGGCGAGGGCGCCCTCCGGGAGGCGGCAGCGGTCGGCGACCGCGGTGCGGGTGGTGACCACCACGGCCACCGGGCGGCCCACCTCGGCCTCGCGCCGCTGGAACTCGGCGACCTGGACGAGGTAGTCGGCCCGCTGCGCGCCCGTCGTCTGGAGCAGCTCGTCCAGGCCGTCCAGGAGCACCAGGGGGAGGGCGCCGTCGGCGGATCGCGATAGGTCCGGCCAGGTCAGGCGCTCGCCGGTGGCGATGTAGACGGCCCTCTCGATCTGCTCCTGGATCTGGGCGTCGGCCGGGACCGTGCGGAGCGGGACGCGGACCGGCAGGAAGCCCCGGGAACCGAGGCGGGCGGCCATCATCGTGGTGAGGACGGATTTGCCCGCCCCCGGCTGGCCGAGCACCACCAGCGGTGTCTCGGTGGCACGTGCAGAAGTCAGGTACCCGGCCAGGAACCCGGGGAGGTCGTCGCCGACCGGTGCCCGCTCCCACGTCTTCTCCGCACCGAGATCGTCACCGGTGGGAGCCGCGACCCGGAAGCCGGGGTCGATGTAGGCCGCATCAAGCGTGGGGAAGGCGAGGCCCTCCAGCCGTTCGCCGGTGTCGGCGACGGGACGGGTGAGCCCGGCCTCGTTGACCCGTACGAGGCTCGCGAGCTGATGTCCCGGGATCCGCCCCGGCGTGAGGCCGGTCAGCAGCCGGTGGAGGCCGGTGAGCCTCGTCCGCAGCTCGTCGCGGGTGGCCCGGTGCTGTCCGAGCTGCGCCCAGAAGGCGAACTCGGGGAAGTCCGTCGCGAGCTGCCGGTAGAGCGCCTCGTACCGGGAGAGTGAGGCGTCCGACAGGACGTGGAGGAGGAGGTGGGAGGCGCGCTCCCTGCGTGTCTCGTCGAGGTCCGACCACACCGCCAGCCCGGTCAGGAACGAGGTGAGCCGGGAGCTGATCATCCCGTAGTAGGCGCGGAGGCGCGACAGGGCCGCTTCGCTGGAGAGCTGCACTTCTGGGATGGGGACGCCGGTGTGGAAGATCGTTTTTATCAGCCTGTCCGGGACGTTTCCGGCGTTGCCGATCCTCAGCAGCTCCTCGCGGCTCAGCGCGATGTCCTTCGCCGTGAACGGCAGCCCGATCTCGTCGATCGCCTCGTAGAAGGCGGTGATCACGATGATCGCGTGGGCGGCCTGGAGGCGCTGGGTGCGGTCGTAGCGGCCCAGGCCGGTGATCCGGTCGCGCAGGCCGCCGACGAGTTGGTGCCCGAGCCGTACGGCGTCCGGTTTCGGATCGAACCAGGAGAGGGCGTCGGATGCCCCCATGGTCGCGGCGCTCAGCAGTGCCCCGCCGAAGACCTTGTCGAGGGCGGTGACCACGGGCTCCTCGCCGAGCATCCGGACCGCGTCGGCATAGCTGATCGGCTTGGCCACGCGAGGAGAGTAGCCCAACTATGTCCCGGAAATCCCGAAAAGCTGGGCGGAGGTGGACTCCTGGGCCAGGCGGCGCAGGACGTCGAGGGCGCGGCCGTGCACGACGGTGCCGACGACCAGGGTCTCCACCGCCTCCTCGCGGGTGCGGTCGAGCGAGATGGTGCCGATCTCGTGCTCCATCACCAGTTCCATGGCCGCCTCGGCGTAGGGGCGCAGGGCCTCGCCGGTGGCGGGCATGCCGAGCCGGGAGAGGGTGAGGATGACCTGGGCGAGCTCGTCGCGGGTGGGGGCCTGGGCGTCGATCCGCCAGCCCAGTTCGGCGATGAGGCGGTCGGCCTCGGAGCGGGCCTCGCGCCACGCCTCGTCGTCGGGGTGGGGCTCGACCGCCGGGGCGAGGGCGTAGTGGGCGGTGCCGAGGACGAGGTGCATGCTCAGCGTCTCGTCGTCGACGGCCGCGAGCACCTTGCGGATGGCCGCGATGGGCAGGCGGCCCACTTCCAGCAGTGCCCGGATCAGGCGGAGGCGCCGCACGTGGCGCTCGCCGTACTCCGCCCGGGTGGCGGAGGTCTGCTCCCCGGCGGGGAGCAGGCCCTCACGCAGGTAGTACTTGATCGTCGGGATGGGGACGCCCGAGACGGCGCTGAGCTGGGATATCCGCATTGTTGGATAGTACAGCTAGCCAATGACTGCGGTCCGCACGCGCGCCGGAGCAGCCGGCGGACCGTTACGGCACTCTGGCCACCACGCCGAGGATGTTGGGCTTGCCGAGGTCGTACTCGGCGTCGCCGTCGAACTCCGGGCGCCAGGCCTGGACCGGGACGATTCCGGGGTCGAGCACCTCCAGGCCGTCGGCGTAGGCGGCCAGGTGGCCGGGTCCCCGCGAGGTGAGCGATCCGGTGGCGGTCGTGCGGTAGACCTCCTGTCCCCTGGCGTGCTTCTCCTCCGATACGTCGCCGGCGTAGGCGTGGGAGAGGATCAGGTAGCTTCCGGGGGCCAGTTTCTCGCGGATCGCCGCGACGATGGCGGTGGCGTCGCCGTCGTCGGGGACGAAGTGGAGCATGGCCAGCAGGAGCACGGCCACCGGCTGGTTGAAATCGATCTTCGTCTGGATGTCGGGGTGGTCGAGCAGTGCCTTGGGTTCGCGCATGTCGGCCTGGACGACGGTGGTGTGGGGGTTGTCCTCCAGCAGGGCGCGGCCGTGGGCCATGACGATGGGGTCGTTGTCGACGTAGACGACCCTCGCGTCCGGGATGATCCGGTGGGCGACCTGGTGGACGTTCTCCTGGGTCGGCAGGCCCGAGCCGATGTCCAGGAACTGCCGGACACCCCGCCCGGCGATCTCGCTGACCGCCCGGGACAGGAAGGCGCGGTTGGACCGGGCCATCTCCCGGATGCCCGGCAGGACCTTGATGAAGTTCTCGGCGGCCTCGCGGTCGGACGCGAAGTTGTCCTTGCCGCCGAGGTAGTAGTCGTACATCCGGGCCACGCTGGGGATCGTCGGATCGATCCCCGCGGGTGCCTTCTCGTCGTCCATGACGCCCTCTCCCGCCCCTTGCTGATCACTCTGACGGTGATGGTAGAGGAAAGAGCCGGGAAAATGATCACTATTTGTGATCTGTCGCCAATTCGGCTGACGGGCGTCAGGACCGTCGGCGCCGTCGGCGCAGCGCCGCACGGGTGGCGGGGGCGCCACCCGGTGTCCCCGTGTCGCCCGGTGTCCCCGCCTGCCCCGCGACGAGGTGGTGCGCGAGGGAGGCGACGGTGGGATGGGCGTAGAGGGCGGTCAGCGGGATGCGCCGGTCCAGGACGCCTTCGAGCCGTTGCTGGACCTTCGCCATGAGCAACGAGTGTCCGCCCTGGTCGAAGAAGGACCGCTCCCAGTCCACCTCCCGCACGCCGAGCACGGCGCCCCAGACGGCGGCGATCTCGGCGGCGAGCCCGGCCTCCGGCGTCGGCAGGCTCACCGTCGGTGCGGGAGCGGGCCCGGGACGCGGATCCGGCAGGGCGGCCGTGTCGATCTTGCCCGTGGGGGTGAGCGGCAGCGCGCCGACCGCGACGATCTCGGCCGGGACCATGAAGTCGGGCAGCACCTCGGCCAGCCGCTCACGCAGGCCCGACGTGCCGTCTCCCAGGACGTAGGCCACGATCTGCTGCTCGCCGCGGACCTCGCGGGTGACGACGGCGGCCCGCGGCACCAGGGTGGCCAGCACGGCCTCGATCTCGCCGAGCTCGACGCGGTGGCCGCGGATCTTCACCTGCCGGTCGAGACGGCCCAGGTAGGCCAGCCGGCCGTCGGGAAGCCACCGTCCCAGGTCGCCGGTCCGGTAGAAGCGCATGCCGTCCGGATCGACGCCGAACCTGGCCCGGTCCCGCTCGGCGGCGCCCAGATAGTCGGCCAGGTACGGGCTGCGGATGACGATCTCCCCCTCCGCCTGGTCCGGTCCGAGCCCCGTTTCCCCCTCCGCCGGGTTCGGCCTGAGCTCGATCTCCACGCCGTCCAGGGGCCGCCCGACGGGCACGACCGGCTCGTCGCCCATCTCGGCCGCGGTCAGATGGTTCTGGGCGACGAAGGAGATCTCGGTGGCCCCGTACCCGTTGACGAAGACGGCGGAGGCGGGGAAGTGCCGCCGGAAGCGGTCGAGGTCGTGGCGGACGACCTCCTCGCCGCCGAGGACGACGACCCGGACGCTCGACAGCACCTCCCCCTCGGAGAGGGAGTCCAGCAGGTAGCGGTAGACGGTCGGCGTCGAGTGGTAGATCGTGACCTGCCCGGCGACGAGTGCCTCCCTCAGCCGGCCCAGGCCGTGCAGCCGCAGGTCGACCGGGACCACGGCGGCCCCGTTGAGCAGCGCGGAGAAGCCGTCCGTCACCGCCATGTCGTAGCTGAAGGAGGAGACGACGCTGATCCGGTCGGCAGGACGGATGCGCAGGTTGTTGGTGTGCGTCCGGACCTGGAACAACGCCCCCCGGTGAGTCTGCACGACCCCCTTGGGACGCCCGGTGGAGCCCGAGGTGAACAGAATGTACGCCGGGGAGCCCGGGTCCACGGCGACGGGCCGGAAGCCCGGCGCCGGCGGCACCGAGGTGAGGTCGACGAGGTCGCCGGTGAGCAGGTCCTTGTGCTCGGGCACGGTCACGACCACCTCCGGCCGGGACAGCTCGGACATGCTCTCCAGGCGGGCCCGCGGATAGGCCGGATCGAGCGGCACGTAGGCGGCCCCGGCCGTGAGCACGCCCAGGATGGCGGCGACCATCCTGGGGCCGTGCCCGACCAGGAGCCCAACCCGGGAGGCGCCGTGCACCGCCGCCGCCACGGCCTGGACCTCCTGCGCGAGCTCGGCGTAGGTGAGCGGGCCGTCCTCGCCGAGCACCGCGATCCGGCCGGGGTGCTCGGCGACGACGGCCCAGAACCGGGCGGCGATGGACTCCTCGATCCACTCCGCCCGGAACTCGCGATGCTCCGCCCGGGACTCGCGATGCTCGGCGTGCATCGGGTTACCTCCCTCTCGATACGCGCGGGATCGTGGTGGCGGGACCGGCCGCGGGGGTCGGCGTGCCGGTCGCGGGAGCCACCGGGCCGGTCGCGGGGCCCGTCGCCGGGGCCACCGGCTGCTCGGCGCGGATCTGCTCGACCCTGGCGGCCATCTGCCGCACGGTCGGGGCCTCGAAGAGCGTGCGCATCGGCAGCTTGACGCCGACCGCGGCCCGCGCCTGCGCGATCAGCTGGACCGCGATGAGCGAGTTCCCGCCGAGCTCGAAGAAGTCGTCGTCGGCGCCCACGCCGGGCACGCCCAGGATCTCGCTCCACACCCGGGCGAGCGCCGCCTCCACCTCGCCCTCAGGAGCGACGAAGTCCTCGCTCCTGACCGCCGGTGCCGGGGCCTCAAGGCTCTGGCGGGTCAGCCGCTCCCGCCGGCTGATCTCGGCGAGCGCGGTCGCGCTGATGACGACCTGCGGGCCGAGGTCGGCCGCGGACAGGACGCGGAAGAACGCCTCGGCGCCGTCCGCCGGGCGGATGCCGCTGTCGGACTGCCGGTCCCCGGAGTCCAGCGATCCGGTCACCGCCGAGGCGTCGATGCGCCGCAGCACGAACTCCTCGATCTCCACGAGCACCGTGCCCGTCTCGTCCGTCAACGTCAGGTCGGCCGTGACGACCTCGGCGCCGCCGTCGCCCCTGCGCCGCAGGTGGCTGTAGAAGCGGTCCGGCAGCGCCGCCCTGACCAGCAACCGGCCGTAGCTCAGCGGCAGGTAGGCGCCGCCGCCGTTGCCCCGGCCGAAGGAGGTGGCCACGTCGAGCAGCGCGGGGTGCAGACCCCAGTCGCCGACCTCCGCCGCCACCTGCCCGGTCGCCTCGACGAAGGCGAGCTCCTCGTCCCCGGACCGCCAGACCAGCTCGGGCGAGCGCCACCGCGGGCCGAACGTCAGCACTCCGGTGTACTCGTCGTCCTGTGCGGTCTCCGGCGTCATCGCGGCCTTCAGCGCCGCCACGTCCACGGCCGGGGCCGGGGCCGGCCGTACCCACGCCGCCGCGCCCTGGGTGTGCAGCCGCTCCCCGGCGCGCACCTCGAAGGCCGAACCGTCGGTGAAGGCGACCGTGAGCTCGGTCGTGGTGCCGTCCGGTACGGCCAGGGGCGCCAGGAAGACGACGTCGCGCAGCTCCACCGCGTGGCCCTCGCCCGGCGCCGGGACGACGGCCGCGAAGGCCGCCCTGGCGCACTCCAGCTGCCCGGTCGCGGGCAGCACCGGCACCCCGCCGATGCGGTGCTCGTCCAGCACCCAGTGGGTGTCGGCGGCCAGCGGCCCCGACGCCCGGTCGCGGGTACGGCCGCGCACGACCGGATGGTCGACGGGCGTTCCCCCGGCGGGACCGGCGGCGGCCGGGCCCGCGGAGCCGGTGGCCATGCCCGCCGCGGCCATGCCCACCTCCAGCCACGCGCCCCAGTTGAGGCTCAGGACGCGGGTGCCGCGCCGGGCGCGGGCGAAGGCGTCCTGGAAGGCGTTCGCCGCGCAGTAGTCGACCTGGCCGAACCCGCCGCTGACGGCGGTGACCGACGAGCAGAGGGCGACGAAGTCCAGCCCGAGGTCGCCGAAGACGTCGAACAGCACGGCGGTTCCGGTGACCTTGGGATCGAGCACGGCCTGCGCGACGGCCCGTTCCTTGATCTCGGCCATGCCGCCGCCCGGCAGGCCCGCGGCGTGCACGATGCCGTGCAGCCCGCCGTGGGCGGCCAGGATCTCCTCCCTGACCTCGCGCAGCCGGGCGGGATCGGTGACGTCGGCGGCCAGGACCGTCACCCGGCCGCCCGCCCGCTCGATCCGGGCGATCGCGCGCGCGGCCCTCGGCGTCACCGCGCCGCTGCGGCCGAGCAGCACCACGCGGGCCCGCAGCCGGGTGCCGAGGTGCTCGGCGAGGGTGAGACCGATGCCTCCCAGGCCACCGGTGATCAGGTAGACGCCCTCCTCGCGCAGCCCGGAGCCGCCCTCGCTCAGCCGTACCGGCTGGAACTCGCGGGTCCACCGGCGCCCGCCCCGCAGCGCCAGCACGTCACCCACCGGTTCCCTGCGCAGCTCGGCCAGGACGGTCGCGGCGGGGGTGCCGCCCGATTCGAGGTCGAGGTGGCGCACCCGGAGACCGTCGACCTCCAGCGGCACGACCCGGGCGATGCCCGCCACGAGCGCGTACTCCGGCCGGGTCAGGTCGGCGCCGCCCAGGGGGTCCTCGGTGCCGCAGGTGAGCACGTCGAGGAGGACCCCGTCGGCCCGCTGCGCGGCGGTCAGGGCCTGCACCAGGGAGAGCAGGCTGAAGAAGCCGTGCTCCTGCGCCTGGGCCGGGTCGCTGTCCAGCGCCCAGGCGTGCACGACGCGCGAGGGCAGGGAGTCGCCGAGTGCGCTGACCAGGGCGTCGTAGTCGGCGCGCTCGCCGGGCCGTACGGTGAACCCGCCAGAGGGCTCCGCGCCGGACTGATCCGCGCCGGGCCGTACGGCGGACCCGCCGGAGTAGCCCGTCCCGGGCCGGACCACGGTCACCTCGGCGCCCTGTGCCCGCAGCGCCGCCACCAGCTCTCCGCCCCGCTCCCCGCTGACGAAGGCGAGGCAGCGGGTGACCGGGTCACCGGGCGGGGTGGGCGCGAGCTGCCGCCACACGGGGACCTCGAACCAGTCCTCCGGCGCACGGGGGCCGGAGGGCCGCTGCGTCTTCGGCGCGGCCCCGGCCTCGCCCGGCGGGATGAAGCGGTACTCCCGCTCGTAGGGGTAGCCCGGCAGCGGAACCCGGTGGCCCCCGCCGCCGTCCACGGTGACCGGCACCCCGGCGGACCACAACCGGGCCGCGGAGCCGTACAGCACGTCCAGGTCGCCGGCGCTCTCGCCGGGGCCGGGCAGGCTGGCCAGCGGCGGCAGCACGTCCCTGGCGCCGCGCAGCTGCATGCGGGCCAGCTGGGCCAGCTGCTTGCCGGGCCCGCACTCCAGCAGCACCCAGTCCTTCTCGGCCAGCAGCCGGGCCACGCAGTCGCCGAAGCGCACCGGGCGGCGGATGTGCCCGGCCCAGTAGGCCGGGTCGACGGCCTGCTCGGGGGTGATCCAGTCACCGGTCACGTTGGACAGGAACGGCAGGGCGGGGGCCTGCCGCGGCACGGCGGACACGAGGGACTCGAACTCCGCCAGGACGGGCTCCATCATCGGCGAGTGGAAGGCGTGCGAGGTGCGCAGCCGGGTGGCCTTGACGCCCCTGCCGTCGAGCAGCTCGGCGAAGGCCGTGACCGCCTCGTCCGTCCCGGCCACCACGCAGGTGCCCGGGCCGTTCACCGTGGCCACGCTCACCCCGTCGACGAGCAGTTCGGCGATCTCCCGCTCGTCCTTCATGACCGCGAGCATCGAGCCGGCGGGCATCGACTGCATCAGCCGCCCGCGCGCCGCCACCAGCCGCAGCGCGTCGGGCAGGGTGAACACCCCGGCGAGCGTGGCGGCGACGTACTCCCCGACGGAGTGGCCGATCATACCCGCGGGCTGCGCGCCGAGCCCCTGCCAGAGCCTGGCCAGCGCGTACTCCACGGTGAACAGCGCGGGCTGGGTGAAGCGGGTCTCGCGCAGCTTGTCGTCGCCGCCCTCGGCGAACATCAGCTGCCTGATGTCCTCGCCCAGTTCGGCGTGGAGGAGCTCCGCGCACTCGTCGACGGCGGCGGCGAAAGACGGCTGGGCCGCGTAGAGCGCGGCGCCCATGCCCGCGTACTGCGCGCCCTGCCCGGAGAAGAGGAAGGCCACCCTGGGCGGCGTTCCGCCCGCGTCCCCGGCCGGGTGCCGCCTGCGGTCGGTCAGCGCGCCCACCGCGCCGGCCAGGTCGCCGGCCACGACGGCGACGCGGTGGCGGAGCTCCGGCCGGCCCACCCGCAGCGTGTGGGCCACGTCGGCGACCGAGAGCTCAGGATGCTCGGTGAGGTGCTCGGCGAGCCGGGTGCGCATGGTGTCGAGCGCGCTCTCGGTGCGGGCCGAGAGCCGCAGCAGCTGCGGCCCCCGCGCGTTCGTGGCGGTGGCCGGCGGCGGCGCCTCCTGGAGGATCACGTGGGCGTTGGTGCCGCCGATGCCGAAGGAGCTCACCGCCGCCCGGCGCGGGCCGCCCTCCCACTTGGTGGGGGCGGAGACCACGTAGAAGGGGCTGGAGTCGAAGTCGATGGCGGGGTTGGGCCGCTCGAAGTTGATGCTGGGCGGGATCAGGCCGTGCTCCATGGCGAGCACCGCCTTGATCACGCCGACGACGCCGGAGGCCTGGCTGAGGTGGCCGAGGTTGGACTTCACCGAGCCGATGCCGCACCAGCCGCGATCGTCGCTGCTGCGCCGGTAGACCTCGCTCAGGGCGGCCACCTCGATGGGGTCGCCGAGGGCGGTGCCGGTGCCGTGCGCCTCGACGTAGCCGATGGTGCGCGGATCCACCCCGGCCACGCCCAGCGCCTCGGCGATCACCCCGGTCTGGCCCGCGTGGCTGGGCGCGGAGAAGCCGATCTTGTTGCTGCCGTCGTTGTTGATCGCGTTCCCCAGCACCACGGCCCGGATGTGGTCGCCGTCGGCCAGCGCGTCCTCCAGCCGCTTGACCACGAGCACGCCGACGCCGCTGCCCCAGATGGTGCCGTCCGCGCGGGCGTCGAACGGCCTGACGTGCCCGTCGGAGCTGGTGAAGCCGTCCATCGCCGGATAACCGGCGCCGTGCGGCAGCTCCACGCAGACCCCGCCGGCCAGCGCCATGTCGCACTCCCCGTTGCGCAGCGACTCGCAGGCCAGGTGCAGGGCGACCAGGGAGGAGGAGCAGGCGGTGGTGACGGTCATGGCCGGGCCGCGCAGGTTGAGCCGGTAGGAGACCGTGGTGGCGACGTAGTCGATGTTGTTGCCGATCGACATGCCGAGCTTGATCGCGTCGCTGTCCAGATCGGGGTTGGTCTGCAGGTTGAGCCACTGGTACTGGCTGGGCCCGGATCCGCCGTAGACGCCGATGGAGCCCTCGTAGGCGGCCGGGTCGTAACCGGCGTCCTGCAGCGCGGCGTGCGACTGCTCCAGGAAGATCCGCTGCTGCGGGTCGGCGATCTCCGCCTCACGCGCGCTCATGCCGAACAGGCGGTTGTCGAAGCCCTCCATGTCGATCATGACCGGCGCGGCCTTGACGAAGGAGGGGCTGGCCAGCTCCTCGGGGGTCGCGCCCCAGGCGAGCTGCTCCTCGTCGGTGAAGAAGGTCACCGACTCCACGCCGTCGACCAGGTTGCGCCAGAACTGGCCGAGATCGTTCGCACCCGGCACGCGGGCGCTCATGCCGATGATGGCGATGGGCTCGGCGCCCGGGCCGGTGGACAACTCTGTCACTGTCTCCTCCTGCGCTTGTCCCGCTGCTGGCGGCGTGTGTCGGCACGCCGGTCGGCGCGGCTCAGTTCCGGATTCGCGGCGTCACCGTCGAGGTGGGCGGCGAGCGCGCGTACGGTCGGGTAGCGGAACATGTCCACGACCGTCACCTGGCGCCCGGTCAGGGCGGCCAGGCGGTCGCGGACCACGACGACGGCCATGGAGGTGCCGCCGACGTCGAAGAAGTTGTCGGTCGCGAGCACCTCGGCCCGGCCGAGCACGTCCCGCCAGATCCCGGCGAGCAGCCGCTCGGTCGCGGTGGCGGGCTCCGCGCGGGGCCCGGACTCCGGCCGTACGGCCTGCGCCGGCTCGTCCGCCACACCGTGCGCGAGTACGGCGGCGTGCCTCACCTCGAAACCGGCCGCGGGGGAGCCCGGGTCGGCCACGGCCTGGTCGAGCAGGCCGGTGAAGGACCGCAGCAGCAGCTCGGCGCGTTCGGCGGTGTAGAGGTCGGTGTTGTAGACGAGGTCGACCGCGTACCTCCCGTCCCGTTCGACGACGTAGACCGTCAGGTCGAACGGGGAGCCCGCGGGCGCGGGCACGACGCCGGTGCAGCGCAGCCCCTTCAGCTCCAGCCGCGGCTCCGGGAAGTTGAAGACGTTGAAGAGCACCTGCACCAGCGGCGCCCGGCTGGGATCACGGCGCACCGCCAGCGCTCCGACGATGTCCTCGATGGTGGCACCGGGCCTGGCCATCGCGTCGATCATCGCGTCGGCGCAGCCCCGCACCCGCTCCGCGAAGGAGGACTCCCCGGCCGAGCGCAGGCGGATCGGCACGATGTCCACGAAGAAGCCGATCAGGTCCTGGAACGCCTCGTGCCTGCGGTCCGCCGCGGGGACGCCGACCACGATGTCGTCCCGGCCGGTGACACGCCGGACCAGCTCGGCGAAGGCGGCCAGCAGCACGCTCGGCGCGGTGGTGCCCAGCCGTACGGCCAGCTCGCGGACACCCGCCGTGGTCTCCGCGGTCAGCGCGGCGGTGGCCAGGGCGCCGGCGTGGCTCTGCACGGCCGGCCGCGGGTGGTCCCGGGGCAGGTCGAGCGTCGTGGGGGCGCCGGCCAGCGAGCGGGTCCACCAGGCCAGGTCCTCTCCGGCCCGCCTGCCGTCCCGCGCCGCCCGCCAGGCGGCGTAGTCGGCGAAGGTCGCCTCCGGCGGGTCCAGGACCTCGCCGGCGTAGGCACGGGCCAGGTCGTCGAAGAACGGGCCCTCCGACCAGCCGTCGAAGACGGCGTGGTGGAAGGTCACCGCCAGCACGTGGTCGTCCGGGCCCAGCCGGAGCAGCCGGGCCTGCCAGAGCGGGCCGCGGGCCAGGTCGAAGTGCCGGGCGCCGGCCCGGTCCAGCCAGGCGCGGGCCCCGTCCGGCAGGTCGTCCGGCCCGCCGACGGGTTCTCTGCCGGGCGCGCTGCCCGGCCCGTCCGGTGCGCCGTCCAGGGTCTCGACCGTCAGCCGTACGGGCCCGGGCGCGGTCACCTCCACGCGGGGCACGCCGCCGTCGTCGGGCACCCGCCAGCGGAGCACCTCGTGCCGCTCGGCCACCGCGGTCAGCGCCCGCTCCAGCGCCATCACGTCGAGCGGGCCGCGCAGGCGCTCGGCGAGCGCGATGTTGTAGGCGACGTTGCCGGGGAAGAGCCGCTCCAGGAACCACAACCGGCGCTGCGCCGCGGTCAGCGCGGGCGGGCTGCCGGAGGGCAGCTCCCCGGCCGCGGGAGGCGCGGCCTCCACCAGCGCCGCCAGCGCGCCGAGGGTGCGCGCGGCGTAGACGTCCTCCACCGCCACCTCACGGCCCAGCGCCTCGCGGAAGCCGCTGACCAGGCGCATGGCGCTGATGGAATGCCCGCCGGAGGCGAAGAAGTCGTCCTCCGTCCCGGGGACGCGGCCGAGCACCCCGGCCCACACCTCGGCCACGGCGCGCTCGACGAGGGACTCGGGCGGCGCGCCCAGGGCCGGCGCGTCGGGCACCAGCGCGTGCAGCGCCCGGACGTCGACCTTGCCCGACGGGGACGTCGGCAGGCTGGGCAGGATCAGTATCCCGGTGGGGACCATCGCCTCGGGCAACCGCTGCGCGCAGTGCTCCCGCAGCAGGTCCGGGCTCGCGCCGTCCGCGGTGCAGAAGGCCATGAGCCGGACGCCCGCCGGGCCCTCGACCGCCTCCACCACGGCGTGCCCGACCTGCGGGTGCCCGCGCAGCACGGCCTCCACCTCGCCGATCTCCACCCGCTGCCCGCGGATCTTGACCTGCCGGTCGGTCCTGCCCAGGAACATCAGGTTCCCGTCCGGCTGCAGCGCCACGAGGTCGCCGGTCCGGTAGAGCCGCCCGCCGTCGCCGCCGAACGGGTCGGCCACGAAGCGTTCGGCCGTCAGACCGGGCCGCCCCAGGTATCCGCGGGCCAGCCCGGCCCCGCCGACCAGCAGCTCGCCCGGCACGCCCGGCGGGACCTCGCGCAGTTCCCCGTCCACGACGTGCACGCGGTGCCCGTGTCGGGCGGTGCCGATCGGGAGCGGCCGGTCCCACCGGCCCTCGGCCTCGAAGACGGTGACGGCCACCGTCGTCTCGGTCGGGCCGTAGTAGTTGAGGAACCGGCGGCCCGCCCAGCGCTCCACCTGCTCGGGGCCTGGGGCCTCGGAACCGGTGGTCAGCACCCGCCACTCGGGCAGGAGCTCCGGATCCAGCAGCGGCAGCAGGGAGACCGGCAGGTCACCGGAGGTGACGCGGTGCTCGGCGCAGAAGCGCTGGAGCCGCGCGGGGTCGCTGCGGTCCTCCTCGCCGGCCAGCATCAGCGTGGCCCCGGCGGCCAGGTGGACGAACAGGTCGTGCACCGACACGTCGAACCCGAGCGAGGCGAAGGCGAGGCCGCGGGTGCCCTCGTCGACGCCCAGCAGCTCGATGTTCCCGAGCGTGTAGGCGCATGCGCTGCGATGGCTGACCACCACGCCCTTGGGGACGCCGGTGGATCCCGAGGTGTGCAGCACGTAGGCCGCGTTGCCGGGCAGCGCCGGGCACCGCCCGGGAGTGGCGGGCGGGCCCTCCACCGGAACGGTCCGCACCCCGTCGGACAGGGCTCCGTCGGACAGGGCTCCGTCGGATGGGACATCGGATGGGACTCCGCCGAACAGTTCCGCCGTGGACTCGTCGACCACGACCAGGCGGAGCCCCGCGCTCCGGATGATCTGCTCCCTGCGGGCGGCGGGGCCGTCGGGGTCGAGCGGCACGTAGGCGCCTCCCGCCAGGAGCACGCCGAGCACCCCGGTGACCATGCTCGGCCGGCGTCGCAGGCAGACGCCCACCAGATGCTCGGGTCCCACCTCCGGCAGCCGGGCGGCCAGGCCCGCCGCCTGCTCGGCCAGCTCACCGTAGGTGAGCACCTCCTGCCACTGCCGTACGGCGGGCGCCCACGGGCGGCGCTCGGCCTGGGCCAGCACCAGATCGGGCAGCGTCGTCATCCCTCGCCTCCGGAGAGTCCCGTGCCTGCGGGGAGGGGATCGACCATGTGCATGCGCAGCTCCGTGAAGTAGCGGCGGCCCTCGGCATCGGACAGCCAGGTCTGGTCCGGGCCGGGGAGCATCTCGGAGACCACCAGCCGCACGTCCCGCCCGGCGGCGAGACGGGCCGAGCGGGCCATCGAGCAGAGCAGGTCGGCGAAGACCGGGCTGGTGAGGTCGGCGTAGAGCGGTTTGATCTCCGTGGAGAACTTGACGAAGACCTGCTCGGGCAGGCCGAGCTCACGCCGCCAGCGGCGCACGGCCAGGTACCGCGCGCGCTCGCCGCCGGCGTCGGCCAGTCCCGTCGCGTCCACGGTGGTCCGCCAGGTACGGCGGGCGACGACCAGCCGGTCGATGGTGATCCTCGGGGTGTGCCGATCGCCCCCGACGAGCTTGAAGCCGTCCACGGCGTGGATCGACACCAGCTGCGAGAAGACCTCCAGCAGCGGCCTGCTCCTCCCGTCCGGCATGGTGGCCACCAGTTCCCCGTCCACCTCGTCGACCGGCACGCCCGTGGCGGGCACCAGCCGGTCGGGATCGGCGCCGGGGGCGGCCGTCCAGCCCAGCTCGATGTCGGTCGGGTGGTCCAGCCCGGACGCCAGCCGGCCGGTGTAGCGGGGCCACTCCACCGGGTAGAGCGGCCGGACCCGGTCGGTTCCCAGATCCTTGGCCAGCGCGTCGCGCAGCGGGCCGGGGTCGGGGTGGGCGAGGGTGAAGACGGCGCAGTCGAAGGTCGCCCAGGCCGCGTGCATCTCGCCCATGACCACCAGGTAGTCGCCGCGGTTGACCGCCTCGACGCTGTCGGCGCAGATCTGCAGGTCGGGGCTGTGCAGCCGGCCGTCCGACCAGCCGGGGCCGGCGGCGGCGAACGCGTCGGAGGCGGCCAGCTCGCGGGCGGTGAAGGTCAGCTCGGCGGTGTCCGGGCCGGCCCGGTCCAGGCCGAACAGCTCCGACCAGCGGCGGGCGAATTCCTCGGCGATGGCGTCGACGGGCCTGGGGCCGGTGCCGAACAGCATTCCCTGGGCGAGGTACCACAGGTCGGACAGCAGGACCGGGCCGTCCGCGCGCAGCTCCTCGTACAGCTCGCGCAGCGCCCGGCCGTAGGCCGCCGCCAGCTCGGCCGTCAGCCAGCGGGCGGCCCGGAGCATGAGCGCCAGCGGCTCGGCGATGCCGTCGATCAGCGGCCTGCCCACGGTCACCCGCACGTCGCGGGTAGTGTCCTCGTAGACCAGGCCGCGGCCGGCGTAGGTCTGACCGGTCCTGCGGACCGGGTCGGCCCCGGTGACCTCGCTGAACACCGTGCCGAGCGTCTCCATCGCGGCCCGGAGGGCATCCGGGTCGCCCGCGGCGCGTGCCACCTCCCGCTTGGCGGAGGCCAGCCGCTCCAGCCCGGCCTGGGCCCGCTCGCGCGCGGCGGGGTCCTCGATCCCGGCCAGCAGCCGCCGCAGGTGCTCCTCGGCGTGCGGGCTCTGCGGCACGTCGCCCTGCCAGGTCAGCAGGCCGCGCCCGGCCAGGAGGCCGAGCTGCAGATAGGCGTCGTCCTCGGTGCGGATGCCCGCCTGCCCCGCCACCTCGGCGGCCACGTCGGCGGCCCGGCGCCTGCCGTCGCACCGCGACAGCAGCAGCGCCTCGGCGGCCGACACCGGGACGGGCGGTTGTGCCGGCCGCAGCACCCGGCGGCCGTCCAGGGTCAGCTGGGGGTGCAGGGCGGGCGGCAACCAGCGGCGCACCGCGGGGTCCTCGGCCAGCTTCGCCGCGTACGCGCGCAGCGCCCAGTCCTCGAAGAACACGCGCCGGTCCGACAGCAGCCGCCCGCCGGGCCGTACCTGCAGAGCCGGGCCGTCCTGCGCGCACCGGACCCAGGTCACCGGCCCGAAGAAGCCCACCGTCTCGTTCTTGGCGCTGTAGCGCTGCCAGTACTTGACGGCGACGCGCTCCCGTTCGCGCCGCCTGCTGTCGCGCCGGCCGCCGCGGGCCAGGGCGTCCAGCGCGACCAGGGCGCCCCGGTTCTGCCAGGTGACCGCCTCGCGGAAGAGCGGGTCGGCGGCGATCCGGGTCAGTTCCCCGCCCAGCTCGTGGCCGGTCTCGGCGAGGACCTTGTCGAAGTCCTCCGCCGCGAGCCTGCCGGAGAGCAGCGCGTCCGCCGCCCGCGCGCAGCCGGGGGCGGACAGGCGCGCCAGGCCGTCGGCCGGGAAGCCGGTGCTGCGCAGCAGCGCCTCGTTCCACACCTGCCAGCCGGTGTCGCCGAGCGGCATGCGGTGGCCGTTCATGCGCGCACCGGTCCAGGGTGCGGGGCGGGGAACCGGCGGCCGGGCGAGCCGGTGTCGGGTCTCATGGTCAGACCTCCTGCCGTTGGAACGGGTAGGCGGGCAGGGAGACGACGCGGCCGTCCGCCCGAGGCCAGGCGGGCTCGCCGCCCGCCACCCAGGCCCCGACCGCCCGCGTCAGGTCCTCCGGCGCGTCGTACGGTGCTCCGTCCGGCAGGCCGCGCAGCCGGGCGACGGCCTCGGGCAGGTCCCGGCAGACGATCGCCGCCCGGTGGGCGAAGGCCCGGCGTCCGGCGGTCAGCGTGTGGGCGACGTCGTCCAGGGAGGTCCGGGGAGCGGCCTCCAGGTGGTCGGCCAGCCGCGTACGGGCCTGGCGCAACGCCTCGGGCGAGCGGGCCGAGACCGGCAGGACGCGCCAGCCGGTGGAGGCCGTCCGCGGCGGTCCGTCCGCGGCCTGTTCGACGATCACGTGGGCGTTGGTCCCGCCCAGGCCGAAGGAGCTCACCCCGGCCCGCCGGGTCTCCGTCTCCCAGGTCACGTTCTTGACCGGCACGTAGAAGGGGCCGAACTCGACGTCCGGGTGCGCGCGCTCGAAGTGGAGGTTGGCCGGGATGACGCCGTGCCGTACCGCCAGCACGGCCTTGACCAGCGACGCCGCGCCCGCCGCGGCGTCGAGGTTGCCGAGGTTGGTCTTGACGGAGCCGAGCGCGACCGTTCCCGGCGGCAGCGGGTCGCCGGAGAATGCCTGGACCAGGGCGGCGACCTCGATCGCGTCCCCGACCGCGGTGCCGCTGCCGTGCGCCTCGACGAAACCGATCGCGCCGGGGGTCAGTTCGGCGTCCGCCAGCGCCTCGGCCACCACGCTCGCCTGCCCGTCGAGCCCGGGGGCGGCGAACCCGGCCCGGCGGGCGCCGTCGTTGCCCACCGCCCAGCCCCGCAGCACGGCGAGGACCCGGTCCCGGCTCTCGGCCGCGTCCCGCAGGCGCTTGAGCGCCAGGACCGCCACGCCGCTGCCGTAGGAGCCGCCCCGGCCCGCGGCGTCGAAGGCGCGGCAGCGGCCGTCGGGTGAGACCAGGCCGCCGGGCGTGTGCCGGAACCGGGGCTCGGTGACGCTCACCCCGCCCGCCAGCGCCAGGTCGCAGCGGTAGTCGAGCAGGTGCTGGGCGGCCACGCAGACCGCGGTGAGCGAGCTCGAACAGGCGGTCTGCACGGCCATGGCGGGGCCGGTCAGGCCCAGCCGGTAGGCCACCTGGGCGGCCGCGTAGTCGGGTGCGAAGCCCGGCACCAGCGGCTCGTCCGGGTCGCCGGTGAACTGCCGGTAGAGGAAGTGCCTGTTGACCGAGGCACCGGAGAACACGCCGACCAGCCCGTCGAAGGCCGCGGGGTCGCAGCCCGCGTCCTCCAGCGCGGCCCAGGACTGTTCGAGGAAGAGCCGCTGCTGGGGGTCCACGGCGGCGGCCTCGCCCGCCGTCATGCCGAAGAAACCGGCGTCGAACGCGGTCGTTCCGGTCAGGCGGCCGCCCGCTCGCACGTGCGCAGGATCGGCCAGCAGCCGCTCACCCACCCCGAGCGCGCGCAGCTCGGCCTCGGTGTAGTCGTGCACGGCGTCCACGCCGTCGAGCAGGTTGCGCCAGAGCGAGGGCACGTCGGGAGCACCCGGGAAGCGCCCGGCCATGCCGACGACGGCGATCGCGTCCTCCGGGGGGGACATCAGCGGCAGACCGCCGCGGCGACGTCCTCGACGGTCGCGACCTCGGTCATCGCCTCCGCCTCCAGCGGCGTGTAGTCGGCCGAGGTGTAGCGGCCCGAGCCGTGCACCACCACGTCCCGCCAGTCGTCGGCCAGCCCGCGGTCGACGGCGTTGAGCACGCCCGTCAGGGCCATGACCAGCGACCACTCCCGGAGCAGGCGGAAGTCGGCGGGCAGCTCGCAGCCGGTCCCGGCGAGCAGCCCGCGCACCTGCGGGTAGCGGGCCACGCACTCGGCCAGCGAGACCACGATGCCGTCGCCGCCCGAGCGCTCGATGATCGCGTTCATCGAGGGCGAGGTGGCGGGCCGGTGGGTGTAGAAGGTCGGGTCGAGCACCTCGTCCGGGTCGTAGGTCAGTGCGGGGAAGCGGGGATCGGCCGACTGCCGGTAGAGGCCGTCCGCCAGGGTGTACTCGGGCAGGCCGGTCCGGTCGAAGGACCCGTTGCGGAGGCTGAGCACCATGTCGGGGGTGCCGAGGTGCTGCACGAGCAGGCTGGCGGGCCGGTGCTCCGGGGCGGAGGAGCCGGAGCCCTCCAGCACGTCCCGGCCGCGGTGGTAGCCGAGCAGCCCGAAGGCGCTGGAGACCGCGTGCGCGTGCAGCCGGGGCCCGGTGACCGGGGCGGCCGCGTGCTCGAAGTACGCCCTGGCGGTGTCGGCGACGAGGTAGTTGGCCAGGTCCAGCGAGTACCACAGGTTCTCGCCGTTGGCCCGCAGGTCGCCGGCGTACTTGTCGGCGAAGGCCCGGCCGAGCGCTTTGACCTGCTCCGGCTCGGGGCCGTTGTAGACGAGCATCGGGTTCAGCCCGCGCAGCGCGGGGTCGGTGGACAACCGGCTGGAGCGGAGCTTGGACAGGCACGAGCCGGGCGCCAGGATCACCGTGCGCAGCTGGTCGGGGCGGACCAGTCCGGCCTCGATCGCGCGCAGCACCGCGTCGCGCAGTGCGACGCCCTTGTTGGCCGAGGTGGGAGAGAAGATCGTGATCGCTTCGCCGTACCGCCTGATGTACTCCACGGCGCGGGCGACGATCATCAGCGAGGCGAAGGTCTTGGTGGTGCCCGTGGCGGGGTTGCCCGTGAGGTCGAGCAGGGTCAGCCGGTGCTCGCCGTACTCGCCGAGCGGCTCCCAGCGGGCGGTGGCCACCGACAGGAAACGTTCCACGTCCGCGTCGAGGGCGGGCAGGTGGTAGCCGGGGGAGAAGCCGGTGTCCGATCTGACCGGTTCGAGGTCGTCGACGCAGGCCGCGATCGAGGCGGGGAGGCGGTCGTAGTAGTCGATTAGCAGGTTCGCTGCGTGCATCGTCGGGCGCACCTCTGTTCAGGGGTAGGCGGGGAGGTCTCTGAGCCGGTCTCTGAGCCGGGTGAAGGCGTGGACGGCGGGGTCCAGGTCCGCGACGGGGAAGCCGTCGGCGAGGTCGGGGGCGACCCGGGTGAGTTCCTCCCGGGCGGCGGGGCCGAACGTGACGCGTGCCCCCTCCACGACCACCCCGTCCTGTACGGCCGAGCGCTGGTTGAAGGCGACGGCCTCGGCACGGTCCAGGCCCGGCGGCAGGCGCAGGCTCAGCCGGCCGGCCGCGAGCCGTACCGGATAGCCGCCCGGCAGCCCGAGCGGGCCCGGCAGGGAGGTGTCGAGGTCGCCGCCGGTGAGCAGGCAGCCCAGCACCCGGGCGGCGGCCAGGCCGGTGACGTGGTTGAGCTCGGTGCGCGAGGCGGCCCGCTGGGCGGCCAGGAGCGTGCCGACGCCGGCGAGCGCGCGGCCACGGTGCCAGACCCGCGCCTCGTCCCCGGCGGAGGGGGGCGCGTGCAGGTGGGCGTGGTGGGCGAGCACCTGCAGCTCCCGCTGGTCGGCCAGCCCGAGGGCGGTCTGCAGGCTCGCGGCCAGCAGGCCGACGTTGCCGATCCCGCACAGCGCCGGGACGCCGTACGCGGCCAGCACGGGGTTGACCGCGTCGGGGAAGCAGGCGTTGACGAACCAGGACCCGGGAGCGGCCGAGGCCAGTGCGGTGCCCGCGCGGATCGCGGCCTCGGCCTGGAACGGCAGCGTGAGCCCGAAGCCGCCGCGCCGGAGCAGGGAGGTCCAGGCGGAGGGGGAGCTGAGCGACTCCCAGGGGGACTGGCTGGAGGCGGCCAGCAGCACGCCCGCCGGAGCGGCGGCCGCCAGGGCCTCGGTCAGGGGGCCCGTCATCGGGTGGAAGGTCACGCCGGAACCGGCGAGCGCGGCCCTGACCATGCCGACATGGCACAACTCGGCGGTCCGGGCCGGATCGCGCCCGATCACGGTGATCCGAGCCGGCGGACCGGTCACCGCGAGGGCGTAGCAGACGGCTCTGGCCAGGCCACCGGTGCCGATGACCGCCAACGCGGTCATGGGCCCCCTCCTGTCGGCCCGGTGCCGGGATTCCCCGTGAACTCCCCCGTGACTGGGTCATCGTGTCTGTCGACGACCTCGGCGTGTCCGGTCATGTCGCCCTGGACGGTAACGGAGGGTGACTCTGCAGCGCCATGCTGGATCGAACCCCTTTCCACGCCGGTAAGCACGGAATTAAGGATTGCCACAAAACGGATGGATTGCCCGTTATGATCCCAAATCGCGGTGACGAGTTTGGGCCCGACCCATATTCCACAATTCACCGACGTGATGTCAATGCTCCACTTTGCGGCTACGGGTCCGATTGGTGATTGTTATGTACGGCTCTCCGTACAAGTGTTGACTTGCCGTGTTCCAGTGCACTTCAATCGGCGGCACTCCGTCGGCGGCGACCGCCGAGTCTGTCGGGGCCGGATAAAGTGCCATGTGTGCTGTCGTTGGCCGTACTTTGTCATGTTCTGTGGCCCTAAGCCCCTTATTGTTCTTTGACGTGCCCGACAATCCCGGCACGGTGAATAGGGAGTGGAAGTACCCATGCCCGATGGTGACCACAAGGTAGTGATCAATCACGAGGAGCAGTACTCGATCTGGCCGTCTGATCGCCCCACGCCGCCAGGGTGGCGGGATGAAGGGTTTTCGGGCGACCGTAACAGCTGCCTTGAGTACGTCGACAAGGCGTGGACGGATATGGGGCCCCGCAGTCTGCGTGAGGCCGTGCGAGAGCCGGGGCGGGAGTGAGCCGCCAAACCGAGCAAGCGCTTGCCTAAATATCGGGGTCGCGTTAGCGTGGCGTGCGGCAGCCCCGTACGGGCGCCCACGGAACGTCGCCCGCCGGGGCGGATCGCGCCCCGCCCCGGCGGGCGACCCGACGCTCTCGGGAGTTCGATGCGGGGCAGGGTGGCCGTCGTCGCCGGGATCGGGATGACGGCCCTGACGAGGAAGTCGGGCAGGACCGAGCTGGAGCTCGCGGTCGAGGCGTCCCGTGCGGCCTGCGCCGACGCGGGGATCGAGCCGGGCGAGGCCGACGCGGTGCTCAGCTACCACATGAACGACTCCGTCCCGGTCGTCCAGGTCGCCTCGGCGCTGCGGATCGAGCCGCTGGGCTGGCACAACGACATCACCGGCGGCGGCACCCAGGCGGCCTCCATCCTGGGTGAGGCGGCCATGCTGATCGCCGCGGGCCTGGCCCGCACGGTCCTCGTCTACCGGGCGCTGAACGGCCGCTCCGGTACACGCATGAACACCGTCTCCACCGGCCCGCAGGAGCGCTTCACCGTCCCGTACGGCATGGCCGGCCCGATCCCGATGTTCGCCCTGGCCGCCCAGCGCTATCTGTACGAGACCGGTCTCACCGAGGAGCACCTGCACGCGGTCGTCGCCCAGTCCCGCGAGAACGCCGCCGCCAACCCCCGGGCCCTGCGCCGGGACCCGCTCTCCCTGGAGGACTATCTCGCCCGGCCGTACGTCTGCTCGCCGCTGCGGACCGTCGACTGCTGCCAGGAGACCGACGGCGCGTGCGCGCTGGTGGTCCGGGACGTGCGGCTGGCGCCCGAGGCGCCGCGCATCCACACCGTGGTGCGGGGCGGCGGCCCCGGCTGCTCGGCGATGGACCGCGCGCCGGACGTCACCCGGATCTTCTCCGGCCACCTCGCCCCGCTGCTCTGGGAACGCTCGGGGATGAGGCCGGGCGATGTGGACGTGGCGCTGCTCTACGACGCGTACTCCTGGCTGGTCCCCCGCCAGCTGGAGGATTTCGGCCTGGCGGCCCGCGCCGAGCTGGGGGAGTTCCTGCTGCGGCGCGGCCACGCCACCGTCAACCCGCACGGCGGCCTGCTCTCGGAGGGGTACGTGCACGGGCTCAACAACGTGGCGCAGGCCGTACGGGAACTGCGGGCGGGCCGGCAGACGGCGCTGGTGACGGGGTTCGGCGGCAGCTACGGCAGTGCCGCGCTGCTCACCCGGGGTGGCTGAACGGCGTGCGGCTCACCCGGGGTGGCTGAACGGCGTGCGGCTCACCTGGGACGACTGAACGGCATGCGGTCCGCCCGGGGCGGCGAGGCCGTACGCCTCCCTCTTTTTGATGATATGGGATATAAGTCACAAGAGTCCTTGTATGTTGTGCTTCGCGATTAACGAAATGTCTTGCGAAGTGGTGCAATATGCGGCTTTTTCGGAGGAAGCCATCGACCACGGCGGTGCCCATTGACCCATGCCTGGGGGACGCCGCGGGGAGGATGGTGCGGGACGCGATGGCCGGGCGGAACTGGCCGGTCGTCCGGGACTTCCTCAACGGGGTCACCGATCCGGACGCCCGTGCTTTCTACGTGGGCATCTGCTCCGAGGCACGGGGGGTGCAGGACTGGATCGGCCAGTGGATCGAGGCGGAGCCGCACTCCACCCTCCCGCTTCTGGTCAAGGGAGCCCACGGGGTGGTGTGGGCCTGGGAGGCGCGCGGCACCGCGTACACGTCGTTCACACCCGAGCAGCAGCTCAAGGAGTTCCACGGACGCCTGGAAATGGCCGAGGACTGCCTGGAGGAGGTGGTCGAGAGGGATCCGGACGACACCACGGCGTGGACGTGGCTCGTGACGTCGGCCCGGGGGCGGCGGGTCGGCCGGGAGGAGACCGAGCGCCGCTTCCACGAGGCGGTCGGCAGGCACCCGTGGCACGTGGCGGCGCACGAGCAGATGCTGCAGTACCTGTGCCGGAAATGGGCCGGGAGCCACGAGGAGATGTTCGCCTTCGCCCGCAAGGCGGTGACCGCCTCCTCGCCGGCGAGCCCGCTGGGTCATCTCATCGCCGACGCGCACATCGAGTACTGGTTGTCGTTGCCGGAGGGCGAGGACAACCTCCACATGACGCACCCCGAGGTCCGCGCGGAACTGCGCTCGGCCGCCGCGCAGTCGGTCAACCACCCCGGCTACCGGCGCGGCCCCGGCTGGCCGGGGCCGTACAACACCTTCGCCTTCGCCTTCTTCCTGGCGGACGACCACGAGGCCTGCCGGGCGCAGTTCCAGGTGATCGGCGACAACCGGACCGAGTGGCCGTGGTCCTACCACCCGCTGGGCGCGACCAGGGCCTTCGCCCAGATTCGCGAGAAGGTCACGCGAGGCAGGTGAGACGGTACCGGCTGATTCCGCCGACGCCGTTCGGCTCCGGCGGCACCATCCGGTTTCGCTGGTCTCATCCGATTCGTGGTCGTCGCGCTCCGGCCGGGCCCGGAAGGACTCCCCGTCACCCGGGTCTCCACCGCTGATCGGCTAGCGATAAGGTTAGCCTCTCCTAATATCTTCGCGCCGGGAGGCCTGATGCGGTGGACGGGACTGGCCGTCTCCTTCGCGGTCCTCGCCGCGGTGACCGTGCTCAGCCTCGCGGTCGGCGCCCAGGCGATCCCGCCCGCGGAGATCTGGCGGCAGCTCTGGTGGCCCGACGGGGGCGAGACCGCGGCGATCGTCCACGACCTGCGCATCCCCCGGACGCTGCTCGGTCTCTGCGTCGGCTCGGCGCTCGGCCTGGCCGGGGCGCTCATGCAGGCGCTCACCCGCAACCCGCTGGCCGACCCGGGACTGCTCGGCGTGAACGCCGGGGCCTCACTGGCGGTGGTCTGCTCCATCCTGTTCTTCGGCATCACCGACATGCGGGGCTGGGTCTGGTTCTCCCTCGCCGGCGCGGCCGCGGCCGCGGCCGCCGTCTACACGCTCGGCACGACGGGACGGGGCGCGGCGAACCCCGCCCGGCTGGTGCTCGCCGGGGCGGCGGTCAGCGCCTCCCTGCTGGCGGTCATCGAGGCGGTGCTCACCCTGAACGTCACGGTGTTCGACAAGTGGCGGTTCTGGGACGTGGGCGCGCTCGCCGGACGGGACGCCGAGGTGGTCGGGCAGGTCGCGCCGTTCGTCGCGGTGGGCGCCGTCCTGGCCCTCGGGCTCGGGCGCGGCCTCAACGCCGTCGCGCTCGGCGAGCAGGCGGGCCAGGGGCTGGGGGCGAACCTCGCCCGGATCCGCCTCGTCGGAGCGGCGGCCATCATGCTGCTGTGCGGTGCGGCGACCGCCGCCGCGGGTCCCATCGGCTTCATCGGGCTGATGGCCCCGCACGCCGTCCGCGCCCTCACCGGCCCGGACAACCGCTGGGTACTGGCCTACTCGGCGGTGCTCGCCCCGGCCCTGCTGCTGACCGCCGACGTGCTGGGCCGGGTCGTGGTCCGCCCCGGCGAACTGGAGAGCGGCATCGTCACCGCGTTCGTCGGCGCCCCGGTGTTCGTCTACATCCTGCGCCGGCGCCGGATCGTCCGCCTGTGAACCCGCCGTCGAACCCGCCGTCGGTCACCCACCCCGGAATGGTGAATTCGTGAGCGAGCGAACCATGGACGCAGCAGCACAGCGCACGCGGCCTTCGAAGGAGGACGCGTGAGCGTCCACGGCGCCCACCGCGTTCTGCGCACCCCGTCGCGGCGGATCTCGCTGCGGATCCATCTCCGCGCCGCGGCCGTCGTCCTCGGCCTGCTCGCCGCGGTCTGCGGGGTGGCGCTGGCCGCCATGGGCACCGGCTCGGCGGTGCCGGTGGACGAGGTGGTGACGACCCTGCTCGGGCGGGGCGACGCCATGAGCGAGATGGTCGTCTTCGAGCTGCGCGCCCCCCGGGCGCTGCTCGCGCTGCTGGTGGGGGCGGCTCTGGGCGCCGGGGGCGCGGTGGTGCAGAGCCTGTCCCGCAACCCCCTGGGCAGTCCGGACGTGATCGGGGTGAACGCGGGTGCGGCGGCGGGCGCGGTCCTGATGATCCTCGTCGTCGGGGCGGTCACCCCGGCGGCCGTGACCGCCGGTGCGCTGGCCTGCGGTCTGGCCGCCGCCCTGGCCGTCTACGTGTTGTCGTTCAAGCGCGGCGTGCAGGGCACCCGGCTGGTGCTGGTCGGCATCGGCGTCACCGCCGCCCTGCACTCGATGACCGCCTACCTGCTGACCAGGGCCGACCTGTACGAGTCGCAGGGAGCGAAGGTGTGGCTGGTGGGCAGCCTGGCCGGGGCCGGCTGGGAGCGGGTGTGGCCGGTGGCGGGCGCGCTGGTCGTGCTGCTGCCGGTGACACTCGGGCTGGGCCGGTCGCTGGCCATCATGGAGATGGGCGACGACGCGGCCGCCGCCCTCGGTCTCACGGTGGAGCGCCTGCGCCTGGCCCTGCTGCTGTCGGCCGTCGCGCTGTCGGGGGTGGCGGTCTCCGTGGCGGGTCCCATCGGCTTCGTCGCCCTCGCCGCCCCCCAGCTGGCCCGGCGGCTGACCCGGGCGCCCGGCGCGGGAGTGGCCGCCGCGGCGGTGACCGGCGCTCTGCTGCTGGCCGCCGCCGATCTGACGGCCCAGCGGCTGCCGACCCCGGGCCAGCTGCCGGTGGGCGTGCTGACCGGCGGCCTGGGCGGGATCTACCTGGCCTGGCTGCTCCACCGGGAGTGGCGCGCCGGTCGTTCCTGAGTGCCGGTCGTTCCCGAGTGCCGGTCGTTCCCGAGTGCGGGTCGGTTCCCGGGATCAGGAGAGGACCGCGATCAGGCCCTCGGCGAGCGAGCCGCGCCAGCAGGCGGCGTCATGCCCGCCCTCGTACTCCCGGTAGGTCAGCTCGCACCCCCTCGCGCGGAGCACGTCGCGCAGCCGCCGGGTCGAGCCGAGCAGTGCCCACTCGTAGGTGCCGACCTCGACATAGGCCCGGTCCGGGACCCGGCCGGTCGCGGCCAGTTCGGCGGTCAGCCACTCGCCTCCGGAGCCGCCGGGGTCGTTGGGCCACCAGAACGAGCCCGACTGCGAGACGGCGGACCCGAACCGGTCCGGGCGGCGGTGGGCGGCGTACAGGGCGGTCAGCCCGCCGAGGCTCTGCCCCGCGACGACGGTCCGGGCGGGCGGGTGCTCCCCGGACGGCAGGGCGTCGGCGAGGAAGGCGACGAAGTCGTCATCGCAGGTCAGATCCTGGATCCTGGCCGCAGGAGAACCCGCCTGGACCAGGAGCGCGGACAGCGGGGGCACGGCGCCCGCCGCGGCCAGGTTGCCGAGGACGACCGGCAGATCGCCGAGCCAGCGTTCGCCGTCCAGCAGCACGAGGGTGCCCTCCGGCGGCCGGTCCGGCCGGTAGTGCCACACGGTCCGGCCGCCGATCGTACGGCGGTCCGTCCGGCCCCGGAGCGGCCCGGGCGCGAGCCAGCGCTGCGGCGGGGCGCCCGGCAGTTCGGCGACGGAGTGCCCGGCCACGGTCCTGGGGTTGAACGGGTCGGTGACCGCCTGGGTCAGCCCCAGGCACCAGCGCTCGACCGCCGCGCGCGGCGCGGGGGAGCCGGCGGCGATCATGGCGTCCCGCCGTCTCGCCGCCTCGCCGACGACCGGCGGGGAGGCGGTTCCGGCGGCACGCGGCGCGAGCCGGTAGGAACCGCGCCAGCCCGACCTGATCCGGAGGGTACGGTGCCAGACGTCGGTTCCGCCGAGTCGCTCCATCAGGCCCGCGCCGGGCATGCCCGGGTCGGTGATCTTGTTGGCCATGACGAGCACGTCCTCCGCGGCACCGCGCCACAGGAACGTGACGGCGTGGTGGCCGGGGTCGCCGGGGATCTCCTCGACCAGGGGCGTGCCCCGCGCGGCCACCTCCGCCCAGAACGCGTCCAGCGCCCCCGCCCGTCCCGCTCGCAGGTCGGCGGCCAGCGCGGCGACGCGCCGCCCGGTGACGACCTCGGGAGGACGAGGGCAGGGGAGCTGCGGAGGGACGTTCCGCATCAGGAGGCGAACTGCTTCTCGATACGGTCGATGATGTTGGAGGCGCTGTAGTAGTCGATGCGGAAGGAGTCGAGGCCCAGGTCGTAGACGCGCTTGTCGGCGACCGCGGACAGGTCCTTCCACAGCGGCTTGGCCTGGGTCGAGGTGATCTCGTCGGCGCTGTGGCTGACGAAGAAGAGCGAGCTGTCCCCGAACGCCTTGACGACGTTCTCCTGGGAGACGCTCACGATGTCCTTGCGGGTCCCGCCCTCCCTGTTGTCCTCGGCGGCGAAGGCGGCGTCGATCGGGTGGAGCGTGAAGCCCAGGGAGGTGAGCAGCGCGCCCTGCGCGGAGGCGTCGGTGAACACGGGGATGTCGGTGTTGTTGTCGCGCAGCAGCACGGCGTCGTGCTCGGGCTTGCCGATCTTGCCCTTCACCTCGGCCACCCGCTGGTCGTAGGCGGCGACGACCTTCTTGGCGTTCTCCTCGAGGCCGAGCGCGCCGCCCAGCTTGGTCATCAGTTCCTGCCAGGAGAGGTTGTCGTGGCGGAAGAGCACCGTCGGCGCGACGGCCTTGAGCCGGTCGTAGACCTTGAGCGTGCTGTCCGCGCCGGAGGCGGAGCCGATGATGAGGTCGGGTTTGGCCGCGATGACCTTCTCGATGTCGGCCTCGAAGCCCTGGTAGACCACCTGGACGCCGCGCTGCTTGGCCACGTCTGCCCACTGCGAGAAGAAACCGTTGCCGTCGGTGATCGCGCTGGGCGGGGTGGCCTGCGAGGCGACCAGCGGCGCCTCCAGGGCGAGCAGGTGGCCGGTGAGGGTCACGCTCACGGAGACGACACGCCTGGGCGCGACCGGGACCTCCGCGGTGCCCGCGTCGTGTTGGACGCTGCGGGTCTGGGCCGCGCCCTCCGCCCCGGCATCCGCGCTCTTCGTCCCGGCGGAGTCCGTACCGGAACCGCAGGCGCCGACAACCAGCACGGCCGCGGCCGTGAGGACGGCGGTCGTCCAGCGGCGGGATAGAGCCTTCATGACACTCCTGAAGTAAGGTTAGGCATTCCTCATACTTATTAGGGAAGGCTAACCTAACGTACTTTGCCGGGCGCATGCGGGGGTGAGGCGACGCACCGCCGTGCGGCGGGAGGAGTGCGCAAGTACGGTGCCGTACCGGCCGGACGCAGGGTGCGGGTGGTTCGGAGACAGGCGCCCGGTTACCGGACGGGAAGGTTCTTCAGGGCCTCACGGCGGCTCAGGCCGCTGATGCCCTTGTGGGCGACGTAGCGGACGACCTCGTCGGGGTTGGTCTTGGCGTACTCGCGCAGGGCCCAGCCGATCGCCTTGCGGGTGAAGAAGTCGGTGTCGGACAGATTGGGCTCGATGCAGGCGTAGAGCAGGCCGGTGTCGGTGGCGTCCCTGAACTTGATCTGGCAGATGATCGAGGCGCGGCGCTTCCAGAGGTCACCGTTGTGCGCCCATTCGAGCATGAGCGGGCGCATGGTGTCGGGGAACTTGCGCAGCAGGGGGCCGACCCGCCGGGTTGCGACCTCGTCGACGAAGTCCCACCACGCCCCGGAGACGATCATCTCCTCGTAGATCGGCAGAGTGTAGAGCGTCTGACCCCACTGGACCGGGAACTCGGTGAGGGCGATCGCGGCGTACCGCTCCTCGCGGTATTCGGCCCCCCGCCACAGGGCGAGCACGGCCCTGCGCCACTCGGGCGCGCTCCCGATCGGATGCTCGGCGAAGACTCTCCGCAGTACGGCGCGCCGGGCCGGGGCCTGCACCCCCAGGAAGGGCATGGCGGACTTCATGTAGGACTGCATGGCCGGAGCCCTGGCGGGGTCGGCGACCTCGGAGAGCGCCAGCCGCACGGCTTTCAGGAGTGCCTCCACGCTCGCTCACCACTCCTCGTTCGCTTTTCACGGACGACTCATGCCTCGCCGGCCGTAGAGCGTACCGTGAGACGGTCCGCCCGCGGGGAACTCATGCCTTCCTGTTTGCCCGGGCCACGCCGTCCCGTCCGGAGGGCGCGCCGCGGCCCGCGTCCCGCGGGCGGGCGGATCACGCCTTCTGGCTCGTGCGCTCCCCGGTGGCCAGCCCGTCGAAGAGGACGGTGACGTAGTGGTCGGCGAGACCGGCGGTGTTGAGGCGGCCGCCCGGGCGGAACCAGCGGACGGCGACCCAGATGGTGTCGCGGATCATGCGGTAGGTGAGCTTGGGGTCCACGTCCCCCCGGAACTGGCCGAGGGCCTGGCCGCGCTTGATCTGCTCGACCCACATGCGCTCGACCTCCTCTTCGGCTTTGACCAGGTAGTCGAAGCGGTCGCCGGGGAGGGAACGCAGGTAGTTCCAGTCGTTCTGCATGACCGTGATCGCCGCGCGGTGCGGTTCGAGGGTGCTGAAGCCGATCCGCACCATCTCCGACAGGACCGTGCGCGGTTCGCCGTCCTGCTCCAGCGCGGCGCGGTAGCGGCCGATGAGGTCGTCGAGGAAGGTGCTGAGCACCTCGTCGACGATCGTCTCCTTGGAGTCGAAGTGGTGGTAGAGGCTCCCCGATAGAATTCCGGCCTCTTCCGCGATCTCGCGGACGGTGGTCGCCTGGAACCCCTTGCGGGCGAAGAGCTCGGCGGCGAGCTTGACGAGGTGGTCGCGGCGCTCCGAGGCGGAGCCGGATGCGGCCGCCCGCTTCGTCGCGCCCTGGCGCTTGACCGGGGTGGTGGCGGCGCCGCCGGAGTTCTTTCGCGTGTTCACCCTCCCATTATGAGCCCTTGCGCAATCGCTTGTTCACGAGAACGCGCCGGCCCGCGTCGCACCGGGGTCCGTCGCGGGATAGCCGGGAAGCGGTTCCTGTGATCCGACTGTCACGAAAGCCTATGGTCAGCCCTCTGGCAAATAGGAAACTTTCCTATTAGATTTACCTCCAAACCCACGGGGAGCGCTTTCCCGAGGGGTCGGGACGACGGTTGTCTGCGCGCTCTCGGCATGACATGCCGCCGGTCCGCCAGGCGAGGAGGATGCATGAAGCGCGGGCCGGAGTTGCTCCGTATGGCTGACACGGTCATTTTCCCGGGATTCGAGGGGCAGGCCCCGCCCGACTGGCTCCGCAGGCGCCTGGCCGGCGGGCTGACCGGGGTGGTCCTCTTCTCCCGCAACATCGCCTCCCCGTCCCAGGTGGCCGAGCTGACGGCCGCGCTCCGCGCGGAGAACCCGTGCGCGCTCGTCGGCATCGACGAGGAGTCAGGGGAGGTCACCCGCCTGGAGGCCGCCACCGGGAGCACCCGGCCCGGGAACTTCGCGCTCGGCGTCGTGGACGACACCGAACTCACCGAGGAGATCGGCAGGGGCCTCGGCCGCGACCTCGCCCGGGCGGGCGTCAACCTCAACTTCGCGCCCTCGGCAGATGTGAACTCCAACCCTGACAACCCGGTCATCGGGCTGCGTTCCTTCGGCGCCGACCCCGAACTCGTCGCCCGGCACACCGTCGCCTGGATCAAGGGCCTGCAGTCCGCCCATGTGGCCGCCTGCGCCAAGCACTTCCCCGGCCACGGGGACACCTCCGTGGACTCCCACCACGGGCTCCCGCTGATCGCCGCCACCGCCGAGGAACTCCACGAGGTGGCGCTGCGCCCCTTCCGTGCGGCCATCGAGGCCGGCGTGCGCCTGGTCATGACCGGCCACCTGCTCGTTCCCGCCTACGATGCGGAGATGCCCGCGACGCTCAGCGCCCGGATCCTGCACGACCTGCTCAGGGTTGAGATGGGCTTCGAGGGCGTGATCATCACCGACGGCATCGAGATGGCCGCCGTCTCCGGCCCCCACGGCCTCGGCGGGGCGTCCGCCCGCGCGATCGCCGCGGGTGCCGACGCCGTCTGCGTGGGCGGTGAGCACGCCGACGAGCGGACCGCCGTCATGATCCGCGACGCCATCGTGGACGCCGTGATCGAGGGGTGGCTGCCCGAGGAGCGGCTCGCCGACGCGGCCCGCAGGGTTGAGGCCCTCGCCGTCTGGGGCGCCTCCGGCCACCTCTCCCCGGCCGTTCCCGGTCACCCCGGCGACGTCCCGGCCGGTCTGGCCGCCGCCCGGCGCGCCCTGCAGGTCACCCGGCGCTCGGCGGACGCCGTCCTGCCCCTGTCCGCTCCGCCGCACGTCGTCGAACTCGCCCCGGAGATGAACCTCGCCATCGACAAGGGCACGCCCTGGGGCGTCGGAGAGCCGCTCGGCAAGCTCCTGCCCGGCACCACGGTGACCCGCCTGGGCGCCTCGACCGCGACCGGGGGTGCGGTCGAGGCCGCCCTGGCGTCCGCCGCGGGCCGACCCCTGGTGACCGTGGTCCGTGACGCCCACCGCCACCCATGGCAGGCGGACGCGCTCGCCCACCTCCTGTCTGCCCGCCCGGACACGGTCGTGGTGGAGATGGGGCTGCCCGGTCGCTCCGACTTCGGCGCCGTCCACGTCGCCACCCACGGCGCCGCCCGGGTCTGCGGCCAGGCGGCGGCCGAACTGCTCGCGGGAGACCTCTCCGCCTGACCGCCCGCCCCGCCGGCCTGACCGTCCGCCCATCCTGACCGCCCCGTCCGCCCGTCCGGACCGGTCGACCGGGGTGCCCGTACCTGCCACTCCAGGTGTGGATATATCCGGAATGGTCTGACATTACTTCGTAAAGGCGCTTCTTTGGCTTTCCCGCTATCAAACCTAACGCTTGCTCGATAAGGTGACGGCGGAACCCCCTCCGCTGGGGGCCGTGTCTGGACAGGGCGGTGAACGCCCGGGAAACTCTGGATGATCACGGCGAAGGGACCTTGGCATGAGCGGGATCTGTGACGGGCGCGTAGTGATCGTTACCGGCGCCGGGCGCGGCATCGGCAGGGAGCACGCCCTGGAGTTCGCCCGGCAGGGGGCCAAGGTCGTGGTCAACGACCTGGGCGCCGGTCCGGGCGGGGCGGGCCGCTCCGGAGGTCCCGCGCTGGAGG
The DNA here is from genome assembly GCF_014648175.1 of Planobispora rosea. GTDB lineage: Bacteria > Actinomycetota > Actinomycetes > Streptosporangiales > Streptosporangiaceae > Planobispora > Planobispora rosea. The sequence continues at coordinate 104,475 of NZ_BMQP01000001.1, forward strand.
TGGTGGAGGAGATCCACGCCCTGGGCGGGCAGGCCGTGGCCAACAGCGACGACATCGCCGACTGGGACGGCGCGGCGCGGCTGGTGAAGATGGCGCTGAGCGCCTTCGGGCGGCTGGACGTACTCGTGAACAACGCCGGGTTCGTCCGCGACCGGATGCTGGTCTCGATGACCGAGCAGGAGTGGGACGACGTGATCCGCGTCCACCTCAAGGGGCACTTCCTGCCGCTGCGCCATGCCGCGGCGCACTGGCGGGAACGGTCGAAGTCGGGCGGGCCGGTGGACGCCAGGGTGATCAACACCTCCTCGGGGGCGGGGCTGTTCGGCAGCGTCGGGCAGGGCAACTACGCCGCGGCCAAGGCGGGCATCGCGGCCCTCACCCTGGTGGCGGCGGCCGAGCTGGGCCGCTACGGCGTGACCGTGAACGCCATCGCCCCGGCCGCCCGGACCCGGATGACCGAGGAGGTCTTCGCCGAGATGATGGCCCGGCCGGAGAGCGGCTTCGACGCCATGGACCCGGCCAACGTGGCGCCTCTGGTGGTCTGGCTGGGGTCGGTGGAGTCGTCGCACGTCACCGGGCGGATGTTCGAGGTGGAAGGCGGGCGCATCGCGCTCGCCGACGGCTGGCGGCACGGCCCGCGCGCCGACCGGGACGCCCGGTGGGAACCGGCCGAGATCGGCGACGCGGTCACCAAGCTGCTCGCCGACGCGCCCGGACCGGAGCCGGTCTACGGCGTGTGAACACCTCTCCGGGGGCCTCGTGGTGCGAGCCGATCGGGGGAGGGCGGGCATGCGCGGCGCGGCCCGCAGTCCCGGGTCGTGGAACCCGGGAGATGAACCCCGCTTCCGATGTGTAACGTCTCCAACGTTGTTTGGATACTGACATTGGGACCTTTCCGTGAACATTTCCGCGGCATACGTGACGTACGAGGACCTGGACGGGCTCGACGACGAGAAGGACATCGCGCTCGCCGCCTGGGCCGAGGCGGGCATCGCCGGGCGGATCGTGCGGTGGGACGACCCCTCCGCCGACTGGGCCGCCTTCGACGCCGTCGTGGTCCGCTCGGCCTGGGACTACGTGACCCGCCGTGAGGAGTTCCTGGCCTGGGCCCGCCGCGTCGAGGCGGTGACCCGCCTGGCCAACCCTGCCGCCGTGCTGGAGCGCAACACCGACAAGACCTACCTGCGCGACCTGCCGGTCCCGTCCATCCCGACCTCCTGGGCCGAGCCCGGACAGGCCGTGGACCTCCCGATCCTCGACGAGTACGTGGTCAAACCCGCGATCTCGGCGGGCGCCCGCGACACGATCAGGACCACCGACCGGGAGAAGGCCGAGGCGCACGCGGCCCGCCTGGCGGCCGAGGGCCGTACCGCGATGATCCAGCCCTACCTGGACATGGTGGAGGCCGAGGGGGAGACCTCTCTGCTCTACTTCGGCGGGCGGCTCAGCCACACCGTACGGCGCAACGCGATGCTGGCCGCAGGCTCCGCCGCGCCGGACGCCGACAACGCCCGGGCGGAGCTCCGCGCCCCGGCGCCCGACCAGGTCGCCCTCGCCGAGCGGGTCCTCGCGGAATTCTCCGGGTTCCCCGGCCTGCTCTACGCCCGGGTGGACATGGTCCGGCTCCCCGACGGCAGCCCGGCCCTCATCGAGGTCGAGCTCACCGAGCCGTACCTGTTCCTGCGCTACGCCCCGGACGCGGCGGCCAACCTGGCCCGGGCCCTGCGCGAGTGGATCGCCCCGGAGTGAGGCCGGCCGGGTTTCCCGGCGTGAGGAGATGACGTAGCGTCGGCTCCCGTGGCCGGGCGGGCAGAGCTACCGGCAGGTGGTCGAGCAGACCGGTGACTTCCTGCGCGACCTCGCCGCGGGGTGGGACGGCCGCAGGGTGCTGGTGATCGCTCACTCGGCCAACCGATGGGCGCTGGACCACCTGCTCGGCGGGGAGCCGCTGGGAAAACTCGTGGACGCGCCGTTCGCCTGGCGGGAAGGCTGGACCCACACGCTGCCCGACGGATGGGGGCGGTGAAGGCAGCCGGGGAGGCCCGAGGCTCATCACGGGCATGACGGGACGCGAGCCGGGGCGGGGAGAGGCACGATGGACGAACGGCGGCTGGTGAAGATCTCCAAGTATCTGGCCAGGCACCTGCGGCACCAGCCCGAACGGATCGGGATCGAGCTGGACGAGCGCGGCTGGGTGGAGATCGACGTGCTGCTGTCGGCCGCGGCGGCGCACGGGTTCCCGATCTCGCGGGACGAGCTGGAGCAGGTCGTGGCGGCCAATGACAAGCGGCGCTACGCCGTCGAGGACGGCATGATCCGGGCCAGCCAGGGCCACTCGGTGGCCGTGGACCTCGACCTGCCGGTGACCGAGCCGCCCGCGTTCCTCTACCACGGTACGGTGGCCGGCAATCTGGCCGCGATCCGCGCCGAGGGGCTGCGGCCGATGAGCCGCCACCACGTCCACCTGTCACCCGACCGCGAGACCGCCGCCCGCGTCGGAGCGCGCCGCGGCAGGCCGGTCGTGCTGGCCGTCGACGCGGGCGCGATGCGCGCCGCCGGGCACGTGTTCCGCCTCAGCGCCAACGGCGTCTGGCTGGCCGACCACGTCCCGCCGTCGTTCATCCGTTTCCCGGGCTGAGCCGGTCCCATACGGGAACCGCACCCCGCCCACCCCACCGTCCCCGTCACGGCCTCGATGATCCGAACACCGGACAAGCCTCAGGAGACCTTGGCCGGGGCCCGCAGGTCGTGCGGCATCCGCCAGCCCGCGGCGAGCCGGGACGAGCGGACGTTGCGGCCGTCGCCGAAGAACTCGCAGAACTTCATGATGAGCGGGTCCCAGGCGATCGGGTCGACGTAGTGCGTCCCCGGGATGATGAGCTTCTCTTCGACATGGGCACGACGGACCGTGACGTGGAACGCGGTGGCGCTCGCGTTGTCCTCACCGAACGGATGCGCGGCCACCACCTCGCACTCCAGCTGGATCGGGCACTCCAGGACGCGCGGCGGGGCGACCAACTCCGAAGGTTGCTCGGTCAGCCCCGCGACCGCGAACTTGCGCGGCTCGTAGCGGTAGCCCATCTCCGCCTTGCGCCGCGGCACGGTGGATGCGCCGGTGGTCATGGCCAGCCGGTCGACCGCGTCGGCGAGTGACGACGGCGCCAGATTCAGCACGCATTCTCGTTCCCGCCGCAGGTTGGCCGTGGTCTGGGCGGAGTTGCCCAGGCCGAGCATGCAGGACTGGCCCAGCCACCACGCTGAGGACATCGGCGCGAGGTTGGCGCCGCCGTCGGGGTTGCGGGAGCTGATCAGTACGACGGGCGTGCCGAAGTACAACACCTTCAAGTCGGAGACCTTGTGCATGGATTCGCCCTCTGGGATGGAAGTGCCGCGGCGGGCACGGGGACGAGATCGAGTGTGCGTGGTCGGCCGGAGGGACCGCTGGCGGAAAACAGACGTCGAGCCGGATGACGGGCGGTCTCCGACGATGCGCCGTCGCCCGCGGGCCGTATCGGCAGAGGTCGCCGTCGCCCGCGGGCCGTATCGGCAGAGGTCGCCGTCATCCCGCGGGTCACACTCCTGGCCCGCCGTCATCCGCGGGGCGCGCCGCCCGGGGCCGCAGACTCGGCCGCGTCCAGCTTGCGCCGCAGGTGCGCCCGTTCGGCCTCGGTGCCGGCCAGGCCGAGCGCCTCCCGGTAGGCGGTCGCGGCCTCGGCGAAGCGGCCGAGCCGGGACAGCAGGTCCGCCCGGGCCATCGGGTACGGGTGGTGGTCGCGCAGCCGCGGCTCACCGGCCAGCTCGTCGAGCAGGGTCAGGCCCGCCTCCGGGCCGTCGCGCATCGCCACCGCCGCGGCGCGGTTCAGCGCGACGACCGGGGACGGCGTCAGTGTGAGCAGCACGTCGTAGAGCGCCACGATCTGGGGCCAGTCGGTGGTCGCGACGTTCACGGCCTCGTCGTGCAGGGCCGCGATGGCGGCCTGCACGCCGTACGGGCCGGGCGGGCCGCCGGTCAGCGCGAGGACCACCAGGCCGCGACCCTCCTCGATCATCGTACGGTCCCAGCGGCCGCGGTCCTGGTCGTCGAGGAGCACGAGCTCGCCGCCCGGTCCGATCCGGGCGTCGCGCCGCGCGTGGACCAGCAGCATCAGCCCGAGCAGGCCCGCGACCTCCCGTTCGGCGGGCAGCAGCCGGCGCAGGATCCGCGCCAGCCGGACGGCCTCCTCGGCGAGGTCACGCCGTTGCAGGTCCGGGCCCGAGCTGGCCGCGTATCCCTCGGTGAAGACGGAGTAGACGACCTGGAGCACTCCCGGCAGCCGCTCCGGCAGCTCGTCCGGGCCCGGCACGCGGAACGGGATGCGGGCCTCGCGGATCTTCTTCTTCGCCCGGACGATCCGTTTGGCCATCGTCTCGGCCGGCACGAGGAAGGCCCGCGCGACCTCGGGTGTGGTCAGCCCGGCGAGGCAGCGCAGGGTCAGCGCCACCCGGTCCTCGGCGGGAAGCGCCGGGTGGGCGCAGGTGAAGAACAGCTGCAGCCGCTCGTCGGGCAGGTCGGCATCCGGTCCCGGGGACGGGACGGGGTCGGCCCGCTCCGCCTCCGCGCCCAGGATGGCGAGCCGGGCGGCGTAGGCCGTGTCCCGCCGCAGCCGGTCGACGGCCTTGCGCCGCGCCGTCGTCATCAGCCAGGCTCCTGGCTTGGGCGGGACGCCCTGGACGGGCCAGTGCACCAGCGCCGCCTCGATCGCCTCGGAGGTGACCTCCTCGGCCAGGTCGAGGTCGCCGAAGCGGCGGGCGAGGGCGGCGAGCAGCCGGCCGCGCTCCTCGCGGAACACCGCCTCCACCGCCGACTCCGCGGGAAGCTCCGTGGCCGGTCCGGCGGCCCGTTCCCCGGCGGGTCCCGTGGGCGCCGCGGTCTCGGCGGCTCGCTCGTCCATCGTGTCCGCGCCTAGAACTCGGCGACCGGCCGCACCACGACCGAACCGCCGCCCCATGACCCGGGGCAGCGGGCGGCCCAGTCGAGCGCGACGTCGAGGTCCGGCACGTCGATCACGTAGTAGCCGCCGAGGACCTCGCGCGTCTCGGCGAACGGCCCGTCCGTGGTGACGGTCCGCTCGCCGCCGGGGCCGACCCGGACCGTCGTGGCGGTGACCAGGTCCGCGAGCGAGTGGCCGGTGACGAAGATCCCCGCCTCCTTCACGGCCTTGTCGTAGGCCATCCAGTCCTCGACGGTGCACCCGTTGCCGGCGGGGCCGGTCTCGTCGTCCATCGCGGCGTTGATCAGCAGCATGTACTTCATGGTCCGGCTCCTGTGTTCTGTGTGATCTCGTACGGCGTGCTCGCCGTATGCCATGACGACGAACGGGACACCCCCGGATGGACACGTCCCTGAAGATTTTTCCGCACCGGATTCCGGCGAGGCCGGAGAGGACCCCATCCTCTCGTGGCTGGACTCGCCGAGAGTGAGTGAGTTCTCACTTCCCCCCGGGGCGGCCGGTGGATGCCGCCGCGGAGCGGTAGCGTTCACCGGCGTGGACACCAGTGGAAGGACGCCGCAGGGCACGACGCCCGCGGACGGAGACTTCGGCATGCCCGGTTCGCTCGCCCGGGTGCTCGCCGAGATCGGCGCCGAAAGGGCCGCCCAGGACGCCCGGTGGGGGATCCAGGACATCCCGGACGGCACCGGCCCGGAGGGCGCGGCCGCCGCCGGCCGGGCCAAGGACGAGACGGCCGCGGCGTCCGCGGACGGCACGCTGACCTGGCGGCACATCCTGATCGAGGAGGTGCTGGAGGCGTTCGCCGAGAACGACCCCGAGGCGCTGCGGACCGAGCTGATCCAGGTCGCCGCGGTCGCGGCCAAGTGGGCCCAGGCACTCGACCGGCGCACGTCCCGGCCCGGCCGGAAGGATCGGTTCAGGGCCGTCGTGGATGTCCACGTGCTCCTGGTCCGCGACGGCGAGGTGCTGCTCATGCGCAGGGCCGGTACCGGGTACGGCGACGGCCGCTGGCACCTGCCCTCCGGCCACCTGGAGGCGGGGGAGTCGGCCGTGCACGCGGCCGTACGCGAGGCCCGTGAGGAGACCGGGGTGGCCATCGCCCCCGAGGACCTGGCGTTCGTCCACGTCATGCACCGCGCGCCCGAGCGCGTCGGCCTGTTCTTCCTGGCCCGGAACTGGGACGGCGAGCCGTACAACGCCGAGCCGGGCAAGTGCTCGGAGATCGCCTGGTGCCCGCTGGACGCCCTCCCGCCGGACACGATCGACTACCCGGCGGCGGCCGTACGGGCCATCACCGCCGGACAGCCCTTCGCGCTCCACGGGTGGGATCCCGCCGGCGACGCGGAACACCATGAACCCGCCCGATGACGAGGTGAGCCTTCCTCGGTGGTGACCCGCTGCCTGAGGAGATTCCGGTACGGCGCGCCCGCGAGAGTGAGGACGCGCCGTACCGGATCGGGGGGATCAGTGGGGCAGGGCGACCGCGAGGGGGGTGATGGCCGCCGCGCGCAGGGCCGCGGGGAGTCTGGCCGCCCACGGGTGCTCGTCCAGGCTCAGGCCGCCGGGGTTGTCGACGACCAGGCGGACCGCGCCGCCGGGGGCGGGCTGCTCGGTCCAGGTGGCGCCGTAGCCGGTCAGGACCCCGGCGAGCCTGGCCTTCTGGGCGGCGGGGACCGTGATCCTGATGGGAGCCTCCCGGTCGGGTACGGCCGCCGCGGCGCGGGCGGCCTCCGGGCCGGGGGCCTGCGCCTTCGCCCGCGGTGACGGCAGGTCGGCGGTGACGGCGTTGGCGACGATCTTGGCGGTGCCGTCGGTGAAGGCGCGGAAGTTCGGGTCGGCGGCGAACAGCACCGCGCGGCCCGCGCCGACCGGCTCGTCCACCACCGCGGCCGTGCCGCCGAGCTCCTCGGCGCCCGCCGCGAAGCCGGACACGTACCAGTCGGGCGAGTCCGGGGCCGGGTAGGAGACGACCGCGTGGGACGGGTCCGCGGCCCGCATCACCAGGTCGTAGGCGTAGAAGGTCATGACGTCCCGTCCGACGCCCGCGCCCAGCGGGCCCTCGGACACCGTCGTGCGCAACAGCGAGCCGGGCACGTCGGAGGTCGGCTCGGCCAGCGTGACGCCGGAGACGCCCGCCAGCACGGCCAGCTGCGTGCCGCCGGCCCAGCCGACGTACCGGCCGCCCGCGGCGACCCAGTCCCGCAGCGCGGCGCGGCCCGCCTCGCCGAGGGCGGCGTCGCCCGCCACGGCCGGGCCGTCCGGGACCAGCAGCACGTCGAGCCCGGTGAGCCTGCCCGCGGCGACGTCGGCGGGGGCGAGCACCTCGTACGGGAGCCTCCACTCGCGGTCCAGCCGGTGGCGGAGCCAGCCGGCGGACTCGTTGGCGTTGCGGGCGGGGCCGGCCAGCTGGAGCACGCCGATCCTCCGGGAGGTGGTGATCCGGCCCGAGGGGGCGGCGACGGGCTTGACCGGGGCCGCGGCCGGGAGCAGCACGGCGCCGGAGGAGCCGCCGGGGACGTTGGCCAGCAGCGGCAGGCTCCAGGCGGTGACGTCGTAGAAGTACGGGAACGGCGTGTAGGTGTCCTCGTTCAGCATGGCCTGGATCCAGTGCTTCTGGCCCTGCGCCATGGGGATCCAGTAGGTGCCCGTGGGCAGGACGGTCCTGGTCTCGGGCCTGCCGTACGCCTTGAAGTCCCTGACCGTCAGCGGCCGGGTGAGCTTGAACACCTGCACGTCCATGCGCTGCAGGCGGCGCACGATCAGCTCGGTCTCGGCCTTCTTGGCCGGGTCGTCGGCGCGCAGGAAGTAGTGGCGGACCCTGCGGTCCGGGACCTGGGTGATGACCTCGTTGCCGGGGTTGTAGACCTTGTTCGGTTCCAGCTCACCGGCCAGGCCCTGCCTGAACGCCTCCCGGTGCATGCCCGCCCAGGTGGTGAGGATCTCGGTCCTCCGGTCGGCGGCGGCCGACAGGGAGACCCACTGGGTCAGCCACTGCTCGAAGGTCCGGGCGGCGATCGGGGAGGAGCCGCCCTTCTCGAAGGTCATGCCCGCGGCGTTGAAGCCGGTCACCGGGACCGTGTCGCCGTAGCCCATGTAGAACAGGTCGTACACGTCGCGGTTGAAGAAGGGGATGCCGCGCCGGGTGAACTCGGCGATCATCGAGGCGCCGTAGACGTCGTTGATCCAGGAGATCGCCGGCTCGGCGACGTCGTGGTAGATCGGGTCGGCGTTCGGCGGGAAGAAGTACTCCGTGCCGCCCATCTCGTGGGCGTCGATGAACAGCTGCGGCGGATACCTCCGGAGCAGTTCGATCTTGCCGTCGGTCTCGGGCTGGGTCCGGGCGAACCAGTCGCGGTTCATGTCGAAGGCGTAGGCGTTGCGCCGGGTGTCGGCCTCGCGGCCGTCGGGGTTCTGTGTGGGCAGGATGACGACGACGGCGTTGTCCAGGATGCGCCTGGCCGCGCAGTCGTCGCGCCCGGCGAGGTCGTAGAGGGTCTTCAAGGCGGCGTCGGTGCCGCTCTCCTCGCCGCCGTGGACGTTCCCGGCGACCCAGAGGATCGCGGGCGTCTTGCGGGCCAGGGCGCGGGCGGCGGGCTCGGGGGTGAGCGGGCTGCGCAGCGTCTTGACGGCGGTCGCGATCGCGGGCAGGGCCCGGATGTTCCCGGGGGTGCCGGCGATCGCGTAGCGCAGCGCGCGCCCCTCGGCGCTGGTGGCCAGTGTGCCGGAGACGACCCGGTCGCTGGCGGCGTCGATCGCGGCCAGCAGGGTGTCGGACTCGGTGACGGTGACCTCGCGCTCGCCGAGGTCGAAGCCGAGCACGCTGCGGGGCGTGGGGACGCGGCCGGTGTAGGCGGGGGTGGTCCGGGTGGCGTCGCAGGCGGTGACGGCGGGGGTGGGGGCGGGATCCGCCTGGGCGGTCCCGGTGGGGAGTGCGGCGGCGAGGGCCAGGGCGGCCGTCGCGATCACTTTGGAGCGGTTCGCCATGCCGATCACGGTGTCACCCGTGATCGACGTCATCAAGACGCGGATCCCGGGTGTGTGCCGGATGGGACGGAGGGCCACCGATGATGAGCCGGAGCGGGACCACCCGCAGCGACACCATGTGAGTACGGCCGGCTCGCGGCCGCCGGTGCAGGAACGGGCGGCCGGAGAGCCGGGGCGGGAGGAGCGGTCCTCCGGCCCCGGTTCGTCATGTGCCTGGCCGGCCGTGGGCCGACGTCGGATCAGCCGTGGGTGGTGATGCCGCCGTCCACCGGGATCACGGCCCCGGTGAGGTAGGACCCCGCCCGGGAGGAGAGGTAGATCGCGGCGCCCGCCATGTCCTCCGGACTGCCGATCCGGCCGAGCGGCACGCTCGCCGCGATCGCGTCCCGGGTGCCCGGGTCGTCGAGGGCGAAGGCCATCATCTTCGACTCGAACGGGCCGGGCGCGATCGCGTTGACGGTGATCGACTCGGCCGCGAGCCGGTGCGCCAGCTGGCGGGTGAGCATGTGCACGGCCGCCTTGGTGGTGGAGTAGGCGTAGGTCTCCAGCGCGGGCACCCGGATGCCGTCGACGGACCCGATGTTGATCACCCGGGCCGGGTCCCCGGGGGAGGCGGCGGCGCGCAGCAGCGGCAGGAACCGCTGGGTCAGGTAGAACACGCCCTTGACGTTGACGCCCCAGAGCTTGTCGAAGGCGTGCTCGGGGTACTCCTCCAGCGGCGCGCCCCAGGTCGCCCCGGCGTTGTTGACCAGCACGTCCAGCCGCTCCTCGCGGGCGGAGACCGCCTCCACGAGCGCGGCGACGCCGTCCGGGGTGGACAGGTCGGCCGGTACGGCGACGCAGCCCAGCTCGGCGGCCGTCTTCTCGACGTCGGCGGCCTTGCGCGAGGAGATGTAGACCGTGGCCCCGGCGTCCACGAACCCCGCCGCGATCATCCGGCCGATCCCCCGGGACCCGCCCGTGACCACGACTGTCTTGCCTTCCACGGAGAACAGACTCATGTTCGGTAAGCATGCCGTACGGCCGCCCGCCCGTCCATACCGACTGGTCGGTCCTGACTTCCGCGATAGGTGAAAAATAATGCCGGTAAAAGAAACAAGAGTGAAACAATCTTCCATCGCTCGTTGACACGGTGTCCCGACGGGGTGTGACTTCGACTACAACGATTCGCTGGTTCGAAGGTGAGGGACACCACCATGACCAGATTGGGCGGGCGGCTGGCGGCGCTGGGGCTGGCGCTGTCGCTCGGGGCTTCCCCCGCGACCGCCGCGCAGGCCGTACCGGCACAGGCGCAGGGACAGGCCCGGACGGCGGCGCAGGATCCCGCGGAGGGCAAGAGGATCGTCCGGCTGGGGGCGATCCAGGCCATCGACTCGATGAACCCCTTCCTGGCGGTCCGGGTGATCTCGACCTCGGTCCACCGGTGGATGTACGCCTACCTGACGACCCCCGATCCCAAGACCCTCGCGCCCAGCCCGGACCTGGCGGAGTCGTGGGAGGTCTCGGACGACAAGCTGACCTGGACCTTCAAGATCCGCGACACGAAGTGGTCCGACGGCGCGCCGGTCACCGCGCACGACGCCGCCTGGACCCTCAGCAAGATCATGACCGATGACGGGGCCAAGACGGCCAACGGCCCGGCGGTGGAGAACTTCGAGGCCGTGTCCTCCGAGGACGACCGCACACTGGTGATCAAGACGAAGAGGCCGCAGGCCTCGATGCTGGAGCTGCCGATCCCGATCGTGCCCAGGCACGTCTGGGAGAAGGTCCCCGACATCGGCTCCTACGAGGCCGAGCAGTACCCGGCCGTCGGCAACGGTCCCTACGTCGCGATCGAGCACAAGAAGAACGCCTACGTGAAGCTGAAGGCCAACCCGGCCTACTGGCGCGGCGCCCCCAAGATCGACGAGCTGCATGTGATCTTCTATGAGAACCCCGAGGCGGCCAACGTCGGACTGAAGAAGGGCGACATCGACTGGATCGGCCGGCTGGCCGGCCCGCAGTTCCAGGCCCTGGCCGGCGACCCGGACATCGTGCAGTGGAACACCCAGGGACGCCGGGCGTCCTACCTGCAGATCAACCCCGGGGCGGCCACCGCGGACGGCAAGGAGATCGGCGACGGCCACCCGGCGCTGAAGGACCCGAAGGTGCGCCGGGCGATCCACCACGCGATCGACAAGCAGGCCCTGGTCGACCAGGTGCAGAACGGCCTGGCCGTGCCCGCCCACGGTTCGATCGTCCCGCCCATGTACAAGGACTTCTTCTGGCAGGCCGAGGGCGACGCGCGCGTCACCTTCGACCCGGCACGGGCCAACGAGATCCTCGACGACGCCGGGTACAAGAAGGGCTCCGACGGCATCCGCACCATGCCGGACGGGGACCGCAAACTGGAGATGCGCTTCAGCATCCACACCGAGGACCCGGTCGAGGACAAGCTCGCCCAGTTCCTCACCGGCTGGCTCAAGGACATCGGCATCCGGCTGACCACCCGCAAACTCGACTCCAACAAGTTCACCGAGGAGACCGGGAGCACCGCCCTCTACGACATCGCCATCAGCGGCTGGTCGGTCAACCCGGACCCCGAGGAGGTCTTCGCCACCCACCTGTGCAGCCGGCGGCCGACGGCGGCCGGTGAGGGCGGCGGCACCGAGTCGTTCTACTGCGACGAGGAGTACGAGGAGCTCTACCAGCGGCAGTTGGCCGAGCTCGACCGGCCCAGGCGCATCGAGCTGATCAAGCAGATGCAGGAGAAGCTCTACACCGACGCGCCGATCATCGCCATCTACTACCCGAACAACCTGGAGGCCTACCGCAAGGACCGGATCACCTCGATCACCCCGATCCCGGAGGACAAGGGCATCCTGTACGGCGGCAGCGGCTACTGGCCCGTCTACTCGCTCCAGGCGGTGGCCACCCCGGCCGGATCCTCCGGGAACGGCGGCCTCTCCGCCGGTCTGATCATCGGGATCGGCGCGGCCGCGGTGGTGGCCCTCGGCGCGGGCGGGTATCTCCTGACCAGGCGGCGCCGCGCCGCCGCGGACGACCGGGAGTAGGCCCCATGGACCGCACGGACCGCACGGACCACACGGACCACACGGACCATCACGCGGCCGGGCTCCGCGAGACCGGCCGCGGGTAGGCGCGCGTGGCCGTACCCATCGAGATGGAGCCCGCCGGACCGGCGGGCTCCCCGCAGGACGCCGCGTCCTCCGGGGCCCCTGGATCCCGCCGAGCTCGCGGAGCTCGGCGAGGGGTGCTCCGGTACGCCCTGACCAAGCTCGGCGGGGCGCTGCTGAGCATCGGCATGGTCGTGGTCGCGACGTTCTTCCTGTTCCGGCTGATCCCCGGCGACCCGGCGATCGCCTACACCCGGGACGTGCCGCTCAGCCCCGACCAGCTCGCCCTGCTCCGCCGCCAGATGGGGCTGGACCGGCCGCTGCCGGAGCAGTTCCTGGACTTCGTGCTCAGGTCCCTGCGGGGGGACCTCGGCACCTCCTACGAGTACCGCAGGCCGGTCGCCGAGCTCATCGGCGAGCGGCTCGGCCCGACCCTGCTGCTGGTCGGCACCGGCCTGGCGGTGGCGGTCACGCTGGGCCTGTGGCAGGGCGCCAGGGCCGCCTGGAACCACGGGGGGCGGCTGGACCGCTTCTCCACCGGCCTCTCGCTCACCCTGTGGTCGGTGCCGACGTTCTGGCTCGGCCTGCTGCTGCTGATGGTCTTCGCGGCCGGGGTGGGGCCGGTCCCGGGGATCTTCCCCACCCGGGGCATGGAGGACGTCGACGCGCCGGACGGCCCGCTCTACCTGCTGCACGTCGCCCACCACCTGGTGCTGCCCTGCCTCACCCTGGTCGCCGTCGTCTACGCCCAGTACCTGGTGGTCATGCGCTCGTCCCTGCTCGACGAGATCGGCCAGGACTACGTGACCACCGCCCGCGCCAAGGGCCTGCGCGACGCCGAGGTGCGCCGCCGGCACGCGGTGCCCAACGCCCTGCTGCCCACGGTGACGCTGGTCTTCCTGCACATCGGGCTGGTGGTCCAGGGCGCGGTGACGACCGAGACCGTCTACTCCTGGCCGGGCCTGGGCCTGCTGTTCTACGAGGCGATCAAGGGCCCTGACTTCGCCGTGATGCAGGGGACGTTCATGGTCCTGTGCGTCGCGGTGATCGTCATGAACACGCTGGCGGACGTGCTCTACCACGTCCTGGATCCCCGGGTGAGGTCCGCATGAGCGATGCGACGGCGCGCCGCCGCGAGGGGCGCGCCCGGTTCTGGCGGGAGTACCGCACGCAGCGGTCCGGGATGTACGGCGTGGCCATCCTGGTCGTGGCCGTCCTGGCGGCGCTGGTCACGCCCCTGGTCACCGACCCGTCGGGCCTGGACGTGACCAGGGCGACGGGGGAGAAGATGGCGCCGCCGAGCCTCGGGTTCCCGCTCGGCACCGACGAGTCGGGCCGCTCGATCCTGCTGATGGTCCTGTGGGGCTCGCGGGTGTCCCTGCTCATCGGGTTCCTGTCCGCGCTGCTCAGCATGGTGATCGGCACGGTCGTCGGGATCGTCGCCGGGCACTTCCGGGGCTGGCCCTCGGCCGTGCTGATGCGGATCACGGACTGGTTCCTGGTCCTGCCCTCGCTGGTGCTGGCACTGGTGCTCGCGGCCATCCTCGGCGGCGGCACCTCCACGATCGTGCTGGCGATCGGGGTGACCTCCTGGGCCGGGACGGCCCGGCTGATCCGGGCCCAGACGCTGACCGTGGAGGCCCGGCCGTACGTCGAGCGCTCCCGGGTGCTGGGCGCCGGGCACTGGCACGTCATGACCCGGCACGTGCTGCCCAACGTCGCCCCGCTGGTGCTCGCCAACACCACGCTCACGGTCGCCACCGCCATCGTCACCGAGTCGACCCTGGCCTTCCTCGGCGCGGACGCCGGGCAGGCGTCGTGGGGCAGCATGTTGCGCGGCTCCTACGACTGGGGCGCGGTCACCTCCGGCGCGTGGTGGTACGTCCTGCCGCCGGGCCTGTGCATCGTGGCGGTGGTCCTGGCGTTCACGCTCTGCGGCCGGGCGCTGGAGGTCGTCCTCAACCCACGCCTGAGGGGGGTCTCGTGACGCAGCGGGAGACACAGCCGGAGACACAGCCGGAGACACAGCGGGAGGTACGGCGGGAGACGCCGCCGGAGACGCGGCGGGGAAGGCTGCTGGAGCTGCGCGACGTGGCGGTCACCTACCGGAGCGCCGCCGGGGACGTGCCCGCCGTGCGCGGGGTCTCGCTGACCCTGGGCGAGGGAGAGGCCCTCGGCGTCGCGGGGGAGTCCGGGTCGGGCAAGTCGACGCTGGCGATGGCGCTGCTCAGGCTGCTGCCGAAGACCGCCCGGGTGACCGGCGGGATCCTGCTGGACGGTGAGGACGTGCTCACGATGTCGTGGGGACGGCTGCGCGCGGTGCGGTGGGCGTCGGCCTCGGTGGTCTTCCAGGGAGCCCAGCACGCGCTGAACCCGGTGCGCCGGGTCGGCGCGCAGATCGCCGAGCCGCTGCTGGTGCACGGTACGGCGACCCCGGCCCGGGCACGCACGCGGGTGGCCGAGCTGCTGGAGCAGGTGGGCCTGCCCGCCTGGCGGGAACGGAGCTACCCGCACGAGCTGTCCGGCGGGCAGCGCCAGCGCGTGATGATCGCCATGGCACTGGCCTGCGAGCCGCATCTGATCATCGCCGACGAGCCGACGACGGCCCTGGACGTGATGATCCAGGCCCAGGTGCTCGCGCTGATCCGCACGCTCATCGCCGACCGGGGCATCAGCCTGATCATGATCTCGCACGACCTGTCGGTCCTGGCGGCGACGTGCGACCGGCTGGCGGTGATGTACGCCGGGAAGGTGGTCGAGACGGGCCCGTCGCGCGAGGTCTTCACCGCCGCCCGGCACCCGTACAGCAGGGCGCTGGCCGAGGCGTTCCCCACGGTCGGCGACCTCGCCTCCCGGATGGCGCCCCGGGGACTGGGGGGTGACCCGCCCGACCCGATGCGGCTGCCGGGCGGCTGCTCCTTCCGCCCCCGCTGCCCGGTGGCGCTGCCGTCCTGCGCAACCCGGGACGTCGAGCTGTGGCCCGCCGACCGCACCCCGGACGGGCAGATCCCGGACGGTCCCGCCCTGGACGCGCAGGCTCCGGACGGGCAGGCGCCGGGCGCCCCTCCCCCGGACGGCCGAATCCCGCCGGAACACGCGCGCCCGGTGCCCCGGCACACCGCCGCGTGCGTCCACGTCCTGCCGGAACCGGCGAAGGAGAGCGCGTGACCCTGCTCGAAGCCATCGACGTGCACGTGGAGTTCACCGCGCGCGGGCGGCGGGCGCGGGCCGTGGACGGGGTCAACCTCGCCGTCGGCGAGGGCGAGATCGTCGCACTCGTGGGAGAGTCCGGCTGCGGCAAGACGACGCTGGCCCGCACGCTGCTCGGCCTGGAACGGCCCGCCTCGGGCGCCGTCCGGTACGGCGGCGCGCCCCTGACCTACTCCACCCGCGCGCTCAAGGCCTACCGCCGCGAGGTCCAGCTGGTGCCGCAGGACCCGACCGGGTCGCTCAACCCCCGGCACACCGTCTACGAGGCGGTGGCCGAGGGGCCGCGCATCCACGGCCTGCCCGGGGAGCGGGAACGGGTCGCCTCGGCGCTGTCGCGGGCCGGGCTCCGCCCGCCGGAGCGGTTCTTCCCGGTGTACCCGCACGAGCTGTCCGGCGGGCAGCGCCAGCGCGTGGTCATCGCCGGGGCGCTGGCCCTGGAGCCCAGGGTCCTGGTCGCCGACGAGCCCGTCGCCTCCCTGGACGCCTCCGTCCGCGGCGAGATCCTCGCGCTGCTGCTGCGCCTCCGCGCCGAGCTGGGCCTGTCCGCGCTGGTCGTCACCCACGACCTCGGCCTCGCCTGGAACATCGCCGACCGCGTCGCGGTGATGTATCTCGGCAGGATCGTCGAGTCGGGCCCCGTCGAGCAGGTGCTGAGCGCGCCCTCCCACCCCTACACCCAGGCGCTGCTCTCGGTGCTCCCGGAGTCGCCGTCGCCCATCGTCCTGGGCGGCGAGCCGCCGGACCCGACCGGCATCCCCGGGGGCTGCCGCTTCCACCCCCGCTGCCAGGTCCTGGCCGGGGGGCAGGCGGCCGAGGCCGGGGTCGACGGGCGGTGCCGGTCGCAGCCGCTGGACATCCTGCCCGCCGCACCCGGTTCCCGGGTCGCCTGCCACTTCGCCGAGGCGGGCCGGGCACCGGCCTGAACCCGCCCCGGTCCCGAGGCCGACCCGGTGGCTCCCGTCAGAGGCCGGGGAGGCGGCCGTTGCGGAACAGGTCGACGAAGAACTGGTGGTCGGCCCTGGCCCGGGCGCCGTAGGCGTGGGCGAAGTCGACGAGCATCTCCGTGAAGCCCTTCTCGTCACCGCCGACCACGGCTGTGATCGCGTCCTCGGTGGAGAAGTCGACCAGGTCGTGGCTGGACTCGTCGTCGGCCACCGAGTGCATGCGGGCCACCGCCGTACCCAGGTCGCGGATCACGGAGCTGAGCTCCTCCGGCTCGTTCACGTCACCCCAGTCGAGGTCCGCGGAGTACGGGCTGATCTCGGCGACGAGCTGGCCGACGCCGTTCAGCGCGGTGTAGCCGAGCCAGGGATCGGCGTAGGCCTGCAGGGCGCGCTGGGACTCGGCGGTGCGGTGACCCTGGTGCTTGAAGTAGCCGTGCACCTTCTCGTCGGCGATGTGCCGGGCCACGGCCGGGACCTGCGCCTGCTTCATGTAGAGGATGACGTCGTTCTCCAGCGCCTCGGTGTGGCCCTCCAGCAGCAGGTTGTAGGAGGGCAGCCCGGCCGAGCCGATGCCGACGCCCTTGCGCAGCGCGACGTCCTTGATCCGGTGCTCGACCTCGGACACCGCGGGGAGCGTGGTCAGGTAGTCCTGGAAGGCCGCCTCGACCGCGTGCCGCGTCTCGTCGCCGACCGGGTGACGGCCCTCCATGGCGGCGAAACGGCGGTCGTAGTTCTCGATCGTGGTCTCCACCTCCAGCAGGGCCACCCGGGTGTGCAGCCGGGCGCGCTGGAGCACCTGGTGGAGCACGCCGCTGGTGGTCTTCAGCGTCAGCGAGCCGATGGCGTCGTCGCCGTCGCGCGCGATGCCGTTCAGCTCGGCCAGGTAGGCGTGGGTGAACTCGGCGACCAGGCTTGAGATCACCTCGTCCGACAGCGCCTTGGCGTAGCCGATCAGCGCGACGCTGGCGGCGAACCGCTTGAGATCCCACACGTAGGGGCCGACGTAGGCCTCGTCGAAGTCGTTGACGTTGAAGACGAGGACACCCGAGGCGTTCATGTAGGTGCCGAAGTTCTCGGCGTGCAGGTCGCCGTGGATCCACACCCGGCTCGTCGGACCGTCCAGGAACGCGTCGTCGGCGAACGCGCCGGTCATGTCCGCGTAGAACAGGCAGGCGCTGCCCCGGTAGAAGGCGAACGGGGAGGCGGCCATCTTCCGGAACTTGCGCCGGAAGGCGGGCGGGTCGATCGCCATGGAGTCACCGAACTCGGTGACGAGGACGTCGAGGATGTGGGCCGAGCGCCCGTCGGTGGTCATGGTGCGCACGGTAAACCCGCCGGAGCCGTGTCCGCCAGATGACAAAGCATGTTTTTGGAACGTGTTAACGGCATTCCAGAGATTGACCGATTCGGAGAGCTGCCGGATTCCGGAGGGCACTACTCCCCGCTCCGTGCGCTCCGGTAGTTCCTCAGCGTGCTCCCGTAGTCCTTCAGCGTGATCGAGTTCGCCGCCCTGGTGGTCAACCGGTCGAGGAAACCGCCCAGCAGGGGAGAGGTCAGCATCCGGTAGGCCCGGTTCCGGCGCCGGATCCTCCGGTCGGTCGGCGGCGCGAAGAACGGGCCGACGTTCCCGGCGACCTTCTGGCAGGCCCTGGCGTAGCCGCGGATCGCCTCCTCGTAGCGGGGGAAGGCGACGCGGTGGTCGCCACCGGCCTGCGCCAGTTCCCCGGCCAGCACGTAGGCGGAGATCATCGCCATCCCCGCCCCCATGCCGCCGCAGGTCGCGCCGTATCCGGCGTCCCCGAGCAGCGCCACGCGCCCGGCGGTGAAGCGGTCCATGCGGACCATTCCGATGGAGTCGAAGTACAGGTCGCGGGCCCCCCACACGCCCTCCATCAGCCGGGCGGCGCGCCAGCCCATGCCCGCGTAGGCGTCGGCCAGGATCTTCCGGTGCCGCCCGGTGTCGCGGTGGTCGCAGCGCAGCCCCTCGGCGGAGAAGACGCACATGACGCTGGTACGGCCGTCGGCGTCGCCCGCGGCCAGAGACCTGCCCGGTTCGGTGTACATCGACGAGCCGGGGCCGAGACCGAGGTCGTCGTCCACGGTGAAGATCGCAACGTGGTAGCCGGAGGGACGGACGAACCGCTCCTCGGGGCCGAAGACCAGCCCGCGCACGTTGGAGTGCAGGCCGTCGGCCCCGATCACCAGGTCGAACCCGCGCGAGAGGCCGCTGTCGAAGGTGACCTGCACCCCGCCGCCGGTCTCCTCCATGGAGGCGATGGAGTCGCCGAAGACGTACTCGGTGTCGTTCCCGGTGCGCTCGTACAGCAGCCGGGTCAGGTCGCCCCGGAGGATCTCCACCTCGCCGCCGGTGAACTCCGGCGGCAGGCTCACCAGCGGTGTGCCGTCCCCGTCGACCACGGTCAGCGGGCCCGGGGTGGTCCGCGACCGGCGGATGTCCTCCAGGACGCCCATGCGCCGGAGCATGCCCAGGTGCGCCGCGCCCCGGAAGTCGACCGCCTGGCCGCCCTCGCGCAGGGCCGGCGCCCGCTCCACCACCGTGACGGCGAAACCGTACCGGTTCAGCCAGTGCGCCAGCGCGGGCCCGGCGATGCCGGCGCCGGAGATCAGCACGTTCGTGTTCTCCGCGTTCTTCATGAGGGACCCCTCGTCGTGTCGTCGTGCGGGCCCGTGGCTGGGCCCGCACGAGAAGCCTCGACGGGAGCGCTGACCGTGCTCTTACCACCGCCTGACGGCGGGAGGCACGGCACGGTCAGCCGCAGTGCGGCTCAGCCATGGCAAAGGTCAGCCACGGCAAAGGTCAGCCGCAGTGCGGCTCAGCCGCGGCGATAGCGGTACCGCACCCAGATGTCGCCCTTCGTCTCGCCGGAGAACCGCAGTGTGACAGCGTCCGGCGCCGGGGGCCCCGCGGGCTTGTTGTGCACGGTGCCCATACCCGTGGTCAGCACCTCGTCGGCACGGATCCGCCAGCCGTGCGGGACGACGACGATGACGTCCCCGAACCACGAGGTCACCTCCAGCTCGACGGAGACCTCGCGGTGCGGGCACTCCGCCCGCATGAAGTCCATCTTCACGGTGCCCCAGACCCCGCATCTGACGCTGATGCGCGGGGGGACGACCCAATGGCCGAGACGCTTCACCCGGCCGCTCCGCGTGTGCAGCCGCAGGACGTCCGGCGAGTCCGGGAGCGGTACGGGCAGGCCGTCCGGGAAGCCCGGCAGCGGCGCGGGCAGGGCGCCCGGCCGGGGGAGATCGGCCACGATGGCGTCGAGCTCCCCGAAGGTCCGCGCCGCGTAGGTGCGGCCGAGCCGCTCGTGGAGCTCCTCGATGGTGATACGGCCCTCGCCGACCGCGTGACGCAGGGTCTCGGCCACCCGGTCCCGGTCGCGGTCACCGGCACGGATCTGCAGATGATCGGGGGGATCGGTCATGGCGCCCACTTTAATGATCAGCCTCTCCGGCGTCAGGTGCCCGGCGGTAACGACTTCCGCGACCCGGAGGGCGGCCGTTCCGCCGGGGGACCACCGGCCCCGTCCCGGCCCCCGACGGCGGCCTCCTCGGGGTCGGCGGCTGACGGGCGTCCCGTGCACGCTCACTGGTGCACCATTGTCTTGTCGGCAGTCGAAGACCGCCGATGCACCCCAGGTGCCACCGGATCACCGCCCTGCTCGCTCGACCTGGAGGTCCAGACTGAGTTCCGCGGGATCCGGCGGTCACCCGGGACGCGCTGACCGTCGACAGGGCTGAGCGCCGCCGAGCGCCGAACAGTGAGCTCACTGGCTGCCGCGTCCCGGCACCGAAAAAAAGGGTGCCTCCCCACTGGGCTAGCAGCGAGGAGGCTGTCATGCAGTATGCCCCCGCCACATCCCTGCCCGCCAACGCCCCCAACGGGGTGACCGCAGGCGTCGACTGGGCCAGCGCCGATCACGTCGCCTGCGTGGTCGATGCGGCCGGCAAAGTGACCACCCGTTTCACCGTCGCCCACACCGACGCCGGACTCAACGACCTCACCCGAGGCCTCATACAAGCCGGAGCGGCCGAGGTCGCCATCGAACGCGGTGACGGCCCCGTGGTCGAGGCCCTGCTCGCCGCCGGCCTGACCGTGGTGGTGATCAGCCCGAACCAGGTCAAGAACCTGCGCTCCCGCTACGGTGCGGCCGGCAACAAAGACGACCGCTTCGACGCGTTCGTCTTGGCCGACACCCTGCGCACCGATCGGGCCCGGCTCCGCCGACTGACCCCCGATGACCCGGCCACCGCCACGCTGCGGGCCACCGTGCGTGCCCGCCGTGACCTGGTCGCCCACCGGGTGGCCCTGGGCAACCAGCTACGCGCCCACCTGCAGAAGGCTCTGCCCGGCGCCGTCGGCCTGTTCGCCAGCCTGGACAGCCCGATCAGCCTGGCTTTCCTGGCCCGCTTCGACTGCCAGGACCGCGCCGACTGGCTGTCGCAGCGCCGCCTGGCCGCCTGGTTGGGCAGTGTCGGCTACTGCGGCCGGCAGAGCCCGGCCGCGCTGCTGGCCCATCTCAAAAGCGCGCCCCGCGGCGCGAGCGGCGATGACGGCGCCGCCCGCGCGCATACCACTCGTGCCCTGCTGGCCGTGCTGGCTGCGCTGGTCGAGCAGATCAAGGCCCTGGAGGCGCAGATCGCCGAGCAACTCGCGGTGCACGCCGACGCGCACATCTTCACCTCGCTGCCCCGTTCGGGCACCGTGCGCGCCGCCCGGCTACTGGCTGAGATCGGCGACTGCCGCGCCCGATTCCCCGATCCGGCCGCGCTGGCGTGCCTGGCCGGGGTGGCGCCCTCGACCCGCCAGTCCGGCAAGCACAAGAGCGTCGGTTTCCGTTGGGCGGTCAACAAGCAGTTGCGGGATGCGGTCTGCGACTTTGCTGCCGACTCCCGCAGGGCCAATGTCTGGGCGGCCAAGTTGTATGCCGATGCGGTCGCCCGAGGCAAGGACCATCCCCATGCCACCCGCATTCTCGCGCGGGCCTGGCTGTATGTGATCTGGCACTGCTGGCAGGACGGCGTCGCCTACGATCCGGCCGAGCATGGGGCCCTCCAGACCCTGCTCAGGCAAGATCAATCAGCAGCAGCTTGACACAGGGCTACTCAGTCGGAACGCACGTCCAGGCCCAGCGCGACGGCGATCGTGACGGCCTGGCGGACATCGATCACGGCGTTCTTGACGGCTGTGGTGAGCGGGTCCAGCGCCGACAGATCGCTGCCGCGCAGGTCGCAGCGGGACAGGTCGGCGCTGTGCAGCCACGCGCCGGACAGGTCGACCCCCCGGAGCACGGCTCCCTCGCACCGCGCCCCGGTGAGATCGGCCTCGCGCATCCGCACGTCGGTGAAGGAGGCGCTGCGCAGGGAGGCCCCCGGCAGGCCGACGAACGACCAGTCTCCGCCGTCGACCTTGAGCAGGTCGAAGGTGCAGTCGCTGAACATGCCGCCGATCATCTTGCAGCCGGTGAAAGTGGCGTCGAAGAACGTGCAGCGGGTGAAGGTGCAGTTCAGGAAGGCGGTCTCGGAATGGGTGGACGCGTTGAAGCGGACGTCGCGGAACGCGCACTCGGAGAAGGTCGCCCGCCGACTCGACGCCTCGGTCATGTCCACATCGACGAAGGCGACCTGCTCGTACAGGCGGTCCGACAGGTCATCGCACCCCCAGTCCTCGGATCTGACGGTCGTCCGGGTCTCGGGCGCGGGCACGCCGTACTTGCGCTCAGCCATGCCCGCCATCCTGCTCTACCGGACCGACAATCCGGATCGGCGGTGTCCGGGCGTTCGCGAACCGCAGGAGACGACGTCCGTACGGCCTCGGAGCGGTACCGGTCCGGCCGGGGAGGCGGTCTCCTCAGCCGACGAGGCGTTTGCGCCAGTCGAGGGGGGCGACGGTGATGGCCCTGCGGGGATCGCCGTCCCACTCCGCAGGAAGGCCGGTCTCCCCGAGCACGGCCACGATCTCCCGGCCGATGGACGCCGTCGTGTCCGGCGAACCGTCGAAGCCGCCGTACAGGAGCGCCAGTCCGTGTCCGGCCGCGGCCGAGTCCGTGCACTGGCTGTGGAAGTAGACGTAGCCGCGGGCATCGGGTGCGCCCGCCGCCCCGATCTCCGCCTGGCCGCACGCGCGGCAGCAGGTGAAGTTCTCCCTCGCCGTAATCCCTGCGGTTTCCAGGGCGGCGAAGGCCCGGCTGAGCCGCTCCGGGTCCGTCTCCCCCCGCCAGGAGGCCTGCTCCTCGACGCGCTCCAGCCACATCCGGTCCACCAGCCGGCGTGCCTGGCCGGGAGAGACCGGGCGGCGGTCGCCTGACACGAGATAGTCCTGCGCGATCTCGGCCAGTTGCGCCCGTGTCGCGTAACCGCCCACGATCACTTCACGGATGCGCGCGTGGAGCTTCTCGCGCTCGTCCTCGTCGAGTTCCAGAGGAGGCGCAGACTCGGGAGGGCCCAGGTCCAACGGGGTCCAGTCCAGCCCGGCGTCCCACCCGTCCTCCCGGCGCGCCCAGCGGGTCATGACCGCGATCACCGGCTCGGGCTCGTCGAACATCACCTGGAAGTGCCGGTCGGGCGCCCCGTCGCGGTGCTCCACCGTGTAGTCGCATTCGTCTTCGTGCCACACCTGGATGAAGACATCGGGCAGGTCGGGGATCCGCTGGACGACCAGGAACCGGTTGTCCCGGCCGCCCAGCCGGTTGACCAGTTCGGCGAGTTCTTCCGCCCCTGCCCGGACGTGCCGGCGACCGTCTTCCGTCCGTACGGTGACTGCGAACATGTCGATCACTCTGTCACATCGGGACGATCGACGGCATTCGGGAGGAGCCGGGCAGTCCGTGCGACTCCTCCGCAAGGCGGCCGGGCCGTACGGCTCAGGCCTCTGAACGGAAGCGGCGCTCCTTGAACGCGCGCCCCCGAGGCTTCGCGGTCTGGACTCCGGCGACGCCGCCTGTTCCTGAAATCTCTGCCCGGGGGTGTCCGGTCGGCCCGGCCGGCTCCGACGTGTCCTGCGACGCGATCGACGTCGAACCCGGACCCTCCCGGACAGAGACACCCTCGAACAGAGAGGAACCCCTCCATGGAACACCACGCCTCGGTCACAGCGCCCACCACTGCCCGCCTGCTCATCTGCGGAGTCGTGGCCGGACCGCTGTTTCTCGCACTGTGGTCGGTCCAGGCGGTGACCCGCGACGGCTACGATCTGACCCGGCATCCGCTGAGCCTGCTGAGCCTCGGCGATCCGGGATGGATACAGATCACCAATTTCATGCTCTGCGGCGCGCTCCTGCTGGCATCCGCCGCCGGCCTGGGACGGGAACTCCGCTCCGGACGAGGCCATCGATGGGCGCCGGTCCTGGTCGGACTCAACGGCGTCGGACTCATCATGGCGGGGATCTTCCCCACCGACGCGGGGGCCGGTTTCCCCTCGGGGGCACCGGCCGGCGCCCCCGAGATGAGCTGGCACGGCATGCTGCACGAGGTCGGTTTCCTGATCGTTCAGATAGCGTGGTTCGGCGCCTGCCTGGTCTTCGCCCGGCGATTCTCCGCCCTCGGCCACAAGAAGTGGATGCGGCTGTGCGCGGCCGCACCGGCTGCGGCTTTCCTCGTCCTCGCGATACCCCACATGGACAGCCTCAGCGTACGAATGGTCCTCGCCACCGCGATCCAGCTCGGACTCCTCGCCGTGCTCGCGAGGCACCACATCCGGACGTGATCATCCGCTCTCGGCCGACCCGGCCGCCGTGATGGATCTCGGCTGCGGCACGGACGCCTTCGCCGTGAGGGGACGGCCAAGAAGCATCCCGGCGAGCATCTTGGCCGTTCTCGCGAGCCCCATGGTCTCGGCGGCACCGACATCAAGCTGGTGTCGGTGCCGCAGCGGGTGTCGGCTGGAGGCGTGTCGCGGTGCGGACGAGGTCGGCGACGGCTTTGGATCTGCTGTGTGGTGGCCAGGCGATTACGGTCGTGACGGCCGGTGCGTCCGGCACCGGCACAATGGCGTGGTCGTCGCGTAGCTGGTCTCGGAGCGACTCGGGTATGACGGCGCAGGCCAGCCCGAGCGCGATCAGTTGGAACAGTTGGGTATGGTCGCGCACCTGCGGGCCGGGGCCGTCCGGATGGCTGCCATCCCGTCCAGGCCAGCGCGGCAGGGGCAGGTCCGCCTGGGCGTTGACCTCGACTAACGACAGATGCGCCCGGTTGGCGAGGGGATGACCCTTGGGCAGGACCACGACCTGCTGTTCGGTGTGCAGATCCTCGGTGTCGAATCCGGCTGTCGTGTCGTAGGGCCGGTGGAGCAGAGCAACGTCGGCACGCCCGGTGCGCAGCAGACTTTCCGGCTCGCCCGGCCCGCACAACATCACCTCGACTGCCGCCGAGCCCGGTTCGGCGGCGTAGGCGTCCAGAAGCTTCGACAACAGTTCCCTGGACGCTCCAGCCTTGGCGGCCAGCACCACACCCGGCTGGCCGCCCGCGGCGCGGCGGGTGCGGCGCTCGGCGGCTTCGACCGCGTCGAGCACGGTCCGGGCCTCCCGCAGCAGCACCGCCCCGGCTTCGGTCAAGGCGATGGCGCGAGTGGTGCGGTGCAGCAGAACGACTCCGAGCCGCCGTTCGAGCTGCTGGATGGCTCGCGATAGTGGTGGTTGCGCCATCGCGAGCCGTTGTGCCGCCCGTCCGAAGTGCAACTCCTCAGCGACGGCGACGAAATATCGCATCTCCCGCGTCTCCACCAGATCATGGTATTCGGCTGTGACCGCGACCAATACCCGTGCGGTATCGCCGCCCACCCGATCGGTCTTGGATGCCGCACCCCGAGCCGCGGCAGGATCGGCGATGTGAGTGAACAGACGATTGCGCTGGTGACCGGCGCGAACAAGGGAATCGGATACGAGATCGCCGCTGGCCTGGGCGCGCTTGGCTGGCGAATCGGTGTGGGCGCGCGCGATCGGCGACGCCGCGACACCGCGGTGGAGAAGTTGCGCGCGGCCGGGACCGATGCGTTCGGCGTGCCGCTCGACGTGACCGACGACGCAAGTGTGTCCGCGGCGGCCCGATTGATCGCCGACCATGCCGGAGGGCTCGATGTTCTGGTCAACAACGCCGCGATCACCGGCGGCGTGCCGCAGACGCCCACCACGGTCGATCCCGCGACCGTGCGAGCCGTCGTGGAAACCAACGTGATCGGGGTCATCCGGGTCACCAACGCGATGCTGCCGATGCTGCGCGCCTCGGCGTCACCGCGGATCGTCAACATGTCCAGCAGCGTCGGCTCGCTCGCCCTGCAAACCGCACCCGGCATCGACATGGGCCCAGTTCCAGCTGCGTACTTGGCGTCGAAGACCTTCCTCAACGCCCTCACTATCCAATACGTCAAGGAACTGGGTGATACCAACATCCTGATCAACTCCGGCTGTCCCGGTTTCACCGCCACCGACCTCAACGGCTTCAGTGGCGTCCGTACACCGCAACAGGGTGCGGCCATCGCGATTGACCTCGCGACCCTGCCCGACGACGGACCGACCGGCGGATTCTTCGACGACGCCGGAACTGTGCCTTGGTGACGGGCACACCGGTGCCCGCCCTTCCCGTTCTCGGGGTCAGCGCCAGCGTCGCTGGTGCCAGTCCGCGTCGACAACGCGCCGGCCCCATACGGCCAGGTGACCCATCAGGTTCAGCGGATCGTCCACCGGATCACCAATGACAAGGCCATCGAGATCTGTGAGATCTGGGCCATCGGCGAACGGGCCGAGTGGGGGAGATCTGTCCCGCCGCGTGGGGCTGTCCGCGCCCGCCGCTCCGTTCACCGCTTATCAGAAGTCGAGGCGCTCTCCGACGCCGCGGAACTCGAGGTCGATACCACCGCCCAGGAAGTCATCGCGGGCTGGCGGGCCACCGTCCGCATCAAAGCCGACCCCGTGCGCTACGCCCAGGCACGCAAGGCCACCAGCGGTGACTTCGGGCCGGTCGAGGTCACCGCGTGAGTCCCAAGCGCGGCGACCGGGTGACGGTCCCGCCACCCGACGGCGAACGGGACCTCCGGTTCGGCACCGGTGAGGCGGTCAAAGGCTGGGAGGAGTTGTGCCGGCACGCCCTGGCCAACACCCGCCGCTGCTTCGAGACACTGCGGGCCGATCCCCGTTGCCGGGCAGATCACGGACGCCGGCACCGGCTCCGTGGCGACCTGGCCACCCATCGCCACAACGGCCACGACCTGGAACAGTGGGGATTCGAGGTCATCAGCGGCGGGCGCGTCCGCTACGCCATCGATGACGACACCCGCACCGTCTGGATCATCTACGCCTCACCCCGCCACCCGAAAGACACCGACGCCTGAGGCTGCGGACAGGAGTCCGATCGAAGGACTCTCCTCCAGGAACATCCGCAGATACGCCGACGGTTACCGCCGCCTCGGCGGCACCGATGTCAAGCTATGTGACCCATCCGGCCGGTTCTGCCTGATGGATTCGACACGTCAGGGAGTCGATGGCGCCTCCCACAGCGCGGACAGCGGAAGAGCCCGCATCCGGTCTCCAAAAGGAAGCGTTTCCTGGCCAGCGTAGAGGACGTACCCGGCGATGAGCCGGTCGCCGAGTCGGCGGGCCAGGTGCTGAAGCCCTTTGAAGTCGTCGGCGCGTACGGTCTCGGCCGCCTTGACCTCAATGCCGACGACCTCACCAGAGGCGCGCTCCAGGATGCCGTCGACTTCGATCCCGTCCCGGTCTCGGTAGTGATAGAGCCGTATGGGCTCTTCCGCCCAGGTCAGCTGGCGGGCCAGCTCGCCGAGGACGAAGTTCTCCAGCAGCGGGCCCACGGGCGCGGTGACGTCGGTGACCCGGGAGGGGGTGAGGCCGGCCAGGTGGGCGCCGAGCCCGGAGTCCACCACCAGGAGTTTGGGTGTGGCGATGGCGCGCGTGGTCGCGTTGGAGGACCAGGCCGGGATCCGCCGGATGACATACACCAGGTCGAGCAGGTCGACATACCGCTTCACGGTATTGCGCGCTATGCCAAGGTCGCGGCTGATGTTGTCGATCACAGCCAGGCCGCCCATCCGCCCGCACAGGATGTTGAGCAGGCGGCGCATGTCGGCGGGGTGCTCGATGTCGGCGACCTGCTTCACGTCCCGGTTGATCAAATCGGAGATGTAGGACTCGAAGAAGCGCGCTCTTCTGCGATGCGAGGAACGGTGGACGGCCTCCGGATAGCCGCCCCGTAGTGCCCGGTTCAAATAGTCGCTCCTGCGGAGCCCGGGTCTTGAAATGGTGAGATCGGGGCCGTACCGGAATGCCGCATCCACGAATCCGTCGGGGCTCTGCTCGATCTCTCCCTGGGACAGCGGCCAGAGCTCGATCGTCTCGGACCTGCCGGGCAGCGCGTCCGGAAGGTCACGAAGTCCCAGGAGACGGGCGGATCCCGTCAGTAGGAAGCGTCCTGGCCGCGGATCGGCGTCCACTTCCCGTTTGATGGACAGGAGCAGGTCGGGTACGCGCTGGATCTCGTCGATGAGAAGGAGCCCGTCGTGATGCACAATTCCGTCTGGATCCTGCCGTGCCGCCGCGCGTACGGCCGCCTGGTCCAGGTAGAGCTCCCTGGCTCCTGTCGCGTTTCGCACGATGGCCTGGGCCAGGGTGCTCTTGCCGACCTGCCGGGCACCATTGATCACCACTACCCGGGTATCGGTGAGTGCTTCCATCGCCATGGCTTGTGCCCGGCGCGGGAAGAGCATCAAATCGTCAGTCTCCACGATGTGAGAGTAGCCGTCGCTGGCCTGGTGCGTTGCAGATCTGCCGGAACCATCATGGCAGATCTGCCGCCTAGTTCGTGGCAGATCTGCCGAAGCGGTCATGGCAGATTTGCCGGATATGGCGGTTGATCTACCGAAGGTCTGAAGTCCCGGAACGGGAGGCGGCGCGCCCCGAGAGGCATTAATGACGCCACGGTCTCGTCGGTACGAACGTTGTGTGTCCTGTCATAGAGGGAGCGATCGGGTGCGTAGGAATCGGGGTTCGGAGGTCGCGGTCCCGGGGTGGTCGGCGGGGTTGCACGCGGCAGTAGGCGGGGGTTCGCTCGATGGAGACCGGTTCACGGCCCGGAACCTCAGAACCGGTAGCGCAGGATGCGGCCCGCGTCCCGCAGGGCGGGGATGTGCTTCAGTATCCCCAGCTGGATCCGGCCGGCCAGGGGGAGCTCGTCCAGGCCGGGCATGTCGACGCTGCGCAGGGCGTCCAGGCACTCCAGCCCGTCGTGCCAGCCCTCGATCTCGCGCGGGTCGTCGATGCCCCAGTACAGCGTCGCGCCGGACCTGCGTACCGCGGGCACCAGCTTCTGCATCCGGATGCCCACCGTCCCGTAGCCGTCGAAGAGGAGCTGCCCGCCGGGGAAGCGCCCGGTGATCCGCTGGATCAGCCGTCTGCCGTCCTCCTTGCGCAGGTACATCGTCAGTCCTTCGAAGACGGCCACGGCCGGGCGGTCGGCGGGTATCGCGTCGAGCCACCCGTCGTCGGTCACCGAGGCGCCGATCGTCCGGTAGTCGCCCTCGGGGCGCGGGAGCAGCCGCTCGCGCAGCTCGACGACCTCGGGATAGTCGACGTCGAACCAGCGGGCCGACGGGGGCGGGCCGAGCCGGTGGACGCGGGTGTCGAGACCGCAGGCCAGATGCAGCACGGTGGCCTCGGGGTGGACGGCGAGGAACTCGGCGGTCCACTCGTCGAGCTGTCTGGCGCGCAGCGCGACGCCGGCGGCGGTCGTGGCGGTCATGCCCATCTTGCGGAAGTCGTAGTCGATGCGCCGGACCGCCCTGGCGGCCTCGTGGTCGCGCAGGATGGACCTCGGCGAGCGGCTGTCCAGCGCCCTGCCGTACAGCGTGGCGAGCATGGTCTCCTGGGTACCCCTGAGGGTGATCTTCTCGCGTTCCATGGCTCTCCGGTCGTCGTGTCACCGGTGACGGTCCTCGGCGGGGGTCCGGCCTGCAGTCCCCGGAGCGGGCGTGACGAGCCCTTCAGATCACCATACGGCTTCGAGGACGGCTCCCTGGGGGCCTACCCCTTGGGGAGGCCGAGAGTGCGCTCGGCGATGATGGTGCGCTGGATCTCGCTGGACCCGGCATAGATGGTGTCGGCCCGGCTGAACAGGTAGAGCCGCTGCAGGTCGTTCAGCTCGTACGGCGGGCCGTCGGCGACCAGCCCCTCCCGGCCCTGCACCGCCTGCGCCAGCTCGCCCAGCCGCCGGTGCCACTCCGACCAGTAGAGCTTGGCGATCGACACCTCGGGGCCCGGTTCCCCGGCCGACAGGGAGGTCATCGTGCGCAGCGCGTTCAGGCGCATGATCCGCAGCTCCAGCCACGAGCGGACCAGCCGGTCGCGCAGGACCGGGTCCTCGGCGGCGCCGGTG
Organism: Planobispora rosea; assembly: GCF_014648175.1. GTDB lineage: Bacteria > Actinomycetota > Actinomycetes > Streptosporangiales > Streptosporangiaceae > Planobispora > Planobispora rosea. The sequence continues at coordinate 134,121 of NZ_BMQP01000001.1, forward strand.
CGCCTGGCCGTCTCCACGACGCGGTCGAACTCCCGCTGGAAACCGATCTGCTGGCCGAGGGTGGAGGCGCCGCGCTCGTAGCCGAGCGTGGCCATCGCCACCCGCCAGCCCTCACCGGGCGCGCCCAGGATGTTGGCGGCGCCCGTACGGGCGCCGTCGAAGAAGACCTCGTTGAACTCGCTGGTGCCGGTCAGCTGGACGATCGGCCGGACCTCGACGCCGGGCTGGTCCATCGGGATCAGCAGGTACGACAGCCCCCGATGCCGCGCCGAGCCCGGCTCGGTGCGGCACAGGGCGAAGCACCAGTCGGCGACGTGGGCCAGGGAGGTCCACACCTTCTGGCCGGTGACCACCCACTCGCCGCCCTCCAGGTGCGCCCGGGTCTGCACGTTCGCCAGGTCGGATCCGGCCTCCGGTTCGGAGTAGCCCTGGCACCACAGTTCCTCGCCGAGCCGGATCGGCGGCAGGAAGCGGCGCTTCTGCTCCTCGGTGCCGTAGTCGATGACGGTGGGCCCGATGAGGCCCTCACCGATGTGCCCGACCCGGGCCGGGGCCTGGGCGCGGGCGTACTCCTCGTGGAAGACGACCTGCTCGGCCAGGGACGCCTCGCGCCCGCCGTGCTCCTCGGGCCAGCCCAGGCAGGTCCAGCCCGCCGCGCCGAGCAGCCGCTCCCAGGCCAGGCGCACCTCGTGTCCCTCGTGCTCGCGGCCGGGCCCGCCCAGCCCCCGCGCGTGGGAGAACTCGCCGCTCAGGTGCCCCTCCAGCCAGGAGCGGACCTCCTCGCGGAAGCCGGCGGTCGTGTGCGGATCGGTCATGCGTGGATCGGTCATGTGCGGATCGGTCATGCGTGGAACCGGCCGTAGCCGCCGCGGAAGAACACCAGCGGGCCGCTGTCGCCCTGGACGTCGAGCTGGTGGACGCGGGCGACGACGATGACGTGGTCGCCGGCCGGGTACTCGGCCTCGACGGAGCAGTCGATCCAGGCGAGAGCGTCGCCGATCACGGGGTTGCCGCTGGGGGAGGCGGTCCATTCCAGACCGGCGAACTTGTCGCCGCCCTTGCTCGCCAGCGCCGCGCAGACCGGCTGCTGGTGCTCGGCCAGCACGTTGACGGTCAGGGTCGTGGCGGCGCGCACGCGCGGCCAGCTGGTGCTGGTGTGCGCCACGCAGAACGCCACGAGCGGGGGGTCGAGCGAGACCGAGGTGAAGGAGTTGGCGGCCAGGCCGCACGGCGCGCCGGTGCCGGGGTCGATCGCGGTGATGGCCACGACGCCGGTGGCGAAGTGGCCGAGCACGGACCGGAACCGCGTGCTGTCGACGGCCCCGTTGTGCTCGCCGGACCTGCGGGGCCGGTCGCCGGATCCGTCGGGGTGACCCGGGAAAAGGCCGTTGCGCATGGCGGCTCCGTTGCCGATGGTCCCGCGTCCGTTCGGATGCGCGCGGGAGTGACCGTCCGGTTCCAGCAGCCGTGCCGCGTGGGTGCCCATGGTCGCATTCGCCTCCTCAATCGCGCCCGATCGGCCCCCGCGGGGATGGCGGCGGCGGGCCGGCAGCCTGCCGTCCCCTGTATATTACCAAGCGCTTGCTTGGATGGTAGGGAAGTTCCGGAAAAAGTATGTCGTTGACACATGGGGTCCACCAGCCTAGCCTCTGGCCAAGCGCTTGCTTGGATGGGGGGTGCGCGTGGCGGGGTTCCGGGACCGTACGGCCGTCGCGGGCGTCGGATACACGCGGTTCTCCAAAAACTCCGGGGTCAGCACCCTGACCCTGGCCTGCGAGGCGATCCTGGCCGCGCTGGAGGACGCCGGGCTGACCGCCGACGACGTGGACGGCCTGGCCACCCATCGGGTCGGCGACTCGGCGGCCCCCTCCGTGGTCGGGCCCGCGCTCGGTGTCCACCGGCCCTCCTGGCACCTGGACCAGTTCGGCGGCGGCAGCGTCTCCCATGCCGTGATCGGCCAGGCCGCGCTCGCGGTCGCGGCCGGGGTGGCGGAGACGGTCGTCTGCTACCGGGCGATCAACGCGCGCTCGGAGTTCCGGATGGGCGGGACGGGCCGCGGTCTGCCGGTCAGCCCCGAGGTGCAGTACCAGGCGCCGTACGGATACGTCGCGCCACCGCAGCAGTACGCGATGTTCGCCCGCGCCCATATGGCTAAATATGGCACTAAAGAAGAGCATTTCGGGCAGCTTGCCGTACGGCAGCGCGCCAGCGCCGCCAAGAACCCCCGGGCCCTGATGCGCACCCCGATCACCCTCGACGACTACCTCGCCAGCCGCTGGATCGCCGAGCCGTTCCGGCTGCTGGACTGCTGCCTGGAGACCGACGGCGCCTGCGCCCTGGTGATCACCACAGCTGAGCGGGCCCGGGACCTGCGCCGCCCGCCGGTGCTGATCTCCGCCGCGGCCTGGGGCGGCGGCGACTCGTTCCTGTCCGGCGGGCCGTCCGACGTCACGACGACCGCCGCCGCCGAGCTGGCCCCCCGCCTGTACCGGCAGGCCGGCATCGGTCCCGCCGAGATCGACGTGGCCGAGGTCTACGACTGCTTCACCTACTCGGTGGTCGTCCAGCTGGAGGACTACGGGTTCTGCGCCAAGGGCGAGGGCGGGCCGTACGCCGCCTCGGGCGAGGGGGTTCCGGTCAACACCCACGGCGGGTTCCTCTCCGAGGGGTACGTGCACGGCGTCAACCACGTCGCCGAGGCCGTCTCCCAGCTCCGCGGCGACGCCGGCGACCGCCAGGTGGACGGCGCAGAGGTGGCCCTGTCCACCGCCCAGCCCGGCTACATCCTGCCCGCCACCTCGGCGCTGGTCCTCAGGAAGGGGTGAGCCCGTGTCCGCGGAGGCGACACGCCGGATACGGCCGGTGACCGACCGGGACTCGGCGGCCTGGTGGGAGCGGGTCCGCGCGGGCGAGCTCACTGTCCAGCGCTGCGACTCCTGCGGCACGCGGCGCTTCCCGGCCCGCGCCTACTGCCACCGCTGCCGCACCGCGGGGTGGAGCTGGGAGGCGGTGGAGCCCGCAGGGCGGATCGAGAGCTGGATCGTCAGCCACCAGCCGTTCCTGCCCGGGGTGCGGGAGCCGTACGTCGTGGTGATGGTACGGCCGGCCGGCGCGCCCGAGTGCGTGATGTACGGCAACTGGCGCGGCGCGGAGCCCCCGCACACCGGGCAGCGCGCCGAGGCGGTCTTCGTCCGGGTGGACGACGAGCTGACGCTGATCGACTGGCGCCCGGCGGACTGAGGGGCCGCGGTGGTACGGCGTGCGGGCATGCCGCGGCCGGACACGAAAGCGCGCCCTGGCGGGCGTGGGGGACCCGCCAGGACGCGTTCCGCCCTGTGCGACGGCAGAGGACCCCGGCGAGGGATGAGGTCCTCAGAACCGGTCATTCGCGCAGGGAGTCGGTGGGGACGAAATCCATCACCTCCGAGTCATCCTCGGCGGCCGGTCGCCGATAGTGCCGGGAGATCAGCCGTGCGGCCCCGACCGGATCGTCCGCCGGGTGCGAGATCTCGCACCCGTCCTCTTTCCAGATGAACGACCCGCTCTTGCACCACACGGTCAGATCGGTCAGCACCGAAAGCACGGACATTCCGTTCCCGTTGCTCTGGTAGGTGTGGGTGAACCCCTGGCGATGCAACGCGTAACGCAGTAAACGTGTCGCCTCGCAGGGATCGCGCCAGGGCAGGTACGGCATATCCGCGCGGACCGACGGCACCGGCCTCCACCCCCTTGCCGACCTTTCAATGGATTTGTACCAACGATTGGATGATGCGGCCCCTGGGAGGCTGGGTCAAGGGGCTGTTCCCCACTAGAACCAGATCGTCTAGGTTTGTTGGAACAAAGGGGATTTAATGGCACGGTCATCGCTGTACCAATTGGTGGCCTCCGAGCTGAGGAGGACCATCTACTCCGGCGTGCTCGGACCCGGGGACCAGCTACCGACCGAGTCAGAGCTCATGCTCGCCCACCAGGTGAGCCGGAACACCGTCCGGCTCGCTCTCGGCGAGCTGGTCAACGAGGGCCTGGTCACCAGGACGCCGCGCCGGGGCACCGTGGTCAGGGAACGCCGTCCGCTGCTGATGCATCCCCAGCGGGAACTCCAGCCGCAGCCGGGGGAGACTCGGGAGGCCTTCGCCTGGGCAGTGTCCCAGGAAGGCCGCGAACCGAGCCAGGAGATCGAGGTGTCGATCGTGCACCCGGCGGAGGAGATCGCCAGCAGGCTGGAACTGCCCGACAGCGACCTCGCCGTGGTCCGGCGCCGGCTGCGGTTCGTGGACGGTCAGCCGTACAACACCAACGACTCGTACTTCCCGCTCGCGCTGGTCTCCGGATCGGAGATCGCCCGTCCCGGTGACATCGCGCGCGGGGCCAACAGGGTGCTTGAGGAACTCGGCCACCCCCAGGTCAGGGTGGTGGACGACATCTGGGCGCGGATGCCCACCAGTTCGGAGGCCGAGCGGCTGCAGCTCCAGTCGGGCACGCCGGTCCTCGTCTATGTCCGTGTCGGCTACGACGAGGACGACGTTCCCGTACGGGTGGCGATCTCCGTACTCCCCGCCGACAAGCACCTGATCAGGTACGAGCTGGAAAGCCGTTGAGGTCCCCGTGACCACCCCGGCCGGGTGGTCCTCGCCCCGCCCGCGCCGCGGGCGGCGGCACCGCTTCTTTCCCTGTCCTTTTCCCCGTTTCGCCTCGGGTCCCTAGGCCTTCCCCCCGGCCCGGCCTGGCTGCCGTGCGCCATCGGTTGACCACTCTCCGTGTCAACTCGTGTACCGAACGCAACGAAGGGATGAATCATGCACTCGAACACCGTCAATCTCGCCACCCGGCGCCGCCTCACCCTCCGCAGGGCGACCCGCGACGACCTCCCCGGGGTGCTCGGCCTTCTGGCGGAGACCGCCACCTGGCTGAACGGCCGAGGTGTGCGCCAGTGGCCCGCAGGCGGTTTCCCCGCCGAGCGCATCGTCCCGCTGATCGAGGAGGGGAGCCTGTACGTGATCGACGGGGAGGACGGCGGGGACGGCGGGGACGGCACGCTCCGCCCGGCCGCGACGGTGGCCCTGGACGGCGACGCCGACCCCGAGTTCTGGACCCCGCTGGACCGTCCGGATTCGGCGCTCTACGTCCACAAGCTGGCCGTGGCGCGCAGCCACTCCGGCCGCGGCCTGGGCGAGGCGCTGCTCGACTGGGCGGGGCTGCGCGTGCTCGCCGCGGGCAGGCGCTGGCTCCGGCTGGACTGCGCGAAGGACAACCCCGGGCTTCAGGCCTACTACCGGCGCCAGCGGTTCACCCATCTGCGCACGGTCGATCTGCCGCACCGTGCCTCGGGAGCGCTGTTCCAGCGGCCCGGCGGGGTGCGCGGCGGCGTCCCGGGCACCGCCCTGCCGTTCGTGGACCGCCGGGAGCCGGTGCTCGCGGAATGGGCCGCCGGGCATGCCTGAACCAGGGCGATCCCCAGATATCTCGGACAAAGCCATCCGATAGCCTCATCTCATGACTGAGCTTGTCGAGGTCATCGATGGACAGGGCACCTGGGTCGTGCGGCCGCCGGAGGAGGGCGCATGACCGGGTCTCTGCTTGAGGTGATCGCGCTCGACGCGCGTGATGCGGTCGCGGCCGAAGAGGGCGGCGCCGACCGTCTGGAGATCGTCGCCGACATGGCGTCCGACGGGCTCACCCCGGCGGCGGAGACGGTCGCGGAGATCTCCAAGGTGTGCGCGCTGCCGCAGATGGTCATGCTGCGTGCCGATCCCACGTTCCTGGCCACGCCCGAATCCCTGGAAGGGCTGCGGCGCGACGCCAAGGCCCTGGCCGAGGCGGGCGCGGCCGGGTTCGTGTTCGGCTTCCTCGACGCCGAGGGCGGGGTCGACCTCGCCGCCACCGAGGCGATGATCCACGCGGTGGCCCCGCTGCCCTGGACCTTCCATCGGGCGGTGGACCACGCCGCCGACGTCCAGGCGGGCTGGCGCGCCGTCCGCCTGCTGCCCAACCTCGCCACCGTGCTCACCTCCGGCGCGCCCGGTGGTGTGGGGGACGGCCTGCCCGTCCTCAAGACCCGGTGCGAGGCCGGCGACGGCCCTCTGATCATGGCGGGCGGCGGGCTGAGGCCCGCCCACGTCCCGGTTCTGCTGGAGTACGGCGTGCGGGCCTTCCACGTCGGGAGCGCCGTGCGGGCGTCGTGGTCGGACCCGGTCGATCCCTTCCTGGTCCGTCGGTGGCGGACCCTGATCGACTGATCGCGGGCGCTCCCGGCGGGCTCTTCAGAGGGCGAGGTCCGCGCGGCGCAGCGCGGCGGCCATCGTCTTGACCGTCGCGGGCTCGTCCATCACCCCGCCGCCCGCCTCGCGCTGCTCCTGCCACGCCCGGACCCGGGCGGAGAACTCGGCGTAGTGACGCAGGTGGAAGGCGTAGACCGTGACGAAGCGGCTGACCAGGTGCGAGGGATGCATGTCCCAGCCCTGGTAGAAGCCGTGCCGCAGGGAGTGCTCGACCAGCTCCGCGTGGCGTGCCCACAGCGCGTGCACGTCGTCCCTGCCGCCGGAGGCGGGGGAGGCGGCCAGTGAGCCGTCCGACAGTTCCACGCCGGTCCCGGCGAACGCCGTCTGCATGACGTGCCGGGCGTGGTCGCAGGCCGGATGGTCCAGCCGCTGCTCGTGCGGGGGGAGCGAGCAGCTCGCCGTGTAGTCGAAGACGCCGAAGTGCGCGGCCGAGAGCCTGCCGCCGAGCGAGCCGGCCAGGGAGGTGTCGAGGAAGCCCACGGTCTGGGTGGCCTCGACCTGGATCTCGAACCGCAGCGTGCCCTCGGCCAGGCCCAGCCCCTTCTCCAGGGACCCCAGGCAGTCGGAGAACTGGTACAGGTAGTCCTTCATCAGCACCTTGGGGAAGGTGACCGTGAACCCCTCCGGCAGGAGCCCGGCCCGCTCGACGACCCCGGTCAGGAACCCGTCCAGCGTCCGCAGGCTCCGGCCCGGGTCGCCGTCGGCGAACGACTTGACCCGCAGCCCCCAGCGGCGGGGGAGCGCACCGGCCGCGTGCAGGGCGGCGACCGCCTCGGCGGCCCACGCGGCGTGGCCGTCCTCCTCGGCGGGGCGCACGCCGTACCCGTCCTCGAAGTCCACCCGCAGGTCCTCGACCGGCTCCCGGCGGAGCTTGGCGGCGACCCTCGCGTGCACGTCCGCGGCCAGGTCCGCGCTCACCCCGAAGACCGCGGCGAGGTGCTCGGGCCCGGCCAGGTGCCGGGTGAACAGCTCCAGCGCGGCGGCACCCCACTGTTCCACCGTCTCCGCGCCGAACCGGTCGGCCGGCACGTAGACGGTGTGCACCGGCTGCCACCCCGGCGCCGCCGCCGGATAACGCGCCGACTGCTCCCGGTGGGTCCGCTCGAAGCCCGGGATCAGGGCGAGAGGGTCGGCCAGTGTGACGCGCATGGTGGTGCTCCTCGTGGACGTGCCTGACCGTCGCACCTTAGCGCCTGGTCCCATCGTGCCCCGGCTCCTGGTCCACGGCGCCCCGGCCCCGGCCCGCCGCATCCCGATGGGCCGGGCTCAGCGGGTGTCCGCCGGGAGCGGGGCGTCGCGGTGACGCCGCCGGTCGTCGGCGGAGACGGGCACGGGAGCCGCGCCGGAGGTGGCGCAGACGCGGTTGCGTCCCTTGTGCTTGGCCGTGTACAGGTTCGCGTCGGCGAGGTTGAGGAGCTCGGACTGGGTGCTGTGCGGCTGGGAGGCCGTCACGCCGATGCTGACCGTGACGGGCAGCTCGCCGGTGATCGACGTCCAGGAGCGGGCGGCGATGGAGGCCCGCAGGTCCTCCATCCTGGCCACCGCGGCGGTGGGGCTCATCCCGGTCAGGACCAGCAGGAACTCCTCGCCGCCCATGCGCGCGGCGAAGCCCGAGACGCCCGTGTCGCAGGGGGGCACGGAGTCGAGCATCTTGGCGATCGCCACCAGGACCTGGTCGCCCACGTCGTGGGAGCAGGTGTCGTTGATCCGCTTGAAGTGGTCGAGGTCCACGAGCGCGACCGTCACCGCGCCCCCGGTCGCGGCGGCGTCGGCGAGGAGGCCGGGCAGGTGCTCGTCGACGTACCGGCGGTTGCGCAGCCCGGTGAGCGGGTCGCGGCGGGCCTGCTCGCGGAAGCGCTCGGCCTCCTGACGGGCCTCGGCCGCCTCGAACATGGCCTGCCGGGTGTGGGCGCGGGCCGCCCGCTGCATGGAGACCAGGTCCTTCTCCGCGGCGTGGTAGATCTTGTACGCCTCGAAGGCATTCTTGTAGTCGCGGGTGGCGGCGTACAGCTCGGCCTGCTCCCGCTTCACCTGGACCAGGATCCTGACGAAGCCGTGCTCCTCGCAGATCGCACGGGCGCGGTCGAGGGTCTTCTGGGCGTCCATCAGGGTGTCCAGGTTCCGCTGGGCGTCCCTGGTGGTGCCCAGGTGCCGCTGCGCGGTGGCCAGGGTGAGCAGGGCCTCGGGGAGCGAGTCCGCCTGGATCAGCTCCTGGGAGTCGTACAGCTCGATGCCGGTCTGGGCGGTCATCACGGCCTCGGCGTAGTGGCCCATGCCGATCTGGACCCGGGCGATGGTGTCCATGATCGTGGTGTCGGGGTCGTACCCGCGCTTCTCGCTGATCGTCAGCATGCGCTCGACGACCTCCCAGGCGCGCTCGTACTCCCCGGCCGCGTACTCCGAGTAGGCGAGGTTGTTGAGCACCGTCACGTGCCGCTCCACGCCGATGGTGGCGGCCAGGCGCTCGGCCTGCCGGTACCGCTCGTGGGAGGCGTCCCGGGAGCCGCTCTCGTCGAGCGCGTCGGCGAGCTTCATCAGGTGGGTGAGCCGGATGCGGGCGGGGGTGTCCTCGTCGAGCGCCTCCATGGAGGAGACCATGTGCTCCAGCGTGGACGCCACGTCGCCCAGGTCCCGGTAGACCCGGGCCATCAGCATGTGGCTGTGGGCCAGCAGCGGCCGGTGCCCGTTGGCGGTGGCCCACTGGTTGACCTGCCAGATGACCGGGACGACCGCGGTCACCTCGCCCCAGCGGACCCGCACGTCCGCCTGGATCAGCCGCGCCCGCAGCGCCGGCACGATCTCGCCCAGTTCCTCCGCCGCCCGCTCCAGCTCCACGGCGCGGTCGTAGGCGGTCTCGATGTTGTAGCCGCTGGTGCTCTCCAGCGCGTCGAGCTCGGCGCAGATCGCTTCGACAGTGGGCGCCCCGGAGGGCCCGGAGGGCGCGGCGGCGGATCCGGCGTCCACATCCGGCTCCGTGGCCCGGCTGTCTGAGGTCGAGCGCGACGAGTCTCCCGGGGCGGGTGTCCTCGACGTCCGTCCCGGAACCTTGTCAGCCAGTGGTCCGTTCACAAAGCGCCCATCGGCGGGGACGGCCGCCTCCTTAGCCATTCCTCCCGCCAGAGTGAAAACGCGAACACGCTGAGTGGTGATTCCCTGTGTCCGGGCTCACTTTCCCGTCCGGGTCCCGGTCCCGGTCCCGGTCCCGCTCCCGGTCCCGCTCCCGGTCGCCCCGGTCCCGGCCTGCCCGGCCCGGTATCTCCCCGGCAGGGGCTACTCCGCCCGCTCCAGGGCACTGAGCATGGCCGCCAGGCCCGCCAGTTTCACCCGCTCGCCCCGGCCCAGGGTGCGGGCCAGGGCGGCCTCGGCGGCCTCGATGGACAACCACTGGCGGTAGGTGACGGGGGAGACCCCGCGTTCGGCGAGGACGGCGTCCAGATCCGCGTGCCGTACCGGATCCCGGCCGGAGAGGTCGGCCAGGAGGGTGCGGACCGTCTCGGCGGCGTCGGACTTGTTGGTGCCGATCACGCCGGTGGGGCCGCGCTTGAGCCAGCCCGCCACGTACTCCCGGTCGCGCACCCGCCCCGCCTCGTTGGGCACGGTCATGGTGGCCTCGGAGAAGGGCACGCCGGGCAGCGGGACGCTCCGGTAACCGACCGAGCGCAGCACCATGCCGACCGGGAGGGTCTCGAACTCGCCGGTGCCGACGACCCGGCCGTCGTCCAGCCGGGTCCGCTCCAGGCGCAGCGCCTCCACCCGCCCGTCGCCGAGGATCTCCACCGGGCGCATCCAGAAACGCACGTCCAGCCGGCGGGGGCGGCCCGCGGGGGAGCGGGCGGCCCACGCCTGGATCACCTCGACGTTCCCCCGGACCTGCCGGGACAGGGCGGCCATCTCTCCGGAGACCGGGGCCTCGTCGGGGCGCACGCACACGTCCGCGTTGGCCAGCTCACCCAGTTCCCGCAGCTCCTTCAGAGTGAACTTGGCGTGCTCGGGCCCCCGGCGGCCGATCATGTGGATGACCTTGACCTGGCTCTCGGCCAGCCGGCTCAGGACCTCCTCCGGCACGTCCGTGGACCGCAGCTCCTCGGCGGTCTTGGCCAGGACGCGCACCACGTCCACGGCCACGTTGCCCACCCCGATCACCGCGACCTCGGGGCTGTCGAGGACGAAGCGGTCGGCGGGCATGTCGGGGTGCCCGCAGTACCAGTTGACGAAGTCGGTGGCCGCCACGCTGCCGGGCAGGTCCTCGCCGGGGATGCCCATCCGCCGGTCCACCATCGCGCCGGTGCAGTAGACCACCGCGTCGTAGCAGGCCCGCAGGTCGTCGACGGTGACGTCCCGGCCGAACTCGATCCCGCCCAGGAAGCGCACGCCCGGCAGCTCCAGCACCCGGCGGAGGTAGCCCGCGATCGACTTGATCGAGGTGTGGTCGGGGGCCACGCCGTACCGGACCAGGCCGTAGGGCGTGGGCAGCCGCTCCAGGACGTCCACCTCGACCGGGCCGGCGGCCTGCTTGACCAGCGCCTCGGCCGTGTAGACCCCGGCGGGCCCTGACCCGACGATCGCGACTCGCAGTGACACGCCGCCTCCCACCAGAGGTTATGCCCGCGATTGTGCACCAACCGCGGCACGCCCCACCAGACTCAACCGGCCGACATGATCGAGGTATCCCATATCTCCGGTGCGCACGAAACCATCCCGGGTGAAGAGCCTCGCACTCGCCCGGGCGTCCCGGTAGTACCCGTCGGTCACCGCCTCCGACCGGAGCAGCACCTCACCGATCTCGCCCGGCGGCAGCGCCCGTCCGGAGGGGTCCCGCAGCGCGACGCTCACCCCGCCGCGCGGGCGGCCCACCGTGTGCTCGGCGTCCTGCGGCGGGTCCTCGGGCCGGGTGCCCAGGCCCAGCCCGGCCTCGGTGCACAGGTAGCGGTTGCAGACCGGCACGCCGAACCTCTCCCGCAGCGCCCGGACCAGCTCCGCGGCCGGCGCGCCGCCGCTGGACAGGACCATCCGGAGGTACGGCAGCCGCACCCGCTCCCCGCCCGCCCCGCCCCCGTGGGACAGCAGCTCCGCCAGTTGCTCCGGGGTGCCCTGCAGCACACCGAGCCGCTGCTCGGTCAGGATCCGCAGCACCGCCTCCGGCTCCCAGCGCGGCAGCACGAGCGCGGTCCGCCCGGTCTGCAGGAAGACCGGGAGCCTGGTCATGAACGTCAGGTGCCCCAGGGGGCGGGACAGCAGCCGCGCCTCGCCGGTGCCCCAGCGCAGCCCGGCCCCGTGCGCGCGGACCGCCTCCAGCCGCCCGGCGGAGAACACCGCGCCCCGCGGGGACGCCTCGCCGTCCGCGCCGCGCGCTGCCCCCCGGGTGAACACCACGGCCACCGGCCGCCGCGGGTCGGGAGGCAGCGGCGGGGGCGGCGGTTCGGACCGGTACAGGCTCCCCAGCCGCCGGGGGTCGTACGGCCTGCGCCCGGGCGGGCGGTCGCCCAGGGGGAGGGTGACCACCTCCAGTCCGGGCGGCGCGGTCCCGGGACCGGTGACCACCAGCGCCGGGTCGAGGCGGGCCGGCGGGACCGGCCGGTCGGGGCGGAGTCCCGCGGTGACCGCGCCGACCTTGGCCGCGGCCAGGTAGCAGATCGGGAACTCGGGCCCGTCGGGGAGGGCGAGCACCACCAGGTCGCCCATCCGCACACCCCGGTGGGCGAGCCCGGCGGCCACTCCGTCGGAGAGGCGATCGAGCTCGGCGAAGGAGAGGACGAGGGAACCGGAGTCGACCGCGGCGCGTCCCCCGAACCTGCGTGCGGCCTCCCCGGAGAGCAGTCGGAGCATCGGCGGGCTCCCTCCGGTGAAGGCGGCCATCTCCAACGTACTCCTGTGATTGCCTATATGGCGGTCCGTTCCCTCAATGCCTGCTTGTCTATTTTTCCGTTGGCGTTCACGGGGAGGGAGTCCACCACGACCACATGCGCGGGGACCTTGTAGCCGGACATGTTCTCCCGGGCCCAGGCGATGATCTTCTCCGGGAGCTTCTCCGGGTCGGCGGCGGCTTCCTGGCGGGGCACCACGAACGCCCAGCCCACCTCGCCGCGGCGCGCGTCCGGCACCCCGACCACCGCCGCCTGGGCCAGCGAGCCCTCCCGCAGCAGCAGGCCCTCGACCTCGGCGGGGGAGACGTTGAACCCGTTGACGATGAACAGCTCCTTCTTCCGGTCCACGATCGCGAGGTTGCCGTCGGGGTCGAGGGTGCCGATGTCGCCGGTGTGCAGCCAGCCGTCGCGGACCACCTCGGCGGTCCTGGCCGGCTCGCCCCAGTAGCCGCGCATGACGCCGTACCCGCGGACCAGGATCTCGCCGCGCTCCCCGGCCGGGACCTCCGCGCCCTCGTCGTCGACGATTCTGACCTCGACGCCCGGGACCGTGCGGCCGGTGCTGGAGGCGATGACCTCGACCGGGTCCTCCGCCCTGGTCATGGAGACGACCGTGCCCTCCATCAGCCCGTACGCGTTGATCATGCGTTCCAGGCCGAGCCGCTCCAGCAGCCGGCGAACCAGCTCGGCGGGGACCGCGGCCGCGCCGCAGATCGCCACCCGGAGCGTGTGGCCGGTGGTGTCGACCTCGTCCAGGATCCGGTGGAACAGGGTGGGCGGCCCGGCCAGGATCGTGATCCTCCTGTCCCTGATCAGCTCGGTGAGCAGGTCCGGGCTGAACACCCGGATGGGCATCATCGTGGCGCGGCGCAGCACGCAGGCGAGCAGCCCGGCGTTGAGGCCGAATCCGTGGGCGAACGGCGCGACGACCGGGTAGCGGTCCCCCGGGCCGAGCGTGACGATCTCCGCCCAGTCCCAGTAGCCGCGCAGGACCTGCCCGTGCTCCAGCATCACGCCCTTGGGCGTCCCGGTGGTCCCGGAGGTGGACATGATCTCGCAGAGGTCGCCGGGCCGTACGGCGCAGGCCCGCTCCTCGACCTCGGCGTGGGAGACCCGCGAGCCCGCGGAGAGCAGCCGGAAGAGGGGGAGGGTCCCCGCCCGTTCCCGGTCCTCGGGCACCACCGCGTGCCGCAGGTCGTGCAGCCCGGCGAAGGGCCGCCCGGCCACCGGCCCGCCCGTCGCGTCGGCCAGCAGGTCGATGAAGGAGGAACCGTCGAGGCTCTCGCCGGTGATCAGCACGACCGCCCCGGTCGCGCGGAGCAGCCCGGCCGCCTCGATGCCCTTGTACCGCGACGACAGCGGCACCACCACCGCCCCGGCGTCCCAGACGCCGAACGCCGCGACCACCCAGTGCAGGTCGTTGAGGCCCCAGATCGCGACCCGGTCGCCGGGCGCCACACCCAGGGCCATCAGTCCCCGGGCGACGGACGCGGCCCGGGTGCGCAGCTCGGCGAGGGAGATCCGCACCTCCCGGTCGGCCACCACGATGTCGGAGGGGTGGTTCTTGGCCTGGTCACGCAACATCCGGGGGATGGTCCCCCAGTCCGGAACTTCCATCTCGCGCCTTTCGGGAGGTCAGCGGGCGATGGCGGTGCGGTCCCTGCCCAGGTGGTGGCCCCGCGCGTCGTTCACCGTGCCCGGCGTGCTCGCCTCCGCGACCTCCCCGGAGACCTCGACGGCGATGGTGATCGGGGTGAGCGCCTTGAGCGACTGCTGGATGCGGGACTTCCACATGGGGTTGTCGATGAGACTTTCCCGGTTGAACGCCACCGTCAAGGTGACGGCGTCGAGCGTGCCCTGGCGCGAGACGCCGAGCTCCCAGCCGGACACCCCGTCGATCCTGCCCATCGCCCTGCGGACGCGCTCCAGGGAGAGCCAGACTCCGCGCACCAGCACGTGGTCGCCGACGGTGTGCCCGGGTGCGGGGATCGCGTCCCCGGCGGGCACCCGGGCCACCTGCCCGGTCCGCAGCACGGTGTCGCCGCCGGTGTCACCTCCGGCGTCACCGCCGACGACGACCAGCTCGGCCAGCCCCCCGGCGTACGGCGGGGTCAGCAGCTCGTCCTTCTCCAATGAGGCCAGGGCGAGCGACCCCGGCGCGAGCGGGGTGAGCGGTTCCGTCTCCGAGGATCTCCAGCCCAGCGGCGCCGCGGTGAACGGGGAGCAGTAGACCTCCGTGACCTGCGCGTCGAACTCGGAGGCGAGGTGGTCCATGGTCCGCCGGGACGCGATCTCACCGGTCAGCACGATGCGCCGCAGTCCCAGGTCCAGCGGGTCGAGCAGGAACTCCAGGTGCAGCCGGGCCAGCAGGTCCATCGCGCCGGTGGGTGTGATGACCAGGGTCGTGGCCCCCAGCGTCTCCAGCGTGTGGTGCAGCCGGAGCCGCCCGCGGGGACCGACCGAGGCCGCCGCCTCCGCGACCTCCGCCGCGGCGTGCGCCCACTGCGGCCCGGCCAGCTCGCCGTCCCCCGACAGCGCCACCACGACCCGGTCCGACGGCCCCACGCCCGCCGCCCGCAGCGCCGCGGTGAAGGCTCCGGCCGTCCCGGCAGGGTCGCCCGGCACGGCGCTGTCGCCGTCCGGGGAGACGAGCAGGAGCCCCGTCGCGGTACGGCCCGCGGCGGCCAGGTCGCTCCGGGTCCGCCAGGTCGCCGGGGTCGCGGTCGGGGTCGGGGTCGGGGTCGTCACTTCATCACCTCAGTCATGAACAGCCGCATCGACGCGCAGACGTGCTCGTGCGCCAGACCGCCCACCTGCGCCTGGAGGATCAGGTCGGTGGCGCCGGCCTCGGCGATCCGGGCGGCGGCCTTGCGCGACCCCTCGACGTCGTCGACCACCACCATGTGGTGCTCGCGGAGCGTGGCCATGGCCTCCTCCGGCGGCAGGCCGGCGGCGAGCTGGCCGAGGACCTTGTGGGTGGCGTGCCGGGCGTCGTAGTAGTCGGGCGGGGTGACCAGGTTGACCTGGCGCCTGATGTACCAGAGCACGGGGTCGGCGGCGATCTCGATCGCCTCCTCGCGGGTCCGCCCCACGAACCAGGGGATCATCAGCGCGATCCGCCGGGTCTCAGGATCGAAGCCGTTGTCGGCCAGGCACCGCTTGTACCGGGCGATGTCCTCGGCGACGTCGTCGAGGCCCTTGAGCATCGTCATGCCGAGCAGGTTGTAGCCGCGCCTGGCCGCGGCGAGGTAGCCCTCCAGGGAGGTGGAGGCCACCCACACGGGCGGGTGCGGGACCTGCGCGGGACGGGGGTAGACCGCGACGCCGGGGATCTCGAAGAACTCGTTCGACCGGCTGACCGGCTCGCCGTCGGCGTTCCAGATCGCCAGCGTCGCCTCCAGGGAGTCCTCCCAGATCTGCCGCGACTTCTCGAACGGCCGCTGGAACGCCTGGTACTCCAGCGGGGACGCGCCCCGGCCGGTGCCGAACTCCACCCGGCCGCCGGACAGGACGTCGAGTGTCGCGACGCGCTCGGCGGTGCGGATCGGGGACTGGAAGGGCAGCAGGACCACGCCGAGACCCAGGTGGATCCGCTCAGTCCGCTGGGAGGCGGCCGCCAGGACCAGGTCGGGGGCGGAGGAATGGGAGAAGCCACGGGTGAAGTGGTGCTCGACGAACCAGGCGGTGTCGTAGCCCAGCTGGTCGCCCAGGACCACCTGGTCGACCACGTTACGGAACGCGCGCTGCTCGACCTCGCGGGAACGCCCGCGGACCTCCAGTTCGTATCCCAGGCTGATCCGTAGGGACGTCATCCACGCCTCCGTTGTGTCACGTCGATCCCCGGTCGCGGGCTCTTATTTAACCAAGCGCTCGCTTGGCGAGATTACCAGCCGGGTGCAACCGCAACAAGCCGACCGCCCC
This sequence comes from Planobispora rosea, assembly GCF_014648175.1. Taxonomy (GTDB): domain Bacteria; phylum Actinomycetota; class Actinomycetes; order Streptosporangiales; family Streptosporangiaceae; genus Planobispora; species Planobispora rosea. The sequence goes on from NZ_BMQP01000001.1 coordinate 150,184, forward strand.
GGGGCCGCCTGCTCCGAGAGGGCGGGTTCAGGTGAGGCTGGAGCGAAGAAGCGGCAAAGAGGGGGACGTGCCCCCCTGAAGGTGGGACGCTCCCAGTCATGAGGGGACTGCGCAGAGGACGCGCGACGATCGCGACCGACGAGATCCAGATCCAGCTGGCCGGTGCGCGCCGCTTCGAGGCCCTGGGCCGGGTGATGGCCGCGCTCGCCTGCGACGCCGAGCTGATGGGGACCTGCTCCGACCTGACGTGGTGGCGGGGGGCCGACCACGGCTGGCACATCGAGTGGCGCGAGGGCCTGTACGCCTCCGAGGTCGCCGACACCCTGGCCGCCCACGTCCGCGAGCCGGACCACTGCGTGCCCCTGGTCGCCCCGGCCGGGCCGGTCACCGCCGGGACCGCCGTCCTGGACGTGATGGGCGTCCGCTTCGTCCTGCGGGCCGTCGACCCCCTCGGCCGCGCCCGCCTGCACACCCGCCCCGCCCCCTGGCGCCTGGCCGACGCCCTCGACACCACCCGCCCCCCGGCCGCCCGGCGCCCCTGGGAGGACCTCATCGGCGGCTGAGACCGCCGCGGCCGTCTCTTCTCCGCAGAACCGGCATATGCCCGGTACGACATAAACGCACCTCAATAGGTCTGTAGCCGCGCTACCGTCCCATTCCAGGGGAAAGTGAACGACCCTTCCAGGGGAAAGCGAACGACCGAACCGGGGTGGAAAGTAGCGCTGTGCGTCAACGTGCCGGGGCCGATGACGGCCGAGGCCGACGGGGAGACAGTCGTGCTGGGCGGGCCCAAGCAGCGGGCCGTGCTGGCGCCGTACTGCTGGCCGCCCGGGGGGAGGCGGTGTCGGCGGAGGGGATCGTCGCCGCCGTCTGGGGCGACGGTGACACCTCCCTGACCTCCACCCTGCACGCCTACGTCGCCAAGTTGCGCAGATACCCTTCGCGGCACCGGAGACGGCCCGGCTGCAAGGGCTGCGCCGGACGGCCGGGGAGAACCTCTTCGGCACGCAGCCGGCCGCGGGCCGGCACACCGAGATCGTGGGGGGACCTGGAGAAGTACGTCGTCGAGCAGCCGCTGAGCGAGCGCGGCTGGGAGATGCTGGCCGGCAACCGGCTGGTGACGCTCACCGGGCCGGGCGGCATCGGCAAGACCCGGCTGGCGCTGGAGGCCGCCCATGCGCGGCGCGACGGCGACGGGCCGTGGCCGGCCGAGCAGGTACGGTGCGCGCTCCCGGCCGAGGAGGTCCTGCACGCCTGCTGCGCCGGGGACGGCGGGGCGTTCCCTCACAGGCCGGCGGCGGAGGCCAGCCGGGCGCGGTGGGCGTGGGGCGGGCCGAAGAGCTGGGCGTCGGCGGTGGCGCGCTTGAAGTAGCGGTGGGCGGAGTGCTCCCAGGTGATGCCGGTGCCGCCGTGGATCTGGATGTTCTCGCCGGCGACGGCGAGATAGGCCTCCGTGCAGTAGGAGCCGGCGACGGCGGCGGCGACGGGGAGGTCCCCGGGGAGGGCGCGGGCGGCGGCCAGGGCGGCGGACCGGGCGGACTCGACCAGCAGGAGCATGTCGGCGAGCTTGTGCTTGACGGCCTGGAAGGACCCGATGGGGCGGCCGAACTGGTGGCGCCCGGCCGCGTGGGCGGTGGCCGTCTCCAGGCAGCGCGCGGCGCCGCCGGTCTGCTCGGCGGCGAGGCCGGTGATCCCCAGGTCGCGGACCCGGGCGGCGGCGGCGCCGTCACCGGCGGGCCGGGCCGGAACGGCGTCGAAGGTCAGCGTGGCGAGCGGGCGGGTCGGGTCCAGGGTCGTGTGCGGTGTGCGGGAGGAGGGGACGGCCTCGACCAGTTCCCCGCCGGCGAACGCCAGCACCACCTCGGCGTCCAGCGCGTGGCGGGCGGTGCCGGTGAGCCGCCCGCCGGTCAGCGTCAGGTCGGCGTCGCCGGGGAGCAGGACGGTCGCGGTGCGGGAGCCGTCGGCGATGCCGGGCAGCAGGCGGGCCATCGCCGCCGGGTCGCCGCCCGCCTTGAGCGCCTCGGCGGCGAGCACGACGGTGGGCAGGTAGGGGTACGGCGTCAGCGCGCGGCCCAGTTCCTCGCAGACGACGGCGACCTCCGCCATGCCGCAGCCCGCTCCGCCGTACTCCTCGGGAACGGCGAGGCCCGCCACCCCGAGCTCGGCGGCGAACCGGCCCCAGGGCGCGTCCGGGCGTTCGGCCAGGAAGGAGCGGACGGCGTCGCGGAGGGCGGCCTGCTCCTCGGTGAGGCTCATGTCGGCGGGGTCCACGGAGAGATGATAACCAAGCGCTAGCTTGTTTTGGGTGATTTGAATATTTTTGTGCATCTTTGCAGGTCATATATGCTCCGGGTGGCCACAGTCGGATGCGAATCGGGGGATCGGCGGCTTTGGTTGGACAGAACGACACGCTTGACTTCCTTGCGGGGGAACGCAGGGAGCGGGCGATCCTGCGCCACATGGTGCTCTCGCTCGTCGGGGGGCTGGCGGTCGGCGCCCTGGGCGAGGTGCTCTCGCACCGGGCGGACGCGCTGCACGCCGTCTACGACCCCTACGCCCACCTGCTGCTGACGGCCCTCGTGGGGTGGACCGCCGCCGGGTTCGGCTGGGCGGTGCTGGGCAGCGCGCTGGCCGCGCTCGGCCCGGTCATCTCCACGCTGGGCGCGACCTTCTTCGCGCCGGAGAGCCACTACCCCCATCTGGGCGCCGACGGCATGGAGCTGAACCTGACCCTCTTGGCCCTCACCTCCTTCGGCACGCTTGCGCACGTCGTCAGGAGCGTCCGGCGTTCACGACGGGACTCCGGCGGCGGCCGTCCCGGCGGGCGGCGCCCTAATGGCAGGCGGTCGCCCCGTCCGAGTCGATAACCTGTAGGGCGACAATCTGTAGGGCGGCAATCCCTGTCGTCCCCGCCCGTCCCCGCTAGCGAGGAGTAGCCGTGCTGCTGCGCATGTCGTCGTTGTTTCTTCGAACGCTGAGGGACGACCCGGCAGACGCGGAGGTCCCGAGCCACAAGCTGCTCGTCCGCGCCGGCTACGTCCGCCGCGTCGCGCCCGGCGTCTACTCCTGGCTGCCGCTCGGCAAGCTGGTCCTGGAGAACGTCACGCGCATCGTGCGCGAGGAGATGAACCGCATGGGCGCCCAGGAGGTGCTCTTCCCCGCGCTCCTGCCCCGGGAGTACTACGAGGCCACCGGCCGCTGGACGGAGTACGGCGACACGCTCTTCCGCCTCAAGGACCGCAAGGGCGCCGACTACCTGCTGGGTCCCACCCACGAAGAGATGTTCACCGACATGGTCAAGGGAGAATACTCCTCCTACAAGGACTACCCGGTGACCCTCTACCAGATCCAGACGAAGTACCGCGACGAGGCCCGCCCCCGGGCCGGCATCCTGCGCGGCCGGGAGTTCGTCATGAAGGACTCCTACTCCTTCGACCTGGACGACGACGGCCTCAAGCGCTCCTACGAGCAGCACCGCGAGGCCTACATCCGGACCTTCGACCGGCTCGGGCTCACCTACAAGATCTGCTTCGCCACCTCCGGGGCGATGGGCGGCTCGGCGTCGGAGGAGTTCCTCGCCCCGGCCGCGACCGGCGAGGACACCTTCGTGGCCTGCCACCACTGCGGCTACGCGGCCAACGCCGAGGCGGTCACCACTCCCGCGCCCGCCGCGCCCGCGGGCGAGCACCCGGCCCTGCGGGTGCTGGACACCCCCGACACCCCGACCATCGAGTCGCTGGTGGCCCACGTCAACGAGCGCCACGGCCTGAACGTCACCGCCGCCGACACGCTCAAGAACGTCGTGGTCAAGGTCGCCACGCCCGGCTCGGACAAGACCGAGGTCCTGGTCATCGGCGTGCCCGGCGACCGCGAGATCGACTTCAAGCGGCTGGAGGCCTCCCTGGCCCCCGGCGAGCCCGCCATCTTCGAGGCCGAGGACTTCGCCAGGCACCCGGGCCTGGTGCGCGGCTACATCGGCCCCCAGGTCCTCAAGGGCCTGGGCATCCGTTATCTCGTCGACCCCCGGGTCGTCGCCGGCACCTCCTGGGTCACCGGCGCCAACGAGCCCGGCAAGCACGCCGTGAACGTGGTCGCCGGGCGCGACTTCGTCGCCGACGGCACCATCGAGGCCGCCGAGGTCCGCGCCGGGGACGACTGCCCCGCGTGCGGCTCCCCGCTCTCCATCGACCGCGGCATCGAGATCGGCCACATCTTCCAGCTCGGACGCAAGTACGCCGACGCCGCCAAGCTCGACGCCCTCGGCCCGGACGGCAAGCCGGTCCGCATCACCATGGGCTCGTACGGCATCGGCGTCTCGCGGGCGGTGGCGGTCCTCGTCGAGCAGAAGCACGACGAGCTGGGCCTGGTGTGGCCCCGCGAGGTCGCCCCGGCCGACGTGCACATCGTGGGCACCGGCAAGGAGAACCAGATCGAGGCGGCTCTCCAGCTCGCCGAGGAGCTCCAGGCCCGCGGCGTGCGCGTCCTGGTGGACGACCGCGCCGGGGTCTCCCCGGGGGTGAAGTTCAAGGACGCGGAGCTGCTCGGCATGCCGACCATCGTGGTGATCGGCCGGGGTCTCGCCCAGGGCGTCGCCGAACTGCGCGACCGGGTCACCGGGGCCAAGCAGGAGGTCCCGATCGCCGAGGCGGCCGACCGGGTCGAGGCCGCCTGCCGCGCCTGACCGGTCCGTACGGTCACCGCCCGAACGACAGATGAGCGGCCCGCCGGGACGGCGGGCCGCTCATCGGCGTGCCCGGGTGCGGAGCGGCTGCACGGAGCGGCTGCACGGAGCGGCTGCACGGAGCGGGGAGGAACCGGCCGGCTGTTTTGGCTCAGCTTTCCGGAAAGTTTTCCGATACGGGGAGTCGAGGCGGACAGGAAGGGGGCCTTCCGGGTCCTGTCCCCGGCCGGACCCTTATCGGAACAGGACTTTCAATGAAGACATCGAACTTCACAATCAGCCGCAAGCTGGGCGTCGGCTTCTTCGTGGTCGTACTCACCATGGTGTTGTCGACGATTTTCGGGGTGACGCGGGTCGAGCAGATCAACGACCGGCTGAGCACCATCAACGACCTCAACGCCGTGAAGCAGCGCTACGCGATCAACTTCCGCGGGAGCGTGCACGACCGCGCCATCAGCCTGCGCGACGTCGTGATGGCCAAGACTCCCGCCGAGGCGGAGCCGGAGGTCGCGACCATCGAGAAGCTCGCGGCCGACTACGCCGCCTCGGCTGAGAAGCTGACCGCGATATTCGCCGACGAGAGCAAGGTCGGCCAGGCGGAGAAGGACGCGCACGCGGAGATCGAGCGGATCGAGCGGGAGACCCTGCCGCTGATCGACGAGGTGATCACCCTGCGCATGGCCGGTGACACCGACGAGGCCTCGCAGATCCTGGTCGAGCAGGCCAAGCCGCTGTTCGTCGACTGGCTCGCGGCGATCAACCGCCTCATCGACCTCGAGGAGTCGATGAACCGGGCCGAGACCGCCGAGGCCCGCAGCACCGCCGACGGCTTCCTGACCGTCATGATGCTGGTGTGCGCCCTGGCGATCGCCATCGCGGTCGCCGTGGCCTGGAAGATCACGCGGAGCATCACGCGGCCCCTGGACGAGGCGGTCTCGGTGATGAACGCCGTCGCGGAGGGCGACCTGACCCGGCGGGTGAACATCTCCTCCGGCGACGAGGTCGGCCGGATGGGACAGGCGATGAACGCCGCTCTGACGAAGATCGGCGAGGTCATGTCCGCCTTCACGCGCAGCGCCGACGACCTGGCCGGGACCAGCCAGCGGATCGGCGCGCTGTCGGGCCGGATCGCCAACGGGGCGGTGGAGTCCGCGGCCCAGACCGACGTCGTCGCGGCCGCGGCGAACGAGGTCTCCCGCAACGTCCAGACCGTGGCGACGGGTTCGGAGGAGATGGGGTCGGCGATCCGGGAGATCGCGCACAGCGCCAGCGAGGCGGCGACGGTCGCCGGCCGCGCGGTGACCGCGGTGGAGACGACCACCGCGAGCGTGACGCGGCTGGGCGAGTCCAGCCGGATGATCGGTGACGTGGTCAAGGTGATCACCTCGATCGCCGAGCAGACCAACCTGCTGGCCCTGAACGCCACCATCGAGGCCGCCCGGGCCGGGGAGTCCGGCAAGGGCTTCGCGGTCGTCGCCGGCGAGGTCAAGGACCTGGCCCAGGAGACCGCACGGGCGACCGAGGACATCGCGCGCCGGGTCGAGACCATCCAGGCCGACACCGCCGGGGCCGTCCAGGCGATCGCGGACGTGGCGGGCGTCATCGCCCAGATCAACGACTACCAGACGACCATCGCCGCCGCCGTCGAGGAGCAGACCGCGACGGTGAACGAGATGAACCGCAGCGTCGCCGAGGCGGCCGCCGGGTCGGGGCAGATCGCGGAGAACATCACCGGGGTGGCATCCGTCGCCAAGACCACGACCCAGTCGGTCGAGGAGTCGCGGCGGGCCGCGGGCGAGCTGGCGGAGGTCTCGGAGCGGCTGCGCTCCCTGGTCGCCGGGTTCCGCTTCTGAGTCCGGGGCTCTCTCCCGGAGCCGGGTTCCGCTCCTGACGCGGGCCCGGCGTCCGGCCCGGGACATGCCCGGGGCTCCCCGCCACGGCGGGGAGCCCCGGGCACACTCTTGCGGTGTGAGCGCTCGTTTCAGTGACGGTGGCAGCGGGTCAGTGACGGTGGTAGCGGGAGCGCTTGCCGATGGCCTTGCTCACGTGAAGACCGCCGGGAAGATTCACCGTCACGTACGCGCGGCCGTCCGGGGTCCTGCTGACGTGGAACCGCCGGTTGCCGAAACTCTGACCGATCCCGTGCCGGGACAGGTTGAGACGGAACGGCCCCAGCTTGATCGACTTCCTGTAATGCCAGCCCATGGTGCCTCCCCGAAACGTGGTGCGTCATCAGGACAACGACCGGCGCCCGGGAGGGGTTCCGGACCGGGCTCAGGGAGCCGCCGTGGTCAGCGCCGGGAACTGCTGCCCAGGGTCTTGCGCCAGTGGAAGCCGCCGGGGAGGTTCACGTTGAGCGTCTTGCGGCCGTCGGCCGTCCTGGTCACGCGGAAAGCGCGGTTGCCCCAGCTGTGCCCCACGCCGCCGCGGGACAGGTTGAGACGGAACGGTCCCAGCTTGATCGACTTTCTGTAACTCCAGCCCATGATCACGACTCCTTGGTGGATTGCGGAATTCAGCTACCCATCAGGAACCCTTAAAACATGGGTAAACCGGGTTAAATGCCCCTCGCGTTCAGGAGGACGGGGTCGGCGTCGGGGTCGCGCCCGAGGGCGCCGGAGACGCGGGCATGCCGGGGAAGGCGTCGATGACCGGGCGCAGGCCGTACGAGCGGGTGACGCACTCCTGCATGGCCAGCGCCGCCAGGCGGCGCAGCGCCGCGTCGTCCGTGGCGGTCAGTTCCAGGTAGGCCGCCGTCACCCCGCGCTCGACGAGCACCGCCAGCTCCACGGCCTGGGCCGCGGTGGAGGGGATCACCGGCAGGGCGTAGCTCGCCTCCGGTTCGGCCGGGGTGCCGCCGCGAGCGGTGATCAGGGAGCGGAGCTGGTCGCGGCGGGCCCGGTGGGCGGTGAACGCGCTCGTCGCGGTGGCCCGCAACCTCCCCGTGGTCCTGGCGGCGATGACCCCGTAGGCGTGGACGGCGGCGTGCTCGGCCGCCAGGGCCGTGCCGAGCCCCTGGTCGGCCGTCACAGGAGCCTCGCCAGGGCCGCGGCGTGCGCGGCCTCGCAGGCGCCGATGGAGGCGATCAGCTGGGCCAGCGCGGGAGAGGCGTCCGCGAGCTGCCGCGCGCGCAGTGCCGCCGCCTTCTTTTCGAGATCGCGCAGGCTCCGCAGGGAGACCTTCGGCTCCGGGGCGGCCGTGGAGGACGGCGCGGGAGTGACCGGAGCGGACGGCGCAGGAGCGACCGGGGCGGGACCGGCGGGCAGACGGCGGCGGAGCTCGGCGAGGTGGGCCTCGTGCCGTTCCCGGAAGGGGACGAGCCTGCTCGACGTCGCCGCCGCGTAACGCGCGATCGTCCGCTCCTTGTCCTCGATCAGCTGCCTGATCAGGACGGTCTCCGGATCCGGCGGCGCGGTCGCGACCGGCTCCGGCCGCTCGGCGGCGCATCCCGGGACCATCGCGGCGGCAGCTCCGAGGGCGCCGCCCCCCAGCAGGGCGCGCCGGGAGATGGAACGCACGGACGACCTCCGGTTCGGGGCGGGCTGCTGACGGCACTAGCATCGTACGGGCTCACAATGACAGCCACCGCGCCCCTCGGGCGGTCCACCACACGGTGTGGCGCTCTTTCTACGCCCTGGTGTGGATAGGCTGGTGAGTCGCGTGGGCGAGGTCCGCCCACCTGAGATCGTGACAATGGGAGGTCGGCATGGGCAGCGCCACACCCCGCGACCGCCTGATGAAGCTTCTGGAGCCCGTCGTCGCAGCCGAGGGGCTCGACCTGGAGGACGTCACGGTCACCCCGGCGGGCAAGCGGCGGTTGCTGCGCGTCGTCGTCGACCGTGACGGCGGCGTGAGCCTGGACGACGTCGCAGAGGTCAGCCTCGCCGTCTCCGCCGCCCTCGACGCCGATGACGCGATGGGCGCCGCACCGTACGTGTTGGAGGTCTCCTCCCCCGGGGTCGACCGACCGCTCACCGAGCCGCGCCACTGGCGCCGGGCGACGAAGCGACTGGTCAAGGCCGACCTGAGGGACGGCACCTCCCTGGAGGGGCGGATCGTCGCCACCGACGAGACCGGCGTGGAGCTGGACGTCGAGGGCGTGTCCCGCCGCGTCGACTATCAGGACCTGACCCGAGGCAGGGTTCAGGTGGAATTCCGCCGGTTCGATGAGACCGACGACGACGGCGAGGACGCCGGAGACGACGGCGACGACGGCGACGAGGGCTAAGGGGAAGCCTCGTGGACATCGACATGAGCGTCCTGCGCAGCCTGGAGCGGGAGAAGGACATCTCCTTCGACCTGGTCGTCAAGGCGATCGAGGACGCGTTGCTGATCGCGTACTTCCGGACCGAGGGCGCGGCGGCCAAGGCCCGCGCCGAGCTGGACCGGAGCACCGGGCACGTGACCATCTACGCGGCCGAGATCGGTGAGGGCGGTGAGGTGCTCAGGGAGTTCGACGACACCCCGGGCAACTTCAGCCGCATCGCGGCGACCACGGCCAAGCAGGTCATCCTGCAGCAGCTCAGGGACGCCGAGGACGAGATCAACTTCGGTGAGTTCGCCAGCCGCGAGGGCGAGCTCGTGGCCGGAGTCATCCAGCAGGGCAAGGACCCCCGGGTCGTCCTGGTGGACCTGGGCCGGATCGAGGCCGTGCTCCCGCACAACGAGCAGGTCCCCGGCGAGGAGTACGTCCACGGAGAGCGCATCCGCTGCTACGTGGTCCAGGTCAAGAAGGGCCACAAGGGCCCGTCGGTGACGCTCTCGCGGACCCACCCGGGCCTGGTGAAGAAGCTCTTCGCGCTGGAGGTTCCGGAGATCGGCGACGGTACGGTCGAGATCGCCGCGGTGGCGCGCGAGGCCGGGCACCGGACCAAGATCGCGGTGCGGTCCCGTCGTCCGGGTGTCAACGCCAAGGGCGCCTGCATCGGCCCGATGGGCTCGCGGGTCCGCAACGTGATGACCGAACTGCACGGCGAGAAGATCGACATCATCGACTGGTCGGAGAACCCGGCGGAGTTCGTGGGCAACGCCCTCTCGCCCGCGCGGGTGTCCAGCGTCGAGGTGATCGACCTCGCCGGTCGCGCCGCGCGCGTGACCGTGCCCGACTACCAGCTCTCCCTGGCCATCGGCAAGGAAGGGCAGAACGCCCGGCTGGCCGCGCGCCTCACCGGATGGCGCATCGACATCCGTCCCGACACCCAGGCGGGGGATGCGGCCGGTTCCGCAGATGCGTCCACACGGTAAGCTGGAATATGGTGGCCAGGTCACCCCGCTGAGAACCTGTGTGGGGTGCCGGGTTCGCACGGTTTCCTCCGAGCTGCTCCGCCTGGTGGTGGTCGAGGGCGTCATAGTCCCCGACCTGCGACGACGGCTCCCGGGGCGTGGTGCTTCACTGCATCCCACCCCGAGCTGTCTCCAGCTCGCCGAGCGCCGTCGAGCGTTTCCGCGCGCTTTTCGCGTCGCGGGACCGCTCGATCTGTCGCTGGTGCGAGACCACGTGGAAAGAGCAGCGGGCTGAGAGGACCGGGTGAAATGGTTGCCAACTGTCATGTAGGACGCCGAGTTGATGGGCTGGTCAGATAGCTATGAGCGCCTGATGAGCATGCGGCGATGAACACATCTACGTAACGACGGTCCGGCGGCACTGCCTCCCGGGCCGAGTAAGGGAGTGCAGTGGCGAAGGTCCGGGTATACGAGCTCGCCAAGGAGTTCGGTGTGGAGAGCAAGGTCGTCATGGCCAAGCTCCAGGAGATGGGCGAGTTCGTGCGTTCGGCGTCCTCGACTATCGAAGCACCGGTAGTCCGCAGGCTCACTGAAGCTTTGGGCGGGTCCCCGAAGGGCTCGTCCGACAAGGGCGGCAGGACGCCCAGGCCGGCTCCGCAGCCGGCCGGCGGCCAGGCCGCCAACGGCGCTCCGGCGCCGACCGCCCCGAAGCCGGGGCCCGTTCCCAAGCCGGGTCCCAGGCCCGGCCCGGCTCCGCGTCCCGCGGCCCCCGCGCCGCAGGCCCAGCAGCCGCAGGCCCAGGAGCCTCCGGCGCCGCAGCAGCCTCCGGCGGTCCAGCCGCCGCGCTTCGAGGCGCCGCGCCCGGCGACCCCTCCGGGTCCCCGTCCGGGTGGCGGAGGCCCCGGCGCCGGTGCGCCGAAGCCGGGTCCGCGTCCGGGGCCCCGTCCGGCTCAGGGCGGCCGTCCCGAGGCGCCGCGTCCGGACGCCCGTCCGGCGGCCCCCTCGGGTCCCCGTCCGGGTGCCGGCGCCGGTGCGCCGAAGCCGGGTCCGCGTCCGGGTCCGCGCGGCCCGCGTCCGGGCAACAACCCGTTCTCCTCGACCGCCAGCGGCATGGGCCAGGCCCGTCCGCCGCGGCCGGGCGGGCCCTCGGGTCCCGGAGAGCGCGGTCCGCGTCCCGGCCCGCGTGAGGACCGAGGCCCGCGCGAGGAGCGCGCGCCGCGTGACGGCGCCGCGCCGCGTCCCGGCGGCCCGCGTCCCGGCCCGCCCGGTGCGGCCGGTCCGCGTCCGGGGCCCGGTGCGGGTGGTCCGCGTCCGGGAGGCACCGGCGGTGTCGCCGGTCCGCGTCCCGGCGGTCCCCGTCCCAGCCCGATGATGATGCCCCAGGGCCGTCCGGCCGGTCCGGGCGGCGGTGCCGGTCGTCCCGGTGGCGGCGCGGGTCGTCCCGGCGGCGGTGCCGGTCGCCCGGGTGGCGGTGCCGGTCGTCCCGGTGGCGGCGGTTTCGCCGGTCGTCCCGGTGGCGGTGCCGGTCGTCCCGGAACCGGGACCGGCGGTCCCGGCGGCGGTGGCGGCGGCGGCGGTTTCGCCGGTCGTCCCGGTGGCGGCGGCCGTGGCCGCGGCGGCGGTACGGCGGGCGCCTTCGGCCGTCCCGGCGGACGTCCGGCCCGTGGCCGCAAGTCCAAGCGCCAGAGGCGCCAGGAGTTCGACAACATGCAGGCGCCGGCGATCGGCGGCGTGCAGGTTCCCCGCGGTGGCGGCCAGACGGTCCGCCTGCCGCGCGGCGCTTCGCTGGCGGACTTCGCCGACAAGATCGGCGCCAACCCCGCGTCGCTGGTGCAGATCATGCTGCACCTCGGCGAGATGGTGACCGCCACGCAGTCGGTCAACGAGGAGACGCTGCAGCTGCTGGCCGCGGAGCTCGACTACAACCTCCTGGTGGTCAGCCCGGAGGAGGAGGACCGCGAGCTTCTCGAGTCCTTCGACATCGAGTTCGGCGAGGACGAGGGCGACGAGGCCGACCTGGTCGCGCGCCCGCCGGTGGTGACCGTCATGGGTCACGTCGACCACGGTAAGACCAGGCTGCTCGACGCCATCCGCAAGACCAACGTGGTGGCCCGCGAGGCCGGTGGCATCACCCAGCACATCGGTGCCTACCAGATCGCCACCGAGCACGAGGGCGAGCAGCGGCGGATCACCTTCATCGACACCCCGGGTCACGAGGCGTTCACCGCCATGCGTGCCCGCGGTGCCAAGGTCACCGACATCGCCATCCTGGTGGTCGCGGCCGACGACGGTGTGAAGCCGCAGACCATCGAGGCGCTGAACCACGCCCAGGCGGCGGACGTGCCGATCGTGGTCGCGGTCAACAAGATCGACAAGGAGGGCGCCGACCCGAACAAGGTCCGCGCCCAGCTCACCGAGTACGGTCTCATCGCCGAGGAGTACGGCGGCAGCACGCTGTTCGTCGACATCTCCGCCAAGAACGACATCGGCATCGAGAACCTGCTCGAGGCGGTCCTGCTCACCGCGGACGCCGAGCTCGACCTGCGGGCGAACCCGACGATGGACGCCCAGGGCGTGGCCATCGAGGCCCACCTCGACAAGGGCCGCGGTCCGGTCGCGACCGTGCTGGTCCAGCGCGGCACGCTCCGGGTCGGCGACTCGATCGTCTGTGGCGAGGCCTTCGGCCGCGTCCGGGCGATGCTGGACGACAACGGCGAGTCGATCGACGAGGCCGACCCGTCGCGTCCGGTGCTGGTGCTCGGTCTGACCGCGGTGCCCGGCGCCGGTGACAACTTCATCGTCGTCACCGACGACCGGATGGCGCGCCAGATCGCCCAGCAGCGTGCCGCCCGCAAGCGCATCGCGGACATGGCCAAGTCCGGCCGGCGCCGCACCCTCGAAGAGCTCTTCAGCGAGATGGAGAAGGGCCAGGTCGACGAGCTCAAGCTCATCATCAAGGGTGACGTCTCCGGTTCGGTCGAGGCCCTGGAGGACGCGCTGCTCAAGATCGACGTCGGCGAGGAGGTGCGCCTGCGGGTGCTCCACCGCGCGGTCGGCGCCATCACCGAGTACGACGTCAACCTGGCCGTGGCCGACGACAACGCCGTCATCATCGGCTTCAACGTGCGTCCCGAGGTCCGGGCACGCGACCTGGCCGAGCGCGAGGGCGTCGACATCCGCTACTACTCGGTCATCTACCAGGCGATCGAGGAGATCGAGGCGGCCCTCAAGGGCATGCTCAAGCCCGAGTTCGAAGAGGTCCAGATGGGCACCGCCGAAGTCCGCGAGGTCTTCAAGGTGCCGAAGATCGGCAACATCGCCGGTGCGCTGGTCCGCTCGGGTGTGATCGTCCGCAACAGCAAGGCGCGGATCATCCGTGGCGGTGTCGTGATCTCCGACAACCTCACCGTGTCGTCGCTGCGTCGCTTCAAGGACGACGCGACCGAGGTCCGCGAGGGCTTCGAGTGCGGTATCGGCGTCGGATACAACGACCTCCAGATCGACGACGTCATCGAGACGTTCGAGATGCGGGAGAAGCCGCGCGACTGATGCCCGCTCCCGCCCCGCCCGGTGCGCACCGCCGCACCGGGCGGGGCCGGGGCCGGCACGCGTGGTGAACCGGCCATGTACGTAGGTGCCCTGACATTGGACATCCTGCTCGGTGACGTGCGTTCACTGAAGCAGAAGCGCTCCGTGGTACGTCCCATCGTCGCCGAGGTGCAGCGGCGGTTTCCGGGGGTAGCGGTCGGCGAGACCGGCCACCTCGACCTGCACCGCCGCACGGAGATCGGAATCGCCGTCGTCTCCGCCACCGCCTCCAACTGCGGGCAGGTGCTGGACGACTGCGAGCGCCTGGTCGCCGGCCGCCCGGAGATCGAGCTGCTGTCGGCCAGGCGGCGGCTCTACGGCGACGACGAGGACTGACGAGGACGAGAAACGGCCGGGCCGGTCGCGGAGCCGCGCTCCGCGACCGCCGGCCGTACGAGAAGGGGGGAAGCGGAAATGGTGGACGCCGCACGCGCACGCAAGATCGCTGACCGTATCCGGCAGATCGTGGCCGAGCTGCTGGAGCGCCGGATCAAGGATCCGAGGCTGGGCTTCGTCACCATCACCGACGCCCGCATCACCGCCGACCTCAGCGACGCCACGGTGTTCTACACCGTGTTCGGCTCCGAGGCCGAGCGGGCCGACTCCGCGGCGGCGCTGGAGAGCGCCAAGGGGCTCATCCGCTCGGAGGTGGGCCGTCAGACCGGCCTGCGCCACACGCCGACGCTGACGTTCACGCACGACCCGCTCCCCGACAGCGCCCGGCACATCGACGATCTGCTCGCCGAGGCCCGGGCCAGGGACGAGGAGATCGCCAGGAAGGCCGAGAGCGCCCAGTACGCCGGCGAGGCCGACCCGTACCGCAGGCCCGACGAGGACGAGGACGGCGAAGACGGCGAATCCCCCGAAAGCGCGGACGAGTCGTCGGACCGCGCGGGACACTCGGCGACGTGACGCCCGACCTGTGCGACGGTGGCCCGGTGCCGGACGGCGACTGGGACCGGGCCGCCGAACTGATCCTCTCCACCGACGAGATCGCCCTGGCCTGCCACGTCGCGCCGGACGGCGACGCCCTCGGGTCGATGCTGGCGGCCGGTCTGGCGCTGCGCGCGGCAGGCAAGCGGGTGACGGCCTCCTTCGGCGACCGCCGGTTCGAGGTGCCCCGGCTGCTGCGCTTCCTGCCCGGTCAGGATCTGCTGGTCGAACCGGGCGCCTACCCGGCCGCGCCCGACCTGATGGTCACTTTCGACGCGGCCGTCGCCGACCGGCTCGGCCTGCTGACCGAGAACGCCGGCAAGGCCCGCGAACTGGTCGTGGTGGACCACCACCCGTCCAACCCGGGGTTCGGCACGGTCAACCTGGTCGACCCCGCCGCCGCCTCCACCACCACACTCGTGGAGAAACTGCTGCACCGGCTCGGCCTGCCGATCGACGAGGCCATCGCCACCTGCCTGTACACCGGCCTGGTCACCGACACCGGCTCCTTCCGGCACTCCTCGACCACCCCCGCCGCGCACCGCATGGCCGCCCGGCTGGTGTCCACCGGCCTGAACACCGAGGAGATCGCCCGGCAGCTCTGGGACCGCTCGCCGTTCGGCTACCTGAAGACGCTGGGCGCGGTCCTCGACCGGGTGACCCTGGAGCCCGGGGTGGGCGGGGGACTGGTCTGGACGTTCGTCACCCGGACGGACCGGGCGGCGCACGGCCTGCCGTACGACGCGGTCGAGGGGATCATCGACGTGATCCGGCGCGCCGACGAGGCGGACGTGGCCGTGGTGCTGAAGGAGGACGACGACGGCGCCTGGCAGGTGTCCACCCGGTCCAAGGGTGGCACGGACGTCGCGCGCCTGTGCGCCGCGCTGGGCGGCGGCGGGCACGCCAAGGCCGCCGGCTTCACCTCCCACCTGCCCGTCGAGGAGACGATGGCGCGCCTGCGCGCCCTCGTCGCAGAAGGAACCTCCCCATGAGCACGGCCCGCGCCAAGCGCACCCCGCCACCGAGCGGCCTGATCATCGTGGACAAGCCCGCCGGGTGGACCTCGCACGACGTCGTCGGCAAGCTCCGCGGCATCGCGGGCACCCGCAGGGTCGGTCACGCCGGGACCCTGGACCCGATGGCCACCGGAGTGCTGGTGGTCGGGGTGGAGAAGGCGACCCGGCTCCTGGGTCACCTGGCGCTCACCGAGAAGGGCTACGACGGCACGATCCGGCTCGGCCAGTCCACCAACACCGACGACGCCGAGGGAGAGGTCACCGCGACGGCCTCGGCGGCCGGGGTGGCCGAGGAGGACGTGCGCGCCGGGATCGCGGCCCTGACCGGCCGGATCATGCAGATCCCGCCGCAGGTGAGCGCGATCAAGGTGAACGGCGAGCGGGCCTACAAGCGGGCCAGGGCCGGCGAGGAGGTCGAGCTCCAGGCGCGCCCGGTGACGGTCTCCGGATTCGAGGTCACCGGCCTGCGGCGGGAGGGCGACCTGCTCGACCTCGACGTCTCGGTGACCTGCTCCAGCGGGACCTACATCCGGGCGCTCGCCCGCGACCTCGGCGTGTCCCTCGGGGTCGGCGGTCACCTGACCTCCCTGCGGCGCACCCGGGTCGGCCCCTACGACCTGTCGATGGCCCGCACGATCGAGGAGCTCGGCCGGGAGTGCGTGATCCTGCCCATGGCCGAGGCGGTCGCGGCGGCGTTCCCGCGCCGCGAGGTGACCGCCGAGGAGGCGAGCAGGGTCGCGCACGGCGGGAGGCTGCCCGCGGCGGGCCTGGGCGCGGGCCCGATCGGGGTCTTCGGCCCGGACGGCACGCTGGTCGCCCTGGTCGAGGAGCACGGCGGGACCGCCAAGTCCCTGGCCGTCTTCGCAGGGTGACGCTCGGGTGGGACCAAGCGCCTCCCCGGTTGGGAGAACGCCGGGGGAACATGGGAGGCTGTGGAGTGCCCGGTGACAGGGACGCCGCGCGGCAGCGCGGTCCCCGGCGCCGGGCGTTTCAAGGTGGATCCGTCACGAGGGAAGAGGCTCACGTGGTGCGAGGCTGGCACGGACTGGACGACGTGCCCGGGGACTGGGGCAGGTCCGTCATCACGATCGGCGTCTTCGACGGCGTCCACACCGGGCACCAGCAGATGGTGGCGCGCGCGGTGACGATGGCGCAGCGGCTTGGGCTGCCCTCGGTGGTCGTGACGTTCGACCCGCATCCGGAGGAGGTCGTCAAGCCGGGCACGCACCCGCCACGCCTGACCACGGCCCGGCACCGCACCGAGCTGCTGGCCTCCCTCGGCGTGGACGCGGTCTGCGTGCTCCCGTTCACCCTTGAGTTCTCCCGGATGAGCCCCGACGAGTTCGTCCAGACGGTGCTGGTCGACCGGTTGCACGCGGCCGGGGTCGTGGTGGGGGAGAACTTCCGCTTCGGCCACAAGGCCGCCGGCGACGTCGAGACGCTGCGGACCCTCGGGGAGAAGTACGACTTCGAGGCCGAGGGCGTGCCGCTGGTGAGCAACGGGGAGGCCATCTCCTCCACGCGGATCCGCGAACTGCTGGCCGCCGGGGAGATCGAGGCCGTCACCGCCGCGCTGGGCCGTCCGCACCGGGTGGAGGGCGTGGTGGTCCGGGGCTACCAGCGCGGACGTCAGCTGGGCTTCCCGACCGCCAACGTCGAGTCGCCGGAGTTCACCGCGATCCCCGCCGACGGCGTCTACGCGGGCTGGCTCCAGGGCATCCCGACCGGCAACCTGCCGGCGGTCTACGACGGCGAGCGCTGGCCCGCGGCCATCTCCGTGGGCACCAACCCGACCTTCGAGGGCGTGGACCGCACCGTCGAGGCCTACGCGCTGGACCGCGACGACCTCGACCTGTACGGCGCGCACGTGGCCGTCGACTTCGGCCACCGGCTGCGCGGCAACACGAAGTTCGACTCGATCGAGGCGCTGGTCGAGCAGATGAACGCCGACGTCGCCGAGACCCGCCGCCTCACCTCCTGATCGGTGGACCCGGCGGACTCGGGGGCACGGGGGTACGGGGGCACGGGGGCGCGGGGCCGTACAGGATCGATGCGGGGCCGTACAGGATCTCAGCTTCCGACGTAGAGACGCTCCAGGCCGATCAGCTCGACGTCGTCCCGGCCCTGTGCGAGACCACGCAGTTCCGGGGTGAATCCCGAACGGGAGAACAGCAGCAGCTTGGGCGGCCCGTCGACCTTCCCCGGGTCGAGGATCCCCCGGATGTGCTCCAGCCGTTTCGCCGTGGTCACGTCCATCGGCGCTGCCTGCACGCCAGTGCGGCGGCTCCGTGGGAGATCAGGCCGGGGGAGGCAGGAGGGCCTGGCGGGCGTAGGCCGTCGCGTGGGCGATCGAGCCCTCCCGGGTGACGCCGGGGACGCCGATCACGATCTGGGTGCTGAACCCGTCCAGCATGGCGCGCAGCCGTACGGAGAAGTCCTCCGGGTCCACCGGGGCGAACTCGCCGGCGCGCATGCCCTGCTCCAGCAGGGCGACCAGGTCGCGGTGCCAGGCCAGGTCGAGCTCCACCTGGGTGTCGCGCAGCTCGGGCACCGCCAGGGTGCGGCCCCAGACGTGCACCCAGAGCAGCCAGCGGGGGTCGGCCGCGCCCTCGGGCAGGTAGAGCTCCACGAAGGCGGGGATCCGGTCCGTCGCGCTCCCGCCCGCCGCCAGCAGCGCCGCCCGGCCCGGGACGTGCTTCTCCTCGCTCCAGCGCAGCGTCTCCAGCAGGACCTGGTCCTTGCTGCCGAAGTAGTACAGGACGTGACCGCCGCTGGTGCCCAGCCTCCGGGCGAGCTCGGCCATCGTCATCTCGGCCGGGCCGTACTCGGCGATCGCCTCCATCGCGGCTTCGAGCATCCGCTCGCGCGGGCGCTCCAGCCGCCGCCGGACCGTGCCGCGCGCCTGACCGCGTGCCATGTCGCCTCGTTCCGGTAACGGGTCATCAAGGACTCTTGACGGTGAACTCTACGACAGTGCATTTTGAATGACATTCAAAATTTTGAACGCCATTCAAAATGATCGTCGTATGAGTCGTATGAGGAGCCCCCGTGCTCGACCAATCCACACTCGCGCCGCAGGCGGCTCCGTCCCTGCCGCGGGTCCTCGGCCTGTTCGGCGCGGTCATGCTGACCCTGTCCTGCATCACCCCCACCTCGTCGCTGTTCATCATCGTCCCCGAGGTGCTGGCCGGGCAGGGGAGCGGCGCGGTGATCGCGCTCGTCGCGGGCCTGGCGGTCTCGATCGGGATCGCGTTCTGCTACGCCGAGCTGGGCACGCTCGCGCCGAGCTCCGGCGGTGAGTACGCCATGGTGACCACGCTGCTCGGCCGGTTCGGCGGCTGGATCACCTTCGGGCTCTCCGCCTCCCTCCTCATCGTCATCCCGCCGATCATCGCGCTGGGCACCGCCGACTACCTGTCGGACCTGTTCACCGTGGACCGCGCGCTCGCCGGGGCGGCCGTCATGCTGCTGGCCACGCTGTTCGCCGTGCTCGACGTCCGCTCCAACGCCTTCATCACCGGCGTCTTCCTCGCCGTCGAGATCGTCGCCGCCGCCTTGGTCGCCGGTTTCGGGTTCCTCAACTCCCAGCGCGACGTGTCGGTGCTGGTCTCCCCGGTGGTGCCGGACGGGCAGGGCGGGTTGTCGGCCTTCTCCGTGGGGATTCTGATGGCCGGCCTGACGGTCACGATGTTCTCCTTCAACGGCTTCGGCTCGGCCGTCTACCTCACCGAGGAGATCAAGAACCCGCGCCGCAACGTCCCCCGCACCGTCTTCTGGGCGCTCGGCCTGGCCGGAGTGATCATCATCGTTCCCACGGCCGCCGCGGTGCTCGGCGTCGGCTCACTCGACGACCTGGTCAACGGCACCTTCCCCGACTACGTGCGGGCCTGGACCAGCCCCGGCTTCGCCGCCGTGATCAACCTGAGCATCGCGATCGCGATCCTCAACGCGGTGCTGGTCATGGCGTTGCAGAACGGCCGCGTCATCTTCGCCTCCGGCCGCGACCGGGCGTGGCCCGCGCCGGTCAACCGGGCTCTGACCCGGCTCCACCCCAGGTGGGGCTCGCCCTGGGTGAGCACGCTGGCCATCGGCCTGCCCGGCGCGCTGATGGCGGCCCTGTTCGACATCGAGGGCCTGCTCGGCGTGACCTCCGTCATCCTGACGCTGGTCTCCCTGCTCATCGCGGTCGCCGCCCTCCGCGCCCGGACCGGCGGGTACCGCAGGGCCGCGGCCTGGCGGATGCCGCTCTGGCCGGCGGTCCCGGTCGCGGTGATCGCCGCCCTGCTGTACGCCCTGGCCGAGCAGGAGCTGAAGGACCTGGCCGTCGCCGGCGCCATCGTCGCGGTCTGCGCCGTCTACTACGTCTTCTACCTGCGCCCCCGCGCCGCCGACCGCTGGGTCGTGGAGACCCCGGAGGAGACGGCCTCCCCGGGGGACGGCCGGTGAACGACCTGATCGTACGCAACGCCCGGATCCACACCGTGGACCCGGCGCTGCCCCGGGCGCAGGCGCTGGCCGTACGGGACGGACGGATCACCTGGGTCGGCGACGACGCCTCCCGCCCGGAGGGCGCCGAGGTGATCGACGCGGGCGGGCGGCTGGTCCTGCCCGGCTTCGTCGACGCCCACAACCACGTACGGCTCGGCTCGGACGACGCGTGCGTCCAGCTCGCCGGGGCGGGCTCCCTGGCGGAGATCGGCCGGCGGATCGCCGCGTGGCGGGCGGCCAACCCGCACGCCCGGTGGATCGAGTGCGAGGGCTTCGACTACTCCGCGATCCCCGGCGGCCGGATGCCGCGCGCCGCCGACCTGGACCCGCTCACCGAGGGCCTGCCCGCCTTCGTGTTCGGCTACGACGTGCACACCATGTGGCTGAACACGGCCGGTCTGCGCGAGCTGGGCATCGACCGCGACCACACCGACCTGCCGTACGGCGTGGCCGAGACCGACGAGGCGGGCGAGCCGACCGGGTTCGTCACCGAGTTCGCGGTGCGCGGGCTGTCCCGGGAGGGCCAGCGCGCCCTCGCCGGGCTGGGCGTGCCGTGGGCGAGCGCCGAGCGGCAGTACCCCCGGCTGCTGGCCAGCCTCGACACGGCCACCCGCTACGGCATCACCACGATCGTCGAGCCGCAGAACTCGCTGGACGACCTGGCGCTGTTCGAGCGGGCCCGGGCCGAGGGACGGCTCCGGTCGCGGGTGATCGCCGCGCTGTTCCACCCCCGGGGCACGAGCGGCGCCGAGCTGGCGGACTTCGCCGCCGCGGCCCGGGGCGGGGACGAGTGGCTGCGGGCCGGGCCGCTCAAGCTCTACATCGACGACGTGGTGGAGCCGCACACGGCGGCGCTGCTGGAGCCGTACTGCGGGCACGCGCACCGGGGGGAGACCTTCTACGACCCGGAGGAGTTCGCGCAGCTGCTGGCCGAGCTGGACGCGGCGGGCTTCCAGGCGTTCGTGCACGCCACCGGCGACCGGGGCATCCGCACCGTGCTGGACGCCGTCGAGCACGCCCGGAAGGTGAACGGCCCCCGGGACGCCAGGCACCAGATCGTCCACGTCGAGTGCCTCGACCCGGCGGACGTGCCGCGCTTCGCCGAGCTGGGCGTCGTCGCGTGCATGCAGCCCCGGCACTGCTCGCCCGACATCGCCGGCCCCGGCCACGACTGGGCCGAGGCCGTGGGGCCGGGCCGGTGGGCCAAGGCGTGGCCGATGCGCTCGCTGCACGAGGCGGGAGCCGTGCTGGCGTTCTCCAGCGACTGGAACGTCGCCGAGATGGATCCCATGATCGGCATCTACACCGCCGTCACCCGGCGCGGCCTGGCGGGCGGGCCCGCCTGGGTGCCGGAGGAGGCGGTCGACCTGGAGACCGCCATCCGGGCCTACACGCTCGGTTCCGCCTACGCCAACTTCTGCGACCACGACCGCGGCTCCCTGACCGTGGGCAAGCTCGCCGACCTGGTGATCCTCTCCGAGGATCTCTTCGGGATCCCGGCCGGGCGCATCCCCGAGGTCCGTGCCGAGACCGTGATCGTGGGCGGCCGGGTCGTGGAGTGTGCGAGCAGGTGACGGCCGATGGTAGTCTGGCATGTCAGCTCTGTAACCGGTGGTGACGTCACCCCCGGGTGCTGACCCCGCCACGGCGACTGTAGGCACACACGGTCGCTCGGGCCTTTTCCCGAATCAACGTGTGCCCGTAGATGTTCAAGGAGAGACGTGTCGCTCGACAGCGCCGCCAAGAAGCAGATCATCAGTGAGTACGCCAAGAGCGATGCCGACACCGGCTCGCCCGAGGTGCAGATCGCGCTGCTCAGCAAGCGCATCAGTGAGCTCACCGAGCACATGAAGCGCAACAAGCACGACTTCCACAGCCAGCGCGGCCTGCTGCTGCTGGTCGGCCGTCGCCGTCGCCTGCTCAAGTACCTGCAGAGCAAGGACATCCAGCGTTACCGTTCGCTTATCGAGCGACTGGGTCTGCGCCGATAACATGACGGGGGAGTGGCGTTCACGCCGCTCCCCCGTCTCGTGGGGAACGTTCCGGCGCGTCGCGCCCTGGGAACCTGTTCCTGCGAGCAAACTGAATAGCCGAGAAAGTGCCCCCGCGTCCGCAAGCAAACGCGCCCCACGGCGTCGGAGGGCCGGTCCTCGGTAGTGGCCCCCGGTCATCACGGCGCATGCCGTACACACGAACCGGGCGCTTCGATCGAAGACCGGCGCTGCACCTACGGGGAAGCGGCAACAAAGACGACCCTGGCACGACACGCGTGTCCGGGCGGACGCGGGTGACCGACCACAAGGAGGTCCCCCGTGGAGGGTGTCCACAGCAGTGAAGCCGTCATCGACAACGGCTCTTTCGGCACGCGCACCGTCCGGTTCGAGACCGGCCGGCTCGCGCGCCAGGCGGCGGGTTCCGCCGTCGCCTACCTGGACGACGAGACGATGGTCCTGTCCGCGACCACCGCGTCCAAGTCCCCCAAGGAGAACCTCGACTTCTTCCCCCTGACGGTGGACGTCGAGGAGCGGATGTACGCCGCGGGCCGCATCCCCGGCTCGTTCTTCCGCCGTGAGGGCCGTCCCTCCGAGGACGCCATCCTCACCTGCCGCCTGATCGACCGGCCGCTGCGCCCGTCGTTCGTCAAGGGCCTGCGCAACGAGATCCAGGTCGTCGCCACGATCATGGCGCTCAACCCCGACCACCTCTACGACGTGGTCGCGATCAACGCCGCGTCCCTGTCCACCCAGCTCGCCGGGCTGCCCTTCTCCGGCCCGATCGGCGGCGTGCGCGTCGCGCTGATCGAGGGCCAGTGGATCGCCTTCCCGACCCACTCGGAGCTGGAGAACGCCACCTTCGACATGGTCGTGGCCGGTCGCGTCCTGGAGGACGGCGACGTCGCGATCATGATGGTCGAGGCCGAGTCCACCCGCGACACGCTCAAGCTCGTCGCCGAGGGCGCGGTCGCGCCGACCGAGGAGACCGTGGCCGAGGGCCTGGAGGCCTCCAAGCGGTTCATCAAGGTGCTGTGCGACGCGCAGTCCAAGCTCGCCCAGGTCGCCGCCAAGGAGACCGCCGAGTACCCCGTCTTCCTCGACTACCAGGACGACGTCCTGGAGGCCGTGACCGGCGCGGTCAAGACCGAGCTGGCCGCCGCGCTGACCATCGCCGGCAAGCAGGAGCGCGAGGCCGAGCTCGACCGGGTCAAGACCCTGGCCGCCGAGAAGGTCGCCCCCGACTTCGAGGGCCGCGAGAAGGAGGTCGGCGCCGCCTTCCGCTCGCTGACCAAGAAGCTCATGCGCGAGCGCGTCATCAACGAGGGCGTGCGCATCGACGGCCGCGGCGCCAAGGACATCCGCCAGCTGACCGCCGAGGTCCACGTGGTGCCCCGGGTCCACGGCTCGGCCCTGTTCGAGCGCGGCGAGACCCAGATCCTGGGCATCACCACGCTCAACATGCTCCGCATGGAGCAGATGATCGACACGCTGAACCCCGAGCGCACCAAGCGCTACATGCACAACTACAACTTCCCGCCCTACTCCACCGGTGAGACCGGCCGGGTGGGCTCTCCCAAGCGCCGGGAGATCGGCCACGGCGCGCTCGCCGAGCGGGCGCTCCTGCCGGTCCTGCCCACCCGCGAGGAGTTCCCCTACGCGATCCGCCAGGTGTCGGAGGCTCTCGGCTCCAACGGCTCCACCTCGATGGGCTCGGTCTGCGCCAGCACGATGTCGCTGCTGGACGCGGGCGTGCCGCTGAAGGGCATCGTCGCGGGCATCGCGATGGGCCTGATCAACGAGGGCGACCAGTACGTCACGCTGACCGACATCCTCGGCGCCGAGGACGCCATGGGCGACATGGACTTCAAGGTCGCCGGCACCCGGGACCTCATCACCGCCCTGCAGCTCGACACCAAGCTCGACGGCATCCCCGCCTCGGTCCTGGCCGCCGCGCTGAAGCAGGCCAAGGGCGCCCGTCTGGCCATCATCGACGTGATGCAGGAGGCCATCGACTCCCCGGCGGAGATGAACGTCACCGCCCCGCGCATCATCACGATCAAGGTCCCGGTCGACAAGATCGGCGAGGTCATCGGCCCGAAGGGCAAGATGATCAACCAGATCCAGGACGACACCGGCGCCGAGATCACGATCGAGGACGACGGCACCATCTACATCGGCGCCACCGACGGCCCGTCCGCCGAGGCGGCGCGTTCGGCCATCAACGCCATCGCCAACCCGCACATGCCGGAGGTCGGCGAGCGCTACCTGGGCACGGTCGTCAAGCTCGCCGCCTTCGGCGCGTTCATCTCCCTCATGCCGGGCAAGGACGGCCTGCTGCACGTCTCCCAGATCCGCAAGCTGCACGGCGGCAAGCGCATCGAGAACGTCGAGGACGTCATGAACGTCGGCGAGAAGATCCAGGTGGAGATCGCCGAGATCGACTCCCGCGGCAAGCTCTCGCTCGTCCCGGTCGAGGTCATCGAGAAGGAGGCCGAGGCCAAGGGCGAGGCCGGCACCCCCGAGTCGGGCGAGTCGGACGCCGCTCCCGCCGCCCCCACCTCCGCCTCCGCCGCCTCCGCCGAGGACAAGCCCGCCGAGGACAAGCCCCGTCGCACCCGCGTTCGGACCCGCAGCAGCGGCGGCAACCGTGGGGGAGAAGACCGCAACTCGTGATGACCACCACTCTGCACCCCGGCAAGGACGGCGCCGGGGTCGTGCAGCGCACCGTCCTCCCCGGTGGGCTCCGGGTGGTGACCGAATCCATGCCGACCGTGCGATCCGTCGCGGTCGGCATGTGGGTCGGCATCGGATCGAGGGACGAGGCCCCCGAGCACATGGGGGCCTCCCACTTCCTTGAGCACCTGCTGTTCAAGGGAACCCCCACGCGGGACGCCCTGGAGATCTCCGCGGCGATCGAGGGCATCGGCGGTGAGATCAACGCCTTCACCGCCAAGGAGTACACCTGCTACTACGCGCGGGTCCTCGACGAGGACCTGCAGGTGGCGATCGACGTGCTCGCCGACGTGGTGACCTCCTCGCTCATCACCTCCGACGACGTCGAGGCCGAGCGCGGCGTGATCCTCGAGGAGATCGCCATGCACGACGACGACCCGTCGGACGTCGTGCACGAGCAGTTCTCCGCGGAGCTGTACGGCGACACGCCCATCGGCAGGCCGATCCTCGGCACGGTGGAGTCGATCAACGCGATCGACCGCGACCGGATCGCCGAGTACTACCGGACCTACTACCTGCCCACCCGCACGGTGGTGTCGGTGGCGGGCAACGTCACCCACGAGCAGGTGGTGGAACTGGTCGCCGCCGCCTACGAGCGGGCCGGGGCGCTGGGCGGGAACGCCACGCCGATCCCGCCGCGCGTGACCGGCGAGGGCGTCGAGACCCGCTCCGGCATCCGGGTGCTGCACCGCCCGACCGAGCAGGCCAACCTGGTCCTCGGCACGACCGGCATCACCCGCACCGACGACCGCCGCTTCGCCCTCGGCGTGCTCAACGCGGCGCTCGGCGGCGGCATGTCGTCGCGCCTGTTCCAGGAGATCCGGGAGAAGCGCGGCCTGGCCTACTCGACGTACAGCTACACCTCCCAGTACGCCGACACCGGTCAGTTCGGCATCTACGCCGGCTGCCTGCCCTCCAAGATCGACGACGTGCTGGAGATCTGCCGCGAGGAGATCCTGCGGGTGGTCGCCGAGGGCATCACCGAGGACGAGATCGTCCGCGGCAAGGGCCAGATGCGCGGCGGCCTCGTCCTCGGCCTGGAGGACACCGGCTCCCGCATGTCCCGGATCGGCAAGGGCGAGCTCGTCTACGACGAACTGCTCTCGGTCGACGAGGTCCTGGCGCGGATCGAAGCGGTCACCCCCGAGGAGATCACCGAGATCGCCCGCGACATCTTCACCCGCCCTCTGACCCTCGCGGTCATCGGCCCCTACGAGGACAAGGACTTCAGCCGGGCACTGTCCGTCTGACGTCACGGGTCGCGCCGTACCGGCGCCGGTACGGCGCGCAACCCGGGCTGGGCGGGTCCGGGGCAGGGGAGATGTCGTGGCCTCGTGTTGCGGTGGGGTCTTCTGCCGGGGTCATGGTCGTGCTGTGCGGGCGGATCGTCCGGCCGGCCGTCGGGGTTGCTGTCTGGTATCTCAGGCCTCCGGCCTGGCGGGCGCGCGGGGTCCTGGCACGGTCTTACGCCGGCCGGCCAACCCGCCCGCTCCGCACTCCTCGCGCTCCGCCGTACCGGGTGCGGGCCGTAGGCGGGTGACTCTCCGGCCGCCCGGTGATCTCGCCGCGGCTGAAGCGTGAACGCGGGACTGTTCGGAGCCGGGCGCCGTCGCCCGCGGCCACCCTGTCGGAAAGGAGCGCAGGGCGGGCCGCCGTAGCTGCGCCCATCGGACAAAGGCCGGGCCGGAGCGGTCACCGGCCGTCACCGACAGGCTCAGCCAAACGGTGATCTGTCGCAAGGAAGGCGCCAGGGCGGTATGTCCTCGACATCGCGCACGGTACGGAGGGCCGTGCAGACCGGTAGCGGGGACAGAACAATGATCATGGAGGCCAGACAGAGCGTCGGCCGCAGCCCGATCAACTCTCCGAGAGCTCCCCCGAGCAGGGCACCGAGAGGGAACAGACCCATCATGAGAAAGCGCATGGTGGCGTTGGTCCTGCCGAGCATCCGTTCGGGACACAGCCGTTGACGCAGGCTGACGTTGGTGATCGCATAGATGATCTGCCCCAGCTCGCCGGCGGCCGTACCGAGCACGATCAGACCGGCGAGCCCGCCCGGCTGAGCCAGGGGACCGAGCAGCGTGACGGGGCCGGTGACGGCCAGAGACAGCCAGACGATCCTGGCCGAGCCGACGCGCCGGGCCAGGCGAGGCGTGAGGGCGGCACCGAGCATGGCGGTGAGCGCGCCGAGCGAGAGAACGATCCCGACCGCGGCGGCGGACAGACCGATCTCACGGACCATGAAGATGAAGCTCACCGCCGAAGCCATGGCGAAGGAGGAATTGCAGGCGGTGCTGGTGAGGGCGGTGGCGCGAAGAACCCTGGTCCGCGCGACGAAGACCAGGCCCTCCTCGATCTCCGCCGCGAGCCGCGTCTGCCGCGGGGGACGCACCGCATCCGGCTCACGCGTCCTGATCGCGAGAAGTGACGCGGCGGATGCGACGAACGCGGCGGACTGGATCAGCACGACGTTCGCGGCTCCCCACAGCGTGACCGACCAGCCCCCGAGTCCCGGCCCGGCTGCCTGGCCGAGAGCGCGGACGGTCTCCATCGCCGAGTTCCCGGCGAGCACGTCGCCCTTCCCGGTGACGGACGGGATATAGCTCTGGTAGCCGACATCGAAGAAGACCCTGGCGATGCCGGTCAGCAACGATACGAGCACCAGCTGCGCAATGGTCAGGTTCCCGAGCAGCGCTGCCAGAGGGATCGTCGTCAGGAGACCGGCACGCACCAGGTCACTCGTGATGAGGATCGGCCGGCGGCGCCAACGGTCGACCCACGCACCGGCCGGCAGGCCGATCAGTGCGAACGCGATCGTTCCCGACGCGGTGACGAGGCCGAGTTGCAGCGGTGACGCCTGGAGGGTCACGACGGCCAGCAGCGGGATCGCCACACTGCTGACCTGGGTGCCGAGCTGGCTTGTGATCTGTCCGAGGAGAAGAAGCCGGAAGTCGCGGTGCCGGAACGGTGAACCACGGGGCACGGAAGCCTCCAGAGAACCGGTGGGCGGACCCCACCCCGCAGCTCCGAAGGCGTCGCCAGGGGAGGGAGACGTTACCGGCCCTCCTCCAGAGGGTCAAGCCGTACGGCTGACCACAGCCGTACCGGCGCCGGCTCCTTGCCCGGGTGCGCCCCGTACCGTCAACCGCGGACGGTATACCCTGGGGCGCGTGATCAGGGTAGGGGTTCTCGGCGCCCGCGGGCGCGTCGGCGTGGAAGTGTGCAGGGCCGTCGAGGCGGCGGACGACCTGGAGCTGGTCGCGGCCGTCAACAGTGACGACCCGATCGAGCGGCTGGACGGCGCCGAGGTGGTGGTCGACTTCACCCACCCTGACGTGGTCATGGACAACATGCGCTGGTGCGTCGAGCACGGCATCCACCCCGTGGTCGGCACGACCGGCTTCGACGCCGACCGGCTCGCCGCGGTACGCGGCTGGCTGGACGCCAACCCCGGGGTCAACGCGCTGATCGCGCCGAACTTCGGCATCGCCGCCGTGCTGATGATGCACTTCGCCCAGCAGGCCGCCCGCTACTTCGACTCCGTCGAGATCGTCGAGCTGCACCACCCGAACAAGGCGGACGCGCCCTCCGGGACCGCCCGCCGTACGGCCGAGCTGGTCGCCGAGGCGCGGCGCAAGGCCGGGATGGCCGCGATGCCCGACGCGACGAGTTCGGCGCTGGAGGGTGCGCGCGGCGCGGACGTGGACGGCGTCCACGTGCACGCCGTACGGCTGGCCGGGCTGATCGCGCACCAGGAGGTGATCCTGGGCGGTGACGGGGAGATCCTCACCATCCGGCACGACACCATGAACCGGGCGTCGTTCACGCCGGGTGTGCTGCTGGGCGTGCGCCGGGTCCGGGAGGTCCCGGGCCTGACCATCGGGCTGGAGCACCTGCTCGACCTCTGAGGGGCGGAACTCCCGGGACGGGTCGCTCGTCCTGGAAATATGGAGCGTCCCGAACTCGTCTGCCCGCTCTGCGGCAACGCGGAGTTCCAGCAGGAGCACGGCCGGTTGGACAGCCGGTGGGGGGTCACCTCCCACCGGGTAACCCTGATGATCTGCACGCGATGCCGCTATATCCTCCATTTCTATGACAAGCACTCCATCTTCGACTTCGACTGAGGTCCGCTGGGCCGAGGCGGCGGAGCTGCCGGGGCTGGTGGCGGTCGAGGTCGCGGCCGACGGGGTGTTCTCCCAGGTGGGGATCGTCTTCCCGGCGGGCACGACGATGATCGAGGAAGTCGGCGATCCGTCCCGGGTGCTCGTCGCCGGGGACCCGCCGGCAGGGTTCGCCCTGTTCGGCTGGGTCGATGGGAACGTTCACCTCGACCAGCTCGCGGTCCACCCGGACCACGGACGGCGGGGCGTCGGCGGGCGCCTGGTGGAGGCGCTGTGCGCGCACGCGGCGGCGGTCGGGGCGCGGGCCGTCACGCTCACCACCTTCCGCGACGTCCCGTGGAACGGGCCGTGGTACGCGCGGCGCGGTTTCACCGTGCTCGATCCGGCCGAGTGGGGGCCGGAGCTGGCCGCACTGGTGGACCACGAGCGGGAGCTGGGCATCGAGCTCGCACCCCGCGTGGTGATGCGCCGCCTCCTGTGACGGGCGCCGGGCGTCACGGCCCCGGTGACCGGTCGCCGCCGGCCTCGGCACGGGTGGCCGCGGGCGGCTCTAAAGGGCCAGGCCGACGGTGAACAGCAGGCCGAAGACCATCTGCAGGCGGCCGGTCTGCTGGAGCGTGGTGATCAGCGCCGGACCGACGGCGCCCGCCCGGACCGCCCGGACCGGGTCGATCGCCAGCGGCGCGGCGAGCACGCCGAGCGCCGCGAACGGGTGCCAGGGGGCCAGGGCGGGGGCGATGACGAGCGGCAGGATCAGGCAGAGGGCGTAGAGCGTGCGGGTACGGCTGTCGCCGAGGAGGACGGCCATGGTGCGCTTGCCCGCCGGGCCGTCGGTCACGATGTCCCGCAGGTTGTTGATCACCAGCATCGCGCAGGCCAGCAGCCCGACCGGGACGGCGGCGGCCACCGCGGTCCAGGGCACCCGCTCCAGCTGGACGAACGTGGTGCCGGTGACCGCGACCAGGCCGAAGAAGACGAAGACCGAGATCTCGCCCATCGCGCGGTAGCCGTACGGGCGGGAGCCGCCGGTGTAGAACCAGGCCGCGGCGATCGCCGCCGCGCCGACCGCCAGCATCCACCACGCCCGGGTCGCCACGACCAGGACCAGACCGGCCAGCGCGGCGGCCAGGAAGCAGCCCAGCGCCGCGGCCAGCACCTGCCGCGGGGCGGCGGCCCCCGATCCGACCAGGCGCATCGGGCCGACCCGGTTGTCGTCGGTGCCGCGCACGCCGTCGCTGTAGTCGTTGGCGTAGTTCACGCCGATCTGCAGGGCGAGCGCCACGAACAGGGCGAGCAGCGCCCGCCACCACACCGCCCCGCCGTACCCGATGGCGACGCCGGTGCCGACGGCGACGGGGACGACGGCGGCGGGCAGGGTGCGCGGGCGGGCACCGGCGATCCACTGGCTCGGGGTGGCCATGGCGTTGCGGTCTTCCTCTCGGGGGTCCGGAAAGCGGTCCCGGATCCGTCGGGGACAGGGTCTTTCCGGTCCCCCGGAGCCGGGGCGGCCGCTGCTAGCTGATGTCGGTGGCCAGGCGGATCATCCGTACCGGCCGGCCCATGTCGAGGACCCGCTCGGCCCCGTCCTCGCCCCAGCCCGCCGACTCCAGGAACCCGAGCAGCGGGTGGTTGTCGGCGAACACCCAGGTCACGATGGTCCGGTAGCCGTCCTCGCGCAGGTAGTCGACCGTGGCGTTGAGCAGGCGGCTGCCGTGGCCGCGCCGGATGTAGTCGGGGTCCACCAGGAAGGTGAGCAGCTCGGACGCGACGGTGGGGTCGAGATCGGGGTCCTCGGCGGGGGCGTGGGAGGCCAGTCCGACCACGCGCTCCGCGCCCTGCATCGCGGCCAGGGCCTCGATACCGCCGGGACCGAGCGCGGGGAACGCGTCGGTGTCGAGGACGACCTGCTCCACCGCGACAAGCACGCGGTGCCGGGAGGTCGGCGGGGAGACGATCGCCTCGTCCCACTGCCGCCGCCACATGTGTTCGGCGGCCGGGCCGGTCATCTGCTCCAGCGGTCCCTCGGGCAGGAACTCCCGGTAGCCGTGCCGCCAGGCGCGGATCTGGGTGCCCGTCACCGCGTCGACATCATCGTGCCGAGCCGCCCGCACGCCTACGTCTGCCATCTCGGCCCGCTCCTTATCTGCCGTACACCGCCAGGACACGCTGCCCATGGGCCCGTTCCGCGCGAGCGGGCGTCAGGCGGGTGGACCCGTGAGGCAGGCAGTTACACCGTATCGGGGAATCTGGCTCCCAGATGACGCGAACTCGTCTCCGACTGACGTCGCGCCCGGTATGCCCTGGTCTTGGTGCGGTTACCGCAGACCTTCATCGAGCACCAGGAACGCGAACGGTTTTTGGAGGAGTCGAGGAACGCCCACTGGCAGGTGCTCTCGGTGCACACCTTCAGCCGGGGCCAGTTCCCCTCGGCGTGGACCGCCATCACGGCGGCGGCGATCCTGGCCAGTCCGGCGAGGGCTCCCGTCACCGCCGGTTCCAGGGCGGGGGTCTCACCGGTCAGTGTGAGCGTGAGCGGCAGCCGGTCGAGCGCGCGGGAGAAGCGCAGCTCGTCGGCCGCGCCGTTTCCGCCGTCTCCGTTTCCGTCGGCTGTGTTCCCGCCGGTTGCGTTCCCTTCACCGCCGGGGCCGCCGCCGGGGCCGCGGCCGTGGTGGAGGCGGAGGGCGGCGCGCAGCCCCTCGCGCAGATCGACGGCTGTGGCGAGGTCCGCCGCGCTCGCGGTGTCGTCGGGGCCGGTGAGACCGCGCCTGCCCAGCCACGCGACGAGGGCGGCGGGAGAGGGGATCGCGTCGGTGCCGCTCTCGACGTCGTAGCTGTTGACGAAGTCGCACACCAGGGCGGCAGGGCTGATCATCAGGATGGACCACCTCTTCGTGACCACTGTACGCGAGTAGGAGGTTGCTCTCGTCTCGACGCCTTCACACGGGGTTCGACGGTGCTCCCGCAGTGGAGTTCACCCGCTCGACGGCCAGTGCCAGCCGTCTGACCCCCTCGGCCAGCTCGGGAAGGTGGGCCGCCGCCACGTGGGTGAGACGGATCCGGGGGCCGGGCGGCTCGGCGGGATAGTAGATCCGCCCCGGGCTCACCAGGACCCCCTGGCGGCGCGCCTCCTCGACCACGGTCTCCTCGTCGAGGTCCTGCGGGAGCCGTACCCACAGGTGCAGGCCGCCCCGGGGGACGAGGTGGATGTCCGCGGCGGGCACGCGGGCGGTGACGGCGGCGGCCAGGGCGTTCCTGCGGGCCGTCAGCTCGGTGCCGAGCGCGGACAGGTGCCGTGGCCACGCGCCGGAGCTGACGAACTCCAGCGCCGTCTCCTGGAGCGGTCTGGCGACGAAGAACGAGTCCACCAGGCGGCTCGCCCGGATCCGGTGGGCGGCCGGTCCCCGGGCGATCACCCCGGCGACGCGCATGCTCGGGGCCAGCACCTTGCTCAGGGAGTTGACGTGGACCACGGTGCCGTGGGCGTCGAGGGCGACGAGCGGCGGGGGGACGGGCGCGCTCGTGAAGTAGCGCGCGTAGTCGTCCTCGATCACGAACGCCCCCGCCGCCCGCGCCACCGCGAGCACCTGCTCGCGGCGCTCGCGCGTGAGCGTCGCGCCGGTCGGGTTGTGCAGGGTCGGCTGGCAGAGGAAGACCCGGGCGCCGGTGACGGCGAAGGCCTCGGCGAGGAGTTCGGGCCGCACCCCGTCCCGGTCCATCGGTACGGCGGTCGCCCGGAGCCCGGCGGCCCGCGCGGCGGCGAGCGCGCCGGGGTAGGCGGGAGTCTCGACGAGCACGGGAGTGCCGGGAGCGGCGAGGGCGCGGAGGGCGTGGGTGAGGGCCGACTGCCCGCCGCTGACCACGAGGACGTCGGAGGGCGTGATGTCGCCCCCGGCCTCCCGGGCGAACCATCCGCGCAGTTCCGTCAGGCCGGTGAGCGGCGGGAGCGCCCAGACGTCGGGGCGGCGCAGGGCGCGCGTAGCGGCGGCGTTGAGCGCCTTGGACGGGCGCAGGGCCGGGTTGAGATAGCCGCCGGTGAGGGGGACGACGCCGTCGGGCGGGGGTGTGAGCAGGCCGCTCACGCCGGTGTCGTCCACCACCCGGTCGCCCAGCGCGACCGTCTGCCAGGAGAAGTCGGCGGGGCCGTCGGCGCGGGCCGGACGGTGGGCGACGTAGGTCCCGCTCCCCGGCCGGGTCACCACCCGGCCCTCGGCCGCCAGCCGCCCGAGGGCACGGGAGACGGTCACCGGGCTGACGCCGTGCAACCGGATGATCTCCCGGCTGGAGGGGAGGCGGTCGCCGGGCCGGAGCCGCTCGGTCTCCTCGCGGAGGATGGCCGCCAATCGGACGATACTGCTATCGTCATTCATGAGAGATAACGATAGCGCTACTGTGACGGGCCGGATAGCGGATCTCCGGCCCGCTTCCGCGCCCGGTCTTCCCCGCCGCCCCGCTCCGGCGCCATCGGCCCCGGCCTCGGATTCCGCTCCGCACCCTGACGAAGGTTCTCCGGCAGTGGGGAGGACGGAACGGCGAGCGGTGCGGCGAGGGGCGGTCCGGCGGAGAGCGGCGTGGCGGGGGACGGCGCTGGCGAGTCTCGGGGTGCTGGCGTTCTCGGGGTCGTTCCCCGCGACGGTGTTCGCGATGGAGGGGTTCGACCCGTACCTGGTGGCGATCGGGCGGGCCGTACTGGCCGGTGCCATAGCTCTGGTCTTCCTGGCGGTCGCCCGGGCGCCGCTGCTGCCTCCCCGGGAGCGGCTGGGGTCGTACCTCGTCATCGTCGCCGGGGTGGTCTTCGGCTTCCCCGTCTTCAGCGGCCTCGCCCTCGACTCCGGGGCGAGCGCGTCCCACGCCGCGGTGGTCGTCGGGCTGCTGCCCGCCGCCACCGCGGTCTGCGCCGTCCTGCGGGCGGGGGAGCGGCCCCGGGCGCTGTTCTGGGTGTCCTGCGGTCTGGGCGCCGTCTGCGTCACGGCCTTCACCCTCAGCCGGGGCGGCGGCCACGTCACCGGGGCCGACCTGCTCCTGGTGGCGGCCCTGGTCTCGGCCGCCGCCGGGTACACCGAGGGCGGTCGCCTGGCCCGGGAGACCCCCGGCTGGAGGGTGATCTCGTACGCCCTGGTCGTGGCCCTGCCGCTCACCGTCCCGGCGACCGCCGTACTGGCGCTGACCACCGAGGTGCGGCCCGGCGTGGCCTCCCTGGCCGGGTTCGCCTACGCCGGGCTGGTCTCCATGTTCCTCGGGTTCATCCCCTGGTACGCCGGACTGGCCACGGGCGGGATCGCCCGCGCGGGGCAGACCCAGCTCGTCCAGCCGCTGCTGACGCTGTCGTGGGCCTGGCTCCTGCTCGGCGAGCGCTTCGGGCCGGTCACGGTCGCGGGGGCGTTCGCCGTACTGGCGTGTGTCGCCATGACGCAGCGCGCCCGCTCTTGAAAGATGTGACATCGAGGAGCAGTGTGTGAGCTATCGGTGTCACAAAAGGGGTGCAGACATGGCGGACCTGACCATTCCCGAGGGCGGTTTCTGGCCGGCTCCGGAGATCCCGCAGCCCAACATCTACCCGATGGAGTGGCGCGTGGAGACCGAGAAGCTCGCGGCCATCTACGAGAAGTCCAAGCGCATGCTCTGGAACCCGGCCGATCTGCCCTGGGACGGCCTCGATCCGGCCGACTTCACCGTCGAGCAGCGCCTGGGCATCATGTACTGGTTCTCGGTCCTGGCCAACTTCGACGCCTCCGGCCCGGCCGTCTTCGCTCGCGCCACCATCCAGGCCTTCGAGAAGCACGAGGAGGACCCGGTCAGGAAGTGCTTCTTCTCGATCACCCGCGACGAGATGAACCACGAGGAGTGCTGCCAGCGGACCATCGCCAAACTCTGGCCGGGCGGCCCGCTGAACTGGACTCCCGAGACCGATCTGGAGAAGGCGGCACACAACAACATCGGCTGGCTCTACCACAACGGCGGCCGCTACTGGAACGGCTACACCACCGCCGTCGGCAAGTACACGCTGCCGGTGCTGTTCACCAGCTTCATGATGGGCGAGATGGCCGCCTCCACCCTCTTCCGCGGCATGGCCGGAGGCACGCGGCACCCGGTCTTCAGCGAGATGTTCCAGCGCATCGGCCGGGACGAGTCCCGCCACCTGCAGATCTGCATGACCATCCTGGAGAACGAATGGCCCGGCCTCACCGATGACACCCGCTCCCTCATCACCCGCCAGCTCCGCGCCGGGTTCGTCTTCCTCTCCATGATCCTGTGGGAGCCGCCGGGGGGCTTCTGGGAGCTGCCGCCGTACTTCCTGCACAACCACCGCGTGCTGATGGACCACGCCCGCGACGGCGGGCTGGGGGTGCTGTCGTACGAGGAGCAGGCCGAGAACTGGCGGGTGGCCATGGCCCGGGTCCGCGCGATCGTGGAACGCTGGGGCATCGAGTTCCCGGCGATCCCGGAGCTGGACATCGAGGGCGTCGAGGTGGACTTCCTCGACCCCGAGGACATCATCCCGGTGTTCTGACCGCCGCGACTCCTCCGCTTCCTCTGCGCGCGCGGCTTCGTCCTCGAACCCGGCGGGCTGGTCTGTCTGACTGATCCGCCTTCCGCGGCGCTCAGGCGAGGACGCGGACGACGCCGTCGGTGTGCTCGACCCGGTGCCCGGCGCCGGTCAGCACGCTGATCACGGCTTCCCGCACCATGGCGTGGATCCCCGGGTAGGAGGCGGTGCCGTCCAGGGTGAGGCCGGAGGCCGGACGCCGCCAGACGACGCGGAGCCCTCCGGCGGGGTCGGGATACACCCGCATCCCGTGGTCGTCGTCGGCCTCGGCGAGGTCGTCGCCGAAGCCGGTCTGCGCCAGCAGGTGGCGGACCCGCACCTCTAGGTCATGGAGGGCAGGAGGGACATCCATACTCCGTTATATCCGACCGTCGCGCCGCCGGTGACGGATACGCGGCTCCGCTGCGGATGCGGCGGTCCGTGCGAGGGGCGCCGCACACCGTACGGCCTCCGTGCGGGAGGCGCCGTTATCCGCTCGCTCCCCGTCCGCCGCCTCCTGCAGGATGGGGCGATGAACGTGCCCGCGACCGGCGCGCGCCTTCCCTGGCACGCCGTGCCCGAACAGATCCGCCGAGCCGTCGAGACGCATCTCGGTGCGCCGGTGGCCGAGGCGGTGACCCAGCACGGCGGGTTCTCGCCGGGTGCCGCCGTACGGCTGACGCTGACCGACGGGCGGCGCGCGTTCGCCAAGGCCGTGGGGCCCGAGCCCAACCCGCTCAGCGCCGGGATCCACCGGAACGAGGCCCGGATCGCCGCCGCGCTCCCCGCGGACGTGCCCGCGCCGCGGCTGCTGGCCTCGTTCGACTCCGAGGGCTGGGTGGCGCTGCTGTTCGAGGACGTGGACGGCCGGGTGCCCGCCGACCCGTGGCGGGCCGACGAACTCGATCGCGTGCTGGAGGCCCTGGGCGGTCTGGCCGCCGCGCTGACCCCGTCCCCGGTGCCCGCCCCGGCGGCGGAGGAACATCTCGGTGAGCAGTTCCGGGGATGGCGGCGGCTGGCCGAGGCCCGCGACACGGGCGCGGACGACCTGTCGGGGCTCGACCCGTGGGCCGCACGCCACCTGGACGCGCTGGCGGAGCTGGAGGCGGGCTGGGAGGAGGCGGCCAGGGGCGACAGCCTGGTCCACGGTGACATCCGGGCGGACAACCTGCTGCTCACCGCCGACGCGGTGATGATCGTCGACTGGCCGTGGGCGTTCACCGGCCCGGCCTGGTTCGACCTGCTGCAGATGCTGCCCAGCGTGCGGATGCAGGGCGGCCCGCCGCCCGAGGAGGTCTTCACCGCCCACCCGCTCGGGCGGGCGGCCGACCCGGCGGCGGTGACCACGGTGCTGGCCGCGATCACCGGCTACTTCGTGCGCCAGTCCCGGCAGCCGTCCCCGCCCGGCCTGCCCACCCTCCGCGCCTTCCAGGCCGCCCAGGGCCGGACCGCGCTGGAGTGGCTCCGTACACGCGTGGACCGTCCCTGACGGCAGGGATTCCCGATCCAGGGGCTTACACCCTCACCGATCGGGCGGGCTCATGTCCGCCGTACCGATTCTCATTTATGGAAGTACGTAATAAAGTAGCCCTTCATGGAGAAGGAAGTATCTAAATCTTTGATGGACATGGACGGCCTGCTTTTCGATCCTGAGACCAGGACCGCCATGGCCCGTTTCATCGGCAATGAGGACACCCTCGCGCTGGAGGCCGCCGCCGCCGTCCGCATCGCCTTCCGCGCGGTCGAGCGCATGCGCGCCCACGGCGCCGAGGGGCGCGGGCTGAGCTCGGGGGCGCTGGACATCCTGCTGCGGCTGAGCGCCTCCGAGCACGCGGTCAGCATCGGCGACCTAGCCCAGTCGGCGGGGGTCAGTTCCCGCAACGTCACCGGACTGGTCGACACCCTCGAACGCGACGGCCTGGTGCGGCGGGCACCCGCCCCCCACGACCGGCGTTCCGTCCTGGCCGAGATCACCCCTGCGGGACGGGAATGGATCGAGAACTTCAGGAGACCGACCCAGGCCGCCATGGCCGCGCTCTTCCGCGGCTTCAGTCCCGACGATCTGCGCCGGCTACGCCATCTGTGCCTGCGCCTGACCGACAACCAGAACAAGCTCGCCGAGCATCTGAACGGAGCCCGATGACCACCGAGCAGACCGTCCGCGGCTATCACGAGGCGAGGTTCCGGGGTGACGTGGCCGCCGCGGCCGCCTGCCTGGCGGAGCCGTTCACCTTCCGCAGCCCGTTCATCACCTCGACCGACCCGGCCGGCCACCTGGCCGGGCTGCCGGGATTCGTCCAGGTGGTCACCGGCGTCGACATGATCAGTGAGTTGTACGGCGATGCGGAGGCCACCCTCGTCTACGACGTCCACACCGCCACCCCGGCCGGCACCCAGCACACTGCCGAGCACTTCCGCCTCGATCCGACGGGCAGGATCACCTCCATCAGCCTCATCTTCGACGCCGCGCCATGGCGGTCGATGGCGGCGCTGATCACCTGACGCCCAGGTGGGACGGCCGTGCCGAAGAGCTCTCCCTCAAGCTCGGTTTCCGCCCCACGGGCAGGGCTTCGAGGGGGAGATCGCCGGGGAACTCTTGCCCCACTGATCCCGACACGTCATCCTTGAGCCTGTTCCGCACGTTTTCCCGCACCACCGTACGGCGAGGCGGCGTGCCGTGAACGAGTCCCACTGACATCGACCTCCGGTCCCGCCGCAGACCGCGGCCGCCGGAGGCCTCTGCGTGGCTACCGGGAGGGGTCTGAAATGGCAGTAACCGCCGCGGTCGGGGATGTGGTCGAGGACTTCGAGCTTCTCGACGAGACCGGGACGCCGCGCAAGCTCAACGAGCTCCTGGAGAACGGGCCGGTGGTGCTGTTCTTCTACCCTGCCGCGATGACCTCGGGCTGCACGCTGGAGAGCTGCCGCTTCCGCGACCTGGCCGCTGAGTTCGCCGCGCTGAAGGCCACCCCGGTCGGCATCAGCCGCGACGCCGTGCCCCGGCAGAAGCGCTTCGCCGACACCTACGGCCTGGGCTACCCGCTGCTGTCCGACCCCGACGGTGTCGTCGCCCGCTCCCTCGGCGCCCGCCGCAGCTACGCCGTGGGTCCCTTCCTCACCCGCCGGGTGACCTTCGTCATCGACGTCGACCGCCGCATCCTCGAAGTGATCCACAACGAGGCCAGCATGGAGATCCACGCCGACCGCGCCCTGGAGGTCCTCCGCGCCCGCGCCTCCTGACCCGGGCGCCGCCTATCGAGCTTCTCTTCCCGTCTCTCCGGGCCACTGTTCGGGTGTGGAGACGTAACTGCCGCGCTGAGGAACGGTGTAGACCCAGCCCTCCTCGCGGAGAATCCTGATCGCATGCCGTACCGTCATGCGGGCGACGCCGTGCCGTTGGACGAGCGCGGTCTCGCTCGGCAGGGGGCGGCGTGGTCGGAGATCGCCGAGGACGATGGAACGGACGAGGTCGTTCGCGATCTCTCGGTACATCGGCACGGGCCCGTTCCGGTGCCGGGCTCTGCCGGGAGGGCCGACGAACGTGCCTTCGCCTTGTGCGACGTAGACGAGCCCTTCGTCGCGAAGTATCCGGATCGCTCTGCGGGCGGTCGTCCTGGCGACGCCGAACTCGTCACAGAGTTCCGCCTCGCTCGATACGGCTTGGCCGGAGGGGATGCCCCCGCTGCTGATCCGCTTTCTGATGAGGTCGGAGATCTGGATGTAGAGGTGGGTGCGCCTTCGTGATCGAGCACTCACGCATCGTAAATTAAAACAAATCGGTGGGGAGGGGATAGACCAGAGGGATTATCCCCTGTACTAGGGGAGACGTTTCTCGGGATATATCAGGACTGGGGCCACTTGTCGCAGGGTGAGACGTATGTGCCCCGGTAGGGAATGGTGAACACCCACCCCTGCTTGCGGAGGAACTCCATGGCCTGGCGGACGGTCGCTTTGGCGACGCCGTGCTGCTTCATGAGGTCTTTCTCGCTCGGCACCCGCCGGTTCGGCGCCAGTTCGCCGCGGAGTATGCGCTCCCGAACACCCGCTGCGATCTGCTGGTACACCGGAGTCTGATCGTCCGGTCGAGGGGTGCCGGGTTCTCCGACGAACGTCCCCTCTCCCTGGACGGTGTAGACGAGGCCCTGCTCGCGAAGCTCTCGCGCCACTCGTCGTGCGGTTGTCCGGGCGATGTCGTACTGGATCTCCAACTGGGCCTCGCTGGGCACCGGTTCGCCCGGCCCCAGTTCGCCTGACCGGATGCGTGCGTGAATCTCTTCGGCGATCTGTTTGTAGACCGGGACCGGCCCCTCACGGTCAAGCATGCCCGAATGATAGACCAAACGGTACGTGTTGGTGTAAAAGGTACATCTACTTAACCAATGTATAGGTGTACTAGACCAGTGGTATCGAGGTGACCTATTGTTGATGGGTGGCCGACCGGGAGGTGGAGACCGACGGGGTGATCGTGACGCCGGTGAGCCGGTACCACAGTCGCCACGTGGGGGTCCTGCAGGCGGAACACGAGAAGATCGAATGGAGGGCGGAACGGCCGAGGGCGGATCGGGTGCGGGTCAGGGAGCACACGTGCGACTGCAAGGCGACGTTCTACGAGCTCTGTCAGGCGGGCGGGCTGATGTTCATCCGGCGGACCCACCGCGTGATGGGGAAGGCGACGGTGAGCGAGTCGCCGTGGGTGCTGGCGAAGGAGGCGCAGGAGCTGTGGCTCGGGCTGCTGATGGGGAGCGCCCGATGACCGGTCGATGACAGACATGCCCGGTGGCGTGGGGTGGGACAGACCCCACCGCCGGGCCGGGACGTCCCGGCGGACGCCTGCGGGCGATCCCATCATCCGCCGGGCACGGAGCCCGGTGGGCGGGTCCACCTGCGAGGGCGCGTGGACCCGCCCACCGGATCAGAGCACCCCGGCAGGTTGACGCGCCCCCTGCCGGGGGTCGACGTGGCCTCGTTCCGGGAGGGAGACGAGGTCACTGCCGGCCGTCGCCGTCTGGAGGGCTCGGTGGCGGCCGGCCTCATCCGGTGGGATCCCGGTCCTGCCCGGTGTCGCCTGTCCGGTGGCATCTGCTGAGTGGCATCTGCTGGGTGGCATCTGCTGGGTGGCATCTATCCGGCGACGCGGCGCCAGGCCGTGTCGGTGACGATCACGTGGTCGAGGAAGCGCAGGCCCACCGTCTCGGCGGCCTGGCGGAGGCGGGCGGTGACGTCGAGGTCGGCGGGGCTGGGGTCCAGGGAGCCGCTGGGATGGTTGTGGGCCAGACCGAAGGAGGAGCCGCCGGAGGTGAGGACGGTCGTGACGATCTCCCGGACGGGGGCGATGGCGTGATCGCTGCCGCCCTCGCTGACGATCGCCCTGCGGAGCACGGCGCCGCCCGAGTCGCAGACCACGGCGACCACGCGCTCGTGACTGAGACACCGCAACATCGGGGAGACGACGGCGGCCAGGTCTCCGGAGCAGGTGACGCGGCGGCGCTCGGGCTCGCTCTGCGCCTGCCGTACGAGATGGAAGGCGGCCACGATGCGCGCCGCCTTGGCCGGGCCGATGCCCGGGACGGACATCAGGCGGTGCGGGTCGGAGCGGGCCAGGCCGCGCAGGTCCCCGCAGTGGGCGATCAGGTGGGAGGCCAGCTCGACCGCGTTGGTGCCCCGGCCGCCGGAGCCGAGCAGTAACGCCAGGAGCTCCCGGTCGGCCAGAGCCGTGGCCCCGATCGAGAGGAGCCGCTCACGGGGCTGGTCGGTCGGGGGCATGTCCTTGACACGCAATCGGCACCTCCGGTGTGGGAACCTGCGACGGTTCTACCAGGGAGCGCCGACAATCCGTCGCCGGCCGATCACGCGGTGTCCGCGGGGGAGGGCGTGGAGTTCCGCTGCGCAGGAGCCCGTCCCCGCGGGGTGCCTTCCTGCCGCCGGACGGCTCCGGGAACCGCCGGGCGGGATGGTCAGGGATGCAGCGGGTGGGCGTAGACCAGGCGGAAGCGGTCGCCGGGGATGACGATGTCGCTGGTCTCGACCGGGCGGTCGCCGGCCCAGTGGGTGCGTTCCACGTGCAGGACGTGGGTCCCGGCGGGCAGGGCGAGGAGATCGCTCTCGGCGGGCTCGGGAATCCGGGTGTGAACCTCCTCGACCACCTCGGTGATCTTGGCCCCGTGGGCGGACATGCGGCCGATGAGGGCGCGCGGAGCCTCGTCGGGGGCGGGCTCGCCGAACCCGGCGGGCTCGTAGGAGGTGGTGAGCTGGACGGGCTTGCCGTCGCCGCGGAAGACGTAGCGGGTCAGGGTGACGGGGGCCGGTTCCTCCAGGCGCAGGCGCTGGGCGATGTCGGGGGTGGCCCCGACGACCTCGCTGCGCCGGTCCCAGGTGGTGCGGATGCCCTGCGCGTGCAGATCGGCGCCGAACGGGACGTGGTGGTCGTGGAACCGCCAGCGGTGCAGGGGCAGGAGCACCGGTTTGGCCCGCACGTAGTGGCCGGAGCCGATCCGGGCGACGATCAGGCCCTCGGCGGCGAGCACGCGCAGCGCGTGACGCGCGGCGGTCTCGCCGACGCCGTATCTCCGGGTGAGCTGGGCCCGGGAGGGGATCGGGGCGTCGGGGGGCAGCGAGCCGTCGAGGATCTGACGGCGGATGTCGGCGACGACGCGGAGGTAGACCGGATCGGAGCTTGCCACGGGGGCCATCCCAGGGTTCTAGGTGTTGCCCCATCCTGACGTATCCGAGGGAAAACCCAGGGTGATGGTACGAGTTTGGAGCTCCAACTTTACGGGCTTCGCGCCGATGTCCCCACGGGAGGGAAAAAATCCGAAGAAGCATGTAACGAGTCCCGGAGCAGCGTCGATTCAACGGTAGAGGTCGTCGATGTGTGTACCCCCGAGCACATATCGGCGGCCTCTTTCGTGTTCTGCTCCCATGTTCGGATTCGTGACCCGATCCCTGATCGAGGAGCGCGACGCGGTCCGTTCCGGTGCCGCCGAGGCGCGGAGCGGGGTGGCGGAGTCCACCGCTTTCCCGGATCCGGGTACCGTTCCGTCTATGGCAGCGCCAACGACAACCTCCGACGCCCCCTTCGGCCGCATGCTGACCGCCATGGTCACCCCGTTCACCCCGGACGGCGCGGTCGACTACGAGGCGGTGCAGAGCCTGGCCACCTACCTGGTGGACGAGCAGCGCAACGACGGCCTGGTCGTGAGCGGTACGACAGGCGAGTCGCCGACCACCTCCGACCAGGAGAAGGAGCGCCTGGTGCGCGCGGTCGTGGAGGCGGTCGGCGATCGCGCCGTCGTGGTGGCCGGGGCGGGCAGCAACGACACCCACCACAGCGTCGAGCTGGCCCGGACCGCGGAGCGCGCCGGGGCCCACGGCCTGCTGGTGGTGACGCCCTACTACAACAAGCCTCCGCAGGAGGGGCTCTACCGGCACTTCACCGCCGTGGCCGACGCCACCGGGCTGCCGGTCATGCTCTACGACATCCCGGGCCGCAGCGGCGTGCCGATCCGGCCCGAGACCCTGATCAGGCTGGCGATGCACGAGCGCATCGTCGCCGTGAAGGACGCCAAGGCCGACCTGTTCGCCGGATCGCAGGTCATGCTCGCCACCGATCTGGTCTTCTACTCGGGTGACGACACCCTGAACCTGCCGTGGATCTCGGTCGGAGCAGCCGGGTGCGTGAGCGTCGTGGGCCACGTGGTGGGCGCGGACATCGCCGAGATGATGGCGCTGCACCGCTCCGGTGACGTCGCGGGCGCGCTGGAGATCCACCGTAG
Organism: Planobispora rosea; assembly: GCF_014648175.1. Taxonomy (GTDB): domain Bacteria; phylum Actinomycetota; class Actinomycetes; order Streptosporangiales; family Streptosporangiaceae; genus Planobispora; species Planobispora rosea. The sequence continues at coordinate 193,256 of NZ_BMQP01000001.1, forward strand.
GCTGCTCCCGGTGGTCTCCGGGATCATGATGCAGGCCGGTGGCGCGATCATGGCCAAGGCGGCGCTGGCGATGGTCGGGCGCCCGGCGGGCCCGGTGCGCCCGCCGCTGGCGGAGGCCACGGAGCGGGAGCTGGCGATCCTGCGTGCGGACTTGGCGGCGGGCGGCGTGAAGCTGTCCGACGGAGATGTGACGTGAGAAGGAAGACCGGGGCCGGTCCCGAGCGCGGTGAGACCGCGGCCGGGACCGGTCTCAGGTGGAGCGCGGTCGGGAATGACTGCATTGGGGAGGAAAGACGGTTTGAACGTTGCAAGCAGAGACCCTCTTGTGGGGTGCGGAGTGCTCGGCGAGGGAGCAGTCCTGCCGCGTGGGAGGTTCGCCGACACACGTGAGAGAGGTGTGACTGCATGAGTCACCCCCATCCCGAACTCGGGCCCCCGCCGCCGCTGCCCGAGGGCGCGCTGCGCATCGTCGCGCTGGGCGGCCTCGGGGAGATCGGCCGCAACATGGCGGTGTTCGAGTTCGACGGGCGCCTGCTGATCGTGGACTGCGGTGTGCTGTTCCCCGAGACCGAGCAGCCCGGCGTGGACCTGATCCTGCCCGACTTCGACTACATCCGCGACCGGCTGGACCGGGTCGAGGCGGTCATCCTGACGCACGGGCACGAGGACCACATCGGCGCCGTGCCGTACCTGCTCCGCGAGCGTCCCGACATCCCGGTCGTCGGCTCCAAGCTGACGATGGCGCTGATCGAGGCCAAGCTGACCGAGCACCGCATCCAGCCGGTGAAGGTCGAGGTCGTCGAGGAGGAACGGCACCGGTTCGGGCCGTTCGACTGCGAGTTCTTCGCGGTCAACCACTCGATCCCGGACGCGCTGGCGGTCGCGATCCGCACCCCGGCCGGCATCGTGCTGCACACCGGTGACTTCCGGATGGACCAGCTGCCCAGCGACGGCCGCCTGACCGACCTGGGAGGCTTCGCCCGGCTCGGCCGGGAGGGCGTCGACCTGCTGATGTCCGACTCCACCAACGCCGAGGTCCCGGGCTTCGTCACCAGTGAGCGGGAGATCGCCCCGGTCATCGACGAGGTGATCCGTACGGCGAGCAAGCGCGTGATCGTGGCGAGCTTCGCCTCCCACATCCACCGCGTGCAGCAGGTCATGGACGCCGCCCACAGGCACGGCCGCAAGGTCGCGCTGATCGGCCGCTCCATGGTCCGCAACATGGGCGTGGCGCGCGACCTCGGCTACCTCCACGTCCCGCCGGGCCTGATCGTCGACTCCCGGGAGATCGAGGAGTGGCCGCCGGAGGACGTGGTGCTGATCTGCACCGGCTCCCAGGGTGAGCCGATGGCGGCGCTGTCGCGCATGGCCAACCGCGACCACGCGATCCGGATCGCCGAGGGCGACACCGTGCTGCTGGCCTCCTCGCTGGTCCCCGGGAACGAGACCGCCGTCAACAAGGTGATCAACGGGCTGACCCGGTGGGGCGCCCGGGTGGTGCACAAGGGCAACGCCAAGGTGCACGTCTCCGGGCACGCCGCCGCGGGCGAGCTGCTGTACGTGCTCAACCTGACCCGGCCGTCCAACTTCATGCCGGTGCACGGCGAGTGGCGGCACCTGCGGGCGCACGCCAAACTGGCCGCGCTGACCGGGGTGCCCGACGACCACATCGTGATCGCCGAGGACGGCGTCGTGGTGGACCTGGTCGACGGCCGCGCGCGGATCGTGGGCGCGGTGCAGGCCGGCTACGTCTACGTGGACGGCATCTCGGTGGGCGACGTCACCGAGTTCGCCCTGAAGGACCGGCGGATCCTGGGCGAGGAGGGGTTCATCTCGATCATCATCGTGGTGGACACCGCCACCGGGAAGCTGGCCGCCGCCCCGGAGATCCACGCGCGCGGCTCGGGCATCGACCCCGACCGGTTCGACGAGGTCATCCCGCAGGTGGAGAAGGCCCTGCAGGACAACGCCGCCGACGGGGTGGTGGACATCCAGCAGGTCCGCCGGGTGGTCCGCAGGACCGTGGGCCGCTGGGTGAGCGACGCCTACCGCCGCCGTCCGATGATCGTCCCTGTGATCATCGAGGTCTGAGGAGTGAGCTCCGGGGGCTGACCTCCTGGCCGTAAGGCCGGTCCGGCCCCCGGCCGTACGGCGGCGCCGGCGCCGCCGTACGGCCGCCTCCGCGATGTGATTTCCGTACACCGCCGTCTCCGGCCGATGCGCCGGGGGCGGCCTCGATGTATGCTCCTATTGTTCTATATAGCGAATTTTAATTTCATGTAACAGAACAGGGAGGGGTCATGGAGGTACGGCACGCCACGGCACCGGACCAGATTCCGGGCGCGACGACCGAGTGGTTGCGCGCCAGGTTCCTGGTGGAGGACCTGTTCTCTCCCGGAGAGGTGCGGCTGGTCTACTCGCACGAGGACCGGATGGTGGTGGGCGGCGTGACGGGGCCCGCGGTCCTGCCCGCCCCCGATCCGCTCCGCGCCGAGCGCTTCCTGGACCGGCGCGAGCTGGGCGTGGTCAACGTGGGCGGGGAAGGGGAGGCGGGCGAAGGGGAGACGGGCACGGTCACCGTGGACGGCACGCCGTACGAGCTGGCTCCCAAGGAGTGCCTCTACGTCGGCCGGGGCAGCCGGGAGGTGAGCTTCGACGGCGGATCGTTCTATCTCGTCTCCACCCCCGCGCACGCCGACCATCCGACGGCGAAGAGCACGCTGGAGGACGCCGAGCCGGTACGGCTGGGCGGGAGCGAGGGCTCCAACGACCGTACGATCTACAAGCACATCCACGCCAAGGGGGTGCGGAGCTGCCAGCTCGTACTCGGCGTGACCGTGCTGGAGCCGGGCAGCATGTGGAACACCATGCCCTGCCACACCCATGAGCGCAGGACCGAGGTCTACTTCTACTTCGGCCTCCCCGAGGACCAGCGGGTGATCCACCTGATGGGCCGCCCCGACGAGACCCGCAACCTCGTGGTCGCCGACCGGCAGGCGGTCATCTCGCCGCCGTGGTCGGTGCACTGCGGCTTCGGCACGCGCAGCTACTCCTTCGTCTGGGCGATGGGCGGGGAGAACCAGGCCTACGACGACATGGAGCAGGTCGCGATCGGAGAAATGCGCTGATGCCCGCCCCGGAGGAGATGTTCTCGCTGGAGGGCAGGACCGCGCTCGTCACCGGGGCCCGCACGGGGATCGGCCGGGCGATCGCGCTGGGGCTGGCGGAGGCCGGGGCCGACCTGGTGCTGCACGGCCGCGACGGCGACCTGGACGAGATCGAGGCCGAGGTCCGCAAGACCGGCCGGCAGGTCTCGCGGTGGGTCCTGGACCTGTCGGACCCCGCGCGGATCCCCGGGGCGGCGGCCGGGCTGGGCCGCGTCGACGTGCTGGTCAACAACGCCGGGATCATCCGCAGGGCGCCCGCGGCCGAGCACTCCTACGCCGACTTCCGCGAGGTGCTCGACGTCAACCTCGACGCGGTCTTCCTGCTCAGCCAGGTGGTCGGGGCGGGGATGCTGGACCGCGGCACCGGGAAGATCATCATGATCGCCTCCATGCTCTCCTTCCAGGGAGGCGTCAACGTGCCCGGCTACACCGCGGCCAAGCACGGGGTCGCGGGTCTCACCCGGGCCCTGGCGTGCGAGTGGGCCGGGCGCGGAGTGCAGGTCAACGCCATCGCCCCCGGCTACATCGCGACCGCCAACACCGAGCGGCTGCGGGCGGACGCGGTGCGGGAGGCCGAGATCTCCGGGCGCATCCCGGCGGGCCGCTGGGGCCTGCCGGAGGACCTCGTGGGCGCGGCGGTCTTCCTGGCCTCGCGCGCGTCCGACTACGTGAACGGACATGTGCTGGCGGTGGACGGGGGCTGGTTGGCGCGCTGACCAGTAGGCTCACGGGCGTGGCTAGGGAAGGCAGTTCCATTGACAAGGCGCTGACGGTGCTGGAGGCGATCGCCGAGCACCACCGCGTCACCGACATCGCCGTGGCGACGGGAGTCTCCAAGTCGACCGTCCACCGGATCCTGCAGTCGCTGGTGGAGTGGGGGTTCGCGCGCAGCGACGGGAACGGGGGCTACGAGCCGGGTCCCCGCATCCTCACCCTGGCCGGCCGGGTGATGAACCGGTTCGACCCGGCCAGCCAGGCCTCGGGGGCGCTGAACGCGCTCCACGAGCGGATCGGTTTCACCACGCACTTCGCGATCCGCAGCGGGGACGAGGCGGTCTACGTCTCCAAGCTGGAGGGGCGCAGGCCGTACCAGATGCCCTCCCGGGTCGGGATGAGCCTGCGCCTGCACTGCACCGCGATCGGCAAGGCCATCCTGTCCTGCCTGCCCGCCGACGAGATCCGCGGCATCTGCGACCGTACGGGCCTGCCCGGCCGGACCCCGAACACCCTCACCACGGTCGAGGACCTCATGGCCCACCTGGCCGGGGTCCGCGCGCGGGGGTACGCGGTCGACGACGAGGAGAACCTGCCGGAGGTCCTGTGCGTCGCGGCCCCGGTCTTCGACCACACGGGCCGTGTCTTCGGCGGCATCTCCGTCTCCGCGCTCAAGATGGACATGACGCGCGAGGAACTGGAGCGGCTCGCCCCCGAGGTCGTCTCCGCCGCGCGCGAGGTCTCCGCCGCGCTCGGCGCCCCCGCCGGCATTCCCGGCCGGTGACTCCCGGCCGGTGACTCCCGGCGGGTGGCGCTGAGCCGGGCCCTCCGCCGGTGACTCCCGGGAACGTCGCCGACGACTCCTGCTGCCTCCTTGTTTCATGTAGTGGAATATGGTCTCATGTGATGCAACAGTATTGATCTGGAGGACAGCATGCCGAACATCACCGTCGAACTGCTCTCGGGGCGGACCATGGACCAGCGCCGGGAATTCGTCGCCGCGGTGACCGACGCCGCGGTGGACGTCCTGAAGGCCCGCCGCGAGGCGGTGCGGATCGTCTTCACCGAAATCGAGAAGTCCGACGTGGCCAACGGCGGCGTCCTGGAGTCCGACAAGTAAGCCGTGGAGCCCGGCAGGTAAGCCCTGGAGTCCGGCAGGTAAAGGGCACCGGGAAGGGGGACCGGGTGGATCCGGTCCCCCTTCTCCGTGCCGGTTACGGCCTCAGGCGGTCACCCTGGCCCGGTCCTCCTCCGGGTCGGTGTCGAGCGAGTCGACCATGGCGTCCCGGTCCGGCCGGTTCTCCGGCTTCAGGAAGCCGATCGCCACGTAGAGGATCAGTGACGTGACCAGCGGCACGCCCACCACCATCGCGGTGTCCTTGGACTCGATGATCCATTTGATGGAGGCCCACACGCCCAGGCCCGCGGCCCACGACGCGATCGCGGCGGTCGGGCCGCTCCGCTTGAACCAGGGGAGCAGGCCCAGCATCAGCGGGATCGAGATCGGACCCATGGTGGCCGCGACCAGATCGACGACGATCTTCAGGACGACGCCCTGGCCCTCGGTGGAGATCGCGATGGCCATGCTGATCAGCACGAACACGAACGTGGTCACCCGGGCGAAGGTCAGCTCCGCCCGCGTGGACAGCTCCCGCACCTTGCGGACGAGCACGGGGGCGATGTCCCGGGTGATGACCGAGGAGATCACGTTGGCGTCGGAGGCGACCATGGCCATGGTGTGGGAGAAGAAGCCGGCCAGGACCAGGCCGATCACGCCCTGCGGGAGCAGGGTCTGCGCCAGCCGTACGTAGGCGTCCTCCGCGTTGGCCAGCCCCGGGACGATGAGCGGGGCGGCGAACATCGGGATGAACAGGATCAGCGGCCAGACCAGCCAGAGCGCGCTGGACAGCAGCGCCGAGCGCTTGGCGGCCGAGCCCGAGGGGGAGGCCATGTAGCGCTGGGCGAGGTTCCACATGCCGCCGTTGTACTCGAAGGTCTTGATGAACAGCATGGCGAGGAAGAACGTCGTGGTGTACGGCCCGGCGAACGGGTCGCCGTGTCCCTCGGGCAGCTTGTCCCACATGGTCCACAGTGTCGCGACGCCGTCGAGGTGGGACATGATCGCGATGAACATGGCGACGCCGGCGATGCCCTGGATGACGAACTGGCCGAAGTCGGTGAGCACGTCGGCCCAGAGGCCGCCGGCGGTGATGTAGACGAGCGTGACGGCCCCGGTGATGAGGATGCCCCAGCCGATGGGGATCCCGGCGAAGCCGCGCAGCAGAACCGCGATCGCCACCCACTTGGCCGCGATGTCCACGACCTTCAGCAGCGCGCCGCTGTAGGCCAGCACCTGCTGGGTGGGCAGGTTGTAGCGCCGGGCGAGGTACTCCAGGGGAGAGGCCACGCCGTGCTTGGACCGGAGCCGGTTCCACCGGGCCGCCCAGACGAAAGCGCCGATTCCGACTCCGAGACCGATGGTCAGCGCCCACCAGACGTACATGGCCAGGCCGTAGTTGTAGGCGACGGCCGCGAACGCCACGAACATGATCGCGCTGTAACCCGACATGTGGTGCGAGATGCCGGAGAGCCACCACGGGATCCTGCCACCCGCGGTGAAGAAGTCCATCACGCTTCTGATGCGGTTCTTCGACCAGACGCCGATACCAACCATTACTAGGAAGTAAGCGCCCAGAACGGACCAGTCGAGTGCTGACATGGTCTCTCCTCCCAACCGTCTGCTTGGGAGGAGGTTCTACTACATGGAACGCTATGTCAATACATAGGACGGAAGGCGCTTTCCGAAAACCCCGTCCGTTCACCCGTCCGCGGTTCCGGTTGTCGAGATCTTGTTCTACGGTGTGGAGCGACCTTTCCGGCCAAACCGATATTTCGGACAGGCCAGACATAAAGGGAGATGAAAGTGTTGAGCAACATCACGGTCCGGGTACGCCTCGCGGTGTGCGCGGCCGCGGCCCTCGCGGGTGCCACGCTCGCGGCGGCCCCGGCGGCGGCGTCCTCGTCGGTGGCGTCCTCGGTTGCCCCGGCGGCGGGCTCGTATATTTTTGTTAACGCTAACAGTGGCCTCTGCCTGGAGGTCGCGGGCACGACGGAGGGCGCGCAGCTCGTCCAGCAGTCCTGCGGCCGGTCCGGCCAGACCTGGATGCTCTCGAACGTCTCCGGCGGCCAGCGCCTGACCGCGGCCGGCGGCAAGTGCGCCGGGATCGCCGGGGACGGCACCTCGGCGGGCAGGGCGGTGACCCAGCAGACCTGTAAAGTAAGCGCTTTCCAAACCTGGGAGCTGAAGGCCGTCAGCGGCTCGATCCACCAGGTCGTCAACACCGGCAGCGCCAAGTGCCTCAACGTCAAGGACAGCTCCAAGGCCGCCGCCGCGCCGGTGCAGCAGAACTCCTGCGACACGGCGGCCGGCAAGCGCTGGACGCTCAAGGCCGCCGGATCCGGTTCCACCCCGGCGCCTGCTCCCACTCCGGTGCCGACCGCGACGGTCAAGCCGACGCCCGCCCCGGCGCCGACCGCGACGGGCGGCCCCGCTCCGCTGCCGGGCTGGCCCACCGCCGACGGCCGGCAGCCCGTCACGGCCACCATCTCCGTCAGCGGCGTCCGCGACGGAGGCATGAAGCGCTTCTACGGCTCCGGTGACCTGGGCGGCGGCGGCCAGAGCGAGAGCCAGGGCCCGCTGTTCCAGCTGGCCGACGGCGCCACGCTGCAGAACGTCATCCTCGGCGCCCCCGCGGCCGACGGCGTCCACTGCCTGGGCACCTGCACGCTGAAGAACGTCTGGTGGGAGGACGTCGGCGAGGACGCCGCCACCTTCAAGGGCACCTCCGCCTCCCAGACGATGACCGTCGACGGGGGCGGGGCCAGGGCCGCCTCCGACAAGGTCTTCCAGCACAACGGCCCCGGCACCTTCGTCATCAAGAACTTCCAGGTGGCGAACTTCGGCAAGCTCTACCGCTCCTGCGGCAACTGCTCCAAGCAGTACGCGCGGCACGTCGTGGTCTCCAACGTGCAGGTGACCGCTCCGGGCAAGTCCCTCGTGGGCATCAACTCCAACTACGGCGACACCGCGAAGCTCTCGGCTGTCACGATCATCGGCGACTCCAGCAAGAAGATCGCGATCTGCGAGCGGTACAAGGGTGTGACCAGCGGCGAGCCGAGCAAGACCGGCAGCGGTGCCGACGGGGTGAGCTGCGTCTACAGCGCCTCGGCCATCGCCTACAAGTGACTCCCGCGGGACCCGGCGCGGCCGGGTCCCGCCGAAGGCGCCGGTTCCGGCGAGGGAAGGGGGCCGGTCCCCGGCGAGCCTCCGCCTCCCCGGCGGCCACTGTCGTTAGCCTCCTACCATGGCCACCCGTACGTCTAAAGGCGCCTCAGGTAAAACTCCGGCCAAGGGAGGCTCCGGCCGGTCGAGGTCCACCCCTGCCCGTACGGCCTCCGCCAGGCGGGCGCCCGCCTCCCGGGCGAAGTCCGCGTCGCCGCCGCGCCGCCCCTCCGGTTCCCAGCCCGATCCGATCGGCTGGGTCCTCACCATGATCGGCAAGCTGTTCGTGGGGATCTGGATGCTGATCGCCGGCGGCATCGGAAGCGCCGCACGGGCTCTGGGGCGCAACGCGCGGGAGCTCGACCCGGTGCACCGCCGCGACGGGCTGGGCCTGGCCGTGTTCGCCGGGGCGATCGTGCTGGCCGCGATGACCTGGCGGACCGCCACGGGCACGGTCTCCGAGGTGGTCAACACCGTCATGCGCGGCGTCTTCGGCTCGCTGACCTGGCTGATCCCCATCCTGCTGACGTTGCTGGCCTGGCGGCTGCTGCGTCACCCCGACCAGAACACCGACACCGGCCGGATGATGATCGGGTGGGCCGCGCTCACGACCGGCGTGCTCGGCATCGTGCACGTCGCCAACGGCACGCCGTACCCCTCGGGCGGGCCCTCCGACGGCATGGACAAGGTGTCGGCGGCCGGCGGCATGATCGGGTTCATCATCTCCGCGCCCCCGGACAGCATTCTGCCGATCTTCATCACCATCCCGCTGCTGCTGCTGCTGTCCGGCTTCGGCGTGCTGGTCATCACCGCCACCCCGGTGCACCGGGTCCCCGAGCGGCTGGCGGAGATCAGGCATATGATCTTCACCCGCGAGGCCCTGCCGGCACGCGCCCCCCGGACCGCCGCCAAGCGCCCCGCGCGGAGCAGGCAGGGCGGGGAGAAGCCGCGCTCCGGCCCCGACGCCCCCGAGGGCTCCGGGGACGCCGGAGACGGCGTCAAGCCGTACGACACGCCCGTGCTCGCAGAGACGGCGGGCAGGCTCGCCGACCACTCCCCGGAGATCGTGCCCGGGCTGGTGGCCGAGGAGCCGGAGGTCGCGGAGCCCGCGGAGCGCCGATCGGCGCCGACGCCGCCCGACCCGACTCCGGCGCCGCGCAAGGTGGAGCAGCTCGTGCTCTCCCCGCAGGCGGGGCCGTACACCCTGCCCGATGCGCAGTTCCTGAAGCCGGGCAGCGCTCCCAAGCCGCAGACGAAGGCCAACACGGTCGTGGTCAACGCGCTGACCAGCGTGCTGGAGCAGTTCTCGATCGACGCCCAGGTGATCGGCTTCACCCGGGGGCCGACCGTGACGCGCTACGAGATCGAACTGGGTCCGGCGGTGAAGGTCGAGAAGGTGACCGCGCTCACCAAGAACATCGCCTACGCCGTCAAATCGGCCGACGTGCGCATCCTGTCGCCCATCCCGGGCCGGTCGGCGATCGGCGTCGAGATCCCCAACAGCGACAAGGACCTCGTCTCGCTGGGCGACATCCTGCGCTCGCAGGTGGCCCAGGCCGACCACCACCCGATGATCGTCGGCCTCGGCAAGGACGTCGAGGGCCGCACCATCGTGGCCAACCTCGCCAAGATGCCGCACCTGCTCATCGCGGGCGCCACCGGCGCGGGCAAGTCGGTCTGCGTCAACGGGCTGATCACCTCGATCCTGATGCGCGCCACCCCGGACGAGGTGCGGATGGTGCTGGTCGACCCCAAGCGGGTGGAGCTGTCGGTCTACGACGGCATCCCGCACCTGATCACGCCGATCATCACCAACCCCAAGAAGGCCGCCGAGGCCCTGGAGTGGGTGGTGGGGGAGATGGACCGCCGCTACGACGACCTGGCGGCCAGCGGATTCCGGCACGTGGACGACTTCAACAAGGCGGTGCGCGCGGGCAAGCTCGTGCCGCCCCCGGGCAGCGAGCGGGTCTACCAGCCCTATCCGTACCTGCTGGTGATCGTGGACGAGCTCGCCGACCTGATGATGGTCGCCCCGCGCGACGTCGAGGACTCCATCGTCCGCATCACCCAGCTGGCCCGCGCGGCGGGCATCCACCTGGTGATCGCCACCCAGCGTCCGTCGGTGGACGTCGTCACCGGTCTGATCAAGGCGAACGTGCCCTCGCGGCTGGCGTTCGCCACCTCCAGCCTCGCCGACAGCCGGGTCATCCTCGACCAGCCGGGCGCCGAGAAGCTGGTGGGCCAGGGCGACGCGCTCTTCCTGCCGATGGGTGCGAGCAAGCCCATGCGCCTGCAGAACGCCTTCGTCTCCGAGAAGGAGATCATGGAGGTGGTGGCGCACTGCAAGGCCCAGATGCAGGCCGAGTACCGCGAAGACGTGGCCGCCGCCGCCACGGCGAAGAAGGAGATCGACGAGGACATCGGCGACGACCTCGAGCTGCTGATCCAGGCGGCCGAGCTGATCGTGACCACCCAGTTCGGCTCGACCTCCATGCTCCAGCGCAAGCTCCGGGTGGGCTTCGCCAAGGCCGGTCGCCTGATGGACCTGCTGGAGAGCCGGAACGTGGTGGGCCCGAGCGAGGGTTCGAAGGCCCGCGAGGTCCTGGTCAAGCCCGACGACCTTCCGGGGCTCCTGGCCGAGCTGCGCGGCTGACGGCCGGTCCGGCGGCCCGTACGGCCGCCGGGCCGGTTGGGGCACCCCCGCGTGATGCGCCCGAATCGTCACTGATTGAATGAGCGTCACTACGTAACGTCAGATTCGGGGGAGGCGTGCGACGGTGAACGAGGAGGGCCGCCGGAGACGGCGTGGGCGAGAAGACGCGGGCCGAGGGGGCGCGGACCGGGGAGAGGCCGGGCGCGGCGCCCGGATGGGCGTCGGCGCCAGGCTGGCGGAGGCGCGGGAGGCGGCGGGCCTGTCGGTCGAGGAACTGAGCAGGTGCACCCGCGTGCGCGAGGCGCTGATCAACGCCATCGAACGGGACGACTTCTCCCTGTGCGGGGGCGACTTCTACGCGCGGGGGCACGTCCGCAACCTGTCCACGTTCCTCGGGATCGACGCCGAGGCCATGGTGCACGAGTTCGACCAGATGCACGGCGGCGTGCCGCTGCCGGTGCGGGCCTCCGGGGTCTTCCAGGCGGAGAGGCCCATCAAGATCCGGGACCGTCACGCGCTCAACTGGACGATGGCCATGGGGGTCGCGCTGGTCGTCGTGGTGGTGTTCGGCGTGGTGAAGACGATGGGCGGTGACGGCGACACCACGACGGCGGAGGTCCGGGAGATCTCGGTGCCGGCCCCGTCGCCGTCCACCTCCATCGTCAAGGCGCCCGAACCTTCACGGAAGGAGGCCTCGCTCTCGAAGCCGGGCAACGGCACGGTGGTCTTCCAGGTCAGGGCGGAGCGCTCCACCCGGCTCACCGTCAGGGACGCCGGAGGGCGCCGCCTGTTCTCCGGCACGCTCCCGGCGGGTAAAACCTCCGTGTGGCGGGCGAAGAACGGGGTGCGGGTCACCTTCGCCGACGCGGGGGCGGTCTCCCTGCTGGTGAACGGGAAGGAGCTCGGCGTCCCCGGGCGTCCGGGGCAGAGCCTCAAACGCTTCTACGGCGCCTCCGCCGGGTCCGGGAGGTAGCCCGCGGGGGCCCGAAGCGGGGGGAGGTGCACCGGGTAGTGGCCAACTCCCGATACCGTAGTGTTCACCATGTCATCCCGCCGAACCGCATCGCTGATCACGCTGGGCTGCGCCCGCAACGAGGTCGACTCAGAGGAGCTCGCCGCGCGCCTTGAGGCTGCCGGCTGGCAGCTGGGCGACGACGACCCCGACGTCGTCGTCGTCAACACCTGTGGCTTCATCGACTCAGCGAAAAAGGACTCCATCGACACGCTGCTCGCCGCCGCCGACTCGGGGGCCAAGGTGGTCGCCGCGGGGTGCATGGCCGAGCGCTACGGTGACCAGCTCGCCGAGGCCCTGCCCGAGGCGGCGGCCGTCATCTCCTTCGACGACTACACCGAGATCGGCGAGCGCCTGGACGACGTGCTGGCGGGCAGGCCGCTGGTCCCGCACAGCCCACGCGACCGCAGGACGCTGCTGCCCATCTCCCCGGTCGAGCGCGCCGCCGCCGCCAAGACGGGCATCCCCGGCCACGGGGAGCTGCCCGAGGGGCTCGCCCCGGCCAGCGGTCCCCGGCCGCTGCGCAAGCGCCTGGGCGACGGGCCGGTGGCCTCGCTCAAGCTGGCGTCCGGCTGCGACCGGCGCTGCACTTTCTGCGCCATCCCGGCGTTCCGCGGCGCCTACGTCTCGCGCGGCGCCGCGGAGCTCCTCGGTGAGGCGGCGTGGCTGGCCGAGCAGGGCGTCAAGGAGCTCGTGCTGGTCAGCGAGAACTCCACCTCCTACGGCAAGGACCTCGGCGACCTGCGGGCGCTGGAGAAGCTGCTGCCCTCCCTGGCCGCGGTCGAGGGGATCGAGCGGGTGCGGGTCAGCTACCTGCAGCCCGCCGAGCTCCGTCCCGGCCTGCTGGAGGCGATCGCCCGGACCGAGGGCGTGGCCCCGTACTTCGACCTGTCCTTCCAGCACGCCAGCGGCTCGGTGCTGCGCCGGATGCGCCGCTTCGGCGATCCCCGGCGCTTCCTCGACCTGCTGGAGAGCGTCCGGGCGGTGGCCCCGGAGGCGGGCGTGCGCTCCAACTTCATCGTGGGCTTCCCCGGAGAGACCGAGGAGGAGTTCGCCGAGCTGGTCGACTTCCTGCAGGAGGCCAGGCTCGATGTGATCGGTGTCTTCGGTTACTCCGACGAGGAGGGTACCGAGGCCGCGGCGCTGCCCGGCAAGCTGGACCAGGAGACCGTGGACGCCCGAGTGGCCGCGCTCACCGAGCTCGCCGAGGAGCTCATGGCCCAGCGGGCCGAGGAGCGGATCGGCACCGAGGTGGACGTCCTCATCGAGGAGGACCTGGGCGACGGCGGTTACGAGGGCCGTGCCGCCCACCAGGGTCCCGAGGTCGACGGCTGCGTCACGGTCCAGGGCATCGGCCTGGTCCGCGGCCAGATCGTCCGGGCCGTCGTGGTCGACTCCGAGGGGGTCGATCTCATCGCGCGCATCAAGGCCGCCCCGTGAGCGCGCCGCCGGGCCGGGAGAGCGTATGACCAACACGCCAGAGACGGGCACCGACGCGACGTCGGCGCACGGGCACCCGCCGAAGGTGAGCCCGTGGAACATCGCCAACGTCGTGACGGTGACACGACTGGCGATGGTCCCGTTCTTCGCGGTCTGTCTCTTCCTGCCGGGCACCGGCTGGAGGGTCACCGCGCTGGTGGTGTTCCTGGTGGCCTCGCTCACCGACCTCCTCGACGGTGAGCTGGCCCGCCGGTACGGCCTGATCACCGACTTCGGGAAGATCGCCGATCCGATCGCCGACAAGGCCCTCATCGGCGCCGCGCTCATCAGCCTGTCCCTCCTGGACGAGCTGGGCTGGTGGGCCACCATCGTGATCCTGGGCCGGGAGATGGGCGTCACGCTGCTGCGGTTCGCGGTCATCAAACACGGTGTCATCCCGGCCAGCTACGGCGGGAAGGTGAAGACGGTCCTGCAGATCTTCGCCATCACCTGCTACATGTGGCCGGGCGTGCCCGATCTGATCCGCTGGATCGCGATGGGCGCGGCGATCCTCGTGACCGTGGTCACCGGGCTGGACTACGTGGTCCGCGCCGTGAAGCTGCGCCAGGTGGCCAAGCGGGCACGGGCCGGCCAGTGAGCCGCACCGTGGACCCCGCGAGGTCCGTCATCCCGGAGTCCACGGGGCCCGTCGGTCCGGAATCCACGAGGTCCGCCGCCCCGCGGGCCGCCGGGGTGCTCGCGCTGCTCGTCCGCCGGGGCGAGACCGTGGCCACGGCCGAATCGCTGACCGCCGGGCTGATCGGCGCGGAGCTGACCGTCCCGCCGGGGGCCTCCGCGGCCTTCGCCGGCGGAGTCCTCGCCTACGCCACCGCGCTCAAGCACCGCCTGCTGGGCGTCCCCGCGGCGCTGCTGGAACGGGAGGGGGCCGTGCATCCGGAGGTGGCCGCCGCCATGGCGGACGGTGTGCGCGAGCTCACCGGCGCGACGTACGGCGTGGCCGCCACCGGAGTGGCCGGGCCCGACCCGCAGGACGGGAAACCGGTCGGCACCGTTCACCTGGCTGTTAGCGGCTCCGGTGGGCGGGTATGGCACCGGGATCTGCGGTTGGATGGCACGCGCGAGGAGATCCGGCGATGGACCGTGAACGAGGCAGTGGATCTGCTCCGTGAGGTTCTGGAGTCGAACTCGGGGGAACAATCAGGATGATTACCGCGTTACGTCCCCAGCGAACATGCTCACGACGGTCTGCCGCGGTGTCGGTGGATACGGGTACGGTGGAGCTGTGAGTGAGGGCAGCGTCAAGCAATGATGACGGCGAGGCGAATGTACGAAGGGTCGCGTTCAAAGAACGGGCGGCACGAACCGGCTGCGCGGAGCGTCGTCAAGACGTCCGCGCCGGGGAGGGAGCGACAGATGGTTCTGCTGCGTCAGCTGCTCGGTGACGTGCTGCGGCGGCTGCGGGTGCGGCAGGGCCGCACCTTGCGCGAGGTGTCCACGCTGGCGCGGGTCTCCCTCGGTTACCTGTCCGAGGTGGAGCGCGGCCAGAAGGAGGCGTCATCCGAGCTGCTCGCGTCGATCTGCGGTGCTCTGGGCGTTCCGCTCTCCCAGGTGCTCCGCGAGGTCTCCGATCAGTTCGCGCTGGCCGAGCTCCAGCACGCCCCGGTGCTCGCCGACGTCCCCGAGCGGGAACGTCTGCCGATCCCCGAGACCGTGCCTGGGACGTCCCTGCCGGAGGACGCGTTCGAGGGCTTCCGGACGGTGGTCCCGCCCATCGAGCACACCCCCGACGTCAAGGACATGGTCGCCGCCTGACGGTCCGCAGACGCCTGACGTTCGTCCAGGCGCGATGGTCGCCGCCCCGCGGCGGGTCACCTGCCCTCAGATCGATTGGCACCGGGGACACCAGTAGATCAGGCGTTCCTGCGTGCGCGCCCCCATCTCACCGCGGCTGATCCGGCCGCCGCAACGCAGGCAGGCCCGCCCCGCCCTGCCGTAGACCCACATGCCCCGTCCCGGACGGAGATCCCCGGTGGTCGTCCGGTTCTCCGGCCGGTCCTTGTTCGCCTCCAGCAGCTCCCGCGCGAGCTCCACGAGCCCGACGAGCCCTCCGGCGCCGCGCCCGCCTCCTGCGGGCCTCCGGGCGCTCCGCCCGCCTGTGCCGTCCCCGCGGCCTGCATCCGCGTCGCCGCCCGCGCCCGTATCCGCGTCCGTGCTCACGCCGTCGCCCGCGTCCGCGACGGCCTCCACCGGCCGCCACGGCCAGATCCCCGCGAGGAACAGCGTCTCCGCCCGGTAGATCGTGCCGATCCCGGCCAGGTTGCGCTGGTCGAGCAGGGCCTCCCCGATGGTCCGTCCGGGATCTTCCAGCAGCCGCCGTACGACCTCCCGGGCGTCCCAGTCCGGTCCCAGCGGGTCGGGGCCGAGGTGCCCCACCACCCGGTGCTCCTCGCCGGTGCGGAGCAGGTCCACCATGCCGAGCCGTACCCCCACGGCCTGCCATTCGGCGTTGGCCAGCACCAGGCGGACGAGATCACCCTGGGGGACGCGGCGGCCCGCGGGGGAGATGTGCCAGGCCCCCTCCATCCGCAGGTGGGTGTGGACGGTCAGGCCGCCCTCCACGCGGGTGAGCAGATGCTTGCCCCGGGGGACGGTCTCCAGCACGATCCGGCCGGTCAGGTCGGCGGTGGCGTGGCGGGGCACGCGGAAGTCGGACCGGGTCAGGGGCCGGCCGTCGAGCGCCCGGCCGAGCCGCTCGGCGGTCCGGTGGACGACGTCACCCTCGGGCATGACTCGGGCGGACCGGGTCAGTCCCAGGCGGAGGGGTCGGAGGCCAGCTCGCGCACCCGCGGAGGGAGCGCCCCGCTGGCCACGCTGGCGAGGGTGACCTCCTCCAGGATGGCCCGCTCGCTGGCGCGCAACGCGATCCAGACCTGCTGCAGCGACTCGGCGGGCCCCCGGTAGCCGACATGCTCCGGGCGTTCGCCCCGCACGTTGGCCAGCGGGCCGTCAACGGCGCGGATCACGTCGGCGAGGCTGATCTCATCGGCGGGCCGGGCGAGCACGTAGCCGCCCTCCGGGCCGCGCTGACCGCGGACCAGGCCGGCGCGGCGCATCTGGAGCAGGATGTTCTCCAGGTACTTGGGAGGCATGTCCTGTTCCTTGGCCAGCTCGCCCACGGTGGTTGGGCCGTCGCCGGCGGCGGCGAGTTCGGCGGCGGCACGCAAGGCATAGTCGACACGGGCGGATAGGCGCATGCGATCGATTATCCCGGCTCCCGCCCACTGCTCAGTGCCGGGCCCCGCCTGGAGCGGGGATAGCGGGACGGTCTCCCTTCCACGCTAAACTATCAGGAACCCTTATTAATGAATGTGGCTATTCTGCGAATGTAATAGCGACGGGGAAACGGCGGACAAGAGAGCATGGGTATGGAGCGACGTCCTGGCGTGCCCAGGCTGCTGCGGCAGATCAACGACCGGGCCGCCCTGGAGCTGTTGCTCACCTCCGGGCCGCTGACCCGAGGCCAGATCGGCGAGCTCACCGGCCTGTCCAAGGTGACGGCGTCGCAGACGCTGGCCCGGCTGGAGGAACGCGGTCTGGTCGAGGTCGCCGGGGAACAGGCGGGAGGGCGAGGGCCCAACGCGGCGCTTTACGGAATCGTCCCCTCCTCCGCCTACGTGGCGGGCCTGGACGTCGGCCCGGAATTCGTCACCACCGCCATCGCCGATATCCACGGGGAGATCGTCGCTGAGGTGACGGTCGCGCCCGACGAGCACGACGATCCGGTCGCGGTCGTGCACAACGCCGTGGTCAAGGCGTGCCGCTCGGCCAAGGTCGCGCTCTCCAAGCTGCGCGCCGTCGTGATCGGCACCCCGGGCGTGGTCGACCCGCGCACCGGTGACGTGCGGTTCTCCTTCGACCTGCCGGGCTGGCACGAGGGCATCCACGAGGCGCTCGCCCGCGACCTGCGCCGCGACGTGAAGATCGAGAACGACGTGAACCTCGTCGCCGTCGCCGAGCGCACGCTCGGCGCCGCCCGCGGCGCGGACGACTTCGTGCTGCTCTGGGTGGGTCGCGGCATCGGCCTGGGGGTCGTGCTCGGCGGGCGGCTGCACCGCGGCCGGTCCGGCAGCGCGGGCGAGATCGGCTACCTGCCGGTTCCGGGGGTGCCGCTGGCCG
The DNA here is from genome assembly GCF_014648175.1 of Planobispora rosea. Classification (GTDB taxonomy): domain Bacteria; phylum Actinomycetota; class Actinomycetes; order Streptosporangiales; family Streptosporangiaceae; genus Planobispora; species Planobispora rosea. The sequence continues at coordinate 210,700 of NZ_BMQP01000001.1, forward strand.
GGGACGTCCGGGCCGTTCCCGGGCGGCTGCCCTCGCTCGCGGGCGGCCTGCAGTCCCTGGTGAGCGCCGAGGCGGTGACCGAGCTGGCCGCCTCGTACGGCTTCGCCGGGCGGAGCGGGGCCGAGTGCGTGGCGGCCGCGGTCGAGGCCGGCGAGCGCGGGAAGCCCCTGCTGGACGACATCGCGGGCAGGCTGGCGCTGGGTGTGGCGTCGGTGTGCGTGGTACTCGACCCCGGGCTGGTCGTGCTCGCGGGTGAGGTCAGCCAGGCGGGCGGGAGCGTGCTCACCGGCCGGATCGAGGAGGCCGTGGCCCGGATCTGCCCGGTCCGCCCGCAGGTGGTGGCCAGCGAGGTGGACGGCAACCCGGTCCTGCGCGGGGCCGTCCTGGCGGCGCTGGAGCAGGCCCGCGAGGAGATCTTCGCCTCCTGAGAGGCAGAGACCTCCTCGCGGACAGGACGGGCGGCCGGACGGGCGGCGGAGGAGCGAGCGAGCGGACAGGCCGGCAGCCGAGCGGGCTGGCTGACGGCCGGGTGGACGAGTCGGCCGCAGGTCAGACGCCGAGGAGTTCGGCCGCGGCCTGGGCGTTCGCCCGCGCGGCCCCGTACGTGGCCAGGTAGGCGGCGGCGTCCGGACGCCAGATCGGCAGGCCCATCTCCACGACGGTGGCGTCGGGGCGGGCGGCCAGCAGCGCCGACACCACCGCCTGACTGAGCTCGTAGCGGTGCGCGTCCTTGACGACGACGACCAGGGACCGGTTCGCGGCACGCTCCACGAGCCCCGGGACGTCGGCCGCCTCGGGCTTGACCCGGACGATCTCCGCCTGGGAGAGCCACGGGGTGAAGCCCCACGGCACGTCGCCCACCGCGATGGTGGGCGGGGTGTCAATCTCGATCACCAGGGGATCGACCAGCGGAGCGGCCGAGCCGGTCAGGGTGACCGCACGCCGGGCCGCGGTCAGGCCGATCACGTTCTCGCCGTCGGTGACCTGCCGGGGTTCGCCGAACCAGGCGCGGAGGCGGGAGACGCGCTCGGCGGCCTCCTCCAGGCGGGACACGGGGAGACGGCCGTCCCGCACCGCGGCGACGATCCCGGCGATGATCGCGTGGACGTCGTCCTCGGTGGGAATCGGGCCGAGGCAGAGCAGATCCGTCCCCGCGGCCAGGGAGAGCACCGCGCCCCCGGCCAGCCCGTAGGCGTCGGTGATCGCCTTCATGTCGAGGGCGTCGGAGATCACCACGCCGTCGTAGCCCAGCTCGCCGCGGAGGAGGGTGGTGAGCGCGGCGGGCGAGAGCGTCGCGGGCAGGTCGCCGGTGAGGGCGGGGACCCGGACGTGCGCGGTCATGACGGACATGGTCCCGGCCTCGATGGCGGCGCGGAAGGGAACGAGCTCGCGCTCGTGCAGCAGGTCCATGCAGGCGTCGACGAGGGGGACCTCCAGGTGGGAGTCCTGCCGGGTGGCGCCGTGGCCGGGGAAGTGCTTGACGCAGGCGGCCACGCCCGCGGACTGCAGGCCGTGGACGGCGGCGACGGTGTGCCGGGCGACGAGCGCGGCCTCGGAGCCGAACGAGCGGGTGCCGATCACCGGGTTGTCGTCGGCGGTGTTGACGTCGGCGTCCGGGGCCATGTCCAGGTTCACGCCGCAGCGGGCCAGGTCGTCGCCGATGGAACGGTAGACGCTCCGGGTGAGCTCGACGTCGTCGACGGCGCCGAGGGCCGCGTTGCCCGGGTAGGGGCTGCCGACGTGGTAGGCGAGCCGGGTGACGTCGCCGCCCTCCTCGTCCAGCGAGACGACGGGCTCGCCCGCCGTGCGCAGCCGCGCGGTCAGCGCGGAGAGCTGGTCGGGGTCGGCGACGTTGAAGCCGAAGAGGGTGACGCCGCCGAGGCCGCTGTCCAGCTCCCGGAGCACCCACTCGGGAACGGCGGTCCCCCGGAAGGCGACGAGCAACGTGCCGGCCGCGAGGCGGTACAGCCCCTGCTCGCTGGGGCCCGTGATGAACTCGGACATGGCGCTGGAGCGCTCCTTATCTGAGGAGGGATTCGGATACGGGCGGGGCGGGGCGGGGCGGGGCACGGCCCGCGCCTCGTGGGCGCAGGCCGTGCCGGCACCGGGGGTCAGCCCTTGACGGCGCCGGCGACGAGGCCGGAGACCATCCGCCGCTGCACCAGGAGGAAGAAGACGACGACCGGGATGGTCATCATCGTGGAGCCGGCCATGATGGCGCCCCAGTCGGTGCCCCGCTGCCCGAAGAAGAACTGCAGCGCGACGGGCATCGTGTAGCCGGAGGAGTCCGACATGAGGATGAGCGCGAAGATCAGCTCGTTCCAGGCGGTGATGAACGAGAAGATGCTCGTCGCCACCAGGCCGGGGGCCACCAGGGGGAACAGGACCTTGCGGAAGGTCGTGAACCGGCTCGCGCCGTCGATCCAGGCCGCCTCCTCCAGCGACTTGGGCACCGCGGCGACGAACGTGCGCAGCATCCAGATGCCGAAGGGGAGGGTCAGGCCGACGTTGATCACGATCAGGCCGAGCAACTGGTCGTACAGGCCGAGCCGTCTGACGTTGAGGAAGAGCGGGATGAGCAGGGCCTCGGCCGGGATCATCTGGACGATCAGCAGGGTGATCAGGAAACTGGTGCGGCCCCGGAACCGGAAACGCGCGATGGCGGTGGCGGCCAGCAGCGCGAAGACGGCGCCGATGAGCACGGTCCCCAGGGCCACGATGGCGCTGTTGCGCATGTAGACCCAGATGGAGTTGCCGGCCACGCCCTCGGTGAGCACCCGGTCCAGGTGCTCGAAGGTGATCTCCGTCGGGATGGGGATGAAGTCCGTCGTGAAGATCTGGTCGTTGGTCTTGAACGCGGTGGAGACCATCCAGTAGACGGGGAAGGTCGCGAACAGGAAGACCAGGACGCCGGCCGTGTTGAGCGCGATCACACCGAGGCGCTTGCGGGTACGGGGATCCATCCCCCCGCGCGCGGCCGGCCGGGTGCGGGGGGAGGCGTCCGGCTTGCCGCCGGTGAGCGAGGTCGTCACATCTCCTCCGTCTTCACGATCTGCCGGACGTAGAAAGCGGTGACGACGAGCAGCAGCAGCGTGAGCACCACCGCGATCGCCGCGCCGCTGCCCATCTTCGGCGGGCTGCGGAAGGCCTCGGCGAAGGAGAACATCGACAGGTTGAACGCCTCGCGGTTGTTCGGCCCGCCCATCAGCACGTACAGCTGGCTGAAGACCTTGAAGTTCCAGATGATCGACAGGATCGTCAGCACCGCGAAGACCGGCCTGAGCAGCGGAAGCGTGATCTTCCTGAAGGTCCGCCAGGCGCCGGAGCCGTCGACCCGGGCCGCCTCGTACAGCTCGGCGGGGATGCCCTTGAGCCCGGCCAGCACCGAGACCGCGATGAACGGGAACGAGGCCCAGACCACGCAGACGATCAGGACGAGGTAGATGGTGAAGGCGTCGTTGAGCCAGGGCTCACCGGTCCAGTCGGACCGCCCGAACAACAGCTCGGAGAACCAGTCGGGCAGCAGGTTGAGCACCCAGTTGATGATGCCCGCGTCGGCGTCGAAGAGCCACCGCCAGATGACGCCCTGGGCGACCGGCGGCACCGCCCAGGCGGCCATGATGCCGACGACCACGAAGGTGGACATCTTCTTGCTCAACCTGTTGAGCAGGGTGCCCACCGCGGTGCCGAGGATCAGGGTGAGGGCCACCGTGACGACGGCGAAGGTGACGGTGTTGCGGAGCGAGGACCAGAAGATCTCGCTCTCGAAGATCTGGGTGTAGTTCTCCGTGCCCACCGACTCGGCCGGCACGCCGCGGATCTGGCGCAGTCCGACCTTCTGGAAGGACATGATGACCATCTGGATCGTCGGGTAGAGCAGCAACCCGGCGATGACCAGCAGGCCGGGGATGAGAAGGACGTACGGGATGACCCACTCGGGCATCCCGCTGGCCTTCGCCCGGCGCCTGGAGCGCGTGGGGGGCCGCCCGGAGGCGGGGGGGTTGCCCCCGCCCCGGGCGAGCGTCGACGTGTTCGCCATGGTTACTGCTGGTTCAGGATCTCTTCGAGTTCCGTGTTGGCCTTGGCCAGGGCCTCGTCAGCGGTGGCCTTGCCCTCGATGACCGACCGGGCGGCGTTCTGCAGCACGGCCTTGGTCTCGCCGGCCTCGGTCCAGTTGGAGTCGGCCGGCAGGGCCTTGGCGTTGGCGAAGGCCTCGGCGAACGGAGCCTGCGCCGGGTCCTCCTTCAGCTTCTCGAGCTGCTCGGGGTAGATCGGCAGCAGGCCGCCCTCGGAGGCGTACCGGCCCGCCCACTCCTTGGTGGTGGCGAACTTCACGAACTCGGTCGCCAGGTCCTTGTCCTTGGCGTCGTTCCAGACGGCGATGTCGTTGCCGCCGAAGAAGGCCGGGGTCGCCCCGCCGCTCTTGGACGGCAGCGGGAAGAACGCCATCTGGTCCTCGGCGACCTTGCCCGAGCTCTCCTCCTTGATCGTGGCGATGTCCCAGCCGGCGGTCAGGTACATGCCGACCTTGCCGTTGGCGAAGCGCGTACGGATGTCGGCCGAGTTCTGCCCGAGGCGGGACTTGCTGGACAGGCCCTCAGTGACGATCTTCGTGTAGGTGTCGAAACCGGCCTTGAACGCCGGGTCGGTCAGCTTGCCGACCCACTTGTCGCCCTCCTTGAGGGCGTACTCGCCGCCCTCGGACCAGGCGAACGCGCCGAGGAGGTGGTTGGCGTCGGAGCCGCCGTTGAAGGCGAAGCCGTCGACGTCCTTGCCCTTCTCGGCCTGGATCTTCTTGGCCGCGGCGACGACGTCATCCCAGGTCTTCGGGGTCTCGATCTTGAGCTCGTCGAACCAGTCCTTGCGGTAGAGCACGGCGCGGGTGCCCATGCCCCACGGCGAGGCGTAGATCTCGCCGCCGTCGGTCTCCAGGGAGAGCAGGTTCTTCGGAATCTGCGCCTGGTCGCCCTCGCCGAACACCGGGGTGATCGGGTGCAGGGCGTCCTGGCTGCGCCAGAGCGGCACCTGGTCGTTGCCGATCTCGGTGACATCCGGGCCGGCGCCGCCCGCCGCGGCGGCGGTGAACTTGTCGTTCACCTGGGGCCACGGGATCCACTCAACCTTGGTCTTCGCGCCGGTCTGCTGCTCGAAGGCGGCGACCAGGGCGTCGGTGTACTTCTGAGCGGCCGGGTTGCTCTCGCCCAGACGCCACAGGGTGAGCGTCTTGCCCTCGAACTTCTTGCCACCGGCGGAGGCGTCGGCCTTCGGCGCGGTCTCCGTGGCGGGCTCGCTGGAACCACAGGCGGCGAGGCCCAGAGCCAGGGCGGCGGTAGTGGCCGTGACAACGGCAATCTTCGTGAACTTCACTTTGGGGTTCTCCCTTCCCGGCTTCGCGTCGGGGTCGCGCTTCGGGTGCCGGCCGGTCCCCATGCCGGGCCGCACCTGGTCGAAGACGCCCTCCATACGGTCGGCGCTCTGACATCCCGCGGCGTTCTCGTGCCCTTGCCGCCGGGCTGACTGCGGCTAAACTAACAAGAAACTTTCTTAAAAGAAACGATCGTTAGCGGATCGTGACGGGGGAGGCAGACTGTGCCGAGACGTCCGGGAACACCCCGGTTGTTGCGCCAGCTCAACGACCGCGCGGCGCTGGAACTGCTGCTGTCCAGCGGTCCGCTCACCCGGGCTGAGCTGGGAGAACACACCGGGCTGTCCAAGGTGACCGCCGGTCAGCTGTTGTCCAGGCTGGAGGAGCGCGACCTCGTCGCGGTGGTCGGCGAGCAGGCCGGCGGGCGCGGCCCGAACGCCGCGCTCTACGGCGTGGTGCCCTCCTGCGCGTACGTCGCGGGCCTGGACGTGCTGCCGGACCGCATCAGCGCGGGGATCGCCGACATCACCGGAGAACTCGTCGCGGAGGTCTCGGCCGACCCCAGCGGGTACGAGGACCCGGTGCGGCTGGTGCGCGGCGTCGTCGAGAAGGCCTGCGCGTCGGCGGGCATCGACCTCGCGCGGCTGCGCGCCTTCGTGATCGGCACGCGGGGCGTCGTCGATCCCCGGACCGGCGACATGCGCTTCTCCTTGGACCTGCCCTCCTGGCACGACGGCGTGCTCGCGGCTCTCCGCCGCGACCTGCACGTCCCGGTGACCATCGAGAACGACGTGAACCTGGCCGCGCTGGCCGAGCGCTCCCACGGCGCGGCCCGGGACGTGGACGACTTCGTGCTCGTCTGGGCCGGGATCGGCCAGGGCCTGGGAGTCATGCTCGGCGGGCGGCTGCACCGCGGTTTCACCGGGGGCGCGGGCGAGATCGGCTGGCTCCCGGTCCCCGGCGAGCCGCTCCCGACCGATGTGCACGAGCCTCAGTCGGGCTCCTTCCAGCGCCTGGTCGGCGGGGACGCCGTCACCAGCCTGGCGGGCGCGTACGGCGTCGGCGGCCGGTCGGTGGGCGAGCGGGTCCGTACGGCCGTCGCCGACGGCTCCGACGGCTCGGAGGGCTTCCTGGACGAGCTCGCCGGCCGCCTGGCGGTCGGTGTGGCGGCGGTGGCCGTCGTCCTGGACCCCGGCCTGATCGTGCTCAGCGGCGACGTCGGCCGTGCCGGGGGCGAGGCGCTGGCGACCCGGGTCGAGGAGGCCGTGGCCCGGATCTGCCCGAGCCGGCCCCGGGTCGTGGTGACCGAGGTGGACGGCAACCCGGTGCTCCGGGGCGCCCTGGTCTCCGCCCTGCAGCAGGCCCGGGAGGCCGTGTTCTCCGACACGGTGTGACAATTGCCCATATGCGGGAAGCCCATATGCGGGGAATCGTGCTGATCTCCGACCCCCGAGTCGTCTCGATCCCGGTCGAGGAGAGCGGAGAACCACTGGTCGACATCCGCGGCCGGCTGCGCGTCGACGACCGGCTCGCCGATCCCGAGGGCGCCTACGCCCACCTGCGGGAGGGGCTGCTGACCCGGCTGGAGGCGGCCCAGGACCAGCTCCCCGGCGGCTACCGGCTGATGGTGGTGGAGGGGTACCGGCCGGTCGCGACGCAGCGGCAGATCTTCGACGACTACTCGGCCTCCCTGCGGGAGGAGTTCCCCGGGATGTCGCCCGAGGAGCTCCGGTCGGCGGCCAGCCGCTACGTCTCGCCCGTCGAGGTCGCCCCGCACACCGCGGGCGCGGCGGTGGACCTGACCCTGTGCACCGAGGACGGCGCCGAGCTGGACATGGGCACCCCGGTCAACGCCACCCCCGAGCAGAGCGGCGGCGCCTGCTACACCGCCGCCCCCGGCCTGTCCACCGAGGCCCGCCACCACCGCAAGCTCCTCGCCGCGGCGCTGGAACCGGCGGGCCTGGTCAACTACCCCACCGAGTGGTGGCACTGGTCGTACGGCGACCGCTACTGGGCGCTGGTCACCGGGGCCTCCGTAGCCCGTTACGGTCCGCGCGAACCGTGATCCTCGCCGCGTGAACCCGCCGCCGGGTCCTCAGGACGCCGGAGCGGACACGCAGGCGCGCCAGGACAGGGGGAGACCGGGACCGGTGGCGATCAGCCGGCCGGCGTGGGCCGTCAGGACGGTGGCGCCCGCGGCGTCGCACAGGTCGGTCCACTCGGCCGCGGCGGCCAGTGGCAACCGGGTGCGGACCCGGCCGGTGGCGTCGGTGGCGTAGAGGCGGCCGTTCGCCGACGTCAGGGCGGTCATCGCGGGGAGGGCGTCGACCGGGTCCCAGCTCCCGTCCTCCTCGGACCGGCGCCACAGGGTCCCGGAGGCGGCGGCGAACAACTCGCCGTTGACCAGCGCGAGGCCGGTGGCGCCGGCGGGGGCGTCGCCGAGCGTCGTCCAGGACCCGTCCGGCTCGCGGTAGACCAGGCGGCCGTCCCCGGTGAGGCCGTACAGGCCGACGGGGCGGGTGGCGGTCGCCTCCCGCGGTACGGCCAGGGCGCTCACCCCCGGGGCGGGGCCGGCCTGCCGCCAGCGCAGGTTCTGGCCCGACAGCTCCCGGGCCAGCAGCATCCCGTCCGCGTCGGCGCCGTACAGGACCGGGCCGAGGACCGCCATGGCCCGCAGCGGGCCCGCGGGGCCGATCACCTCCCAGCCGTCCTCCGGCCCGGACAACCGGTCCAGCACGTTGCGGGTGATCCGCTCCACGTGCCGCTCGTGCAGGGCGTTCCCCCAGTTCACGGTGGCGGCGGTGAACACCGTCCCGGCGCCCAGGCGCATGGTGCCCATGGTCGCCATGCCGCCCTGGCCGTACCGGTGCCAGTGGCGCAGGTCCGCGGTGGCCAGGATCACGAAGGACGGCGGCGTGCCGTCGCGGCCGGTGGCCGCCGGGACACCGTCGATCTCGGTGAAGTCGCACGCGTCGGTCTCGTAGCCGAGCGCGCCCCGGCCGAACTTGTCGCCCTCGCCCAGCCCGGTCCCGGCGAAGGCCCAGTGCTCGGGGAAGCGGACGACGTAGGACTCCTCGTGCATCCGCTGCATGTACGGTCCCCAGGTGCCCGCGCCCCGCCGGAAGCTCACCCCGATCATCGAGTTCTCCGGCCGGTCCACCGGGGAACTGGACCACTCGACCGTGGTGAGCGCCGGGTCCACCGCGGCCACGGGGTCCGCCGCCGCGTCGCGGTAGCAGACCATGGTGCGCCCGCCGTCCTCCAGCCGGAACTGCCACCAGCAGGTGTTGCCCGAGAAGACCGCGAGGTTGCCGCCCCGGCGGACGAACTCCTCGACGGTGTCGCGCATGCCCGCCGACCAGTACTCGTCGTGACCGTTGACCACCAGCAGGCGGTATCCGGCCAGCAGCTCCCGGCCGTCGTGCAGGTCGAGGGCGGAGCAGTAGTCGACGTCGTACCCGGCGGGCCCCAGCCAGCGGATCATGCCCTCCTCCCAGCGCTCCGGGGGCGGGCCCCCGCCGGGCCGGTCGAAGGAGACGCGGGCGGCCCGGGTGGGGTGCTCAGCCCAGTAGAGCCCTTCGCCGGGGATGCCCGCCCGGTTGTACGCCTGCCAGGTCGGGAACGGGATCGACAGCAGGATCGGCGAACCGGGCCGGGCGGCACGGACCGCGAAGTACACCTCGCAGTCACCCTCCTCGGCCGTCTCGACAGCGGGCTCAGAAGCGGGCTCAGAAGTCGGCATGAGCTCGCGGGACGCAGCGGGCTCAGAAGTCGGCATGAGCTCGCGGGACGCAGCGGGCTCAGAAGTCGGCATGAGCTCGCGGGACGCAGTGAAAACCGCCCGGTAGAGCGAGCTCGCCCAGTCACCGGGGATGTCGAGCGTCCAGCGGGGCCCGTCGAAGACGCCGTCGAACACGCGCAGGCCGGAGGCGACGTCCTCGACGACCACCGAGCCGTGCAGCGGGGCCCGGGAGGTGTGGTCGAGGTGGAAACCGAGCCGCTCGCCCTGGGCGCAGGAGGTGGACTCGGCGTAGGCGTAGACGGTCATCGCATCTCCTTCGGCGGGGACGTCCCCGGCTCCGGCGCGGGAGGGAGGGTCACCCGACGAGCTCCGGCGCCTCGGCGAAGGCGGCCTTCACCAGCGCTGACTCCAGATCGAGCAGGTAGCGTTCCATGGCCGGCCGGGACAGGAAACGGGTGTCGGCGGTCACCGAGACCCCCAGGCCGCCGGGCTCGGTGGTCAGGTGCAGGCAGAAGCGGCAGTTGAGCCGGTCCTGGCGGAGCGGCCAGGTCAGCGTCGTCTCGGCCAGCGCCCGCCGTACGGCCGGTTCGTCGGGGGAGGCGTCGGCGCGGTCGGTGAAGCGCATGTCGTTGAAACAGCAGTACGGATGGATCGTTGCTCCCCGCTCCCGGCTGATCCCGGCCACGAGCCGGTCGCGGTCGCGAGGATCGTGGTAGGCGGAGCGGTAGGCGCGCAGCGCGGCCGGTTTGGCGGCCCGCAGCAGCCCGGTCACGTCATTGTGGCCCGCTTCGAGCACGAACAGGCCCTCCTGGGACAGCGTGGTGACCGCGTTCACGGTGTCACCGCGGAAGCGGTTGCCCGCGATCGGCAGCATCGCGCACACCTCGTGCCCGGTCACCTCGGCGACCAGGGAGGACGCGAGGGCCAGCAGCACGGTCGAGGTGCTCGTGGCGTGCAGGGCGGCGATCCGCTGGGCGGACAGGTCCATCGCCCGGGACACGAGCTTCGCCCGCCACACCGGCGGGTCCGCCACGTCTCCCGAGGGGCGGTCGAACATGGTCGGCGGGATGCGCCGGTACTCCCGTTCCCAGTGCTCGGTGGCGAGCCGGGCCACACGCCGGCCGGGCTCGGACTCCTGCCAGCGGGCCAGGTCCAGCGGTTGCGGCGGGACGGGGCCCGGTACGGCGCCGCGCGTCAGCAGCAGCCGCAGATCGCGCAGGGCGACCTCGGCGCCCAGTCCGTCGGCGGCCAGGTGGCAGAAGGCGAGCACCAGGTGGGTCACCTCGCCGCCGTCGACCACCAGCCCGGCCCGGAGCGGCCACTCGGCAGCGTAGTCGAAGGCGGTCGCCGTCAGCTCGCCGAGCAGCCGCTCCGGATCGCCGGTCGCGACGGTGACCGGGAGCGTGCCCGCGGCCTCCAGCACCTGCCACGGTTCGGGGACCTCCAGGAGCCGCGAGGCGGTGGCGCGCGGCGGGTGCGGCCGGGCCCGGTCCTGCTCCGCCGCGCCCAGCCGGGTCCGCAGCGACTCGTGCCGCTCCACCAGGGCGCCGAGCGCCCGGGCGGCGCGCTCCGGGGTCAGCGGCCGGACCCGGTCGGGGACCGGCAGGATCTGGCCGAAGTTGAAGTAGCGGTCGTCGGGGGCGGTCTTGCGGACGGTGTCCCAGATGGCCCGCTGGCCCCAGGTCAGCGGGGCGGTCCCCGATCTGCCCCCGGAGAAGCGGATGTCCATCCCTCCTGAGGAGCGGGCTGAGGAGCGGGAGTCCTTCCCGCCGGGGGAGCGCACGCCCATCACGCGGCCTCGGTGATGCGGCGCTCCAGGGCCGTCAGGTCGTTCAGCACGTCGACCGTGTCGTCCGAGAAGTCGAACTCGATCCCGAACTCCCGCTCCACCGCGTCGATCAGCCGCATCTGCGCGAGGGAGGTGACCCCCAGCGCGGACAGCGGCACCGTGGCCGCCAGCGCCTCGGCGGCGCTGACCGTCCCGTCCGAGGCCCAGGCCACCATCGCGGCCAGCCGTTCCCTGAGCGCCGGGGCTTCCTGCATCGAATGCTGCTCCTCGTGGTCGGCCACGACGGGGTGGTTCATCTCAGCCCTCGTTTCACTGAGGCGTGCCGTCCCTCCCGGCACCGTGGCCTGCGGTTCCACCGGCCGATCTTCCAGCCGGTAGACATGGGATGTGTCGCCGCGCTGACCGGCCGGATCGCGGCGACGGAAGGGGCGGAGCCGTTGCTGAACGTACTTCCGGAAAGGAACCCTTCCGGAAAGAAACCTTTCAGTTGGGTGGGGTCTGTCAGTGTTACACCTCCGTTCAGGGCGCGCAAGGCCCTGTGGGTGCAGGATCCCGCTCTAGCTGAAGGGATGTGGCAAAGGGCTTGCGCCGCTCTTTCGATCATGTAAGACTGGCGCTCGAATCGGAATAGTAAAGATTCTTTCCTGTTGTGGTCCTGGTATCCAAGTGCCCGAGGCCCATATACATCCGATCTTTCGGGCGATCTTTTGGAGGTTCACCCGGTGAACCTGACCGTCACTCAACTGCTGAGAGACCGGGCGCTCGCCGATCCCGAGGGGGTCGCGCTGATCGTGCAGGGCTCGGCTCCGCTCACCTACGGCCAGTGGGAGGCGCGCTCCACCGAGCTCGCGAACGGCCTGGTGGGACGGGGCGTCGTCGGTGGCGACCGGGTGGGCCTGGTGTTCGGGAACGGGGACTGGACGGACTACGCCGTGGCGTTCCTCGGGGTGCTCAAGGCGGGAGCGGCGGCCGTACCGCTGTCGGACCGCCTCGCCCCCGGCGACCTGCGGTTCATGCTCGGCCACTGCGGCGCCGTGGGAGCCGTCCACGCCGAGGGCCTGGACGTGCCCGTGGAGGGCTGGACCGCGACGCCGGAGATTCTGACGAACCCAGAGGCCGATATGAGCCCGCGGGGGAACACGGCGGGGGAGACGTCCTACGAGAAGGCCGACCCCGGTCCCGGCGATCTGGCGCAGATCCTCTACACCTCCGGCACCACCGGACGTCCCAAGGGTGTGGCGGCCACCCACGCCAACCTGGCGTACGGCTGCGGCGGCAGGCGGCGCCCGTTCGCGCACTCGCGGCACCTGGTCCACGCTTTCCCGGTGGGCACCAACGCCGGCCAGATGATGCTGATCAACGCCCTCGACGCCCACCCCGCCGTGGTCACCCTGCCCCGCTTCACGCCCGGCCGCTTCGCCGCGCTGATCGAGTCCTACCGCGCCGGGACGGTCTTCCTCGTCCCGGCGATGGCCATCGAGCTGCTCAACGCGGGCGTCGCGGAGCGGCACGACCTGTCCAGCGTGCTGCTGCTCGGCTCGGCCGCCGCGCCCCTGCCCTCGGCGGTCGCCGAGGCGCTGACCGGGGCCTTCCCCAAGGCGACGATCACCAACTACTACACCTCGACCGAGGCGGCCCCCGCTCAGACGGTCATGATGTTCGATCCGGAGCGGCCCGGCAGCGTGGGCCGGGCGGTGGCCGGGGGACGGATCAGGATCGCCACCCCGGAGGGGGAACCGCTGGCGCAGGGGGAGACCGGCGAGGTCTGGATGCGCTCCCCGGCCGCGTCGCGCTCCTACTACGGCGATCCCGGCAGCGGGACCTTCCGTGACGGCTGGGTCCGCATGGGAGACCTCGGCTACCTGGACCCGGACGGCTACCTGTACCTCGTCGACCGTGAGAGCGACGTGGTGAAGTCCGGCGCCTACAAGGTCTCCACGCTCCACGTCGAGGAGGCCGTGTTCGGCCATCCGGCCGTGGTCGAGGCGGCCGCGTTCGGGGTGCCGCACCCGGTCCTGGGGACCGTCGTCGCCGTCGCCGTGGTCGTCCGCGAGCCCCTGGCGGCCGAGGAACTGCGCGTCTTCCTCTCCGGCCGGCTCGCGCCGCAGGAACTGCCCGCCCACGTGGTCACGGTCGCCGCGCTGCCTCGCAACACCGGCGGCAAGGTCGACAAACGGGCCCTGCGCGAGGCTCTCGTCCCCGGTACGGCTCCGGTTCCCGATACGGACCCGTTCTCCGGAGTCTCCGCGGCCCCCGGCGCCGTCGAGGAGGCTCCGGCATGAGCGTGATCCCGCCGTCCCCGTTCTCCGATCCCGCACCGCCCGCCAGTGATCTCGCGCTGCCGGTCCCCGGCCCGGACGGCGCCGAGGTCACCTTCCTCCAGCAGGGGATCTGGGTGACCGAGCAGACGGGGACGGCGGGAACCGCGTACCACATGCCGCTCCTGGTCCACCTGCGCGGCTCGCGCGGGATCACAGCGAGCTCAGAAGTCGGCATGAGCTCGCGCGGGATCACAGCGAGCTCAGAAGTCGGCATGAGCTCGCGCGGGATCACAGCACTCCTGGAGGCCTGCGCCGCCGTCGTGGACCGGCACGCGATGCTCGGCTCGGTGGTGGCCGAGGCGGGCGGCGGCCTGCGGCTGGTCCCCGGTGCTCCGGTGCCGGTACGGCACATGCGGGTGGTCTGGCCCGAGGCCGATCGTGTGCTCACGGGCGGGGACGCGGCGGGTGCCCCCGGTATGGACACCGCCGCGGGTGGTTCCGGAGCGGGCGGTCACGCGGTGGGGGACCCGGAGACCTGGCCCGAGGCCGTACGGCGGGAGCTCCTCGCCCCGTTCGACCTGGACGGGGGACCGCTGTCGCGGTTCATCCTCATCGAGACCGGCCCCGGACGGCACACGCTCGCCTTCACCGCCCACCACCTGGTCTTCGACGGTCACTCCAAGGACATCCTGGTGCGCGACCTGGCCGCCCTGCACAACGGTGAGCGGCTCGCCCCGCTGCCCGCGCTCGACCACGGCCGGGCCGAACGCGAGCGGGTCGCCGCCGAACTGCCGGCCGCCCGGGAGTTCTGGGGCGCCCGGTGGCGGGAACCGGGCGAGACGGTGGTGCGCGGCCGGGCGCTGCGCTCCCGCCGGGCGGCCGGGGGCCGTACGCTCCGGTTCACCGTGAACCCGGTGCCCGTCACCGGGCTCACCCGGTTCGAGACGTTCCTCGCCGCGCTGCACGTCCTGCTGGCCGGGTACGGCAACCCCGTCGTCACCACCGCCGTGGACCTGTCCACCCGGCCCGCCGAGGCCGCCGGGCACATCGGCGTGTTCGTCAACGAGCTGCCCGTCGCCTCGTGCCCGGATCCGGCGGACACCTTCCGGGAGTTCGCCGCGGGACTGCGGGCCGAGTTGCGGGAGATCTACCGGTTCCGCCGGGTCCCGCTCAGCCGGGCGCTGCCCCGCCTGCGGCCGCACGCCGCGCTGGTGCCCGTCTCGGTCAGCTACCGCACCCGTGCCGTCCCGGACCCCGTCTTCTCCGGCCTGGACTGCGCGGTGGACCGGACCGTCCCCAACGGCTCCGTCCGCGGCGCGCTCCACCTGCAGTGCGTGGACGGGCCGGAGGGGCTCACCGTGGCCCTGCGCCACGACCCCGAGGCCGTGCCGGACGCGGGAGAGGTGGCCGCCGATCTGCGCCTGCTGCTGGAACGGGCGGCCCGCGATCCCGGCCTGCGCCTGCGCGAGCTGAGGGACGCCCGGTGAATCCTTCCGCCCGCCGTGGTCGCCCGAGCCGGGCGCGCCGCGGCTGAGCGACTCCGTCCCGCCGCCCGCCGCCGCACCCGACATCCGACATCCGAGATCCACCGAAGAACCGCACGCAACACTCTCTGGAGTACGACATGGGTTCCGTCACCACCCGTACCGACCAGATCCGCGAGCTCCGCGAGATCTGGGAGGAGGTCCTGGGCGTCTCACCGATCGGCGACCACGACGACGTCTTCGACCTCGGGGGGCACTCCCTGACCATCACGCAGATCATCGTCCGGATGCGCAAGCGCCTCGGCGTCGAGGTCGAGCTGGACGACTTCTTCGACAACCCCACGATCGCCGGGATCGTCAAGCTTCTCGGCGACGACTGAGACAGATGACCGAGACACTCGCCCCGGCCCTCGATCCGGACACCGGCCGGCCCCGGCTCTCCCGCCTGGCCGACGACGACCTCGAACTGCTGCTGCTGATCCGGCACTTCGAGCTGAAGCTGCTCCAGCTGTACGGCAGGGGGGAGCTGAACGGCACCACGCACACCTGCCTGGGCCAGGAGTACGTGCCGGTGGCGCTGCGCCCCCTGCTGGGTGCCGCCGACTTCGTGTTCAGCAACCACCGCGGCCACGGCCACTACCTGGCCCGGTTCGGCGACGCGCCCGGGCTGCTGGCGGAGATCATGGGCCGGGAGGGCGCGGTCTGCGGCGGGGTGGGCGGCAGCCAGCACATCCACCGCGACCGCTACCTGTCCACCGGGGTGCAGGGCGAGAGCCTGCCGGTGGCCGCCGGCGTCGCCATGCACCTGCGGCGGACCGAGCCCGGCGCGCTGGCCTGCGTGTACATCGGCGACGGGACCTGGGGCGAGGGCGCCGTCTACGAGGCGCTCAACCTGGCCGCGCTCTGGCGGCTCCCGCTGCTGATCGTCGTGGAGAACAACGGCATCGCCCAGTCCACGCCCACCGCCGCGCAGATGGCGGGCACCGTCGCCGGCCGGGCGGCGGCGTTCGGCGTCGACCACCACCTCGTGGTCTCGGGCGACGTCAACGAGATCCGCACCGGACTGGAGCCGCTGGTCGCGCGGGTCCGGGAGGGCCGGCCGCTGGTGGCGGAGTTCGTCACCCACCGCCTGGGCCCGCACAGCAAGGGCGACGACACCCGCCCGCCGGAGGTGATCCGGGCGGCGGAGGAGAACGACTGGTACGCCCGCTACGCCCAGGACCACCCCGAGCACTTCCACCGGTTCGACGGCCCGGTCCGGGCCCTGGTCGAGGGCGTGGCCGACGACGTCGCCGCCCGCCCGCCGTCGAGGTGGTCGCCGTGCGCGTAGCCGAGAACCTCAACGCCGCCCTGCACGGGCTGCTCGACGACGACCCCACGGCGTACGTGCTGGGCGAGGACGTCCTCGACCCGTACGGCGGCGCCTTCAAGATCACAAAAGGGCTGTCGGCCCGCTTCCCCGACCGGGTGATCACCACGCCGATCAGCGAGGGCGCCCTCACCGGGGTCGCGGCCGGGCTCGCGCTGACCGGCAACACCGCGGTGGCCGAGATCATGTTCGGCGACTTCGCCACGCTCGCCTTCGATCAGCTGTGCAACTTCGCCGCCAAGTCGGTGTCGATGTACGGCTCGCGCCTGCCGCTGCGGATGGTCGTGCGCTGCCCCACCGGTGGCGGCCGGGGCTACGGCCCCACGCACAGCCAGAGCCTGCAGAAGCACTTCGTCGGCATGCCCGGCCTGGCGCTGTACGAGATGTCGCCCTTCCACGACAACCGCGAGGTGTTCGCGGCCATGGTGGACCGGGGCGAGCCGTGCCTGTTCTTCGAGGACAAGATCCTCTACACCCGGCCGATGGGCCAGGCGGACCCGCTGTTCGCGGTGCGCCGCGACGGTGAGCTGGCCGTGGTGGACCCCGTCGTGCCGGAGCTGGCCGCCCGCCCCGACTGCGTGATCGTCGCGCCCGGCGGGACGGCGCACCGGGCTCTGGAGGCGATGCGCTCGCTGCTGATGGAGGAGGAGATCTCCTGCCGGCTGCTGGTGCCGTCCCGGCTGTACCCGCTGGACGTCGAGGCGCTGCTGCCGTACCTCGGCGAGGTCGTGCTGGTCGCCGAGGAGAGCACCGCCGGCGGCACCTGGGGAGGCGAGGTCGCCCACCTGGTCCACCAGCGCGTCTGGGACCGGCTGCGCGGCCCGGTCCGCCTGGTCTGCTCCGCGGCGTCGGTCATCCCCACCGCCGCTCACCTGGAGCGGGAGGTCCTCATCACCGGGTCCGCGATCCACCGCGCCGTACGGGAGGCCCTGCGTGACTGACGTCCTCGTTCCCAAGCTGAACAACCAGGACACCGAGTACCTGATCGTGGAGTGGCTCGTCGGCGACGGCGAGCCGGTGCGCGCGGGCGAGGCGGTGGCGGTCCTGGAGACCTCCAAGGCCGCCGACGAGATCGAGGCGGAGGCCTCCGGACGGCTGGTCCACGCCGCGGCCAAGGACACCTGGATCGCCCCGGGCGCCGTACTGGCCCGCGTCCTCTCCGAGGACGCCGTTCCGCAGGGGCCGTCCGGCGACGCGTCCGGAACGCCCGCCGGAGCGGCCGGCTCCCTGATCACCGCTCCCGCCCGCGCCGCGATGCGGGAACTGGGAGTCGCCGAGGACCGCGTGCTGGCCCTGGGGCTGCCGCTGGTCCGCCGGGCCGACGTCGAACGCCTCGCCGCCGCGAGCGCCTCCGCAGGCGGTACGGAGACGGAGGACTCGGGGGTAGGCGGCGCTGACGCGGACCACACGGAGCCCGACGGCACGGGGGCGGGCGGCGCGAACGCGGACCACACGGAGACGGACGGCGCGACGGGGAGCACGGCCGGCAGGCACGGGTTGTCGCGGGTGCAGCGGGCCGTGGCCCGCGCCGTGACCCTCTCCCACCGGACGATCCCATCCGCCTACACCGTGATGCGCTTCGACGTCGGCCCGGCTCTGGAACGGGCCCGTGCGCTGACCCGCGAGGTGCGCCGCCCGGTCGGGCTGCCCGAACTGTTCGTGCGGGCGGTGGCCGGGCTGCACGGGAGGTTCCCGCTGCTGTTCGCCTCCGTCGGAGAAGAGGCGGGGGGCGCGTCCGGCGGCCCGGCCGGGCCGGTGGTCCGGCTGTCGGACGCCCCGCGCGTCGGGGTCACCTTCGACCTGGGCGAGGGCCTGTACGTGCCGGTCATCCACGAGACCGGCTCCCTGCGCGACATCGCCGCCACGATGATGCGCCACCGGCTGGCCGCCGCCACCGGCGACTTCCGGGAGAAGGACCTGACCGGGGCGAACATCACCGTCACCCTGCACACCGACGCCGACGTGGTCCTCGCCGTCCCGATCGTCCTGCCCGGCACGGCCGCCGCCCTCGCGGTGACCTCCCCCCGGCCGGAGACCGTCCTGGCCGCCGACGGCTCGGTGACGACGCGGACCGTCGCCGACATCGGCCTGGCCTACGACCACCGCCTGGTCAACGGCCGGGACGCCGCCCTCTTCCTCGCAGCCCTCCGCGAGGAACTGGACTGACATGGTCAGACGCCGTATCGGGAACCGGACGGAGTGAACAGCTCTGTCCTGTATGCCCACCGCCGTTGTCCCTTTTCCGGCGTACTTAGTCTGCCCCTCGCCTGCTGACGCGGGATCGGCGGAGGCCGTTTCCGTCCCGGATCGCCGACGGCCGAGGCGGGCGGGGGTGGGGCTTGAGATTCATGCGGAGATCACGCTGGCGAGGTGCTGGTGTCATGGAGGAGGGAGATGGCCTCTATATTGCGCCAATGAGCATTGAATCGGGCAGCTTAGCGGATCGGTTGAGGTGGGCCCGGGAGCGGGCGTTCGTCGGCCGTTCGGGGGAGATCGAGCTTTTCCGTCGTGCTCTGGCGGGGATGGAGGGCGCTCCGGCGGTCTTGTTCGTGCAGGGACCGGGTGGGGTGGGCAAGTCAACGCTGCTGCGGCGTTTCGCGGATGAGAGCCGGGATGCGGGCAGGCCGGTCGTGGAGGTGAACGGCCGGCTCATCGATCCTTCTCCTGCTGGTTTCGAGGCCGAGGTGGCGGGGATGCCAGCGGACGCCGTGCTTCTGATCGACGCGTTCGAGCATTGCCAGGGGCTGGAGGCGTGGCTGTATGACCGGTTCCTTCCCTCGTTGTCGCAGCGGACCTTGGTGGTGCTGGCGGGGCGGGAGGGGCCGAGCCTGGCGTGGACGTCGCATCTGGGGTGGAGTGAGGCTCTGGCGGTGGTTCCGCTGAGGGATCTCGACCGGCCGGAGGCCGAGCGGCTGCTGGAGTTGCGAGGGGTGGCGGAGGGGGTGCGCGGGCAGGTGATCGGCTTCGCCGGCGGCCATCCGCTGGCGCTCAGCCTGGCCGCGAGCGTCGCGGCGAACGGAGACGGCGTGAGCTGGACTCCGACTCCGGACGTGCTGACCGGGCTGCTGTCGCAGATGGTGGGGGAGGTGCCCAGCCGGGTTCACCGGCTGGCGTTGGAGGTCGCCGCTCATGCGATGACCACCACCGAGGGGTTGCTGTGCGCTGTCGTCGGCGGGGAGCGGGGCGCGGAGATGTTCACCTGGTTGCGTCGGCTGCCCGTCGCCGACTGGGGCAGGCAGGGCATGTTCCTGCACGACCTGGTCAGCGACGCGATCGACGCCGATCTGCGCTGGCGCGATCCGCAGGGGTATGAGGAGATGCACCGGCGGGTCGGGCACCACCTGCTGGAGCAGGCCCGGACCGCGCCGCCGGCGGCGGCGCTCGTGGCGATCCGCGAGCTGAGCTATCTCAAGCGGTACGGGCCGATGGGACCGTACTTCCAGATGCGGCGGGAGGGCGACTTCTACGAGGACACCCTGCATCCGGGAGACCACGACGCGGTGCGGCGGTTGATCATGGAGGCCGAAGGGCCGCAGTCCGCGGCGATCGTGGACTTCTGGCTGGAGCGCCAGCCGGAGGCGTTCTGGATCTACCGGGACGCGGTGACGGGCGAGGCGGTCGCGTTCATGACGTGGCTGCGCCTGGCGGAGCAGCGCGCGGAGGAGACGGCCGCCGATCCGGTGCTGGCCCAGGCGTGGGAGCATGTGGCCGGTACGAGCCCGCTGCGGCCGGGCGAGCACCTCATGCTGGCCCGCTTCCTGATCTATCCGCCGGCCTACTACGAGATCTCGCCGGTGCTGCACCTGATGCAGCTGCGCATCTGCGCCGACTGGATCCGTTCGTCCGGGCTGGCCTGGTCGTTCATCATCAGCCCCTACCCGCGGTTGTGGGAGAGGCTGATGGTGCACCTGGGCCACGTGCCGGCCACCGAACTGGACTGGTCCAACGGGCACACCTACACGCTGTTCGCCTGCGACTGGCGCACCACGCCGCTGTCGATCTGGTTCGACCGGACCCAGCCGGGCGGCCTCACCGGCGAGCCGCCCTCCCCCGCCGCCGACCCCGCCGTCTCCCTGCTGACACGTGCCGCGTTCGACGCCGCCGTCCGTGACGCGCTGCGCGACTGGCACCGCGAAGACGCCCTGGCGACCAACCCGCTGTGCCAGGCGCGAATGATCACGGTCCAGCCCGGTCACGCCGCCGATCACGCCCTGCCCATGCTCCGGGAGCTGCTCACCGATGCCGTCGACGCCCTGAGCGCCGACCCGCGTGAGGCCAAACTCCACAGGGTGCTGGCCACGACCTACTTCCACCGGGTGCCCAACCAGATGATCGCGGCCGAACGGCTGAACCTGCCCTACAGCACCTACCGCCGCCATCTGCAACGCGGGCTGGAGCGGGTGTGCGAGCTGCTGTGGAAGCGCGAGACCGCCGAACGCTCCCTGCCCGCCCCGCACCCGTAGGGCGAGGTGAGCGCCGGTTGAGTAACAGGTGAGCACCCGCCGGTCTCGCAGGTGAGCAACGGCCCGGACCACAGTGGGCTCCGACAGACGAACGTCTGAAGGAGGTCGAATGTCACACCCGGACGTGATCGTGATCGGGGCGGGCCCGGTTGGTCTGGCCGCGGGGATGGTCCTGGCCGGCCAGGGCATGGCCGTCACCGTGCTGGAACGCGACGGCGAGTGCCCCGCCGGCACGGACACCGGCGGCCCGGCTACCGCAGCGCGGGCGTGGCGGGAGTGGCGCAGGCCCGGGGTCAACCAGTTCCGCCAGCCGCACATCCTGCTGCCCGCCGGCGCCGCCGTGCTGCGTTCGGCCCTGCCGGGCGTGCTCACCGAGCTGCGGGAGCTCGGTGCGCTGCCGCTCAACATCCTCGCGGGCGCATGGGGGCTGCCCGCGATCGGCGGCCGCCGCCCGGGGGATGATCGCTATGACACCCTCACCGCCCGGCGGCCGGTCCTGGAGGCCGCGTTCGCCGCGGCTGCGGCCAAGACGCCCGGCCTCACGGTCCGCCGCGCCACCGCGGTGAGCGGCCTGCTGGCCGGCGCCGAGCAGATCCCGGGGCGTCCGCACGTCGTCGGTGTCACCACCCAGCACGGGCAGGAGATCCACGCACCGCTGGTGGTGGACGCGGGCGGCAGGAACTCGCCGGTGGGCGCCCTGTTGGCGCGGCTGGGCGGGCCGCCGCCGGCCAGCGAGCGGATCGAGGCCGGGTTCGTGTACTACACGCGGTCCTTCCGCAGCTGTGGCGGGGCCACGCCCGCCCAGGTCCCCTGGCCGCTCACTCATCACGACGGTGTGTCGGCCATCGTGCTGCCGGGCGACGGCGGCACCTGGTCGCTGGGCCTGATCATCTCCAGCCGGGACCGCGCGCTGCGGGCCCTGCACGACGCGCGGGCCTGGGAGCGGGCCGCAGCGCTGTTCCCGGCGCTGGCCGAGCGCATGCACGCCGAACCGATCACTGGGATCCAGGCGATGTCAGGCCTGAACACCCGCAGCCAGATGACAGTCGTCGACGGCACCCCCGTGGTCACCGGGCTGCTGAGCGTGGGCGACGCGCGGGCGGCCAGCGACCCCCAGTTCGGGCTCGGCCTGTCGGTCGGGCTGGCGCACGTGATCGCGCTGGCCGAGGTGGTCACCGGCGGCGGCCTGAACGACGCGGTCAAGCTGGCGCTGCGGTTCGACGAGGCCACCGAGCAGACCGTCATGCCGGTCTACCGGCGGCTGCGCCGCTGGGACGCCCACCGGATGGCGGAGATCGACGCGCTGCTGGCGGGCCGCCGGTATGACACCGACGACCCCGGCTGGCATCTGGGCAACACCCTGGACGCCCTCAAACTGTCGAATCCCGACGTGCTGCGCGCGATGGCCGACGTCGCCTGCGGGCTCGCCGTCCCCGAGACCGCGTTCAGCGCGCCCGCGGTGCGAGCCGCCGCAGCAGCCGCCACGGGTGCGGGAAGCCCGCCCCGGCCGGGCCCCACGCGCGCCGACGTCCTGGCGGCGATCCAGGGCGGTCCACGATGAAGGCCGCAACGGCGGGGCCGGCGCGAGCCCCCGATCCGGGGTGGCGGCCGGGTGGTCCGCCTTGACATCAGAAACTGTGAGTGGTTTATTACTCACATGATGACGAGCCGAGCGCGACAGCTGTCCACCGCCGAGGAGCGCCGGGAGACGGTGCTCGCCACCGCCATCGGCGCCTTCGCGGCCCGCGGCTACTGGGGCACGACCACAACGGAGGTGGCCAAGGCCGCCGGAATCTCCCAGGCCTACGTCTACCGGCTGTTTCCGAGCAAGGAGTCCCTGTTCGTGGCAGTCGTCGAGCACTGCTTCGTGAAGGTGCGCGGCGCGCTGGAGCAGGCGGTGGCCACCCACGGCGGCGGCTCGGCCGAGACCGTCCTGCACGCGATGGGCGACGCCTACGCGCGACTGATCAGTGACAACGACCTGATGCTGATCCAGCTGCACGCCCAGGCGGCGGCGGTGTCCGAGCCGGCCGTGCGCGAGGCGGTTCGGCAGGGCTACGCCCGGCTGGTGGAGTACGTGCGCGGCGCCTCCGGCGGTGGTGAGGCCCAGGTCCAGGACTTCTTCGCCCGGGGCATGCTGTGCCACCTGCTGGTGTCCACCGGCGCCGACGAGGTGCAGGCACCCTGGACGCGGACCCTCTCGGCGGGCATCACGCACTACTGAGCCCTCCCGGGCGATCCGCCCGGGGTGACGCCGGCGGGGCTCGAGCCCCGCCTTCCTTTCCACGCAATAGTGAGTGGTTAACCACACATATTTGGAGTCGGAGATGCGTAAGACAGCCACGGGCCCGGCGCTCGCGGCCTTGGCCGCGGCGCAGTTCCTCGTCGTGCTCGGCAACTCGATCGTCAACGTGGCGCTCCCGCAGATCCGGGACGGCGCCGGCCTTTCCGACGGCGGCACACCCTGGGTCGTCAACGCTTACGGGCTGGCGTTCGGCGCCCTGCTGCTGGCCGGCGGGCGGGCCGCGGACCTGCTGGGCCATCGCAGGCTCCTGCTGGGCGGGCTGGCGGTCTTCGGGACGGCCTCTGCCGCGTCGGGTCTGGCGTCCTCGGCGGGTGTGCTGATCACGGCCCGTGCCGTGCAGGGGATGGGAGCGGCGGCGATCGCCCCGGCTGCGCTGGCCGTGGTGATGGGCCTGTTCCCGCCCGGCCCCGGCCGGGGCCGGGCGCTGGGGGTGTGGGGCGCGGTCTCAGGCGCCGGCGGCGCCGCCGGGGTGCTCTTGGGCGGTCTCCTGGCCCAAGCGTGGGGCTGGCGGGCGCTGTTCTTCGCCGTCACCGCCGGTACCTTCGCGGTGCTGGTCGCCGTCGCGCTCGGCACCCCGCACGCTCAGCCGCGCCGCGGCGGCCGGTTCGATCCGCTCGGCACTCTCACGATCACTCTGTCCCTGACCGGCCTGGTCTGGGGGCTGAGCACAGCCCGTGCGCAAGGCTGGACCGACGGGCGCGTCCTGGGCGCCCTCGCCCTTGCCGCCGTCCTCGGCGCGGTGTTCGTCCTGGTGGAACGGCGTCACCCCGATCCGCTGGTGCCGCCGCGGCTGGTGCGGGGCGGCCGGGTGGCTGCGGGCAACGTGCTGATGGCCCTGTTCGGATCGGTGTGGCTCGCGCTGTTCTTCTTCCTGCCGCTCTACCAGCAGGAGGTTCTCGGCGAGAGCCCGCTGCTCACCGGTCTGGGCCAGCTTCCGCTCGCCGGCGCCATCATGGTCGGTTCCGCTTTGTCCCCCCGACTCACCGCCGGGCTCGGATCCCGCCGGACGCTGCTGTCCGCCCTGCTCGTGCAGGCCGCCGGGACGCTGTGGCTGGCGCGGATCAGCGCCGGAAGCTCCTACCTCGCCGACGTGCTCGGTCCAAGCGTCCTGATCGGGCTCGGTCTCAGCGTCGCCTTCATCCAGCTCACCGACCTGTCCATGAACGAAGTCGCCAAGGAGGACTCCGGAACGGCCGGCGGGCTGGTGAACACCAGCCGCCAGGTCGGCGGCGCGATCGGTCTGGCCTTCCTAGCCACGTTGGCCGGGTCGGTCACCGCAGGCTCCTCTTCGCCGCAACTGCAGGCCCTCACCGACGGCTACCGCGCGGCGTTCGCCGCCTCGGCCGCCGTCCTGCTCGCCACGGCCGTCCTGGCCGCCTATCTGACCCGTTCAACCGGAAGGAACCCCGAAATGCGCACCATCGACGAGACCGCCCCGGTGATCGTCCGTCTGTCCACCACCATCGACGCCCCGATCGAGCGGGTATGGGCGCTGCACACCGGCATCGACGCCTGGCCAAGTTGGAACGGCGACATCGCCATCGCCACACTCAGCGGCCCGGTGGAGCCCGGCAGCTCCTTCCGGTGGACCACCCACGGCCTGGACATCACCTCCACCGTCTTCGAGGTCGTGCCCGGCGAGCGGATCGTGTGGGGCGGCCCGGCCGGCGGCATCGACGGCGTGCACGTGTGGACGTTCACCGCCGACGGCGACCGCGTCACCGTGCGCACCGAGGAGTCGTGGGCCGGGGCGCCCGTCGAGGCCGCCGCCGAGCAGCTAGGCCAGGCCTTGCACGCCTCACTCGAATCTTGGCTCGCGGCCCTGAAGACCCGCGCCGAGCAGCCCGCCTGATGACGACCCGTCTCACCGCACAACACTCCAACCACATCAAGGAAGAGGAATTCGCCATGACCGCCAAGCCCTACCTGACCGGCCACTACACCCCCGCCGTCGACGAGATCACCGCGACCGGGCTGACCGTCGAGGGCCACCTGCCGCCCGAGCTGAACGGCCGGCTGATCCGCAACAGCCACAACCCCAAGCCGGGCGTCACCCCGACGCACTGGTTCAAGGGCAGCGGCATGGTCCACGGGATCAGGCTGCGGGACGGCCGGGCCGAGTGGTACCGCAACCGGTGGGTCCGCACCCCTGCCCTGGACGGCGCCCCCTACATGACCGAGCACGGCCCGGACATGACCGCCAGCCCCGCCGGCACCCACGTCATCGAGCACGCCGGACGCCTGCTGGCCCTGTGCGAGGCGAACTTCCCGTTCGAGCTGGACGCCGAACTGGAGACCGTCGGCGCCTACGACTTCGACGGCAAGCTGCGCAGCGCGATGACCGCCCACCCCAAGACCGACCCTGCCACCGGCGAGCTGCACTTCTTCGGCTCCTCACCGTTCCCGCCCTACCTGATTTACTACATCGCCGACGCCAAGGGCCAGATCGTGCACAGCGCCGAGATTCCCGACGCCACCGCCTCCCTCAAGCACGACTTCGCGATCACCCGCCACCACGTGGTCTTCGTCGAAGGCTCGGTCACCTTCGACCCGACCGAGCACTCCGGCATCCCCTACGGCTGGAGCGACGCCCAGCCCTCCCGCATCGGCGTCATGCCCCGCACCGCCGACGGCGCCGCCAAGATCCGCTGGTTCGCCATCGAGCCCGGCAACATGCTGCACGCCGCCAACGCCTACGAGGACACCCAGGGCCGCATCGTCCTGGAAGGCCCCACGGTCGACCGGGAGGGCTTCCAGCTGTCGTGGAATTGGTGGGTCGGCGCGCCGGGCCGCGGCACCGAGCCCAACACCCGCTCCTACACCCGCCGCTGGGTCGTCGACCTCGCCCAGGGCAGCGTCGACGAGCAGACCATCGACGACCTCGCCGTGGAGTTCCCCACCCTCAACGAGGACTACCTCGGCACCGACAACCGCTACACCTACGCCATCTCCTTCCCCGACCAGGACGGCTTCGGCGGCTACGGCGTCGTCAAGTACGACCGCGCCACCGGCGCCCGCCGCCTCCACCAGGCCGGCGACGCCCGCCTGCCCAGCGAGGCCGTCTTCGTCCCCGCCGAAGGCGCCACCAGCGAGGACGACGGCTACCTGCTCACCGTCGTCTCCGACCTCAAGCAGGACGCCTCCCAGCTCCTGGTCCTGGACGCCACCGGCCTCGACCGGATCGCCACCGTCCACCTGCCCCGCCGTGTCACCGGCGGCATCCACGGCTCCTGGATCCCCGACACCGACCAGTAGCCGAGTCTTCGGGGCGGCCCTCACCGGGCCGCCCCCCATCGCGAGAAAGGAACGTCCCGATGTCCCTCGACGGAATCCTCCTGGCCGCGCACGTCGCCGCCGCCCTCACCATCCTCGCCAGCCTCATCACCGACTGGATCGGCGTGGCGACCCTGCGGGCAGCCACCACCACCGGCCACGCCCGCGAAGGCATCAAGGCCCT
Source organism: Planobispora rosea (assembly GCF_014648175.1). GTDB lineage: Bacteria > Actinomycetota > Actinomycetes > Streptosporangiales > Streptosporangiaceae > Planobispora > Planobispora rosea. The sequence goes on from NZ_BMQP01000001.1 coordinate 236,935, forward strand.
GAAAGCCTCGGCCGCCTTCGGCGTCTGGGGCAGGCTCGGCTCCCTGGCCGCAGGGCTCGCGCTCGCCTTCACCGCCTGGTCGTGGGAAGGCTGGATCATCGCCGGGCTTCTCGGCTGGGTCGTGCTCGTGCTGCTCGGCGAACCGCTGACCGGCAAGGACCTGCGCGCCATGGTCGAGGACGCCCGCCAAGCCGGGCCCGAACTGCCCGGCCCCCTGGCGGCCCGCATCCACGATGCGCGCCTGTGGACCTCCGTCCTCACCCGGACCGGCGTTATCGGCGGGATCTTGTACTGCATGTTCGGCAAGCCGAACCTCCTCACCGGACTGGCCGCGCTCGCCTGCGGTTACCTGGCCGGCCTCGCCGCCGCCAAGCTCACCTCCCGCCGCGTCCCCAGCCCGGCCGGAGCCCGCTGATGCTCATCGCCCTGCGCGTCACCGCGATCGTCCACGTCCTGGCCTTCGCCCTCCAGCCGATCCTCGCCGGCATGTTCCTGTCCGGCCGCGACGAGGCCATCGGCAGCCACGGTGACACCGCCGCCGTCGTCTCCACCCTCGCGCTCGTGCTGGCCGTCATGGCCGCCATCGCCCGCCGCAAGCGCCTCGTCGGGCCGCGCGTCCTGCCGCTCACGGCCGCGGTCTTCGTCCTGGAGATCGTCCAGCTCACCGCCGGCATGGACCACCGCATGTGGCTGCACATCCCGCTGGGCGTCGGCCTGTTCGCCGTCGTCATCGCCTCCCTGCCGCTCCTGTTCGCCGCCCCGCCCGCCCAGGAGAACCCCGCATGACCGGCCCCACCCGCCGCGATCTATTCAAGATCGCCGGCCTCGCCCTGGCCCCCGCCGCCCTCACCGCCTGCGCGGGCGACGGCGGGACGGTCGGACCCGGCACCCTCACCAGCGCCGCCCGACTCCCTGAGCCCTACACCCTGCCCCTGCCGATCCCCGTTCCCGCCAGGCCACTTCGCTCCGGACCCGACGGCGATCACTACGACATGACCATCAAGGAGTCCACTGCCGAGATCCTTCCTGGCTACTCCACCCGGATCTGGGGCTACGACGGGACCTTCCCCGGCACCTACCTGGAAGCCCGCTCCGGCACCCCGTTGATCGTCCGCCAGACCAACCTGCTCCCGGTCCCCGTCGCCACCCACCTGCACGGCGGCATCGCCCCGCCCTCACAGGACGGCTTCCCCACCGACCTGCTCTACCCCCGAGGCCTCGCCCACCTGGCCACCGGCCACGCGGGGCACGGCGCGCACGGCGGCCACGCCGTGATGCACGATCCGCACGCCCAGGTCAGCATCCATCACCGCACCTATGCCTTCCCCATGCGGCAACGCGCCGCCACCCTCTGGTACCACGACCACCGCATGGACTTCACCGGCGCCCAGGTCTGGAAGGGCCTGGCCGGCCTGTGCGTCGTCCGCGACGACGAAGACGACGCGCTCCCGCTGCCGCGCGGCGACCGCGACATCCCCCTGCTCATGTGCGACCGGGCCTTCGACGCCGACGGCCAGCTCGCCTACCCCGCCATCGACCCGACCCTGCTCGGAGCCCCCGGCATGGCCGAATCCATCATGGGCGGCGCCCAAGGCGACGTCATCCTCGTCAACGGAGCCCCCTGGCCGTACCTGGAAGTCGACGCCGCCCGCTACCGGCTCCGACTGGTCAACGGCTCCAATGCCCGCCGCTACGAACTGCGGCTCGACGGGCCGGCCGACAGCGAGTTCACCCAGATCGGCGGGGACGGAGGCCTCCTGCCAGCGCCCGTCCGTCACGCCACCCTCCGCATCTCACCGGCCGAACGCTTCGACGTCGTCGTCGACTTCTCCCGCTACCCCGCCGGCTCCACCGCCACCCTCGTCAACCTCGCCAGCACCGGCGGCGCCGGCCAGGTCATGCGCTTCCACATCACCCGCCGAGCCACCGACGACTCGGCGATCCCCGACCGGCTCTCCGACATCCCCGAGCTCACCCCCGGCGGCGCCCACCGGCAACTCGTCTTCTCCCGCAACGGCTCCCAATGGCAGATCAACGGAAAACCGTTCAACCCCGCCGTCCCCCACCTGCGCCCGGCCTTCGGCACCACTGAACACTGGACCGTCCTCAGCGTCGAACGCCACCCCTTTCACCTGCACGGCGCGTTCTTCCAGGTCCTCGGCCGCGATTCCGCTGGCCCCGGCCCCTACGACGCAGGCTGGAAGGACACCGTCGAACTGGCACCCGGCGCCGAAATCCACCTCGCCGTCCGCTTCGACGCCTACCGCGGCCGCTACCTCGCCCACTGCCACAACCTCGAACACGAGGACATGGCCATGATGGCCACCCTCCAAGTCGGCTGACCCCACGCGGTCAGAGATGTCCGCGGACATCTCTGAGTACAAAGGTGAGTACAGGTAAACGTGCAAGATCTTGACAGGAGTATTCTCGCCTTCCGCAAGTGAGAATCTGCAGGTCAGCAGCGGCGGCGCAGGTGGTCGCGGTAGGGATCGACCAGGGTGGGCCGATAGAGCGGGGCGCGCTGCAGACGCTGGGGTTCGGGCACGCGAGCGTAGCGTTTGACGGTATTGAGGGCCAGGTTCAACCGGCGGGCGCATTCCAGCAGCCCGACCCCCTTGCTGAGCAGGTCGTGGACCTGCTGCCAGCGCTCACGGGTGGTTTGTGCGCGCGTGCCGTCCTTGATCGGTGGGCCGGCTTTGGCCCAGCAGGCGCTATGGGCGGCTGCTTCTTTCAGCACGGCCTGGCCGAAGTTGTGCCACAGATGCCAGCGATCGGCGACCTGGACGGCATGCGGCAGGGCTCGGCGGATCGCTTCGGCATAGGCACCCGAGCCGTCCCGGCACACGATCTGCACTCCGGGATAGGCACGCAACCATGCCTCCAGCACCTCCGTGGTGCGGCCGGGCAGCACGTCGATGCGCTGGCGGGTGGCGGCGTTGATCAGCACGGTGGCATAGCGGTGACGGCGGCGCAGGGCAAAATCATCCACGCCCAGCACCCAGGGCACCGAGGACTGGGCCACGGGCAGGCGCAGCAGCAAGCGCACGGCGCTATGTCGGGAGGTGGGCACGGCCAGCGCGGATAAGACCCGCACGCTGGCACAAGCCCGAAAACACCGCGCTCACGAGTTCGTTGACACCATGCATGACCTACCGTGACGCGCAAGGGCGTTCCGTTACCACCGAATCTGCGACAGAGCCGTTCACCACTGGACAGACCCCCACTCGGGAAGAGCTCGTTCGTGCCGCTTGACGAACCATGGGAGCATCCGGATGTCAGGGCCGCAGGCGCAGGCCCCTGGGGGTCGGGTGGAACCCGGCGGCCTCCAGGGCGGCGGCGAGGGGGGAGTCGCCGACGGCGGTGCCGTCGGCCCGCTCCACGGTCAGCTTCCCGAGCGCGCCGTCGCGCACGGCCAGCGCCAGCGCGTCCACGGCGGGCTGGAGGCGGTCGTCGTCGGTGAAGGACAGCAACGTCTTGCCGCCGCGTTCGACGTACAGGATCAGGTGGCCGTCCACCAGCACCACCAGCGCACCCGCCTTCCGGCCCGGCTTGTGGGACACGTCCCCGGGGTGGGCCGGCCAGGGCAGCGCGGCGCCGTAGGGGTTGGCGGGATCGGTCGCCGCCAGCACCACGGCCCGCCGCCCGGCCGCCGCGCCTTCGGAACCGCTCCGCCATCCGCCCGCGCCCGCCGGACCGCCCGGCTCACCCGGCCGTCCCGGTCCGATCCGGCCGGAGGCGCCCTCCCACGCCTCGCCTGACCCCGGAGGGACCTGCCAGGGCAGGGAGGCCGGAGGCGAGGCGGTCGCGCGCATCCGGTCGACGGCGCCCGGCAGGGCGAACTGGGCGCCGCCCAGGCCCTCGACGAAGTAGCCGCGGCGGCACCGGCCGCTCTCCTCGAACACGCGCAGCACCTGGTAGACGGCGGAGAACCCGCCCGGCATCCGCTCGGCCGTGACCGCGCCCCGGGTCACCACGCCGTGCCGCTCCAGCAGCACCTCCGCCTGGGCGTGGGCGCGCTGGGTGGCGTCGCCGGACGGCGCGGGCAGCAGCCACCAGCGCCCGCCCACGGTGGGCGGGCCGCTCCGGCTCGGCAGCACCGCCCGGCGCCTGCGGGTGGAGGCGGGCCGGTGCGCGGGCCGTCCGGTGCCGAGCGTCGCGCGCAGCGGGGCCAGCGTGTCACCGGTGATCCGCCCCGCCCAGACCAGATCCCAGACCGCCGCCACGAGCGTCGTGTCGTCGGGGGTTCCGGAGGCGGTGGAGACCGCGCCGACGCGGGCGCCCAGCTCGCGGAAGAACAGGGCGCCCCCGCCGCCGAGGACCTCCAGGACCGCCTCGTGCACCGGAGTCATGGTGATCTCCAGTGGGTCGGGCATCAGCAGGGGGGCGGTGTCGGCGAAGTACAGCGCGACCCAGCCGTCCCCGCCGGGCAGCGACCCCTGCCCGGCCCAGACGACCTCGCCGGAGGAGGTCAGCTCGTCCAGTACGGACGGGTCGTAGCCGGGCACCCGGGAGGGCAGGATCAGCGTCTCCAGCGCCGAGGCGGGCACCGGCGCGCCCTGCAGCCGCTCGACGGCGTCCACCAGCGCGTCGATCGGCGGCCTGCGCCGCCCCGGGGCACCGGTGATGCCGTGCCAGGCCGGGGAGAAAGCGGCCAGCGTCTCGGCGGGGACCGGTTCCACCTCCTTGCGGAGCCGGGCCAGGGATCTGCGGCGCAACATCCGCAGCACCCCGGCGTCGCACCACTCCTCGCCCCGGCCGCCGGGACGGAACTCGCCGCTCACCACCCGGCCGGAGGCGGCCAGGCGGCGCAGTGCGTCGGTGACGACGGCCGGGCCGAGGCCGAACCGGGCGGCGGCCGTACTCGCCGGGAAGGGCGTGCGCGTGCGGGCGTGCCGGGCGAGGAGGTCGCCGAGCGGATCGTCCACCGGCTCCAGGAACGCGTGCGGCACCCCCACCGGGAGCGGCACGCCGAGCGCGTCGCGCAGCCGGGCGGCGTCCTCGATCGCGGCCCACTGCTCCTGCCCGGCGATCCGCACCCTGATCGCGCGCCGGGCGGTCTCCAGCCCGGCCAGCCACGCCGGGTCGCCCTCGCGCAGGCTCACGTCGTCGGCGAGCAGCGGGCCGTGGGACCTGAGCAGGTCGGCCAGGTCCTCGGCGTCGCGCAGCGGCCGGTCCAGCCGGGCCAGCTCGCGCTCGGTGTCGGCGATCACGTCGGGGTCGAGCAGCTCGCGCAGGTCGGCCTGGCCGAGCAGCTCGGCCAGCAGGCTCGTGTCGAGGGCCAGCGCCTGGGCGCGGCGCTCGGCCAGCGGGGCGTCCCCCTCGTACATGAACGCGCCGATGTAGGTGAACAGCAGGGACGCGGCGAACGGCGACGCCTGCGACGTCTCCACCTCCACCAGCCGCACCCGCCGGGCCGCGATGTCCCGCATGAGCCCGACCAGGCCCGGCACGTCGAACACGTCCTGCAGGCACTCGCGCATCGTCTCCAGCACGACCGGGAACGAGCCGTAGCGGGAGGCCACGCCCAGCAGGTGCGAGGCCCGCTGCCGCTGCTGCCAGAGGGGGGTCCGCCGGCCGGGACTGCGGCGCGGCAGCAGCAGGGACCGGCCCGCGCACTCGCGGAACCGGGCCGCGAACAGCGCCGAGCCGCCCAGCTCCTCGGTGACGATCCGCTCGATCTCGTCGGCGTCGAAGACCGCGACGTCCGAGGGCGGGTCCGACAGCGTGTCGGGGATGCGCAGCACGATCCCGTCGTCGGAGTGCAGGGCCTGCACGTCGACGCCGTAGCGCTCGCGCAGCCGCCGCCCGATCGCCAGCGCCCACGGGGCGTGCACGCGGGCGCCGTACGGCGAGTGCACGACGACCCGCCAGTCGCCCAGCTCGTCGTGGAAGCGCTCGACCAGGAGCGTGCGGTCGTCCGGGACGTATCCGGTGGCCTCGCGCTGCTCGGACAGGTAGGACAGCAGATTGGCCGTCGCGAACTCGTCCAGGCCGGCGGCCCTGACCCGGGCCCGCGCGGCCTCGGGGCCGGACTCGGACAGCTCGCGGAGGAAGGCGCCGATCGCCCGGCCCAGCTCGGCGGGACGGCCCGCCGTGTCGCCGTGCCAGAAGGGCAGCTTGCCCGGCTTGCCCGGGGCGGGGGAGACCAGCACCCGGTCGGCCGTGATGTCCTCGATCCGCCAGGAGGTCGCGCCGAGCACGAAGACGTCCCCGGCCCGGGACTCGTAGACCATCTCCTCGTCCAGCTCGCCCACCCGGGAGGCCTTCTCCCCGACCAGGAAGACGCCGAACAGCCCCCGGTCGGGGATGGTGCCGCCGCTGGTCACGGCCAGCCGCTGGGCACCCGGCCGGCCCTGGAGCGTCCCGGTGACCCGGTCCCAGACGACACGCGGGCGCAGCTCGGCGAACTCCTCGCTGGGATAGCGCCCGGCGAGCATGTCGAGCGTCGCCTCCAGCGCGCTCCGGGGCAGCGTGCGGTACGGCGCGGCGCGGCGGACCACGGTCTCCAGCTCGTCGACCGTCCACTCGTCGAGCGCGGTCATCGCGACGATCTGCTGGGCGAGCACGTCGAGCGGGTTGCGCGGGTAACGCAGCTCCTCGATCTCGCCCCGTCTCATCCGCTCGGCCACCACGGCCGTCTGGACCAGGTCGCCGCGGTACTTGGGGAAGATCACGCCACGGGAGACCGCGCCCACCTGGTGCCCGGCCCGGCCGATCCGCTGCAGGCCGCTGGCCACGCTCGGCGGCGCCTCCACGCACGCCACCAGGTCGACCGCGCCCATGTCGATGCCCAGCTCCAGGCTGGAGGTGGCCACCACGGCGGGCAGCCGCCCCGACTTGAGCGCCTCCTCGATCTGGGCGCGCTCCTCCTTGGACACCGAGCCGTGGTGCGCCCGCACGATCTCCGGGACCGCCCCCGCGCTCGCACCGGCCTGGGCCATCATCGCGGCCGGGGTGGCGGTCGAGGCGGGCGGCCGGGGAGGTCCTCCGGGAGACCCCCCGGGAAACCCCCGGGGAAACCCCTCGGCCCAGTGGACCGGCCCGCCCCCGGACTCGCCGGACTCGCGGAGTCCGGGACCGCCGTCCGCCGGGGGGAGGAGCCAGGGATCGTCGCCCGCCGGGCCGGCGTCGCCCCGGCCCCCGAGCTCCGCGGCGCGCCGCTCCCAGGCCAGCTCGTTGAGGCGGGTGCACAGCCGTTCGGCCAGCCGCCGGGAATTGGCGAACACGATCGTCGAGGAGTGCCCGCCGATCAGGTCGAAGAGCCGCTCCTCGACGTGCGGCCAGATGGACCGCCGCGTCTGCTGCCCGGTCAGCCACGCGTCGTCGTCCTGGCTGGGGCGGGGGGCGGTGTCGAGCTCGGTCATGTCCTCGATCGGGACGACCACCTCGATCTCGATCTCCTTCTCCGAGGGCGGCTGCACCACGACCGCCGGACGCGGCCCGCCGAGGAACTCGGCCACCTCGCTCACCGGCCGGACGGTGGCCGACAGGCCGACGCGCTGGGCGGGGCGGGGGAGCAGGGCGTCGAGCCGCTCCAGGCTGAGCGCCAGGTGCGCGCCGCGCTTGGTGGCGGCCACCGCGTGCACCTCGTCGACGATGACCGTCTCCACGCCGCGCAGCGCCTCGCGGGCCTGGCTGGTCAGGATCAGGAACAGCGACTCCGGGGTGGTGATGAGGATGTCGGAGGGCCGGGTGGCGAACCTGCGCCGCTCCTCGGCGGAGGTGTCGCCGGACCGGATGGCCACCGAGATCTCCGGCACCGGCAGCCCCAGCCGCCGGGCGGTCTGCCGCAGCCCGGTCAGCGGCGCCCGCAGGTTGCGCTCGACGTCCACCGCCAGGGCCTTGAGCGGCGAGACGTAGAGGACCCGGCACCGCCTGGGCCGTTCGGCGTCCGCCGCCGCCTCGATCTGCTCGGCGGCCAGCCGGTCGAGCGACCACAGGAACGCGGCCAGGGTCTTACCGGACCCGGTGGGCGCGACCACCAGCGTGTTCTCGCCCCGGGAGATCGAGGCCCACGCCCCCTCCTGGGCCGCGGTGGGCGAGGCGAAGGCTCCGGTGAACCACTCCCTGGTCACCGGTGTGAAGTGGGCGAGCGCTGATCCGGTCATCGTTCCATGGTGCCCCGTGCCACCGACAGAACCACACCGGGCGTGACCTCACAGGAGTCGCGGGCGGCGGAGACCGTGCGGGGCGCGGCCCCATGCGGGCGGCGGAGACCGTACCGGACACGACCCGTACGACGTGTGCGCGAGGGAGCCGTGCCGGACGTGACCTGTACGGAAAGGCCAAAAACACCGAGCAGACGATCCAATACATCGATTGTCTGCTTTACCCGCTTTATCCTCATACTTCTTGTGTGCACAGCTACGACGAGCGCCTGACGAGCCTGGTCTTCGACTACATGAAGGACCGGCTCTCCCTCGATCCCGTCCCCCTCGACAACCCCGGGGTGAAGGACAAGCTCGAGGCCGCCCTGACGGGGATCATCAGCCCCGGGGGCACCGACCCGGAGAAGGTCCTGGACCTGTACGCCGACCAACTGGCCCCGGCGGTCATCTCCGCCGACAGCCCGCGCTTCCTCTCCTTCATCCCGGCGGCCCCGACCAAGGCCGCCCTGCTGTTCGACATGGTCGTCTCCTGCGCCTCGCTCCAGGGCATCTCCTGGCTGGAGGCCTCCGGCGCGATCGCCGCGGAGAACCAGGTGCTCCGCCTGCTCGCGGACCTGGCCGGAATGCCCGCGAGCGCGGGCGGCTGCTTCGTCTCGGGAGGCTCGGCGGCCAACCTGTCGGCGCTCGTCGTCGCCCGCGACACCGCCCGGCGCCGGCTCCCCGAGGGCCGCCTGCGCGTCGCGGTCAGCGATCAGGCGCACTCCTCGATCTCCAACACCCTGCGCATCATCGACGTGGACGCCCTCGTCGTCCCCTCACGGGACCACCGTCTCACCGGCACGTCCCTGCGCGCCGCTCTGGAGGCCGACCCCGACCCGTCCAACGTGATCGCCGTGGTCGCCACCTCGGGCACCACCAACGCCGGGATCATCGACGACCTCGCCGGCATCGCCGAGGTCGCCCGCGAGCGCGACCTCTGGTTCCACGTGGACGGCGCGTACGGCGGCGCGGGACTGTTCGCCCCCTCGGTCCGGCACCGCTACGCCGGGATCGAGCACGCCGACTCCTTCATCGTGGACCCGCACAAGTGGCTGTTCGCGCCCTTCGACTGCGCGGCCCTGCTGTACCGCGAGCCCCGCCTGGCGCGGGCCGTGCACACCCAGGACGCCTCCTACCTCGACGTCCTGCACACGGAGGGCGACGAGTGGAACCCCACCGACTACGCCTACCACCTGACCCGGCGCGCGCGGGGGCTCCCGCTCTGGTTCTCCCTGGCCGTGAACGGCACCGACGCCTACACCGAGGCCATCGAGAAGGGACTGCGGCTCGCGCGCGAGACCGCGGCCCTGATCGACCGTACCGACCATCTGGAGCTGATCCGCGAGCCGGAGTTGTCGGCCGTGCTGTTCCGCCGTACCGGCTGGACGAGCCGGGACTATCACGACTGGTCGGAGCGGCTGCTCGCCGGGCAGATCGGCTTCGTCACGCCGACCGGCTGGGAGGGCGAGACCGTCGCGAGGTTCGCGTTCCTGCACCCGGGCACGTCCATGGAGATCGTGCGGGAGATCCTCGACACCATGGCGTGACGGCACGGACAGGTTGGGTGACCGCGCCCAGGGAGATAGCTCAGACGAACGTTCGCATACTGAACGGCGGGTCAGCAATGAGCATCGACTATCCGGCCATCAAGACGACACGTGAGCGGATCAGGGCGGAGCGGTTACGGGGACACCGCCCGCCGAGCAGTGCGAGGGGCCTGCACCACTTCGCTCTGATCTCCTCCGACATGGAGAAGACGATCGCCTTCTACGAGGACCTGCTGGAGTTCCCCTTGACGGAGATCGTCGAGAACCACGACCACGAGGGTTCCAACCACTTCTTCTTCGACGTCGGCAACGGCAACCTGCTGGCCTTCTTCGACTTCCCGGGATTGGACCTCGGCCCCTATCGGGAGATCCTCGGCGGGCTCCACCACGTCGCCGTCTCGGTGGACCCCTCGACGTGGGAGCGGCTGCGGGGGAAGCTGGAGGCCGCGGGCGTGCCGCACCGGATCGAGAGCGGTGCCTCGATCCACTTCAGAGACCCCGACGGGGCCCGTCTGGAACTGCTCGCCGACCCGCTCGGTGAGATGTACGGCCTGCGCGTGCTCTGAGGCGTCCCGGCGGGAGACCTGCGGGACGCGCGGCTCCTCACCGCCGGGAGGGACGCCGGCTGCGCGGTTCCCCCCTGCGGGGCGACTGCGTCCGCGTGGCGTGCCGTTCGGCGCGTTCGGCCTTCTCCTTCTGTACGGCCAGGCGCAGCTGCAGCATGAACCTGCGGCGCCTGGCGCGGCGCTCGGCCTTCTGCGAGGGGGTCAGCTTGACCGCTGAGGCGAGGAGGACGACGGCGAGGGGGAGATTCGGCATCCTCCGAGTCTCCCCCCGCGCACCGGAGAGTGCCAGGCCCACTCCGCGCCGGATCCGTACGGAGCACCGGATCCGCGGGGGTGAGCCGGGGACGGGTGAGCCGGGAAGGGACGGCCGGGGTGCCGGAGGCCCCCATACTGGGGGCATGCGCCTGTCAGAGTTCTGGAGACGGATGAAGCTGCACTTCGGCGACCCCTATGCCGAGTCGTGGGCCCGCGACTACGTGATCGCCGAACTGGACGGGCGGACGGTGGTCCAGGCCCTGGCCGACGGCATCGCGGCCAAGGACGTCTGGGAGGCGGTGTGCCGGGTGACGGACGTCGCCTCCCGGCTCCGCTGACCGCGACGCGGCGAGGGCCGTGCACGGGGAGGGCGGCCGATCGTCCTGAGAGACCGGAGCACCGGAGGGCGTCAGGCGACCGGCGCGGCGTCTGGGGCGGGCCTCAGGAGCCTGCCGACCGAGTCCGCCACATGGCCGGGGTCGTCGGTGCTCTCCTGCCCGTTGGGCGACCACAGGAAGAGCCAGCCGTCCTTGGACGGGCTGGCGAAGACGATCGTCTGCTTGCCGCTGGTCGGATGCCACACCCACAACACGGGGTCGTCGCCGCCGAGCATGCGGCTGACCATCCCCCGGTCGGGCAACTCGGCGGCCAGGGACTCCAGATGGGCCAGACGCTGCTGGGCGAACGTGTTGGTCACGGCGGTTACCTCGGACACCTCTCGAAAATCATGTTGATCCCAGCGTTCCCCCAGGTCAGCGGGTGACACCTCGGGTACCGGAATGCCCAGGAATGTCATTTCTGTGACGGGCCGGGACGCCGGGCGCGGCCCGGACGACCCGTGGAACACGTGATGCGATTGAGGAACGATCGAACAGCCGTTCGGCTATATTGGGCGTGTCAGCCCTCGTGGCGTGCTCTCCGGAAAATGTCGGTGGCACCCCGTAGCTTTCTGGCAACAGATCCGACCCGTAACCCTCCAGGGGGCTCCCAATGGCAGCTAACGACCGCGAGAAGGCGCTCGAGACCGCCCTCGCTCAGATCGAGCGGCAGTTCGGCAAGGGCTCCGTCATGCGCCTCGGCGACGACGCCCGCGCGCCCATCGAAGTGATCCCCACCGGATCCATCGCCCTCGACGTGGCCCTGGGCATCGGCGGGTTCCCGCGCGGCCGCATCGTCGAGATCTACGGTCCTGAGTCCTCCGGTAAGACCACCGTCGCCCTGCACGCCGTCGCCAACGCCCAGCGCCAGGGCGGCATCGCGGCGTTCATCGACGCCGAGCACGCCCTCGACCCGGAATACGCGAAGAAGCTGGGCGTCGACACCGACGCGCTGCTGGTCTCCCAGCCCGACACCGGTGAGCAGGCGCTGGAGATCGCCGACATGCTGATCCGGTCCGGCGCCATCGACCTTCTGGTCATCGACTCGGTCGCGGCTCTGGTTCCCAAGGCCGAGATCGAGGGCGAGATGGGCGACAGCCACGTCGGTCTCCAGGCCCGTCTGATGTCCCAGGCCCTGCGCAAGGTCGCCGGCGCGCTCAACACCACCGGCACCACCGCGATCTTCATCAACCAGCTCCGCGAGAAGATCGGCGTCATGTTCGGCTCGCCCGAGACCACGACCGGTGGAAAGGCGCTGAAGTTCTACGCCTCGGTCCGTCTCGACGTGCGCCGGATCGAGACGCTGAAGGACGGCACCGAGCCCGTCGGCAACCGCACCCGGGTGAAGGTCGTCAAGAACAAGATGGCCCCGCCCTTCCGCCAGGCCGACTTCGACATCCTGTACGGCGTCGGCATCTCCCGCGAGGGCGGACTGATCGACATGGGTGTCGAGCACGGCTTCGTCCGCAAGTCCGGTGCCTGGTACACCTACGAGGGCGACCAGCTCGGCCAGGGCAAGGAGAACGCCCGTAACTTCCTGAAGAACCACCCCGACATGGCGAACGAGATCGAGAAGAAGATCAAGGAGAAGCTCGGCGTCGGCCCGCGCGTGGACGCGCCGGAAGCCGCGGCGCCCGCCGCCCCGGCCGCTCCCGCTCCCGCCGCCGCGCCCTCGGGCCGTGGCAAGGCCGCGGCCGCCAAGCCGGGTGACGTCTGATCCGGGCTGAGCGGTGACGACGGGACCCGACTCCGGTCCGGCCGGTGAGGCCGGACCGCGAGACTGGGGTGCATGGCCCGACCTCCCCGAATCCGGTGGCGAAGGCCGTCGCGGCTCGGGGACCCGCGGCGGTGCGGAAGACCGGGGCCGCTCGGGGAGGAGATCCTCGGGAGGTTCCGGCAGGCGATCCCGGAGGGGAGCCGAGGGCCCTTCCCGGGGAGAGCCCGCGGACGCTCTCCCCGACGGATCCGGCGGTTCCTTCTGGGAAGGGTCCGAAGGCGTTTTCCCGGACGGGCCTGAGGGCTCCTTCCCCGGCAGGTCCGGTGAAGCTTCCTCGGACGGGCCTGAGGGCTCCTTCCCTGGCGGGTCCGGACGGCGGTCCCGGGGCGGAGCGGGGAGTTCCTCGCGGGAAGGGGCCGGGCGGCGGTCCCGGGGCGGGCCCCGGGGTTTCCTGCCGGATGGGCCGGTGGAGGGCTCCACGGCGAGTCAGGGGCCTCCGGCCGACCCGCAGGCGGTTGCGCGGGCCATCTGCCTGCGGTTGCTGACCATGGCGCCGCGCACCCGGGCTCAGCTCGCGGAGGCGCTGCGCAAACGTGAGGTGCCGGAAGACGCCGCCGAGGCCGTGCTGGAGCGTTTCTCCGAGGTCGGCCTGATCGACGACGAGGCGTTCGCCGCCGCCTGGGTGAGCTCACGCCACGCCGGCCGGGGTCTCGCCCGGCGGGCCCTGGCGTCGGAGCTCCGCCGGCGCGGGGTGGAGGAGGACACCGTCAAGGAGGCGGTGGAGCAGCTCGACCCCGAGCAGGAAGTGGAGACCGCCCGCAGGCTCGTGGCGCGCAAGCTCCCCTCCACCCGGGGGCTGGAGCCCTCCGCCAGGACGCGGAGGCTCGCCGGCATGCTCGCCCGCAAGGGATACGGACCGGGTCTCGCCTTCCGTGTCATTCGCGAGGCTCTTGAGAACGAAGAGGCGGAAGGTCCGGAATATCCGGAGTATCCGCTCGACTGGTGAAAACGCCCAGTCCCATGGGTCTTTGCTTGCTCGTTACCTGTTTGACGCTTAATCTCGACGGCAGTGAGGAGTTACTCCGCGCAGCGCGGATTGTCATAACGGTGAACTACGGACATGCAGGCTTGACGGCGCGGACCGGTGAAGGGCCGACGGGGGTCGGAACGGCGCCGGTTCTGGGTTGATATCTGTCCTGGTGGCGACACCGCGTGGACCTTCCGCGCCGTGCGTGTGACCCTCGTGTGCTCGATGTCGGCGACGCGAGGAGGGGTGGGGCGCGCATGGAGCCCGTTGTGATCGTCGTGCTGGCAGGGGCCATGGTGGTGTTCGCCGGAGTGACGATAACCGTGCTGGTCATGCTGCTCCGCCGTACCGGAGGGCTGGCGGGCAAACCGCTCGGGCCGACTCCCGAGCAACTGGCGGAGATCCACGCCGAGCTGGAGCAGGCCAGGCGCGAGGCGGCCGGGATCCGCGGCAGGGCCGAGGAGGAGGCGGCGGAGACCCTGCGCCGCTCCGAACAGGAGGCGGCGGAGACCCTGCGCCGCTCCGAACAGGACGCCGAGGTGATCCTGCGCCGCTCCGAGGCCGCCGCCGAGAGCGCCGCGCAGATGCGCAAAGAGGTCGAGGCCGAGACCCAGGTGCTCAAATACGAGCTCAAGGAGCTCCGCTCCGATCTGGAACGCCGCGAGAACCGGCTGGCCGAGCGGGAGCAGAGGCTCGACGAGGAGGCCAGGCGCCAGGCCGAGCGGGCGCGCAAGCTCGCCGAGACCGAGACGGAGCTGGCCGCCCGCCGTGAGGATCTCGACCGGCTCGCCCAGGAGCGCAGGGCGGTCCTGGAGCGGGTGGCGGGGCTCACCAGCACGCAGGCCAGAGCCGAGCTGGTCGGGGAGATCACGAACCAGGCCAAGCGTGAGGCGGCGCTGATCGTCAGGGAGATCGAGGGCGAGGCCCGCAAGGAGGGGGAGAAGCGGGCCACGAAGATCATCACCTTGGCGGTGCAGCGCATGGCCGCCGAGCAGACCGCCGAGTCCGTCGTCAGCGTGCTGCACCTGCCCGGGGACGAGATGAAGGGCCGCATCATCGGTCGCGAGGGCCGTAACATCCGCGCCTTCGAGTCGACCACCGGTGTCAATCTGATCATCGACGACACCCCCGAGGCGGTGCTGCTGTCGTGCTTCGACCCGGTCCGCCGCGAGACCGCCCGGCTGACCCTGGAGAAGCTCGTCCTCGACGGCCGCATCCACCCGCAGCGCATCGAGGACGCCTACGAGCGCAGCAGGGCCGAAGTCCAGGAACTGTGCGTGCGCGCGGGTGAGGACGCCCTGGTTGAACTGGGCATCACCGACATGCACCCCGAACTGGTCACCTTGCTCGGCCAGCTCCGTTACCGCACCTCCTACGGGCAGAACGTGCTGGGCCACCTCGTCGAGTCCGCGCACATCGCCGGGATCATGGCGGCCGAGCTCAAGCTGGACAAGGCGCTGCTCAAGCGCTGCACGCTGCTGCACGACATCGGCAAGGCGCTGACCCACGAGGTGGAGGGCAGCCACGCGCTGATCGGAGCGGAGATCGCCCGCCGGTACGGCGAGCACGAGGACGTGGTCCACGCGATCGAGGCGCACCACAACGAGGTCGAGGTCCGCACGGTCGAGGCGGTCCTCACCCAGGCCGCCGACGCGATCAGCGGAGGCCGTCCGGGCGCGCGGCGCGAGTCGCTGGAGGCCTACGTCAAGCGGCTGGAGCGGCTGGAGGAGATCGCCCAGTCGTACGAGGGGGTGGAGAAGGTCTTCGCCATGCAGGCGGGCCGCGAGATCCGGGTCATGGTGAAGCCCGACTCCGTCGACGACATCCAGGCCTCGGTGATCGCCCGTGACGTGGCCAAGCGGATCGAGGAGGAGCTCACCTACCCCGGCCAGATCCGCATCGCCGTCGTCCGGGAGTCCCGGGCCATCGAGTTCGCCCGCTGACCCGGCCCGATCAACTGACCCGGCCGGATCAGGTGTGGAAGATCTGCTGGTAGAAGGCGAACTCGGTGGCCAGGGCCGCGCTGCGGGTCTCGGCGCGGCGGAAGCCGTGGGCCTCCCCCTCGAAGGTGAGATAGGTGCAGGGGACGCCGCGCTCGGCGAGGGCGTCGGCGAAGGCCTGGGACTGGGCGGGCGGGACCACCGGGTCCGACAGACCCTGGAGCAGCAGCATGGGGCAGGTGACCCCGGCGACCTGGCCGAGGGGTTCGCGGGAGCCGTACAGGACGGGATCGGAGGGACCGACCAGCCACTCGACGTAGCGGGACTCGAAGTCGTGGGTGGTCTCGGCGAACTGGGCGAGGGAGCTGACCCCGTAGTAGGAGACGCCCCCGGCGAACACGTCGGACAGGGCGCAGGCCGCCATGACGGTCCAGCCGCCCGCGCTGCCGCCCCGGATCGCGATCCGCGCCGGGTCGGCCATGCCCCGCGCGGCCAGCCACTCGGCCACGGCGACGCAGTCCTCCACGTCGACGACGCCCCACTGCCCGCGTAGCCGGTCCCGGTAGGCGCGGCCGTAGCCGGTGGATCCGCCGTAGTTGACGTCGATCACGCCGATGCCGCGGCTGGTGAGGAACGCCTTCTTCAGGTCCAGCGCCGTCGTGCTGTGCCCGGTGGGGCCGCCGTGGACGAACAGGACGTACGGTGGCGCACCCTCGCCGGTGACCTCGGGGTTCGACGGCGGGTACACCAGCGCGTGCACACGCCGGCCGAACCGTCCCTGGACCTCCACGGCCTCGGGGCGCGGCAGGTAGGCGACGTCCGGCAACTCGTCGACCTCGCGCCGGAGCCCCTCCACCCGGCCGGTCACGGCGTCGATCCGGACGACCGAGAGGGGGACCGCCGGGCCGTACCCGATTCCGGCGACCATGCGCCCGTCGGAGGCCAGGGCGGGGGACCAGCCGCTGTAGGGGACGTCGAGGTCGGTCAGGACGCCGGAGACCGGATCGAGGATGCCCAGCCTCAGGTCGCCCTGGCCGTGCAGGACCGCGAGCCGCCCGTCGTCCAGCACGGCGTACGGCGCGCCGCCGAGTTGCCAGAGCGGCCCGGCGAACTCCTCCTCGGCGGGGTAGAGGGCCTGGTAGGACGTGCCGTACATCCCGATCTGGTAGAGGTTCCACCAGCCCGACCAGTCGGAGATCAGGTAGAGGGTCCGGTCGTCGCGCCACTGCGGGGCGAGCACGGACTCGGAGGCGCCGCCCTTGACGGTCCAGGAGTGGCCGTCGGACAGGCGGGTGATCCGCAGTTCGGTGCCGTTCCACGGCATGCGGGGATGGTTCCAGCAGATGTAGGCCAGGTGCTCGCCGTCGGGGGAGATCGCCAGGGAGGCGTAGAAGTCGCATCCGCCGACCCGTTCGCGCGGCTCGGCGCCGCCGTGCAGGGGGATGGAGACGATCGACCGGCTGACCTTGCCGTCATCGTGGTGCCGCTCCCGCACGCACCAGACCTGGCCGTCGTGGACGAGCAGGTCGGCGTAGCGGAGCCCGGCCTCCACGTCGGGCTCCGGGGTGATCGGCCGGGGCTCGGCGCCCGGGCTCAGCAGGTAGAGCCGCTGGTCGGCGAGGTTGGCGAAGACGACGCTCCCGCCGGAGCCGCTGCCCTCACCCGGGCCCGCGCCGGCACTCTCGTCGGGGACCACCGCGTAGGGCCGCCCGCCGTACTCGTGCACGCGGGTCCTGGCGCTCCACGGCGCGGCAAGCAGCTCGCGGCGCGCGCCGTCGGCACCCCGGTGCATGATCGTGGTCCGTCCCCCCTCGGCGGGGCGGTCCTCGATCCACCACACCTGCTCGCCCGCCATGGCGGGGAAGGACAGGCCCACTCCCGCGCGGGCGACATCCGAGGTGGAGATGGGGGACGGCCAGGCGGCGTACGGCACGGCATCGCGTTCCACGGCATCGCGCTCTGGGGACATGGCGTAATCCTGCCCGATAACCCGCCGCGTGTCGCCGGTATGGCGCTCATCGCGTTCTGGGCGTGTGGTGCCCATTTCCCAGGTTTCGGGCATCTCGGTGCCCAATGGCCGAACCGGTGGCCGGTGTCCGGTGCCTGACGGCCGAACCGGTGGCCGGTGCCCGACGGCCGGAAACGGCGGCGGGGCGGCCCCCTTCGGGTGACCGCCCCGCCGCCGGGACCGGACGAGTGCGACCGGTCGGGAAGTGCCGGGAAGGATCAGGCTCCCGCGGCCATTCCGCTGGTCTCCATGGCCCCTCCCGGCGGGACGACCGGCCGCGCCGAGGTCTTGCGGTTGCGGCGGCTCCACCCCTCCAGCCAGGTGGCCAGGCCGCTGAGCGCCATGTTGAGGCCGATGTAGATGATCCCGATGACGATCGCGGCGGGGATGCGGGAGCCGAAGTTGGTCGCGGGGATGATCTGGAATCCGATGTTCAGCAGGTCGGGGTAGGCGATGATGTAGCCCAGCGCCGTGTCCTTGAGCAGCACGACGAGCTGGCTCACGATCGCCGGCATCATCGCCGTGACGGCCTGGGGGAGCAGGACCAGCCGCATCACGCCGCCCTTGCGCAGGCCGATGGCGTAGGCGGCCTCCGACTGCCCGCGGGGCACGGCCCGCACGCCCGCCCGCACGACCTCGGCCAGCACCGACCCGTTGTAGAGGGTCAGCCCGGCCACCAGCGCGACCAGCGTGTAGTCGCCGGGGCCGAACACGTCGGGCGCCAGGAAGAAGAGGAAGAAGATCAGCAGGAGCAGCGGGATCGCCCGGAAGGTCTCCACGACGGCTCCGGCGGGGATCCTGACCCACCGGTGGTCCGAGAGCCGGGCGAGGCCGAAGACCGCGCCGAAGATCAGTGCGCACACGGCGCCGAGCCCGGCGGCCTTCAGGGTGTTGAGCAGGCCCGGGAGGATGTGTTCCGTCCAGGTGTACGGATTCAGGAACGGCTCCCAGATCCGCCCCTCCCACTGGCCCTTCTCGTCGAAGCGCGCGTAGACGACATAGAGGATCGCCGCGATCCCGACGACCCCGAGCAGGGTCAGGATGTTGTTGCGCAGCCGGGCGCGCGGTCCGGGCGCGTCGAACAGGACGCTGGCCCGGGCGCTCATCGGGCCACCGCCAGCCGGTTCGCCAGCCAGCCGGTGAAGAACCCGATCGGCAGCGTCACGATCATGAAGGCGATGACGATCCCGACGAAGATGGGGATCGACACACCGGTCTCGTCGAAGGTGTCCCTCATGACGAACGCCGACTCCGCCAGATATCCGGCGGCGATCGCCACCGTGGTGTTCTTGATCATTGCGATGATCACACTTCCCAGGGGTGCGACGACGGCCCGGAACGCCTGAGGAAGGATGATCATCCTCAGGGACTGGAAGAAGGTGAGCCCGATGGCCCGTGCCGCCTCGGCCTGTCCCATCGGGACGGTGTTGATGCCCGAGCGCAGCGCCTCGCAGACGAACGTCGCGGTGTACAGCGACAGCCCCAGCACGACCAGCCAGAAGCTGTTGGTGCTGGGCTCCTCGGAGAAGGTGACGCCCAGCGTGTCGCTGAGGCCGAGCGCGGAGAAGGCCAGGACCAGGGTGAGCGGCGTGTTGCGCACGATGTTGACGTAGGCCGCCCCCGCTCCGCGCAGCACGGGTGTGGGCGACACGCGCATGGCGACCAGGATCGTGCCGAATATCAGGGAGAGGATCGCGCAGATCACCGAGAGCTGAACGTTCTTCAGGAAGCCCGCCAGCAGGTCCGGCGCGTATTTGATCAGATCATCCATCGTGCTCCACCAAAGGTACGACAGGTACGGCAGCGGCCGGTGCCCCGGGAGGCCGGGCACCGGCCGCTGTGCAGGGCGGGATCAGGCGCAGGGCTCGAACTGCGGGGCGCTGGTCGGGGCCGTGAGGCCCTGGGTTCCGGCGAACCACTTGTCGAAGAGCTGCTTGGCGGTGCCGTCCTGGTACATCTTGGTGATGGCCGCGTTGACGGCCTCGCACGTCTTGGTGTCGCCCTTCTTCAGGCCGACGCCGTACTTCTCGTCGGTGAACGGCTGACCGAGGATCTTGAAGCCTCCGCCGGCCCCGGCGGCCTGCTTGGCGAAGCCGGCCAGGATCAGGTCATCGGTCGTCACCGCGTCGAGGTTGTTGCCGCTGAGCTTCTGCACGCAGTCGGAGTAGTTCGCGGCGCCGACGAGCTTGGCGTCCAGGTCGAGCTCGCCGTCCGGCGGCGGGTCGGTGATCCGCTTGTAGGAGTTGGACCCGGCGGCCTGGCAGATGCGCTTGCCCGCCAGGTCCTGCGGCTTGGTGATCGCGGTGTCGTCGGCGCGGACCATGACGTCCTGGTGGGCCACGATGTACGGCCCGCCGAAGGTCACCTTCTGCTTGCGGCTGTCGGTGATCGAGTAGGTCGCGAAGATGATGTCCACGGTGCCGTTGGCGAGGAAGGCCTCGCGGTTGGACGACGCGGACTCCTTCCACTCGATCTGCACGTCGGCGCCGCCCGCGAGCTCCTTGATGACGTATTTGGCGACGTCGACGTCGAAGCCCTCGGGCTCGGCGCCCGTCTTCAGGCCCAGGCTCGGCTGGTCCCACTTGGTGCCGACGATCAGTTTCTTGGCGCCCTTGGCCTTGTCGACGACCGTGGTGTAGGCGGCGGTGTCACCGCCGCCACCGCCGCCGTCGTCCCCGCCACAGGCCGCCAGGCCCAGGGTGAGGGCGCTCGCGGTGGCGAGCGCCACACCGATACGCGTTACTCGCATCTGTTCTGTCCTCTTCTTCATCTGGGGTGACCAGCCGGCCGAAAGGGTCAGTGCGTAAGGATCTTGGAGAGGAAGTCCTTGGCCCGGTCGGTCCGGGCGTTGGTGAAGAACTCGTCGGGAGTGTTCTCCTCCACGATCTGCCCGTCCGCCATGAAGACCACACGGTTGGCGGCCCGCCGGGCGAATCCCATCTCGTGGGTGACGACCATCATGGTCATGCCGTCACGGGCGAGTCCGATCATGACGTCGAGCACCTCCTGGACCATCTCCGGGTCCAGGGCGGAGGTCGGCTCGTCGAAAAGGATCATCTTGGGGTCCATGGCCAGTGCGCGGGCGATGGCCACCCGCTGCTGCTGGCCGCCGGAGAGCTGCGCCGGGTACTTCGCCGCCTGGGCGCCGATGCCGACCCGCTCCAGCAACTCCATGCCGCGCCGCTCGGCCTGGGCCTTGTCGACGCCCCGGACCTTGATCGGCCCGAGCGTGACGTTCTCCAGGATCGTCTTGTGCGCGAACAGGTTGAAGGACTGGAACACCATCCCGACCTCGGATCTCAACCTGGCCAGCGCCTTGCCCTCCTTGGGGAGCGGCAGGCCGTCGAATGTGATCGTCCCGCTGTCGATGGTCTCCAGCCGGTTGATCGCCCTGCAGAGGGTCGACTTGCCTCCCCCCGACGGGCCGATGACGACCAGCACCTCGCCGCGCGCGATCGTCAGGTTGATGTCGCGCAGCACGTGGAGGCTGCCGAAGTGCTTGTTGACGTCGTCCAGCACGACGAGAGGAGTCGAGTCCAAGGTCTCCTTCATAGATCACAACGTAGTTCTGTAGAGGGCAAGTCGTGCTAACCCTGTGGTACCGATCCGATCACGGGCGGCCAACGGCTGGGTCATCCACGTTTCGATCGGGGGAGCGGGGCGGCTTGCCATCACGAAAAATTCTCTAAGTATGGATATTTCATGAATCATCCCTGGTGGCGTGGGGAACCGGCCCGACGGGTCATATGTGACGCGGCCCTCCACCGGCTCCTCGTCGGCTCCCCGCCGGCGCTCCGGACCGGTCGCGCTCCGTGCGCTCCGCGAGAGCCGTACCCGGAAGTCGGCGGAGCGCCTACCCTTGTTCGTTGAGATGACTGTCACCGTGGAGAGCGCCCGCACGTACGAGGTTCGTACCTACGGGTGCCAGATGAACGTGCACGACTCCGAGCGCCTGTCGGGCCTGCTGGAGGAGGCGGGCTACGTCCCGGCCGCGGCCGGGGAGACGGCCGACGTGGTCGTGTTCAACACCTGCGCCGTCCGGGAGAACGCCGACAACCGCCTCTACGGCAACCTCGGCCACCTGCGCCCGGCGAAGGTGAGCAACCCCGGCATGCAGATCGCCGTGGGCGGCTGCCTCGCGCAGAAGGACCAGGGCGAGATCGTCCGCAGGGCGCCCTGGGTCGACGTGGTGTTCGGCACGCACAACATCGGCTCGCTGCCGGTCCTCCTGGAGCGCGCCCGGATCGCGCAGGAGGCCCAGGTCGAGATCAGGGAGTCCCTGGAGACCTTCCCCAGCACGCTGCCGACCAAGCGCGAGTCCGCCTACGCCGCGTGGGTGTCGATCTCGGTCGGGTGCAACAACACCTGCACCTTCTGCATCGTGCCGTCGCTGCGCGGCAAGGAGAAGGACCGCCGCCCCGGCGACATCCTGAACGAGGTACGGACCCTGGTCGGCCAGGGCGTCCTGGAGATCACCCTGCTCGGGCAGAACGTCAACACCTACGGCGTCGAGTTCGGCGACCGGCTCGCCTTCGGCAAGCTCCTGCGGGCCTGCGGCGAGATCGACGGCCTGGAGCGCGTGCGCTTCACCAGCCCGCACCCGGCGGCGTTCACCGACGACGTCATCGCGGCCATGGCCGAGACGCCCAACGTGATGCACCAGCTCCACATGCCGCTGCAGTCCGGCTCCGACCGGATCCTCAAGGCCATGCGCCGCTCCTACCGGGCCGAGCGCTACCTGGGCATCATCGAGCGGGTCCGCGCGGCCATGCCCGACGCGGCGATCTCCACCGACATCATCGTGGGCTTCCCCGGCGAGACCGAGGAGGACTTCCAGGGCACGCTGGACGTGGTGCGCGAGTCGCGTTTCGCCAACGCCTTCACCTTCCAGTACTCCATCCGCCCCGGCACGCCCGCCGCCACGATGGACGGCCAGATCCCCAAGGAGGTCGTGCAGGAGCGCTACGAGCGGCTCGTCGCCCTGCAGAACGAGATCTCCTGGGAGGAGAACAAGAAGCAGGTGGGCCGGGTCCTGGAGGTGCTGGTGGCCGAGGGCGAGGGCCGCAAGGACGAGGCGACCCACCGCCTGTCGGGCCGCGCCCCCGACAACCGCCTGGTGCACTTCTCGCCGGGTCCGGACAACGACGGGGACGGGCAGCCGCGCCCCGGCGACATGGTGACCGTGGAGGTCACCTACGCCGCCCCGCACCACCTGGTCGCCGACGGCCCCGTGCTCAAGCTGCGCCGCACCCGCGCGGGCGACGCCTGGCAGGCCCGCCAGGACGCGCCGGCCGGCGGCGCGGGCACGCCGGGCGTCATGCTCGGCATGCCGTCGATCGGCCGTCCGGCCGCTCCCGCGCGGCAGGAGGCGCCGGGCTGCTCCACCTGCCCCTGACCGGTCCCGCTCAGCGGTTCGCCAGCTCGCCGAGTACGGCGTAGCAGTAGGGCCGCCGGAAGTCGTCGAAGGTCGCGCACGGGTCGGGCATCCGGGGAGCCTGCCGGGGGCCCGGGCCCGGGCCCGGGACCGGAGCCGGGTTCGGTGCCGGGTTCGGGTCCGGGTCCGGAGGTTGCGGCGCCGGGCGCGGTCGCGGGGCGGGCGCCCGCGATGCCTGGGACCTCCCGTCCCCGCGCCCGCCCGTCATGACGGGGCCGGGTACGGCACGTCCGTCCTCCGGTGCGGCACGCCCGTCCTCCGGGACGGCGCGTGCGTGCGGCAGGACGGCGGGGCCGGACGGCGGCAGCGGGCCCGGGGCGAGGACGCGCCCGAGCGGGTCGCGGACCGGTGACGTGGACGCGGAAGGGGAGGCGGACCCTGCGGCGGGCTCGGCGGAGACCGGTCCCGGGACGGGGGAGATCCAGGACGACTCCCGGTGGCCGGGCGGATTGCCGGGGAGTATTCCGCCGGGCGCGCCGTTTCCGGAGGAGGAGTCGGAGGCGGTGCTCGCCATGATGAATGCGCCGATTCCGGCGACGCCGACGGCGGACATGGCGCTGATCAGGACATACGCCCGTGAAATTCTATTCGGCGCTTTAAAGCGTGACAATTCATAATCCCTTGTGATTATCGCGCGGGCATTTTCCTGTTCTCGCCAGTGTGGTTCGACGTCCCGGGAAGCGGTGGAGATTTCCCGTGAAAAGCCGGGGAGACGGTGGTGGCCGATGATGGCCGGCGGTGCCGGGGAGACGTGGGGCGGACTCGGTTAGGCTGGCGGCGTGATCGTCGCCGCGGCCGTGTGCCCGCATCCTCCGCTGCTGTTGCCCGAGGTGGCCGGTGCCGCCGCGGTCGAGCTCGACGGGCTCAGGGCGGCCTGCGCCGCCGCGGTCGGGAGGCTGGGGGCGGCGGAGCCCGAGGCGATCGTGGTGGTCGGCGGGGCGGAGACGGCCGGAACCTACGGGCCGGACGCGGCGGGCAGCCTCGCGCCGTGGGGCGTGGACGCCCGCGCCGGAACCGGCGAGCCCGTCCTGCCGCTCTCCCTCACCGTCGGCCGCCGGCTCGTCGAGACCGGCGGCCTGGCCGCCTCCGGGTTCCACGCGGTGCCGTTCGACGCCTCCCCCGCGGAGTGCGCGGCCCTGGGAGCGAACCTGGCGGCCGGGACCGGGCGGGTGGCGCTGCTCGTCATGGCGGACGGCTCCGCCTGCCTGACCGAGAAGGCCCCGGGCTACCTCGACCCCCGCGCCGAGCCGTACAACGCCGCGATCGTCGGCGCGCTCGCCCGGGGCGAGGCTCCCGGGCTCGACCCCGCGGAGGCGGCCGAGCTCCGGGTCGCGGGCCGGGCCGCGCTGGGGGTCCTCGCCGGGATCGCAGGCCCGTTCGGCGGCGAGGTCCTCTACGACGACGCCCCCTACGGGGTGGGGTACTTCGTGGCCTGCTGGAGCCCCGCCGGGTAGTCCTCGACGGCCCTCCGCGCCCCGCCACGGGGTCCCCGGAGCCGGGGAGACCTCAGGCGCGTCTCGGGACGGGGACGCGCGCCAGATCCTGGGCCAGGACGATGTCGCCGTCGAAGAACCGCCCGGCCTCCTCGACGAAGCGGGGCTCGTCGCCGATGCCGTACCGCTCGGAGATGTGGGTCAGCACCAGGCGGCGGGCCCCCGACTCGGCCGCGACCCGGCCCGCGTGGGCGGCGGTCAGGTGCCCGTAGTCCATGGCCAGGGACGTCTCCTCGGCCAGGAACGTGGACTCGATCACCAGCAGGTCCACTCCCTCGGCGAGCGCGAACACCCCGTCGCAGAGCCGGGTGTCCATGATGAACGCGGCGCTCTGGCCGGGGCGGGGCTCGCTGCACTCCTCCAGCCGTACGGTGGACCCGTCCGGCGCCGTCACCGTTCCGGCGCGCTGGAGCTCGCCGACGAGCGGGCCCGCGATCCCGCGTTCCCGCAGCCGCTCGGGGAGCATCCGGCGGCCGTCGGGCTCGTCGAGGCGGTAGCCGTACGCCTCGACGGGGTGGGAGAGCGGGCGGGCGGTGAGGGTCACCGGGCCCGCGTCGAAGGTCGCGACCTCGCCGGAGACCGGACGTTCGGCGATGACCCGGGTGTCGGCGAAGGCGGAGGCGTGCCGCAGGCGGCGCCAGAAGGTCTCACCGCTCGCCGGATAGGCGGCCTGGACGGGATGGGCGACGCCGTCCCTGGCGATGCGCTGGACGATGCCGGGGACGCCGAGGCAGTGGTCGCCGTGGAAGTGGGTGACGCAGATCCAGGTGATGTCGTGCGAGCCGACGCCCGCCCTCGTCATCTGACGCTGGGTGCCCTCACCCGGGTCGAACAGGAAGCCCTGACCATCCCATAGCAGGAGATATCCATTGTGGTTACGGTGACGGGTAGGGACCGCGCTGGAGGTGCCGAGGACGACGAGCTCACGAAGGGACACAGGGCCAATGGTAGGAACCGTGGCGTTCGGGAGCCTCGCGACACCCCTGGGGGAGATGACGGTCGCCGTCACCGAGGAGGGCGTGGCCGGCACGGGCTGGGGCGGCCGGCGGTGGCTGGCCGGGCGGCTGCTGGACGGGCTCGGGCTGGCCGAGGTGGACGATCCGGGGCGTACGGCTCCGGCGCTGGGCGAGCTCGCGGACTACTACGCCGAGCGGCTGAAGGCCTTCACCGTCCCGGTGGACTGGCGGCTGACCACGTCCGCGCAGCGCGCGGTGCTGGGCACGCTGTACGAGACGGTCCCCTACGGCCAGGTGGTGACCTACGGCGAGCTCGCCGCCCGGAGCGGGACCGGGATCCCCGCGCGGGCCATCGGCTCGATCATGGGAGCCAACCCGATCCCGGTCATCGTCCCCTGCCACCGGGTGGTGGCGGCGAGCGGCCTGGGCGGGTTCAGCGGGGGAGAGGGCGTCGAGTCCAAGCGGTGGCTGCTGACCCTGGAGGGCTACCTGCAGCCCATGCTCGACTGGAGCTGACCTCCCCGGCTGGGACACTTGTCTGCGTGCCTCAGCTACCCGTCATCGCCGTCGTCGGCCCCACCGCGGCCGGAAAGTCCGACCTGGCCGTCGACCTCGCCCTCCGGCTGGGGGGAGAGGTCGTCAACACCGACTCCATGCAGCTGTACCGGGGGATGGACATCGGGACGGCGAAGCTGTCGATGGAGGAGCGGCGCGGGGTCCCGCACCACCTGATGGACATCTGGGACGTGCGCACGACCGCGAGCGTGGCGGAGTACCAGGCGCTGGTCCGGCCGCTCATGGACGACATGCTGGCCCGGGGGGTGGTGCCGGTCCTGGTCGGCGGGTCCGGGCTCTACGTGCGGGCCGCGCTCGACCGGCTGGAGTTCCCCGGCACCGAGCCGGAGATCCGCGCCCGGCTGGAGGCCGAGCTGGAGCGGGCCGGACCGGCCCCGCTGTACGGGCGGCTCCGGGAGCTGGACCCGGAGGCGGCCCGGGTGATCCTGCCGAGCAACGGCCGCAGGATCGTGCGCGCGCTGGAGGTCATCGAGCTGTCCGGGCGGCCGTTCTCCGCCACGATGCCGTCCTACGACGCGGTCTACGACAGCGTGCAACTGGGCGTCGAGGTGCCCAGGGAGGTGCTGGACGAGCGGGTCGCGCTCCGGGTGGAGCGGATGTGGGCGGCCGGGCTGGTGGACGAGGTGCGCACGCTCATGGGACAGGGCCTGGCCGAGGGCCGTACGGCCGGCCGCGCGCTCGGCTACGCCCAGGTGATGCGCTTCCTGACCGGGGAGTGGACCGAGGAGCACGCCAAGCAGGAGACGATCCGCGCGACGCGCAGGTTCGTCCGCCGCCAGGAGTCCTGGTTCCGCCGCGATCCCCGCGTCGTCTGGCTCCCCCAGCAGGCCCCGGACCTCCTGGACCGGGCGCTCGCCGAGATCCTCGACCGCTCGCCGGGCACTCGGGGGCGTTAGCCGGCCGCGGCCCGCGTCGCCGGGCGGGACGATCTTCGTGGTGCGGGCCGCGCTAGGATGCCCCGGTTTCCTGAAAGCAGCCCGGAAAGTCTCTGATGCGTAAAGCGACGTTCTTCTGGTCGGCGGCGGTGCTGCTGTCGTTGTGGGAACTGTTCGGCGAGCCCGTGTTCGCCGAAGTGACGACGGTCGTCTGCACCAGCGGCGCGCCACTGGAGATGCCGCCGCCCGGTCCACTGGCCGAGGCGGCGGAATTCCTCGGCGACCGGCTCACCCTGCTCGAGCCCGTACTGCTGGCGATGGCCGCCTCCTGGGCGATCCGGTCGCGGGTGCGGCCCGGCGCCGCCATGCCGGGCCGGGCGCTCGCCACGTCTCCCGCCGTGCTGGGGCTGGCGGTCGCCCTGCTCCCCACCGCGCTGGCCGAGGCCGAGGACCGGCTGTCGCCCGAGCCGCCCTTCTGGTGGCGGGAGTGCCTGGAAGCCCAGCTGCCGTCGCCGTCCTACGCGGTGCCGCGCCTGCTGCTGGCCTGGCTGCTCTCCCCCGCCGCCATGGTCGTGCTGGCCGGGATCGCGGGTGCGGGGATCCGGCCACGCCTGACCGACCTGCGCAACGCCGGGACGGCGGCGGTGGCGATCGTGCTGGCCGCGTTGCTGCCCGGCGCGCTGGCCGGCCTGCCGGACAACGCCGACGGCACCCCGCGCTATGCGGTGGTCGGCGGGTGGGACAGGCCGTACGTGCTCGACCTGGAGTCCGGGGAGCCGGTGAGCCGGCTGCCCGGGGCGACCCGCACCTACGCCCGGTACGACCTCGTCGTCCGTGACACGGAGCCCGGTCACTACGTGGCGGCGCTCACCAGCCCGACGGGCCGCTACTTCCGCCTCTACCGGCTGACCATGGGGCCCGACGGCCGGGTCACGGTCGGCGAGCGGCTCACCCCCACGCTTGAGGGCACGGTCAACGGCCTGGCCGTCTCGTCCGAGGGCCGCATCGCCTACAGCCGGATGACGGACGGGGACGACTACGTGGGCACCCTGGAGCGCGAGTGGCCGGCCGGCGGCCACGGCCTCCAGTGGCTGGACGCCCGGACCCTCGCCCTGCCCGGGCACAGCGTTCCGGTGAAGACCCTGGCTGCTCTCGACGTCGGCACCGGTGAGATCCGGAACGTGGCCGCCCCGGCCGAGCACGAGTTCACCCGTCCGCTCCTGGTCCTCCCGGACGGACGGCAACTCCGTGCGCTCGGCTGGCCGACCCGCACGCTCGTCCTGCACGAGGGGACGCGGCTGGTCAGGAAGGTCCTCGCGCTGGACTGCGGCCACATCGAGTCGCTGGCGCTCGCCCCGACCGGCCGCCACCTGCTGGTCGGCGTCGACCGGGAGGCCGAGGAGATGGACAGGACGCCCCTGGCCGGACTGCCGCCGTGCGGCGGCGCCGCCTCCCAGCTGCTGCGTCTCGATCTCGAATCGGGCGACGCCCGGGTCGTTCCCGGTGAGCAGGAGCCCTGGGTCCAGGCCTGGTGACCGCTCCCCAATAGAGTTGAGGGCATGCGCTTCGCCAAGGGTCACGGCACCGAGAACGACTTCGTCATCCTTCCCGATCCGGAGGGGGAGCTGGAGCTCCCCGGGGCGCGCGTGGCCGCGCTCTGCGACCGCAGGGCCGGGATCGGCGGGGACGGCGTGCTGCGGGTGGTGCGGACCAAGCTCGTCCCGGAGGCGGCCGGCCAGGCGGGCGAGGCGGAGTGGTTCATGGACTACCGCAACGCCGACGGCAGCGTGGCCGAGATGTGCGGCAACGGGGTGCGCGTCTTCGCCCGTTACCTCGTGGACTCCGGGCTGGCGGAGGCCGGTGAGTTCGGCGTGGCGACGCGGGGCGGGGTCAAGCGGGTGCGGCTGGCGGAGACCGGTGACGTGACCGTGGACATGGGCATGCCCCGGGTGCTGGGAGAGAGCCGCGCGACGGTCTCCGGTGCGGAGTACGGCGGGCTCCGCGTGGACATGGGCAACCCGCACCTGGCGTGCGTCATCGACGACCCGGTGGCCGGGCTCGATCTGACCCGGCAGCCCGGGTTCGACCCCGCGGCGTTCCCGGACGGGGTGAACGTGGAACTGCTCAACGCGGTGGGCCCGCGCCGGGTGGCGATGCGGGTCTTCGAGCGGGGCTCGGGCGAGACGCGGTCCTGCGGCACCGGCGCGGTCGCCTCGGCCGTGGCCGCCGCCCGCCTGGCCGGGGAGGAGACCGGGACCTGGGAGGTCGAGGTGCTCGGCGGCGTCGTCACCGTCACCCTCGACGGGCGCACCAGCTACCTGGCCGGTCCCGCGGTCCTGGTGGCGTCGGGCGAGACCACTCTCTGAGATCCGGGCCGCCGGGTTGCCGACGGTTGTTCTGGTAGGGGAAGCTGGGTTCCTTCGGTAGACCGAGAGGGAGAAGGAGTCCGGTATGGCGGATCCGCAGGCGACGGCGGCGGCGGTCAAGGGGACGATCGGGAGGCTCGGCGGCGGGTTCATGATCTCGCGGGAGGTCAAGGCGCTGTGCGAGCGGACGGGCCTCGCTCCCCGGGCGATGTACTTCCGGGGCCGGTGCGGGGTGCTCGGCGAGGTGGACGCGGACGTGGTCCTGGCGGCCACAGTTTTCTTCCCCGCCGAGCACGTCAGGGAGAACTGGGAGGCGGGCCGGTCGCTCCCGGCCGGTGAGGCGGTCGAGCTCTACACCGGGGCCTGCCACGACTGGGGCCGCCGCAGGCTCGGCGGCTTCGCCGGGGCCGCGCGCCTGGCCGAGCTGCTGGAGCCGGTGGTGCACAACGCCGACGTGCTCGGCGCCCCGATCTTCGCCGGCTGGCGCCGCCTGCCGCTGCCCGGCGACGCCCCCGCCCGGGTCACGCAGCTCATGCACCTGGTCCGCGAACTGCGCGGCGGCCTGCACGCGGTGGCCGTACTGGCCGAGGGGGTGACGCCGCTGGAGGCCACGCTGCTGGCCGCGCACGACGGCACCCCGCTCGGGCTCTCGGCGGGGGAGGCCGTGGCGCGCTTCTTCGAGTGGCCGGAGCCGTACCCGGTGCCCGGACCGGAGACGGCCGAGCGCCGGGCGCGGTCCGAGGAGCTCACCGACCGGCTGATGGCGCCCGCCTTCTCCGTCCTGGACGAGAAGGAGGCCGCTGAGCTGGTGGAGCTGGTGCGGCTGGCCGACCGGGCGGGATAGTCCGCAGGCCCCTCGGGGCCGGAGGGGAGCGCGGGGCGCCCCGGGCGGGTCCGCGTGCCGCGGGCGGCGACCGGGCGCGCGAGCCGTTTGGGGCATCCTCCACGACCTGGCAGACTGGCGTCCCATGGACGTGGACATCTGGGCCTGGGTCGGCGAGATCCAGCGGCAACTGCACGAAGCCGGGAACACCGGTCTGGCGATGGCGATCGGCGACGTTCCCGCCCAGGCGCTGGAAGGCCGCTACGCGCAGCTCGACGTGCTGGCGCCGGCCATCGCGCAGCAGGCGGAGAACCTGGAGCTTCCCTGGCTGGAGTTCTACGCCCGCTACTGGCACCTGATCGGCCGCATCGGTGACCGGGCCCAGGGCGTGGTCGCCCTCGACGACGCCCGGACGCTGGTGGAGTTCGCCCGGCGGGAGGACGTCCGCGACTGCCCGTCCGCCCCGGGCGCCGTCGTGGCGCTGGCGATCGCCCAGGCCAACACCGACGGCTCCGGCTACGCGGCCGAGCGCCTGGAGGCCCTGGCGGCCCTGGCGGTCGAGCCCGGCTCACCGGCCTTCTCCGCCGTCGCCGAGCAGTACGTCGCCGCGCTGGTCGACGCCGGTCGCGCCGACGAGGCCGTCACGCACGCCGAGTCCGCCGTGGCGGCGCTGGGCGCCGC
The DNA here is from genome assembly GCF_014648175.1 of Planobispora rosea. GTDB lineage: Bacteria > Actinomycetota > Actinomycetes > Streptosporangiales > Streptosporangiaceae > Planobispora > Planobispora rosea. The sequence goes on from NZ_BMQP01000001.1 coordinate 267,723, forward strand.
CGGACGCGAGGCGAGCTGGGAGCTGGGGGCGGCCTCCGTCCGGGCGCTGCTGGCCGCCGGCCGGGCGCAGGACGCGCTCACCGCGCTCGACGCCGCGACCGGTTTCAAGCCCGACGACCCGGTGGCCAAGGCGCACCGCGAGGGCGTGCTGCGCGCGCTCGTGCTCGCCACGCTGGAGCGGGTGCCCGAGGCCGTGGAGGCCCTGCCCGACCTCGACGTGGTCGGTGACCACCCCCGTGACTGGGTGGAGTGGGCGCACGCCGTCCGCGGGCTCGCGAGCTCGGCGCAGATCACCAACAGCTGGCAGCTCGGCCGGGTCCTCAAGCAGTGGGCCGACTACTTCGCCGTGATGGGCGGCTACCGCGCCCGCGTCGAGCTCGCCCTCGTCGCCGGCGACCTCGCCGTCGCCCGCAAGGGCGTCTGGCAGGCGCGGGCCCTGGCCGACCTGGCCGAGTCCGCCTCCGCGGAGCTGAGGAACCCGGGCGAGGCGACCGGCCGGATCGCCGCCCTGCGCGCCGCCGCCGACGCGACGACCCCTCTGGAGGCGCCGGGCCCGCAGGACGAGCTGGTCGGCTACTTCGACGCCGCCGACGGCTTCAACGCCGACCCCGAGCGCTGGGTGGGCTGGCTGGAGCCGCTGTCCGGACGGGACATCGAGGCCACCCGCCGCCACACGACCACCCTCGGCTTCCTCGGCTACCCGGCCAGGGGCGCGGACATCTACTGGAACGCTCTGGTGGAGACCGGCGCGGTCGAGACCGCCGAGGAGCAGGACGTCTCCTACCTCACCGGCCTGCTGATCGAGGCCCGCCAGGACGAGCGCCTGGAGCAGCTGGCCCAGCGGCTCCCCGAGGCCCTGCGCCACCTGACCCTGGCCCGCCTGCACCGCGCGCGGGAGCGCTGGGAGCAGGCGTCGGCCGAGGCGGAGGCCGCCGTCGCCGCGGGCGCCGGCCTGGAGGCGCGCCGCCTGTGGGCCGGCGCCGTCCAGCAGGGCGGAGACAACGCCAAGGGCGCCGCGATCATGAAGGAGATCCTCGACACCGAGGAGATCGAGGCGGAGGACGTCTGGCGGATGATCACCATGGCGACCGCCGCCGAGGACTGGGAGACCGTCCGGGCCGGAGCCGCCAAGATCGGAATGCCGCTCTCGTCGACCGAGGGGCCGATCGAGGAGGAGATGGGCCTGATCCGCGTGATCCTGCCCGCCCCCGACGGCAGCCAGCGCCAGGTCCTCAGCCTGCGCACCGGCCCGGCGACGGCCCGCCTGGCCATCCCGCAGCCCCCCGGCATGGACTACAACGCCGGTGACGTGGTCGTCTTCGACCCGACGTTGCTGGAGCCCGTCCCGGACGACCCCCAGGAGCAGGAGGGCTTCGTCCCGCCGTTCGCGGCGGTCAGCATGCTCCGTCCCGGCGGCTACACCAGCTGGTTCTTCGACGGCGCGGCGCCCAGTGAGGCCGACTGGACCGAGTTCAACGACGTCCTGGTCGAGCGCGGCTGGCCGATGTGGGTCTACAGCGACGAGAACTACAAGGTCACCCACCCGACCACGGGTGAGTCCCTGCCCGGTGTGTTCGGCTGGATCGCGATCCCGCCGGACGTCACCCCGGTCGAGCTGGACGCGGTGCTCGACGACGCCACCGAGCGCTGGGTGCACCCGTTGGCCTGGCTCGACCTGGCCAGGGCCGTGGACGTCGAGGTCGAGCGGCACGAGCGCATCGTCAAGGAGTACGGCCTGTAGGGAGCACGTGCCGTCCAGCTCTAGAATCTCGTTCGGTAGCTTCCCCGGGTGAAGGAGATTCGCATGCTGGACCGATTCCGGCTGGACGGCAAGGTCGCCATCGTCACCGGCGCGTCGTCGGGGCTGGGCGTCGCCTTCGCCAGGGGCCTGGCGGAGGCCGGTGCCGACATCGTCGTCGGCGCCCGCCGCAAGGACCGCCTGGAGGAGACCAGGGCGCTGGTGGAGGAGACCGGCCGCCGGTGCGTGGCGCTCGCCACCGACGTGACCCGGCCCGAGGACTGCCGGGCCCTGGTGGAGGCGGCGGTCGCGGAGCTGGGCGCGGTGGACGTCCTGATCAACAACGCCGGTGTCGGCACGGCGGTGCCCGCGCTCAAGGAGACGCCCGAGGAGTTCCGGCGGGTCGTGGACATCAACCTGAACGGCACCTACTGGATGGCCCAGGCCTGCGCCCGGGTCATGCGGCCCGGCTCCTCGATCGTCAACATCGGCAGCATCCTGGGGGAGACCACGGCGGGACTGCCGCAGGCCGCCTACAGCGCGTCCAAGGCCGCGGTCGTCGGCCTCACCCGGGACCTGGCCCAGCAGTGGACCTCGCGGCGCGGGATCCGGGTCAACTGCCTGGAGCCCGGATTCTTCGCCTCGGAGATGACCGAGCAGTACGCCGAGGGATACATGGCCTGGCAGTTGGAGAATCGGGTGCTGATGAAGCGTGCCGGAGACCCGGCCGAGCTGGTGGCGGCTGCTATCTTCCTGGCAAGTGACGCGGGATCGTACGTCACCGGGGCGGTGATCCCGGTCGACGGTGGGATTCTGGTCACGTGAACCGGGTTTCGGTCACCTGAATTAATCGGCTGGTTGCGTGAATAATGCGCATCTGTCATGTGCGCATGCGAAAATTTCTCTTACGCAATGGAGTAGATGGAGGGCAATCTTGCTGGAAGTCGACCGGCTCGGCGCCGTGGTGCGCGACGAGCGTCCGTGGGGTGGGTTCGAGCGGTTCACCCTCAACGAGCCGACCACCGTGAAGATCATCGATGTCGCCCCCGGCCAGCGCCTCAGCCTGCAGCGGCACGAGCACCGCGACGAGCTCTGGGTCGCCCTGGACCCCGGTGCGGTCTTCGAGATCGACGGAGTGCGGACGGAACCGGCCGTCGGCGACCGTGTCCTCATCCGCGCCGGCCAGACCCACCGGCTGAGCTCCTCGGGCCCGGCCACCCGGATTCTGGAGATCGCCTTCGGCTACTTCGACGAGGACGACATCGAGCGTCTCGAAGACTCCTACGGCCGCGCCTGATCCACGGCTTCCTCTTGTCCGGTATTCCTTCGCGCCTTATGTTCGTTGGGTAGTCCGGTGATTGTTGCGTATTAGGGGACACCCGGAGGGCGCATGGCGGGTCGGCCTCGTGTTGTGATCATCGGAGCCGGCATCGTGGGTTGCGCCCTCGCCGACGAACTCACCGCCCGGGGCTGGACGGACGTCACGGTTCTGGAACAGGGGCCGCTCTTCGCCGCGGGCGGCTCCAGTTCCCACGCGCCGGGCCTGGTCTTCCAGACCAATCCATCGAAGACGATGACGGATTTCGCGGCCTACACGGTTGCGAAATACCGGGATTTATCACTCGATGGCAGGCCATGCTTCACCCAGGTCGGCGGCCTGGAGGTCGCCACCACCCCCGAACGCTGGCGTGACCTGCACCGCAGGCACGGATGGGCCATCTCCTGGGGTGTCGAGAGCGAGCTGGTCGGTCCCGGCCGCTGCGCCGAGCTCTGGCCGCTGCTCGACACCGCACAGGTCCACGGCGGCTTCCACATCCCGTCGGACGGCCTGGCCGACGCGGTGCGCTGCGGCGAGGCCCAGGCCCGCCGGGCGATCGAGCGCGGCGCGCGCTTCCTGCCCGGTCACCGGGTGGTCGCGGTGGAGCACCGCGGTGGACGGGTCACCGGCGTCACGGCCGAGGTCCTCGCCGGGGTTCTCGCCGGGGTCCTCGCGGGCGGCCCGGGACCGGCGCTCCCCGGGGCGGGGACCGTCCTCGAACGCGTGACGGCGCCCGCGGACGTGGTGATCTGCGCGGCGGGGTTCTGGGGGCCGTCGGTCGGGGAACTGGCCGGGCTGACCGTGCCGCTGCTGCCGCTGGCCCACCAGTACGCCAGGTCCGGGCCGCTGCCCGCGCTCGCCGCGGCGGGGGAGGCCGTACTGCCCATCCTGCGGCACCAGGACCGCGACCTGTACTTCCGGCAGCACGGCGACCGGATCGGCGTCGGCTCCTACTCCCACCGCCCGATGCCCGTCCGGCAGGACGAGATCGCGGCGCGTGCCACGACCATGCCGTCGGTCCAGGCGTTCACCCCCGCCGACTTCGACCCCGCGTGGCGGGACGCGGCCGAGCTGATGCCCGCGCTCGGCGACTCCAAGCCCGAGGAGGGCATCAACGGGATCTTCTCCTTCACCCCCGACGGGTTCCCGCTGATCGGCGAGGCGCCCGGCCTGGCCGGGCTCTGGGTCGCCGAGGCGGTCTGGGTGACCCACTCGGCGGGGGTGGCCAGGGCGCTGGCGGAGTGGCTGGTGGACGGTCACTCCGCGTTCGACCTGCACGAGTGCGAGCTGAGCCGGTTCGAGCCGGTCCAGCTCGCGCCGGCCTACGTCGCCGAGCGCGGCGGGCGGAGCTTCATCGAGGTCTACGACGTCGTCCACCCGCTCCAGCCGATGGACTCGCCCCGGCCCCTGCGGACCAGCCCGTTCCATCCGCGCCAGCGCGAGCTGGGCGCGTTCTTCCTGGAGGCCGCGGGCTGGGAGCGGCCCCACTGGTTCGAGGCCAACGCCGCGCTGCTGGAGGACCCGGTACGGCTCGCGCCCGACGCCGAGGCGTTCATCGGCGCGGGGGCGCGCGACGAGTGGGCCGCGCGCTACTGGTCGCCGATCGCCGCCGCCGAGGCGTGGGCCACCCGGCAGCGCGTGGCGCTGTACGACATGACGCCGCTGAAGCGCATCGAGGTCACCGGGCCGGGGGCCGCGGCCTTCCTGCGGCGCATGACCACCAACATCGTGGACAGGCCGCCCGGCGCGGTCACCTATACGCTGCTGCTCGACCCCGGGGGCGGGATCAGGTCCGACCTGACCGTGGCCCGGCTGGGCGAGGAGCACTTCCAGGTCGGGGCCAACGGCAACCTCGACCTCGCCTGGCTGCGGCGGCACGCTCCGCCGGACGGGGTGGGCGTGCGGGACGTCACCGCCGGGACGTGCTGCGTCGGCGTGTGGGGACCGCGGGCCCGGGACCTGGTGCAGCCGCTCACCGACCTGGACCTGTCCAACGAAGGGTTCCGCTACTTCACCGTTAAATCGGGATATGTCGGTCAGGTGCCGGTGACGATGATGCGGCTCTCCTACGTCGGCGAGCTGGGCTGGGAGATCTACACCACCGCCGACCTCGGCCTGAGGCTCTGGGACCTGCTCTGGGAGGCGGGCCGCCGGTACGGCGTCGCCGCGGGTGGCCGGGCGGCCTTCAACAGCCTGCGGCTGGAGAAGGGCTACCGGCTCTGGGGCGTGGACATGACCCCGGAGCACCGGCCGGAGGAGGCGGGGCTGGGCTGGGCCGTACGGACGGGCGGGGACGGCGGGGACGGCGGGGACTTCGTCGGCCGGGACGCCCTTGAGGCCCTCGGCGGCGAGGTGACGCGCAGGCTGGTGCCGCTGCTCACCGAGCGGGTCGTCATGGGCAGGGAACCGGTCTTCCACCACGGGCGCGCCGCCGGGTACGTGACCAGCGCCGCCTACGGGCACACCCTCGGCCGGGCGATCGCCTACGCCTGGCTCCCGGCCGGCGCGGCGGTGCCGGGCACCGCCGTCGAGGTGGAGTACTTCGGGGAACGGGTGCCCGCGCGGGTGGCCGCCGAACCGCTCTTCGACCCGGAGATGACCCGGATCAAGCGATAGACCGTCACACACCGGATCGAGCGATAGGACCCCCATGCACCGGATCAGGCGATAGGGCCGCCATGGAGCGGATCGAGCGGCAGGGGCGCGGGTGAGCGCGCCGGTCCACCCGGACTTCCTCTGGCGGGACCCGGATCCCCGTCCCTCCTACGACGTGGTGATCGTCGGGGGCGGCGGGCACGGTCTGGCCACCGCCTACTACCTGGCGAAGAACCACGGGATCACGAACGTCGCCGTCCTGGAGAAGGGCTGGCTGGCGGGCGGGAACATGGCCCGCAACACCACCGTCATCCGGTCGAACTACCTGTGGGACGAGAGCGCCGCGATCTACGAGCACTCCCTGAAGCTCTGGGAGGGGCTCTCCGCCGAGCTGGACTACGACCTGATGTTCAGCCAGCGCGGGGTGCTCAACCTCGCCCACAGCCTGCACGACGTGCGCGAGGGACGGCGCCGGGTCAACGCCAACGTGCTCAACGGCGTCGACGCCGAGTGGCTGGACGCCGACGAGGTGCGCCGGTTCTGCCCGATCCTGGAGGTCGGCGCGCACACCCGCCATCCGGTGCTCGGCGCGACCCTCCAGCGCCGCGGCGGCATCGCCAAGCACGACCACGTCGCCTGGGGGTACGCGCGGGGGGCCGACGCGCTCGGCGTCGACCTCGTCCAGGGATGCGAGGTCACCGGGTTCGAGATCGCGGGCGGCCGGGTGCGGGCCGTACTGACCTCCCGGGGACGGATCGCGGCCGGGACCGTCGCGCTGGCCGCGGCCGGGCACACCAGCGTGCTGGCCGCCAGGGCGGGCCTGCGGCTGCCGCTGCAGTCGCACCCCCTGCAGGCGCTGGTCTCGGAGCTGCTGGAACCGGTGCTGGACTGCGTGGTCATGTCCAACGCGGTGCACGTCTACGTCAGCCAGGCGCACAAGGGCGAGCTGGTCATGGGCGCGGGCATCGACCCCTGCAACTCCTACGGCCAGCGCGGGTCCTTCCACGTCATCGAGGAGCAGATGTCCGCGGCGCTGGAACTGTTCCCGGTCTTCAACCGGGTGCGGGTGGTGCGCACCTGGGCCGGGATCGTGGACGTCTCCCCGGACGCCTCGCCGATCATCGGGACCACCCCGGTGGACGGACTGATGATCAACGCGGGCTGGGGGACGGGCGGGTTCAAAGCGACGCCCGGCTCCGGCTGGGTCTACGCCGACACGATCGCCTCCGGCAGGCCGCACCCGCTGGCCGAGCCGTTCGGCCTCGCGCGGTTCACCACGGGGGCGCTCATCGACGAGCACGGCGCCGCGGCGGTGGCGCACTGAACGCGTCCGGGGCCGGGCGCGGGACGGGAAAGGCGGTGGCGGGGCGGTGCAGCTGATCGAGTGCCCGTGGTGCGGCCCGCGCGACGAGATCGAGTTCCGGTACGGCGGGCAGGCCGGGATCGCCTATCCGGAGGACCCGTCGGCGCTGAGCGACGAGGAGTGGGCCGGGTACGTGTTCATGCGCGACAACCCCCGGGGCTGGTTCCACGAGCGCTGGTACCACGTCCACGGCTGCCGGACCTGGTTCTCGGTACGGCGGCACACCGTCACCCACGAGATCGGACGGGACCCGGAGTCTCCACGGCGCGAGGAGTTCGGATGAGACGGGAGAGCGGGGGCCGGATCGACCGCTCACGCGTGCTGCGCTTCACCTTCGACGGACGGGAGCTGACCGGGCACCCGGGTGACACGCTCGCCTCGGCGTTGCTGGCCTGCGGCGTGCGGACCGTCGGCCGGAGCGTGGACCTCGGGCGGCCGCGCGGGGTCTTCACCGCCGGAGCGGAGGAGCCGAACGCGCTGGTCCGGGTGGGGGACGACCCCATGGTCCCGGCGACGGTCGTGGAGCTGCGGGACGGCCTGGAGGCGTGGAGCCTGCGGGGCAGGGGCCGTCTCACTCCGGGAGCCCCGCCCGCCGAGACCCGGCATGACAAGGCGTACCTGCACTGCGACGTGCTCGTGGTCGGCGGCGGTCCGGCCGGGCTGGCGGCGGCGCTGGCGGCCGGGGAGGCCGGTGCCCGCGTCGTGCTCCTCGACGACCGGCCCGAACTCGGCGGCGACCTGCTGAGCAGCCGGACTCTCCTGGACGGGGCGCCGGCGCCGGACTGGGTCTCCTCGGTCGCGGCCCGTCTCGCCGCCCTGCCCGAGGTCCGCGTCCTGTCCCGGACCACCGCGATCGGTTACCACGACCACAACTACGTCGTCGCGGTGGAGCGGCGCGAGGCCGACGGGCACACCGCTCGGAGGGGCGGCGGGCGGAGAGGGCTCGACGGGTGCCGGTTGTGGCACTTCCGGGCGGGACGGGTCGTGCCGGCCACCGGCGCGCACGAGCGCTCGGTCGCCTTCCCCGGCAACGACCGCCCCGGCGTGATGCTGGCCTCGGCCGCGCGGACCTACGTCAACCGGTACGGCGTGCTCCCCGGCCGCCGGGCGGTGGTGTTCACCTGCACCGACTCCGGCCACGAGGCCGCCCGCGACCTGGCCGCCGCGGGAGTCGAGGTCGTGGCGACCGTGGACCCGCGCCGGGACGGCTCCCTGGTCACCGGGACGCTCGCGGACGAGGAGGGCGTCCTCACCGGAGTCGTGATCGGCGGCGGGACCGGGGAACGGGTGGTCGCCTGCGACCTGCTGGCCGTCTCGGGCGGCTGGAACCCGGCGGTCCACCTGTTCAGCCAGTCCCAGGGCAGGCTCCGGTTCGACGAGACCCTCCAGGCGTTCGTCCCGCACCTGTCCGCCCAGGCCGAGCGGTCGGCGGGGGCGTGCCGGGGCGTGTACGGCACGGCCGCGGCCATCGCCGACGGCTTCGCCGCGGGTTCCCGGGCCGCCGGTTCCCGGGCCGCGGGTTCCCGGGCCGGCGGGCCCGCCGGAGCCGGGGAACGGAAGGACTTCCGCGTCCCCGGGTGCGACGAGCCGGAACAGAATCCGCCCGCCGCCCTCTGGACGGTGGGCGGGGGTGACGCGGAGGCGTTCGTCGACCTCCAGCGGGACGTGACGGTGGCGGATCTCGTGCGGGCCACCGGGGCGGGCCTGCGTTCGGTGGAGCACGTCAAGCGCTACACCACCGCCGGGACCGGCGCCGAGCAGGGCAAGACGTCCGGGGCGACGGCCGTGGGGGTGGTGGCGGGGCTGCTCGGGGTGGAGCCCGGGCGGGTGGGGACGACGACGTTCCGCCCGCCGTACACGCCGGTGGCCTTCGGGGTGCTCGCGGGCCGGGACCGGGGGTCCCTGTCGGACCCGGTCCGGGTCACGGCCATGCACGACCTGCACGTCGCCCGCGGCGCCGTCTTCGAGGACGTCGGGCAGTGGAAGCGTCCGCGGTACTTCCCGCTCGGCGGTGAGTCCATGGCACAGGCGGTCGAGCGGGAGCGCCGGGCCGCGCGGACCGGGGTGGCGGCGATCGACGCCTCCACCCTCGGCAAGATCGAGGTCGTCGGGAGGGACGCGGGGGAGTTCCTCGACCGGATCCACCCGAACATGCTCTCCACGCTGCCGATCGGTTCCTGCCGGTACAGCGTGACGTGCGGGACCGACGGCATGGTCCTCGACGACGGGGTGATCACCCGCCTGGCGGAGGACCGCTACCTGGCGACCACGACCACCGGGAACGCCGCCACCGTGCTCGACCGGCTGGAGGAGTGGCGGCAGACCGAGTGGCCGGACCTGGACGTCTCGTTCACCTCCGTCACCGACCACTGGGCGGTCGTCGCGGTCGTCGGCCCCCGGGCCCGGCCCGTCGCCGAGGCGCTGGTGCCCGACGTCGACTTCGCCGACTTCCCGTTCATGACCTTCCGGGAGAGCCGCTTCGGGAGGGTCTTCCGGATCAGCTTCTCCGGCGAGCTGGCCTACGAGATCAACGTGCCCCGGTGGTTCGGCGCGGCGCTGTGGGAGGCGGCGCTGGAGCGGGGGGCGGTGCCGTACGGGACCGAGACCATGCACGTGCTCCGCGCCGAGAAGGGCTTCGCGATCGTCGGGCAGGAGACCGACGGAACCGTGACCCCGCAGGACCTCGGGATGTCGTGGATCATCTCCGCGCGCAAACCCGACTTCGTCGGCAAGCGGTCGCACAGCCGCCCCGACACCGCCCGCCCCGGCCGCAAGCGCCTGGTCGGCCTCGTCCCCGACGATCCCGGCGAGACCCTCACCGAGGGCGCCCAGCTCGTCGCCTCCCCCGGTGACACGCGGATGCTCGGCCACGTCACCTCGGCCTATCCCGGGGTCGCGCTGGCCATGGCCCGTGACGTCCGGGAGGGTGACCGTCTCGTCGCCTTCGACGCCCGGCGGGGCCGTGAGGTCCCGGTGACCGTGACGGCCCCGGTCTTCCACGACCCGGACAACACCCGCCGGGACGGCCTCCCCCCGGACGTCCGGCTGGAGCCCGTGAAGGGGTACGGGGCGAGGAGCGCGCTGGGCGGGTTCAGCGCTCGTTTCGTCGCGGCGCGCTCTTCCGGGGTGACGATCCGGGAGGTCCCGCTCGTGCCGATGGGGGAGGTCCGGGGGAGGGACCCGGGCGAGGGGCTGCGGCTGGGTCCCGACTGGTGGCTGGTCATGGGCGGGCCGCCGGGTGTCCGCCACACCGGTGTCCCGGCCCGGTCCGGGGACGCGGGCGCGGCGGGTGCGGCGGATACGGTGGGCGCGGCGGGTGCGGCGGGCGCCACCGGCGTGGACGTGTCGGCGCAGCGGGCCGTCATCGGGTTGTCCGGACCGCGGGTCCGGGACGTGCTCGTCACCGGTTGCCGGATCGACCTGCACCCGGCGGTGTTCGCCGTCGGCGCGCACACCCGGACCCTGCTGGCCCGCGTCCCGGTCGTCCTGCACCGGACCGGGCCGGACGTCTACCTGATCCTCGTCGACTCCTCCCTGGCGGAGTACCTCGCCGAGTGGCTGCTGGACGCGCTGGAAGGCCTGTGAGGCCACGGTGATCGGCGGCCCCCGGGCTCGCCGGGGCTCGCCGGAGTGCCCGCGCGGCAGGGCCGCCACCGGTGAGCTGGGACGGGAGACCGGACGCGGCTTTTACGGCTGGGATTGATTGTTTGGGTAGATTCTCGGTTTCCGGGTAGCCAAATTCATGTGAGAGACGAGGGAGAAGTGCAGGTGGGACGGGGGCGGCCGGGTGTCCGGAGGAGGACGGCCGCCGCGATGCTCGCGCTCGCGCTGACGGGGGTCTCGGCGGGGTGCGGCCTTTCCGGTGAGGCGCCTGACGGTTCCCCCCGGGAGGGGAACGGCAAACAGGAGGGCGGCAGGTCCGCCTCCGAGGCGCTCAAGGACCTGGAGAAGCTGCCGGTCAAGGGGCGCGCGCCGAAGACGGGCTTCGACCGGGACGAGTTCGGGCCGACATGGGCGGACGTCGACCACAACGGGTGCGACACCCGTAACGACATCCTCAAGCGGGATCTGAAGGACGAGACGTTCAAGGAGGGCACCCACGACTGCGTCGTGCTCACCGGTGTCCTGGAGGATCCGTACGGCGGCAAGACCATCGAGTTCACCCGGGGTGAGCGGACCAGCATGGAGGTGCAGATCGACCACGTGGTCGCGCTCTCCGACGCCTGGCAGAAGGGCGCCCAGCGGCTGAGCGAGTCCGAGCGCACGGAGCTGGCCAACGACCCGCTGAACCTGCTGGCCGTGGACGGCCCGCTGAACAACCAGAAGAGCGACGCGGACGCGGCGACCTGGTTGCCGCCGCGCCGCGCCTACCGGTGCCCCTACGTCTCCCGGCAGATCTCGGTGAAGCTCAAGTACGAGCTCTGGGTGACCGCGGGGGAGAAGGCCGCGATGGAGCGGGTGCTGACGTCCTGCTGACGTCCTGCCGGAGGGGGATCAGTCGTCGTACTCCTTCTTGAACTTGATGATCTTCCCGGTCTGCAGGGACACGTAGACGTCGTACTCCCAGTTCCCCCGCATCAGCTCCACCTTGCAGACGCGGTGGCCGTGCTCCCGTTCCCGCTCGACCTCGGTGACCCGGGCGCCCGGGACCCGCTTCTTCGCGATCTTCACGGCCTTCGCGCACGAGATGCCCGCGGTGGGGGCGGAGATCGCCGCCGGGACGGACGCGCCGGCCGGAGCGCTTGCGCCGCCGCTCCCGGCGAGGGCCGCGCCGCTCCCGGCGGACAGCAGGGCGACGGCTCCGGCCGTGGCGAGTGCGACTTTGGTGATCATGTGGGTCTTCGTCATGACCCAAGGTTCACCCGGCCCGCGATAGGGCCGCGCTAACCCTTCCCTAAGCCTCTCGTAGGGGTCGGGGGCGTGCCGCTCCGGTGACCGGTACGACGACGTCATCGGAGGAATATGTCTCACTTTTATGTGTTAGTGGACCTCTCGAAGAGGTAAAACACAAGGAATCCGGTCCTTCGTCCCGTTGGAGGGTCTGCCATGGCCACCCCCGCCCGCAGCAACCGACGGCTGATCGTCGCCGTCGAGACCGTCGCTGAGGGGATCGCGGTGATGCGGCTCCACGGGAATCTGGACATCAACTCCGTGCCGATCCTGGAGGCGTACCTGGAACCGCTGTGGCGGCAACCGGGACTCTCCGGGCTCGTGGTCGACGTCGCCGAGGTCGACTTCTGTGACTCCACCGGCCTGGGCAAGCTGATGGGGGCACGCAACCTCTGCGAGGGACGCGGCCTCGGTTTCGCCCTGGCCGGGGTGACCGGGATCATGCAGCGTCTGCTGGTCCTCACCGGCCTGTACCCGTACCTGGAGACCTATCCGGACACGGACACCGCCGTACGGAACCTGACCGGCACGCCCGAGTGACGGCGGAGACCCTCCGGCCGTACTCCTGATCGATCCCTGAACCGTCCGCGCCCGGGTGCGCGGGAGGCCGGTCCGCCGGCCCATGCCCCGGCAGGTCCAGCAATTGATGTGGGTTTGTCCAATTTTGTGGCCAAGTTCCGTGTATCGGCCGTGAGAGAGACGGGGACGGGAAGGTCTCATGCATGGTGAGGCCCGGACGCGTCGCGTCGGAGCGGTGTACGGGCGCCCGTGGAGCACCGGCTGCGGCCTGCGGCTGATCGCCGGCCGATCTGCGGTTGACCGGTCTCGGGCGGGGGCCGCGCGGGCAGCGAGGGGGGAGCCGTGGCTCGGTTGCTGGTGGTGGAGGATGAGCCGGACGTCCGTGAGCTCATCGTATGCCGGGTCCGCGATGACGGGCACCGGGTCCTGGCCGTCGACACCGCAGCCGCCGCGCTGGAGGCGGTGGGACGCCACGGCTCGCCCGACGCCGCGGTGCTGGACGTCGACCTGCCCGGCATGGACGGGATCGAGCTGCTGGAGCGGTTACGCCAGACCTCACCCGACCTGCCGGTGCTGTTCGTGACCGTGTGGTGGTCGGCCGGGGTGATCGGCCGCATCCAGGCGACCGGCTGTCCGTACCTGGCCAAGCCGTTCAGCCACGCGGACCTGCGCGCCGCGTTGCAGCGGGCGCTCTCCCCGGCCGACGGCGCGGACGGGGCCGGGAAGGAGGACCGGCGATGACGCCGAGCGCGATGGTGCTGCGTGTGGCCGGGTTCGCCTGCCTGTACCTGGCGGCGCAGTGGGCGGGCCGGGCGACCCTCATGGACACCGCCCAGCTGAACCTGATCTGGCCCGCCGCCGGTGTCGCGGCGCTGTGGGCGGCCACCTCGCCCGGTGCGCGGTGGTTGCGGGTGGACCTGGCGGCGCTGGCGGCCACGTCCGCGGCCGCCAACCTCGCCACCGGCGCCCCGGTGCCGGTGGCCGTGGCCCTCGCCGCGGCCGCCGTCATCCAGGCGCTGGTGTTCGTCCGGTCGTGGGACCGGTTGTCCCCGAACCGGCCGGCGGCCACCGGCGAGCCGTTCGCGGGCCTTGCGGACCTGCGGAGCTTCGTGCTGGCGGCCGCGGCGGCCGCGGCCTGCGGTGCCGCCTTGGGGACCGGCGCGGTGTGGCTGCTGACCGGATCGTGGTCCTGGCCGGGCGCCGCCGTCTGGCTGATCCGCAACGTGGTGAGCATCGTGGTGGTCGGCTCGGCGGGGTTGAGCCTGTACGGGGCCTTTCGCGGCCGGTCGGCGCGGGAGGCGTGGCCGGTGGTCCGCGACGCGCTCGGCGCCGGGATGAGGCCGCTGGCCGAGCGCACCGCGCTGGTGGTGGGGTCGGTCGCCGCCTACTGCGCGGTGTTCGGCACCCAGGGCGTACCGCTGGCGTTCTCGCTGATGGTGTTCACGGTGTGGGCGGCGATGCGGTGCGGCATCATGTTCGTGACCCTGCACAGCCTGCTCGTCAGCACGCTCGTGATCGTCTTCACGACGCGGGGCCGGGGCCCGCTGGCCGTCCTGGACACACCCGTCCTCCACGCCCTGACCGTGCAGACGTTCGTCGGCCTGGTCGCTCTCGTCGGCCTGGCTCTGAGCCTCGCCCGCGCCGAACGCGAGACGCTGACACGCAACGCCACCGCCGCCCGGCAGGAGGCCTGCGAGCAGGCCAGGCTGCTGACCGCCATCCTGGACTCCATGACCGAGGGCGTGGTCGTGATCGACTCCCGGGACCAGGTGGTGATGGGCAACTCGGCCGCCCACCGGCTGCTGGGCGCCGGCCACGGCCCCACGATCGCCCGGGATCCGGGCCACTACGGCCTGTTCCACCCCGACGGCAGGCCGCTGGCCGTGGAGGAACTGCCCCATGTGCGGGCCCTCGCCGGGGAACACGTGCAGGAGATGGACGTACTGGTGCGCGACCCGGCCCTTCCCGAGGCCCTCACCGTCAGCGTGAACGCCACGCCCATCCCGGACGGCGATCCCCGCGACCACCGCGCGGTGGTGGTTCTGCGCGACGTCACCGCCGAGCGCCGCCACCGCGACGAGCTGGCGGCGTTCGCCGGGGTCGTCGCCCACGACCTGCTCAACCCGCTCACCACGATCGACGGCTGGGCCGAGCAGGTGAGCGACGTCGCCACCCGCCATCCGGGCGGGCACGACATCACCGGCGGCCTGGCCCGGATCCGCCGCGCGGCCCTCCGCATGCGCCATCTGATCAACGACCTGCTCGCCTACACCACCGCGCGGGACGCGAGCCTCGCGCCGCGTGACGTACGCCTGCACGATCTGATCACCGAGATCGTCACCGCCCGTGCCGACACACCCGACGGGGACGCGCTGTCCCGACCCCGCTTCACCCTCGGCGACCTTCAGGACGTGCACGCCGATCCGGTGCTGCTGCGCCAGCTGGTGGACAACCTGATCAGCAACGCCCTCAAGTACACCCGACCCGGTGTCGCCCCGCACATCACCGTCCGTTCCGCCCACACCGCGGAGGGCCTGGTCCGGGTGGAGATCTGCGACAACGGCATCGGTATCCCCCCGGGCCAGCACGAAGCGATCTTCGGTAACTTCCACCGCGCCCACCGCACCGCCGGCTACACCGGAACCGGCCTGGGCCTGACGATCTGCAAGCGCATCGTCGAACGCCACGGCGGCACCATCACCGCCCGCGACAACCCCGACGACACCCACGGCGCCTGCTTCGTCTTCACCCTGCCCGCCGCCAGCCGCGTCCAGGGCAGGGCCGTCGCCATGTCCGTCTGAGCCGGGAGCGGTCTCACCTGACCGGGCGCGGCTTGGAGCAGGGCCGCGCCTGGGCCCGGCGGGGGAGGGCCAGGAACAGGGACACGCTCGCCCCGCCCTCGGGGGACGCGCCGAGGGTGAGCGCGCCGCCCGACGACTCGGCGGTACGGCGTGCGATGTCCAGGCCGAGCCCGGTCGACCCGGCCCCGCTCTCGCCGCGCTCCAGCGGGGCGGTCGTGCCGAACCCGGGCCCGGCGTCGGTGACCGTCAGAACCGCGCCGCCCGGGGCGGCCGCCAGCCGTACCCCGAGGGCGACCCCCTCGCCGGTGTGCGCGAACACGTTGCCCAGCAGGGCGTCCACACAGGCCGCGAGGTCGTCGGCGGCGACCGCGACGGGAATCGGGCCCGGGGCGAGATCCAGCTCCACGGCCCGCCCCTGGTCTTCGGCGAGCACCGACCAGAAGGCCACCCGGTCTCCGACCACCGCCACCGCGTCGCACTCGTCCCGTTCCCGCGTCCGCCGCCGGGCCTCGGTGATCACCGCTGTGACGGCCCGTTCCAGGGCGTCCACCCGGGCCTCGATCCTGGCCGCCTCATCCGGGTCGGACAGGGACTCGGCCTCCAGCCGCAGCCCGGTGAGCGGCGTGCGCAGCCGGTGGGACAGGTCGGCGGCGTTCTCCCGTTCCTCGGCGAGGAGGCCGGTGATGCGTCCGGCGAGATGGTTGAGCGCGAGGCCGACCGCGTGGACCTCGGGCGGGCCGCCGGGAACGGTCCGGGCGGTCATGTCGCCGGCGGCGAGCCGGTGCGACACCTTCGCCAGCGACGAGATCGGCCGGATCACCGCGCGGGCCAGCCGGTCGGCCACCAGGATGCCCAGCCCGACCAGGACCAGCCCGAGCACCAGCAACCCCGTCTGCACCCGCGTGACGCCCCTGGCCAGCTCGTCGTCCCCGAGGAACACCCGGACCACCGCCGTGCCGCCGGGCGCCCCCTCCACCGCGACCAGGATCTCTCTGCCGCCCGGGACCGCCGCGGTGACGCTGCGCCCCCGCGACGCCAGCTCCACCGCCGGGGACCGGTCCGCGCGGGCGCCGAGGACCCGGCCGTCGCCGAGGAAGACCGTGGTGGGGTGGGCGGCCCGTTCCACGGTGAGGCGCAGGGTTTCGAGGTCCGCGGCGCGGCCGTCCACGGCCCCGGCGCCGGGCTCCGTGCCGGGGCCCGCGGTGCCGGGCGTTGCGGCCTCCAGGGCGCCGACGGCGACGGCCACCGACTCGGCCTCGGCGCTCGCCCGGTCCACGGCGCCGCTCTCGGCGGCCGTGCGGACCAGCAGGACGAGCGGGACCAGCAGGGCGATGAGGACGAGAGAGGTGGTCGCCGCGACCAGCACGGCCAGCCAGCGTCTCATGAGGGCACGCTCAGCCGTACGCCCACACCGCGCACCGTCTGCAGGTAGCGGGGCTCGGCGGACGTCTCGCCCAGCTTGCGGCGGAGCCAGGAGAGGTGGACGTCCACGGTCTTGTCCGCTCCGCCGTACGGGATCTGCCAGACGTGGGTGAGCAGCTCACGCTTGCTGACCACCTCGCCCGGCCGGGCCGCCAGGTAGTGGAGCAGGTCGAACTCCCGCGGGCTGAGGTCCAACGGCACGCCGTCCAGGGTCGCCTCCCGGCTGCGCGGGTCGATCCGCAGACCGCCCACGGTCACCGAGCCGTCGGTACGGCTCTCGCCCGACCGCCGGAGCACCGCCCGGATCCGGGCGTCGATCTGGGCCGCGCTGAACGGCTTGACCACGTAGTCGTCGGCCCCCGCGTCCAGCAGCTCGACCATCTCCGCCTCACCGTCCCTGGCGGTCGCGACGATCACCGGGACGCGGCTGACCGCACGGAGCATGCGCAGCAGGTCCAGGCCGTCCATGTCGGGCAGGCCGAGGTCGAGCACGATGAGGTCGGGACGTTCCTCGACGGCGAGGCGGAGGCCGTCCAGGGCGGCGGGAGCGGACGAGACGGCGTGGCCGCGGTCGCGCAGTCCCCGGGTGAGCGAGGTGCGGATCGCGGGGTCGTCCTCGACGAGCAGCAGGTTCGGCATTTGCCGCCACGTTAGCCCGGCCGGGCCCATGGCGGAACCGGGGCGGAACCGCGTTAGCGGCCTCTTAACCCCGCCTTAGCGATGGGAGTGGCAGGGTGGGCGCATGCGCAGGCGTCTTCCTCTCGTCGTGGCCGGATGGCTGGTCACCGGCGCTCTCGCCACCGGGGCGGGGGTCGCGGTGATCGCTTTTCTGGGCGAGCCGCTGACGGCGTCCGCGCACCGTCCGCTCTCCTCCGCCGAGGTGGCCGACGCGCTCGCCCGCACCACCCCGTCCGTGAGCCCGTCCACGATCGCGACCCCGTCGACGACCGCGACCCCGCTCCCGTCCGGTGATCCCGTCCCCACCGGCGCGTCCACGCCCGCGCCCCCGGCCGCCGGGCCGTCCACCGGCCGGAGCCGGGTGATCGGCACGGCGGGCGGGAGCACGATCGCCCGGTGCGACGACGGCCTGGTCACGCTCCGGGCGTGGAGCCCCGCACAGGGCTTCCGGGTGGACGACGTGGAGCGCGGCCCCGCCGCCCGCGCCCGCGTCGAGTTCGAGTCGGACGAGACCGACGTCAAGATCGAGGTGTGGTGCTCGGCGGACGGCTCGCCGGTCCACCGGTCGCACGACTGAGGTCACCAGTTGTAATTGATCTTCAATCTGACGATCCTCCCGCTCTTGGTGGAGATGTAGAGGTCGTACCGCCAGACTCCCTCCTCCATCCGGACCCACCAGGTCCAGATCCCCTGCTCGTGCACGCGCTCGACGCTGATGACCTCGGCTCCGGGCGCCTTCTCCTTGGCGATCTCCACGGCCCGCTCCGAGGTGATCTCGTCGGCGGCCGGAGCCGGGACCGGGGTCGAGGTCGAGTCCGGGGCCGGAACCGGAATGGCAGCGGCCGGGGTGGTGGCGGTCGCCGCCCCGCCCGCCGCCTGGGCGGCGCCGCCCCCCGCGAGCAGGAGGGCGGCGGTCCCGGTGGCGAGGGCGGTCCTGGCGACCGCGTCGATCCGTCTCATACCGGAGACCTTCCCTGGCGGTGCCGAGGAGCCCGCCAAGCCCGCGCCAAAACAGGGCCAAGCCGCAGGTCCCACCGGCCGGGCATCCGGCGGCCGGCTCAAGGCCGCCCTCCGGGCGCGCCCGCCCTCAGCCGCAGCCGGAGGCCCTGTCTTTCCCGGAGTCTTCCCCGGCGTCGTTCCCGAGGGCGGGAACCTCGTCCACCACGGTGACCGAGAGCTGCGCGGTGGAGGCGAACAGGCTTCCCTCGGGGGCCTGGGCCAGCTTCTCGTCCACCACGACCTCGCGCTCGCCCAGCAGCTCGTAGCTCTCCGGATCGAAGACGAGATCCGCCCGGACGCCGTCCCGCCCGATCCGGCCCACCGCGATGCCCGTGCGGCCCGCGGCGTCCTCGGCGTCGTTCACCATGCCGACCCCGGGGATCGTCGCGGCGGCCCGGAACAGCGCGGCCCGCTGCGCGGCGGGCAGGTAGGTCTCCCGCACCATCTCGCCGACCCGCTCCCACGCGGCCTCGTCCGGGGAGCCGTCGCCGGGGTCGCCCTTGTAGAGGTGGGCACGCATGGCCTCGGCGTCGGAGGGGAGCCTCTTGAGCGCCGCGTAGTCCCTGCGCAGGTGGTCGGGGAGGGGTTCGCAGACCGGCAGCGGGAGCATCTCGACCTGCCCGGCCTGCCGACGGGCCCGCTCCGGGATCGGCCAGCCGGGGTAGGCCTCCGGCTCCAGGTGCTCGATGCGCAGCACGCCGTCCCTGGTCCCGTCGGCGGACTGCCAGATCACCCGCTTCGTCCGGTAGAGGTGACGGGTCTCCGGAACGGTCTCGCCCGTGCCGGGGCTGACGCCGCCCATGTCGAAGGCCCGGTACATCGTCTCCGACTCGACCTTGACGAACTGCTCGTCGCGCGGGTCCAGGTCGGTCCGGGCGGCCGCGCGGGCCGCCCGGTCGAGCACCTCGCTCGCCGACACGGGTGCGACCTTCGGCAGGGTCACCACGACCTGCCCGGCCGGTCCGCGCTCCGGTCCGCGCCCGGCGCCGGTGGCCAGCGTGGTCACGGTCACGGCCGCCGTGGCGGCCAGCGCTCCGGCCAGCATCATCATCGGCGGCCTGCGCCACGCGGACCGCGACGGCGGGCGCGAGGCGGCCGCCGCGGCCAGCCCCCGCCGGGCCGCGGCCTTCGCCCCGGGGTCGTACGGCGGCGCGTCCGGGCGCAACTCCGCCACCAGCCGGATCTCGTCCTCGTTCATGTGTGCGACTCCAGGGAGCGACGGATCTTGGTTCGGGTCCGGGAGAGCCGGGAGCGCACGGTCCCGATGGGGATGTCCAGCGCCTGCGCGGCCTCCTCGTAGCTCAGCTCGGCCCAGGCGACCAGGAGCAGCAGCTCGCGCTCGGCGGAGCCGAGCTTCGCCAGCGCGGCGGCCAGGGCGGGCCGGAGCCCGTCGGCGGTCACCCGCTCGGCGCTGCGCTCCTCGAAACCGGCCGCCCGCTCCGGGGCCTGGCGGGTGAGCGCCTTGAGCCTGCGCGTCTCGGCCCTGCGGTGGCCGGAGATCAGCTTCGAGGCGATGCCGTACAGCCAGGGCCGGGCGTCGGGCCTGTTCAGGTCGTAGCGGGCACGTTTGCGGAACGCCACCAGGAACGTCTCGGCCGTGACGTCGTCGGCCACGGTGACGTCGTCGAGACGCCGGGCGGCGTATCGGTGGATCTCGTCGGCGTACCTGTCGAACAGCACGGCGAACCGGTCGGGATCCGTCAGCGACACTTCGATCAGCGCCGCGTCGTCGGAGGGCGGAGGCGGTGCGGGCGCCGCCGCCCGCTGGGGGAGCGACAGGGTCACCACCCTTTTCGTCCAGTCATCGGGGAGGTCCTTTCGCGGGGCGCGTCCGCGCCCTCACCCCTACTCCGCTCCCCGCCGCCATCCGGTTCCCGGCCGGAACCGATCGCTCCGGAAGGCGCTTTTCAGGGTCAGAGGTCGGCGGTTCCCATGTCGCGGATCACTCGGGCCAGGGACAGGATGCGATCGCACGCGGTGTCGTTGCGCCAGACCAGGCCCCAGCGCAGACGCGGGGCGTCGCGGACGGGCAGGAACCGCACGTCCGGGCGGGCGTGGTACCGGGCGGCGTGGGCGCCCAGGTGGTGGACGGCCTCCCCGGCGCCGACGATGGTGAGGATGTCGTCCATCTGCCGGACGGCCGGGCCGCGTTCGACCGGACGGCCGCTGGGCGTCTGGAACGGGATGAAGGCGTCCTCCCAGTAGTCGGGCAGAGCCTGCGAGGCGCGCAGGACACCGAAGTCGCCCAGGGCCTCGATCGAGACGGACGCGTGTGCGGCCAGGTCGTGACCGGGCGCGGCGAGCAGGACCCGGGACTCGGTGAAGACGACCGGGCCGACGGTGAGGTCGGGCTCCTCCACCGGCAACCAGCAGACCAGGACGTCGACATCGCCGTGACGCAGGGGTGCGAACGGGTCGATGAACGGGTTGTGGCGGATGCGCAGCCGCCATTGCGGGTGGCGGGCGCGGAACGCCTCCCAGTAGGTGCGCAGATCGTAGGCGTTGCTGGAGAGCATGCCGATGCGCAGCGCGTCGTTCTCGTCCCGCGCGGCCAGCTTGGCGCGTCGCATGCTCTCGTGCAGTCCGCGGAAGGCAGGCCGCAGATCGCTGTACAGCCGTTCGCCGACGGCGGTGAGGCGCACGCTGCGGCTGGTGCGTTCGAACAGCTTGGCGCCGACCTCGCGCTCCTGCTTCCTGATCGCCTGGCTGATCCGTGCCGGACTCACGTGCAGCCGGTCGGCGGTCCTGGTGAAGTGCAGCTCTTCGGCGAGTGTCAGGAAGATCTCGATATCGCGCAGCTCCATCACACCCACCGATCATGAACCGCAGTGTTACCGGCGTCGCCGCGACAGCATAGACCCTCATAGACCCTCGCCACTCACAGGCCGACTGCCGTCAGCCGGCCGCGCGGCGCAGCTGATCACGACGGGTGCAGGTCAGCGACAGACCCGGGGGAGTCCGGCCGACCCGGTCGAGGCGATCTCCGCGGCCACGGCCTTCACGTTCTCCTCCATCAGCGTCGGAAGGGACGCGACGGGGGGATGGCCGGGATAGGCGCGCCTCATCGCGGCGATGACGGCACGGCGCTCGGCGTCGGTCACGTGAGGGCCTGCCGGGGAGTCCTTCGCCACGGTGGGCTTGACCAGCCCGCGAAAGTGCTTGATGTAGGTCTGCTGCCGGGTGATCAGGTCGCGGGCCGGAGCGGGAGCGCCATGGCCGGGATACGCCGTGCCCGCCCCGAGGGACGAGGTGCGCAGCCGGTCGAGCTGAACGAGCCAGCCGCAGCTGTGGCCTTCCAGCAGCGCGGGCGTCACTCGATTGCCGAGGAGGTCGCCGGGGAACAAGGACCGGCTTCCCGGTTGGTAGTACACGGTGGCCGCATCCGACTCGGCGTCGGGGAACTCGATGGTCCGTACCGTCATCCCGGCGATCGTCAGCGTCGCGCCCGCACGGAAGACCCTGGTGGGATAGGTGAGCTTCTCGGGGAAGCCGGAGCCAGGCAGGGATCGCGTCAGAGCGTAGAGCCCGCGCGCGTCCTCCCGCATGGCCTCGGCGCTCGCCTCGGACGCATAGATCGGCGCCCGCGGGAACGCCCGGTGGAAGACGCCCGCCCCTCCGACATGGTCCGGATGGACATGGGTCAGCAAGATGGCCGCCACCGGCCGGCCGGTGGCGCGGATGCGAGCGAGGGCCTGCCGGGCGTCGGTGGGCGTGCGTAAGGTGTCGACGAGGACCAATCCCTCCGGTGCCTGCATCCAGTAGGTGTTCACCGAGCCAGGGTCGCGTGAGGCGAATCGTTCCACGCGGAGTTCCGTCACCGCGGGGCCCTTCGCGGGAGAGAGGGACGGCTCGGCCGCTGCCGGGCGTGCCGCGGCGAGAGGTACGGCGGCGAGAACGACCGCAAGAGTCGTCATAGCCTGCTTTTTCACGTGGTCGACCCTTTCGAGATGCGATGTGGACCCCATGGACGACGGGGGCTTTCTGCGTTTCCGGCAGGTGGAAGCGCGTTCGTCGGTCGGCCTGCCGACTATCGGTTCGCGCTCCAGCGTCCGGTCAGCCACGTCAACGGCAGGCAGGCCAGGCACATCAGGAGGCCGACGACGACGACCGCGGACAGGCCGCTGCCGGTCAGGGCCCAGCCGCCGAGCAGCGCGCCGGCGGCGATGCCGGCGTTGACCGCGGAGGCGGGCAGGCTGGCGGCCAGGTCCCGGGCCGGGCCGGCCAGGGTGGCCACCCGGTACTGCAGCGCCGGCACCAGCCCGAACCCGACCAGCCCCCACACCAGCAGTGCCACGGCGGTCAGGACTGGAACGGCGCCGGCCAGATACAGCAGGCCCAGCGCCAGTATCAGGACGACGTTGGACACCAGCAGCGTGCGGGAGGCGTCGCGGTCGGCCGCCCAGCCGCCGGCGAACGTGCCGATCGCCGTGGCCACGCCGTAGGCCAGCAGGAAACCGCTCACCGCGGAGTCCGAGATGGCGGTCACCTCAAGCAGGAAGGGAGTGATGTAGGTGAAGACGGTGAACTGCCCGCCCAGCAGCAGCACGCCGATCGCCAGCATGACCAGCACACGGGGCGCGAACGCCGAGCGGACCTGCGGGTGTAGCCTCGCCGCCCCGCCGCCACCGGCGGTGGTGACGGACGGCATCAGCAGCAGCAGACCGGCCAGAACCACCACGCCGACGGCGACGATCACCGTGAAGGCGCCGGTCCAGCCGAGCGCCCGGCCGACCAGGGTGCCGATCGGAACGCCCATGGCGGTGGAGACCGCGATCCCGCCGAGCACGACCGCGATGCCCCGGCCCAGCCTCTCGGCGGGCAGGAGCACGCCGACCGCGGCGAAGGCCGCCCCGACGAAGGCGCCGTGCAGCGCCCCGGCCACCGCCCGGGCTGCGAGCAGGAGCGCGAAACTGGTCGTGACCACCATGGCCAGGGTGGCCAGGAGGAAGGCCAGCATGCAGACCCACAGCAGGGTTCGCCGGGGCAGGCGGATGGTCGCCGCGGTCAGCGCGGGCCCGCCGAGACACAGGCCCAGGGCGTAGGCGGTGACCAGGGTGCCGGCGGTGCTGACGGTCACGCCGGTGTCCGCGGCGATGAGGTCCAGGACGCCGACGACCACCAGTTCGGTGCTGCCGAGGACGAACGTGGCGAGGAACAGGGAGATCAGGGCGAGGTTGCCGCGGGTGCGGCTGAGGGTGGGGGAGGGGTGCACAGTGACTCCGATGGGGCGTCGTTCTGGGATTTCCGCGATGCCGGCCGGCGCGCTCGTGAAGGTGTCTTCTGTTCGCCCGGAGGTTCACGCGGCCCGGATGAGCCCGGCCGCCAGGGCGATGAGCGCGACGGCGAGGAGCAGGGCGCCGGTCCGCGTGAGCAGCGTTCCGGCCGAGCTGCGGCCCTGCTGGCCGATGCCCAGATGCAGGAAGAACCCGCCCGACTGGGCCAGCACCCCGCCCAGCAGAGCGGCGCCGCAGGCCCATTCCAGGCCGTCGCCGAAGCCTGCGCGGGGCAGGTACAGCAGGTAGACGAGAGAAAGGATCAAGAGCACGCCGGCGTGGGCGTGACCGGCCCGGAAGAAGCGTTCGCGGAAGGCTCCCAACCGGTCCGGGTCGGTGGTGATGAAGCGCAGCAGCGCGTGCCCGCCGAACTCGACCGTGACGACCGAGAAGATCGCCACGATCGGCAGGATCTCGGTGGGCTCCATCACCGTCTCCCGGCGCTTGCGCAGCGCGTCTCCACCACGTGAGGGCGGGTATCGCTGGAACGTCTCATCAGATCTCCTTGCTTTGAGAGGGCCGCAGCCGAGGGCTGAGAGCTTTTGCGAGACCCGAATCCTGTGTCGTGGTGTGCGCAATGGTGTCCACAACGCAAACCCCAACAAGTGGGAGCATCGCGGGCCGGGCGGAAGGGAACAACGGCCACTTCCGCAACGCCGGTTAACACGGCGGTTCATGATCGATAGTTGTGGCGGCACCGCGTGACATGAAGATCGTCCTGACGCCGCCCGACGGTCCCGCCGCGGAAGTCAGGGGCAGTGCGTCCCGCGCCCGCCGTTCAGGCAGGACCGACAGGCGCAGGCCCGGGGCTTCAACCCTGGATCGCCGACCGGACTTCGACGGTCAGGGGGGACGCGCTGACACGGAGGCGGGGGACCTGGCGGACCAGGGCCAGGACCTCGGGGGCGCCGGTCTGGCCGACGCGGCCGAGCCACTGCTCGGGGGTGTCGCTCTCGGTGTCGAGGGTCAGCTCGTAGGTGTAGGAGCCGGGAGCGTCCGGGACGAAGGTCTCGAAGGTGGCCAGTGTCCGGGTCATGCAGGGGTCGAAGGGCTCGCCGGGCGCCAGCCGTACGAAGTCGGAGACCCGCAGGGGGCCGACGAGGGGGTCCTCCGGGGCGGGCGGGGCGGCGACGGTCCGGCCGTCGCGGGAGATCGAGGGCCGGTAGCGGGGGTAGCGGCTGCCGTCCTCCGAGCCGTCCAGGACGCCGACGAGCAGAACGTCCGACGTGCTGACGACGGACACGGTCACGGGGACCGGCTTCCCGGCGGGGTACGGCCCGCCGGGAGCGGTCAGTTCTATCCGGATCACGGCGTCTTCCTTCTCGGTTTCCCGGTGATCATGCCACCCGTGACGGACATGTCACCTCTTCTCGGGTCACCGTTCCATGAGCACTGCAGAGGTTCCGTGGTCACCGCACAGTGGGCCGGTGCTCGCCGGGTCACTGCTTCCTCTGGGCGGGGCCCTTTCCCGCCTCGGCGAGGAGCGTCGCCTTGGTGTGCTCGGCCTGCTCGCGGATCTGCTCCAGCACCGGGGGACGCAACTGCTTGGACTCGAAGGTACGGACCATCCTGTCGATCGTGCCGGTGGCCTGCTCCAGGTCGCCCTGCCTGGCCTGGGCGCGGGCCAGGCGGCGCATCACCATGTTGAGCGTGATGTTGTCGACGCCCGCGCCCTGCGCCGACGCGTCCGCGACCGCGGTGAGCTGCTGGATGCTCTCCTTGGTGTCGGGCCGGCGGATCTTCAGTTCCTTGTCGGCGGTGATGTCCTTGAACTCCCGCTCGGCGTTGATGCCCTGGGCCATACGGGCGTACACGGCGAGCGGATGGTCGCCGTACCGCTCGATCACCTCGCGCAGCGCGTTGTTGCCCGAGGCCAGGCAGGGGGAGTCGGAGCCGAGCAGGGACAGCAGCGTGCCCGCCTCCTCGCCCAGCATCAGCTCGGCGACCTCCTGGTCGACCTGCGCGACGGGATAGCGGACCCGGAGCACGCAGACGGGGGAGACGATCCGGGAGCCGTCGCCGGCCAGGTACTGGGCCCGGATGCGGTACTCGCCGGGCTGCTGGAAGTAGTGCCCGTCGGCGCCGTGGCCGATGTAGGCGCTGCGGTAGATCGCCGGGTTGTTCTCGTCCAGCCGGATCGTGGTCATGTCGTCCGAGCAGTGGCGCATCATCGGCCGGTAGAGCACGGTCCGGCCGGACGGCTGGGTGATCGCGATGTGCGTGAAGTCGGTGTCCGGGTGCAGGTGGCCGTGGGTGCTGCGGCCGCGCAGGTCGGTGGTGCGGAGCTTGAGCTCCACGACCACCGGCTCGCCGAAGGCGAAGGTCTCCTTGGTGCGGACCTGCAGGGCCAGACCCGACCAGTCCTCGACCGGCTCCTCGAACAGCTCCGGAGAGATCTCGGCCGCTCCGGTCGCGAAGGGGTTCGCACCCATGATCACATCGCGGTAGTTGCCGTGGCGGAGGTGGACCAGCTCGCTGTCGGTGAACTGGAACGGGAACGCCGCCCAGTAGGCGGCCTCGCCCCCGGCCCCGGAGACGGGGCGGTAGTTCTGGACGTAGTTCATCCAGCTCAGGTCGGCGAAACCGCCGTTGGGGCCGAGCGGTTGGGGCGGTACGGCCAGGTTCTTCTGCCAGGAGTGCAGCAGGTTGAAGGCGTGGCCGATCTCGTGCACGTAGGTGCGGAGCTGGGCGCGCTGGGCCTGCGGGCTGTCCCCCTTGATGGCGTCGTAGAAGACGGCGGCGCCCTGACGCTGGCTGGCGTCGTTGTAGTCGAACATGATCCCGCGGTAGCCGCCGGTGTGCGCGCTGGCGACCAGCATCCACACCTTCCACTGCGGAACGTTGGCGTGGCCGCTGAAGTGCTGCACCATCGCGTTGTGCAGCTCCGCGTCGTCCCAGCGCAGGTCGGATCCGGGAGCGTCGGTGATGATGTTGGAGATGCCCGACATCTGCAGCTCGATGCCCGCCTCGGCGTAGGACCGCACGACCGTGAGCACGCGCGCCTGGCTGGTCGGGGGCTGGGGCAGCGACGCGGTGTCGTAGGAGACGAACGGCACGGACCCGGTCACCGAGTCCTGCTCCAGGATCACGCTGCGGAAGTACGGCGAGACGAACGCGCAGGCGTAGCTCGCGCCGGGCTGACCGGAGTCGGTCAGGAACTGCACGGTGGCGTCGGCCTGGGGCTGCGCGGTCGTCCGGCGGGGGATGGTCACGCGCACGCGGGGGGCGCCGGCGGTGAAGGTGAAGATCCCCCGGCCCTCCAGCACGACCTGCTCGGCGGTGACGGCGACCGTGGGGGAGTTCACGATGAAGGAGCCGAAGTAGGAGGTCGTGCTCCCGCTGATGGAGAAGAAGTCGGCGCTGACCCGGTTCTGCGGGCGGGTCCCGTCGACGTCCACCCGGAGTTCGAGCTGGTAGCCCTGGCCGCCGCTGCGGTATCTGCCGCGCGTCAGCTGCCACTGGGCCTCCTGGTAGAGGCCGGTCGCCTCGTGCTGTTCGGAGCCCTTCCCGTCGGCCTGGACGGTCTCCTCGCGCAGGTGCTGCTCGAGGTCGGTCACGCCGGACAGGGACGCCGATGTCCCTTGAGTCGGGTCGGATGGAGCGGACATACCGATCTCTCCAGTCGCTCGCGTCGTGTTTCGGGCACGGCGGTGCCACCGAGAAGTCATTGGGCCCGTGAACGCTCGATGACCTGCCGCCGGAAGTCTGGCTGCGCAGACTCGCGGAGATATACCCGGACACTTCTCCTCGTCCCCTGGCCTGTCAATGGGGTGACGGGAGGGGCGGCGGGAATATGACCGCGAGGGCAGGCCGGTGTCACGAACCTTGTTCTGCGAGCCTTGTTCCGCGAGCGTTCCGAGGGGTTCTGCGGGCACGGTTCTGCGAGTTCGGTCCCATGAGTCCGGTTCCACGGGCCCGGTGTCATGAGTCCGACTCCACGAGCTCCGCCAGCCGGCGTTCCAGGCCCGTGTCCCCGACCTCGCGGACCAGGAGGGGCAGGCCCAGGACCGCGGCGGCCCGGACGGCCCGCGCGCGCAGGTCCGGGGTCGGGCGCTGGGCCAGCCAGACGGCGCGGCGGTAGTGGGCGAAGTAGGCGTCGCGGAGGCCGGGGTGGCGGTCGAGGCCGAGTTCGGCGACGACGGAGCGCCGGAAGGTACGGACCAGATAGTCGGTGAGGAAGAACGTCCCGGCTTCCTCTTCTGCCAGTTCGCGCACCTCCCGCCCGGCGAAGACGTCGTAGCAGTGCTCACCGCGGAGCCGTACCAGCCCGTGCCGCCCGCACACCTCGTCGAGGGCTCCGTAGGTCCCGCAGTCGGCGTAGGCCACCGCCAGCCGCCGGTGCCTGCCCTTGGCGTCCTCGACCACCGCCTCGACCGCGGCGGCGATGGCGGCGGGCCGGTTGTGCAGGAGCGGGGCGAGCGGATAGACCTCCACCGCCCATCCCCGCCGTTCCGCGATGTCCCGCACGTGCCCCGCCAACGCCCCGCACGCCACCACTCCCACCTCAGGCCCGGCCTCAGGCCCGGCCTCAGGCCCGGCCTCAGAAGGCGAGGAGGTCGACGAAGCGGTCGTTGAAGTCGGGGCGGTCGGAGAGTTCGACATAGTGGATCTCCTCCAGGAGGGCGAGGGCCCCGGCGCGTTCCTGGACCGAGAGCAGGGCGAGCTTCGCGCCCTCCCCGGCGACGTTGCCCGCGCTGACGATCCGGGGCAGGGCCAGATCCGGGACCAGTCCGACGCGGACGGCGGAGGCCGGCGACAGGTAGGAGCCGAAGGACCCGGCCAGCAGGACCTGCTGGATCTCGCTCTCCGCGGCGCCGTACTCCGCCAGCAGCAACCGCCAGCCCGTCGCGATCGCCGCCTTGGCGAACTGCAGCTCCCGCACGTCCCGCTGGGACAGGAAGACGTCCCCGGCCAGGGTGAAGACCCGCTCCCCGCCGACCGTGGTCAGCCGCCCGGCCAGCTCGGGCGCCAGCCGTACGGCCTGCGCCTCCGGGACGAACCGGCCCGAGCGGTCCAGCAGCCCGACCCGGAGCAGTTCCGCCACCGCGTCCACCAGCCCCGACCCGCACAGGCCCGCCGGGGCGACGTCGCCGATCACGCCCAGTTCCACCGAGGGCGTGAGCCGCACGGTCTCGATCGCCCCGGCCGAGGCGCGCATGCCGCAGCGGATCTGGGCCCCCTCGAAGGCCGGGCCCGCCGGCGCGGCGGTGGCCAGCAGGCGGCCGGCCCGGCCTTCGAAGGGGCCGAGCACGATCTCGCAGTTCGTTCCCACGTCGATGAAGAGGCGCAGCCGCCGGTCCCGGTCCATGCCGGAGGCCAGGACCCCGGCCACGATGTCCCCGCCCACGTACGCCCCCAGCGCCGGCAGCACCACGGCCCGCGCCCGGGGATGGAGGCGCAGCCCCAGGTCCGAGGCGAGCAGGGCGGGCAGTGCTCGGGTGGCCATGACGAACGGCGCCACGCCCAGCGGCTCGGGGTCGATGCCCAGGGCGAGCTGGACCATGGTCGCGTTCCCGGCGAGCGCCACCTCGTAGACGTGCCCGGGGGAGACGCCCCCCTCCTCGCA
Source organism: Planobispora rosea (assembly GCF_014648175.1). Classification (GTDB taxonomy): domain Bacteria; phylum Actinomycetota; class Actinomycetes; order Streptosporangiales; family Streptosporangiaceae; genus Planobispora; species Planobispora rosea. The sequence continues at coordinate 296,885 of NZ_BMQP01000001.1, forward strand.
CACCTCCCGCGCGAGCTGGTCCATCGTCTCGCGCGCCGCGTCCCGCAGCCGGTCCAGCGCCGAGGGGTCCAGCATGGTCGCGCTGATCCGGGAGATCACGTCCGCGCCGGACGGCTGCTGGAGGTTGAGCATCGAGCGCACCGCCACCGGCGTCCCCGACGACAGGTCCAGCAGCGTCGCCACGACCGTCGTCGTCCCCAGGTCGAACGCCACCCCGTAGCGCGACCCGCTCGTGTCCCCGGGCTCCACGTCGATCAGGACGTCGTCCACGACCACGGCGGTGACCTTGAAGTCCGCCGCCCGCATCACTTTTCCCGCCGCCCGTACGGCGTGCAGGTCCGGCACCGGCTCCAGGTCGTCCAGGGCGGCCAGGAGCCGTTCCAGGTCCGGGGTCTGGTCGGTGAGGGTGGGCTCGGCCAGCTCGACGTAGCGCTTCTGCACGGCGGGGCGGAGGATGACCTGCCGCCCGACCCCCACGGTCGCCGCCTTCGGCCGGGTGGCCAGCGGGGGGATCTCCACCTCCAGGTCCGAGACGGCCCGAGCGAGGCAGGCCAGCCGCCACCCCTCGCGCAGTTGCTCCGGGCCGAACGCCCGGGGATCCAGCCGGGAGACCGGGACCGGGCAGCCCGCGCCGTCCGGGTCGCCCGCCTCACCCAGGTCGCCCGGGTCGCCCGCCTCGCCCGTGGCGCTCACGCCGTTCCCGTCGTCCGCGCCGCGGGCCGTCACCCTGATCCTGCACTTGCGGCAGGTCCCGTGCCCGCCGCACGTCGAGTCGATCGCGACGCCGTTCCAGCTCGCCGCCTCGAACACGCTCACCCCCGGTGGCACGCTCACCTCCCGGGGCGGCCTGCCCTCGGCCAGCAGGCGCAGCCGTACGCGCCCGGACCCGGTGTCCCGGCCGGTTCCGGGGCCGCGCCCGGCTGCGGGGCCCTGTTCCGTCATCCCTGCCGGGCCCGGTAGGCGGAGATCCAGTTCGCGCCCCACGGGTCGTTGCCGAGCAGCAGGTCGGCGGCGCGGGCGGCGGTCACGCACTCGGGGGCGAGCGCGTTCATGATGGCGCTGGTCAGCCCGGCCGCGGCGGCCATCGCCAGGAAGGCGGCGCCCAGCGCGTGCCGGTCGGGCAGGCCGAAGGAGACGTTGGAGGCGCCCAGGCACATGTTGAGCCCGTAGGCGTCGCGGATCGCCCGGATGGTCTCCAGCGTCACGTTCACCGCGTCGGTGTCGGCGCCGACGGTCATCGCCAGCGGGTCGATGACGATGTCCTCCATCGGGATGCCGTACTCCTCGGTGGCCACCCGGACGATCTTCCCGGTGATCTCCAGGCGCTGCCCGGCGGTCTCCGGGATGCCGGTCTCGTCGTTGGCCAGCGCGACCACCGCGGCGCCGTACCGCTTGACCAGCGGCAGGATCTCGGCGAGCCGGTCGTCCTCGCCGGTCACCGAGTTGACCAGCGCCTTGCCCTGGTAGACCGCCAGTCCCGCGGCCAGCGCCTCGACCACCGAGGAGTCGATGCACAGCGGCAGGTCGGTGTGCCCCTGGATGAGCTTGATCATGGACGTGAGCAGCCCGGCCTCGTCGGCGAGCGGCACCCCCGCGTTCACGTCGAGCACGTGCGCCCCGGCCTCGACCTGCCGCCGCACGTCCACGATCACCTGGGACAGGTCGCCCGCGCGCAGCGCCTCGGCGAACTTCGCCCGGCCGGTGGGGTTGATGCGCTCCCCGATGACGCAGAACGGCCGGTCGGGGCCGATGACCACTTCCCTGGTCCGGGACCTCAGAACGGTGTGCACGACGGAGACCTCCTCGGCCGGTCCGTGACGGCGGCCGGGCTCATGACGGTGTCCCGGCGACGGCGCGGCGCCCGGCCAGGAGCTCCTTGGCGCGGCGGACGGCGGTGGAGGCGTCGGCGGCGTAGCCGTCCGCGCCGACCGCGTCGGCGTACTCCTGCGTGACCGGGGCCCCGCCCACCATGACGATCACCTGGTCGCGCAGGCCCGCCTTCTCCAGCGCGTTGATGTTCGCCTTGAACATCGGCATCGTCGTCGTCAGGAACGCCGAGAACCCCACGATGTCGGGCCGGTGCTCGCGGATCGCCGCCACGAACCTCTCCGGCGCCACCTGCACTCCCAGGTCGATCACCTCGAACCCGGCGCCCTCCAGCATGATGTTCACCAGGTTCTTGCCGATGTCGTGGACGTCGCCCTTGACCGTGCCCATCAGGAACCTGCCCAGCGACGCCGCGCCCGTCTGGGCCAGCAACGGGCGCAGCACCTCCATCGCGCCCGCCATCGCCCGCCCGGCGATCAGCATCTCCGGCACGAAGAAGTCACCGCGTTCGAACCGGGCGCCCACCTCCTCCAGGGCGGGGATCAGCGCCTCGAACAGCATCGTCTCGGGGGCCAGGCCCGCGGCCAGGCCCTGGTCGGTCAGGTCCAGGACGGCCGGGGCGTCGCCCACGAGGGTCCGGTCATAGAGGCCCTGCAGGATCTCTTGCTCGGTCAAAGGGGGCTCCTAACGCTTCGGAGAGGGCGGAGGCTTCGCCGGTGAGGAGTTCGCCGATCTCGGTGACGCGGTCCGGGGTGAGGCGGACAGAGGGGCCGGAGACCGACAGCGCCGCGATGACCGCGCCGTCCCCGCCCCGTACGGCGGCGGCCACGGCGATCAGCCCGGGTTCCAGCTCCTCGCGGGCCACGCCGTACCCGCGCCGCCGGATCCCGGCCAGTTCCCGGCCGAGCTCCTCGCGGTCGGTGAGGGTCCGCGGGGTGCGGCGCTCCAGCGGGCCGCCGGGCAGCTCGGCCGCGCCGTGGGCGAGGAAGACCTTGCCCAGCGCCGAGCAGTGCAGCGGCACCCGCAGTCCCACCCAGTTCGTCGCGCCGAGCAGGTAGCTGCTGTCGACCTGGGCGATCTGCTCGACCGCGCCGCCGCTGAGCACGGCCAGGTTGACGGTCTCGCCGGTCTTGCCGCCGATCCGCTCCAGGTACGGCTGGGCGGTGACGGCCAGGTCGGCGCTGCCGGACCGGCTGGCGTAGCGGGCGAGCACCGGCCCCGGCCGGAAGGCGCCGTCGCGGTCGCGCTGGAGCAGGCCGTGCCGCTCCAGGGCCGACAGCAGGCGGGAGGCGGTGCTCTTGGGCAGCCCCGACTCGGTGAGCAGGGTGGTGAACGGCTGGGGCTCGCCCGCCTCGACGACGCGGACGAGCAACTGCGCGGCCCGGTCGATCGCCTGCGTCCCGGACGGGGTCGTCACGTCGTGCTCCCTGCTGGTCACGGGCTCGTCGCGACGCCGCCGCGCCGTGGTCCGGGGGACCGGAGCCGCCGGTGAAGTTCCATATCGTGGAACCGTTGTTCCACTCAACGAGCGTAAGATCGGCCTCAGATCCGGGTCAAGAGGGTCGAGAGGGTCCAGCAGGTCCGAAGGAGTGGCCGTGTTCCTGAACCAGATGCCCCGCTACGAGATCCTGTCCGCCGACGCGATGGCCACCCTCGACCGGGGCTGGCGCCGCATCGTCTCCGAGATCGGGGTGGAGTTCATGTCCCCCCGGGCCCTGGAGCTGTTCCGCAAGGCCGGGATGAAGGTCGAGGAGAACAACGTCCTCTTCGACCCGGAGTTCCTCCTCGAACAGGTCGCCAAGGCCCCCCGGGAGTTCGACGTCCAGGCGCGCAACCCCGCCAACACCGTGCACATCGGCGGCGACCACATGGCCTTCGGCGCGGTGTACGGATCGCCGTTCGTGCGCGAGGGCGACGTGCGGCGCGACGCGACGCTCGACGACTTCCACCGGTTCTGCAAGCTCTCGCAGGTCTTCGGGGAGATGGACTCCGCCGGGGGAGTGGTCTGCGAACCCGGCGACGCGCCGCTCGACTCCCGCCACCTCGACATGGTCTACGCGCTCCAGACGCTGACCGACAAGATCTACATGGGCAACGTGGTCTCCGGCCCGAACGCCGCCGACACCATCGCGATGACCCGCATCCTGCTCGGCGACATCGAGACGGTCCCCGCCACCATCTCCCTGATCAACTGCAACTCGCCGCTGCGCTGGGACGACCGCATGCTGGACGCCCAGTTCGAGTACTCCGCGGCGAACCAGCCGGTCGTCCTGACCCCGTTCCTGCTGATGGGCGCCATGTCCCCGGTCTCGGTCCCGGCCACGCTGGTCCAGCAGATCGCCGAGGCGCTCACCGGGATCGCCCTGTCACAGCTGATCCGCCCCGGCTGTCCGGTGATCTTCGGCTCGTTCCTGTCGAACATCGACATGCAGTCCGGCTCGCCGTGCTTCGGCACCCCCGAATCGGCCGTCGGCCTGCTGTGCACCGGCCAGATCGCCCGCCGCTTCGGGCTGCCCTGGCGCTCGGGAGGCGCCCTGACCTCCTCGCAGACGGCCGACGCCCAGGCCGGCTACGAGGCGCTGATGACGATGCTGCCGACCTTCCTGGCGGGCGCCAACTGGGTCATGCACACCGCGGGCTGGCTGGAGGGCGGCCTGGTCAGCGGGTTCGAGAAGTTCGTCATGGACGTGGAGATCCTGCGCATGCTCCAGCACGAGTTCACCCCGCTGGAGATCACCGAGGAGTCCCTGGCCTTCGACGCCCACGCCGAGGTCGGCCACGGCGGCCACTTCCTGGGCGCCGCGCACACCATGGAGCGCTTCCGGACCTGCTTCTACCGGCCGCTGCTGTCCTCCTCCGACAACTACGAGCGCTGGATGCGGCGCGGCGCCAAGGACGCGGCGGCCCGGGCGACGGAGATCTACCGGGCGAAGCTCCAGGAGTACGAGCCGCCGCCGCTCGACGACGCGATCCGCGAGGAGCTCCGGGACTACGTGACCCGCCGCCGCCGCGAGCTCGGTGACTGAGATCCGCGTCCACACGGACACGGGCGAAAGGCGAGGACTCCATAGCCACTCCTGAGCTCAGGGAACCGATCGGAGGGGGAGACGGTCCGGGAGCCTCGCCTCCACCGTGAAGCCGCCGCCCTCACGGGGGCCCGCGGTGAGTGTGCCGCCCAGCGCCTCGGCCCGGGCGCGCATCCCGGTGATGCCGCTGCCCTCGGGGCCCGCGGGGGCGGCGCCGTCGTCGGTGACCGTGACGGTGGAGTGGCCGGCGGAGCGGCCGACGGTCACCACGGCGCGGCGGGCCCCGGAGTGGCGCAGCACGTTGGTCAGGGACTCCTGGACGATCCGGTAGATCACGTGGCCGGCGGCAGCGGAGGCCTCGCCGGTGACGTTCAGCTCGATCTCCACCCCGGCGCCGCCCATCGAGGCGACCAGCTCGGGCAGCCGGTCCGCGCCCGGCCGGGACCCGTGCTCGCGCACCGTGCCCAGGGTGGTCCGCAACTCCCGCAGGGCCTCCTTGCTGATCTTCTTGATCGACTCCAGAGCCTCCAAGGGCTCCGAGGCATCCGAGGCGGCCGAGGCATCCGGGGCATCCGGGCCGTCCCCGCCCGGCCGGGGACGGCGGGAGGCCACGTGCAGGGCGGCGCCCGCCCGCATGTTGATCAACGTCAGGCTGTGACCGAGCACGTCGTGGATCTCCCGGGCGATGGCGAGCCGCTCCTCCTGCGCCCGCCGCTCCTGCCGCGCGCGCTCCTCCTGGGCCCGCCGCTCCGCCCGCGCCGCCTCCGCCTCGGCCGTGGCCAGCAGCGCCCGCCGGTTCGCCCGCACGACGAGGCCGATGCCGTACGGCAGGAGCATCGAGGCGTACCAGACCGGCATGCTGCCGGGGCCGCTCATGTCGGCCCCGGCCGAGGAGTCCGCCGCGACCAGGGCGGTGCCGGACAGCAGGAAGGCGCACACGCCGTGCGGGACGGGCCGGTGCGCGGTCACCGTGTACAGCGCGACGCTCAACGTCAGGAAGACCGGGCCGAACGGATAGTTCAGGGCCACCAGCGCCGAGCAGCACGCCAGGGTGGTGACCAGGACGGCCCACGGGAACCGCCTGCGCGCCACCAGGACGAGCCCCGCGCCGAACAGCAACGCGTAGGCGCGCCCGTCCAGAGCCTCCGCCGGCGGCACCTCGCCCTGCGCGGCCACCCGCGTCCCGAAGGGCACCACGACCACCGCCCCGGCCGCCAGCACCGCGTCCTCGATCCGGCTGCGCTCCACCCCCTCAGCCTAGAGCCGCTCCGTGGATCTCCGCCGTCACGAGAAGCAGTGGCCCGTCCCCGCCACGGCGGTGATCCACGGCGCTCCACGGAGAACCCCTAAGATCCGCGTTTGGTAAAGCGGATCTCAAGAGGTGGCGATGAACGCACAGAAATCCAGAGGGAGAAGCCTGCTGGTGCGAGGACTCGCGCTGGCCGTCGGCGCGGTGGTGGTGTTCAGCGTGCTGCTGAGCGCGTGCTCCCGGGTGAGCACCCAGCCCGACGAGATCATCCTTCACTACGCGGGCGGCGTCTTCGAGCCGATCGAGTTCGAGCGGTGCGTCAACCCCTCCAGCGGCGCCACCCTGCTCGGCCCCGGCGACACCGCCTACTCCTACCCGTTCGGCCAGCGGACCTTCGACTTCTCGGGGGCCCAGGACGCCGAGTCCAAGCCGCTGACGGTCGTCAGCAGGGACAACGTGGAGATGCGGGTCTCGGGCGTGGCGACCTTCACGCTCAACACCGAGTGCAAGACGCTCCAGCAGTTCCACGAGAAGATCGGGCTGAAGTTCCGCGCCTACTACGAGGAGGGGGAGTCCGAGGGATGGCGGCGGATGCTCGGCATCTACATGCGGGTCCCGCTGGACCGGGCGCTCGACGCGGCCTCCCAGGAGTTCGAGTGGCGCGGGCTGTTCAACGACCCGAAGGTCAAGCAGGCCTGGGAGACGCGGGTCGGCGAGCTGGCACGGCAGTTCATCAAGGAGACCGCCGGGGCCGCCTACTTCTGCGGCCAGAACTACGCCGGCAGCGGCGACTGCGGTGACATCTCCCTGACGATCCAGAAGCCTGAGCCGCCCGCGTCGCTGGTGGAGGCCCTCTCCGCCGAGCAGGCAGCCAAGGCGGAGAACGTCGCCCAGGCCCAGCGCAACGCCAAGGTCCGCACCGAGCTCGAGTCCATCAAGGACCTGGTGAAGGTCCTCGGCCGGGACGGCGCCGTCCTCTGGCAGGCCATCCAGAAGGGCCAGGTCACGGTCGTCCCGGTCCCGCAGGGCACCGGCCTCAACATCAACCCGCCGAGCCGCTGACGGGCCTCCCGGACACGCGGGTCACAGGGCGCCGCCCAGCTCGGCGCCGAAATCCCGGGCGATCCGCCGCATGCCCGCGGCCAGCTCCTCCCGGTCGAGCGCGTCGATGCGCTCGGCCGGGCCGGAGACCGACATCGCCGCGACCGTCCGCGCGCCGTCGCGCACCCCCACGGCCAGGCAGTGCACGCCCAGTTCCTCCTCGCCCAGGTCCATCGCGTACCCGCGGTCGCGCACCCGGTCCAGCTCGGCGAGCATGGCGGGCAGCTCGGTGATCGTGTTGGCGGTCCGCCGGGGCATCCCGGTCCGCTCGACCAGCGAGGCCACCTCGGCGTCCGGCCGGTCGGCCAGCAGGACCTTGCCCACGGCCGTGCTGTGCGGCAGCACCCTCCGGCCCACCTCGGCGAACATCCGCAGCCGCCGGGGCGAGGGCGCCTGCGCGACGTAGACGATGAAGTCGCCCTCCAGCACGGCCATGTTCGCCGTCTCGCCGGACAGCTCCACCATCTTCTTCAGGTACGGCTGCGCCCACACGCCGACCAGCCGCTCGGCCATCCCGCCGAGCCGGACCAGCGCCCCGCCCAGCGCGTAACGCCGGTCGGACTCCTGGCGCACGTATCCGCGGTCGAGCAGGGTGCGCAGCAGCCGGTGGATCGTCCCGTACGGCAGGCCCGTCGCGGCGGCCAGCTCCGAGATCCCGGCCTCACCGCCGTGCCCGGCCAGCGCCTCCAGCAGGTCGAGCGCCCGGTCGACGGACTGGACTGTGCTCACGGCCGCCCTGCTCGCACGGTCCCCGTTGGCGTGGCCGGCGCCGGTGCCGAGGCGGTCCGTGCTCATGCGACCCTCCCCAGACCGCGGATGGAGGCGTCCAGCACCTGCGCGGTGTGGGCGACCGGGATCGGGGCTGCGCCGGAACGGCGGATCGCCGAGGTGATCTGCATGGTGCAGCCGGGGTTGGCCGAGACCAGCAGGTCGGCGCCGGTGGCGAGGACCCGTTCGGCCTTGCGGTCGCCCAGCTCGCGGGCGGCCTCGGGCTGGAACAGATTGTAGGTGCCGGCGGAGCCGCAGCAGATCGCCGACTCGGCGATCTCCCTCAGTTCGAGATCCGGGATCGCGGTCAGCAGTTCCCGCGGCTGGGACCGCACCCCCTGCGCGTGCGCCAGATGGCAGGCGTCGTGGTAGGCGACGGTGAGCGGGAGCGGGTGGCGCCTGGCCACCGGGCCGAGCTCGGCCAGATACTCCGCCAGGTCGACGGTACGGATCTCCCGGGCCCGCTCGGCCCACACCCCGTCCAGGAGGTCGGCGTACTCCTTCATGGTCGAGCCGCACCCGGCCGCGTTGACCACGATCGTGTCCACGCCCGCCCGGTCGAAGGCCGCGATCGTCCGCCGCGCGAAACGCCGGGCCTGCCCCGGACGGCCGGAGTGCAGCGACAGCGCCCCGCAGCAGCCCTGCGACGGCGGGATCACCACATCGCAGCCCTCCATCGCGAGCACCCGCGCCGTGGCCGCGTTGACCTGCGGGAAGAACTCGCCCTGCACGCATCCGGTGAGCATCCCGACGGTGGCCCTGCGCCTGCCGACCGCCTCGACCCGGCGCGGCAGCCGTACCCGCTTCACCGGATCGGGCGCGAGGTCGGCCATCGCCGCCAGGGACGGGTTGACCCGCTCCAGCCGCGGCGCGATCCTGCGCCGCAGCCCCGCGCTGAGCCGCAGCGGCACCCGCATCGCGCGCAGCCGCCGGGGATGGGGGAAGAGCTGGAAGACCAGCTCGCGCAGCGCCCGGTCGGCGGGTTCGCGGACGTGTTCCCTCTCCACCACGGCACGCGTCTGCTCGATCAGCCTGTCGTAGCGCACCCCCGAGGGGCAGGCCGTCACGCACGCCATGCAGCCCAGGCAGGCATCGAAGTGCCCGGCCATCTCATCGGTCACCGGGGTGCCCTCGACGTGCTGCTTCATCAGGTGGATACGGCCGCGGGGGGAGTCCATCTCCTCACCCCACAGGACGTACGTCGGGCAGCTGGGCAGACAGAATCCGCAGTGCACGCAGTCGTTGATCAGCTCGGGGTCCACGGTCAGATCCCTCCCGCCATCCGGCCGGGGGACATCCTCCGGTCCGGGTCGAACCGCTCCTTGACCCGCCGCATCAGCGGCAGCGCCCCCACCGGCCCCCAGAGGTCCACCAGACGGGCGAGCTCCGGCGGGGCGGTGAGCACGGTGAGCCTGCCGCCGAGGGGGGCGACGTCGCCGCGCAGGCCCGACACGAAGGCCGCGACCTCCGCGACCTCCGCGAGCTGGGGGATCTCCGGGATCTCCGGGAGCTTCGCGAGCTCCGTGGGTTCCGTCCCGGCGCTCTCCGGAGGCAGGGCGATCTGCAGGACCGCCGAGGCCAGCGAGCCGCGCACCCGGGCGGGCAGCCCGCGCGCGGCGATCGCCCGCAGCGCGCCGTCCACCCCCGAGGGCGGGACGCGCAGCTCCAGCAGCACGTCCTCGCCCGGCGTGACCCCCCACCACCCGGGCGCCTCGCCGCCGCCGGTCACGTCCGGTACGGCCTCCGCCGCGCCCGCGAGCAGATCCCGTACGGCGCCCGCCCTGCTCTCGGCCGCCACACCCTCGACCAGCGCCGAGACCGTGAACGTCCCGGCGGGCGCGAGCCAGTCCAGCTCGACCGCGCTCGGCTCGGCCTGCGAGGCGGCCAGCGCGGCGGCGACGGCACCGGGGCTCGTGGAGGGTCCGGCGGAGAGCGCAGCCGGGGGCGCGGACGGGAGCACGGCGGTGACCCAGTGGCGGGCCCGGGGGATCGGATGGAGGCGGAAGACGGCCTCGGTGATGATCCCGAGCGTGCCGTACGAGCCGGTGAACAGCTTGCCGAGGTCGTATCCCGCGACGTTCTTGACGACCTTCCCGCCGGAGCGGGCGACCGTGCCGTCGGCGAGCACGACCGTGAGGCCGATCAGCAGGTCGCGGGCGGTGCCGTAGCGGAGCCTGCGGGGGCCCGCCGCGGCGGTGGCGAGCGTGCCGCCGACGGTGGAGCCGGCGAGGGGGACGTCGAGGGCCAGTTCCTGGTTTTGCGCGGCGAGGGCCTCGGCCAGGGCGTCCATGGTCACGCCGGCCTGCACGCGCACCACGAGGTCGCCGGAGGCGTGCTCCAGGATCTCGTTCAGGCAACAGGTGTCGATCAGCAGGTCGCAGCGCTCGGGCGGGGTTCCCCAGTGGAGCCTGGTGCCGCCGCCGGCCGGGACCACGGCGAGGTCGTGCCCGGCCGAGACCCGCATCAGAGCCGCGACCTCCTCGGTGCTCTCCGGCAGCGCCACCCAGCGGGGCATGACCCCGGCCACGGCGTCGCCGGGGCCGGCGTCCCGGACCGTCACCCCGGTCGCGGACAACGCGTCGCGAGCACCGGCCCCGTGCCGTGCCCTCGCGCCGGTCTCCTGCGGCGCGTCCGGGCCGGTTTCCTGCGGCGTGGCCATCAGAACTGCTCCGCCCGGCCGGACTCCACCAGCGGGTGCACGCCCCTGCGCACGCCCGGGACCTCGCCGCACAGGCGCGGGGTGGGGAAGACCTTGCCCGGGTTGGACAGGCCGCGGGGGTCGAAGGCGCAGCGGACCAGTTGCATGGTGTCCAGATCATCGTCGGTGAACATTTTCGGCATATATCGGGACTTGTCTACACCAACACCGTGCTCACCGGTGATGGACCCACCATGCTCGACGCACAGGTCGAGGATCCGTCCCGAGACCAGCCCGGCCCGCTCCTCCGCGCCCGGCTCGGCGTCGTCGAACAGCACCAGCGGGTGCAGGTTCCCGTCTCCGGCGTGGAAGACGTTGGCGACCCGGATGCCGTACTCGGCCGAGAGCCGGTCGATGCTCGCCAGCACGTCGGGCAGCGCGGTCCGCGGGACCACCCCGTCCTGCACGATGTAGGCCGGGCTGATCCGGCCGACCGCCGCGAACGCCGACCTGCGGCCCTTCCAGACCGCCGCCCGCTCCTGCGGCCCCGCCGCGGTCCGCAGCTCGAACGCGCCGTTGTCCCGGCAGATCCGCTCCACCTCGGCGAACTGGTGCGCCACCTCGGCGGCCGGCCCGTCCAGCTCCACGATGAGCACCGCCCCCGCGCCCGCCGGATAGCCGCAGGCCACCGCCGCCTCGGCCGCCGCGATCGCCAGGGCGTCCATCATCTCGATCGCGGCCGGGACGACGCCCGCGCCGATGATCGCCGAGACGGCCTGCCCGCCCTGCTCGATGCTCCCGAACGCCGCCAGCAGCGTCGTCACGGTCTCCGGCGCCCGCGAGAGCCGTACGGTGACCTTGGTGGTGATCCCGAGCGTGCCCTCCGAGCCGACGAACGCGCCCAGCAGGTCGTAGCCGGGGTCGTCGGCGTCGAGCGTGACGATGTCGCCGTCGGGGGTGACGATCTCCAGGGCGAGCACGTGGTTGACGGTGAAGCCGTACTTCAGGCAGTGCGCGCCGCCGGAGTTCTCCGCGACGTTCCCGCCGATCGTGCAGACCTGCTGGCTGGAGGGGTCGGGCGCGTAGTAGTAACCGTGCTCGCGGACCGCCTCGGTGATCGCCAGGTTGGTCACCCCCGGCTCCACCACGGCCCGCCGGTCGGCCAGGTCGACCTGGAGGATCCGCCGCATCTTCGCGGTCACCACCAGCACCCCGTCGGCGCGCGGCAGCGCCCCGCCGGACAGCCCGGTCCCCGCGCCGCGCGCCACGAACGGCACGCCGTACTCGTTGCAGAGCCGCACCACGGCGGCGATCTGCTCGGCGCTCTCCGGCAGCACGACGATCCCGGGCACGGCCCGGTGGTGGGTGAGGCCGTCGCACTCGTAGGTGCGCAGGCGCACCGGATCAGTGATCACCGCCCCCGGCGGCAGCACCCCCGCCAACCCCCGGGCCAGCTCGTCGAGCGTCTCGGTCAATGTCGATCCTCCTCAAGCTCACGCGGAGGCGCGGTCGTGTCACCGAGTCCAGGAACTCCAGGACGTAGGGGTCCTTGATGAGCTTCTTGACGGACTCGCGGTCCTCGGGGTGGCACGGTGCGGTCGAAGTTGTGCAGGGGGTGGCTCGTGCGGAGGTGGAACTGCCCCTTGATCATCGTGGTCAGGACGCCGCGGGTCCACCCCTCCTCGGCGGTCTTGCGGGCATGGAAGCCCCTGGCGGCGAAGGCGCTCATGCGGTGGAGGTTGGTCCGGGAGTAGCCTCTGGCCTCGGGAAACGCGGTACGGAGATCCGCCGACAGCCGGGCGACGACTTTCTTACCCCAGCCCTCGTCGGCCTGGCGGTCGAGGATGTGGCGGCCGATCCGCCAGTACTGCTGGATCAGCTCGGCGTTGGCCGCCAGCACGGTCCGGACCCTGCTCGTGGCGATCTCCCGCTTGATGTCCGCCGGCAGCGTGGCGGACTCGTCGGGGTGGATGCCTTTGCCGTTCGTGCAATCGTCCACGGACGGAACGTAGCGGATGCGTTCGGTTACTCTCCGTGCCCGGTTGGAACCGGGGGTGGGAATCCTCCTCGTCGGAGGGAGATCCTCCACCCCCGGCCTCCTCATGTCGTCACGGCATGCGCGCGTAGGCGGGCAGGGTCAGGAACTCGGCGAAGTCGTCGTCCAGGGCGACCTCCTTGAACAGGGCGGTGGCCTGGGCGTAGAGGGCCTCGTCGTAACCGGGCTCGGCCTTGATCTTGGCGAGCTCCTCGTCGATGATCTGCTCGACGAGCTCCCTGGTGACGACCGCGCCGGTGTCGGCCAGCTCGATGCCGTTGTGGATCCACTGCCAGATCTGGGAGCGGGAGATCTCGGCGGTGGCGGCGTCCTCCATCAGGTTGTGGATCGCCACCGCGCCCAGCCCGCCCATCCAGGCGGCCAGGTAGCGCAGCGCCACGTCCACGTTGTTGCGCAGCCCGGCCTCGGTGATGTCGCCGGGGGTCTCGGAGACGGCCAGCAGGTCGGCGGCGGAGACGGAGACGTCCTCGCGGAGCCGGTCGATCTGGTTGGGCCGCTCGCCGAGCACGCCGTCGAAGACCTCGCGGCAGATCGGGACCAGGTCGGGGTGGGCCACCCAGGAGCCGTCGAAGCCGTCGCCGGACTCGCGGGTCTTGTCGGCCCGGACCTTCTCCAGCGCGACCTTGTTGACCTCGGCGTCGCGGCGGGAGGGGATGAACGCGGCCATGCCGCCGATGGCGTGCGCGCCGCGCTTGTGGCAGGTGCGCACCAGCAGCTCGGTGTAGGCGCGCATGAACGGCGCGGTCATGGTCACCGCGTTCCGCTCGGGGAGCAGGAACTCCTTGCCGCGGGTGCGGAACTTCTTGATCACGCTGAACAGGTAGTCCCAGCGGCCCGCATTGAGCCCGGCGGAGTGGTCGCGGAGCTCGTAGAGGATCTCCTCCATCTCGAACGCGGCCGGGTAGGTCTCGATCAGCACGGTCGCGCGGATGGTGCCCTGCGGGATGCCGAGCAGGTCCTGGGCCCGGACGAAGACGTCGTTCCAGAGGCGGGCCTCCAGGTGCGACTCCATCTTCGGCAGGTAGAAGTACGGCCCCTTGCCCTTGGCGATCTGCCGGGCGGCGCAGTGGAAGAAGTAGAGGCCGAAGTCGACGAGGGAGCCCGACATCGGGGCGCCGTCGAGGAGGAGGTGCTTCTCCTCCAGGTGCCAGCCGCGCGGGCGGACCACGATGGTGGCCAGCTCCTCGTCGGGCTTGAGGGTGTAGCTCTTGCCGCCGGTCTCGAAGTCGATGGCCCGGTCCAGCGCGTCCCGCAGGTTGAGCTGGCCGTTGACGGTGTTCTCCCAGGTGGGGGCGTTGGCGTCCTCGAAGTCGGCCAGCCAGACCTTGGCCCCGGAGTTGAGGGCGTTGATCGTCATCTTCCGGTCGACCGGGCCGGTGATCTCCACCCTGCGGTCCACCAGGCCGGGCGCGGGCGGGGCGACCCGCCACTCGGACTCGCGCACGTGCTTGGTCTCGGGAAGGAAGTCGAGGGTGCCGCCGGCCGAGAGCTCCGCCTGCCGGGCCTGACGGGCCTGGAGCAGCTCGATGCGCCGGGCGCCGAACTCGCGCTGGAGGGCGGCCACGAAGGCCAGCGCCTCCGGCGTGAGGATCTCGTCGAACCGGTCCTGGGAGGTGCCGGTGATCTCAACGCCGTCCATGAGCTCCCTTTCCTGTTTTCCACATGATGGAAAATCTCTTCTGAATTGTGGAATAGACGCTACTGGACGGTCACTTGCGGGTCAAAGGCAGGGGCCTCCTCGGGTGCGTCTCAGGTCTCCCTCAGGGCCGATAGGGGGGCTTCCCGGATGGGATCCGGCGGTCCGGGCGGCCACAGTGGAGTCACACCCCCTCTTTCGAGGGAGGCGGAAATCGGTCGGGAGAGGGAAGCGGTGGGCTTCCCCGGGAGTCGAGGATTGAGCCGTGAAGAAGAAGATGCTTGCCGCAGGGGCCGTCGTGGGCTCGGTCCTGGTGCTCTCCGCCTGCCAGTTCGACGGGTTCGGCCCGGGCGAGCAGGAGGTGGCCTCCTACGACGTGCCCGACAAGGTGCTGAGGCTCGTCGTGGACAGCGGGTCCGGGGACATCGTGGTCAACGAGTCCGACCGGACGGGGATCAGGGTCACCGAGACGATCCACTGGAAGCGGGACAAGCCGAAGACCGAGCACGTCGTGAGCGGTGACACCCTCACGCTGACGTACAGGTGCCCGGACCGCGTCGGCATGATGGTCTGCAGCGTCGACTACAAGGTCGAGATCCCGAAGGGGATGTCGGTCAAGACGGACACCGAATCGGGGGACATCATCCTGCGCTCGCTCAGCGGCGAGGTGGACGCGGGCACCGGCTCCGGCGACATCGAGGCCAGCACCCTGACGGGCAAGCGGTTCCTCGCCGACACCGGGTCGGGGAACGTCGAGGCGAAGTTCACCGCGGTGCCGGACGACGTGCAGGTCGAGACGGGCTCGGGTGACGCCACGGTACGGCTGCCGCGCGAGACCTACCGGGTGACCGCCGAGACCGGGTCCGGAGACGAGACCATCGGCGTCACCAACGACGCGTCCGCGCCCCGGACCGTCCAGGTCTCGACCGGCTCCGGGGACGCGAAGGTCCTGCCCTCCTGACCCCGGGAGACCCTGAGCGGAGACCCTGAGCGGATTCCCGGGGTCTCCGGCGGGGACGGCGGTCCCGGCGGACCGGGGGCGGGGGTCAGCCGGCCAGCACCGGATAGTTGCTGCGCAGCACGCCCAGCGGGTCCCGGCGGCGCTTGACGTCCCGCAGCCGGGCCAGCACCTCACCCGGGAAGGCGTTCGCGGCCTTCTCGCCCGCGCCGAGATTGGTGAAGGGCTTGCGCCCGCTGGTGTACGGCACCAGCGCCGCGGAGACCGCCCGGAACCGCTCCCCGATGGCCGCCCCGGCCTCGGGGGTGAACGGCACACCCAGCAGGCCGAGCAGGTACTCCTCCTCGATGCGCCCGCAGGCGCCGCCCCCGGCGGCCGGCCGGGCCAGCGCCCCGCCCAGGTGGCGCAGCTGCGCCACGGCCAGCGGGGCCACCGTCCCCGAGCCCACCACCTCCTCCAGGATCGTCGCGGCCACCGTGTCGTCGAACCGGGTCAGCAGCTCGCCGCGGAACATCCCGGGTCCCGGGTCGGTCGGTTCGGCGCAGATGCTCCCCAGCTCGGCCACCGGCAGCGGTCCCCGGGTGTCGAGGACCCGGCCGTCGATCTTCTCCAGCCGGTGCAGCAGCGCCTGCCCCTCACCGGAGTCACCGAGGTAGGTGACGTCCACGATCACCGCGGACAGCCCGCGCAGCGGCTCCGGCACGTGGGGCAGCGGCGGGAACTGCATGAGCGAGAACCACGCGGTCAGCTCCTGCGGGGCCTCGGCCGTGGTCTCGCGGTAGGCGGCCAGGACCTCTCCGGCGCGCCCGGCGGTCCACACCATCCGCCCGCCGTACAGGAGGGGCTCCGGATACAGGGCGAACTCCATGGCGGTGACCACCGCGAAGTCCCCGCCGCCGCCGCGCAGCGCCCAGAACAGCTCCGGGTCGGAGTCCGCGTCCACCCGGGCCCGCGCCCCGTCGGCGGTCACCACGTCGAAGGAGCGCACGCTGTCGGCGGCGAAGCCGTACTTCCTGCCGAACCAGCTCACCCCGCCGCCGAGGGTGTAGCCGACCACGGTCGGCGCGGGCGAGCTGCCCGCCAGGCCGATGAGGCCGTGACCGCTCGCCCCGGCGAGCACCTCGCCCCAGGAGACGCCCGCGCCCACCCGGGCCAGCCGCTCTCCCGGCAGGATCTCCAGATCACGCAGCCGCCCGGTGCGCAGCAGGATCGTCCCGTCGGTGTCCCCGCTCGCGCCGTGGCCGCTCGGCTGGGTGCTGACGCCGATCCCGGCCAGCCCGGCGTAGGCGATCACGGAGGCGACGTCGTCGGCGTCGGCCGCCTCCACCACGGCCAGGACGTTCTGCTCGACGGCCAGGTTCCACGGCGTCCGGGCCTTGGCGAAGCCCTCGTCCCCGGGGACGAGGACCCCGCCGCGTACCGCCCGGCGCAGCTCGCCGCCGAGGTGAATGTTGTTCTTGCTCACGTTTCCTCCCCGTGTGTTTCGCTGACACCGATACTGGCTGAGACCGTTTGTGGTCGGTTTGGTGTTGGTTTGGACGTGACTTGGGGGGAAATGGAGATCCGGCTGTTCGGCCCGGTGGAGGTCGTGGACGCCGAGGGGCGGGCGGTCGATCTCGGCACCCGCAAGCAGCGGGCGGTCCTGGCGATGCTGGCCCTCGAACCCGGCCGGGTGGTCTCGCTCGACCGGCTGATCGAGGAGCTGTGGGCGGGGGAGGCGCCCTCCAGCGCGACGGGGACCCTTCAGGCGTACATCTCCAACCTCCGCAGGGCGCTGGAGCCCGACCGGCCGCCCCGTACCCCGTCCCGGCTCCTGCTCACCCGTGAGCCCGGCTACCTGCTCGCGGTCGCCCCGGGTCAGGTGGACCTGTTCCGTTTCGGCGCCTGGGCGGAGGAGGGGCGCCGGGCCCTGGTGCGCGGAGAGTACGGCCAGGCGCTGCGGACCCTGGACCGGGCCGTGGAGACCTGGCGGGGCGACCCGCTGGTGGAGTTCGCCGACCAGGAGTTCGCCGGGCCCTCCCTCGCCCGCCTCGCCGAACTGCGCGTCACGACCGAGGAGGACAGGTTCGAGGCACGGCTGGCCATGGGGGAGAGCGGGACGTGCGTCGCCGACCTTGAGCGGCTCGCCGGGGCCCACCCCTACCGGGAACGGCTCCAGGGGCTGCTCGCGCTGGCGCTGTACCGCTCCGGACGCCAGGCCGACGCACTGGCCGCCCTGCGCCGGGCCCGCGAGCTGCTCGCCACGGAGCTCGGCCTCGACCCGGGACCGGAGCTGCGCCGCCTGGAGCAGGCGGTGCTCGCCCAGGACCCCGCGCTGGACGCCCCCGGCCCCGCCGTCTCCGTCCCGGCCTCCGGCCGTGAGAGCGTCCCGGCGCGCCCGGGCCCCGGCCGTGGGAGCGTCCCGGCGCTCCCGGACCCCGCGCCCGCCTCCTCCGGCGTGGGCGCGGAGGCGGGTGACCTGCTCGTCGGCAGGCAGCGCCAGCTCGCGCGGATCGGCGCGCGGGTGGCGGAGGTCCGCCGGGGCCGGGGCGGGGTGCTGCTGCTGGAGGGCGAGGCCGGGATCGGCAAGACCCGGCTCGCCCGGGTGGCGGCGGACGAGGCGGCGGCCCGGGGGATGGCCGTGCTGTGGGGGCGGTGCGTCGACACCGCCACGGCCCCGCCGTTCTGGCCGTGGACGCAGGCGCTGCGGGGGGCGGGACCGGAGGCCGCGGAGGTCGTCGCCATCCTCACCGGTGCCTGCGTGCGATGCCACGACCTGGAGTTGTTCGAGCTGTACCAGCGGGTCCTGGCCGCGCTGACCTCCGCCGGCCCGCTGCTGGTCGTGCTCGACGACCTGCACTGGGCCGACGCCGCCTCGCTCCGGCTGCTCGCCTTCGCCGCCGGCGAGCTGGAGCGGCGGCCCGTCCTCGTCGTCGCCACGCTCCGCCCCGAGCCGGGGGACCACCCCGAGCAGCTCCGTGACACCCTCGGCGCGCTGACCAGGGAGCGGTGCGCCGAGCGGATGGCGGTGGACCCGCTCACCGGTGACGACGTGGCCTCCTACCTGGCGGCGCGGCGGATCGACCCGGCGCTGGCCGGAACGCTCCACGAGCGCAGCGGCGGCAACCCCTTCTACCTGGGGGAGCTGCTGCGCCTGCGGGAGAGTGAGAACGGTCTGCCCGGCGCCGTTCCCCCCGGTGTGCGCGACGTCGTCGGCCGCCGGGCCGCCCGGCTGCCCGAGGAGACACGCGCCCTGCTCCGGGTCGCGGCGGTCGCCGGGCGCGACGTCGACGTGGATCTGCTCGCCGCGGTCACCGCGACCCCCGAGGAACAGATCATGTCGCTGCTGGAGCCGGCGGTGGTCACCGGACTGCTCGTCGAGGCCGGTGAGGACTACGGCTTCTCCCACGCGCTCGTCCGGGACACGCTCTACGCCGAACTGGGCCGGGTGGAGGCGGCCCGGACGCACCTGCGGATCGGGGAGGCGCTGGAGACCCTCCCCGCCGGGGACGCCGGAGAGGAGGCCTCCCGGGCCGCGGCCCTCGCCCACCACTTCGGCCGGGCGGTCCGCGTCGGCGGCCGGGCCAAGGCGGTGCGGTACGCCTCGGAGGCCGCCAGGAAGGCCACCGTCCAGCTCGCCCACGACGAGGCGGTGGTCCTGTGGGAGCTGGCGCTGTCCGCGCTGCCCGCCGCCGACACCTCCGCCCGCTGCGCCGTGCTGACCGAGCTGGGCAGGGCCCGCCGTACCGTGGGAGACGCCGAGCGCGCCCGCCACGACCTGGAACAGGCCGTGGAGCTGGCGCTGCGGACGGGGGACCGCGAGGCGCTGATCGCCGCGGTCGTCGTCTTCGGCGGCCAGAGCGTCTGGAACTGGCGTCTCTACGGGGCCGTGGACGAGCGCATGGTCGCCGTGCTGGAGGACCTGCTCGCCGGGCCGCTCGCCGAGCGCGAGCGCGCCGCGCTGCTCGGCACGCTCGGCGTCGAGCTGTTCTACGGCCCGCGCCGGGCCGAGGGCGAGCGCCTGGCCCGGGAGGGCGTGGAGATCGCCCGCCGGATCGGCGATCCGGCCCTGACCGCGACCACGCTCAACAACTACTACATCGCGGCCTGGGTGCCCGAGCGGGAGGCCGAGCGCCGGGCCGTCGCCGAGGAGATCCTGGCCCTGCCCGGCCTGCCGCGGGTCACCGAGGTGATCGCCCGCGTGTTCCGGATGGCCTCGCTGCTGCGGGCGGGCGAGCTGGCGGAGTGGGACCGCGACCTGGCCCGCTGCGAGCGGCTGCTGGGGGAGACGGGCCGGCCGGAGCTGGAGGCGATGGTCCGCATCGCCGAGACCGCGCGCCGCACCCTCGACGGGGACTGGGCGGCGGCCGAGGCGCTGACCGCCCGGTTCTCCTCCCTGCTGGAGGGCTCCAGCCTGTGGGGACAGGACTTCCCCCGGCTGGTGGCCGCGTTCACCTGCGCCCGCGAGCAGGGCCGGGTGCCCGGGGTTCTCGGCGAGATCGTCGCGCGGGCGCGGGACCCGCTGCTGGTCCCGCTCCGGCCGGTCGCGGTCCTGGCCGCGCTGGACTGCGGCGAGGCGGGACTGGCCGGGGAACTGATCGCGGAGTGGGGCACCGGGATACGCGACGACTGGACGGCGGACCTGCTGCTGGTCGTCTGGGGCCAGGTGGCCGCCCGGCTCGGCACGCCCGATCCGCAGGAGATGTACGGCAGGCTGCTGCCGTACGCGGACCGGCTGGTCGTCAGCGGGATGGGCATCTCCGGGTGGGGGTCGCACCACCTGGTCCTCGCCGAGCTGGCCGCCCGGCTGGGCCGTACCGGGCAGGCCGCCGAGCACGCCCGGCGGGCGGTGCGGGCCCACCGGCGCCTGGGCCTGGCCCACTGGGAGAAACGCGCCCTCGACCTGCTGGCTTCGCTCACGGCTGACGGATAACCAGATGAAGGCGCCGACCCCCGCGTGGCACCATCGTGGGAAGACATCAGGGTGCCCGGGTGTTCTTATAAGCGATGACGCCTGTGAACATGACGCCTGCCGACAACACCTCTGAACGGAGCGACGACATAGACATTCGTGAGCCGCTGGACTTTGACCAGTTCGACGACCTGCCCGAGATCGGCGAGATGGAGCTGGCCGAGCGCCGGGCCCTGCGCCGGGTGGCGGGGCTCTCCACCGAGCTCGAGGACGTCACCGAGGTCGAATACCGCCGGCTGCGGCTTGAGCGGGTCGTCCTCGTCGGCGTCTGGACCTCCGGCACGGCGGTCGACGCCGAGAACTCCCTCCTGGAGCTCAAGCTCCTCGCCGAGACCGCCGGCTCCCAGGTGCTGGAAGGGCTGATCCAGCGCCGCCAGCAGCCCGACACGGCGACCTACATCGGCTCCGGCAAGGCCCAGGAGCTGGCCGACATCGTCGCCGCCACCGGCGCCGACACCGTGATCTGCGACGGCGAGCTGAGCCCCGGCCAGCTGCGTCAGCTCGAAGAGGTCGTCAAGGTCAAGGTCATCGACCGGACCATGCTGATCCTCGACATCTTCGCCCAGCACGCCAAGAGCCGCGAGGGCAAGGCGCAGGTCGAGCTGGCCCAGCTCAACTACCTGCTGCCGCGCCTGCGAGGCTGGGGTGGCAACCTGTCCCGCCAGGTCGGCGGACGGGCCGCGGGCGGCGTCGGCATCGGCGGACGCGGTCCCGGTGAGACCAAGATCGAGCTGGACCGGCGCCGGATCCGCGAGCGGATGGCCAAGCTGCGCCGTCAGATCGCGGAGATGACGACCGCGCGGGAGACCAAGCGCGCCCGCCGCTCGGAGCGCGAGGTCCCGGCCGTGGCCATCGCCGGTTACACCAACGCGGGCAAGTCCTCGCTGCTGAACCGGCTGACCGGCGCGGGCGTGCTGGTCGAGGACGCGCTCTTCGCCACGCTGGACCCGACCGTCCGCCGGGCCTTCACGCCCGAGGGACGCCTGTTCACTCTGGCCGACACCGTCGGGTTCGTCCGGCACCTGCCGCACCAGCTCGTCGAGGCGTTCCGCTCCACGCTGGAGGAGGTCGGCGACGCCGACCTGATCCTGCACGTGGTCGACGGCTCGCACCCCGACCCGGAGTCGCAGCTGGCGGCCGTGCGGGAGGTCTTCGCCGACATCGAGGGCGCCCGCGACATCCCCGAGATCGTGGTCGTCAACAAGGCCGACGCCGCCGACCCGGTGGTGCTGGCCCAGCTGACCGCGCGGGAGAAGCACACCGTGGTCGTCTCGGCCCGCACCGGCGCCGGGATCGACGAGCTGCGCGCCGTGATCGAGCGGGAGCTGCCGCGCTACGACCGGGAGATCCGGACGCTGGTGCCGTACGACCGCGGTGACCTCGTCTCCCGGGCCCACCGGGAGGGCGAGGTGCTCGGCGTCGAGCACACCGGGGACGGCACGATCCTGCACGCCAGGGTCCGGCCGGGCCTCTTCGCGGAGCTGGAGCGGGTCGCCAAGCCGGTCGAGACCGTCTGACCCGCCGGGCCCCGGCCGGCGGCAGCGCCGTCCGGGGCCCGGCGGGCAGGGCTCAGCGGCCTGCGGCCCGGCGGAAGACCACGAGCGCCACGTCGTCCTCGCGCGCGCCGAAGCGCCCGATCAGGCGTTCGCAGAAGAGCTCCAGATCGTCGTCGGCGGACTCGGCCAGCTGCCGGGCGATCTCCAGGCTCTGGTCGAGGGGCGTGTCGCGGTCCTCGATGAGCCCGTCGGTGAACATCAGCACGGATCCGCCCTCGGGGATCGTCAGCCGGTCCACCTGGTAGGCCGCCTGGCCCACGCCCAGCAGGAGGTTGCCGAGCCGGTGGTAGCGGGCGCCTCCGTGGACGTCCATGAGGATCGGCGGGATGTGCCCGGCGTTGGCGAGCTCCGCCTCGCCGGTCTCCGGATCGATCAGGATCAGGCACACCGTGGCGGTCATCCCGGGGTGATAGCGCCGCAGCACGTCGTTGAGCAGCGCCATCGAGGCCCCCAGGTCCACCGCCCCCAGGAGCGAGGCGCGCAGCGCGTGGCGGAGCTCGGCCATCACCGTCGCGGCGTGCAGGGAGTGTCCCTGCACGTCGCCGATGCCGACGAGGACCCGCTCACCCAGCTGGAGGACCTCGTAGAAGTCCCCGCCGACCTCGATGTTGTCCACGGCCGGCTGGTAGCGCCAGCTGATCTCCAGCCCCGGGACGTCGGGGATCCTCTGCGGGAGCAGGCTGCGCTGCAGGGTGAGCGCGATCGTGTGCTCCTCGAGATAGGCGCCCAGGGCGTCCACCGCCAGGGCGAGGGCCTGGCCGAGCTGGTGCAGGATGGTGAGCTCGTCCGTGCCGAGGGGAAGGCGTCCCTCGACGCCGATGCACACCATCGGACGACCGATCTTGGTCCGGCAGACGACCGCCGAGATGCCCCCCTCCGCCGCGGAGTCGGGCATCACCTTCCGCCAGTCGTCCGGCGAGAGGGTGAACACCTCGGTCCCCGCGGAGGCGCCGAGGACCATCGCGGCCAGTGCGGTCAGGGAGTCCGCCGAGGCGCTCCTGCTCACGGCGGCGCCGTCCGGGGGCACGGCGGTGTACCGCCGGGCGAGGCCGTCCGGCGGAAGCGCGAGCACCCCCGCGTACCGGTCGAGGATCCGCGCGGCGCCCTCGACCGCCACGGACAGGAGCGCGTCGAAGGTGCCGGCCGCGTTCATCGCCAGGGTGACCTCGGTGAGGGCCACCATCCGCGCGGACATCCGCTCCGCCCGCCGCCGCGCGCGGTAGTAGCGCAGGGTGGCCTCGATGGTGGCGGTGAACTCGTCCGGCTCCACGGGCTCGCTCAGATAGGCGTCCGCGCCCCGTTCGAGCCCCTCGGCCCGGTCCGCCGAGGTGATCGCGGCCCCGGAGATCTGGACCACCGGGATCGAGGACGTGACGGGATCCGCCTTGATCTGCTCGCACACCTCGTACCCGCTGATGTCGGGCAACCGGACGTCCAGGACGACCAGGTCCGGCTGGAGTTCCCCGACCTTCGCCAGCGCCTCCAGCCCGCCCGTCGCCTCCACGACCCGGTGCCCGGCCCGCCGCAACCAGCTGGACAGGATGTAGAGCTTGGCCGGCGTGTCGTCGACGACCAGCACCGTGGCGGGACGCTCGTTCACGGACCGCTCAGGCATCACGGCGCTCCAGCGCATGCCGCACCGCCTCCAGCAGGATGTCACGGCGCATCCCGTGTTTGGAGACCACCGTGTGCCCGGTCTGCGGGTACTGCTGGGAGGTCGCGACGGTGACGATGACGACCGGGACGTCCCGCAGCCGCTCGTCCCCGGCCATCCGCGCCAGCAGGGCCGCACCGTCCATCCGGGGCATCAGCAGGTCCACCAGCACCAGGTCCGGCAGCTCCCGTGCCATCGCCTCCAGCGCGTCCAGCCCGTCGTGGGCCTCGTCGACGCGGGAGGCGAAACCGGTGAGCATCCGCCGGACGGCGGCGCGGAACTCCTCGTCGTCGTCGGCGACGAGGACGCGGCCCACCATCAGGTCCCCGTCGGGCCGGTGCGGCAGCCGCAGCACGACCGTGGTGCCCCGGCCCGCCGTACTGGACAGCTGGAGCGTGCCGCCCATCGCCTCGGCCAGCCTGCGGGCGTACGGCAGGCCGAGGCCGGTGCCCTTGGCCCGCACCTGGATCGGCCCCGGCACCTGGTAGAACTCCTCGAAGACGCGCTCCAGGTGCTCTTCGGGGATGCCGATCCCGGTGTCGGTCACGGTGAAGACCACCTCGTGGGTGGAGGCGTCACGGGTCACGCGGAGCCGTACCTCCCCGTCCTCGGTGAACTTCAGGCCGTTGGAGAGCAGGTTGCGGAGGATCTTGGTGAGCATCGCCTCGTCGGCCAGCACCTCGGACGCCTCCTCCGACACCTCGATCGAGAGTGTCACCCGCCTGGTCTCGCTGGTGGGCCGCAGGATCATCCCCAGACGCTCGGTCAGCGCGACCAGGTCGACCGCGGAGGGCTGGGGGTCCAGCCGCCCCGACTCGGCCTTGGCCATGTCGAGGAGCTCGGTCACCAGAGCCAGGAGCGTCTCCGCCGAGGAGCCGATGAGCTGGACCTGGTGGAGCTGCTCCGGGCCCAGCGGCTCCCCGCCGGGGCCGGTCAGGAGACGGACGAGGCCGATGATCGAGTTGAGCGGGGTGCGCAGCTCGTGGCTGACCGTGGTCCAGAACCGGTTCTTGGCGTCACTCGCCTCCCTGATCTGCACGGACTTCTCGTCCAGTTCCGCGTAGAGCGCCACGACGCCGCGGTTGGTCTCCTCCAGCTCCGCCGAGAGCTGGTTGTACAGGGCGAGCACGCCCTGGTTGGTCTCCTGCAGTTCGGTGTTGAGCTGCAGGACCTCCTCCAGGGTCGCGGCGAGCTCGCGGTTCTGCTGACGGAGCTCGTCGAGGGCCGTCGCGGGCGCGAGCTCGGCGATCCTCATCCTGATCTCCTCGACGGAGGACACGGGGCGGCCGGGGGGGAGCCGCTTGAGCATGGTGATGCGCCCCGCGGACAGGTCGCACTCGATCGTGTCCACGAGGCGGCCCGCCAGCGTCACTCCGTCACCGGGATGGAAACCCGCCGCGGCGGGGAACGAGATCGTGACGGTCAGCCCGGCCTCGCCGAGCCGGAAGCCGGCCGAGGCGGAGATCCCCTGGACGAGGACCTCCCGCCCGATCTCGCTCAGCGCCGTGGCCACCCGGATCTGGTCCGGACCCGTGAGGCCGACCGTCTCGGCCACCTCCCGGCCCAGCCTGCGCATGGCGAACACGTCCTGGTCGTCCCGGAGATCGAGGCGGATCAGCTCGCCTCCGGCCATATCCGGCCTCCCGCCTCCGGGGGCGTCCGATGCGCCACCGGTCATGCTCCGCCTCGCCTCCGGCCTGTTCAGCTGTCTACTGCCGGATATATCCGGTATATAGGCACTCATGTTTCCGGCCTCACCACGACCACGCACGCGTCGTCCCTGCGGGTCCCGGCGTCGCGCAGCAGCGTGGCGGCGATGACGGAGGGGGAGTACGTGATCAATCCCGGGTAGGAGGCGGGGTTCCAGCGGTCGGAGAGTCCGTCGGAGTGGAGGACCAGCACGCCGTGGGACGGCATGGCGTACTCGTACTGCCGGAGTGTGCGCGGCGCCTGGTGACCGGCGATGCCCGGCACCGAGATCAGGCCCTGCCGGCCCTCCGGATGCGCGATCCAGGCCGAGACGTTGCCGAGCCCGGCGAAGCGGACGACGCCCGTGGCGCGGTCCAGCCGCGCCACGGCGACCGCCCCGCCGCGGGTGCGGGTGAGCCCGCGGTGGATCTGCTCCACCACGGCGGCCGGCACGAGGGCGGTGCCCGCCAGGGCCGCCCGCTCCGCCTCCTGCTGGAACACCCGCCCCGCCTCCCGCGAGGCGTGGGCCGCCGCGTCACCGTGGCCGAGACCGTCGCACACCATCACGGTGGTGGCGGAATCGCTCTCGACGATCGTGTACGCGTCACCGCAGACGATCTCCTCGCCGATCGGACGGCTCATACCGCCGACCCGGAAAGGCGGGAGGGAGGCCCCGCGCGGGATGAAGCACATGGCCACCACCGTGCCCGTGCCGGGAACGGAGTGGATCTCGTATGCGCTGGCCATGCGCGCGATGCCGCCCAGCCCGATGCCGAGCGTGCCGGTGGTGGAGTACCCGTCCCGCAGGGCGCGGGGGACGTCGTGCATGCCCGGCCCGCGATCCACCGCGACGATCTCGATCGCGGAGGGCAGCTCCGGATGCGGCCGGATCAGCATGACCCCCTCGACGGCATGCTTGACCAGGTTCGATGCGGCCTCGCTCACCGCGACGGCCATCCGGCCGGTGTCCTTCTCGCCGAACCCGCGCGCCTGGGCGAGCGTGACGGCGGCACGGCGGAGAGAGCCGATCACGCTCGCGTCCTCGGCCCTGGTCCAGACGTCGTTCTGGGAAGGGATCACCGTGCCCATTTCGTCACCGTGATCAGCGTCCCCTCGCCGGGAGCCGACCTCAGGTCGAACTCGTCGACCAGGCGGCGGGAGCCGCTCAGACCCAGGCCGAGGCCGTTGCCCGTGGTCCATCCGTCGACGAGGGCCTGTTCGATGTCGGGAATGCCGGGACCGTCGTCGCTGAAGGTCAGGCGCAGGCCCGCCCGTACGCCGTTGCGCACGATCTCGATCCGGACCCGCCCCCCTCCCGCGTAGACCAGGGCGTTGCGGGCCAGCTCACTGGCGGCGGTCACGATCTTGGTCTGGTCCACCAGGGAGAGTCCCGCCTCCAGGGCGGCGGCCCTGACCTCCTGCCGGACCAGGACCACGTCGCCGTTCCCGTTGATCGGCAGTTCACCGGAGGAGGTCATCGGGGGGCCACGGCGAGTCGCGCACCGTCGAGGTGGTTCAGCAGGGCGACGCCCTTCTCCAGGTTGAGGGCCGTCCGTACTCCGCCGAGTGAGAGACCCAGCTCCACGAGAGTGATCGCGACCGCCGGCCGCATGCCCACGACGACCGTCTCCGCGTCGAGCAAGCGGGTGATCGAGGCGATCGTGGACAACATCCGGCCGATGAAGGAGTCGATGATCTCCACCGCGGTGATATCGATGATCACTCCTCGCGCACCGGTCTGGACCACCTTGTCCGCCAGGTCTTCCTGGAGGGCGAGAACGCTCTGGTCCTGGAGATCGATCTGGATGGAGACGATGAGGATGTCGCCGAGTTTGAGAACGGGCACCCGGTCCATCAGCCGGCCTCCGTCCGTACGGCGATGCGCGGGCTGCGGGCCTCGGCGAACTCGACGCCGCTCTGGCGCAGCGCATGGACCAGGGCGTCGGCCAGCGAGGCCTTGGTGACGATGTCGCCGAACTCGATGCCGAGGGTGACGATGGTGTGGGCGATCTGCGGGCGGATACCGGAGATCACACACTCCGCGCCCATCAGCCGTGCGGCCATCACGGTCTTGAGCAGGTGCTGGGCGACCTGGGTGTCCACCGCCGGCACGCCGGTGATGTCGATCACCGCGTGCTCGGAGCCGGTCTCCACCAGCGTCTGCAGCAGTTTCTCCATCACGACCTGGGTCCTGGCGGAGTCGAGCGTGCCGACCAGCGGCACCGCGACGATGCCCTCCCACAGCTTCACCACCGGGGTCGAGAGCTCCAGAAGCTGCTCGGCCTGGTCGGCGATGATCCTCTCTCTGGCTGCCGCGTACGTCTCGAACGTGAAGAGGCCGTGCTCGTCGACGAGCCGGGAGAACCAGATGAAGCCCCGCAGGGCCTCGGGCGTGCCGTCGGCTTCGACGATCTCGTAGACGGCCTCCTTGAGGCCGAACACCACGCTGGCGGTCTCGGACGGCGTGAATCCGTGGCGGGCCCGCGAACGGGACAGCTCGGCCAGCAGCCCGCGCAGGTCGCTGCCGCCCTCGGAGCCGGTGAGGGAACGGCGCAGCGCCCGGTATATCTCCCCGAAGGGGACCGCCGCGCCCCCGCGGTCCACATGACCACCGGACATGGTCCCGGCTATCTCGAACCAGCGCCCGAGGATCTGCTCCTCGTGCTCCTCCAGAAGCTCTTCTATACGACGCCGGCCAGCGTCCACTGGGACGGTCAAGGTCACTCCTATGGGGACAGCCTTCGGATAGTTCGCCCGAAAGGCTATGAATTGTTGGCTGGTTACGCTATATGTGACTCATAGTATGGGAATGATTACCCTGTGACACTATGAAGATTTTTGTCGGCAGTGGATGGTGAATCTGTGAACATCCGCGAACAAGTCTCTCGCGCGCCGTCTCCGCCTCCCCGGCGCCCCCGGGGTATGGCCCCTCGGCCGGCTGGCGGCACCGGCTCGCGCCGGGAGCATGTCCGCCGGAGGTGGGTGAGCCGTGTCGAGGCGTTGGATTTGTCAGCCTATGGAGGTTCCATTCCCTTGTTCAATGGACGGGCTTGCATTCAAGTGTGCTCTCGAGGTGGAGTTGAATCCCGCAGAAAGCCGCAAAACGCCATAAATCGGACAGTAGTCGGTCAAGGTTTAGGTTGCTACCATGAGGCAAATCTAACGAGACGTTATGGCGCGAGTCTGCTTGACGTCTGGTGGGACAGGTGGGAAAAAAGTGTCCTGATCTGCGAAAACGTGCTCGATGTTTGTTGCGGGGACAGAGTGGGTGAACCGGGCAAGGTCGCAACGAAGCGGCGTTCTTCCCAATTAGCCTGTACAGCAAGCCAACCTGTGAAATAACGTAACTGAACTGAAACCGCTGGATCATGCTGCTGGCGATACCGTGCCGCACATACGGAGCGGATGAGAGCAGGAGATTCCGATGTCGTCCGGACGAGGAGCGGATCCGGCGGGCAGGGTGCCCGGCACCGGCCGGGTTCCCTCATCACGCCCGGCGGCCCCTTCCCTTCAGGTGCCTTTCCCTGCGCACAAGGCGGTGATGCGATGACGGTCCGCCTGCTGACCAACATCGGCCGGCTCTGGACCGGCAACGACGTCTGCAGCAACGCCGCGATCCTCGTGCACAACGACCGCATCGCCTGGGTCGGGCGCGCCGCGGACCTGCCGCAGAGCGTCCCCGGGGTGGTGGACGACATCGTCGACGTGGACCACGTCGAGAACCTGGGGGGTGCCCTGGTCACCCCCGGCCTGATCGACGCCCACACCCATCCCGTCTACGCGGGCAACCGCTACGCCGAGATGGCGATGCGCTCGGGCGGTTCCACTCCCTCCGCGATCACGGCGGCCGGCGGCGGCATCGGCTCGACCGTCACGGTGACCCGCGGCACCGACCCGTGGACCCTGTGCAACGGCGTCCGCGAGCGCCTGCGCGACTGGCTCCTGAGCGGTACCACCACGGTCGAGGCCAAGACCGGTTACCACCTCACCCGCGACGGCGAGCTCGCCGACGTGCGACTCCTGCGCGAGCTCGAGAAAGAGCCGATGATGCCGCGCGTGCACGTCACGTTCCTCGCCGCGCACGTCGTCCCCCCGGAGTACTTCGGGCGTCAGCGCGACTACGTCGAGGCCGTGGGCGCCTGGTGCGCCGACGCGGCCGCCGCCGGTGCCGACAGCGTGGACGTCTACTGCGACGAGGGCCACTTCACCACCGAGGAGGCCCGCTGGGTCCTCGCCTCGGGCCGTAACGTCGGCCTGCTTCCCCGCGTGCACGCCGGCGCCTACAGCCGCCGCGGGGCCGTGCAGCTCGCCGCCGAGCTCGGCTGCGCCTCGGCAGACCTGCTCCACCACACCTCCGACGAGGACATCGCGATCCTCGCCCGTTACGGTGTCCCCGCCGTGGTCTGCCCGGGCACCGCCCTGCAGAACGGCAGTCTGCCGCCGGTCCGCCGCATGCTCGCCCAGGGAGTCACCGTGGCGCTGGGCAGCGACCACAACCCCGGTCACTGCGGCATCACGTCGATGTCGCTGGTCGTCAGCCTCGCCGTCGCGGCCTTCGGAATGAGCGTCGGCGACGCCCTGCGCGCCGCCACCCTGGGCGGAGCCACCGTTCTCGGCGCCCCCGACCGGGGCGTCCTCGCCCCCGGCCGCCTGGCCGACATCGTCCAGTGGGACGCCGACCACGAAGGCGCCTTCGCCTGGGCCTTCGGTCTCAAGCCCCGCCGGGTCTGGCGCGGCGGCACCCCCGTGCAGTGACCGGGCGTCCGGCCGTGACGCCGGTCCCGGTGTGATCTCCTCGGATAATCTCTGGACATGCCGTCATCGGTCGCCGTCGTCACCGACTCCACCGCGTACCTCCCGCAGGAGGAGACGTCGCGGCTGGGAATCACCGTGGTGCCGCTCCAGGTGATCATCGGTGGCAGGCCGTTCGACGACGTGGTGCAGATCGGCGCCTCGGAGATGACCGGGGCGCTCGAGAAGTGGAGCCCGGTCACGACCTCCAGGCCCGCGCCCCGCCGCTTCACGGAGGCCTACGACGAGGCCGCGGCCAGGGGCGCGACCGGCGTGGTCTCCGTCCACCTGTCCGGAGAGATGTCGGGCACGGTCGAGGCGGCCCGGGCCGGCGCGCGGGACGCGTCGATCCCGGTGGAGGTCATCGACAGCAGGTCGATCGCGATGGGCCTCGGATTCCCCGTCCTCGCCGCGGCGGAGGCGGCCGCCAGGGGCGCGGCCCTCGCCGAGGCGGCCGCCGCCGCCCGGCGCCGGATGCACGGGACCCGCTGCTTCTTCTACGTGGACACCCTGGAGTACCTGCGCAGGGGAGGCCGTATCGGCGCCGCGGCGACCCTGCTCGGATCCGCTTTGATGATCAAGCCGTTGCTCCACATCGCGGAGGGTTCGATCTCCCCGCTGGAGAAGGTCCGGACCGCCACCCGGGCCATCGCCCGCCTTGAGGAACTGGCCGTCCAGGCGGCGGGCTCCGCTCCGGCGGCGGTCGCCGTGCAGCACATCGCCGCCCGCTCCCGCGCCGAGACCCTGGCCGGACGCCTGGCCCGGCGCATCCCCTCGCTCACCGGGATCACCGTTGCCGAGGCCGGCGCGGTCATCGGCGCTCACGTGGGCCCCGGCATGCTGGGCGTGGCCGTCTCATCCGCCGTTCCGTGACGCTCCCCGGGCAGGAGCGCCTCTCCACAGGACCGGCCTTCGCCGACCGGTTATCCCCAGAACGAGATTCAGCCGGGGGGCGCCTCCCAGCACCGCCATAACGTTCCGGCGTGCGCACCACAGCCCAGGCCACCGACCAGGCCACCGACCGGATCCGGGCCGAGTCCCGGCTCCGGGCCCTGACGGCGCCGGTCGCCTCCCACGCCCGCTCCGACGGTCAGAGCGGCTCGCCCGTCCCCGACCCCGGCGGGCTCACGGCCCGCGCCGCGGCCCTCGCCGGCCGGCCGCCGTCCCTGCCGGTCCCGCCCTCCTTCGAAGCCCTCCGTACGGCGGTCGCCGCAGGAGCCCCCGAGCTCGACCCGGGGCGCCCGAGGCTCCGGGTGCTGCTCCTCATCGCCCTGGCCGCGGTGGTCGTCGGGTGCTTCTACGCATGGTGGTCCCGGCCGGAGCCCGAACCTCTCGCGCCGCCCCCGCCGGTCTCCGGCCCCTCCCCGGAGACGGACTCCGCCTCCTCGCGCCTGCGGCCACGGCCGTCCGAGGTCACCGAGGTCACCGTCCATGTCACCGGCAAAGTCCGGCATCCCGGCGTGCTCACCCTGCCCGGCGGTTCACGTGTCGCCGACGCGGTCCAAGCCGCCGGAGGCATCCGCAAGGGGACTGCGCCGGGCCCTCTCAACCTCGCCCGCAGGCTCGTCGACGGCGAGCAGATCGTGGTCGGCGCCCCGGCCCGGGGGGCACCGGTCACTCCCGTCGACCCCGCCGTCCCGGCCGAAGCCGTCCTCGACCTCAACACCGCCACCGCCGAACAGCTGGATCGGCTTCCGGGTGTCGGCGAGGTGCTCGCCCGGCGCATCACCGAATACCGTGACGGCCACGGCGGCTTCCGGAGCGTCGAGCAGCTCCGCGAGGTCACCGGTATCGGCGACAGGAAATACGCCGAGATCAAGGACAAGGTCCGCGTATGACCTTCCGCCGCCCCGGAGATCTTCATGATCCTTCCGGCTCTCCCCGCCGGCGCCGCCAGGAAGCCCCCGCCCCGCCGACGGCCCGCGGCGAGCATGCCGATCACGGCCGCCCGCCGGCCGCACCCGGTGATCCCTCCCATCCGGTACGGCGCGCACCCGGCCTCCAGCTCGTCCTGCCCGCCCTCGCCTCCTGGGCGGCCGCCCTCGTCCTGCTGGGCTGCTCGGCGTCGACCGGTGCCGCCGCAGGCACCGTCGCGGCCGCCGGCGCGGTCCTCGTCATGCTGTCGCCGTTCCGCAGGCCGTGTGGCGAGGCGGGGTGGGGTTCACGGTTGTGCTCTCGGACACCGGTTCCGTGGCGCCGGTACGGCGAGGCGCGGTGGAGACGCGGTCGGCGCCGGGGCGCGGTGAGAAGCCCGGTGCGGCCCTCCCCGGCCTGGAGGAACGCGGCGGTCGCGGTGCTGGGGTGCGTGGCGGCGGTCGCCGGGGCGGTGGCCTTCCGGGTGCACACCGTCGAGACCGGGCCCGTGGCCGACCTCGCGAGCAGGCACGCCCCGGCGACGGCGGAGGCCGTGCTGACAGACGACCCGCGGCAGGTGAAGCCGCAGACCGGGGATTTCCGAAGGGTGAGCTTCGTGGTGCCCGCCCGGGTCGAGGCGGTCGGGACTGCCGCGGGCCGGACACGCACCCGGGTCCCGGTGGTGCTGTTCGCCACGGGGCAGGAATGGCGGTCACTCCTGCCCAGCCAGCGCGTCGAGATCAGGGGAAGGTTCAAGCCGGCGGAGCCCGGTGAGCTGCTGGCGGCGGTGATGCTGGTCCGGGGGCCGCCACGGGTCCTGAGCGGGCCGTCGTGGGTGCAGCGGACGGCGGGAGCGCTTCGCGCCGGGCTGCGCGAGGCGGCGGATGTGCTTCCCGCGGACCGGCGCGGTCTGCTGCCCGGCATGGTCGTCGGCGACGTGTCCCGCATGGAGGAGAAGGTCGCGGCCGACTTCAAGGAGGCCGGGCTCAGCCACCTGCTGGCGGTGAGCGGAGCCAACCTCGCCGTCGTGGCCGGAGCCGCCGTGGTGCTGGCACGCGGGGCCGGGCTGCCACTCGCGGTCAGGGCGGCGTTCGCCGTGTTCGCCATGGTCGCCTTCGCGGTCGTCGCCCGCCCATCACCCAGCGTGCTCCGTGCCCTGCTGATGGGCATCGTCGCAGCCGTGGCGCTCGGCACGGGGCGCTCCCGCGACGGGGTGGCGGCCCTGTCGGTGAGCGTTCTCGGTCTGATCCTGTTCGACCCGGTCCTCGCCCGGTCCTACGGGTTCGCCCTGTCGGTGTGCGCCACCGGGGGCATTCTCGTCCTGGCCCCCCGCTGGCGGGACCGGATGGCGGGACAGCGGAGCCAGATGACTGGGCGGCCAAGGGAGGTGGGTGGATGGCTGGATCGGGTGGCGGGACAGCGGATCGGAACGGCCGGGCGGCCAGAGCAGGCGACCGGGCGGGCGTCTCGCCGGATTCCCCGCTGGGTGGCCGAGGCGATCGCCGTTCCCGCCGCCGCGCAGGCCGCCGTCACCCCGGTCCTCGTGCTCATGTCCGGGCAGCTCGCCCCGGTGGCGGTCCCCGCCAATCTCCTGGCGGGTCCGGCGGTCGCTCCCGCGACCCTGCTGGGCTTCGCCGCCGCGCTGGCCGCGCCGGTGTCGATGCCGTTCGCCCGGCTGCTGGCCCACCCGGCGGGTCTGGCCTGCGGATGGATCATCGAAGTCGCCGGGCACGCCGCCGGGCTCCCGCTGGCGGTGATCCCCTGGCAGAGTGGTGTGCCGGGACTGCTTCTGCTGATCGCGGCTGCGGTGGCCGTCGTGCTGGTGCTACGCCACCGGAGATCGCGTTGGCTCGTCGCCGCCGCGATGGGCGGGATGCTCGCGGTGCTCGCTCTTTCGACGACTCCGGTGGTGGCCCGCTGGCCACCGCCGCGCTGGCTGCTGGTGGCCTGCGATGTCGGCCAGGGTGACGCGCTGCTGGTCGCCGCGGGTCCCGGCCGGGCGGTGGTGGTGGACGCGGGGGCCGATCCGGTGCCGGTGGATCGCTGCCTGCGATCCATGGGTGTGCGGGAGGTGCCGCTGGTCGTCCTCACCCACCCGCACTTCGACCACGTCGGCGGTCTGGACGGTGTCTTCCGCGGACGGCGGGTGGGAGCCGTGGTGGTCAGCGCCGGTGCGGGAGGAGGGGGAGGGGGCGCCAGGTTGAGCGGCGGTCTTGTCCGCCGGGGGATCGCCGAATGGACGGCACGGCCGGGGATGAGCTGGAGGTTCGGCCCTTCCGAGCTCACGGTCATCGGCCCGCCGGAAGGGCCGCCGGTGGAGAGCGGGGGCGGCGAGGGCGTCGCGCTCAACAACGCCAGCATCGTGATTCACGTGCGCTGGTCGGCCGGGGCCGCGTTGCTCAGCGGTGACATCGAGACCGAGGCCCAGGCGGAGCTGCTCCGCCGGGGATTCCCGCCCGCCGAGATCTTCAAGGTTCCGCATCACGGCTCCGGGAAGCACGATCCGGACTTCTTCGCGGCCGTCGGCGCCCGGGCCGCCCTGATCAGTGCCGGAGCGGACAACTCCTACGGCCATCCCGCCCCGTCAACCCTCGCCCGCCTGCACCGGCTCGGCATCCGGACCTACCGGACCGACCTGTCCGGGGACCTCGCCGTGGTGGCCCGTGAGGAAGGAGGCCTGGCGGTCGTCGTCCGGGGCCGGTGATCGTCGCTGCTCCCCGTGTCGCTGCTCCCCGTGTCACCGTTCCCCGCGCCGCGGTTGCCTGCCTCGGCCTGGTCCGTGTCGGGCGGTTCCCGGGCCGCGGTGGCCCCTGCTTCAGCCTGTTCCGCGTTGGCTCGCCTGTGTCGTCCCGTGCCTGTCCGTGTGGGGTTTATCCGCGTCGGCCCGCCCCGTCCCCCGGATGGCTGATACGCGGGTGTGCTCCCCGTTGTCCTGAGCGGTCAGGCCGCCGCCGGGACCGGCCGGTGGAACTCGGTGTCCACGTCGGCCGCGTAGACCGAACGGTTGCAGTTCGCGCAGCGGTACATGATGGGACCCTCGTCGAGGGTGGTGCCGCAGCGCGGACAGGCGTGGCGATGAATGGTGCTCTTCATGCGGATCTCACCTCCTCTGCTCACTCTGAGGGTGCCGTACGGCGCCTGCAGAAAAGTTGCGAACGGCTTGCCGGCCGATTCGGGTCCGCCGCGGTTACGTGGCATGCTGCTCGGCATGGCGGCAAGCGACCCGGCACCCGTGACCCTGGTAATCGGCGACGAGGAGTTGCTGGCCGACCGCGCGGTCGGCGAGGTGATCGCGGCCGTGCGGGCGGCGGATCCGGCGGCGGAGGTGCACGACCTGATCGGCGGGAAGGTCGAGCCGGGTGAGCTGACCCGGTTGACCTCGCCGTCGTTGTTCGGTGACCGGTCGGTGGTGGTCATCCGCGCGGCCCAGGATCTCACCAAGGACGTCGTCACCGAGGTCGTCTCCTATACGGCGCATCCGGCTGAGGAGACCACGCTGGTCCTGGCCCATCCCGGAGGAGTGAAGGGCAAGGCGCTGGTCGACGGGGTGAAGAAGGCCGGGGCGCACGTGGTCACCGTCACCAGGCTCACCAAGCCGGCCGAACGGCTCGCCTTCGTCAAGGCGGAGCTGAAGCGGGCCGGGCGGACCGTCAGCGGCGACGCGGCCTCCGCCCTGCTGGACGCTGTCGGCAGCGACCTGCGGGAGCTCGCCGCCGCGTGCAGCCAGCTCGCCTTCGACACCCCGGGCAAGGTCATCGACGAGGCGGCGGTGGCCCGCTACCACCGGGGACGGGCCGAGGTCAGCGGGTTCACCGTGGCCGACTCGGCGGTCGAGGGCCGCCTGGGCGATGCCCTGGAGCAGCTGCGCTGGGCGCTGGCGACGGGGACGGCCCCGGTGCTCCTGGTGAGCGCGCTGGCCAGGAGCCTGCGCTCCCTGGCGAAGGTGGGGGGAGCGCCGCGCAATCTGCGCGGCGGGCAGCTCGCCAGCCATCTGGGCATGCCTCCCTGGCAGGTCACCCGGGTCCAGGGCCAGCTCAGGGGCTGGGGTCCCGAGGGGATCGCCCGTGCCCTCCAAGCTGTCGCCGCCGCCGACGAGCAGGTCAAGGGCGGCGGCGCCGATCCTGCCTACGCGCTGGAACGCACGCTCCAGGCCATCGTGGCCAGCCGTACCGGCAGATAGGGCCTGTCTTCCGGACCGCCGGCACGGCGACCGCCTGGGTGACCCTGGGCGGGCGATCCGGGAAACGGGTCTGTGCGGCGGCCGGGGCGTGGCCGGGTTTCGCAGGAAGCCCGGCCACGAGAAGGCTCGGCCGTCCGGGAGTACGGCCGTCCGGGAGCACGGCGGTCAGGGGGTCAGAGGGAGATCCGGCCCGCTCCGGCCCCGGCGGTCACGATCGACTTGACGCTGGAGGCCGTGTCGAGGCTGTAGGAGTAGGGGATGGAGGCGACGCTGCCCCCGGCGTCGCCGCTGCCGGAGTTCACGAAGTGGTTGTTGCGGGCGACCAGGCTGCCCGGGTCCGAGGAGCCCTCTCCGCGGTGGAAGGGGTCCTCGGTGTTCTCGAAGTAGTTGCCCTCGACCAGGACTCCGGCCTCCTGGGTGGAGGCGACGCCGTAGGAGCCGATGCTGGAGTAGTAGTTGTTGTAGACGTGCACGGGGTTGCCGAACCGCACCCGGGGGTGGCGCTGGTTGGTGCCGTCGAACCAGTTGTGGTGGTAGGTCACGCGCAGCTTGCCGCGGTCCTCACCGCCGTTGCCGTCGCTGTGGCCGAGCAGCATGGTCTTGTCGTGGTCGGAGAACCTGTTCCAGGAGACGGTGACGTAGTCGCTGGCGCGCTTGATGTCCAGGGCGCCGTCGTAGCCGTTGCTGAAGGAGTTGTGGTCGAGCCACACCCGGGTGGAGTACTGGACCTGGATGCCGTCGTCGTTCCAGTTGCGGAAGGTCAGGTTGCGGACGATGACGTTGGACGCCTGGGTGATGTTGAACCCGCATCCGGAGATGGTGGCGCCGGAGGTGCCGATGACGGTCTTGTTCGAGGTCACCTTGAGCATTCCGGAGCAGGAGATGGTACCGGACACCCGGATCACCGAGGCGCCGCTCGCGGAGAGCGCGCCGGTCAGAGCCGAGGCGCTGGTGACCGTGACCGGTGTGGCGTTGCCGCCGCCGGTTGTGCCGCCGCCCTGAGTGGCCCAGCCGACGAGGCCGTTCACGGGCGGGGGTGTCGTGGGGGTGACCGTGGGAGTGACGGTGGGGGTGACGGTCGGGTCGGGGCCGGATCCGGCGGGCTTGAGCGTCCAGCGCTTGCTGGTCACCGAGTCGCAGGAGTTCTGCTGCACTCCCGCGCCGGCGGCGGTCGAGCTGTCCTTGACGTTGAGGCACTTGTCGCTGCCGGTGTTGACGACCCGGTAGGTCGATCCGCTGACGAGTTCCAGCTCCCACGTATGGAAAGCGCTTTCCAAACAAGCCTGCTGAATGACGGCCTTCCCCGCCGAGGTGCTGTTCCCGATGATCCCCGCGCACTTGCCGCTGTGCGCGGCGCTGAGCCGGAACCCCGCGCCGGAGGAGGCCAGGTTCCACGTCTGCCCGGACCCGCCGCAGCCGTTCTGGGTCAGCTGCACGCCGTCCGCGGACGACGCGCCGGGCACGGTCAGGCACAGGCCGCTGGCGGCGTTGACGAGGGTGTAGGCCCCGGGTGCGGGAGCCGTGGAGGCGGAGGCGGCGGACACGCCGGCCGCCATGGCCGAGATGACGGCCGCGCCCGTGAGGGCGGCGGTTACCACCTTCATGGTGCTTGCATGTCTCACAGTCGAGCTCCTTGCTGGTCCGGCAGGCCGGAGGCCTGCGCGTCGGATTCCCCCCAGCGAGTACTCGCCGTCCGCATGTGAGCGGCGTCCGTGTCCACGGACAAGGCCACGGTAGGAAAGCGTTTTCCGTCTGTCAATGGTCACTGAAATTTTCATTACACGAGTTGTCCGGTACGAGTCGGATGGCGTTTGCGCCGTTGCCGCCGGATGGATTCCCGTGGGAAAGGCACCGTCGAGGGGGCGATACGGAAGAGGCGCAGGAACGCCGATCGTGGGGGTGGGCTCCGGGACCGCTGTGGCGGTGAAGCACACCGGGTCTGACCCGGTGTGCTTCACCGCCAACCCCGCCGGGTCTGACTGGTGTGACCGGTAATCCCGCCGATGCCTGGATGGTGCGGCGGGATCGCCGCCTGCTCATGGACCCGGGGCGCGGGTCGGCTCATTCCGCCTCCTCATGCGGCACGGGGACGCCAAGCGGTGTTTCACCCTGTCTGGTCCCGGATTCACGTGTCACCCCACCTGATGTGGAATGTGAACCCGGGCCAGACAGGGATCAGGGGTCGAAATCCCGCTGGGGGATCCAACGAGTGCTACCCGACCGGGGAGCGGCGACGACCTGGCCCGCATACCGTGGGCGGATCGCCGCTCAGCCTGTGAGCGTGGCCGCGATGGCGGGGCCGAACGCGGCGCCCAGCAGGTAACAGAGGTTGAACTGGCCCATCGCCGTCGCCCGCGCGTCACCGGGTACTGCGGCGGCGGCGCGCGCCGCGAACGCACCCTGCCCGGAGGCGGCGGCGAGGGAGGTGAGTGCCTGCGCGGTGAGAAGGAGGACCGGTGATGCTGCGGCGCCCGCCAGCACCGCGCCGGTTGCCGCCAGACCGGGAAACAGGACGGCGACGGTTTTCACGGGTGCCTTCGCGGTGGCGGCGATCGTCGCGTACGAGGCCACCCCGCCGAACAGCAGCGGCCACAGGATGGCCATCCCCACCGCACCGCTGCTCCAACCCGTCTGCTCGGTCAGAAGGGCGGGCAGTAGGTAGATCATCGCGAAGTTGACCGCAGCCAGCAGGAACGCCAGTCCGGACGTCAGCAGGAACACCGGAGCGCGAAGGATCGATGCGGGTACGAATCCGTCGGGTCTGGTGCGCAGGTGCAGCCACAGCAGTCCGCCGGCGGTCAGGGCGCAGGCCGCCGCCGGCGGCCACGAGTGAGGCACGAATACCAGCGCTGTGACCAGCGCAGTCAGCAGCGCCGCCCCTCGCGGGTCGAAGGAGGACTCGGGGGACGGGTCCGCCGGGCGGTGGTGCAACACGCCTGGAACGGCCAGCAGGCTCAGTGCGGGCAGTGCCAGGCCCGCCCGCCACGACAGCGCTCCTGCAGTCAGGTCGGTGATCAGCGGAGCGGCGGCTCCCACCGTTGCCAGTGAGGAGGTGACCAACCCCATCGAACGTGCCGAGCGGGTGAGGCTCATGGCGATCGTGGTGAACCCTGCCGTGCCCAGCCCCTGAGCCGCGCTGCCGAGCATCAGCACCGGTAGTGACGGTACGGCTGCCACCAGCACCGCGCCCAGGGCCACCAACGCGGTGCAGGCGGACAACGCCCGGCGCACCCCCTGGTGGTTCTGCAGGCCCGCCATCAGCGGGGTGCCCAGCGCGATGGCCCAGCCGAACGCGGTGACGATCCAGGTCGCCGCGCCGAGGCTCACCCCAAGGTCGCGGGCCGCATCCGGCAGGATGAGGCTGGGCCCGGCGATGCCGAAGGAGAGCGGCCCCGCAAGCAGCGCCAGCCACACCGCCGGGACCCCGCGTCCTGACGGCGTCGGCTGCTGCGGCATGCCGGGGCGGCCGGCCGTCCGGAGAGGGGACGAGTCGCTCATCGTCCCTCCCCGGTCGCCGGCAGCACCGGGTAGTCGGTGTAGCCGTGGTGGTCGCCGCCGTAGAAGGTCGTCGGGTCGGCCTCGTTGTACGGGCCGCCCCTCGCGATCCGCACCGGGAGGTCGGGGTTGGCCAGCCACAACCGGCCGAAGGAAACGGCGTCGGCCAGGCCGGAGCGCAGTGCCTCGAGCCCGTCGGCGGGGGTGGCGGGCCCGTCACCGCT
The DNA here is from genome assembly GCF_014648175.1 of Planobispora rosea. Classification (GTDB taxonomy): domain Bacteria; phylum Actinomycetota; class Actinomycetes; order Streptosporangiales; family Streptosporangiaceae; genus Planobispora; species Planobispora rosea. The sequence goes on from NZ_BMQP01000001.1 coordinate 336,538, forward strand.
CCACGGGTGCGGGTTGAGGATGAGCGGCCCGGGCCACTCCGAACGAATGATCTTGGTCACATCGCGGGTGTCGTTCTCCGCGACGTGCATGTACGCCAGGCCGTACGGGGCGAGCGCGCGGGCCAGTTCCCCGTACAGGATCTCGGTGTCGCCTTCGTTCATGCCGTTGTAGGTGATGCCGGGAGAGAGGCGGATCCCGGTACGGTCGGGGCCGACGGCGTCGCTGACGGCCTGCACGACTTCCACGGCGAACCTGATCCGTCCGGTTACCGAACCGCCGTAGGCGTCGGTACGCCGGTTGGTGTTGTCCGACAGGAACTGGTGGATCAGGTAGCCGCTGGCGCCGTGCAGTTCGACCGCGTCGAAGCCGGCCTCCATCGCCAGCCGGGCCGAGGCCGCGAACTGTTCGATGGCCTGCTCGATGTCGGCCAAGGTCATCTCCCGCGGGATCGGGTGATCGAGCAGTCCCCCGGGCGTGTAGAGCCGCTCGCCGGAACGGATGGCCGACGGCGCCACGGGAGACTCGCCTGTCGGGTACAGGCAGGGATGGCCGATTCGCCCGGAGTGCATGAGCTGGACCGCGATGCGTCCGCCTCGCCGGTGCACCGCGTCCGTCACCAGCCGCCAGGCCGCCACCTGCTCGGGCGAATGCAGACCCGGCGTGTCGATGTAGCCTTGGCCGATCACGCACGGCTGGGTGCCCTCGGTGATGATCAGACCGGCGCTGGCACGCTGGGCGTAGTACTCGGCGGTCGATTCACCGACGAGTCCGTTCCAGGCCCGGCTCCGCGTCATGGGAGCCATGACCAGGCGGTTGGGGAGGTTCAGTGCGCCGCCGGTGACCGGCGTGAGCAGTTCGTTCATCTCACTCTCCGTGTCATGAGCTCGTCTCGGTACGGCGAGAGTAGGAGCGGGCGCCTTCAGGCCGAATCGGTAAGGTTTCGGTACCGGGCTACTGGGATCGTCTACCTATCTCGGCCATCCGTACCTTGGGGCGAAAGGCATCGTCGTTGCTGTACGGCAGGACCAGTGAGCAGGCCGCGGTCGAGAGGCTCCTGGAAGGCGCGAGGGCCGGCCGCAGCGGCGGCCTTGTTCTGCGCGGTGAGGCGGGTATCGGCAAGTCGACGCTGCTGAATTGGGCCGCCGAGCACTGCGCCGGCTCCGGTGTGCGGATACTGCGGGCCACCGGCATCGAGACGGAGGCCGATCTGGCCTTCGCCGGGCTCGTACAGTTGCTCTGGCCGGTCCGGGACCACCTCGACGCCCTGCCCGCGCCGCAGGCGGACGCCCTGCGCGCGGTGCTCGGCCTGGGCGGCCCGGGCGGCCTGGCCGGGCAGGACAGATTCCTGTCCGGGCTGGCCGTGATGACCCTGTTGGCTCATCTGGCCGACGACGGTCCGGTGCTCTGCCTGGTCGACGACGCGCACTGGCTGGACCGGGCCAGTGCAGACGCGCTGCTGTTCGCCGCCCGGCGCCTCGCGGACGAAAGGACCGCGCTGTTGTTCGCCGCGCGGGAGGAGGGTTTCGCCGCTCCCGGCCTGCCCGAGATGCGGCTGCCCAGACTGTCGCGGCAGGATGCGGCCCGCGTGCTGGAGCACCGGGGCCTACCGCCCGCGGAGCGGGATCAGGTGATCGCCGAATCGGACGGGAACCCACTGGCGCTGATGGAACTGTCCGCCGGACGCAGGCGCTACCACACGGCGGCCGGCCCGATCCCGGTCGCCGATCGGGTGCTCGCCTCCTTCCGCTCGCGCATCGCCCTGCTGCCGGACAAGACCCGCCTGATGATGCTGATAGCCGCCGCCGAAGGCCGTGGAGATCTCCCCATGCTGCTGCGCGCCGCCGCGGCGCTGGAGGTCGGGCCGGAAGATCTGGCGCAGGCCGAGGAGGCCCGACTGGTCGAGGTGAGCGCCGCCGCCATCACCTTCCGCCATCCCTTGGTCCGTACCGCCGCCTACCAGGGCGCGCCTCTGGCGCGGCGGATCCTCGTGCACCGGGTCCTGGCGGATGCGGCCACCGACGAGGACTGCCGTATCCGGCACCGGGCCGCGGCGGCGACCTCACCTGACGAAGACCTGGCGGCGGCGTTGATCGAGGCCGCCGAACGGGCTCGCGGCCGGGCCGCTTTCGCCGCCGCTTCCGGGTTGTGGGAGCAGGCCGCGGCTTTCACCCCGAGCCCGCTCGATCGGGCCGCCCGGCTGGCGCAGGCGGCGTCCCTGGCGCTCTCGTCCGGCCACGCCGAGCACGCCGCAGGTCTTGTCAGGCAGGCCGAGGAACTGGTGGACGAGCCCGCCACCCTGGCCGCACTGACCGAGACACGGGCGGCGGTGGAGTTCGAACGCGGAGAGGGCCGCTCGGCCGCCCGCACCCTGATGCAACGGGCCGGCGCCGCGGATCCGGCGCAGATGGTGCCCATGGTGCGCACGGCGGCCGGGTACGCGTGGCTGTCCGGCGAGGCGGAGGTGGTCCGCAGCGCGGCCGCACGGCTGGCCGCCGCGGGCACCCCGGATCCCATGGTCCAAGGACTGGCGCACCTGGTCGACGACGACTACGCCCGCGGCCTGCCGCTGCTGCAGCGCTTCGCCCTGCAGACACCGCCTGAGATCACCGGCCGGCCGTCGCGGACGTCGCCGCAGGACGCCACCACGCAGTGGGCCGCTTTCTGCGCGATGGTCATCGCCGATGACGATGCGGCCGCCGCCCTGGCGACCGCCGAAGTGGCGAGGCTGCGCAGGCAGAGCCTGCTGGGAGCGCTGCCCCAGGTGCTGCAGCATCTGGCCGGAGTGCAGGTGCAGGCCGGCCTGCACCGTGATGCCGAGGCATCCGTCGCGGAAGCCGTCCAGCTCGCCCGTGACACCGGGATGCACCAGCGGGTGAGGCGGCTGCACGCGGTGCTGGCCAGGGTGGCGGCCATCGAGGGCGACGAGCAGCGCTGTCTCCACCTGGCCGGAGACCCGGCCGACGCCGGCGGCGTAACCGGTCTCGCCGCGCTGTGCCTGCTCGATGTGGGCATGGGGCGCTACGAACGGGTGCTGGAGCGGTTCGAGACCGCCATGCGAGGACCATGGCGCCATCTGACGGTGGTGGTCACTTCCGGAGCCGAACAGGTTGAGGCGGCCGTGCGGCTGGAGGAGCCCGAGCGGGCCGAAGAACCCCTGCACCGCCTGGAAGCCTGGGCGCGCGCCGGAGGACAGCCCTGGGCACAGGCGGTCAGCGCTCGCTGCCGTGCTCTGCTCAGCGACGACGAAGACGACTACCTGCGCGCCCTCGCAGCGCACCGACGCGCGAACCGGCCTTTCGAGCAGGCGCGCACCGAGCTGGCGTACGGGGAGTGGCTGCGCCGGGCCCGCCGCCGCAGCGAGGCCCGCATCCCGTTACGCGCGGCGCTGCGGACTTTCGAGCGGCTGCGGGCCGCGCCGTGGCGAGCGCGCGCACAGGCGGAGCTGAAGGCGACGGGGGAGTCGGTCGTGTTCACCCAGCCGGCGTCCGCCGACCCGCTGGAGCGGCTCACACCGCAGGAACTCCACGTCGTACGGCTGGCGAAGAACGGCGGCACGAGCCGGGAGATCGCCACCCAGCTGTTCCTCAGCCCGCGCACCGTGGAGCACCACCTGTACCGGGCCTACCGCAAGCTCGGTATCCGGTCCCGTCGCGAGCTGACCCACCTCGACCTCACTTGAAGCCCGAGCGGGTGCCCCGTCCTGCCCGGGCCGGGACAGACGGAGCGGGGAACTGGCCGAGGGCGGTGGCGGCGATGGCGAGCAGGAAACCTGCGGTCTGGAGGGGGCCGAAGGACTGGCCGAGGACGACCCAGCCGAGCAGGGCGGCGGTGAGCGGGCTCAGGGTGCCGAGCAGGGAGACCTGGAGCGCCGGAAGCCTGCTGATGCCGCGGAACCAGAGCGTGTAGGCGACGGCGGTGCCGACGAGGCCCAGCCAGAGATAACCTCCGACGGCTGCGGCGTCCATGGGAGGGGGCGGGCCCTCCAGCGCGAAGGCGACCGGAGCGATCATCAGGCCGCCCGCGGTGAGCTGCCACCCGGTGAGCGCGAGGTCGCCGACGCCCTCCGGCTTGCCCCACGAGCGGGTGAGGATGATCCCCGCTGACATTCCCGCTGCCGCGAGGAGCCCGGCGGTGACGCCCAGGAGGTCGAGGGCGGCTTCGGCGCGCAGGACCACGAGGGAGACGCCGATCGTGGCGGTCACTCCGGCGAGCACGCGATGGATCGGGACGTTCTCCCGGAGCGCGGTGCGGGTGAGCACGGCGACGATGAGCGGCTGGACGGCGCCGAGCACCGCCGCGACGCCGCCCGGAAGCCGGTAGGCGGACAGGAAGAGCAGAGGCAGGAACAGCCCGATGTTCAGCCCGCCCAGAACCGCCGCCCGCCACCACCATCCGCCCCGGGGAACGGCACGGGTCACGGCGAGGAGGAGCAGCCCCGCGGGGAGGGCGCGGAGCAGGGCGGTGAACATCGGCCGGTCCGGCGGGAGCAACTCGGTGGTCACCACGTAGGTGCTGCCCCAGACCGCGGGGGCGAGAGCCGTGGCGAGGACCAGCAGGGCACCGCTCCGGACTGCGGAGGCGGGCGGCGGCGCGGTACCTGAGGCCGGGGGCGGAGTCGGGGCGGGGGCGGTGGAGTCGGGCAACGCGCACGGGGAGGGCATGGGGCTCCTTATCAAGCTTGCTAGTAAGTAACTTAGCACTAAGTTATTTAGCGTCAAGCTATGATGGGCGCATGGAAGAGGACCCGGTTGATCGGATCGTGGCGCAGTGGCGCACGGAGCGGCCCGATCTGGACGCATCACCTATGGCGGTCTTCGGGCGGATCTACCGGATCGCCCATCTCATGGCGGACCGTGTCGCGGAGATCTATCAGCGGTACGGCATCGGCCGGGGCGAGTTCGACGTGCTGGCCACCCTGCGCCGGGCCGGGGCGCCCTACACCCTGTCTCCCAAGGCCATGACCGCCACCCTCATGCTGACCTCCGGCGGGATGACCGGGCGGCTGGACCGGCTGGAGCGCGCGGGCCTCATCGCCCGCACCCCTGCCCCGGACGACCGCCGGGCCCTTCGGGTCAGCCTCACGGAGGAAGGGCTGCGGTGTATCGACGAGGCCGTCGCCGCCGGGTTGGAGCCGCAGCACGAGGCGCTGGCCGTCCTGCCGGAGGCGGACCGCGCCCGCCTGGCGGACCTGCTCAGGGACCTGCTCGGCGCCCTGGAGCGGCCGGCCGGGCGCGGCCGGGTCGGCGGTCCGGGTCAGGTCGGCAGTTCGGGTCAGGTCAGCAGTCCGAGGGTGTCGAGCGTGAGCCGTACCGCGAAGTAGCCCAGTCCCGCGGCCGCGACGGCGTTGACCGCGCGCAGGGCCCTCGGGCCGAGAAGGCGTCCTCCCGTCACGGAGAGCCCGATCCAGGCCACGGCGTAGACGAGCGCGCCCGCGAGGAATCCGGTGACGAACACCGCCGCCTCTCCCGCGGGCACCTGGGCCGACACCCCCAGCCAGAAGGGCAGCGCCAGGGGAGTGGCCAGGGAGAGGAGGACGCCGGTGCGCAGCGCCCGGCCCGGGGGGATCTCGATGACGGACACGATCTCGGGGCGCAGTGCGGAACGCGCCGCCGACCAGGCGAGTGCCGCGAGGAAGACGATTCCGGCCAGGCCGAGAACCACCCGGAACGGCACCGCGGTCAGCGACAGGGAGCCGGTGGTGACGGCGGCCACCGCCCAGACGGCGTCACCGACGAGGGATCCGAGCAGCAGGTTCCAGGCGTGGCGTGCGCCGGACCGGATGCCCAGGCGCAGCGCCTCCGTGCTGACCGGCCCGGGTGGGAGACAGTAGACGAGGAGGGCGATCCGGTCCTGTGAGGAGGGCGCGGCGCGGGCGGGAAGCGGTGTTCTCGGCTGAACGCCGAAACGCCGCACTCCGTACGGGAGTGCGGCGCCGGTGGGGAACCCGGACTACTTGGCAGCCGTCAGGGCGGCGGCGCGCTTGGCGATCGCCGACTTGCGGTTGGCAGCCTGGTTCTTGTGGATGACGCCCTTGCTGACAGCCTTGTCCAGCTGGCGGGCGGCGGCGCGCTGAAGCACGGCGGCCTCGTCAACATTGCCCTGCTCGGCGGCCTCGCGGAACTTGCGGATCGCCGTCTTCAGGGACGACTTGACAGCCTTGTTGCGCAGCCGGGCCTTCTCGTTCTGCCGGTTGCGCTTGATCTGGGACTTGATGTTCGCCACGAAGAAGCCTCGGTGATGTCGTTGGATGGGGCGCGCGGGCAGAGAGGGCGCGCCACACGCAGTTGAACAGGCTACCAACTGCCCAGGTGGTCGCTCAAATCGACGAACGAGGCAGAAGGATGCCTTTCCAGTCTACCCTGCCGATCTCGCGGACGCTGCCAGACGGCGGGAGACATCGGCGTTCCGGAGGGGTCAGGGGCGGTGCCAGAAGCGGTGGTACTCGGACCAGTCCTCCTCGGTGGCCGCGAAGTCCACGTAGAGCGCCAGGCCGAACCCCTCGCGCCGCGCCCCGTGCCCGGACAGTGCGAGCCGCGCGCCCTCGGCGGCGGCTGCGACGCTCTCCGCGGCGTCGAGCCAGGGAACGCCGTGGTCGTGGTAGGCGGGGGCGCCTATCAGCAGGGCCTTGCCGTCGGGGACGAGATCGAGGCCGAGGACGGCCTGCCGGGTGACATGGCCCCGGTAGAGCGGGCCGAGCGGCAGGAACGAGTCGTACGTCATGATCGCCACCTGGTCGACGAGGGCCGTGACCTCGCGGAAGTAGTCCCGCAGCCAGTACTTGTCGTGGCCGATGACGGCGTGGGCGGCCGGGCGCATGAGGGGCAGCGGTTCGATCTGCGGGGTCGAGGTCGACAGCACACCGCCGCCGAGCAGCGGGCGGGTCCTGGTGAGCAGGTCGAGGAAGCCCTCGTCGCCGCTGGTGATCGGCTCGAAGTTGTAGTGGACGCCGTCGAACCCGGTGGCGACGATGTCCCGCACGCCGTCCAGCACACGTTGCCGGGAGGCGGGGTCACCGAGGTCGAGGCCGTAGTCGACCTTCTGCCCCAGCCAGGCGGAGACGCGGACCTGCGGGAGCTCGGCTCGCCACCATTTCAGAAAATTTCCGGCGTTGCGGTACTTCTCCGGGCGAAGCTCCCCGCTGAACTCGAAAGGGCCGGCGTGGACGTAGGCATCCCGGATCCCGGTCCCGCGCAGCCGTACGGCCATCGCCTTCACGTCGGCCTCGGTCCTGCGGCCGTCCACCCACGCGTGGCCCAGCCACAGGGCGTCGTGGTCGGTGCCCCCGGCCCAGGGCTCGGGCGTCCCGGTGGACTCCAGCCAGAAGAAGGCCGCGGTCATCGCGGGCGGTGCGACGAGTACGGCCAGCGCCGCCCCGAGGATGCGCAGGATGCGGCGCACCGTGATCCTTTTCGTCATCCGGACATGTCACCGCGACTCATCCCGCCCGTCAACGGCCGGGTGCTTTCCCCTGCGGGATGAAGCCATCGGCCATCTCGCTAAACTTGCTAAGAAGATGGCTGGATTTACCAGCTCCTGATCACATCAATCCCGTCGAAACGGACACCGGTGCGCATTCAGCCTGGCCAGACCGATCCCGCGGTGATCCGCAACTTCTGCATCATCGCGCACATCGACCACGGCAAGTCGACGCTTGCCGACCGCATGCTGCAGATCACCGGCGTGGTCGACGACCGTTCCATGCGCGCTCAGTACCTCGACCGCATGGACATCGAGCGTGAGCGCGGCATCACGATCAAGTCGCAGGCGGTCCGGCTGCCGTGGAAGGTGGGCGAGACCGACTACGTCCTCAACATGATCGACACTCCCGGGCACGTCGACTTCACCTACGAGGTCTCCCGGTCCCTCCAGGCGTGCGAGGGCGCGATTCTGCTGGTGGACGCGGCGCAGGGCATCGAGGCGCAGACCCTGGCCAATCTCTACCTGGCCATGAACGCCGACCTGACGATCATCCCGGTGCTCAACAAGATCGACCTTCCCGCCGCCCAGCCGGAGAAGTACGCCGCCGAGCTCGCCCACCTCATCGGCTGCGAGCCGGAGGACGTGCTGAAGGTCTCCGGCAAGACCGGCGTCGGCGTCCGTGAGCTCCTGGACCACGTGGTCGCGAGCGTCCCGGCGCCGGTCGGCGACGCCGCGGCCCCTGCCCGTGCGCTGATCTTCGACTCGGTCTACGACACCTACCGGGGTGTGATCACCTACGTCCGGGTCATGGACGGCCACCTGGGCAAGCGCGAGCGCATCCTGATGATGTCCACCGGCGCCGCCCACGAGACGCTGGAGATCGGCGTCATCTCCCCTGAGCCGAAGATCGCTGACAAGGGCCTGGGCGTCGGCGAGGTGGGATATCTGATCACCGGTGTGAAGGACGTGCGCCAGTCGCGGGTCGGTGACACGGTCACCTCCGTCTCCCGCTCCGCCACCGAGCCGCTGGGCGGCTACGAGCACCCCAAGCCGATGGTCTTCTCGGGCCTGTACCCGATCGACGGCGACGACTACCCCGAGCTCCGCGAGGCCCTGGACAAGCTCCAGCTCAACGACGCCGCGCTGGTCTACGAGCCGGAGACCTCCGCGGCCCTGGGCTTCGGCTTCCGCTGCGGCTTCCTCGGCCTGCTCCACATGGAGATCGTCCGCGAGCGCCTGGAGCGCGAGTTCAACCTCTCCCTGATCTCCACCGCGCCGAACGTGGTCTACCAGGTCGTCATGGAGGACGGCAAAGAGGTCACCGTCACCAACCCGTCGGAGTTCCCCACCGGCAAGGTGGACAAGGTCTTCGAGCCGGTGACGAAGGCGACCGTGCTGGTCCCGTCGGAGTTCATCGGCGCCATCATGGAGCTCTGCCAGAACCGCCGCGGCAACCTGCAGGGCATGGACTACCTGTCCGAGGACCGCGTCGAGATCCGCTACACCATGCCGCTGGGCGAGATCATCTTCGACTTCTTCGACCAGCTCAAGTCCCGCACGCGCGGCTACGCCTCGCTCGACTACGAGCCCTTCGGCGAGCAGGAGGCCGACCTGGTCAAGGTCGACATCCTGCTCCAGGGCGAGGCGGTCGACGCCTTCAGTGCCATCGTGCACAAGGACAAGGCGTACGGCTACGGCGTCGAGATGGCCAAGAAGCTCCGCGAGCTCATCCCCCGGCAGCAGTTCGAGGTGCCGATCCAGGCCGCCATCGGCGCCCGGGTCATCGCCCGCGAGAACATCCGCGCCATCCGCAAGGACGTCCTGGCCAAGTGCTACGGCGGCGACATCTCCCGTAAGCGCAAGCTGCTGGAGAAGCAGAAGGAGGGCAAGAAGCGGATGAAGATGGTCGGCCGGGTGGAGGTCCCCCAGGAGGCCTTCGTCGCCGCGCTGTCCACCGAGTCGTCCACGGACAAGCCCAAGAAGTAGCCCGGGGGGCGTGCTCCGGGCCCGGGGTCCCGTCTGCTCCGGGCTCGGCGTCTCGCCTGCTCGGGTCCGGGATCCCGCGTGTTCGGGTCCGGGGTCCGCAGCGAACGCGTCAGGCCCGGTCCGGCTGTGTGCCGGACCGGGCCTTCGTGTCACGGAAGCGGGTTCCGCGCCCCGGGGCCGGGCGGGGCCGGGGCGACCCAGGACCCCGGCCCCGCCCGGGTTCCGCGAGCCGGCGGGCGGACCTCCGGCGCGTCAGGACGTCAGCGCAGGACCCGGTAGAGCGCCGAGGTGAGCGAACCCTTGGCGTCGTCCTGGTCGAGCGACCACATCATGGAGCCGCCCAGGCCCTTCAGGCGGATGTAGGCCGCCTTCTGGGTGACGGTCGCCGGGTCGTCGTAGGACCAGAACTCGTTGCCGTCGTAGAGCCACATCGAGCCCGTGCGCAGGTCGCGGTAGCGCTTGCCGGGCTTCTTCACCAGTTCCTTGTAGTCCTCGGTGCCGGCGGCCCACTTGCCCTGGGCGGGGCCGGTGCTGGTGCCGTACAGGCCGTTCCTGCCGCCGGTCACGCCCGTCCAGCCCTGGCCGTAGGCGGGCACGCCGACCACGATCTTCCTGGCCGGGGCGCCGCGCTTCAGGTAGTCGCGGACGGTCTGGTCCACGCTGTAGGTGAACTGGTGGGGGTCCTTCGGGTCGGTGAACAGGTTGCCGTTGTGACCGGTGACCTTCTCCCACGGGCCCTGCAGGTCGTAGCCCTGGAGGTTGCCGAAGGTCAGGTTCTTGAAGACCTCGCGGACGTCGAAGCCGGCGTCGATCTTCGCGGCGGAGGCCGGGAGATAGGCGGTGATCTCGCTCTTGGGGTCGTACTCGTTCATCTGACGGCGGAGCTCGGCGAGGAACAGCGTGAAGTTCTGCCGGTCCTCGGGCCGGATCACGTTGCCCTCGTTGCCCTCGGAGCCGGGCCACTCCCAGTCGAGGTCGATGCCGTCGAAGACGCCCGCGCCGGTCCCGGCCGGGAGGCCCGGCAGGTTGCCCTTGAGCCAGAGGTCGATGCAGGAGGCGGCCAGCTTGCTGCGGCTCTCGGGGGTGAGGACGGCGTCGGAGAAGTACTTCGAGCCGCTCCACCCGCCGAGCGAGATCAGCGCCTTGAGGCCGGGGTGCTTGGCCTTGAGCTCCTTGAGCTGGTTCAGGTTGCCCTTGAGGGGCTGCTCGGCGGTGTCACCGACGCCGTCCACGCTGTGCGCGGCGTCCATCGACATGCCCCAGTCGGCCCACTCGTCGGCGGACACGCAGGTGCCGTCCTGGCTGACGTTGCCGAAGGCGTAGTTGATGTGGGTCAGCTTGGCGGCGGCGCCGCTGGTGTCGACGTCCTTGACGAAGAACTGGCGGCCGTAGACGCCCCACTGGATGAAGTATCCGACCCGCTTGTAGCGGTCGCCGTGGCCGGTCTGGGCCTCGGCGTGGGCGGTGGCCGGTGCGGCCACGGCGGCGAGGCCGGTGGCGAGGACCGCCGCGACCATCGGCCGGAGGAATCGCTTCACGGGATTCTCCACACGTTCGGGGGGATAACTTATAGGAAACTTTCCTTTAAGTTTCTCCGGATCGTAGGTCCGGCCGATTCACCCGTCAACGGCCCTCTCACAATGTGCTGCATCGTGCGCACCGGCCGGGCCGTACCGGGCACCGTGACGGGGACGGCAGACTTGGGAGGTGCCATCCACACTTCCCGACGGGGATCCCGTACCGCCCTCCGGCGAGCTGCCCGCGAGCGCGCTCGACGGCCTGGGCGGGCGGTCCTTCGGCTTCTACGTCCACGTGCCCTTCTGCGTGACCCGCTGCGGTTACTGCGACTTCAACACCTACACGGCGTCCGAGCTCGGACCGGGCGCCTCGCACGCGGACTACGCCGCCACCGCGGTCGAGGAGGTACGGCGGGCCCGCGCCGCTCTCGGCGCGGCCGGGCCGCCGGTCGAGACCGTCTTCTTCGGCGGCGGCACCCCCACCCTGCTGCCCGCCCGCGACCTGGTGCGGATCCTGCGCGCGATCGACGAGGAGTTCGGGCTCGCCCCGGACGCCGAGGTGACCACCGAGGCCAACCCCGAGTCCGTGGACCCCGCCTACCTGGCCGAGCTGCGGAGCGGCGGGTTCACCCGGATGAGCTTCGGCATGCAGAGCGCCCGCGAGCACGTGCTCAGGGTGCTGGACCGGCACCACACGCCCGGCCGCGCGGCGCAGGCCGTACGGGAGGCCAGGGACGCGGGGTTCGAGCACGTCAACCTGGACCTGATCTACAGCACGCCGGGGGAGAGCGACGACGACTGGCGGGCCTCGCTGGCGGCGGCGATCGAGGCGGGGCCCGACCACGTCTCGGCGTACTCGCTGATCGTGGAGGAGGGCACCCGGCTGGCCGCCCGGATCCGCCGGGGCGAGCTGCCGATGCCCGACGACGACGTGGCGGCCGACCGCTACCTCATCGCCGAGTCCATGCTCACCGAGGCGGGGTTCCACTGGTACGAGGTGTCCAACTGGGCGAGCGCGGAGGCGGGCCGCTGCCGGCACAACCTGCTCTACTGGACCGGCGGCGACTGGTGGGGTGTCGGCCCCGGGGCGCACAGCCACGTCGGCGGCACCCGGTGGTGGAACGTCAAGCACCCGGCGGCCTACGCCCAGCGGCTGGCCGCGGGGGTCTCGCCCGCGCACGCGCGCGAGGTGCTGACGCCGGAGGACCGCACGGTGGAGCGGATCATGCTGGAGCTCCGGCTGGCCGAGGGGTTCCCGCTGGCCGAGCTGGACCGGCCGGCGGTGGTCGCCCGGGCGCTGGCCGACGGCCTGCTGGAGACCGAGCCGTTCAAGCGGGGCCGCGCCGTGCTCACGCTCCGCGGCCGCCTGCTGGCCGACGCCCTGGTACGCGACCTCGTCAGTTGACCTGCGTCAGTTGGCCTGCGTCAGTTGGCCGGCCCGCTTGCGGGCGCGGCTCCGCTTCACCGGCACGACGATGGTCACGATGATGGCCAGCAGGAAGCCGGCGACCGGCACCGCGGCCAGGATCAGGAAGGACTTGACGCTCAGCAGGGAGTCGTCGGACAGCTGCCTGCCCATGCCGAAGCGCGCCGCGGAGTTGTTGGCGACGCAGAGGAGCTGGTAGTCGCCCGCCTGCTCGACGTCGATCAGCCGGCCCAGCCTCCAGCGCGTGCCCTCGTCGCCGATCGTCGTGATCACGGCGGGCTCGACCAGCTGGGCCCGCTGGGCGGAGTCGCCCTGGAAGGCGCAGTTGAACAGGCTCTCCTCGGGGTCGGAGACGTAGACGGCGGGGTCGTCCTCCGGGTCCAGCCTCACGGTCACGGTCTCGTAGGAGGCGAACGAGGACGAGGGGGTGGCGTCGTCGACGGCGCCGAAGGCGTTGCCGATGGCGACCGCGACGACGGCGCCCGCGGAGAGCACCGCGAGCAGCCAGGCGCCGGCGATCCACCCGAGACTGGGCTTCACCTTCGTCTTGGTCCTCGGAGGCGATCCCGGGCCGGGGGAGGCAGGGGTGCCGTAGGGGTGTGCGGGGGGCGTGGGACCGGGGGCGCCGTAGGCGCCGGCGGTGGACGTTCCAAAATCGTGCGACATGGAGGAAACTGTGCAGCCTGCCACTTGTGACCCAGTGGTAAGCCACTTACCGATCAGGCGGCTTCCGGGCCGTGCGGCGGAGCGCCGGTCTCGCCGCCGGCGGACGTCAGCCGGCGGAGCGGATGCTCATCGGGCAGCGGTGGTGCCCGCCCCGGCCGGCCGCCTGCCGGTCACGCCTGCGCGCCGGGAGCCGTCACGAAGTCGATCAGCTCCTCGACCGGGGCGAGCAGTTCCGGCTCCAGGTCCGCGTACGTGCTGACGGCGCCGAGGATGCGGCGCCACGCGTCGGCGGGCTCCAGGGCCCAGCCCAGGGCCGCGATGACCCCTTCCTTCCACGGCACGCCGCGCGGTACGGACGGCCAGGCCCGGATCCCGAGGACCGAGGGTTTGACCGCCTGCCAGATGTCCACGAACGGGTGGCCGGTGACCAGCACGTGCGGGGAGGAGACCAGGGCCGCGATCCGGCTCTCCTTCGACCCCTCGACCAGGTGGTCGACGAGCACCCCCAGACGGCGGCCGGGGGCGGGGCCGAACTCCTCGACGATCCCGGGCAGATGGTCGACGCCCTCCAGGTACTCCACCACCACGCCCTCGACCCGCAGGTCGTGACCCCAGATCTTCTCCACGAGGGCGGCGTCGTGCACGCCCTCGACGTAGATCCGGCTCTCCCGGGCGGTCCGGGCCCTCAGCCCTTCCACGGTGAGGGAGCCCGAGGCGCTGCGCCGGGGGCCCCGGGGCGCGGCGGCGGGCCGTACCAGCGTCACCACCTTGCCCTCCAGGAGGAACGCGGCGGGCTCCAGCGGGAACACCCGCCGCCGCCCGAAGCGGTCCTCCAGCGTGACGGCCTCCTTGTCGCAGGCCACCACCGCGCCGCAGAAGCCGCCGGCGGCGTCCTCCACGACCAGGTCGAGCTCCGCGGGGACCTGCGGGATCGTCCCCTTGAGGGGTCGCCGCCAGTTCCCGGCCAGCACGTCACGCTCGTACATCACCGACCGCCTGCCCTCTCTCACCGGAGATCACGGAGATCACGGGGATCCCAGGGGGACGGTAGCAAACCGGGCGGTCACCCGCCGTAGGGCGAGGCCCAGGCCCCGGCGGACGCGGTGGCCGTCTTGCGGGCCCGGCTCCGCTTCACCAGCACGACGATCGTCACGATGACTGCGGCCAGGAAGCCGACGGCCGGCACCGCGATGACCAGGAGGGTGCCTCCGACCAGCGATCCGGCGGCCACCTCCTTGCCGATGCCGAACCTGGCGGTGGCGCCGTCCGCGACATCACAGATGATCTTGTGTTCTCCGCCCTGCTTGGCCTCGATGCGCAGGCCCAGTTCCCACTCCCCGCTGGTCACCTGCACGTTCGGCCGGGCCAGCTCGCCCTGCGGGGTGCCCTCCTGGAAGCGGCACTCGAACCTGGTCCCCGTGGCGGCGGAGACATAGAGGGCGGGCCTGTCCGCGGCCTCGGCCGTCGGGTCCACCAGGTTCACGGTCATGACCTCGCCGGGGCCCACCGCGGTGGTCGGCGCCGCGTCGGTGACCGTGTTGAAGATGCCGGCGCCGCCACCGATCACGGCGAGCACCGTGACGAGCACCGCGGCCAGCCAGGCGCCCACGATCCAGCCGATCCCGGGCTTGACCTTCGGCGAGGGACCCTGCGGAGCACCGTAGCCGGGCGGCGCGTAACCGTGGGAGGGACCGCCGGGGCCCCCGGGGTACTGCTGGCCCCCGGGGTGCTGCCAGCCCCCGTGCTGCTGGCCTCCGGGGTACTGCTGGCCTGCGGGATGCCGGTGGTCACCGTGCTGCTGGCCGCCGGGGTGCTGCTGGCCGCCGTATGGCTGGCCACCGTACGGCTGCGAGGGCTGGGGGGCGCCGTGACCGGGCGTGCCACCGCCCGGTGGGGTTCCGAAATTGTGGGACATGTTAAGAAGTGTGCCTTCTGCACCTTGTCGTCCGATAGCAGGACGCTTAACAGCGGCTCGGGTCTTCGCCCGGGCGGTGTTATCGCACCGTGTGGACGAGAGCCGTACACTTGGCACTCGGGAACACAGAGTGCTAGGCCGGGCGTTTTCCCGGCGGGTGCACAGGGTCCGGGCAAGGAGGTGAGCGCGTTGGTCGACGACCGCAAGCTCGCGGTACTTCGCGCCATCGTCGAGGATTACGTGTCCACCAATGAGCCGGTGGGGTCCAAGGCCCTCGCCGAGCGGCACAACCTGGGGGTCTCGCCGGCCACCATCCGCAACGACATGGCGATGCTGGAGGAGCAGGGCTACATCGCCCAGCCGCACACGAGCGCGGGCCGGGTACCCACGGACAAGGGCTACCGCCTGTTCGTGGACCGCCTGTCGCAGGTGAAGCCGCTGTCGGGCGCGGAGCGCAGGGCCATCGAGTCCTTCCTGGCGGGCGCGGTGGACATCGACGACGTCGTGACCCGCACGGTGCGGCTGCTGGCGCAGCTCACCCGGCAGGTCGCCGTGGTCCAGTACCCCACGCTCACCAGCTCCACGGTGCGGCACATCGAGCTGGTCCCGCTGACCGAGCGCCGCCTGATGTTCGTGCTCATCACCAACACCGGCCGCGTCGAGCAGCGCGTGGTCGAGTCCGCCGAGGCGATCGAGGAGAGCCGCGTCGCCCACCTGCGCGCGATGCTCAACGCCTGCCTGGACGGCTGCGCTCTCGTCAGCGCCCCGGACCGGGTCGCCGACCTGCCCGAGAAGCTCCCGGCCGAGGACCGGCCGCTGGCGGCCACGGTCCTGTCGGTGCTGCTGGAGTCGCTGGTGGAGCGGCACGATGAGAAGATCGTCTTCGCCGGGACCGCCAACCTGGCGGTGGCCGACCTCAGCGTCGGGCTCCGCGAGGTCCTGGAGGCCCTGGAAGAGCAGGTCGTGCTCATGCGCCTGCTCGGCGAGACCACCGACCAGTCCGCGCTGACCGTGCGGATCGGTTCGGAGAACCCCTACACCGGACTCCAGGGCACGTCGATCGTGGCCGCCGGATACGGTTCAGGGGACAAGCAACTGGCCCGGCTGGGTGTGCTGGGCCCGACACGAATGGACTACCCGGTCACGATGGGCGCGGTGCGCGCGGTGGCACGCTACGTCAGCCAGATCCTGGCTGCATCATAAGAGGTCAACTAAGTGGCTAAGAGCGACTACTACGGCACCCTCGGGGTGCGCCGTGACGCCAGTGCGGAAGAGATCAAGAAGGCCTACCGCCGGCTGGCGCGGGAGCTGCACCCCGATGTGAACCCCGATCCTGAGACACAGGAGCGGTTCAAGGAGATCACCCAGGCCTACGAGGTCCTCTCCGACCCCAGCAAGCGGCAGATGTACGACATGGGCGCCGACCCGTTCGCCACCGCCGGTGGCGCGGGCGCCGGGGGTTTCGGCGCGGGCTTCCCGTTCAGCGACATCATGGACGCGTTCTTCGGCACGGCCACCGGAGGTGCCGCGCGCGGACCCCGCTCCCGCGCCCGCCGGGGCCGCAACGCCACCATCCGGGTCGAGCTGGACCTGCGCGAGGCGGCGTTCGGCACCACCCGCGAGCTGGTCGTCGACACGGCCGTGGTGTGCGATGTCTGCACCGGCTCGGGGGCCGCCGCCGGCACCCACCCCGACACCTGTGACATGTGCCACGGCCGCGGTGAGGTCTCCCAGGTCACCCGGTCCTTCCTGGGCCAGGTCATGACCTCGCGGCCCTGCCCCCAGTGCGGCGGCTTCGGCTCGATCATCCGCCACCCCTGCCAGGAGTGCTCCGGTGACGGCCGGGTCCGCACCCGGCGCACCATCAAGGTCCGCATCCCGGCGGGTGTGGAGGACGGCACCCACATCCAACTCGCCGGAGAGGGCGAGATCGGCCCCGGCGGAGGCCCGCCCGGAGACCTCTTCCTGGAGATCGTCGAACGTCCGCACGAGATCTTCGAGCGCCGCGGCGACGACCTGCACTGCACCGTGCAGATCCCGATGACCGCGGCCGCGCTGGGCACCATCCTGACCGTGGAGACGCTCGACGGCGCCGAGGAGCTCGACATCCGGCCCGGCACCCAGTCGGGGCAGACCATCCCGCTGTACGGCCGCGGCGTCCAGCGCCTCAACGAGACCGGCCGCGGTGACCTGCTCATCCACGTCAACGTGGAGACGCCGACCCGGCTCGACCCGGCCCAGGAGGAGCTCCTGCGCGAGCTGTCCAAGCTGCGCGGCGAGGAGCGTCCGCCCGGCAAGTTCGCCCCCGGCCAGCAGGGCTTCTTCTCGCGGCTGCGGGACGCCTTCAACGGCCGATGACGGTCCCCGTCTTCCTGGCCGGCCCGGCCGACCTGGCGCGGGCCGAGTTCACGCTCGGCGGTCCCGAGGGGCGCCACGCGGCGGCCGTGCGGCGGCTGCGGGCGGGTGAGCGGCTCGACCTGACCGACGGCGCCGGCGCCGTGGCCGAGTGCGAGGTCCTGGACGCCGGCAAGGACTCCCTCCGGGTACGGGTGCTGCGCCGGTACGAGGAACCCGCGCCCGCCCCGCGGCTGGTCGTGGTGCAGGGCCTGCCCAAGGGCGACCGGGGCGAGCTGGCCGTGGAGATGATGACCGAGGCCGGGGTCGACGTCATCGTGCCCTGGGCCGCCTCCCGCTGCGTCACCCAGTGGAAGGGGGAGCGCGCCGCCAAGTCGCTGGCCCGGTGGCGGTCCACCGCCCGGGAGGCGGGCAAGCAGGCGCGCCGCTTCCACCTGCCCGAGGTGGCCGAGCTCGCGACCACGGCCGGGGTCGCCGAGCTGCTGTCGGCCGCCGCGCTGGGGGTCGTGCTGCACGAGGAGGCCGGTACGGCCCTGTCCGGGCTGGAGCCGCCCGCCGCGGGCGACATCGTCGTGGTCGTCGGCCCCGAGGGCGGGATCTCCGGGGAGGAGCTCGCCGTCTTCCGCGAGGCGAAGGCCGTCCCGGCGCTGCTCGGGCCGACGGTCCTGCGGACCTCGACGGCCGGGGTCGCCGCGGCGGCGGTGCTCCAGGCCCGCACCGGCCGCTGGTGATCCCCGGCCGGGGTCAGCTGTCCGCCGGGGCCGGCGTGGGCATGTCCGTCGGCGTCGGCAGCGGCTCGTCCGGCGGCGGGCACTCCTCGACCGGGCAGGGGGCCTCCGGAGGCGTGGACGCCTCCGAGGGGGTCGGGGTCGGCGTCGCGCTCTCCTCGCACTCGTCGAGCGGCTCACTCGGCTCGACCGTCGTGGGCTCGACGGTCACCGTCGGGCAGGGAGTGGCCGTCGGGGTGGGGGTCGCCGGGGTCGGCTGCGGGCTCGAACTCGGCGGGGCCGGCGTCACCGCCGTGGAGTCGGCGGACGGTGACGCGCTGGGCTCGACGGGAGGCGGAACGGCCGGGTTGGTGTTCGGGGCCGGGCGGGAGGTGCTGCCCGACTGGGGAGGAGCCGTCGTCTCGACGGGGCCGGACCGTCCGGCGGGCTGGGCGAACTCCTGCACCTGCTCGCGGAGTCCGGGGACGATCATCACGATGGCGGCGGCGACGAGGATCGCCCCCAGGACGGAGGCTCCGGCGCGCCACCACAGCAGCCCGCGGAGCCCGCGTCGTTCTATGCGAGCGCGGATGATCTCCAGTCCGTCGGGGGAGGGAACGACCGAGTCCGCCTCCGCGCTGAGGACACGGCGGAGCAGTTCGCCGTACTCGTCGGGGGCGTCGGTCATGAGAGTTGCTCCAGTATGGTTCGGAGGGCGGCCATGCCACGTGCGGTGTGGCTCTTGACCGCGCCTTTGCTGATGCCCATCGCATGAGCGATCTGCGCTTCGGACAGGTCCCCGTAGTACCGCAGAACCAAGGCCTCCCGCTGGCGCGCCGGCAGACCGCGGAGCGCCTCGATGACGGCGGACCGCTCCAGCTCGCCGATCGCGCCGTTCTCGGCGCTCGGCGCGTCGGGCAGGCCCTTGGGGGCGTACTTCTCGACGACCGCGCGGTGCCGGAGCACGGAACGCGATCGGTTGACGACCGATTGGCGCAGGTAGGCGAGTGCCTTGTCGGGGTCGCGCAGCCTGCGCCAGGCGCCGTGGATGGCGACGAACGCGTCCTGCACGACTTCCTCCGCGGTTGCCACATCGCGGACGAGCAATACGGCGAGGCGCACGAGCGACCGGTAGTGCGCGCTGTAGAGCGCGGTAACGGCCATGTCGGCATCCCACCCGACGGGCACCGCCCCGAGCGACCTGTCGGCCACGAGGGTCTCGGTGGTCACATCAATGGGACGCTCGGCATCCCCGGAGGGTTTACGCTCGTGCGGTTCAGGTTCATTAGGGGGCATGACCCAGTCGTGTCCTCGCCAGGCGGACTATTGGGCAAACTCGCAATCGCCTGCCGTCGCAAGTTTCGCACACATAGCCTATCGCCGTGGATCTCCGTTCGCCCTCGGTGGCGTTACTGATCTATGACGTCCGCCGGGATAGGGTGCACCCATGGTGAGTGAAGCCGACTGCCTGTTCTGCAGGATCGTGGCCAAGGAGATCCCCGCGGATGTCGTCCACGAGACGGAGCGCACCCTGGCCTTCCGCGACATCGACCCCCAGGCGCCCACCCACGTCCTGGTCATCCCCAAGGACCACTACCGGGACGCCGCGGCGCTGGCGGCGGCCGACCACGGGCTGGCCGACGAGGTGATCAAGGCCGCGCACGCGGTCGCCGAGCAGGAGGGCATCGCCGGCTCCGGCTACCGGCTGGTCTTCAACACCGGGCCGCAGGCCGGCCAGACCGTCTTCCACGTGCACGGGCACGTGCTCGGCGGACGCGGCCTGACCTGGCCGCCCGGCTGAGAAACCGGAAAGCGCGATCATCTCCATCGCGGATACGATGACTGGTGAAGTGCCCACGGGGCACCCGTCGAGTCCGTCGTCGATGTCTGGAGGCGAACAGGCCGCCGAAGGCCCGCCCATGTCCGAGCCAACCGATTCCAGCAGAACGTCACCGCCACGGGTCAAGGGACCGAGCCGGACCCAGGCGAAGGTGGTGATCCCGGACGACCACTCGATGCTCAGCCTGCTCGGCTCGGGCGACGAGTTGCTGCGGGTGATCGAGCGCGCCTTCCGCGCCGACATCCACGTCCGGGGCAACGAGATCACCATTACCGGGAGCCCCGAGGAGAGCAGCACCGTGGTGCGGCTCTTCGAGGAGATGTCCGAACTCGTGCGCGGGGGCGCCGAGCTCACGGCGGACGCGGTGGAGCGCAGCATCGCCATGCTGCGCATGACCTCCGACCGCCCCGCCGAGGTGCTCTCCCTCGACATCATCTCCTCGCGCGGCCGGACCATCCGGCCCAAGACCGTCAACCAGAAGCGCTACGTCGACGCGATCGACAGGCACACCATCGTCTTCGGCATCGGCCCGGCCGGCACCGGCAAGACCTACCTGGCGATGGCCAAGGCCGTGCGGGCGCTGCAGGAGAAGAAGGTCAACCGGATCATCCTGACCCGCCCCGCGGTCGAGGCCGGCGAGCGCCTGGGCTTCCTGCCCGGCACGCTCTACGAGAAGATCGACCCCTACCTGCGCCCGCTCTACGACGCGCTGCACGACATGATCGACCCCGACTCGATCCCCCGGCTGATGGCCGCGGGGACGATCGAGGTGGCCCCCCTGGCCTACATGCGCGGCCGTACGCTCAACGACGCCTACATCATCCTGGACGAGGCGCAGAACACCTCGCCCGAGCAGATGAAGATGTTCCTGACCCGGCTGGGCTTCAACTCGAAGATCGTCGTAACCGGTGACGTCACCCAGGTCGACCTGCCGGGCGGCGTGCAGAGCGGGCTCCGGGTCGTCCAGGACATCCTCGACGGCATCCCCGACATCCACTTCTGTAGGCTGACCAGCGCCGACGTGGTGCGCCACAAGCTGGTCAGCGACATCGTGGACGCCTACGGGCGCTATGACGAGACCGTACGGCAGAGCGCGCCGCAGGCGATCAAGGGCGCGGTCAAGCGCCCCCGGGGAAGATCGTAGATAAGTGAGAGAGCGAGCCAGTGGGCACCGTGAGCAAGCCCATGCGAGCTCCGAGCCGCCAGGCGTGGAGATCGCATGAGCATTGAAATCAACAACGAGTCGGGCGTCGAGGTCGACGAAAGCCTCCTGATCTCGCTGGCCGGGCACGTGCTGGAGCGAATGGGCATCAACCCCCTCGCGGAGCTGTCGATCCTCGTGGTGGACGAGGACGCGATGGCCGACCTGCACGAGCGGTGGATGGGCGAGCCGGGGCCGACGGACGTCCTGGCCTTCCCGATGGACGAACTGCGTCCCGGCGGCGGCGCCGGGGCGCGGCAGGAGGGTGACGCCCCCGTCGACCCGGCCCTCCTCGGGGACGTGGTGCTCTGCCCGCAGGTGGCCGCCCGGCAGGGGGCCGAGGCCGGGCACGGCACCGAGGCGGAGCTGGAGCTGCTGTGCACGCACGGCATCCTCCACCTGCTCGGGTACGACCACGCCGAGCCAGAGGAGCACAAGGAGATGTTCGGCCTCCAGGGCGAACTGCTCGAATCGTGGCGGGAGGTGCGCCCCCAGCGGTGAGTCTCGCCAACGGGTGGTTGTTCTCGGCCGTCGTCCTCGTCGTGGTCGGCGGCCTGATCGCCAGCGCGGAGACCGCGCTGACCCGCATCTCGAGGGTGCGCGCGGAGGAGTTCGTCCGTGAGGACCGCCGGGGGGCCGAGCGCCTGCAGGCGATCGTCGCCGACCCGCCGCGTTACCTCAACCTCCTGCTGCTGCTCCGGCTGACCTGCGAACTGGTCGCCACGGTGATCGCCACGCTGCTGTTCATCGACTGGTTCGGCGACCAGGGCTGGGCCTACGCCGCCGCGGCGGCGGTCATGGTCGTGGTCAGCTACGTGATCGTCGGGGTGTCCCCGCGGACGCTGGGCCGCCAGCACGCCGAGCCCATCGCGCTCGCGAGCGCTCCCCCCGTGTACGGACTGACCCGCATCTTCGGCCCGCTCCCCAAGCTGCTCATCCTGATCGGCAACGCGGTGACGCCGGGCAAGGGCTTCCGGGAGGGGCCGTTCACCTCCGAGGCGGAGCTGCGCGACCTGGTCGACCTGGCGGAGGAACGCAGGGTCATCGAGCCGGACGAGCGGGAGATGATCCACTCCGTGTTCGAGCTCGGCGACACCATCGCCCGCGAGGTCATGGTGCCCCGTACGGACATGGTGTTCATCGAGCGCGGCAAGACGCTGAACCAGGCCCTCTCGCTCGCCCTGCGCAGTGGTTTCTCCCGCATCCCCGTGGTCGGCGAGAACGAGGACGACGTCATCGGGATCGTCTACCTCAAAGACGTGATCCGCAGGGTGCAGGACACCGGGGAGGGCGTCCGCGCCGAGCCGGTCGAATCGATCATGCGTACGGCCACCTACGTGCCGGAGAGCAAGCCGATCGACCAGCTCCTGCGGGAGATGCAGGCCCGCCAGATCCACCTGGCCGTCGTCATCGACGAGTACGGCGGGACGGCCGGCCTGGTCACCATCGAGGACATCCTCGAGGAGATCGTCGGCGAGATCACCGACGAGTACGACCAGGAGGCTCCCCCGGTGGAGCAGCTGCAGGACGGCGCGGTCCGGGTGACGGCCCGGCTGCCGGTGAGCGACCTGGCGGACATGTTCGGCGTCGAGCTGGACGTGGACGACGTGGAGACGGTCGGCGGCCTGCTGGCGCACGCGCTGGGCCGGGTGCCGATCGCCGGCTCCGAGGCGGTGGTGGAGGGACTCAGCCTGACGGCCGAGAGTCTTGAGGGGCGGCGCAACCGGATCGGGACGGTGCTCGTCCGGCGGACCGGCGCGGTCGAGCAGGACGCGGTCCCGGCCTCCGCCGAGCACGACTGAGCTCTCCGATCAAGTGATCCTCAAGCCGCCCGCAAGCGGTCCGCGCCATTCTTCTCCTGCGGCCCCGGTAACGCGGAGCCGGGGAGCGGTCCGAGCGCCGGGAGGGGTTCGCGGCGTGAGGGCCACTCTCGGGGGGAAGGACGGACGCGGTCGCCTGGCCGGACCGTGGACCGCCCGATCAAAGGGTGTCCTCACCTGCGTGACGCAGGTGAGGACACCCTTTGGGATTTTCGGGGAATTGCGCCTCCACCGGTGGGGAAGAAAGCGGGCGGCGGGGACGATCACCCCGCACGTGGCATTCGGGGGAAGTCGTGATGCGGGGGATTCGGGTTGTCGCCGTGGCCGTCGTCTGCGGACTGCTGGGCGGGGTCTCGGCGGGATGCGGCACGGACGAGACGATCTACGGGGAGGCGGAGGCCCGCACGGAGCTGGAACGGCTGACCGGGCTGCTGCGGGACGTGCCGGACCTGCCGGAGGGATTCTCCGACCGCCCGCGGGGCGGGTGGACGTCCCCGTTCCGGCCCGCCGACCGCGCCTGCGCCCGCGTCCTGGACACGGCCGGGAGCGGGCGGCCCGCGCGGCCGTCGAGCGTGCGGGCGGCGGTGACCTACCACGGGGACGCGCTGGGCGAGCTGGCCGGGATCGGCCTGACGACCTACGCCGGGAGCGCGGCCGAGCGCCGCTTCGCGGTCCTGGCCTCGGAACTGGGCAGGTGCCGGACAGTGGCGGGCTCCGAGGGGGCCCGGGACACCTCCCTGACCGGGTCCCCCCTGGAACTGGGTGAGATCGGGGACGCGGTGGCGGCCAAGCGGCTGCGCGGTCGCCTGGACGGATATCCGTACGAGATGCACCTGGTCTTCGTCCGGGCGGGGCAGACCCTCATCTCGCTGGTGCACGCCGGGATGACGGGCCTCGACGCCGGGCGCACCGCCCGGCTGGCCCGGTCGTTCGCCGGGCGGGTGCGCGGGGACGGGAGGAGCCTGAATACCCTTGTGCCGTGAGTGAGACGACCCTCAGCCCCGAGGACAACAAGATCATTACCCTGGCGCGCTCGGCCCGGGCCCGCAACGGCGCCGCCGAGGGCGCCGCCGTACGCGACGAGACCGGCCGGACCTACTCCTCGACCAACGTGGCGCTGCCCTCGCTGACGTTGTCGGCGTTGCAGGTCGCGGTGGCGATGGCGGTCTCCAGCGGCGCCCGCTCCCTGGAGGCCGCGGCGCTGGTCACGGCGGGCGACGGGCCGAGCGAGGCGGACACCCTGGCCGTGCGCGAACTGGGCGGCTCGACCCTGCTGGTGGCCGGTCCGGACGGCACGCTGCGTCAGAGTTGAGCCGGGCATCGGGGACAATGGACGGCGTGAGTTCCTCAGCTGCTGATTTCCGCGCGGGTTTCGCCTGCTTCGTCGGCCGGCCCAACGTCGGCAAATCCACGCTGATGAACGCGTTGGTCGGCACCAAGGTGGCGATCACCTCGTCCAAGCCGCAGACCACCCGGCGCGTCATCCGCGGCATCGTGCACCGCCCGGACGCCCAGCTCATCATCGTGGACACGCCCGGGCTGCACCGCCCGCGCACGTTGCTCGGCGAGCGGCTGGACAGCCTGGTGCTGTCCACCCTCTCCGAGGTCGACGTGATCGGTTTCTGCGTCCCGGCCAACGAGCCCGTCGGCAGGGGCGACAGGTTCATCGCGGACAAGCTGGCGGCGGTCAAGAAGACCCCGGTGGTCGCGGTGGTCACCAAGTGCGACCTGGCCACCCGGGAGCAGATCGCTGAGCAGCTGCTCGCGGTCTCCCGGCTGGCCGAGTTCGCGGAGATCGTCCCGGTCTCCGCGCAGGCCGGGGAGCAGCTCGGCGTGCTGGCCGACCAGCTGATCGAGCGCCTCCCGCAGAGCCCCCCGCTCTACGAGGGCGGGCAGCTCACCGACGAGCCCGAGCAGGTCCTGGTCGGCGAGCTCATCCGGGAGGCCGCCCTGGAGGGCGTCCGCGACGAGCTGCCGCACTCGATCGCGGTCGTCGTCGACGAGATGATGCCCCGCGAGGGACGCGACGACCTGCTCGACATCTACGCGCACATGTTCGTCGAGCGTCCCTCGCAGAAGGCCATCGTGATCGGCCACAAGGGCACGCGGCTGAAGGAGGTCGGCAGCCGTGCCCGGCAGCAGATCGAGGCGCTGCTCGGCACCCGCGTCTACCTCGACCTGCGGATCAGCGTCGCCAAGGACTGGCAGCGCGACCCCAAGCAGCTGCGCCGCCTCGGCTTCTACGACTGACATCTTCTACGGCTGACGCCGCCTCCGCCTCCGGCGCCGCGCCCAGCCGTCGGCTTCACGGCACCGCTCAGCGGCGGACCAGGGCGGTGATCCCCAGCGCGGTCACCGCCAGCGCCGCCGCGAGCGCGGCGAACCAGCCGTACTCGACGGTCGGCTGGATCCTCATCAGGCCGCCGAGGTCGATCGAGGCGTTCTCGGCCCTGCCCTGCGGGTCGCTCAGGAAGATCAGCAGAACCAGTACGGTGATCGCTCCCGGCAGCGTCGCGAGAGCGGTGAACCGCCGGCCGTCCGCGGCACCGGCGATCCCCAGGGCCGCCACGGCGCCGAGCGCCGTCGCCGCGGCTCCGGAGATCAGCGCGAGCATCCCCGACCAGTCGTCCACACCCCGGACGCGCTCACTCACCGAGCCGAAGAAGACGATGTCCGCGGTGATCCCCGCCCAGGGCAGGAAGGCGCTCACCACGAGCAGGGCGCCCGCGGCGACCACCGCGATCGGCAGGGCCCGGCCGGGCGCGGAGGCGGGCGCGGGGACGGCGGTGGGGTCGGCCATCGGCCCAGGCTAGTTTCCCGTCCCGGCCGGGGACAGGCTCCACACGCACAATCCGCCCGGCCGGTTCCTCAACCCGGCAACATGATCACAGGAAGGGGCTCGGGCGGCCGGGCGGTCGGGCGGTCGGGTGGCCGGGCGGTCGGGTGGCCGGTCAGCGCGGGAGCGCCGCCGTTTCGCCCCGCTCCAGACGGCGGCGGAGTCCGGCCGCGTCCGGGGCGAGGGCGGAGACCAGGACTCCCGGCCCGGCCAGCGGCAGCACGGCCCAGCCGTCCCCGATGACCGCCTCTCCGGCCAGGAGGCTCCCGCTGCCGGCGGTGCCCGGAGGCCCGGTGATCAGGGTGCCGCCCACGCAGCGGGCGTCGCCGTACACGGCGGGGCTGGCGTCGATCGCCGGATCGCCCACCGTGAACTCCTGACGGAGCAGCGGGCGCCCGCCGACCACGGCGTCGAAGCGGGTACGGCAGCGGCCGGGGGCCTCGCCGTACCGGCCGAAGACGATCTCCTCACGCCAGAGCACACGGGCGTCCGGGGCCAGTTCCAGCCGTACCGTCATGCGGTGACGGCAGCCCGCCGCGAGCACGGTCGGCTCCGGCGCGAACCTCAGTGACGCCCCGGCGCCGATCCGCGCGGTGATGGTCATGGACGACTCCTCCGGGGCGGACCCGGGGCGGGGGCCGGGCAGGACCAGGGTGCTCGCGACCGAGCGGACGTCCAGGGCGGTGCCCGGCGCCACGTCGATGTCGAGCGCCAGGTCGTCGCCGCCGAGCGGCCCGGCGGCGGTGGCCACCAGGTACACCTGGCCCGGCCCGGTGCGGCGCAGGGTGATCGGCGGGGCGGAGCGCATCGTGGCCAGCACGGTCCGCCCGCCGGGACCGGGCGCGGTGGCGAGTACGGCCCGCGCGGTCATCGACCGCCGCCGGTCCGCCGGAGCGGCGGGATCCGGCCGGGAGGCGGAGGTCTGAGGGGCGGGACCCGGCTGGGAGGCGGAGGTCTGGTCCGGCGGCGGGACGGCCGCCGGATCCGGCCGCGGTGCGGAGACCGGGCCGGTCCGCCGGACGGGCGCGGTACGGGTCACGGCGTCAGACGGGGGTGTGATCATGGCTGTGCCCGGGGGACCCGGCGCGGTGGCCGGGTCCGGGGGATCCGGAGTCGTGGCCGTGCCCGCGGGGTCCGGTGCCGTGCCCGTGGGCCCAGGCCTCGACGACGCCGATGACCCACTCGGCCACCGCGTGCGCCTCCGGCTCCTGCCGGATCGAGGTGAACAGCACGGGCCTGCCCTCCCGTACGGCCGCCGCGTCACGGGACATGACCGTCAGGTCGGCGCCGACCATGGGGGCCAGATCGGTCTTGTTGATCACGAGCAGGTCGGCCGTCGTGACGCCGGGACCACCTTTGCGGGGAACCTTGTCGCCACCGGACACGTCCAGCACGAAGATCTGCCGGTCGGCCAGCCCCCGGCTGAAGGTGGCGGTGAGATTGTCGCCGCCACTCTCCACGATCACCAGGTCGAGCGGGCCGAACCGCTCCTCCAGGGTCTCCACCGCGTCCAGGTTGGCCGCGATGTCGTCGCGGATGGCGGTGTGCGGGCAGCAGCCGGTCTGGACGGCGGCGATCCGCCCGGGGTCGAGCACACCCGCCCTCCGCAGGAAGTCGGCGTCCTCGGTGGTGTAGATGTCGTTGGTGACCACGGCCAGGCGCAGGGTCCGGCCGAGGGCACGGCAGAGTGCGGCGGTCAGCGCGGTCTTGCCGCTGCCGACGGGCCCGCCGACGCCCAGCCGCAGCGCGCGGCCGTGCGGGTGCGGGGCGTGGTGACGGTCGTCGTGGTCGGCGCCCATGGGTCACCGTCCTTTCGATGGTCCGGCCGTGGCGGCCGGAGGGAGGTCAGGAGACGAACAGCCGGAGTCCGGCGCGCAGGTGCCGCTCGGCGAGCAGGTCGAGCGCGGGCGCCGAGTGGGCGGGGAGCTCCGCCCATACGGAGGCGGCGGTGCGGGGCGGCGGTACGGAGGCGGGTGAGGCGGCGGCGCCGGATCCGGTGGACGCGGCACGCTCCAGGTCGGGGGCGAGGTCGGCGAGGAGCCGGTGCACGGCGACGGGGTCGAGGCCGAGCAGCCGGACGGCGGCCGTCGCCGGGCCGGTGACCGCCGCGTAGGCCGCGGCCAGCGCCGCCTCTCCCGGAGCGCATCCGGCCACGCCCGCCGCGGCGCCGAGCGCCACCGGGTGATGGGCCCCCTCCGGTACGGCCCGCGCCAGCCCGTCGAGGACCGGCGAGGGCCAGATCCGCCGGGCGGTCCGCAGCAGCAGGCGTCCCTGCACGCGGCTCGCCTCCCGCTGGGCGGGCGAGGCGGTCCGGGCGCCGGCCTCGGCGTCCAGCTCCGCCCAGCCGCCGGGAGGCGCCCCGGCGGGGTCGCCCGCCGTACCGGACCCGGCGGACGACGCGGCCAGCGCGCACGCCGACGCGGCGAGGCAGGCGGCGACCAGGCCGGAGGTGGCCAGCCGGCCCCGCAGGAACGCGGCCAGGGTGGGGAGGTCGCGGACGGCCCCCGCGGCGATGGCCGCCTCGGCGCCTCCGGAGTGGCCGTGGCCCCCGGCGGGGAGCCGCGAGTCGGCGAGCAGCAGCAGGGCGGCGTTCAGGGAGGGGGCGCTCATCACCGGACACCCCTAGAACAGGAAGTAGCGCTGGGCCATGGGCAGGGACTCGGCGGGCGCCGGCTCGATCAGCTCGCCGTCGACGCGGACGGCGAAGGTGTCGGGGTCCACGTCGATCCGGGGCAGGGCGTCGTTGAGCGGCATGCTCTCCTTGCCCCGGCGGCGGACGTCGGCCACCGGCAGCAGGCGGCGCCGTACGGCCAGGCGGTCGGCCAGCCCGTCCTCGATGGCCGGCGGAGCGACGAAGTGCACCGAGGTGGCGGCGGCGGTGGCCGGGGCGGCCCCGAACATCGGGCGGGGCATGACCGGCTGCGGGGTGGGGATGGAGGCGTTGGCGTCGCCCATCTGGGCGTAGGCGATCACCCCTCCCTTGATCACCAGGTCGGGTTTGATCCCGAAGAAGGCCGGTGACCATAGGACGAGGTCGGCCAGCTTGCCGGGCTCGACCGAGCCGATCTCGCCGTCCAGGCCGTGGGCGACCGCCGGGCAGATCGTGTACTTGGCGACGTAGCGCCGGGCCCGGAGGTTGTCGGTCCCGCCGTCACCGGGAAGCGCGCCCCTGCGGCGCTTCATCACGTGGGCGGTCTGCCAGGTACGGATGATCGTCTCGCCGATCCGGCCCATCGCCTGCGAGTCGGAGCCGATCATGGAGATCGCGCCCATGTCGTGCAGCACGTCCTCGGCGGCCATGGTCGACGGCCGGATCCGGGACTCGGCGAACGCCAGGTCCTCGGGGATCGAGGGGTTGAGATGGTGGCAGACCATCAGCATGTCGAGGTGTTCGTCGAGCGTGTTGACGGTGTGCGGCCGGGTCGGGTTGGTCGAGGAGGGCAGGACGTTGCCGTGGGCGGCCACCTTGATGATGTCCGGGGCGTGGCCGCCGCCCGCGCCCTCGGTGTGGTAGGCGTGGATCGTCCGGTCGCCGATCGCCCGCAGCGTCGACTCAACGAAGCCGGCCTCGTTGAGGGTGTCGGTGTGGATCGTCACCTGGGTGCCGGTGGCCTCGGCGACCGACAGGCAGGCGTCGATGGCGGCCGGGGTGGTGCCCCAGTCCTCGTGCAGCTTGAAGCCCGAGGCTCCGGCCCGCAGCTGCTCCAGCAGCCCCTCGGCGCTGACCGTGTTGCCCTTGCCGAGCAGCGCGACGTTGACCGGGTGGGAGTCGAGGGACTCCAGCATGCGCGCGAGGTACCAGGTCCCGGTGACGGTGGTGGCCTTGGTGCCCTCGGCCGGGCCGGTGCCGCCGCCGACGACCGTGGTCACCCCGGCGGCCAGCGCCTCGTCGAGGATCTGCGGGCAGATCAGGTGGACGTGGGAGTCGATCGCGCCCGCGGTCAGGATCCTCCCGTTGCCCGCGACGATCTCGGTGGACGGGCCGATCACCAGGTCGGGGTGGACGCCGTCCATGGTGTCGGGATTCCCCGCCTTGCCGATCGCGGTGATCCTGCCGTTCCTGACCCCGACGTCGGCCTTGACCACGCCCCAGTGGTCCAGGATCACCACGCCGGTGATCACCAGGTCGGGGGCGCCCTCGGCCCGGGTGGTCCGGGCCTGGCCCATCGACTCGCGGATGACCTTGCCGCCGCCGAACACCGCCTCGTCGCCCGCGCCGGCCGGGCCCATCGCCAGGTCCTCGGTCACGGTGAGGAGGAGGTCGGTGTCGGCCAGCCGGATCCGGTCACCGGTGGTGGGGCCGTACAGCGCGGCGTAGCGCGCCCGCTCAACGAACATCGGGACTCCCGTCGAGGGGTCCGGCCCACTCGGGGCGGAGACCGGGGACGATCCGGCGCCCGGCGATCGGCACGAGCGTCACGTCGCGTTCGACGCCGGGTTCGAAGCGCACCGCCGTACCGGCCGGGACGTCGAGCCGCATGCCCCAGGCGGCCTCGCGGTCGAAGCTCAGGCCGGGGTTGGCGGCGGCGAAGTGGTAGTGCGAGCCGACCTGGACCGGCCGGTCGGCGGTGTTGACGACCCTGACGGTACGGCGCTCCCGGCCGGGGTTGAGCGGGATCGGCCCCTCGCCGTACAGGAGCTCGCCCGGGATCGGCGGTCCACCGTGCGCGGCCTCGGCCGGGATCGGCCCCTCGCCGGTCATGGGATCGGCCGGTGGACGGTGACGAGCTTGGTGCCGTCCGGGAAGGTGGCCTCGATCTGCACCGACTCCAGCATCTCGGGGACGCCGTCCATCACGTCCTCGCGGGAGAGCACCTCGCGCCCCGTGTCCATCAGCTCGGCCACGGTGCGTCCCTCCCGGGCGCCCTCCATCAGGAAGGAAGCGATGACCGCGGTGGCCTCGGGATGATTGAGCCGGAGGCCGCGGGACCTGCGGTCGCGGGCGACACCGGCGGCGACGTGGATGAGCAGGCGTTCCTGCTCGTGGGGTGTGAGCCGCATCCCCGGACCATAGGAACCGGCGGTTTCCCCTGTATTGCGGGCCGATGTCGCGCCGGTTTCCGGATCGGGCGCACCCCGCGGGCCGTCCGGCCGCGGCTCCGGGCCGTCCGGTTTGATCACTTCTTGGTGACTGTTGCCGTTGACGATCGCACCGCTTCCCGCCGCTGGCGTACCCTGCCCCCAGAATTCCACGGAGGCGGGGGAATTCGGACGCGGAGGACATCGTGCGCATCTGGAGGCCGAAGGCGAAGCCGGGTTCCGGACCGGGCGATGAACTGCCCGGTCCGTCGGCCGAGGCCGTTGCGGCGTCTCCTCCGGATGAGACGAGGCAGGCGCCGGAAGAGCCGGGCGGGGGGAGAGGCGGCCGCCTTCTCCGGCTCGCCGGCTGGCTCGCCGCCATCACGGCGGCGGCTGTCGTCGCGGTCTGGACGGTCGTGGAGACGGGACCGCCCACGGAGGCCGAGCTGTTGGAGCAGGCGGGCCTGAGCGGCCGTGACCGGCTCCTGATCGGGGTGAAGGACGACACCCCCGGCATCGCGATCCGCAAACCGGACGGCGGCTACGAGGGGTTCGACATCGAGATCGCCCTCATGATCGCCGCAGACCTCGGTTTCCGCAAGAGCGAAGTGGAGTTCCTGTCCATCGAGACCGAGGACAGGGCTCGGATGACGGCCAGGAACGTCGCCGGGCAGCATGTCAAGGTCGATCTGGTGGTGGCCACGTTCAGCGTGACGCCGGAGCGTCTGAAAGATCCCGCGATCGGGTTCTCGGCGCCCTATCTGGAGACGCAGCAGTCCGTCATCACGCGCAAGGGGCATCCCGCCATCACCTCGTTGTCGCAGCTGAGGGGCAAGCCCGTCTGCACCCTCGGCGCCTCGACATCCGAACCCCCGGTCAGGCTGGCGGGAGCCGAGGTCACCCCCAAGAACCGGATCAGTGACTGCGTCGCCGGGCTCAAGGACGAGCAGTACGAGGCGGTCACGACCGACACCGCGCTCATGGCGGGATTCGTCCAGAACGAGCCCGACCTGCTCGAGCACCACGACATCGGCCTGGAGGCCTCGGAGCAGTGGGCCGTCAACGCCGGGACCAACCAGGCGCTGCGCACCCTCGTCAACCTCTCGCTCCACCGCTCGGTCACGGACCCGCAGGACCGGCGCTGGGAGGACGCCTACGACAAGTTCATCGCCCCCATGCAGGCGAGCAATCCGGCGGAGCAGATCGCCAGCCGGGTGCAGCCGCCCGTCCCCGAGCCCGACGTGCGACGCTGGCCCTGGGAGCGGGGGATCCCTCATCGGAAGGCCGGATGAGCGGTACGGACGGCCGGATGAGCGGCACGGACGGCCGGATGAGCGGCACGGGCACGGAAGGCCCGGTGGCCGGTCCGTACCCGGCTCCGCTCGCCGGGCCGCTGAAAGGCGGCGCGGACGGGAGCTTCCCCGCCGGGACGCCGCGGGGCGGTCACCAGCAGTGGATATTCGCGATGCTGCCGGCCTTCCCGCTGGCGCTGCTCGTCGTGCGGCTGTGGTACGCCAGCCGACAGGACACCCAGACCCTGCTCCTGCTGGTCCAGCACGTCAGCGCTCTCGGTCTGCTCACCGCGGTGTTGCTGACCACTCTGTGGGTGCTGCCCGCCCTGGTGCTCACCGGCCGTGTCCTGGGCACCCTCTACCGGGTCAGCACCGGCCGTTCATCCTGGTTGTCGGCGGTGGCCGACCGCATCTCCGACTGGATCGTGGTGCTCTCCGTCATGGTCGGGGCGGTGAGCTGGCAGTTGCGCTTCCTGCCCACGCTGGCCGCGCTCTCGCTGGCCGCGCTCGGGCTGACCGTCCACGACCGCCGGCCCGGGCGGCGGGAACTGGTCGTCGTGTTCACGTTGTGGCTTCCGCTGGTCGCGGGGGCCGGGCTCTACGTCTGGCTGGCCCCGGCCATCGGCGAGGCGTTCGCCCGGGGGGACGTGGTCACCGCGGTGCTGCTGACCCTCCCGCCGGGTCTGGCCTGCCTGCTGACCGGTCCCGTCCCGGCCAGGGCCGCCGCGGCGCTGACGTCCACCCTGGCGGTCGCGGTTCTCGCGCTGGCGCCGCTGTTCACCGCGGCCGTCGTGGTGGAGGCGCCGATCCTGCCCCTCGTCGGCCTGGAGATCTCGGAGGAGGGCGCGGAAGAGGAGATCGCCGGAAAAGTGCTGATCGGGCATGTCATCGCGACCGACGACCGGGTCTCCACGTTCCTGGGCCAGGACGGCACCGTGCGGTTCATCGCCAACGGCGCGGTGGCCTCGCAGTTCCTCTGCCCCGACCTCGGGCAGATCCCGCGCAGCCGTGTCGCGCTGCACCGCTGGTACGTCGAGCACAGCGTGCTCGCCTGGTTCGCTCCCGACCCGCTGGCGAAGCCGAGTGACCCCCGGTGCCCGGGGCGCCCGGCCAATCCGTGAGCCGTACGGCGGTGACCGGTCCGCGGGGCCCTACTGGCTGTACTCCTCGACCTCCTCCACCGGGCGCGGCTCGGCGGCACCGGGATCGTCGCCGAACTCCCGGCGTGCCCGGCGCTGCCTGAGCAGGTCCCACGCCTGGTCGAGGGCTTCCTCGATGTATCGGATCCGGTGGTTCTCCTCATGGGAGGAGATCGCTCCGGCGGCCAGGGACGTACGGAGATCCCGTTCCTCGGCAATGAGCCGGTTGATATGCGCAAGGATGTCGTGATCATTCATGTTAAGTCCCCCAATCCCCTCATTTCGGACTTTATCCGACAGGATGGAGGCCGGAGTTCCGGGATGAACGGGAAGGGTAAAGAGGTCATTTTCTGGGGGTTTCGGGGGTTCCATGACGAATAACTTCCCCTTTTCAGGGCAGAGATAGAGGTTAGCGGAAAGTGTTCGCTCGATAGCGAAGAGTGGTCAACCATGGGCGGTCCTCACGAACTGGTGCACGTCGCCACCCGGGCCAACGGCGCCGAGGAGTGGGCGTGCGGCGTCTGCTCCCGCCGGATCCTGCTGCGCTGGCCGCCGAGTTTCGAGCGGCTGGTGCTGGTGGAGGGAGACGAGACCGTCCAGCACTTCGGCACCAAGGGGCCGGTCGCCATGCTGGGAGCGGACATCACCCAGGAGCCCGACGAGGGCGACCGCGAATGGCTCAACGCCAACGGCATCGCCTGGCCGGCGTGAGGCCGGACCGTCACCCCTCCGCGCGGGACGGGGTGACGCACGCCATGTCACCGGACAGTCCGACGATCTCGCCGGGGCCGGGCGCGGCCAGGTCCATACGGCCCGTCAGAGACTTTGCGTTCCGCAATATGAGACCGTGACCGGCACATTAAGAACCGTCTGATAGCGTGCTGTGCGTGCTGCGCGGGCTTCTTCTTCTTAGCCGCCGCGGCGAGGGCCTGTAGCAGGCCGGCTCCCTCGTCGCGGAGCGAGTCATGCGCGTCGGCCGTGATCGTTTTTCCAGCCGATCCCCGTCGAGGAGCACGTGCAGATGTATCCGCAGCAGCCCAGCCCCATGCCCTTCCACCGCTATGAGCCCTTCGCCCCGGTCAAGCTGACCGACCGCACCTGGCCGGACAAGGTCATCGAGAAGGCCCCCCGGTGGTGCGCGGTGGACCTGCGTGACGGCAACCAGGCCCTGATCGACCCGATGGACTCCCACCGCAAGCTCAAGATGTTCGAGCTGCTGGTACGGATGGGCTACAAGGAGATCGAGGTCGGCTTCCCCGCCGCCTCGCAGACCGACTTCGACTTCGTCCGCCAGATCATCGAGGAGGACCGGATCCCCGAGGACGTGGTGATCCAGGTCCTGACCCAGTCCCGGCCCGAGCTGATCGAGCGGACCTTCGAGGCGATCCAGGGCGCGAAGAGCGCGATCGTCCACCTGTACAACTCGACCTCCACCCTCCAGCGCCGCGTCGTCTTCGGCCAGGACCGCGAGGGCATCACCGCCATCGCCGTCGAGGGCGCCAAGCTCTGCAAGAAGCTGGCCGCCGCCTCCGACGTGGACGTCTACTTCCAGTACTCCCCGGAGTCCTTCACCGGCACCGAGCTGGAGTACGCCGTGGAGGTCTGCGACGCGGTCAACGAGGTCTGGCAGCCGACCCCGGAGCGCAAGGTCATCATCAACCTGCCCGCCACCGTCGAGATGGCGACGCCGAACGTCTACGCCGACCAGATCGAGTGGATGAACCGCAACCTGGCCCACCGCGACTCGATCATCCTGTCCCTGCACCCGCACAACGACCGAGGCACCGCCGTCGCCGCCGCCGAGCTGGGCTACATGGCCGGGGCCGACCGCATCGAGGGCTGCCTGTTCGGCAACGGCGAGCGCACCGGCAACGTCTGCCTGGTCACCCTGGGCATGAACCTGTTCTCCCAGGGGATCGACCCGGAGGTCGACATCTCCGACATCGACGAGATCCGCCGCATCGTGGAGTACTGCAACCAGCTCCCCGTGCACCCGCGTCACCCCTGGGGCGGCGAGCTGGTCTACACGGCCTTCTCCGGCTCCCACCAGGACGCCATCAAGAAGGGCTTCGAGCACCTGGAGCGCGACGCCGCCGAGGCGGGCGTGCCGGTGGACGACTTCCGCTGGGCGGTGCCGTACCTGCCGATCGATCCCAAGGACATCGGCCGCACCTACGAGGCCGTGATCCGGGTCAACAGCCAGTCGGGCAAGGGCGGCGTCGCCTACATCATGAAGGCCGACCACCACCTCGACCTGCCGCGCCGCCTGCAGATCGAGTTCTCCCGGGTCGTCCAGGCCCGCACCGACGCCGAGGGCGGCGAGATCACCCCGGGCGCGATGTGGGAGGCCTTCACCGACGAGTACCTCCCCAACCCCGCCAAGCCCTGGGGACGCCTGGGCCTGCTGGCCCACCGCAACTCCTCCGCCGTCGACGACAAGGATGCCATCAGCGCCGACATCCGCGTCGACGGTGAGATCCGCGACGTCGAGGGCGTCGGCAACGGCCCGATCTCCGCCTTCTGCGACGCCCTGTCGCGCATCGGCATCCGGGTCCGCGTCCTGGACTACGCCGAGCACGCGATGAGCGCGGGCAGCGACGCCAAGGCCGCCTCCTACGTCGAGTGCGACGTCGCCGGCACGGTCCTGTGGGGTGTCGGCATCGACGCCAACACCACCACCGCCTCCCTGAAGGCGATCATCTCCGCCGTCAACCGCGCCACCCGCTGACGCCGTACGGCCTCTCGCATCACGGCCTCTCGCATCCGGGCCGGGCATCGGCCTGCCAGGCCCGGATGCCCGCCCGTGCCGTCCTCATCGGAGTCTTTTCCCGTTCTCGGAGCGGACCCCGCGCCGTGGGACGGCGTCCTGCCCCGGGAGGAGAAAGCCGTTGAAGTCCTGGGCGATGCCGCCGGTCTCCTCGGCGATCAGCCGGGCGGCCAGTTCGCCAGCCGCGAGGAGGTCCGGTGTGATCGCAGCCGGGTCCTCCACGTCCATCTCGTACTCGGTGCCGAAGCGGCTCTCGATGAAAAGCACCCGGATCGGGCTCGCACTGCTTCTGAACACGATGGTCTCCTCGTCGACCCGCTCGTGGAAGCGCAGGCCGGGAAGCACTCCGGACAGCAGTTCCGCGAGACGCCGGTCGGGGATCTCATAGCACTCGATCACCGACGCGAGGACGTCGCGGCGGTTGGACGCCGGATGCGACCGTCCGTTGAGCCGCCGGGCCAGCCCCTCGGTGACATCCGGCGGGAAGCAGTACCGCCCGCCGATGTCGCGCCAGGTCTCCTCCAGCACGTAGGCGATCCGCCACCCCGCAGGCAGGCCCGCCCGCGCCTCGACGGCCGGTGTGATCTCGATCGGACCGCGTAGCCGCATCTTCCTCGTCACCCGGATCCCCTTGCGATCCGGGTGCGCGATCGGGCTGCACAGCCGTACGGTCTCCAGCAGCAGCGCGGGATCGGGCCGGTACCCGAGGAGCAGCACCCGTCCGGCGCGCAGACGCCTGGCCTGGAAGAGATCGACGATGCCCATGCGGAAGCTCCCTGAAGGTCCGGTACGACCCCCATGATCGGGTGGCCCGCTTGTCCCTCACTTGGAACCCAGTGGCCCGCCGGGATGCGGAGGAGGAACGGAGGACCGGCCGGTTACGCACCCGGGGTGCAGTCGTAGAGCTCGCCGTAGCGTTTCTGAGCGATGCGCATCAGCTCGATCATGTCCTTGATCGCATCCCTGCCCTTGGCCACCTTGGCGAGATAGATGGTGATCAATTGCTCTTTGTCGTCGCAGCGGAATTTTGCGACTACCCGGTACGGCTGGGCGGCAAATGGGGTGTTCGGCAGATACGCGGCTAAGCCGTCCCCGAGATCGTTGGGAAGCGGGACTCCTCCGTGCCTCGTGTAGACCGCCCGTCTATCGTCCATAACGAAGTCCAGCTGTTCCTGGGGCATCCCATCGCCCTCGCGGAGCCATCTCACTTCCAGTGGGCGCGGGTTTGTGTCCGGTGCCCAACAGTCGCTGTCGCTTTCGTTGCCATCTGTTTTCTCCACAAGCGGCCCGGTCACACCGCTAATCAGGCGAAACGCCTGCTCGGGCACGAGTTTGCAGATATAGGGAGCTGAGTCTACGACCGGGCGGTGAGGCGGAATCGGCGTGGATGCGACATCATTCTCTGGGGTGCAAGCCGTAGCGAGGAACACGAGAGGAGTCAGAGTGACAAAGAGACGACGCAGCTTCACATGCCACCTCCCGGAGAGGACGGGATCTGTAGATCGAGGTAGTCGTCTACATAGCTGGTCCTGCGGAAGGTGTTATGGAAGCGGTCCAACAGATCATCGCTTCCGCCGGTTTCACGTGTCCATGCGAGGAACTGGCTGTATTCCTGTGGGGTCATCTCAGCGAAAGGCTTGATCCTCGGAGGGACTCCTGTCGCGAACGATTGATCTTTCAGGTTGAACCCGTCGAGCATGCCCTTGTTCAGCATGGCTGTGGCGATCATCTGCTCGGCCAGTCTCTCCACCGCGAGCCGGTTGTCTCCCAGTGTCCCGTGGATCCCGTCTAAATTCCGGCCGTCCTCCGACATCCGCCGGGCGACCTGCCTGGAGACCTCGTCGTACGCCGCCCCAGTGAGCTTGTCGTACCCGGTGCCGACCAATCCGCCGAAGGCTCCGGTGGCCAGTTCGCCCACCTGCCTGGCTCCCGGCACTGGGAACAGCCCTATCGCCTCGCGCACCATATTCTTCAGCGACTCATCCGCCTTCTTATCGTCCAACCCCTGGGCGATCAGCACCTGGCGGCGGATCTCCGTGATGTGGCCGAAGGGACGTGCTTCGGCCACGATCCGGTCGGTCAGGAACTGTTTGATGTCGGCCTTGTCGACCCGACCATCCTCGTCGAAGTCGAACTTCTTGACGTCGGCCTCCGTGAAACCGAGCTTTTCGGCGTTCGCCAGGGTGAGGCCGACCGGGGGAACGGTGTCGAGCGCCGCTCGCATGTGCTCGGTCTGCGCCCGTATCAGAGCCTCGAAGCCGGCATCGTCACCGGTGGCCAGTGCCAGCGCGTAGGACAGGTCCTCGGCTGAGGCCTTGCCGAAGGTCGCATGGTTGAGAAGGAGCCGGGAGAACTGGTCGATGTTCGCTGCCATCGCCTGGGCCAGGGGATAACGCAGAGGCGCGAGGCGGTCGAGAGCCTCCCTGTCCTTGATCGCAAGGTTGCCGCTGTCGGCCTTGGTGAAGGCGGGGCGGACCTCGTCGGCGAGGATTCTGGTCATCTCGGCGGCGAGTTTCGTGGAGGTCGCGTCCTGGCCGGTCGTCGCGGCGATCAGCGCGTTGTTGAACGGCCGGTAGTCGTCCAGATAGCGGAAGGCGTCCCACCGGGTGGTCAGCATGTAGTCCAGCACGGATTCCTTCCACCCCGCCGGGACGTGGTCCAGCAGCGCCTGGGATGCCTCCTTGCTGGAGCTCGCCGCGTGGAACAGGTCGTCCACGATCGACGACCTGGTCTGCTTGCCCGGACTGGTCGCCTCCGACCCCGGTCGCAGCAGGCCGCCCAGCCCGAGCGCACCGGCCAGATCGAAGATGGGGATCTGGTCTCCCGCGAAGACTCGGCCCAGCGGGTCCCTGCTCGCCGCCCACTCGTCTTTGCGCTGCTCGTGCTCGTAGACGATCGCGTCGCGTCCGACGATCTCCATGAACTTCTTCGAGAACGGCGGCTTGCCGTCGTGGGCGCGCCACAGCAGCGCCTGCGCCTGGTATCCCGAGTACTTCACATCGCCGGTCTTGTGCTCCGCCCGGCCCTGTTTGACGAGGTCCCGCAGGAAACCGCCGCCCAGGTAGCCGGGGTTCTTCGGATCGGTTCCCCTGGCCAGGGCCGCGCTCAGCATCCCCAGGGCCTTCTTGCCCGAGGAGGAGAGCTGGGCGACCCGGTCGGAGTCGCCGTGCTTGCGGGCGTCGTTCAGCTGCGCGGCGAGCGAGCCGGGCAGCCTGGTCACGCCCCCGGCGCCCAGCAGGCCCAGGAACACCTTGACGAACTCCGCGTCTCCGGTCCGTGACGCGTATTTCTCCAGTTGCGCCAGTGCCGCGGGGTTCCCGTCGGCGGCGTCCAGTACGGCGCGGGCGGCGAGGGTCCCGTCCAGCAGCCCCTGGGCCGCTTCCAGCCTGTCGGGCATCTCCAGGAAGCTTCCCGCGGGCGTGCTCCTGCCGAAGGCGACCTTCTGCCGCTCCATCTCGTGGATCAGCTTCTGCCGTCGTCGCAGATCCTCGGCCTGCGTGGTGACCCGGTCGGCCAGCTCTCTCAGCCGGGTCGCCGGGGTGGTGTCGAGCCCGGCGCCCTGCAGCTCGCCGTACAGTGCCTGCGCCAGCCGGTCCAGCCGCTCGGCGGTCTGCGTGTGCTTGTCCGCCATCGTGTCGAACTCGGGCTGCTTGACCCCGGTGAACTCCGGACCGGTGGTCATGGCCTGTCCGGTGACGACGCCAGCTTCTGGTTCGCGCTGTGCACCGCTTCGGTGAGCATGGCGCGCAACTCGCGCTGGTCGGCGTGGACCTGGGTGCCGAACCGGGAGCCCGCGGGCCCCACCCACGTGTCGTTCTCCATCAGGCGGCACGAGGGGTCGAGCGCCCACCAGTGCTCGTCCGACAGCCGCTGGATCCGCTCCACCGCGGCCCGCATCGCCTCGCGATCGAGATCAGTCACGATGATCCCCTCGTACGGCTCGCTGTACCGGAAACAGACCGGGAGGCGGCGTCCCCCACATCTCCCACACGGTAATCAACAGCATGTAAACAAAACAAGCTTAAGGGCGGTGAAAACCGATGCGTGATTCCCGAAGACCGTTCGGAAATGGTTTTCCGCTGGTTGTGAGCCTCGTTCTGCTGTGAGTGGAAGATGCGCGGGGCTCAATGACCTCATCCGATAAGGATGCGATCTTTTCGGAATTTTGTCGGGAAGAATCTGCTGCGGACGGCCGATCCTTTCTCCGCGGGAGGCGCGGCCGCCGGCCCTCCTGGAAGATCTGGTTCTGCCCGCCTGCCGGGGAAGGGGCAGGCGGGGCGGGGTCACCGCGTGCGCTGTCTGGTGACCGCCCGGCGGGCGGCCTCCACCGCCGCGGGTACGGCCAGCAGGGTCAGGGCGAGCAGGGCCGGCCGGACCTGCCGGGCCCTGCCGAGGGGCGCCCGGAAGGCGGCCGCGGCCGGAGGGGCCGGGGGAGCGGAAACGGCCGGGGGAGACAGGGGGGCGGGGAAGTCCGGGGGTGACGACGGGGCGGAAGGGGACGGCGGGGGCGGAGGCGGGGGCGGGGACGATGCGGCCGGAGGGGAGGGCGGCGTCTCGCCCGTGGCGCGGAACTCCTCGTCGAGGATCCGGTGGAAGCGCCGCTCGCGCCGGGTGGAGGTGCTGGTGACCCGGAGGTCGCGGACATTGGTCCAGTAGCGGCGGCCGGCCGGCCCGGAGAACAGCACGCGGGCGATCGAGCGCAGGTGGTCCTCGGTGATGGCGCCCAGCTCGTACTCCATCGACCACTGCGAGATGATCAGGTTCACGTACATGTGCTCCCGCGGGATGTCGGAGTCGTCGGATTCGAAGAACGGACCCCACGCCCGGCGGTAGAGCGGATCCTCCATCGCCATCTTCATCAGGTCGGTGTGGAGCATGCGCAGCGTCTGCTCGCGGTCGGACTTGGCCTCGCGGGCCTGCAGGACCAGGGAGATGGCGACGCCGATGAGCGCGAGGACCGACAGCAGCGTGGAGGCCGCGCCGTACGTCTGGCCGATGAGGCTGAGGTGCTCCCAGTTGTCCGCCTGCGCCCCCAGCACGTCGAGGGCGAGCGGGGAGATCGCGACGAGGCCGGAGACCAGGACGACGACGACCAGGAACAGGACGGTCGTCAGGATCCGGCTGGGGAGGCCGCGCGGCAACCGCTCGGAGAGGCGGCGCGGTGTCACGGGTGGCTACCTCCGCTCAGGTGCCGGGCTTGGGTGGCGGCAGGGGGGAGATCTCGCGATCGAAGTAGCTCAGCAGGTCCTCGCCCTGCTCGTAGAGTTGGGAGAGCTCGGCCCGGCAGGAGCCGAGCAGTTCGGGGTCGTCGATGCGGCGGGCCCCGCTGAGCGTGCCCGTCGTGTCGTACAGGACCTCGTACATGGTCAGGGAGCCGAGGACGACCACCTCGGGCAGCCGCTCCCCGGAGCGTTCCAGGTGGGCGACGGACTTGGCGGGCAGGACGCGGATGCGTTCGCCCGTCTCGGCGCGGATCCTGAGGATCTGCATCTCCCACTGCAGGTACGGGGTGACCGGCTGTTCCACGACGCGGACCCGGTGCAGCTCCGGCCCGGAGGCGGAGGCGATGTCCGCGCGCATCTCCTCGGCCAGCACGAGTGAGCGTTCCCAGTCGCCTGCGATCATCGCGTTCCAGCTCGCCACGTCCGGCTCGCGGAAGTGCTGGCCCCGCTCCAGCTTCCAGAAGGGCCCGTCGCCCAGGGTGCGGAAGACGGGCCAGAAGTCGTCGAGGTAGGCGGTCGCGTCCAGCGGACGGCCCGGCGCGGCTCGGACCCGGTCAAGCATGGGGGATGTCCGATCTGGCGGCGATGAGCGTGACGCGGGGGATGATGACGATGCGTTCGTCCTGGGCGACGGACACGTCGTCGGGGAGGCGGCCGGTGTAGGCGGCGGTGAGGTCGCGGCCGACGACGGCGAAGTCGCCGTTGTCGAGTTCCCAGATGTCGGGACAGGAGGGACTGCTGTTCGTCGTCCCCAGCTCGCTCGCCGGCTTTCCGAGCCGGCGCTTGAAGTCGGCCGTTGGGCTGGCTTCCCACGGTCGGATCACTGCTACCTCCAGGACGGCGCTGATGGTCTCAGTGTGCCCACCGACGTGAACTGGGAGAATGACTGCTTCTGACACGTTCCGCTTACTGATCCACTACTTTCCGTGCACCGGGGAGGAGTCGGCGACCGGCAGGCCGAGCAGGGCGGCGTGGCAGCGCATGGCGTGGTCGAAGGCCGTGCCGGGGTCGAGGACCACACTGTTGAACTGGCCGAACAACTCGAAGCTCACCCAGCCGAACAGTCCGGTCCAGGCGGCCAGGGCCCGGGCGACCACGTCGTCGGGGACGCCGGGCATGACCTCGCGCACGCGTGCCGCGTCGCCGGCGAACGGGCCGGGCACCGGGGGGAAGCCGCCCGGTGGGCGCAGTGCCCCGGCCCGGTGGGCGTCGGAGAGGATCCGGCCGTAGACGGCGGTGTCGCGGACCGCCGCCTGGACGGTGTCCATCGGCGCCTTGTAGCCGGGCACCGGCGAGCCGTACAGCAGGGCGTACTCGTGGGGGTGGGCCAGCGCCCAGTCGCGCACGGCGTGGCAGACCGCCATCCACCGTCCGGTGTGATCCTCGCGCGGGCGGGCGGCGTCGGCGTTCTCCACGGCCTCGCCGAGGGCGTTGTAGCCGTCGATGATCAGCGCGGTGAGGAGGTCGTCCCGGGAGGGGAAGTAACGGTAGATCGCCGAGGAGACCATGCCCATCTCCCGGGCGACCGCGCGCAGTGAGAGCCCCGCCGCGCCGTCGGTCGCCAGCTGACGGCGGGCGATGTCGGTGATCTCGCGGGTCAGCTCGGCCCGGACCCGTTCCCGTGCTGTACGGCCTGCGTTCATGTGACGACCGTACCAGAGCGCCGCAGAAAAGAGAGAGCACTGCTCTTGACGATCTGTGCTCCATTGGGAGAGCATTGCTCTCGAAGCGGAGCGGATCAACGCCGCCCGGCGGCTCGTCCAGAGCCGGTGGACATCGATGAAGGGGACAACAACCATGGGCAAGCACGTCATCGCCGGAGCGGGACAGGTCGGCTCCCAGGTCGCCGCGTTGCTGACCGAGCGGGGGCACGAGGTCGTCCTCGTCAGCCGCTCCGGCTCGGGTCCCGACCTGCCCGGGATCCGGAAGGTCGCCGCCGACGCGTCCGACCGGGAGCGGATGGCCGCCCTGACCGAGGGCGCCGACGCCCTCTACAACTGCGTCAACCCGCCCTACCACCGCTGGGCGCAGGACTGGCCGCCGATGGCGGAGTCGCTGCTGGGAGCCGCCGAGGCCGCCGGAGCCGGATACGTCATCCTCGGCAATCTCTACGTCTACGCCGCGCCCGGGCGGCCGATGCGGGAGGACGACCCGCTCACCCCGCCCTCGGCCAAGGGCGCCATCCGGGTCCGCATGTGGCGTGAGGCCCTGGCCGCGCACGAGGCGGGCCGGGTCCGGGTGACCGAGGTACGAGGGTCGGACTACTTCGGTCCCGGCTGCCGGGACCAGTCGCACATGGGGGACAGGCTCGTCCCGCGCCTGCTCACCGGCAAGGTGATCCGCTACATCGGCGACCCGGACCAGCCGCACAGCTGGACCTACGTGCCCGACGTGGCCCGCGCCCTGGTGACCGCGGCCACCGACGACCGGTCCTGGGGCCGTGCCTGGCACGTGCCGACGGGACCGGCGATGACCTACCGCGCCGTGGCGGAGCGCCTGTGCGAGCTGGCCGGAGTCCCCGGCCCGGCGGTCAGGACGATGCCCCACTGGCTCCTGCGCACGGCCGGAGCCTTCTCGCCCATGCTCGGGGAACTGGAGGAACTGCGCTACCAGTTCGTCCGGCCGTTCGTCCTCGACTCCACGGACTTCCAGGCCACCTTCGGTACGGCGCCGACGCCCATGGACGAGGCCCTGGCCGAGACGATCGCCTGGTGGCGCTCCCTGCTCGACAGGGCGGCATGAGAAGACCGCCCGATGTCCGCCCGATGTCCGCCCGGTGTCCGCCCGGTGTCCGGTTCCGGCCGGGCGCCGGAACGCGCCCCGCCCGCCGCAGCCGCAGGCCGTAGGGTCGCCGCATGAAGATTGCCATGATCGGTCTCGGGGACATCGCGGAGAAGGCCTACCTCCCGGTCCTGACCGCGCTGCCCGGCCTCGACCTCCACCTGTGCACCCGGGACCGCGCCACCCTCGACCGCCTCGGCGCCGCCCACCGGATCGAGCGGCGGTCCAC
Organism: Planobispora rosea; assembly: GCF_014648175.1. GTDB lineage: Bacteria > Actinomycetota > Actinomycetes > Streptosporangiales > Streptosporangiaceae > Planobispora > Planobispora rosea. Next base: position 380,676 of record NZ_BMQP01000001.1, read on the forward strand.
CTCGGTGGAGGAGGTCGTGAAGGCCGGCGTCGAGGCGGCCTTCGTGCACGCGGCGACGGCCGCGCACGCGGAGATCGTCGAGCCGCTGCTCCTCGCGGGCGTCCACGTCTACCTGGACAAGCCGATCGCCTACACCCTCGCCGAGTCCGAGCGCCTGGTACGGCTGGCACGCGAGCGGGGGCGGTCCCTGCTGGTCGGCTTCAACCGCCGCCGGGCGCCGTCCTACGCGGACCTGCTCGGCCTGCCCCGCCACCTGATCGTGATGCAGAAGAACCGCAGGAACCTGGCCCAGGACCCGCGGATCGCGGTCTTCGACGACTTCATCCACGTCGTGGACACGCTCCGCTTCCTGGTCCCCGGCCCGGTCGAGCACACCGGCATCCGGGCCCGGACCGGGGACGGCCTGCTGGAGCACGTGACGCTGGAGCTGTCCGGCGGCGGCTTCACCGCGTTCGGGATCATGGACCGGGTGGGCGGCGCGGCCGAGGAGACCCTGGAGGTCATGGGCGGCGGCGTCAAGCGCCGGGTGGTCAACCTCGCCGACGTGACCGACTACGCCGGGGGCGAGACCCTGACCCGGCGGGGCGACTGGACGCCGGTCCCCCGGCAGCGCGGCATCGAGCAGGTATGCCTGGAGTTCCTGGGCGCCGTCCGCTCCGGCACGGTGATCGACGCCGCCGACGCCCTGGCCACCCATGCCCTCTGCGAGGACATCGTCACGGCGGCCTTGACAGGGCGCCCGTTCGGGACGTCGATGGGAACGTAGATCTCCTGCCCATCACGTCGGCCACGGCCCGGACGGCTCCCCGGCGCGGACCGTCCGCGCGGAACGGGCCGGACGGGATCCGTCCGGGGCCGCAGAAGGGACGACCGGCGATGTTCGAGAGGTTCACCGACCGCGCACGGCGGGTCGTCGTCCTCGCCCAGGAGGAGGCGAGGCTGATCAACCACAACTACATCGGTACGGAGCACCTCCTCCTCGGCCTGATCCACGAGGACGAGGGCGTCGCCGCCCAGGCTCTGAAGAGCATGGACATCAGCCTCGCCCGGGTGCGCCAGCGGGTCGAGGAGATCATCGGCCAGGGCCGGTCGGCGCCGTCGGGGCACATCCCCTTCACCCCGCGCGCCAAGAAGGTCCTTGAGCTGTCGCTCCGCGAGGCCCTGCAACTGGGGCACAACTACATCGGCACCGAGCACATCCTGCTCGGCCTGATCCACGAGGGCGAGGGCGTGGCGGCCCAGGTGCTGGTACAGCTGGGCGCCGACCTCAACCGGGTGCGGCAGCAGGTCGTCCAGCTGCTCCACGGCCACCGCGGCAGAAGGCCGGCCGCCGCGGGCGGGTCCGGGAAGACCGTGTCGCCGACCCTCCCGGTGTTCCTCGACCGGTTCGGCCATGACCTGACCTACGCCGCCCGCAAGGGCAGGCTGGAACCGGTCGTCGGCCGCGAGCCGGAGATCAGGCGGGCCATGCAGACCCTGCTGCTCCTGCGGCGCAACCGCCCCCTGATCGTCGGCGAGCCGGGCTCCGGGAAGACGGCGCTCGTGCGCGGGATCGCCCAGGCGATGACCGCCGAGGACGCTCCGCCGGGCCTGCGGGCGGCCACCGTCCATCTGCTCGACGTGAACGTGATAACGCACGAGGTCCGCGACCGCGAGGATCTGCAGGTGTGGGTCGACAGCCTGGCCGAGGAGTTCGACGGCATGCGGAATCTCGTTCTCGCCCTGGACGACGCCCTCACCCCGATCCGCTCCCTGCCCGTGCCGGGCGGCGTCCTGTCGCTGCTGTGGCCGGCCATCGAACGCTCCGGCATCAGGGTGATCGCCACCGCGACCCCCGAGGACCACCGCAGGTACGAGGCCGAGGAGCCGGTGATCAGCCGGGCCTTCAGGGCGATCCCCCTGGCGGAGCTGTCCGCCGGGCACACCGCGCGCGTCCTCGCCGCGGCTCGGGCCGGATACGAGGAGCATCACTCTGTGACGATCGGGCCGGACATCGTGGCCGCCGTGACCGAGCGGGCCGGGACGATCTCACGCGGACAGGTCCTTCCCGGCGGGGCGCTCGACCTGCTCGACCACGCGTGCGCGCAGGCGGTCATGCGCGGCCGGGCCGGTTCCGCGGAGCCCGTCCTGCTCAACGAGAAGCTTGAGGAGAAGATCGAGAAGATCCGGCGGGAGAAGGAGGCCGCACTGGACGAGCAGGACTTCGAGAAGGCCGCCAAACTGCGTGACCAGGAGAAGACCGTCCTGCGGCGGATGAGCCGGCGGGGCCGGAAGGAGGACGGGACGGTCGTGCCGGTGACCCTCGGCGACGTCGAGGAGGCCCTGGCCCTGCTCGGTCCGCCGTACCGGCCCCGGGGAGGTGAGGCCGGTACGGCGGGCAGGGACGGGGAGGGCAGGTCCGAACCGCCGGAGTCCGGGTGACGCGGCGGCACGGAGACTCCCCGGGGCGCGTCCTTCCCGGGGCGTCAGCGCTCGGACAGGTAGCGGCGGCCCAGAGCGCGCAGGCGGTCGTGAGCCGACTCGTAGACGGCGGGGCCTCCGAGGATGTCCTTGGGGAGCTTGGCGACCATCGTGTAGTTGGTGTCGCAGACGTTGCCCACCGGGGCCTGACCGGCCTGGCTGACGAGCTGGTAGGCGTCCATGGTGTCCAGGCCGGTGAGCGCGGAGGTCCAGGTGACCAGGTCGTGCTGGCTGATCCGGTAGGCGTCCTCCAGCGGGCGGGCCGAGCCGGTGGACATCAGGTGGCCGTCGTCCTCCAGACGCGGCCAGGGGGTGACCACCCCCTTGATCAGCTCCACCGCCACCACGGTGTTCATCGCCGCCTCGACCGCAGTGCCGCAGACCTCGCCGTGTCCCTGCCGGGCATGGCCGTCGCCCAGCGCGAACATGGCCCCCTCGACGTTGACCCCGAAGTACACGGTCACCCCAGCGCGCAGTTCGGGGGTGTCCATGTTGCCGCCGTGGGCGTCCGGAGTGATCGTCATGCGGGCCTCGGAGGCGCCCGGCGCGACGCCGACGGTGCCGTGCATCGGATCCAGCGGGAGCTCGACCGTGAAGTCGCTCCGGCGGGCGTGGTAGCGGACCACGCCCTTGTCCGCGTCGACGTCGTAGCGCCAGACGATCTCCTCCAGCGGAGGCTGCAGCATCGCCGTGGTGTGGGTCCCGGTGAGCGCGCCGAAGTGCGGGAAGGTGGTGGACACTGCCCAGTCCCTGGCCGGCTCGATGGCGACGAAGTGCAGGGCGAGCGTGTCGCCGGGCTCGGCGCCCTCGACGCGGAAGGGGCCGGTGACCGGGTTGAGGTAGGGGAACTCGCAGACCCGCGAGGGCAGGTCCTCCACCGAGCGGACCCGGCCGCCGAAGCAGTCCTCGGTGTACAGCTCCAGGATGTCGCCGGGCCGTACGGTGCCGACGGGGGGACGGCCCCCGAAGGTGTAGGCGAGATCCTGTTCGCCGGGGCGGTAGGAGACGACGTTCATCGCGCGCCCGCCCTGGGGAGGAGGGACGCGGCCGGCGGGGGTACCTCGAATATCTCGAACAGGTCGGACATGTAGCTCTCCTCGGGGCGGGCGGGTTCTGCGGTGGTTCGTCTGTCTGCGGTGGTTCGTCTGTCTGCGGTTCGTCTCTGAGATGGTCCGGCGCGGGGTCAGCGGGGCTGCTTCGGAGCGGCGGCCGAGGCGTCCAGGCCGGGAAGGGTGGGGCGGCGGCCCGTGAGGTAGGAGGCGGCCAGCGCCACCACGCCGATGCCCAGCCAGATCAGGCCCAGCGCCTGGGCCGCGATGCTGGCGTTGATCACGACGTAGACCAGGATCGCGAAGCCGATCGCCGGGGCGATCAGATGCCGCCACCAGTCGCGGCTGCGCTGTCGTACGACGTAGTGGACCACGACCGAGACGTGCAGGGCGAGGAAGGCGGTCATCGCGCCGAAGTTGACCAGCCCGCTGATCAGGCCGATGCCGTCCTCGCGGGTGGTCAGGTAGAGGCCGGCGGCCAGGGAGATCGCGGCCACGAGCAGGGTGGCGTTGACCGGGACCCGGTGGGCCGGGCTGACCTTGGCCAGGAAACGGGGGAGCTGGCGGTCGCGGGCCATCGCGAACAGCAGGCGGGAGGTGGCGGCCTGGGCGACCAGCGAGTTGGCGAAGCCCCAGGCGATGGCGGTGGCGACGGCGGTGAGCACGCCGAGCCAGTGGCCTCCGGCGAACTCGGCCATGTCGTAGAAGGCGGTGCCCTCCGGGTCGCCCTCGTTCAGCAGCCTGGTCCGGTCCGGGGTGAGCAGCGCGCCCACCCAGGTCTGCGCGATGAACAGCACGCCCGCCAGCCCGAGCGCGGCCACCATGGACCGGCCGAGCTGCCGGCTGTCCTCCTGGTTCTCCTCGGCCAGCATCGAGATGCCGTCGAAGCCGAGGAAGGACAGGACCGCGATCGAGACCGCGCCGAAGACCAGCGGCCAGGAGAACGTCGAGGAGTCGAAGAGCGGGCTGAGCGCCCCCGCCTGGGCCTTGCCCTGCGCCAGGGCGACCAGGCCCACGACCAGGAAGACGGCCAGCACGGCGAGCTCGCCGATCAGCATGATCTTGGTGATCCGTGCGGTCATCTGGATGCCCGCGTAGTTCACCGCCGTGTTCAGCAGCACGAATATGATCAGCCAGCCCCAGACGGGGATGAAGGACACGAAGGAGGCCATCGCGTAGCTCGCGATGAGGTAGAGCAGGGCGGGCACCAGCACGTAGTCGAGCAGGATCACCCATCCGGCCAGGAAGCCGACCGGCGGGGCGATGCCCCGGCCGGCGTAGGTGTAGACCGAGCCGGCCATCGGGAAGGCACGGGCCATCTGCGCGTAGGACAGCGCGGTGAAGGCCATCGCGACCATGCCGATGACGTAGGCGAGGGCGACCATGCCGCCGGAGCCCTGGAAGACGCTGCCGAAGATGCCGAAGGGGGCGATCGGCACCATGAAGATCAGGCCGTAGACGAGCAGGTCGGTGAAGGTCAGCGTCCTGTGCAGTTCCTGCCGGTACCCGAAGTGCTCAAGGGAGGGGTCGGTTGCCATGGTGGCTCCTTGATGAGGGGGCAGCCGTACCCTAGGGCAAATCCTTGAATCAGAAAAGTTTTCTACAGAAAGCTTCTTGCTCCGGGAGACCCGGCCCGGCGCACGCCCACGGGTCAGCGCACGATGTCGAAGTCGAGACCGTCGGCCCGGCCGAGATGCGCCCGCCGCCGCACGCCCCGCCCCCGGAGTGTCAGCCGTCCCCGCGCCGTCACGATCGACGCGCCGTCGGCGGCGGCGTCCACCGCCGGCACCGCGAGCGTCCCGGCGCGCGAAGCGAGTGCGGCGAGCATCAGCACCGCCTCGTAGCACCCCTGTCCGTGCCCGTTGAGCAGCGGCGCGGTGGGGCCGAAGCGCCGGACGTAACGCTCGCCGAGGCTCATGCTGTCGTCGGTGACCATGCTGGAGAAGTACCCCATCGCGCCGTAGAGCTCGCCGGTCGCGTCACCTCCGATGCCGAGCAGGCCGTGCTCCTCCAGCGCCCCGCAGAGCCGCGGGAACGACAACCCCTCCGCGGCGAAGGCCCGGTTGAAGGCCACGAGATCGCTGCCGATCAGGCTGAGCAGGACCGCGTCGGCCCGGCTGGCGACCAGCTCCTCCAGCAGGGGCGCGACGTCGCGCACGCCGTACGGGACGAACCGCTCGCCGACCACCGCGGCGCCGTGCGCGGCCAGCAGGCGCCCGGCCGCCCGGTGGACCAGGCGCGGCCAGACGTAGTCGTTGCCGAGCAGGAACCACCGGCGGGCGCGGCGGTCGCCGGTCAGCCAGTCGATGCCGGGCCCGAGCTGCTGCTCGGGCGTCTCACCCAGGAAGTAGACCCCGGGCGCGTGGCCTCCCCCCTCGTACGGCGGGGCGTAGACGAACGGCACCCGCCCGGCCACCGCCCGCACCACCGCTATCCGCACGTCGCTGCCGCAGGTGCCGGCGACCGCGTCCACGGCGCCGCAGGCCACGAGCGCGCCGGCCTCGGCCGCGACCCGCTCCGCCGGACGGCCGCCGTCGATCAGCACGAGCTCGACCCGTCTGCCGAGGATCCCGCCCGCGAGGTTGAGTTCGTCGGCGGCGAGGACCGCGCAGTTGACGGCGCACGGCCCGACCAGCCCGAGGACCCCGGAGACCGGGACCACGAGCCCGACACGCAGTGCGGTGCCCGCCAGCAACCGGGCCTCAAGGGGGTCGATGACCGGGGTGACGGCCGGAATGGCTTCTGCCACGCAGACGAGTATCCTCCCGGAGGGACGGGTACGGCAGAGCCGTTATCCAGCCGGGACATGGGCCGGGACAGGGACGGGAGCTCCACGTGGTGACGACCGGGCTGGGATCCTCACTCGCCTACCTGCTCAGCAGGGCCGAGCGCAGCGTCAACCGGGGGCTGGCCGCCGCGCTGGCGGCCGAGGACGTCACCGTCGAGCAGTGGCGCATCCTGCGGGGCCTCGCCGACGGGCGGGGTCACTCGATGGGCGAGCTGGCCGAGGCCGTGCTGATGCCCCATCCGACGCTGACCAAGGCGGTCGACCGGCTCGTGGACCGCTCGCTCGTCTACCGGGGGCACGCCCCCGCGGACCGCCGCAGGGTCGCGGTCTTCCTCGCCGATCGCGGTGCCGAGCTGCTCGCCCGGGTGGATGGCGGGGTGGCCGAGCACCACCAGGTGATCGAGGCGGCCTACGGCCCGGAACGCACCGAGCGGCTCATGCGCGACCTGGAGAGCCTGGTCAGAGCCCTGGACGGACAGGCGGACCCCCTGTCCCTCCCCGGCCGCGCCCGTCCGTGACCGTCCCGGCCGGTGACCCGGAGGGGATCCGTCCGGCGGAACGCTCAGGGCCCGTCCGTCCCGGCCGATGACGTGCTCTGAAACGCTCAGGGCCGGCCCTCTCCGGCCGATGGTGCGCTCTGAGAGTCATCGGCCAGCAGGACGGAGGGGGAAGGCGATGAGCCGGCTTCCACTCGGGGCGTTTCCCTCCGCCCTGTCACGCCCCGCCGGCGGTTCCCGGGTGTGGGCCGCCTATCTCCTGCTCGGGACGGCGCTGACCGCCGCCGCCCCCTTCCTCGCCTCCGTCTCCCCGACGCTGGGGGTTCTGGTGTGGGTGCTGCTGCAGGGAGCCTCGGCGACGGCCGTCATCGCGGGAGCGCGCCTGAACCGGCTGACCGGGTCGTGGCCCTGGCGGCTGCTGTGCGCGGCCTCCGTGCTCGCCTGGCTCTCGACCACCCTGTTCTGGGCCGCCGGGCACGTCTGGCTGGAGCTTTCCGGCGCCATGGTCCTGTACCGGGCCGGCACCCTGAGCGCCTACGTCCTGTCGCTGGCCGCGCTGGCGATGCTGAACCTGCGGGTCGAGGGCTCCCGCGCGGCGGCGCTGCTGGACGCGGGCATCATCACGGTCGGCGTGGCCATGCCGTTCTGGACCTTCCTGGTCGGCCCGATGATCGACGGCAGCGGGCACACCGGCGCGCACCTGGCGTTCGCGGTCGCCATCCCCGTCATCGACCTGTTCGCCTTCGGCCTCCTCATGCGGCTGGCGCTCGACAACGGCCGCGCGCTCTGGCTGGGACTGCTGAGCGCCTCCTACGTCGCGCTGTTCGCCGGGGACGGCGTCTACCTGCTCAACCAGGTGGCGGCCCAGCCCTCCGGGCCCGTCTCCACGATCGGCTGGCTGGGCTTCTCCGTCCTGTCCGGCGCCGCCGTCCTGCACCCCAGCCTCGGCTCCGCGCACCGGTTGCGGACCGCCCCCGTGTCCAGCCGGGCCCGGGTGGTGACGTTCCTGGCGCTGGCGCTGCTCAGCCCGCTGGGCTCCGGCCTCGGCCGGGCCCTGCTGGACGTCCCCGGGGCGCACGAGCCCTTCGGCGAGCTGGTCACCACGGCGTTCACCGTGCTGATGGCCGTACTGCTCGTGCTGCGCCTGAACACCGTCGCCCGGGTGGCCGAGAACCGCGCGGGCGAACTGGCCACGGCCCTGCACCAGCAGGAGATCCTCCAGCGCAGCCTGTCCTACCGCGCCCTGCACGATCCGCTGACCGGGCTGGCCAACCGCACCCTGCTGGGCCAGTCCATCCAGCACGCCATCACCGCCGGCGCCGCCGTGCCCGGGACCCCTCCGCCCGCGCTTCTCCTGCTGGACCTGGACAGGTTCAAGGACGTCAACGACACCTACGGTCACGCCGTCGGCGACGAGCTGCTCACCCACGTCACCCACCGGCTGAACACCACCGTCGTCACCGACGGGCAGACCCTGGCCCGGCTCGGCGGTGACGAGTTCGCCCTCCTCCTGCCCGCGGCCACCGCCGAGGACGCGCTCGCCGTGGCCCAGCGCATCCTGGCCGGGCTGCGCGCCCCCTACCGGCTGGGCGGCCGGGAGCTGTACGTGACCACCAGCGTCGGCGTCCTGGCGGGGCTCCCCGTCGCCAGCCCGTCGGAGGCGCTCCGTGACGCGGACCTGGCCCTGTACGCCGCCAAGAACGCGGGCAAGGACCAGGTCACCGTCTTCGCCCCGGCGCTGCGCCACGCGCAGCTGGAGCGCACCCGCCTGACCGCGGGCCTGCGCCAGGCGGTCGAGGGCGGCGAACTCGTCCTGAACTATCAGCCCGTCGTCAACCTGGCCGGCGGTGAGATCCGGGCGGTCGAGGCGCTGCTGCGCTGGAGCCCGCCCGGGTCGCGGCCGGTGCCGCCGGACGTGTTCATCCCCATCGCCGAGGAGACCGGGCTCATCGTCCCCATCGGCCGGTGGGTGCTGGAGCAGGCCTGCGCCGACGCGCACCGCTGGCACGAGCAGTACGGCATCTCCGTCACCGTCAACATCTCCGGCCGCCAGCTGCGGGAGGAGGACTTCACCGAGATGGTCCTCGGCACGCTGGCCCGGTACGGCCTGCCCGAGGGGGCGCTGGTCCTGGAGATCACGGAGAGCATGCTGCTGGCCACCACCCCGGCCGAGACCCAGCGCCTGATCGCCGTTCTCACCGCCCTGCGCGAGCACGGTGTGCGCATCGCCATGGACGACTTCGGCACCGGCTACTCGTCCCTGTCGTACCTGCGGACCCTGCCGGTCGACATCCTCAAGATCGACCGATCGTTCACCACCGCGCTGACCGACGACGACCAGCGGACCCGCGCCTTCACCAAGGCGATCCTGGAGCTGGCGGCCAGCCTGCGCGTGGACACCGTCGTCGAGGGCGTCGAGCTGCACGAGCAGGCGGTCCTCCTGCAGCGGATGGGCTGCCCGCTGGCGCAGGGCTACCTGTTCTCGCCCCCGGTCTCCGCCCTGCAGATCGACAACCTGCTGAGCCTCAACCCCTGGCGGCACGCCGCCTGACCGGAGGACCGCGGGCCCCGCCGGGGGAGCCCGCGGTCCGTCACGGGCGAGGATCAAGGGCGGAGGGTCACGGGTACAGGCCGCGCAGCCGGTGGGCCTCGGCGACCCGGCCCACGCCGATGACGTGGGCGGCCTGGCGCAGTGTGATGCCGCGCTCGGCCGACAACGCCGCCACCGCGTCGTAGGACTGCTCCATCAGGTCGCGGAGCTTGACCTCGACCTCCCCGGCGCTCCAGGAGTAGGCCTGCGTGTTCTGCACCCACTCCAGATAGGAGACGATCACACCGCCCGCGTTGGCCAGGATGTCCGGGACCACCGTGGTCCCGGCGTCGGCCAGGATGCGGTCCGCCCCGGGCGTGGTGGGACCGTTGGCGCCCTCCACGATGAGGCGGGCCCTGATCCGGGGGGCGTTCTCCTCGGTGATCACACCTTCCAGGGCCGCCGGGACGAGGATGTCGACGTCCAGTTCCAGCAGGTCGGCGTGGGACAGGGCGTCGGCGTGGCGGTAGCCGTACACGCCGCCGGTCTCCTCCACCCAGGCCCGCAGGTCGTCCACGTCGAGGCCGGAGAGGTTCACCACCGCGCCGGTGACGTCGGAGACCGCGACCACCCGGCAGCCCGCGTCGGCGAGGTAGCGGGCGGCCGGCGCGCCGACCTTGCCGAAGCCCTGGACCGCGACGGTGCGGCCCTCGGGCGAGCCCGGCAGCGCCCTGAGCGCGGAGATCTGCACACCGCGCGAGGTGGCCCCGGCCCGGCCGAGCGAGCCGCCGAGGGTCATCGGCTTGCCGGTCACCACGCCCGGCACGGAGTAGCCGGCGTTGACCGAGTAGGTGTCCATGATCCAGGCCATGGTCTGCTCGTCGGTGCCGACGTCGGGGGCCGGGATGTCCTTCTCCGGACCGATGATCGGCAGGATCTCGTTGACGTAGCGCCGGGTGACCCGCTCCAGCTCGCGCGGGGTCAGCGAGGCCGGATCCACGGCGACGCCGCCCTTGGCGCCGCCGTACGGGATGCCGACCAGCGCGCACTTCCAGGTCATCCACATGGCCAGCGCGGTGACCTCGTGGAGGTCGGTGGACGGGTGGAAGCGGATGCCGCCCTTGGCCGGGCCGCGGGTGATGTTGTGCTGGACCCGGAAGCCCTGCACGACGTCCATGCGCCCGTCCTCGCGGCGGACGGGAACCGCGACGGTGAGCGAGCGGCGGGGGGTCGCGAGCATCGTGCGCAGCCCGTCGTCCAGGCCGAGCTGGTCGGCGGCCTGGTCGAGCTGGAAGAGCGCGGAGTCGAGGGCCTGGCGGCCCGGGGTGAGCGGGGAGGGGGTGAGGGGGGAGGGGGTGAGGGGGGACGGGGTGGCCGGCGTCGTTGACGGCACCGTGATCGACATGAAGGAGGTCCTCCATATGGGAAGTGGAGCGCCGTTGCTCCACTCATGGTGGTTTGTCATGATCAGCGTAACTATGGGGGTTAGTCGCACCAAGACGGACACGTTGCGTTCTTGCGACCGATCTTTGTGTGTCGCACCCCTTGCCCGCCGATCTGTTGTCACGAGGAAATCGCCTGCGCCCGGGGAAGGGAACCCGCCACTGTGGCGGGTCCGCCGGTCGTTGTACGCCGGTTTGGAGCAGGAGGGCGCGAGGTGCCCGCCAGGGCCGTGATCGCCGTATCCGCGCCACATCTGGGTCGCGTCTGTGTCGCATGGTGCGTCGCGGGTACGTAGCCGACGTTTCCACGGTGCCGCACAGGCAGGCCCGGGACGGGGAGCGCGGCGCCGTGAAGCCCTCCCGGGCATCGAGATCAGGGGGCGAACTCATGAACCACGACGCGCGGCCAGACCCGCAACGGCCTGGCACCACGGTGGCGTCCGACTACTCCGGGCCCGGCGTCGAAGCCGAGACCGCCGGAGACGGCGCCGCTCCGCGGGACGCCTCGGGGGAGGCGGACGGCTACAGCACGTTGTACACGGCACGCGCCTCGTCCCGCGGCGGCCGGACCGGACGGGTCACGGCCGAGGGCGGGACGCTCGACCTGGAGATGAGGGCGCCGCGGGAACTCGGCGGTCCCGGCGGGGCCGTCGATCCCGAGCAGCTCCTGGCCGCCGCGTACGCGGCGTGCTTCCACAACTCCCTCGAACTGGTCGCCGGGCGCGGGGGAGTGGACACCGGCGGCGCGAGCGTCGATGCGGCCGTGGAACTGCGCAAGCGCGGCAAGAGCGACGACTACGCGATCGGCGTCGAGCTGACGGTGCACCTGCCGCAGGCCGACCCGGAGACGGCCCGGCGCCTCACCGAGCAGGCGCACCGGCACTGCCCCTACTCCAAGGCGCTGCTGAGCGGTGTGGAAGTGGGCGTGCACGTCGCGTGAGACCGCTCCGGGCGGGAACCGGAGTGAGGCCGTCCGAGCAGGGGCGCAGCAGATTGCGGCGGACCGCGTGAGTCGGACGTACCGATTCGGGTAATCGCCACCTCGTGGTGATTACCGGCGATCCCGCCGGAGCCCACGCAGTCCCATCCCGACGGCGAAGGAGAGACACATGCAACGCAACACGGTAATCCGGGCTATGCATGACATCGGGCTGGCGGCCTGGTTCGGTGGCTCCTTGATGGGCGCGGTCGGTCTGAACGGCGCCGCCGGCGAGGTCAGCGACAGACGCGAGCGCCTGCGGGTGGCGAATGTGGGCTGGAACCGGTGGACGCCGGTCAACCTCGCGGGCATCGCGGTCCACCTCGTCGGCTCGACGGGCATGCTCGCCACCAACAAGGGCCGGGTCGCCTTCCAGCAGGGGGTGGGGACCAGCTCCCTGGCCAAGGCGGCGCTCACCGCCGCGGCACTGGCCGCCACCGCCTACAGCAGGAAGCTGGGCGCCGAGCTCGACCGCGCCGGCGAGGTGCCGGCGGAAGGCGGCGTCAAGCCCGACGAGGACACCCCCGCCGACGTCGCGAGGACGCAGCAGCGGTTGCGCGTCATGCAGTGGATCGTTCCCGGCGTCACCGGCGCGCTCGTCGTCATGGCGTCCCTCCACGGAGAGCAGCAGCGGCCCACCGAGGTGCTGCGCGGCGTGTTCCGCCGGGTGGCCTCCCGCTAGGGCGGGCCCCCTCCGGCCCGGCCTCTGCCGGCCCCGGCGGGCGCGGCCGGAGTCCCGGACTCCGGCCGCGCCCGCGCGGTATCCTCCGCCGCTCCCGGCCGCGACGTCCGCCGCGGGCCCCAGCACATGGAGATGTGCGGTTTATGGTCGTATAACGCATGTTTGTGTGCTTCCCTACTTACCAGCCGAGTCGTTTGTTACTCGGTCCGCCGTACGGGCACCGGAAGGACGCCTCCCGCGGGAGGCGTCCCAGGGATGTCGGCTGATCTGCAATGGCTGGGGGGATGGACGTGCCGGAACTCGTCGTAGGGCCGATGCTGCGCTACGTCGACGAGGTGAACGCCTCGATCTGGGTGGAGACCAGCGAGCCGTGCGAGGTGACGGTCGAGGCGGGCCGGGCGCTGGCGAGCGCGCGGACCTTCACCGTTCACGGTCACCACTACGCGATCGTGGACGTGACCGACGGAGGAGCGTACGAGGTCCGCCTGGACGGGGAGACCGTCTGGCCGCTGCCGGACCACCCGCCCAGCCGCATCCGGCTGCTCGGCCCGGACGGTCCCCAGAAGGTGATGTTCGGCTCCTGCCGGACCAGCGTGCCGCACGACGTGATCCACACCATCTCGCATGGGGTGGACGTCCTGCGCTCGTACGGCTGCCGCATGATGGAGACCCCCGAGGAGCAGTGGCCCGACATGCTGCTCCTCCTCGGCGACCAGGTCTACGCCGACGAGCCCTCCGCCGAGATGCTGGAGTTCATCAGGAACCGCAGGGACGACGAGCCGAAGGCCGAGATCGCCGACTTCGAGGAGTACGCCGAGCTGTACCGGGTGGCCTGGACCGACCCGGAGATCCGCTGGCTGCTCTCCACCGTGCCCACCGCGATGATCTTCGACGACCACGACCTGCGCGACGACTGGAACACCTCCGCGGACTGGCGGGAGAAGATGGCCGCGATCGAGTGGTGGCCACGCCGGGTGGTCGCCGGCCTCGGGGCCTACTGGATCTACCAGCACCTGGGCAACCTGTCGCCCGCCGAGCGCGACGCCGACGGCCTGCTGGGCAAGTTGTGCGCCGCCGAGGGCGACGGGGCCGAGATCCTCGACACCTTCTCCGCGCACGCTGACGCGGTCCCCTCCGAAAGCCGCTGGAGCTACGCCCGCGACCTCGGCTCCACCCGCCTGATCATGATCGACTCGCGGTGCGCCCGGCAGCTCATCCCCGGTGACCGGCGCATGCTGGACCCGGTGGAGTGGGAGTGGCTGACCGAGCAGCTGTCCAGGGAAGGCGTCGAGCGCATCCTGCTCGGCACCTCGGTGCCGTTCCTGCTCCCCTCCGGCATCCACCACGTGCAGACCTGGAACGAGGCGCTGGCCCAGGGCGCCTGGGGCCGCCGGGTCGGCCGCTGGTCGGAGTGGCTGCGCCAGACCTTCGACCTGGAGCACTGGTCGGCCTTCCGCCGCTCCTTCGAGGACCTGGCCCGGCTACTGATCCGGACGGGGAAGCCGGTGATCATCCTCTCCGGCGACATCCACTACTCGTACGCGGCCAAGGCCAGGAAGCACCCGATCCACCAGCTGGTCTGCTCGCCCATCCGCAACCCGCTGAGCCGTACCCTCCGGCTGGCCAACATCGTCGCCCAGTTCGGCATCGCCACCCTGATCGGAGGCTGGCTGGCCCGGCTGGCCCGCATCCCCCGCCCCCCGATCAAGTGGCGGATCACCGAGGGGCCGTGGTTCTCCAACGCGATCGCCACGCTGTCCCTGGGTGAGCGGCTCTCGGTCCGCTGGGAGACCGCCAGCACCACCGAGGTCATGGAGGTCGCCGACGTGGAGATCCCCGCCTGAGGAGTTGCTCTCATCAGTGGCTGGAGGACCGCCCGTTCGACAACCACGATCTCGTCGAGCTGGCCAGAGCCCAGGGGGCCGTGCCGGGCGCGGGCGACCTGCCGATGATCGCGGTGTCGAGGGCCGGGGTGACCACGGGCGGTCCGGTCGCCGCCTACGGACCGGCGGACCTCATCCGCGCACGGGAGGCACCCTGACCCCGGTGCGGCCCGCACGGTACGGCCCGCACCGGGAAGGGGTCAGCCGCCGAGCTCCCTGACGGCGTCGGCCAGCTGGTCGACGGCCCAGAGAAGGTCCTCCTCCGACACGACGATCGGCGGGGCGAGGCGGATCGTGGAGCCGTGGGTGTCCTTGGCCAGGACGCCGCGGCGCAGCAGGGCCTCGGAGATGTCGCGGCCCGTGCCCAGGGACGGGTCGATGTCCACGCCCGCCCACAGGCCGCGCCCGCGCACCGCCACCACGCCCCGGCCGACCATGCCGCGCAGCCGCTCGTGCAGGACGCCGCCGAGCTCCCTGGCCCGCGCCTGGTACTCCCCGGTGTTGAGGATGTCGATGACCGCGCACGCCACCGCGCAGGCGAGCGGATTGCCGCCGAAGGTGGAGCCGTGCTGGCCCGGCTTGATCACGCCGAGCACGCTCTCGTCGGCGGCGATGGCCGAGACCGGGACCACGCCGCCGCCCAGGGCCTTGCCCAGCACGTAGACGTCGGGCACGACGCCCTCGTGGTCGCAGGCGAAGGTGTCGCCGGTGCGGCCGAGGCCGGACTGGATCTCGTCGGCGATCATCAGGATGTCGTTCTCGGTGCACAGTTCGCGGACCTGGCGCAGATAGCCGTCCGGCGGCACCAGCACCCCCGCCTCTCCCTGGATCGGCTCCACCAGCACCGCGACCGTGTCGGCGTCCACGGCCTCGCGGATCGCCTCGACCGATCCGTACTTCACGATCCTGAAGCCCGGCGTGTAGGGGCCGTAGCCGTCGTGGGCGTCGGGGTCGGTGGAGAAGCTCACGATCGTCGTGGTGCGGCCGTGGAAGTTGTCCTCCATGACGACGATGTTCGCCCGGTCGGGGGTGACGCCCTTGACCTCGTAGCCCCACTTGCGGGCGACCTTGATCGCGGTCTCCACGGCCTCGGCGCCGGTGTTCATCGGCAGGATCATGTCCTTGCCGGTCAGGTCGCCCAGGCCGGCGGCGAAGGCGGCGAACTGGTCGTGGAAGAAGGCGCGGCTGGTCAGGGTGAGCCTGCCGAGCTGCTCCCGCGCCGCCTCGATGATCTTCGTGTTGCCGTGGCCGAAGTTGAGCGAGGAGTAGCCCGACAGGCAGTCCAGATATCGCCTGCCCTCGACGTCGGTGACCCAGGCTCCCCGCCCCTCGTGGATCACGATGGGAAGCGGATGGTAGTTGTGCGCGCTGCGGCGCTCGCTGAGCTCGATGAGCTCGGCCGTGGTGGTCATTCTGGCATCACCGTTCCTCTGGTTCCGTGCTCTCCCACCTGGGCTTATTCCCGGATCATCGGCGGACCGCCACCTGGGCCTCCCGGATTTCCAGCGTGCAGCACTTCGGGCCGCCGCCTGCCTTGCGCAGCTCGGACAGCTCGACCGGGATCACCTCGAAGCCGCGGCGCTTGAGCTCCAGCTGCAGGCCGGCGGCCTCGGCGCTGATCACCACGTGGGTGCCGTCGCTGACCGCGTTGAGGCCCAGCACCACCGCGTCCTCCTCCTCGGCGATGACGGCGTCGGGGAACAGGTGGCGCAGCACCTCCCGGCTGCCCGCGGAGAAAGCGCCGGGGTAGTAGGCCACGTTCCGGCCGTCCAGCGGGAACAGGGCGGTGTCCAGGTGGTAGAAGCGCGGGTCCACCAGGCGCAGCGTCACCACCGGCAGGCCGAGGAACTCCTGGGCCTCGCCGTGCGCGCCGACCTCGGTGCGGAAGCCGGTCCCGGCCAGCACGAGGTGGTCGAGGGTGAGGAAGTCGCCCTCACCCTCGTTGGTGAAGAGCGGCTCGTGCACCCGGTCGTAACCGTTGTCGGCGAACCACTTCAGGTACGCCGGGCCCTCGGCCGCCCGCTCGGGGTGCGCGAACCGGGCGCCGTACACCCGGCCGCCGACCACCAGCGCGCCGTTGGCCGCGAAGACCATGTCCGGCAGGCCCGGAAGCGGATCGATCAGGCTGACCCGGTGGCCGAGCCCCTCGTAGGCGCTCCTGAGCTCCTCCCACTGCCGGATCGCCACCTCGCGGTCGGCTCCCGCCTCGGGGTCCATCCACGGGTTGATGGCGTACTCCACGGCGAAGTGGTCGGGCCGGCACATGAGGTAGTGCCTCGTCATCGATGACCCCCGCACAGGTTGTCGTGGTGAGAACGGCAACAGCCTAGGAAGGGGCCACACGCGGGCCAATAGCCTGATCTTGCGCGTCGGCGCAGGTCTCTTGCGTGTCTCAGGCGGGGGACGGCGATTCGTTGCGCGGGGTGATCAGCGGGGCGTCGATGAGCCGGGAGAGCACGATGGAGCTCTTGGTCCGCACCACGAACGGCTCCGCCGCGATGCGCTCGATCACCCGCTCCACGTGGCGCACGTCCGTCGCCCTGATGTGCAGCAGCGCGTCCGCCTCACCGGTGATCGTGCACGCCGCGACCACCTCCGGGTGCCGGGCCACGGCCACCCCGATGTCCGCCGGAGAGGTCTTGCCCGCGCAGAACAGCTCCACGTACGCCTCGGTGGTCCAGCCGAGCGCGGACGGCTCCACCCGCGCGGTGAACCCGGTGATCGCGCCGATCTCCCGGAGCCGGTCCACCCGGCGCTTGACCGCCGACGCCGACAGGCCCACCCGCTGCCCGATCTCCGCGTAGGTGGCACGGGCGTCCTCGACGAGCGCCCCGATGATGTCACGGTCCAGCCGGTCCAGTTCCACGCTGCTTTGTAACACAACCAGGGACGCGGCAGCCCGGACATGACAGAGGGAGGACGACGGCCGGACGGCGGGATGAACGGCGGCTGCCGGACGGCGGGGTGAACGGCGGAGGGCCGCGGCGTGACGCCGCGGCCCTCCACGCTGTGCCGTACGGCGGGTCAGGCGGGCTCGGCCTCGCCGGTCGTCTGCTCCAGCACCTCTTCGGGGGATGCCTCGAGGTCGGCCTCGGCGGAGGCCTTGGCCGTCGCCGACTCCTTGTCCAGGCGGACCCAGCTCGTCACGCTCTCGACGGCGAACATCACGCCGAGGTAGAGCGTGAGCGCGGCCAGCACCCACGTCAGCGCGTTCCCGCCCAGTACGGCGCCCGCGCCGATCAGCAGCAGCCGGAGCTCCCAGCCCAGGCCGGCCCGGAAGACCCAGCTGGGCGGCCAGATGCCCTGCCGGGTCCGGTAGACCGTGTCGTAGGTGTGGTAGCCGATCACGTAGATCAGCACGAACGCCAGCCACTTGGGCGCGCCGGCGGCCAGCGTCACCAGGATGATGACGAGGAACTCGGTCCCCCGGATCAGCGGCGGCATCAGCCAGTCGAGCTTGCCCAGGTGGTCGCGGGGCGCGGTGGGCAGCACCAGCGCGACCATGATCAGGGCCGGGACGAGCAGGATCGGGCCGTCCTCCAGGAGCCCGGCGACCGCCATCGCGATGATCGCGAGCAGGGCGGCCAGGGCGGACGGCACCGGGGGCAGGCCCCGGCCCATCCGGTCGCGGAGCAGGGTGACCAGCGGGCCGTCGTCGCGGTAGGCGAGCAGGCGCGCGGTCTGCACGCGCAGCCGCTCCTCGTAGGGGTCCGGGGCGGGCGTGGCCTGCGGCTGAGGCTGGGTGATCATGCGAGCGACCTCATCAGACGTCCGGTGAGCGAGTAGGCGGCGCCGATCCCACCCCAGATGATCAGCGTCAGGAAGGTGACCCGGGCGTCGAAGAAGGCGCCGGCGATGGCGATGACGGCGAAGCGCTCACCGATCGGGAACACGATCATCTTGCGGGCCCAGTGCATGGCGCGGTACTTGCCCGCCTTGCTCCACATCTTCAGCAGGCTGCGGATGGTGCCGCCGTTACGGGCGACCTTGCGCTCCTCCAGCGCCGCGCGGAGCGGGGTGTCGGGGCTGATCGAGATCGGGATGGAGGGCAGCGGCGACGGGGGCTTGCGGCGGTTGGCGGCGCCGAAGGAGAAGTCCAGCAGGTGCCGGATGGACTGCACACCGAGCGCGATCAGCGCCAGCGTCCACACGTCGCCGACGCCCGAGACGGCCGCGCCGACCGCCAGCCCGGCGAAGACCACGTACTCCTTGAAGCGGTCGAAGGTGGCGTCCAGCCACGCGCCGAGCACGCCGAACTTGCGGGCGTAGCGCGCGAGCTGGCCGTCCACGCAGTCGAACACGAACGCGAAGTAGATCAGGATGCCGCCGGCGACCATCCCGGCGCGCGCGCCGGTGGCGAAGCACGCCGCCGACGCCACGCCGAGCGCGATCGAGATCAGGGTGACCTGGTTGGGGGTGAGCCCGCGCCGGGCCGCCCAGCGGGCGATGAAGCGCGAGTAGGTGCTGACGAAGTAGGTGGTGAAGAAGCCGTCGGCGCCCTTGACCGCGTTGTTCAGCCGGGCCCGGTCCTCGTTGAAGGCGGCCATGTCGGTCACGAACTGGTCGGCCTCGGCCTGCGAGGTCACCCGGCGGTAGAACAGGTCGCGGCGGCCGCGGATGCCGACGGAGACGCCCCGCCGTACCAGGCCCAGGACCAGGAGCTGGAGCAGGTCGTCCTCGGGGCCGAACAGGTGGGCCATGTCGGCCAGCTCGCGGGCGGCCTCGGCGAGCGTGGGCGCGTGCCTGACGTGCAGGTGCAGCGGGCCGAGCAGCACCGCGTTGGGCCGGGTCACCGCGTGGTAGGCGGAGCCGACCGAGATCACCCGGGACTTGGCGGCGCGCGCCCGGACCGGGAGGCCCTCGAAGAACCGGTCGCTGATCTCCGGCTCGGCCTCGTCGATGGGGACGTTCGGGACGATGAAGTCGCCGTTCTCGTCCTCTTCGCGGGGCTCCTTGGCGATCAGCGCGAGCGCGCCTCGCTTGGACTTGGTGATCTGGTAGATCAGCTCGTCGTGGACCAGCGAGTTGGCCGGGAGGATGAGCAGGTTCTCCGTGGCGCGCTCGGCCGCGTCGGCCACGGCGCGCAGGTCGCCGGCCAGATCGGAGGTCTCCACGAGCGTGCCGGGGAACCCGCGGTAGGCGATGGCGTCGTCCTTGCGGGCGATCGTCACCGGCGCGGAGTCGAGCGAGGCGAGCTGGCCGTGGAGCTTGCCGATCACCGTGGGGCAGCCGGGAAGCGCGGGCAGGGTCAGTGCGGCGGACGGCACTGATGGGCCGGAGGCGGCATCGGGGCCGGGCGATGAGCCCAGCAGGACCACGCGGGGCATGGCACCCTTTCGTGCGGGGGTGGATCCGGGTTCGAACATGGCGGGGAAGTTCGCCAGAGGTCAAAGTTTAGTGAGTTCCAGGTGAACAGCACGCATCGGTGACGCGCTCCCGCCACCCGATCACGTTTCGAGGCCTTCCACGCAGGTCCTCGGACTAAACTGGGGAAAGTGAGTCTGTACCGTGACGAGGGCGTCGTCTTACGCACCCACAAACTGGGCGAGGCCGACCGGATCATCACGGTCCTCACTAAACGGACGGGGAAGATCCGGGGAGTGGCCAAGGGGGTCCGGCGGACCACCTCGCGGTTCGGCGCCCGGCTGGAGCCGTTCACCCACGTCGACCTCCAGCTGCACACCGGCCGCACACTGGACGTGGTCACCCAGGTGGAGACCATCCACCCGTACGGCGAGGCGCTCGTCGCCGACTACCCGCGCTACACGGCCGGCATCGCGATGCTGGAGACCGCCGACCGGCTGATCGTGGGGGAGAAGGAGCCCGCGCTCCGGCAGTTCCTGCTGCTCGTGGGCGGCCTGCGCGCGCTGGCCGCCGCCGAGCACGAGGCCCGGCTGGTGCTGGACGCCTACTTCCTGCGCTCGCTGGCCGTGGCCGGGTACGCCCCCGCACTCGACACGTGCGCCCGCTGCCAGGCCACCGCGGTGCGGGCGTTCGCCATCGTCGCGGGCGGGGTGGTGTGCGGGAACTGCCGTCCCGCCGGGGCCGCCGTGCCCGAGGGGGAGACGCTCACGCTGATGCTGGCCCTCCTGAAGGGCGACTGGGCCGTCGCCGACGCCTCCGAGTCCCGGCACCGCACCGAGTGCAGCGGCCTGGTCGCCGCCTATCTGCAGTGGCACCTGGAACACGGCATACGCTCTCTCCGACACGTAGAAAGGGAGCCCGCCACGTGAACGTCCGCCCGCCCGCCCCGCATCCCTCCGGCGCCACCCCGCCGCCCATCCCCCGTGACCTGGTGCCCCGGCACGTGGCGATCGTGATGGACGGCAACGGCCGGTGGGCCAAGCAGCGCGGCCTGCCGCGCACCGAGGGGCACAAGGCGGGCGAGGCCTCGCTCTTCGACGTGATCGAGGGCGCGATCGAGCTGGGCATCCCCTACCTGTCGGCCTACGCCTTCTCCACCGAGAACTGGAAGCGCTCGCCCGACGAGGTCCGCTTCCTGATGGGGTTCAATCGTGACGTCATCCGCCGCCGCCGCGACCAGCTGCACGCGATGGGCGTGCGGGTGCGCTGGGCCGGTCGCCCCGGGCGGCTGTGGAAGAGCGTCATCTCCGAGCTCCAGGACGCCGAGGAGATGACCAGGGACAACTCCACGATGACCCTGCAGTTCTGCGTCAACTACGGCGGCCGCGCCGAGATCGTGGACGCCGCGCTCAAACTGGCCGAGGACATCGCCGCCGGCCGGGTCAAGCCGGGGCGGGTCAAGGAGGAGACCTTCGCCCGCTACCTGGACGAGCCGCAGATCCCCGATGTGGACCTGTTCGTGCGCTCCTCCGGTGAGCAGCGCACCTCCAACTTCCTGCTGTGGCAGTCGGCCTACGCCGAGATGGTCTTCCTCAACCGGCTCTGGCCCGACTTCGACCGCCGTGATCTGTGGGAGGCGTGCGAGACCTACGCCAAGCGCGACCGGCGCTACGGCGGGGCCGTCCCCAACCAGGTCGGCTAGTCCCCGCCGGGCCGGCTGATCCCCACCGGGCCGGCTGATCCCCACCGGGCCGGCTGATCCCCACCGGGCCGGTCGGTCTTCCGCTGCAGGTCACAGCCTTGTGGTGGCTCTCCCCCGGTGCGAGACTGAAACTGACGAAGGGGGGACGTCATGATCGAAGTGAAGAGCGTCGACAAGCCGGACGAGCGCCGGGACTTCCCGAAGGGGCACCTGGAGCTGTGCGAGCTGACGGGGCTGAGTTTCGGTGTCGCCACGTTCGAACCCGGGTGGCGCTGGTCGGAGTCGGTCAAGCCGATCGCCGGCACCGACTCGTGCGAGATCCACCACAACGGGCTCGTCGTGCGGGGCAGGCTCCACATCCGTATGAACGACGGCACGGAGACGGAGGTCGGCCCCGGGGAGGTCTTCGTCTGCCCGCCGGGGCACGACGCCTGGGTCGTCGGTGACGAGCAGGTCGTGGTCTACGACTTCGCGGGCGGCGCTTCGGAGTACGCCAAGGCGTCGTCGGCGTAGGGGGGACCCCGGGGCCAGGACGGGACGCCCGGGATCAGTGCAGGGTGCCCGGGGCCGGGACAGGACGCCCCGGGCGGTCCGGCTCAGGCGGCTCAGGCGCGGCGGCGGGCCCGGTAGGCCGCGACGTGCATGCGGTTGCCGCAGGTCCGGCTGTCGCAGTAGACCCGCGAGCGGTTGCGGGACTCGTCGACGAAGACGCGCTCGCAGCCGGGCGCCGAGCAGGTGCGCAGACGCTCCCACTCGCCCTCGACGAGCAGGTGTGCCAGGGCCACGCCCAGGTCCGCCGAGAGGTGCTCGCTGAGGGCGGCGCCCGGGGCGAAGTAGTGCACGTGCAACGGGTGGCCGTCGTGCTCGGTGAGGCGGGGGGTGATGCGCGTCCCGCTCAGCAGGGTGTTGAGCCGGATGACGGCGGTGGCCTGGTCGGGGGCGGTGAAGACCTTGTGGAAGGCATCCCGCAGGGCACGCACCTGGTTCAGGTCGGCGGCGCCGAGTTCCCCGACGCCGCTCACCTCCCACCGCTCCACGAACTCGCCGAGTTGTTCCAGATCGCTCAGACCGTCCTCGCCCCCGGTGGCGGGGGAGGTGTTGACCAGGTCGACGGCGGTGGCGAGTGAGTGCACCATGTCATGTCCGAATGGCATGTTGACTCCTGTTGGCTGCGGTTGTGGCGGGGTTTGCGCCCGTACGGCGGCTCGCCGTCTGGGAAGCGTATCTCTCCGAAGCCTTTCGAGGGCCCTCCGCGACCGCACATCGCCGTATCGCCTGTGGCGTCCGGCCGGTCCCGTCCGCTCCGGCGGTCCGGCTCACGCCTCCCGGCGGCCGGTCCCCGCCGTTCTCAGTCGATCTCAGCCGGCCTTCGCCGCGGCGGAGCAGGCCGGGCAGGTGCCGAACACCTCGACGGTGTGGGTGATCTCAGTGAAGCCGTGCTCGGTGCCGACCGCCTCGGCCCAGCGCTCCACCGCCGGCCCGGCCACCTCCACGGTCCGCCCGCACCGGCGGCAGACCAGGTGGTGATGGTGGTCGCCGCTGGCGCACGCCCGGTAGACCGACTCCCCGTCGTCGGTGCGGAGCACGTCGACATGCCCGTTGTCGGCCAGAGCCTGGAGCGCCCGGTAGACCGTGGTCAGCCCGATCTTGGCTCCTTCCGCGCGCATCTCGGCGTAGACGTCCTGAGCGCTGCGGAAACCCTCGCTCTGGCGGAGGATCTCATGGACGGCATCGCGTCTGCTGCTCATCAGTTGGACTCCTGAGGTCGGCTTCGGCGTACGAATCTACCGAGCCCGAGGGCCAGGACGAACCCTCCCAGCGCGAAGAGCACGATGAGGGCGCCCGGCGGGACCTCGACGTAGAACGACGAGGTGAGCCCGCCCACCGTGGCGACCATGCCGCAGAGCATGGCCAGGAGCATGGTGCTGCGGAACCCGCGGGTGAGTTGCTGACCGGTCGCCACCGGGACCACCATCAGGGCGCTGACCAGCAGCAGACCGACCACCCGCATGGCGATGACCACGGTCAGCGCGGCGGTGATCGCGATGAGCAGGCTGAGGAAGCGCACCGGCAGGCCGCTCGCCTTGGCGACCTCCTCGTCCTGGCAGAGCACGAACAGCTCCCGTCCGAAGACGGTCACCACGCCGAGCACGGCGGCGGCGAGCAGGGCGATCACCCACACGTCCTGGACGGTCACGCTGCTGATCGAGCCGAACAGGTAGGACATGAGCGTCGCGTTGCTCCCGCCGGGGGCGAGCGAGATGAGCAGCACGCCCCCGGCGATGCCGCCGTAGAACAACAGCGCGAGCGCCACGTCCCCACCGGTCCTGCCGCGCTCGCGGACCAGTTCGATGGCCACGGCGCCGAGCACCGAGACCACGACGGCGGTCAGCACGGGGGCGGTCCCGGTGAGGAAGCCGAGCGCCACACCGGTCAGCGCGACGTGCCCGATGCCGTCGCCGAGCAGGGCCAGGCGGCGCTGCACGATGAAGGTGCCGATGGCGGGGGCGGCCAGTCCGACGAGGAGGGCGGCGATCAGCGCCCGCTGCATGAAGTCGTACCGGAGCAGGTCGATCACGAGGTGGGTCTCCAGTCGAGCGGGCTCACGGGCTTCTCGGGTGCGTGGGGGTGCACGTGGTCGTGACCGGGGAGGGCGTGCGCGCCGACCGCCTTGGGCGGGGCGCCGTCGTGGCAGACGCAGCCGTCCCGCAGGACCACGGCCCGGGTGATCAGCGGCTCCAGCGGGCCGAGCTCGTGGGCGACCAGCACGACCGTCCTGCCCCGGGCGACGAGGCCGGCCAGGGTGTCGGCGAGGAGCTGCTGGCTCTCGGCGTCGACGCCGGCGGTGGGCTCGTCCATGACGAAGGTCTCGGGTTCCCCGGCGAGGGCGCGGGCGATCAGGACCCGCTGCTGCTGCCCGCCGGACAGGGCCTGGACCGGGTCCCCGGCCCGATCGGCCAGGCCGACCGCCTCCAGCGCCCGTGCGGTCGCGGCGGCGTCGGCCTGGCCGGTCAGGCGGAACCTGCTCTGCCTGGCGATCCGCCCGGAGGCGACGACCTCGCGGATCGTGGACGGCACGCCGCCGCCCACCGAGAGCCGCTGGGGGACGTAGCCGATCCGCCACCACTGGCGGAACCGCGTCGGCGGCGTGCCGTACAGGAGGGTGGAGCCTCCGGACAGCGGCACCAGGCCGAGCAGGGCGCGCACGAGCGTGGACTTGCCCGAGCCGTTCGCGCCGAGCACGGCCACCACCTCGCCGGGGCGGACGGTCAGATCGATCCCGCGCAGCACCGGGCGGCGGTCCAGGCTGACCTGGCCGCCGCGCATGGTGAACGCTTCTTCTTTGTCTGTCACGCAGGTGCCTTTACGTGCAGCTCAGGGCTGCCTTGAGTGTCGTGAGGTTCTGGCGCATGGCCGACAGGTAGTCGCCGGTGGCCGGCTTGCTCTCGATCGGATCGAGGACCGCGGTCCCGGCCCCCACCTCCTCGGCGAGAACCTCGGCGACCTTCGGGCTGACCAGGGTCTCGGTGAAAATCGTAGTCACTTTTTCCCGTTTGGCCACTTCGGCCACCTCGGCCAGGCGGGCAGGGGAGGGCTCGGCGTCGGGATCCACGCTGATCCCGACCTGGTGGAGCTTGTAGCGGTCGGCGAGGTAGGCGAAGGCCTGGTGGCTGGTGACCAGGGACTTCGAGCGGCAGTTCGCCAGGCCCCTGGCCAGTTCGCCGTCGAGGGCGGTCAGCTCGGCGGCGGTCTTCGCCGCGCGGTCCTTGTACCCCTGGGCGTGGGCCGGGTCGGCGGCGGCGAGCCTCTCGCCGAGCTCGGTGGCGACGGTGGCGAAGCGGCTCGGGTCGAGCCAGAGATGCGGATCGTAGGAGACCTCGTGCTCGTGGCCGGGCTCGTGGCCGGGCTCGTCGGCGTGCTCCGCCTCCTCGTGGCCCTCCTCGTGGCCCTCCTCGTGGCCTTCCTCGGTCGCCTCGATGGTCGGGACCAGGGTGGCCACGTCGAGGTTCCGATCGGCGGCGTGCTGCTCGACGGCCTCGTCCACGGCGGGCTGCACGCCCTTGATGTAGAGCACCAGGCGGGTCTGCTCCAGCCCGGCCACCGACTGCGGCGTCAGCTCCAGGTCGTGCGGCTCGACGCCGGGCTTGGTCAGGGTGGTGACGGTGATGTCGGACCCGCCCACCCGCTGGGCCAGCCACTCCAGCGGGTAGAAGGCCGCGGTGACGCCGGCCCCGCCCCCCTGGGGAGCCGAGTCGGCGGCACCCGCGCCGCATCCGGTGACGGCGGCGAGAGCGGCGAACCCGGCGAGCAGGCCGGTGGCGCGCAGAGGAATACGTCGGGAGGAGTCGGACATCATGCACTCAGTATGGGTGCAAGTGAAAACCGTTGTCAAAATCGCCCGAAGCTTTTCGGCCGGGCGGTGACCGCAGGTGCGGGGCCCGGGTTCCGGCGGAGGGGTGACGGGCACGGACCACGCTGCGCGGGCGGGTGGCCGCTCCACCGGGGCCGGAGTTTGAGCCGTCCCCGGACGGGGAGGTGAATACGGACAACCGATTTCAGGCGATATGGCGGTGTATCTCCGCCTCGGTGAATCTCTGCCGCAGCGGCGGAGCCGGCCAGGACGGCCAAACGCCCGTATAGCCCGTATCTCATCGTTTGCAGGGGGGCCTGTCGTGCTGACGTTGACGGAAAAAGCCGTGGAGGCGATACGCGACCTCATGGTGGGGGAGAACCTGCCCAAGGAGGCCGGGCTGCGCATCACGCCCAAGCCCGGGGACGAGGGCACGCTGGAACTGTCCCTGACGAGCGTGCCGCACGACGGCGACCAGGTGATCAAGAAGGAGGACGTCCGGGTCTTCCTGGATCCCGAGGCCGCGGCCGCGCTCGACGACCAGACCCTGGATGCCGACGTGAGCCCGAACGGCATCCGGACGTCCCTCTACCTGTCCCGTACGGACGACGCCGCGGGCTGAGCGCCCGGCCGGCGTGTGACCGGCCCGCCGAGGGTTCGCCGGCGGGCCGGTCGGCGGGTGCGGTGCCGGCCGGGCGGAGGCCGCGGGACGCGGCGCTCGCCCGGCGTCCCCCGGATGCGGCCGCCGGAGGAGTTCGGCGGGGAGTTCGACGGGGTCGGCGCCAGGGCGGGGAAGGCGCCCGTCCGCAGCGCTTGGCCCATGGAGAACTCCCGCGGCGGCCGTGCCCACGACGGCCCACGCGGCGAGCGCCGCCACCGTGAACGCCGGTACCAGCAGATCCCCGTCCCGTCCGAGGGCCACCGCGAGCGGGGCCGCGCCGCTGAGCGCCGCGCCGGTCCCCGGCGCCACGGATCCCGAGCGTGCCGCGGCGCAGCAGGAGGCCCTTTCCGTGAGGGGTCGCATCCTCTCCGTCAAAACGGACATATATCACCATGTAGGGCATGTGCTAGGTGGGAAGGGGATGAGACCATGGCGGCACCCGCGCCCGCGTCCGGACCCATCGCGCCCGGCTCCGGTGAGAAGCCGCGCAGGTCCGGCTGGACGGTGGGAAGGCTGCTCGCGGTCGGCTACACGATCGCGTTCCTCGCCTTCGCCGTCATCGGGATCGGTTCCTACACGCGCATCGGCGCCCTGCAGGAGGACCTGCGCTGGACCCAGCACGCCCACCAGGTGATCGATCGGATCGGCACCGTCGGCGAGCTGGTCAAGGACGCCGAGCGAGGCCAGCGCGGTTACGTCATCACCGGCCGTGAGGAGTACCTGAACCCGTACCACCAGGCGGTCGGGCGGATCGAGGTCGAACTCGGGGCGCTGCTCCGGATGACCGCGGACAATCCCCGCCAGCAGGCGATCCTGGGCCGGCTGCGGCAGGCGGCCCAGGTGAAGCTCGACGAGCTGGCCGACAGGATCCGCCTCCGGCAGCAGGAGGGCTTCCAGGCCGTACGGGACGTCCTCGACGACACCGCACGCGGTCAGCACGCCATGATCCAGTTTCAGACCCTGCTGAACCAGGCGAGGCAGGAGGAGGCGCGCCTGGTCGCGCTGCGCGAGCGGGCCAGCGCCGACAGCGCGGCCGCCACCCGGGACATCATCGTGGGAAGCTCGCTGCTCTCGGCGCTGCTGGTCGCCATCGTGGCGTGGCGGACGACGCGTAAGGTCACCTCCTCCGCGGAGGAGGTGACCGCCGCCGCCAGACGCGTCGCGGCCGGGGACACGAGCCGCCCCGCCGAGGTACGCGAACCGGTGGAGATGGCGCAGATGGCCGAGGCGGTCAACGGCTCGGTCCAGGTCATCACCCGGGCCCGTGACGAGGCGCTCGCCGCGGCGGCGGCCAAGGCGTCGTTCCTGGCGACGATGAGCCATGAGATCCGCACCCCCATGAACGCCGTCATCGGTATGACGGACCTGCTGCTGGACACCGAGCTCGACCCCGACCAGCACGAGCTCGCCGAGACCGTGCGCAACAGCGGCGAGGCACTGCTCTCCGTCATCAACGACATCCTGGACTACTCCAAGATCGAGTCCGGTCAGCTCGACCTCGACGACGAGCCGTTCGACGTGCGGGAGTGCCTGGAGAGCGCCCTGGCCCTGATGGCCCTGGCGGCCGAGAGCAAACGGCTCGAACTGGTCGGGAACGTCGACCCGGACTGCCCCCGGACGCTGCGCGGCGACATGACGCGGCTCCGGCAGATAGTGATCAACCTGCTCAGCAACGCGGTGAAGTTCACCGCCACGGGTGAGATCGTCCTCACCGCGGAGGGGGAGCGGCTCTCGGACCGCCCGGACGGTCCGGTCCGCCTCCGGGTGGCGGTCCGGGACACCGGGATCGGCATCCCCGCCGACCGGATGGACCGGCTGTTCCGCTCCTTCAGCCAGGTGGACGCGTCCACCACCCGCCGGTACGGCGGCACCGGCCTCGGCCTGGTGATCAGCAAGCGGCTCGCCACAGCCATGGGCGGCGACCTGACGGTCGAGAGCGAGGTCGGCGCCGGCTCCACCTTCACCCTGACCGCGACACTGGCCGCCTGCCCGGAACACCCGGAACCCGAGCCCCCGCCCGTCGCCGTGGAGCTCGCCGGATGCTCGGCTCTGGTCGTGGACGACAACGCGACCAACCGGCACGTGCTGCGACGGCAGCTCACCAGCTGGGGCATGCGGTGCACCGACGTCGGCTCGCCCGGCGAGGCGGTGGAACTGCTCGCCGCTGGCCGCGTCTACGACGTCGCCGTCCTGGACATGCACATGCCGGAGATGGACGGCGAGCAGCTGGCCGAGATCATCCGGGAACTCGCGGCCGGCCGGGACCTGCCGCTGGTGCTGCTGACGAGCGTGCACTGGCGGACGAGGGGCGGACAGCAGAAGCTGTTCGACGCCGTGCTCACCAAACCGGCCCGCAGCTCCGTGCTGAAGGAGAAGCTGGCGGGCGCGATAGCGCGCAGGCGGTTCGCGGAGCCCGAGGCGACGGCCGCCGACCGGCGGGAGGAGTCCCTCGGCGAGACCGCCGGTCAGCGGCCGCTGACCGTGCTCCTCGCCGAGGACAACCAGGTCAACCAGAGAGTCGCGCAGCGCATGCTGAACAGGCTCGGTCACCGCGTCGAGACGGTCGGCAACGGGCTGGAGGCGGTCGAGGCGGTACGGCGCGCCTCCTACGACGTCATCCTCATGGACATGCACATGCCGGAGATGGACGGGCTGGAGGCGACCCGGCGGATCCGTGCCGAGCAGCCGGAGGGCGACCAGCCCTACATCGTGGCGCTGACCGCCAGCGTGCTCGGGGAGGACCGGGAAGCATGCCAGGCCGCGGGCATGAACGACTACCTGGCCAAGCCGGTGCGCGCGCACGAGCTGGACGAGCTCCTCGGACGGCTCCGGGAGAGGGGCCCGGCGCCGGAGGGAGCGGACCTGCCCGCCGGGACAGCGGAGGAGGCCGGAGGAGGCCAGGGACTGCCGGACGGCTCCGGCACTCCTGAGAGCACTCCTGAAGGCACTCCGGACGGCGCCCTGGACAGGGAGGCCTCGATCCGGCACCGTCTCGACGAGATCGCCGGGCCGGACGCGGGAGAGGACGACTGGGAGATGGTCGAGTTCCTCGCCACCTCCTTCGTCAGCAAGGCCCCGGCCTCCGTCGCGGAACTGGAGGAGGCCGTCAGCCGGGGAGAGCCCGCGGACGTGGAGAAGCAGGCGCACAGCCTGAAGGGCTCCGCCGTCAACATGGGGGCCAACGCCCTGGCCGAGCTGTGCGCCCGGCTGGAGGCCCAGGGCAGGGCGGGACGGCTCTCCGACACCGAGGAAACGCTGCACGGGATCAAGGACGAGCTCGATCTCGTCAGCCGCACGATCGAGAACCTGCGGCCCGAGATCGAGCAGCAGGCGCGCGCCGCGGCGGGCCGGTCACAGTGATCGGAAGGGGCTCGCCGTACGACGTGCCCCGGAAGGCCCCGTCCTCAGGAGACGCCGTCCTCAGAAGGCCCCGAACCGGTCGGCGGCCAGCAGGAGCAGGAACGTCAGCAGCGCGACCCGCAGGATCCGGCCCTTGGCGGCCAGCGACGGCCACGACATGTAGGCCAGCCACCCGACGAACGCGGCCACCACGAGCGCAGCCAGGCCTCCCCAGAAGGACGGCACCGCGAAGCCGGCCAGCAGGAGGATCACCAGGACCACCGGGACGATCCAGCGCGGGAGCTGGAAGAGGAAGACCATGGGCGTCGCGCTGAGCCGCTCGATCCTCTTCCGCAGGCCGGTGGCGTCCGGTGTGAAGAACTGCTCGCCCGCAGGGAGCGGGCGGCGCCGCCCGGAGCCCCGGACGGGTGCCGTACGGCCCCGCGAACGGCCCGGCGCCGGACTCTGGGCGAGAGGATGCGCGGGCCGCGCGGGGCGGTCGTCGGAGCTGCTCTTGTCGGCCACGGCCAGAGCCTAACGCCGGGGCGCCCCGCGCGGCAGCCGCTTGTCCCCGGGCCGGGCGGAGGCGGGCCGCTCGCGGTCCCGGGCCGGGGCGGTGCAGGGAGCGTGCTTGTCCTCGTGCCGGGCCGTACGTAGACTCGGCAGCGGCGAATTCCGGCGCCGAACCTCCTTGATCGGGTACCCACGCTGCCCGTGATCCATGGAGGCAAAGGGGACATGCGCGCCTTCGGAAGACTGCGGGTCCCGTGTGCCGACCGATGTCGCGGCGGGCTGACCGGCAGGCGTGGGCTGGAGGTCGGCCGGATGCCGCGAGCGGAGCCACCATGACCAGCAAGAAGCAGCTCAAGTCCCGGATCCGGGAGCGCATGGCCAAGACCGGCGAGAGCTACACCGCCGCCCGCCGTCACGTCGTCGAGCGGCCCGAGACGCCCGCCGACGGTTCCTGGACCTTCCACGGCGGGCGCCACCCGGGCAGCGCGGCCATCGCCAACGTCCTCGCCAACCGGGGCGCCGCGATCGGCGAGCCGCTCGTCTTCCTCGCCGGGGGCGGCCTCGGCGCCGGATACATCCTGTGGGAGTTCAAGCACGACGGCAGCCGCCACGTCGTGCTCGGCTTCAGCAACCAGTGGCAGTACCACGACCGCTGGACGGCCAAGGCCCTCGACCGGCTCGGCGTCGCCTTCACCGCGCACACCACCGCGGGGGCCAAGGGCGCGGCGAAGCTGCTGGCCGGGGAGCTGGACGCCGGGCGCCCGTGCATCGTGCTGCCCGACCGCTACCACGTCGGTTACTGGGGCTTCCCGGAGAGCATGGACGGCTACGGCGGGCACCCGGTGGTCGCCTACCGGCGCGACGAGACGGACGTGTTCGTCGACGACCGGGGGACGGTCCCGATCCGGGTCCCGCACGCGCGGATGGACGCCGCCAGGGCCCGCGTGTCGTCCTACAAGAACATCACGCACGTCCTGGAGCCCGCGGAGATCGGCCCCGAACGGCTGGCCGAGGCCGTACGGGAAGGCCTGCGCGACGCCGCCGCCCACCTGAGCGCGTCCTCCGACTCGTTCTCCCTGCCCGCCTGGCGCAAGTGGTCGCGGTTGCTCGTGGACACCCGCAACGCCAAGGCGTGGCCGAAGGTGTTCGCCGACGGGCGGGGCCTGGCCGGGGCGCTGCTGTCGGTGTGGGAGGGCGCCGAGCCGGTCGGCACGGACGGCGGGAACCTCCGCGACCTGTTCGCCGACGGGCTGGACGAGGCGGCGGACCTGCTCGGCCTCCCCCTGGGGGAGCCGGCCCGGGAGTTCCGCCGGATCCACGGCCTCTGGCACGCCCTGGCCGAGGCGGCCTTCCCGTACGACGTCCCGGAGTTCGCCCGGATGCGGGAGCTCACCGCCGCGATCCGCGAGTCCCTGCTCTCGGACGGCACGGCGGGCGACGAGGCCGCGGAGCTGTGGGAACTCCGGGCGGAGGTGGACCGGGTCCCGCCGATCAAGGACGTCGAGGACCTCTTCGCCGACCTGAGCGGTCGTCTCGCGGAGATCTACCGGGCCGAGACGGAGGCGGTCGCCGCCCTCCGGGAGATCGTCTCCTGACGCGGGCGGCGCGGAGAGACCCCGGGGGAGCGTCTGGCATGCTGGGCGGATGCTCGCTCTCATCCGTTATTCGGTGCCGCCGGGACAGGCCGAGGAGTTCCTGACCCGGGCGCACGAGATCGTCGACACCCTGGCCGCGCAGCCGGGCTACGTACGCGGCCGGGTGTCGAGGTCGGTGGACGAGCCGGAGCTGTGGGCGCTGGTCAGCGAGTGGCAGGGCGCCGGCTTCTACCGGCGGGCGCTCGGCGCGGCGCGGATGGCGATGTATCCGCTGATGACACTGATGATCAACGAGCCCAGCGCGTTCGAGGACGTCGAGCGTCCCTGACCCGCGCCGCGGCCGGCCGCGACCGGCGGTGGGGGCGGGACGGCGGGCGCCGGCGGGTGGAGCGGGGGAAGGCCGGCAAACCGGGCGCCGGCGGGTAAGGCGGGAGGGATGGCCAATGCGCGCGACCGCCCGTCCCGGCCTCCCCTAAGCTGGTCTCGACCAATTCCTCGCCGACCTCCAGCCGGATGGAGATTTTCCCTTATGGCACGCCGTACGGACATCATGGACACCATCGTCAGCCTCGCCAAGCGACGTGGGCTCGTCTATCCCTCCAGCGAGATCTACGGAGGCCTGCGCGCGTCGTGGGACTACGGTCCGCTGGGCGTCGAGCTGAAGAACAACGTCAAGCGCGAGTGGTGGAAGTCCATGGTCCAGGGCCGGGAGGACATCGTCGGCCTCGACTCGTGCGTCATCCTCGCCCGTGAGGTGTGGCAGGCCAGCGGCCACGTCGACACCTTCACCGACCCGCTCACCGAGTGCCAGTCGTGCCACAAGCGCTACCGCGCCGACCACCTCGAAGAGGCCTACGAGGACAAGCACGGCAGGCAGCCGGCCGGCGGCCTGGCCGACATCACCTGCCCCAACTGCGGCACCAAGGGCTCCTTCACCGCGCCCAAGCAGTTCAGCGGCCTGCTGAAGACCTACCTCGGCCCGGTCGAGGACGAGTCCGGTCTGGCCTACCTGCGGCCGGAGACCGCGCAGGGCATCTTCATCAACTACCTCAACGTGCAGCAGTCGGCGCGCAGGAAGATCCCGTTCGGCATCGGCCAGATCGGCAAGTCGTTCCGGAACGAGATCACCCCGGGCAACTTCATCTTCCGCACCCGCGAGTTCGAGCAGATGGAGATGGAGTTCTTTGTCAAGCCCGGCACCGACGAGGAGTGGCACCAGTACTGGATCGACGAGCGCATGCGCTGGTACGTCGACCTGGGCGTCAACCCGGACAATCTCCGGCTCTACGAGCACCCGAAGGAGAAGCTGTCCCACTACTCCACGCGGACCGTCGACATCGAGTACCGCTTCAACTTCACCGGCAGCGAGTGGGGTGAGCTGGAGGGCATCGCCAACCGCACCGACTACGACCTGTCCACGCACTCGAAGGTCTCCGGCACCGACCTGAGCTTCTTCGAGCAGGACACCGGCGAGCGGTACGTCCCCTACGTGATCGAGCCCGCGGCCGGTGTCGACCGCACCGCGCTGATGTTCATGATCGACGCCTACAGCGAGGACGAGGCCCCCAACGCCAAGGGCGTCATGGAGAAGCGCACGGTCATGCGCCTCGACCACCGCCTCGCGCCGGTCAAGGTGGCGGTGCTGCCGCTGTCGCGCAACGCCGACCTGTCGCCCAAGGCCAAGGACCTGGCCGCGCAGCTGCGCCGGCGCTGGAACGTCGAGTTCGACGACGCGGGCGCGATCGGCCGCCGCTACCGCCGCCAGGACGAGATCGGCACGCCGTTCTGCGTCACGGTCGACTTCGACACCCTTGAGGACCAGGCCGTGACCATCCGCGAGCGTGATTCGATGAGCCAGGAGCGGGTCGCCCTCGACCAGGTGGACTCCTACCTCCGTCAGCGCCTCAACGACTGACGGTCCGCACGCCGTACGGCCCGCGCCCCGATCCGGGACGCGGGCCGTTCTGCTGTGCCGGGTCGCGGTGCCGTACCGGGAGTGGGGCCCTGAACCGGCCGTGAACACGCTTGAATGATGAGGAAATTGGTGTAAACCAATTGGTTTATACCAATTCTTGGGGTGATCGATATCACTCTTACTTTGAACCGAGTTTCCAGTGGATTAGACCGCCGAGTAGGGCTTGACGTGCTCAAATGGTCACCTGCCTGGTAAGTGACGTTTCGGTTGGTTATTCATCGGTAGAGTCCGGGGGAGGCGGAAGCGCACGTCATTTGAAGTCGCAAAGGAGCAGCCGTGCCCAAGTATGTTTACGACTTCACCGAGGGCAACAAAGATCTCAAAGATCTGCTCGGCGGTAAGGGGGCCAACCTGGCCGAGATGACCAATCTCGGGCTGCCGGTCCCTCCCGGTTTCACCATCACCACCGAGGCCTGCCGCCGCTTCCTCGCCGACGGCGCGCTGCCGCCCGGTCTGCAGGAGGAGATCGACACGCACCTGGGCGCGCTGGAGGGCCGGATGGGCCGCCGGCTGGGCCAGGCCGACGACCCGCTGCTGGTGAGCGTGCGCTCCGGGGCGAAGTTCTCCATGCCGGGCATGATGGAGACCGTCCTGAACATCGGCCTCAACGACGAGTCGGTGCACGGCCTGGCCAAGCAGGCGGGCGGCAACGAGCGCTTCGCCTGGGACTCCTACCGCCGTCTCATCCAGATGTTCGGCAAGACCGTCCAGGGCATCGACGGCGAGCTGTTCGACGAGGCCTTCGAGGAGCTCAAGAACGGCCGTGGCGACCTCGACCTGGACGCCGCCGAACTGCGCGGCCTCGTCGAGACCTTCAAGGGCATCGTCCGCGCCGAGACCGGCCACGACTTCCCCGCCGACCCGCGCGAGCAGCTGCGCATGGCCATCACGGCCGTCTTCGAGTCCTGGAACGCCCCGCGCGCCATCCTCTACCGCCGCCAGGAGCGCATCCCGGCCGACCTGGGCACCGCCGTCAACGTCTGCACGATGGTCTTCGGCAACTGCGGCATGGACTCCGGCACCGGAGTCGCCTTCACCCGCGACCCCGGCACCGGCCACCAGGGCGTCTACGGCGACTACCTGCAGAACGCCCAGGGCGAGGACGTGGTCGCGGGCATCCGCAACACCATGTCGCTGCAGGACCTGGAGGGCATCGACAAGAACTCCTACGACGAGCTCATGCGGATCATGGAGAAGCTGGAGAACCACTACCGGGACCTGTGCGACATCGAGTTCACCATCGAGAACGGCAAGCTCTGGATGCTGCAGACCCGGGTGGGCAAGCGCACCGCGGGGGCCGCGTTCCGCATCGCCGTGCAGCTGGTGGACCAGGGCCTGATCGACCTCGACGAGGCGGTCAACCGCGTCACCGGCGACCAGCTGGCCCAGCTCATGTTCCCCCGCTTCGCCAAGGACGAGACGCGCACGCGCATCACCAAGGGAATGAACGCCTCCCCGGGCGCCGCCGTGGGCAAGGCCGTCTTCTCCTCCGAGCGGGCCGTGGAACTCGCCGCCAGGGGCGAGGACGTCATCCTGGTCCGCCGCGAGACCAACCCCGACGACCTCGCCGGAATGATCGCCGCCAGGGGCGTCCTCACCTCGCGCGGCGGCAAGACCTCCCACGCCGCCGTGGTCGCCCGCGGCATGGGCAAGACCTGCGTCTGCGGCGCCGAGGAACTGGAGGTCTCCACCAAGGAGCGCCGGTTCACCGCCCCCGGCGGCGTCGAGGTCGCCGAGGGTGACGTCATCTCCATCGACGGCTCCACCGGCGAGGTCTTCCTGGGCGAGGTGCCCGTGGTCGCCTCCCCGGTCGTGGAGTACTTCGAGGGCTCCTGCGCCGAAGAGGACGAGCTCGTACGGGCCGTGCACCGCGTCATGACCCACGCGGACTCCCTGCGCCGCCTGGCGGTGCGGGCCAACGCCGACAACGCCGAGGACGCCGCCCGCGCCCGCCGGTTCGGAGCCCAGGGAATCGGCCTGTGCCGTACCGAGCACATGTTCCTCGGCGAGCGCCGCCGGCTGGTCGAGGACCTGGTCCTGGCCGACGCGGACGACGAGCGCGAGCGGGCGCTGGCCGCGCTGGAGCCGCTGCAGAAGGCGGACTTCATCGAGATCTTCCAGGCGATGGACGGCCTGCCGGTGACCATCCGGCTGATCGACCCGCCGCTCCACGAGTTCCTGCCGGACTACACCGAGCTGTCGGTGAAGGTCGCGCTCGCCGGCGACCGGGCGGAGGCGAAGGACCGCAGGCTCCTGGCCGCGGTCAAGCGCCTGCACGAGCAGAATCCCATGCTGGGCCTGCGCGGCGTACGGCTCGGCCTGGTCATCCCCGGCCTGTTCGCCATGCAGGTCCGGGCCATCGCCGAGGCGGCCAAGGAGGTCCCCGGGACCCGCGCCGAGATCATGATCCCGCTCGTCGGCGCCGTCCAGGAACTGGAGCATGTCAAGGACGAGGCGACGAAGATCCTGGCGGAGGCCGGGGTCGAGGCACTGGTCGGCACCATGATCGAGGTGCCGCGCGCCGCGCTGACCGCCGGTCAGATCGCCGAGGCCGCCGAGTTCTTCTCCTTCGGCACCAATGACCTCACCCAGATGACCTGGGGCTTCTCACGCGACGACGTCGAGGCGGCCTTCTTCTCGCGCTACCTGGACCTGGGCGTCTTCGGCGTCTCCCCGTTCGAGACGCTGGACCGCGACGGCGTGGGCAGGCTGGTACGGCTCGCCGCCGAGGAGGGCCGCCGCACCCGGCCCGACCTCAAGCTCGGCATCTGCGGCGAGCACGGCGGTGACCCGGAGTCGATCCACTTCTGCCACGAGGCCGGCCTGGACTACGTCTCCTGCTCGCCGTTCCGCATCCCGGTCGCCCGCCTGGAGGCCGGTCGCGCGGCCCTGGCGAGCGGGGGCTCCGACACGCGCTGACCCGTGACGCGCGACCGTGCTGACCCGTGACGCGCGGCCCGCACCCCCTTCCCCGGGCGCGGGCCGTGTGCTTCCCGGTCCCGTGGGTACTCGCGGCTCTCCAAGTGTTTGCCGACCGTTCGGCATGGACTGTCCTTATCGGGGATAAACTCACTGCACTTATGCATCGCTACGATGAACGCGACCAGGCCAGATGGGCGCCGGAACCGCCCGGCAACCCGGAGCGGGGCCCGTTCGAGCGCGATCGGGCGCGCGTGCTGCACAGCGCCGGGCTGCGGCGGCTGGCGGCCAAGACACAGGTGGTCGGGCCGGGGGAGACGTTCGGCAGCGGGCAGCACGTCCCGCGCACCCGGCTGACCCACTCCCTGGAGTGCGCGCAGATCGGCCGGGAGATGGGCGAGGTCCTGGGCCGCGACCCCGACCTGGTGGAGACCGCCTGCCTGGCCCACGACCTCGGGCACCCGCCGTTCGGGCACAACGGCGAGGCCGCGCTGAACGAACTGGCCGCCGGATGCGGCGGGTTCGAGGGCAACGCGCAGAGCCTGCGCCTGCTGACCCGGCTGGAGGCCAAGGTCCTCACCGAGGACGGCCGCAGTGCCGGGCTGAACCTGACCCGGGCCTCCCTGGACGCCGCGATCAAATATCCCTGGACCGCCGAGGCCGGCCCGAAATACTGCGCGTACCCTGACGATCTGCCGGTCTTCACCTGGATCAGGGAGGGCGCCCCCGCGGGGCGCGTCAGCTTCGAGGCGCAGATCATGGACTGGGCCGACGACGTCGCCTACTCCGTGCACGACCTGGAGGACGCCCTGCACTCCGGGGCCGTCGGGCTGAAGACGCTGCGCGACTCCGCCGAGCGCCGCGACGTGTGCGCGACCACCCGCGTGTGGTACGCCCAGGACGCCGGGCCGGGCGAACTGGAGGAGATCTTCACCCGTCTGGTCGCCGAGCCGTTCTGGCCCCGCCACTTCGACGGCTCCCACACCGATCTCGCCGCGCTCAAGCACCTGACCAGCGTCCTCATCGGCCGCCTCTGCCGGGCCGCCGAGACCGCCACCCGGGAGGCGTACGGCACCCGGGCCGGACGCTACGACGCCGAGCTGGTCGTGCCCCGGACCGTCCGGCTGGAGTGCGCGGTTCTCAAGGGGGTCACCGCGCACTACGTGATGACCCGGGAGGAGCACAACGCCAACCAGGCCAGGCAGCGGGAGCTCATCCGCGACCTGGCGGACCTGATCATGCGGGGCGCCCCCGGCACGCTGGAGCCCGTGCTCCGGCCCGCCTTCACCCGGGCGGACGACGACGCCGGGCGGCTCCGGGTGGTGATCGACCAGATCGCCTCGCTCACCGACACCTCGGCGGAGGCCTGGCACGAGCGGCTCACCGGCCGCTGAGAGGGCTCGTCTCCCCGCCGGTCACCACGTCGGGGGCGTCCGGGGCGTCCTCCGGCTCCGTCGGCCGCTCGGTGGGCTTGGGCATGGACTTGGGCTTGCACAGGGTCGAGCACCGCGGCGTCGCCCCGGTCCGCGCCATGACGGCCCGCACCTCCGCCGCGGGGGACAGGGTGGGGTTGCCGTGCAGCCAGGCGCTCAGATAGTCCCACGGCTCGACCATGCCGCGCCGTACCCACCACAGGGAGGGATCGGTCTTCCAGGAGATCGCGAAGTAGAGGTTGCTGGCGGTGTCGCGGGCGTTACCGGAGTTGCCGATCCGGCCGAGGGTCTGGCCGGCGCCGACCCGGGCGCCCGGTTCGATCCCCGGCTCGACCGCGTCGAGATGGCCGCCGAGGTAGAGCACGCCGTCGTCGCCGAGGACCGTGACGAAGCGGCCCTCGCGATCCTGGCCCCGGTCGGTGGACGGCGCCCACCGGTTCCTGGTGTTGACCTCGTGGACCACGCCGCTGACCGGAGAGACGAACGCGCACCCCTTGGCGGCCCAGATCGTGGTCTTGGGCAGCACCAGCAGCCTGCTCTGGTAGGAGACCCTGCAGCCCTTCACCGGGAAGGCGTAGGTGAACTTCGAGACCTTCGGCGGCGGCATGAGGACCGGGCTGGGCCCCTTGGGGATCGTCACCGGGGCCCGGGCCGCGGGAGTCGGGGTCGCGGCCGGGAGCGTCGCGGTGACCGAGCTCTGGGCCGCGGCCGAGTCCGCGGGCGCCGGGGGCTGCGTGCTGATGCCGGCCACCCCGCCGGGCGACGCGCACGCCGCCGTGACCAGGATGGTCCCGGCCGCGGTGGCCAACCGTGTTGTATGCCCCGATCGCATGGTGTCCACCCGCATAAGGTATCGATAATCCGCCTTTACCTTTGTATCCGACCTCCTCAACGGCCACGACCGGTTCGGCCAAGTCGTTCTGCGCGCACCGGGATCGGAACGGGAACAGGTGGGAGGCGGAGCGGGAACAGGCCGGGGCGGGGGACGGGCGGGTCTGTCAGGGGACGGGATTAGACTCACGGCGTGGCAGGCCGGATCAGTGACGAGGACATCGCGCTCGTGCGAGAGCGCTCACCGATCGCCGACGTGGTGGGCGAGCACATCCAGCTCCGCAACGCCGGGGGCGGCAACCTGAAAGGGCTGTGCCCCTTCCACGAGGAGAAGACCCCGTCCTTCAACGTCACCCCCGCCCGCGGCTACTGGTACTGCTTCGGCTGCACCGAGGGCGGCGACGTCATCACCTTCATCCGGAGACTGGAGCACCTGTCGTTCGGCGAGGCGGTGGAGCGGCTGGCCGGCCGCGCCGGGATCCGGCTCCGCTACGAACAGGGCGGCTACGTCCCCGGGCGGGAGCAGGGCGAGCGCAGCAGGCTGATCGAGGCGCACCGGGCCGCCGCGGAGTTCTACGCCGCCAAGCTGACCGACCCGGAGGCCGCTCCGGGGCGGAGGTTCCTGGCCGAGCGCGGGTTCGAGCGGGCCGACGCCGAGCGGTTCGGGGTGGGCTACGCGCCCGCCGAGTGGGAAGCGCTCTCCCGGCACCTCATGGCACGGGGGTTCACCGCCGCCGAGCTGATCAAGGGGGGGCTGGCCAAGGAGGGGCGCCGGGGGCCGATCGACCGCTTCCGGGGGCGGCTGATCTGGCCGATCCGCGACATCACCGGCGATGTGATCGGTTTCGGGGCGCGGAAGCTGAACGACGCCGAGGACGGGCCGAAGTACCTCAACACCCCCGAGAGCCCGCTCTACAAGAAGAGCGAGGTCCTGTACGGCGTGGACCTGGCCAAGAGGGAGATCTCCAGACGCTCCCAGGCGGTGATCGTCGAGGGGTACACCGACGTGATGGCCTGCCACCTGGCGGGGGTGCCGACGGCGGTGGCCACCTGCGGCACCGCGTTCGGCGCCGAGCACATCAAGGTGCTGCGGCGGCTGCTGCTGGACCAGTCCGGCTCTCAGGGCGAGGTGGTCTTCACCTTCGACGGCGACGCGGCCGGGCAGAAGGCGGCGCTGCGCGCCTTCGCCGACGAGCAGAAGTTCGTCACCCAGA
The DNA here is from genome assembly GCF_014648175.1 of Planobispora rosea. GTDB lineage: Bacteria > Actinomycetota > Actinomycetes > Streptosporangiales > Streptosporangiaceae > Planobispora > Planobispora rosea. The sequence continues at coordinate 420,823 of NZ_BMQP01000001.1, forward strand.
CCTACGTGGCGGTGCAGCCCTCCGGGCTCGACCCCTGCGATCTGCGGGTCAGGCACGGCGACGCGGCGGTGCGCGATCTGATCGCGAGCAAGGAGCCGCTGTTCGCGTTCGCGATCCGCAGCGTCATCTCCCGCTACGACGTGAGCACCAACGAGGGGCGGCTGTCGGCGCTGGACGCCGCCGCGCCGATCGTGGCCGGCATCAAGGACCGGGCGTTGCGCCAGCTGTACGCCGTCGACCTGGACCGCTGGCTCGGGTTCAACAACGAGCGGTTCGTGATGGAGCGGATCGCCGAGATCGCCGGTACGGCCGCACGCCAGGCCCAGCCCGCCGGTCCCCGGCGGGTCGCCGAGCTCGCCGACCCCGGGGTGCGCACCGAGGCCGAGGTGCTCAAGCTCGCCGTGCAGCGCCCGGCGCTGCTCGGGGCCCGGTTCGACGGCGTCGGGCCGGAGGCGTTCACGCTCCCCGAGCACGTCGCGCTCTACAAGCTGATCCTGGAAGTGGGGGGAGCCGCGGTGGCCGAGGCCGGCGGGCGCGAATGGGTGGACCGCCTGATCGCCGCCGCGGGCGAGGACCTGCGGGGGATGGTGACCCGGTTCGCGGTCGAGGAGCTGCGCGTCGACTCCGCGGTCGAGGACCGGTACGCCGCGGGCCTGCTCGCCGCCCTGGAACTGGTCTCGGTGAACCGGGCGATCGAGCAGCTGAAGTCGCGGCTGGAGCGGACCGGCGCGGGCGAGTCGCCGGAGGAGTACAACCGCCTGTTCGCCGAGCTGTTCGAACTGGAACGGGAACGGCGCACGCTGAAGGAACGCGCGGCGGGAAGCTGACCACGCAATCGGCTTTAATTTCCTGAATCCCTTTCGGCCAAACCTTTATAAGATCTCGTTTTGATAATGATCCACGCCTTACCTTCGGTGACAAAAATAGGTCTGCCGTTTTGGGTGACAAATACAGCAGACTGTGTCCCGTGGGTACATCGGTGCTGCCAAGTGGGCCGCCTTCGGTAGACCAGGTGGCCGACCTCGTCGCGAAAGGAAGGGAGCGCGGCAGTGTCACCGTCGATGACGTGGCCGCCGCTCTCGACAAATCCGAGCTGCCGTCCGACGCGCTCGAACGCGTCGTCCGGATGCTCGCCGAGAACGGAGTGGAGGTCCTCGAGCCGCAGGGTGACGACGAGACCGCCAAGTCCGAGGAGGAAGACGCCGGTAAGCGGGCGCCGACCAGTGACCTGGTCCGCATCTATCTGCGGGAGATCGGGCGCGTGCCCCTGCTCACCGCCGAGGAGGAGGTGGAACTCGCCAAGGCCATCGAGGCGGGACTGTTCGCGGAGGACAAGCTGACGAGCGTCGCCTCGCGGCTGGCCTTTCCCGAACTGGCCGAGCTGGCCTGGGAGGGGACGCGCGCGAAACAGCGGTTGATCGAAGCCAATCTCCGGCTGGTCGTCTCGATCGCCAAGCGTTATGTGGGGCGCGGGATGTTGTTCTTGGACCTGATCCAGGAGGGCAACCTCGGCCTCATCCGGGCGGTCGAGAAATTCGACTACACCAAGGGTTACAAGTTCTCCACTTATGCCACGTGGTGGATTCGCCAGGCGATCACCCGTGCCATCGCCGACCAGGCCCGCACCATCCGTATCCCGGTGCACATGGTGGAGACGATCAACAAGCTGGTCCGGGTCCAGCGCCAGCTCCACCAGGACCTCGGCCGCGAGCCGGCGCCCGAGGAGATCGCCCTGGAGATGGACCTGCCGATCGACCGGGTGATCGAGATCCAGCGCATCGCGCAGGAGCCGGTCTCCCTGCAATCGCCCATCGGCGAGGAGGACTCCGACCTCGGCGACTTCATCGAGGACGCCGACGCGGTCGTGCCGATGGAGGCGGCCGCCTTCATCATGCTGCAGGATCAGCTCGACGAGATCCTCGCGACGTTGTCGGAGCGGGAGCAGCGCATCATCCAGCTGCGCTTCGGCCTGGCCGACGGCCACCCCCGGACGCTGGAGGAGGTCGGCCGGGAGTTCGGCGTGACGCGTGAGCGCATCCGTCAGATCGAGTCCAAGACGCTGGCGAAGCTGCGCCACCCGACGCGGGCCCAGATGTTGCGCGACTACCTCGACTGAGGCCGGGCGCCCGGCTGAGACCGGGCGCTCCGCCGGGACCGGGCGCTCGACCGAGACCCGGCACGGACCATGCCGATGGCCCGGGATTCCCCCGGGCCATCGGCATGGGACGGCCCCGACTCCGGCCCCGGCTCCGGCTCCGGAGAACCCTGGTGGAAATCCTGAGGTTAGGGAAAACTCATTTAGGGATGCCTAACCGAATAAACAGGAGTTCCCCATGCGCCCCGCTCTCCGTTCTGGAGCCGCCTTCGGCCTTCTCGCCCTCGCCCTCACCGCGTGCGGTTCGGGCGACGACGGCGCCGACGGCGGCTCGTCCAGCGGCAGCGGCAGCGCCGCCGTCGCGTCGCAGCCCGCTCCGACCGGGAAGGTCGTCGAGACCGTGGACGTCGCGGCCACCGACACCACCTGCGTCCCGGCCGAGACCGCGCTGCCCGCGGGCGTGATCAGCTTCAAGCTCACGAACAACGGCAAGGAGCCCACCTGGCTCTACGTCTTCCGCGCCGACAGGACCGTGGTCAGCGAGCGGGCCAACATCGCTCCCGGCGCCACCGCCGACCTGGTCGTCGAGCTCCCCGCGGGCGCCTACCATGTCGCCTGCAAGCCCAACCACGAGGGCGACGGCATCCGCCAGGACATCACGGTCTCCGGTGAGCTGGCCGCCGAGGCGGACCCGCGCGTCACCCGCGCCGTCGACGACTACCGCGCCTACATCGACGAGCAGGTCGACGACAGCATCGCCAAGACCGAGGACTTCGTCGCCGCCGTCAAGAAGGGCGACGTGAAGAAGGCCAAGGACCTCTACGCTCCCAGCCGTGTCGGCTGGGAGCGGATCGAGCCGGTGGCCGAGGCCTTCGGCGACGTCGACCCCAAGGTCGACCTGCGCGAGGCCGACCTGGAGGAGGGCGCCGAGTGGACCGGCTGGCACCGCCTGGAGAAGGCGCTGTGGAAGGAGCCGGGGACCCTCAAGAAGGAGGCCAAGTACGGCGACCGGCTCCTCGAGGACCTCGACGCGCTCAAGAAGAAGCTGCCCACCGCCGAGATCACCGCGAGCTCCATGGCCAACGGCGCCAAGGAGCTCCTCGACGAGGTGGCGACCGGCAAGGTGACCGGTGAGGAGGAGGCCTTCTCCCACACCGACCTGTGGGACTTCAAGGCCAACGTGGACGGCGCGCAGAAGGTCTACCAGCTCCTCACCCCGATCGTGATGGAGAAGAACCCCGCGCTGGTCACCACCCTGGACACCGAGTTCGCCGAGCTGAACACCCTGCTGGGCAAGTACGCCGAGGGCGACGGCTTCGTCGCCTACACGGAGCTGTCGCCGGAGCAGGTCAAGGAGCTCGCCGACGCGGTCAACGCGCTGGCCGAGCCGCTGTCCGGCCTGGCCGCGGTCGTCGCGGGCTGACCCGCGTCGCGGACCCGGCCGGGATCTCCACGGGGACCCCGGAGGGTTCGACGGGTTCGGTGGGTCCGCGGGAGAGAGGAACGAGGAGGGGCACATGGCCGATTTCAGCCGTCGCGGCGTCCTGGCCGGTGCGGGACTGGCGGTGGGCGCCGGGGCCGCCGCCGGGGCAGGTCTGATGCGGCTCACCGAGACCGAGACCGAGACCGTCCGCGCGGCCGCCCCGGGCGGCCCGATCCCGTTCCACGGCCCGCACCAGGCGGGGATCGCCACCCCCGTCCAGGACCGGCTGCACTTCGCCGCCTTCGACCTCGGCACCGACGCGCCGGCGGAGGCAGCCGAGCTGCTGCGCAGGTGGACGGCGGCGGCCGTGCGGATGACCGCGGGGCAGGAGGTCGGCGGCGGGGCGACCGGGGCGGAGCTGGCCCCGCCGGACGACACCGGCGAGGCCCTCGAACTGCCCGCCTCGCGGCTCACCCTGACGGTCGGCTTCGGTCCGTCCTTCTTCGAGAAGCTGAGGCTGCCCGCGCCCGACCGGCTGAGAGAACTGCCGCGCTTCCCGGCCGACAAGCTCGATCCGGCCCGCAGCGGCGGCGACATCTGCGTGCAGGCGTGCGCCGACGACCCGCAGGTCGCCGTGCACGCCGTACGGAACCTGGCGCGGATCGCCTTCGGCACGGCCTCGGTGCGCTGGTCGCAGCTCGGGTTCGGCAAGACGTCCTCGACCACGCCGCAGGCGCAGACCCCGCGCAACCTGATGGGCTTCAAGGACGGCACCCGCAACATCGCCGGGACCGACCGGGCCGCGCTGGACGCCCACGTCTGGGTGGGCCGGGAGGGGCCCGAGTGGCTGCGCGGCGGGTCCTACCTGGTGGCCCGGCGGATCCGGATGCACATCGAGACGTGGGACCGTACCTCCCTGAAGGAGCAGGAGGACATCTTCGGCCGGACCAAGCGGGAGGGCGCGCCGTACGGCGCCGCCCGCGAGCACGACCCGGTCCGGCTGGACCGGCTCCCCGCCGACGCCCACGTCCGGCTGGCCCACCCCGACTCGCTGGGCGGGGCGACGATCCTGCGGCGGGGCTACTCCTTCACCGACGGCAGCGACGGCCTGGGACGGCTGGACGCGGGCCTGTTCTTCCTGGCCTACCAGCGCGATCCCGAGAAGGGCTTCATCCCCATCCAGCGGGCGCTGGCCGCCCGGGACCCCCTCAACGAGTACATCCAGCACGTCGGATCGGGCATCTGGGCCTGTCCCGGCGGAGTGCCGGCGGGATCCTTCTGGGGCGAGGCACTGTTTTCTTAGCCGATAACGGCGCAGACTGGACGGATGGAGGCGCGGCCGGCCGTAGACGACGCCGCGCTCGGGCGCGAGGCGTGGTCCGTGCTCGACGCGAACCGGACGGGGTCCGCCACCGTGCCCGCGCCCGGCCTCTATCCGCACCAGTGGAGCTGGGACTCGACCTTCGTGTCGATCGGGGTGGCCCGCTGGGACACCCGCAGGGCCGCCGCCGAGCTGCTCAGCCTGCTGTCCGGGCAGTGGCGCAACGGTATGGTGCCGCACATCGTCTTCCACCCCGCCCACGCCGAGGCGTACTTCCCCGGCCCGTCCGTCTGGCGCTCCCACGACCACCCGGCGGCCCCCGGGGACGTCCTCACCTCCGGACTGACCCAACCGCCCATGCACGCCCTGGCCCTGTGGCAGGTGTGGCGGTACGCGGTGAACCGGGACGAGGCCGCCGCCCTCGTCCGGCGGATCTACCCGATGCTCGCCGCCCAGCACGGCTACCTCGCCGTGACCAGGGACCTGGGCGGGGCCGGCCTGGCCGCGATCGTGCACCCGTGGGAGTCCGGGATGGACGACAGCCCCGCCTGGGACGAGCCGCTGGAGGCGCTGCCCGCCGTCCGCTACGCCTACCGGCGCGAGGAACTCCCCGAACGCCACCCCGACAGCCACCACGACCGCTACGTGTGGCTGGCGCTGCGTTACCGCGACTCCGGCTACGACGGGTCGTATCTGCGCCTGGATCACCCGTTCGCGGTCGAGGACCCGCTGTTCAACGGGATCTGGCTGGCCTCCTGTCACGCGCTGGCCGAGCTGGCCCCGGCGGCCGGGGCCGACCCCCGGCCGCACGAGGAGGCCGCCGCGCGCATCCGCGAGGCGCTGCTGGACCGCCTCTGGGCCGACGGCCTCTTCCACGCCCGGGACCTGCGCGGCGACCGGCTGATCCCGGTCCGCACGATCGGCGGGTTCGGGCCGCTGCTCGATCCCGGCCTGCCCGGCGACCGGGTGAACGGGCTGCTGGACACGCTGGAGTCGCCCCGCTTCATGGGCGCGGCCGGGTACCCGGTGCCCAGCTGTGAGATCCGGGCGCCCCAGTTCGACCGATCCCGGTACTGGCGGGGGCCGTCGTGGGTGAACACCAACTGGCTGCTGCGCCGGGCGGCCGCCGTACACGGCCGGCCGGACCTTGTGCGGCAACTCGGCACGGCCACCCTCCGCCTGGTACGGCAGGCGGGGTTCCGCGAGTGCTTCGACCCCTTCGACGGCAGCGGCCGGGGCGGCCGGGACTTCTCCTGGTCGGCGGCGCTCACCCTCGACCTGCTCGCGGACGCCGAGGCGGCGGAGGCGGCGGAGGCGTGAGCGGGCTTGAGTAGCGTGGAGGGATGAAGCTCTTCAACCGCACGCCCGCCGAGGTCCGGGCGGCCGTCGACCCGGCCGACCGGGTGCTGACCTACGCCCGGGGGCCGGACGGCTACGTGATCGCCACCGACCACGCGCTCTATCTCGGCGGGACCAGGCTGCCGTGGTTCCAGGTGGACCGCGGCGTGTGGGACGAGGAGGGGCTGACGGTCGTGACCACGGCCGGGCTGACGCATCGGGCTCTGCTGCCCGAGCCGGGGCGGGTGCCGGAGGCCGTACGGGAGAGGGTGACCGCCTCGATCCTGGTCAGCCAGTATGTGCCGCTGGACGTGCGCGGCGGGGTGCGACTGGTGGCCCGGCGGGCGGAGGACGACCGGACCGTGTGGGAGTTCGTCTTCGACGAGGGACTCGACTCCACCGATCCCGGCCTGCGGGCGCTGGCGGAGCAGGCGCTGGAGGGAGTCCGGCGGAGTTTCGGCGTCTGAGGGCTCCGGTGCCCGAGTGCTCCGGCGTGGAGGGATCCGGTGACTGAGCGCTCCGGTGCGTGGGAGTGCCGGCGTCCGGGAGGCCCCGACGGCATGGAAGGGCGGCCCCGCCCGGCGTCAGCGGGCGGGGCCGCCCTTCCAGCGGTGTTCTCCCCGGTGGGGCGGAGGTGTCGTCGCCCCGGGGCGTCACCTCAGTAGGGTGAGGCCGTCTTCACCTCGTCCGGCCAGCCGGTGCCGGTCTCGTCGTGCGACCCGTGGGAGCCGGGCAGGTGGCTGGCCACCTGCTCCTTGGCCATCGTGGTCACCCGGGAGACCTGCGCGCCGACCAGCCCGGCGGCCTCCTGCACGGACGGGTTGTCGGTCACCCGCTGGGCCATCCGCTTGATCTGCTCGTAGCGCTCCCGGCCGGCTCGGGTCCCCATGACGTACCCCACCGCCAGGCCCGCGCAGAACATTACTCGGTACATCTCTACCTCCACAGGCGTGCTCAAGCCGGACCCTACCCACGGATCGCGCTTCCTCTCCGCCCTCTCCCAGGTCTTCGGCTCGGACCTACCCCGGAGGTTCCGATGCGACACGGACTCCCGGAGTGCGCTAATCTATTCATGCGCCGCAGGGAGCGGGGAGAAATCCCCGGTCAGGCGGGGCGCGCACGATCCCGCGTAGCTCAATCGGCAGAGCAGCCGGCTGTTAACCGGCAGGTTATAGGTTCGAGTCCTATCGCGGGAGCTTGGCAAAGCTTGGGAACATAAAGCTCAGGCCCTCTACCTCGACCGAAGGTAGGGGGCCTGAGTCGTTCCGGGAGCCACCAGGGGAGCCACTACCCGGTTTGATCACCGTTGCCGAAGACGGCGTCCATCGTCTCGGCTCCATGGACGATGACCGGCCTGATCTGGTGCCGGTAGACGGTCTGCGTGGTGCTGGGGGTCGAGTGGCCGACGAGATCGGCGATGCGTTCCACCGAGACATCCCCGTCGCTCAGGATCGACACGAACGAGTGCCGTAGCTCACGCACCTTCCAGCGGTCTCCGATGCCCGCCTTCTTCGTGATGACGCGCAGACCGCGCATGGGATCGGGCATGCTTCCGTCCTCGCGGGTGAAGACAAGACCTTCATCCCGCCACGCCTCACCAGCGGCCAGGCGTTGCGCGTTCTGACGGGTCCGGTGCCGCTTGAGCTCTTCGACCATAAAGCGGCCCTGACCGGGCCGCACGCGCCGCCGACTCGGCGCGGGCCGGGCTCCCGCTCGGGCTCACGGCCCGACCCGCCAAACGCCGGTCGGCTGGCGCGGACGAGGGACAGGGCCGCCAAGTTTGAGGCGCACTGCTCGGGTCACGGGGTCGCGCCCGCTAGGCGCATGCGGACGTAGGCCCCGGCGGGCGTCACGGCATGCCTCCGGCGGGGGTCTCCGGCTCCGGGCATGGCACGCGATCTTGCTCACCGTAGGTGACTGAGCTGGAAAGGGGCCTGCCCGCCTGCCGTCGCCCCAGGACAAGCCCTAGCAGACCAGCCGCGGGGCCGCCCACACTCCATCACGAACCTGTCACCGGGCGCGCGGCCGGGGCGGCTCCGAGGCTGGCCCGCTACCTGTCCGGGTGGGACGACGGCAGACGGGCAGGCCAAGCGGCGAGGGTAGCAAGATGAATGTCTCTCACTGCTTACGAGGGTGATAGCACTGCCAAGTATCTGCATCCTTGTCCTTGACGGCGATGAGCCCTGGTTCGCGGTTCTGCCAGATGCAAACGACGTTCTTATCAATGCCCATCTCGCAACGCCATTCCTTCGCTTCATTATTTTTCCTGTATCTGATGCTAGGGTTGTCCTCGAACTTGTACTGGCAAAATCCCTGCATGTCCTTTATTCCCTTCCCGATGGACTTGCCCTTCTTGTCTACGCATATACCGCTCTCCAAATCCTTGGAGTCTGTGTACTTGAGGATCAAATCCTCTCTCTTGTGTTGCCAGTTGCATACCTCTTCTTCTCGAATTGTAAAATAGCATGTCTCATTCGATTTGCCGTTGAAGCCGGATGATATACAGTATTCTGCTATATCCAACCCCTTGCCGACTTTCACGGGCTCGGCGAAAGATATTGGCGAGGGTGGCCTATAAAGATATCCTGAGGCGATTGCTACCACTGCAAAGGAAAGAAGAAATCCCCAGAATCTCGGGCGTCGCCAAAAGGTCTTCCGTGGCGACCTGGCAGGCTGTTCGTCGTCGGCAGAGTGGAGCACGGTCCATCGAGTTGATGCGACGGTTGTCAGGACGCTGGCGCCTGCAGCCAGAAGAACGGCCACCAAGGCCCTCAGTCCCATCTCCAGGTTGGGGGGAATGACTCCGGTAGGTATTAATGCCTGGGACCCCACCGTCAGCAGGCCGACGAGTAAGTGGGCTCCCAATACCACCAGCCCTCTCCGGGTTGCCTGGCCGCCCTTCCGGTCGTGGGTCTCAATCATGAGATGATCTCCCCGCGATATCCGATGTGCAAGTCTGGTCTATGTGTCATATATTGCACGGTGCAGTTAGATTCTGTGCGCTCTGGGTCGAGATGAAATTAAAATGCACCTATATGCTCTATCCGATTTACTGGGATAAAGACACTCAAAACGCCAGGTTCCGTGATCCTCATATCTGTTCCACGCCGAAGAAGTCAGGAGTCAATTCTCCGTCCTGATCCCCCGGCTGTCAGCCTGAATGCGCGATAGGAAGAAGACTGGAAGGGGAGCCAAGCTGGGAGCCGCACGGGACGGACGAGCGCGGATCCGAGGGAACTCCCTTGGCCTGCCTAACCTCGGACTCGGATCCGCGTGGACTAATCAACACGGCGTGAAGCTGGTTCGGTGCCTTTGGTGGAGTACTTGGCCAGATAGGCGACCACGGCCTGGTCGTCGAGGGCGTCACCGGAGGCCGACAAGGTAATGGGTCGGATCTCGTGTTGGTCGCCCTAAGAGGGTGACTCATTTGGTGAGTCTGCGGTAGCAGATGAGTGCGGCGGCCAGGGCGA
>NZ_BMQP01000002.1 GCF_014648175.1 Planobispora rosea
GGACGGCCCTGGCCTCTTCGACGATCTCGGGGACGACCTGCGTGAGAGCGGCGAGCGTGGGGTCGTCGTCCTGCGCGAAGGCGGGGGTGCCGGTCACGTTCGCGCTGCTGAGCGCCAGGGCGGTCGCCAACGCGACGACGAGTGCCCGAGCGGGAATGCGCATGAGTGTCCTTCCGCGTGCGGTGGGGGGCAGTGCACAAACGCCGCAAACGTAAAGATCGTCAAAGTCCGTCCGGATGATCGGGGATTGATGATCCGCAAACGTTCGGTGTCGTCCGGGCGGGTCGCGTTCGAGAACTGGTTTCATCCGGTTCCCGGCGGGCAGCCGCACAGGACCGCAACCCACCGAAAGGAGCGAGAATGCCGACCGCACGGGACATCATGACGCCGAACGCGGAGTGCGTGAACGCCGACGAGACGGTTCTCGACGCCGCCAGGAAGATGGCGCGCCTGGGGGTGGGCTCCCTGCCCATCTGTGGCACGGATGACCGGCTGAAGGGCGTGCTGACCGACCGCGACATCGTGGTGAAGGTCCTCGCCGAGGGCAAGGACCCCGGCAGCTGCCTGGCCGGCGAGCTGGCCCAGGGTGAGGCCGTGACCATCGGCGCCGACGACGACGCCGCGGAGATCCTCCGGACCATGGCCTCGCACAAGGTGCGCAGGCTTCCGGTGATCGACGGTCACAAGCTGGTCGGGATCGTGGCCCTGGCCGACGTGGCCCGGGCCCTGCCGGACCGGCCCGTCGGGGACCTGCTCGACGCGCTCAGCACGGACTGACGGCCGCCGGACGGCCCGCCCCGAGACCGGGCCGTCCGGACCGTCGATGTGAGGGCCGCCCTTCCCGGGAAGGGCGGCCCTCACGGTTTTCCCGGCCGCGCTCAGCGGCGCTCAGCGGTGCTCATCCGCGGCGGCCGGTGGTGGCGATGCCCTGGACGAAGTAGCGCTGACCGAGGAAGAAGATGACGATCAGCGGGAGGGTGGTGATGACGCCGGCCGCCAGGACGATCTCCCACTTGGGGTCGCCGCCCTGGTAGAACTGGTCGACCACCGCCTTCAGCCCCCGGGGCAGCGTGTAGAGCGCCGGGTCCTGCAGATAGATCAGCGGCTTCATCAGGTCGAACCAGCTGGCCTTGAGCTCGAAGATGAAGGCGATGATCAGGGCGGGCCGGGAGAGCGGGAGCGCGATCCGCCAGAACAGGTCGAAGTACGACGCGCCGTCGACGCGGGCGGCCTCGAAGACGTAGCGCGGCACCCCGAGCAGGAACTGCCGGAGCAGGAAGATGTAGAACGCCGAGCCGAACAGGTTGCCCGCCCACAGCGGCACCTGGGTGCCGGTCAGCCCCGCCGCGTTCCAGATCAGGAAGGTCGGCACCAGGGTGACCGCGGCGGGCAGCATCATCGTGGCCAGCACGCTGCCGAAGAGCAGGTTCCGGCCGGGGAAGCGGAAGTAGGCGAAGCCGAAGGCCACGAAGGCGCTGGACAGGGTGACCGTCAGCGCCGCCGCGACGCCGACGACCACCGTGTTGACCAGCCAGGCCAGCATGGGCGCGGCGTCCCAGACCGCCGCGTAGTTCTCCGGCCGGAACGGGACCGGCCAGGGGAGGAACGGGTCGGTGAACGTCCGGTCGCGGGGCTTGAGCGAGGCGACGACGAGCCAGACGAACGGGTACAGGAAGATCACCGACGCGGCGGCCAGAACGGTGAGGAAGAAGACCTTCCCGGTCCCCCGGCCCGCCGGATCGGCGGGCGGGGCCGCCTCGGTCCGGGCGGGCGCGGCCTGGACCGCAGCCTGGATCGGTTCCGCCGCCGTCATCCGGCACGCTCCTCGGCCTCGTAGTAGACCAACCGGTTGCCCACCTTCACCTGGACCAGCGTGATGGCCGCGATCACCAGGAACAGCACCCACGCCAGCGCCGAGGCGTACCCCATGTGCAGGAACTGGAAGCCCTGCTGGAAGAGGTACACGACGTAGAAGAGCGCGGCGTCGCCGTACGACTGCTGGGCCGTCTGGTTGCCGAAGAACATCGTGTAGACCTGGTCGAACATCTGCAGCGAGGTGATCGTGTTGATGATCACCACGAAGAAGAGCGCCGAGCTGATCATCGGCAGGGTCACCGCGCGGAAGCGCTGCCAGGTGCCGGCCCCGTCGATCATCGCGGCCTCACTCAGCTCCCGGGGGACGTTCCGCAGGGCCGCGAACAGGATGATCGTGGTGGAGCCCAGGTTCCACAGCGACATCAGCACGATGCCGGGCAGCACCCAGTCGGGGTCGGTGGTCCACTGCGGTCCCTCGATCCCGAACAGGCCGAGGAACTGGTTGATCATCCCCGCCTGCCCGTTGAGCAGGAAGAGGAAGAGCACACCGACGGCGACGTACGGGGTCATGGACGGCAGGTAGAAGATCGTCCGGAACACCCCGGCGGCGCGGCCGGTGATCCGGTTCAGCACCAGGGCCAGGGCGAGCGCCAGGGCGATGGCCAGCGGCACGTGCAGGAGCGTGTAGACGACGGTGTTGCCGATCGCCCGGGCGACCTTGGGGTCCTCCGTCATCCGCGCGTAGTTGGCCGTCCCGGCGAACTCCGGCGGGCCGATCAGGTCGTAGTCGGTGAACGACAGCACCAGGCTGGCGATCATCGGCCCCACCTGGAAGACCACCAGGCCGATCAGCCACGGCAGCAGGAAGGTGTACGCCCAGCGGGTCTCCGGCGTCAGACGCCTCACGAGGTCGCCTCGTCGATGGCCTTCTGCGCCTCGGCCTGTGCCCGCCCCAGGGAGTCGGCGGCCTTCTGGTCGCCCTGCAGCACCCGGATCGCCGCGTCCTCCCAGGCCTTCTTGAACTCGGCCGCCGCCGCCGACTGCGGCACCACGAACCCGGCCTCCTGAACCGAGCGGATCACCTTGACCGCGTCGTCGAACGGCTTCTTCCCGCTCGGCTTCACGATCTCGGAGAAGATCACCTCGTCGGCCTTGGCGTTGCCGGTGTAGGTGCCGGTGTAGGCCTTGCCCTCCTGGGCGCGCTTGGCGGCGCGGGCCCGAGCCGCCGCGATCCAGGTCTCGGCCGCGGTCATGGTCTTGATCCACGTGCACGCGGCGTCGGGGTTCCTGGCCCCCTTGGGGACCACCCAGGCGTTGCCGCCCACGTTGTTGACCGGGTTGCCCCGGCGGTCCTTGAACGGCAGCACGGTGATGGCGGCGTCCGGCGTGGTCCCGGCCATCGCGGTGACCACGAACTGCTCGGTCAGCATCGCGCCGATCTGGTCCTTGACGAACGGGTTGCCCTCACCGAAGTAGTCGAAGGTGTCGGTGAACGCCTTGAGCTTCTTCCAGCCTCCCTGGGACTCGACGAGCCCGTTCGCGTAGTCCAGCGCCTCGGCGACCTTCGGGTCGTTCAGGCGCGAGGTCCGGCCGTCGGCGCTGAGGATGTCGGCGCCGTTGGCCTTGGCCCAGAGCGGGAGGAACTCCGGGAGCTTCGGGTAGAAGCCGAACCGCTCGATCTTCCCGCCCTCGGTCCGCGTCATCTTCCCGGCCAGCTCCGCCAGCCGGTCCCAGTCGGAGGTGTCGATGTCCGCCGGATCGACCCCGGCGTCCCTGGCGGCCTTGTCGTTGACCACCAGGACGACCGAGTTGTAGAACTCCGGGATGCCGTACCACTTGCCGTCGTACTTCACCTGCTGCTGGGCGGCCGGGTAGAAGTCCCCGGTCGGGATGTTCTGCTCGCTGACGCAGCCGTCCAGCGGCTGGATCGCGCCGCGCGCCGCGTAGCTGCCGATGCGGTCGCGGCCGAGGTAGACCACGTCCGGCGGGTTGCCGGCGGCCACCGCCGACAGGAACGCCTGCTCGTCGAACTGGCCCTCGTTGATCTGGAGGGCGACGCCGGGGTTGGCCTTCTTGAAGGCGTCGACGCGGGTCTTGGCGATCTCGTCGGGGAGCCCGAAGCCCATCGTGGTCAACGATGCCCCGCCGCCGGCCGTCTCACCGCCTCGATCGCCGCCGGACCCGACCCCGCCGCACGCGGCCAGGGTGGTGACCAGGGCGGTGGCCAGGGTCGCCGCCGCGGCGCGACCCGGATTCACCGGACTGTGGAGCATGGGGGCCTCCTCGCGAGTCATCCGTCCCAGCCCGGCGGGAGCCCGGTCTCGGCGCAGGGCCCGTCGCGGGGAGGGCGCGCTCGCCGAGCAGCCGTTCCCCGGCCGGGCAGTCGTGCTGGGAGGACCGACTGCCCGGCGAGGCACGGTTGAATCAACGTTTTCCGGAGAACCGCTTCTCGTCAAGGCCAGTCATTCCTGCCGTCAACCAGGGGCGATCCTCCGGGCGCCGTACCCGGCCCGCTACGCCGTCACGGCGTGGCCGGGACCATCACGGCGCGCTCGTTGGGCACGCAGTGGGTCATCTCCAGGCCGGTGACGTCGCGCGGCCCGTTCTTGCCCAGCCGGGACAGGCGGTCGCGGTCCTCGTCGGTGAGGTCCTGGCTGGCCAGCGGCTCCAGGTGGGCGACGTCCTCGGGGGCGATGCCGAGGCCCTCGCCGACACGCAGCCCGAGCTCGTCCTCCACGAGCAGGAAGTGCCAGACCATGCGCTCCTGGATGGGCCGCTCGCACTGCGACAGCATCGTGACGAAGTTGAGCACGAGGTCGTCGCGCTCCCACTGCTCCATCAGCCGGAACCGCTGCCCGGCCTGCTTGTAGTCGTTGGTGCGGGGGATGCGCTTGCGGGTGAGCCGCCCGGTGATCGTCGGTCCCTGATCGTCGTGCGAGGGGTACTGCGCCTCGCGCAGGCCGCCTGTGATCGACGGCTCGTAGTTGACGTGCGGGTTCTCCCCCGCGCCGTCCACGAAGTAGGTCATCTGGCCGTCGCGCTGGTTGGTGCGCACGTTGGCGTTCTTGGCCTGGTTGACCGGGAGCTGGAGGTAGTTGGGACCGACCCGGTAGCGCTGGGTGTCGCTGTAGGAGAAGGTCCGGCCGACCAGCATCTTGTCGTCGGAGAAGTCGAGCCCGTCGACCAGGACGCCGGTGCCGAAGGAGATCTGCTCGTTCTCCGCGAAGTTGTTCTGGACGTTGCGGTTGAGCACCATCGTCCCGACCTTCCGGGCGGGGAACTCGTTCTCGGGCCAGACCTTGGTGTCGTCCAGCGGATCGAAGTCCAGCTCGGGGTGCTCCTCGTCGGTCATGATCTGGACCAGCAGGTCCCACTCGGGGTAGTCGCCCCGGTCGATGGCGTCGCGCAGGTCCTTGGTGGCGTGCCCCAGGTCGTTGGCCTGTACGGCCGCCGCGTCGGCGGCGGTCATGCTCCGCACGCCCTGCTTGGGCATCCAGTGGTACTTGACCAGGTGGGTCTCACCCCGGTCGTTGACCCACTTGTAGGTGTTGACGCCGAAGCCCTGCTGGTGCCGGTAGTCCGCCGGGATGCCGCGCGGGCTGAACAGGTTGACCAGCATGTGCATGGCCTCGGGCGTCTGCGACATGAAGTCGAAGATGCGGTTGGGCTCCTGGCGGAACGTCACCGGGTCGGGCTTGAGCGCGTGGATGACGTCGGGGAACTTGATGGCGTCCCTGATGAAGAAGACGGCCAGGTTGTTGCCGACGAGGTCCCAGTTGCCGTCCTCGGTGTAGAACTTCACGGCGAACCCGCGAGGGTCGCGCGCCGCCTCCGAGGAGTCCCGGCCGCCGATGACGGTGGAGAACCGGATGGCCAGGTCGGTGCGCTTGCCCGCCTCCTGGAACAGCTTCGCCCGGGTGTAGCGGCTGATCGGCTCGTCACCCAGGTAGCCGGTGGCCTCGAAGTAGCCGTAGGCGGTCGCACCCCGGGCGTGCACCACCCGTTCGGGGATGCGCTCGCGGTCGAAGTGGCTGATCTTCTCCAGGAACTGGTAGTTCTCCAGCGTGGCGGGCCCGCGGGGGCCCACCGTCCGCTGGTTCTGGTTGTCGTAGACCGGGTGGCCCTGCCGGTTGGTCAGCACCGGGCGCTCGTCGCCCGGACCCGGTCCCATGCTCGACACGTCCGTCATGAAGACGTCTCCCCTCCGTGCGCTTAGCTTCCGGCCTTCTTTCCGATGGGCCCCCGCTTATAGCTCACGGAGCAAGAATTTTCGTCAAAACGGACGCCGCCCCGGTCAGCGGGCCTTGGCCGTGGCCTTCCGGTTGGCCTTCTGGATGGCCTCGACGAGCTGCCGCTTGGTCATGGTGGAGCGTCCGGGGATGTCCAGGCGGCGGGCCAGGTCGTACAGGTGCTCCTTGGAGGCGTTCGCGTCCACGCCCTCGGCGGTCCTGCCCGTCTTCGGCGTGCTCTTCTCCGCCTGGGCGTCCGAGGGGCCCTTACCGCCCTTCTTGGCCTCCCAGTGGTCGCCCACCTTCTCGAAGGAGTGCTTCAGCGCGGCGAAGGCCGTACGGTGCGCCCGCTCGCCCTCCCCGTAGGTCTCCACGGCGGAGTCGTGCGCCTTGATCCAGGTCTCCTGCGCCTTCTTGGGGGATCGGCGCAGGGTCGACGGCAGCTCTTCACGTGCCGGCATCTCGAAACTCACCTTTCCTCGTTCGCCAGGGTGCTCGTCCGTCCGGGCCTCCTGCCCCGCCGCCGCCGGATCATGCGGCGTGCATGGGAGGGGCGCGGACGGGTACGGGGGGCCTGATGCTGAGGAGGGAACCATGACATACGAACCGCAACAGCCGGAGCAGACCTCGAGGACCGGTAAGCCGATGGTCCCGGCGACGCCCCGTGACGTGGTCCATATCCGTATTGGCTCTTTCGCCCTGATCGCGGCTCTGGCCATCGGCGCCCTCGCCTTCGCCGGGGGCATCGTCTGGCTGTCCGTCGTGATGGTGGTGCTCGCGCTGGTGGCGGCCGTCGACATGGCGATGGCGATCCGCCGCCAGAACCAGAACCGCCGGACACGCGGCGGTATGACCGAGGCGGGCTGAGCGACACCGGACCGGGAATCGTCTGCGAGGCCCGCCGCCTCCCGGGCGACCCCGGCATCCGTGTGACGGTCCCGCCGCTCTCCCGGTCCCCGATCGCCGCCGGGCCGGTCAGGCGAGGGCGTCCACGGCCTCGGGGGCGAGGATGTGGTCGAGGACCATGTGGGCGCAGCCGGTGATGCCCGCCCCGGGACCGAGGCGGCTGCGCTCGATGCGGAGGTTGCGGGTGGACAGGGCGGTGGAGCGCCGGTAGACGACCTCGCGGACGCCGGAGACCAGCGGCTGGAACGCCTCGGCGACGTCGCCGCCGAGGACGACCACGGCCGGGTTGAGGATGTTGACCGCGGTGGCGACGACCTCGCCCAGCATCCGGGCGGCGTCGCGGATCACCGTCATCGTCCCGGCGTCGCCCGCGCGGACCAGCGCGACCACGTCGGCCAGGGTCTTGACGTCGCGGCCGCGCTCCCGCAGGGTCCGCAGGATCGAGGTGGCGCTGGCGACCGAGTCGAGGCAGTCGGTGTTGCCGCAGCGGCAGAGCACTCCCCCGCCGTGCCGGACCGGGATGTGGCCGATCTCCCCGGCGGCGCCCAGCGCGCCGCGCAGGATCTCGCCGCCCGCGATGACACCCGCGCCGATCCGGGTGGAGACCTTGACGAACAGCAGGTCGTCGGCCTCTCCGGCGTAGATCGCGCGGTGCTCGCCGATGGCGATCACGTTCACGTCGTTGTCGAGGAAGACCGGGCCCGGGAAGCGCTCCTCGATGATCGGCGGGATGGCCACGCCGGTCCAGCTGGCCATGATGCGGGCGCTCTCGGTACGGCGGGCCGCGAACTCCACGGTCGCGGGCACGCCGAGGCCGACGCCGCGGACCTGTGAGACGGAGCGGTCGCCGAGGAGGTCGTTCCAGGTCTGCATGACCAGGGGCAGCACGACGTCGGGACCGTCCTCGACGTCGATGCCGAGGTCGGCGCGGTCCAGCACGGTCCCGGCGAGATCGCAGACGGCGATCTGCGTGCGGCTCGCGCCCAGCGCGCCCACCAGGACGACCCCGCCGGAGGCGTTGAAGGCCAGCCGGGTCGGCGGGCGGCCTCCGGTGGACGGTCCCTCGGTGTCCTCCACCACCAGGCCGCGGTCCAGCAGTTCGGTGACGCGCAGGGAGACGGCGGGCCGGGACAGTCCGGTGACCCGTCCGATGTCCGCGCGCGTGACGGCCTCACCCGTGCGGATGAGGCGGAGCACCTCACCGCTCGTGGCGAGCGCGGTGGCGGGACGACGAGGCATCGGCCCAGTGAACCACACGCAGTTAGGAAATGAAAAGTTCAAACTTTCTCATCTCAAATTACAAAACTCCGCTTGTGTGAAGCGCAAGACATGGCTAGTGTCCGATCTATCCCTGAACCGGAAGATCAAGTACGGAGCTCCCCCATGTCCGAGACCCCTCAGCCCGCCGACCTGATCGTCTTCGGTGGCACAGGCGACCTCTCCATGCGGAAACTCCTGCCCGCGCTCTACCACGCCGACCGCGACGGCCTGCTCGCCGCGGAGACCCGGATCATCGCGATGTCCCGCGGCGGGCTCGACGACGACGACTTCCGCGGCAAGGTGGACGCCGAGGTACGGGGCTCGGTGCCGGTGGACGACCTCGCCATCTGGCAGCGCTTCCTCGCCCGCCTGCACCACGTCACCATCGACATCTCCGGCGAGGACCACACCGGCTGGGCGAGGATCACCGCCCTGCTCGCCGGGCACGAGCAGCGCGACCGTGTGTTCTACCTGGCCAGCCCGCCCATGACCTTCGGCCCGTTCTGCCGCCAGGTGCACCGCGCCGGGCTGGTCACCCCCGCCTCCCGCGTCGTGCTGGAGAAGCCGCTCGGCCGCGACCTGGCCAGCGCCCAGCACATCAACGACGAGGTCGGGGCGATCTTCCACGAGCGGCAGATCTTCCGCATCGACCACTACCTGGGCAAGGAGACGGTCCAGAACCTGCTGGTGCTCCGCTTCGCCAACGCGTTCCTGGAGCCGATCTGGAACTCCCTGTGGATCGACCACGTCCAGATCACCGCCGCCGAGACCGTCGGCACGCCCGGCCGCCGCGGCTACTACGACCACGCCGGCGCGCTGCGCGACATGGTGCAGAACCACCTGCTCCAGCTTCTCTGCCTGGTCGCCATGGAGCCCCCGTCCCGCAACGACCGCGAGTCCGTCCGTGACGAGAAGGTCAAGGTGCTGGAGTCGCTGCGGCCGATCACCGGCGGCGAGGTGGACCGCTTCACCGTCCGCGGGCAGTACACCGCGGGAGTCTCCGGCGGCGTGCAGGTCCCCGGCTACCTCGACGAGCCCGACAGCACCCCGCCCACCGAGGCCTCGCAGCGGGTGGAGACCTTCGCCGCCATCCGCGCCGAGGTGAAGAACTGGCGCTGGGCCGGCGTGCCGTTCTACCTGCGCACCGGCAAGCGCATGCCGTACCGCTCCTCCGAGATCGTGGTGCAGTTCAAGGACGTGCCCCACTCGATCTTCCCGGGCAGCGCGCCCAACCGGCTGGTGCTGCGGCTGCAGCCGAGCGAGGGCATCCGGCTGCACCTGATGGCCAAGGAGCCGGGCGCGGGCGAGGTGGCGCTCAAGCCGGTCCCGCTGAGCCTGAGCTTCGCCGAGACCTTCACCGCCCGCGTGCCCGACGCCTACGAGCGGCTGCTCATGGACGTCCTGGCCGGGAACCCGACGCTGTTCATGCGGCGCGACGAGGTGGAGGCCGCCTGGCGGTGGATCGACCCCATCCTCTCCGAGTGGGAGTCGCAGAGCCTGCTGCCCGAGCCCTACCCCGCGGGCACCGCGGGCCCCGCCGGCGCGCACGAGCTCCTCGCCCGCAGCGGCCGCGCCTGGCACGAGGAGGAGAGCCGGTGACCGATCTCACCGAGGCCGTCAGCAGGCGCAGCACCCCGGTCACGCGACCGGCGGAGGAGCGCGCATGACCACCGACCGTTCCGACCGGATCGAACCCAATGGAGGAGGCCGGATGCACCCCGTCGTCCGAGAGGTCACCGACCGCCTGATCGAGCGCAGCCGCGCCAGCCGCACCGCCTACCTGGCCCGGCTCGACGCCGAGGCCGAGGCGGCCCGCGAGCGCGGCCCCGCGCGCTCCACCCTCGGCTGCGCCAACCTGGCGCACGGCTTCGCCGGCGCCCCGGAGGCCGACAAGCCCGACCTGCGCGCCTTCGTCAGGCCGGGCGTGGCGATCGTCTCCAGCTACAACGACATGCTCTCGGCGCACCAGCCGTACGAGACCTACCCGCCGATCCTGAAGGCGGCGGTCCGCGCCGCGGGCGGCATCGCCCAGTTCGCCGGCGGCGTGCCCGCGATGTGCGACGGCATCACGCAGGGCCGCGCGGGCATGGAGCTCTCGCTCTACAGCCGCGAGGTCATCGCGATGGCCACCGCGATCGCGCTCTCCCACGACATGTTCGACTCCTCGCTCATGCTGGGCGTCTGCGACAAGATCGTGCCGGGCCTGCTGATCGGCGCGCTGCACTTCGGCCACCTGCCCGCGGTGTTCGTGCCCGCCGGGCCGATGACCTCCGGCCTGCCCAACAAGGCCAAGGCCCGCACCCGGCAGCTGTTCGCCGAGGGCAAGGTCGGCAAGGCCGAGCTGCTGGACTCCGAGATGCAGTCCTACCACTCCCCCGGCACCTGCACCTTCTACGGCACCGCCAACTCCAACCAGGTCATGATCGAGGTCATGGGCCTGCACCTGCCGGGCGCGACCTTCGTCAACCCGCGCACCGAGCTGCGCGAGGCCCTGACCAGGGCCGCCGGCCGGCGGGCCGTGGAGATCACCGCCCACGGCGACGAGTACGCCCCCGTCGGCCGGGTGGTCGACGAGAAGGCGATCGTCAACGCCTGCGTGGCGCTGCTGGCCACCGGCGGCTCGACCAACCACACCATGCACCTCGTCGCCATCGCCGCGGCGGCCGGCATCGAGCTGCTCTGGGACGACCTGGCCGACCTGTCGAAGGCCGTGCCGCTGCTGACCCGGATGTACCCCAACGGCCAGGCCGACGTGAACCACTTCCAGGCCGCGGGCGGCATGCAGGTGCTCATCGGCGACCTGCTCGACGCCGGGCTGCTCCACAACGACGTGCTCACCATCGCCGGTCGGGGGCTTGACCACTACCGGTCGGCCGCCGAGTTGAAGGACGGCGAACTGGTCTGGGCCGAGCGGACCGGGGGCAGCACCGACCTCGACGTGCTCCGGCCGGTGAGCGACCCGTTCTCCGCCGACGGCGGCACCCAGATGCTCGACGGCAACCTGGGCCGAGCGGTCATCAAGGTCTCCGCCGTCAAGAAGGAGCACCTGGTGACCGAGGCCCCGGCCAAGGTCTTCGACGACCAGCTGGAGCTGCTGCGCGCCTTCGAGGCGGGCGAGCTGGACGGGCAGGACTTCGTGGCGGTCATCCGCTACCAGGGCCCCAGCGCCAACGGCATGCCCGAGCTGCACAAGCTCACCCCGCCGCTGGCGGTGCTGCTGGACCGCGGCCAGCGGGTGGCGATCGTCACCGACGGCCGCATGTCGGGCGCCTCGGGCAAGGTCCCGGCGGCCATCCACCTGTCGCCCGAGGCCGCCCACGGCGGCCCGATCGCACTGGTCCGGGACGGCGACCCGATCCGCCTCGACTCCGTGGCGGGCACCCTGGAGCTGCTGGTCCCGGCCGAGGAGCTGGCCGCCCGCACCCCGCAGGGGGCGCCGCTCACCGACGCCCAGTGGGTGGGCACCGGCCGCGAGCTGTTCGAGGCGTTCCGCCGTACGGCCGGGCCCGCCGAGCGCGGCGCCGGGATCTTCGCCCTCAACGGCCGCGCCGAGAGCCTGGCGAACGGGAGCCCCGCGGACGAGGACGGCGCGGCGTGACGACACCCTGGCTCGTCGCCGACGTCGGCGGCACCAACGCCCGCTTCGGCCTGATCACCGAGGCGGGCGGGCAGCCCGAGGCGGTGGCCGTACTGACCGGGAAAGACCATGCGGGCCTTCCCGAAGCAGTAGCCGCCTATCTCGCGGAGCACGCGGGCGGAGTTCGGCCGGGAGCGGCCTGCATCGCGATCGCAGGCCCGATCGACGGCGACCGCTACCGGCTGACCAACGCCGGATGGTCGGGTTCGGTCCGCGATCTGGGGATCCCCCACGTCGAGCTGCTCAACGACTTCGAGGCGCTCGCCGCCTCCCTGCCCCACCTGACCGGCGGCGACCTGGTCTCCCTCGGCGGCCCCGAACCCTCGCACGGGGTCAAGGCGGTGCTCGGCCCCGGGACGGGGATGGGCGTCGCCGGCCTGGTGCCCGCGGCGGAGGGCTGGGTGCCGGTCCCCGGTGAGGGCGGGCACGTCACCGTGCCGGTCCTGGACGAGCGGGACCACGAGATCGTCCGGGCGCTGCACGCGGACGGTCTGCGGCACGTGGTGGCCGAACACCTGCTGTCGGGGCCGGGACTGGCCCGGATCCACCGCGGTCTGGCCCTGGTCAACGGCGTGGACGCGCCGCCTCTCACCCCCGCCGACATCGTGGCGCGGCTGGACGACTCCCTGTGCGCCGAGACCGTCGAGGTCTTCTGCGGCATGCTCGGCTCCTTCGCCGGGAACGTCGCGCTGACCCTGGGCGCCCGCGGCGGCGTCTATCTGGGCGGCGGCGTGCTGCCCCGTATCGTGGACCGGGTGCGCGCCAGCGACTTCCGACGCCGCTTCGAGGCCAGCCCGGCGCTCGGCGACTACCTGTCCGCCATCGCCACGACGCTGATCGTGGCGCCGCAGCCCGCGCTCACCGGCGCGGCGGCCTGGCTGCGCCAGCGCCTGACCACCTCTCCGATGGAGTACGCATGAGCCTTCTCGACATCGCCCCGGTGATCCCGGTCGTCGTCATCGACGACCTGGAGACCGCGGTGCCCCTGGCGCGCGCCCTGGTGGCGGGCGGCCTGCCGGTCATCGAGGTCACCCTGCGCACCGCCCCGGCGCTGGAGGCGGTCCGGCGGATCGCCGCCGAGGTCCCCGAGGCGGTGATCGGCACCGGGACCGTCCGGACCGCCGGCGACGTGCGCGCCTCCGCGGAGGCGGGAGCGAAGTTCCTGGTCAGCCCGGGCAGCACGGACGCCCTGGTGGACGCCATGGAGGGCAGCGGCCTGCCGTTCCTGGCCGGGGTGGCGACCGCGTCGGAGGTCATGGCGCTGGCCGAGCGCGGGCTGACCGAGATGAAGTTCTTCCCGGCCGAGGCCGCGGGCGGGCTGCCGTACCTGAAGTCGCTGGGCGGTCCCCTGCCCGGCGTGCGGTTCTGCCCGACGGGCGGGATCAAGCTCGCGACGGCCCCCGACTACCTCGCGCTGCCGAACGTCGGCTGCGTGGGCGGGACCTGGCTCACCCCGGCCGACGCCCTGGCCACGGGCGACTACGACCGGATCGAGAAGCTGGCCGCCGAGGCGGCGGCGCTGCGCCCCGCCGGCTGAACCGGGCGCCCGCCCCACGCGTATCTCGCGGCGACAGCACTCCCGGACAGAGGAGGCATCAATGCGAGCACGCACCGTCACGGCCTGTACCGCTCTGCTGGCTCTCGCGGCCGGTACGGCACACGCCGCGACCGGCCGCGAGGACCGATCCCAGACGCGCAGCCGTTTCACCGTCACCAACCTGGTCTCGGACGTCAGGGGCCGGGCCGCGGTGACCGATCCCGCTCTGGTCAACCCGTGGGGCATGGCCATGGGCAGGACGTTGTGGGTGTCGGCCACCGGCAGCGACCTGGCCACCGTCTACTCCGGCGGCCAGGGAGGCGTGAAACAGGAGAAGACCCGGGTCCGCGTCCCCGGCGGCCGGCCCACCGGGCAGGTGGTCAACCCGGGCCGGGAGTTCACGGTGAAGGGCCCGGGCGGATCGGGCCCCGCGACCTTCATCTTCGCCGGCCCCAGCGGGGCGATCACCGGCTGGAACGCCCGGGCCGACGCCGACGACGCGATCATCGGCGCGTTCGTGCGCGGCGCCGACTTCAAGGGCCTCGCCCTGGCCCGGACCAACCGGGGACCGCGGCTGCTGGCCGCCGACTTCGCGCACAACCGCGTCCACGTCTTCGACGGCGACTTCGACCGCCTGCGCACGCACCGCCGCGCCTTCCGCGACCCCGCCCTGCCCCGCGGCTACTCGGCGTTCAACGTCGAGGTCGTGGGCCGCTCCGTCCTGGTGGCGTACGCCGAGCGCGACCCGGAGACCGGCAAGGCCGTGGCCGGGCCGGGCAGGGGGTTCGTCAGCCGGTTCGACGGCGACGGCCGCTTCCTCGGCCGCTTCGCCGCCCGCGGTGCGCTGAACGCCCCCTGGGCGATGACGCTCGCCCCGCGTGACTTCGGCGCCCGCTCCGGGACGCTGCTGGTGGGCAACTTCGGCGACGGGCGGATCAACGCCTACGATCCGCGCACCGGCCGCCCGCTCGGGCCGCTGCGCACCTCCGGCGGCAGGCCGATCACGCTGGGCGGCCTGTGGGACCTGGAGCCCGGCACCGCGACGGTCGGCGGCGAGAACGCCCTGTGGTTCAGCGCGGGCAGCGACGGCGGCACGCACGGCCTCCTCGGCCTGATCCGACCGGCCGGAGCGGAGCGGGGAACCTCGGCGCCGCCCTCCGCCCCACCGGCGCCCTCCCCGTCCGCGACGACCTCGGCGCCGGTGTCCCCCTACTGACCGGCCCGTCCCGCCCCGAGCGGGCCCGAGAGCCCGCGGGCGGGGACGGGCCGTCCCGGAGCAGGGCGCCTCAGGGCGTCTCAGGGCGCCTCAGCCGGTCTCAGCCTCCTTGCCGGCCTCAGCCGCCTGCCGATCTCAGCGGATCTCACGGCGGCGCTGGCACCCCACGCAGAAGGCCGCCAGCGGACGCGCCTTGAGGCGCTCGAACGGGATGTCCGAGCCGCAGTCCTCGCAGCGGCCGTAGACCAGCTCCGCGATGTTCCGCAGGGCGGCGCGCACGACGGCGATGTTGCGCTCGACGGAGACGATGTCGGCGAGGACATCCGGCTTGGCGGAGACCTCCACCGCGTCGTCGTTCACCGCGGCCTCCAGCTCGGCCAGTCGCTTGGTCCAGCGGAACAGCTGCTCCCGCAGCTCCTCGCGGATGGAAGTCAGCTGGACGTCACTGAGACGGACGTCTGCGGTCATGATGATCGGATCCTTTCGGGAAGCGGGATGCAGGACATGCCGCGGGCCGCCGGGACCGGGCCGCCGGGACCGGGCCGGAGAACGGCGGCCGGGTCCGCGCGGCGCCCGCGAAGTGACGCGCCGCCGTACTCGGGCATGGCGCGGGGGCCTGCGCCGAGCCCGCTGCTCGGCACAGGCCGGGAAACGCCCGGTGGAGACCGGGGAAAGACCGGTGGAGGCCGGAGAAGGTCCGGCGGAGACCGGGAGAGGAGGACGACCGCTCAGAGAGCCGGAGGGCTGCGCGGAGTGACGGCCCGCTGCGTCACCCGCCTGGGGTCACCCGCCGGACGGACGTCGTACCGGGCGAGCCGTACGAGGACGGGGTCCTCCGCCGATGTCCCCGCGAACGTCAGGGAGCGCGGCTGCCCGGGCACCGGAAGGTGCTCGGCCCCGCCGGACAGGACCCTCGGCGCGGTCGACGGGTGTGTGTCGGTGCCCTGGAGGACCCAGAGGGCGGTGCCGGTTGCGGCGTCGGCGGAACGCCACCCGCCGGACCAGGCAGAGGGGGCGGCGGCCGACAGCAGGACCGCCAGAACCAGGCCCACCACGGCCGTTACGGCAGTGGGCCTGCGTGTGCCCCACCGCGGTTCCCTCATCACTTGGACCATAGCCCACCGTCCGGGAAAGGGCACTCCGCCGCCGGGCGGGTTCCCCTTCCCCGCCGGCGGACACGGCTCCGGGCCGCGGGCGAGCGCGTCCGCGGACGCTTCCCGGACGCCCGGTGACTTCCCCATACCGGAGCCCCGTGCCTCCCGTGTGCCGAAGAGGTCCCGGCGGCACCCATTATTGGAGGACGTCTCCCCGACCCCCATGTGAGGTGCACGTGGCCGCTCCACCGGTCTGCCCGCCGTCCGTCGAGGACCTGACCTATCCGGCAGGATCCCTGGTGCTGATCACCGGCCTCCCCGGCGCGGGCAAGAGCACCCTGCTGGATCGGCTGTACGGCCTGCGCGGCGACGAGACCGGGCCGGTGACGGCCGACGGCGCCGTGGTGATCGACTCACGGCAGGCCCGCGCGTGGTGGGCTCCCCGCCTCGCCCCGCTCCCGCCGCGCCTGCGCACCCCGATCGTGCACGCCACCCACATGGCGCGCATCGTCCGCGCGCTGCTCCACGGCCGCACGGTCGTCGCGCACAGCCGGGGCACCTGGCCGCACATCGTGTACGGCCTGGCCTGGATCGCCCGCCTGTCCGGCGCCGGGATGCACCTCATCATGCTCGACGTCGATCCCCGGACGGCCCGCGAGGGGCAGCTCTCCCGCGGCCGGGTCGTGGCCCCCGTCCTCTTCGCCCGGCACTGCCGCCGCTGGCGGCGGCTGGTCACCCGGGCCCGGACCGGTGCGCTCCCTCCCGCCGCGAGCGTCACGGTCCTCGACCGGCCCGCCGCCGACCTGCTGCGGGCCATCACCTTCGACAAACGCTGAACCCGGCTCAGCGCGTCTCGCGTCCAGGAAATCCCCGGTCCGGCCCGCTCACCGGGCCTCGTGCCCCGGAAGCCCCCGGTCCGTCCCTCCCACCACGAGCTCCAGGGCCGGGGACTCGCGGGTCGATGATCCGCTCCGGTCCGCGTCGCGGTCCGGGAGATCGCGGTTCAGGCTTCGCATCGCGGCGGCGAGCGCGGCGCCGTACACCACGTGACCGGCCGCCATCACCGCGACGCGGCCCGGCCGGTCACGGGAGATCGGTGGCAGGATGCCGAGCCCGGGAACCCATCCCTGGTAGCTGACCAGCCAGATCGCCAGGCCGTACCCGATGCCGGCCGGAGCCGGAGGACGGCGTCCCCGCGTGAGGAGACCGAACAACGCACCCCCCGCGGCGCCGAAGCCGGCGTGCGCGAGGGCGCCGAGCACCCCCTCACCCGGCTTGGGCCGGTGCCGGTTCCCCGGCAGGAACGCGCGGGTGATGCGCTTGGGCGGCTGGTCGCGCATCAGCCCGGCCCGGTCCCCGGCGACCATCACCACGCTCATGGCGGCCGTGGCGAGCAGCCCGGCCACGCCCCCTCGCACGAGATCACGGATCATGAAGCCACTCCCGGTCGGCTCGACGTCTCCCATGCCCGCCGACTCCCCCGCACACCGCCCGCCAAACAACCGGAGACGCGTCCGGCGCCGTCACTGTCCATGAACGAACTACCTGCTGACCCGGACCGCGGGTGTGTGGTTGCGGTCGAGGAGGGCCAGGCCCGTCTGGGTGGGGTGGTGCAGGACGTTGTTGTGATGCCGGTGTGTGGTGATCAGGCCTGCCTCGCGCAGCACGGCGGTGTGCTGGCTGATCGCCGCCGATGAGATGTCCAGGCGACGGGCCAGGGCGCCGGTGGTGGCCACCCCGTCGGCGATGGCGGTGAGCACCGACGCGCGGGTGCGGCCCAGGAGGTTGGCCAGAGCCCGCGTTGCCGTGCCGGCCGTCCAGACGCCCACAGCGTGGTCGACGTCGAGTACGGCAGGGTAGATGAGGATGCAGTCGGCGGGATCGCCCGGGTCGTACATCACCGATGGGTTCCGCAGGAAGAACGACGGCACCAGCAGCAGCCCCCGCCCGTCGAGGGGGAGGTCGGCGTCGAACTGGTCGCCGCAGTCGACGTGGAGGGTCGGCGGCCTCCACTGGATCTTCGGGTGCAGGCCGGACAGCAGACCGTCGACACCCCGGCCGAGCAGGATCGTGCCGCGCCGGGCGCGCTCGGCGTCCAGGTGCGCGCGGATGGCCGTCCAATGCGGTGCGACGGCGGAGTGGTGGTAGGCCTCCATCGTGGACAGCACCTCCCGCCGGGCGGCGGGGGTGTCGACGAGCGCGGTCAGCGTGGTCGGCACCCGGCCATGGTGGCTCGCGTAGAAGTCCAGCTCCGCCCGTACGGCCCGGCGCGGGCTGGCCAGAAAGGTCTCGGCGCTTTCGGCCAGGTCGAGGCCGGTGCCCGCGAGGATGGCCATATCGAACCATGGTTTTCGCGCGGGCGTGATGGCGGCCAGGACCGCGGACCGCGCGTCGAGGCCGCTGCGCACCCGGCGCCGCCACCCGCCGAACACCGTCTCCCCCGTGCGCCCGCGCAGCGTGCCGAGGCTGAACAGAGTCTCGGCCATGGGGCCCAGCGTCGGCGCCAGCCGCACCCGCGCCACGTCGTCGGCGGTGAAATGAATCCGGTGCATCCGCTCCCCGTTTAAGCGTCGATATCGCCGTCACAATATGTCGCCGCGCCGTCACACGAGGCGCTGAGCGGCACGGTTAAGCCAGGACTTACAAGTCTCGCGGAGCGTGATTTCTTCCTGCGACAGTGAGCGGGGCGGCTTTCCGATGGAGAAAGGACGGCTCGACCTCATGCCGCAGGTCGGCTTTCGCCGTGGCGGCGCGTCGGTCGGATCGAACGCACGCCTCAGCTGGCCCGACGTCCGGCTTCGTGCATTCTTGCGGGAAAGGGGATCGTGTTGAGGCGGCCCGCACGATGTCGTCTCCCGTCGGCGATGACGCCGGCCTGCTACTGCTGGGCACGAATGGTGCGTTGCCGTGCCCGCGCGGTGGCCGGTAGCCCTCTCAAGTTAGTCGGATACGCCATAGACGGCCGCTGGCGTCGGAATTCGACATGTTTCCCGGAACCAGTCGGTCCTTGAGACTCAGGAAGCAGATGTTAAAGCTCAGAAGCCTTTTATCCGTCCTTACGATCCTCTTGGTCGCCGGACCCATCTGGCTGATCAATCCCACAGCGGCCAGCGCCGACTGGGCTCACGACAAGTGCTCCTATATCACTATGCGGGAGAAGGTGATCGGCGACAGTCCTTACATCAAGCTCACCGGGGAGGAGAGGTACCGGGTGGGCAACAACGATGAGGAAGTGACCGAGACGCTGACCTTCACGAAAGGAGTCCAGGCAACGGCGGGATGGCACTACAAGGGTTCGGCGGAGCTCTCCTTCGGGAAAGTCCTCGAACTCGGCGGCGAGGCCGGCTACCAGGACATCGAGACCCTGAACGACACCTTCACCCGCACTGTCCCGGTCAAGACCGCGAAGGGACAGTTCAAGATCGCTCAGCAGTATGCGCTGATGCAGGTGAGGAACGTCTATCGCCAGTGGGTCACGCCATCGGGATACCTGTGCGGGAACACCCTGATAGCAACGGCCGCGTTCCCGGACAGCGCCGGTGTCTGCGTGTGGGAAGAGGGCAAGGACCCGCATAGCGTGTGCAGGCACTGGCAGTTCACCTACGGCGGTGGCGGCGGACCGGCGCCCGGCGGGACCACGCCTCCCCAGCCCCCGGCTCCCCAGCCCGTGACCTCCGTCCACGGCCTGGCCGACGGCACGGTGCTGGCCACCACCGACACCAAGCGCATCTACAAGATGGTCGGCGGAGCGCCCGTCTGGCAGGCGACCTGCGCGGACAACATCTGCCAGCCGCAGTCGCGGCCCACCACCCAAGCGGTGATCAACGCCGGACCCGCCACGCCGCGCAACGGTTCCACAGCCGTGGACCAGCGGGGCCGGATCTACCTGTTCGTCGGCGGCGCGCCTCTGTGGCAGGACGCCTGCGCCGCACCCGTGAACTGCGGCAACCCGGTGAAGGTGTCGGACTGGTCGATCGACGCCCGTGAGCACATGAACCAGCGTCCCGCCGACGGCCATCTCGTCCAGGCCAAGGCCGGGAGTATCGATCTTCCCGTAGCGGTGACGGTGGGCGGCGCGCTCATCCCGTTCGCCAATCCGCAGGAGGTCGTCGACTCCGGTTACGGCGGTGACTGGGCCTCCCGGGTGGTCGCGATCAGCGCCCACAGCTACCAGTTGCTGGGCTTCGACCCCGCTAACAACACCTTGATCCAGGGCTCGTCCGGAGGGGTGTCCACCCCGGTGGCGATGGTCGTGGGCGGCGCGATCATCCCGTTCGCCAGCGAGCAGGAAGTGATCGACGTCGGCTACGGCGCGAACTGGCGGAGCCTGGTCCGCGGCGTCCCGGCCCGGGTGTTCAACGCCCGCTCACGCATCCCGGCTGACATGACCCTGGTCCAGGGCACCGGAGGCGGGGCCTCCACTCCCGTCGCCCAGGTCGTCGGCGGCGCCCGGATCAATTTCGCCAACCCGCAGGAGGTCATCGACGCCGGCTATGGCAACGACTGGGGTTCCAAGGTCAGGGCCATCCCCATCAGGGCGTTCAACGAGATGCGTGCCGACATCCCCGACGACGGCACCCTGGTGCAGGGACCGGGAACCGCGGTGGCGCGCATCGTCGGCGGCGCGCGGGTGGAATTCGCCAACCCGCAGGAGGTCATCGACTCCGGCCACGGCCACGACTGGGGCCGCCTCGTCCGTGCCATTCCGGCGCGCGCGTTCAAAGCGCTGCCGACGAAGATCGTCGACGGGACGCGGCTCGGAAAGGCGGGCTCGTCCAGTCAGGGCGGAATCATCGGCGGCGCGAAGGTCCCGTTCCACAGCATGGCCGAGCTGGAAGCCGCCGGATACGGCCCCAGACCGACGCAGGTCATCCCGGTCCGCGTCTGGGACGCCCTGCCCACCCAGATCGCCGACGGCACCCGCATCGCCAAAGCCGGCGCCACATCCGAAGCCGCCATCGTCGGCGGAGCCAAGGTCGAGTTCCACACCATGGACGAACTCATCGCCTCCGGCTACAAAGACGAGCCACGCCAGGTCATCCCGGCCCGTGTCTGGGACGCCCTGACCAAACAGATCACCGACGGCACCCGCATCGCCAAAGCCGGCGCCACATCCGAGGCGGCGATCGTGGGCAGGGCCCGGATCGACTTCCACACCATGGACGAGCTGCGGGCGGCCGGTTACGGCGGCAAGCTCCGCCAGGTCATCCCGGCCCGCGTCTGGGACGACCTGACCACCCAGATCGCCGACGGCACCTACGTCAAGTCTCCCGACTCGGCCGAGGTGTGGCTGGTCAACGGCGGGCGTAGAACGCCGACGAGCCAGTCCGCCGGGGCGCAGGTGATTCCCGTCCGCGTCCTGGATGCGATCCCTCTGGACTGAGGTCAGGTGCAGGAAGCGCCCGGCCTCCTCATCGGGGCCGGGCGCATCGCCCGCGTTCCGCAGTCCGTAGGTACACGGGATCGGGGCTTCATCCAAGGCCAGGGAGTTGAGGCTCTCGTGGTGCCGGCGAGCCGTAGTTCTCAGGACGTGAGGACGGAGATCCAGTAGAACGGTGATCCTCCACAACCGCCGCCGGAGAACCGGATCTCCGTTGACGGCCTCGCTGACCGCTCTGCCGGTCGTGACGCCCGGAGTGCGCCCCGGGGCCTACCGCATCGTCTCCTTCGACGGCTGCAGCTCGCTCAAGGCGCCCGCCACCACCCGGTCAAGCAGCGGGTAAGGAGCGCGCAACCGGCTGCGGATATCCCTGGACGACCGGGACCCGCCGGGCTCCGGGCATCCGGCATCGAGCGACATCAAGGGCGAGGGACATGGGACGCACTTCTCGGGTCATCATCACCGCCGCCGTCGGGCTTCTCGCGGCCGGCGCCGTGGCCGGTGCCGCTCTGGGCGGTCTGAACTGGCCTTTCGCCCTGCTGCTGGCTTCCGCCGGGACCGTGTGGATCGTCGATCTCCTGAAGGTCCGCCCGTCGGCGGACGGCGAGGAGTCCTGAATGCCAGGACGGGGACGGGCTCACAGCGGCAGTACGCCGCCGGGCTTGATGGCCTTCATGGCGATCTGGGAGGTGAGCTTGTCCAGGCCGGGCAGGCGGCCGAGCTTCTCCAGGCAGAGCTGGCTGTAGGCCTCCATGTCGGGCACCGCGACCCGCAGCACGTAGTCGGGGCGGCCGAACATGCGCAGGCACTCGACGACGTCGTCGATCCCCATCACGGCCTCCTCGAAGGCGGTGACGGTCTCCGCGTCCTGGCCCTCCAGCTCGACGTAGGCCAGGACCTGGAATCCGCGGCCGACCGCGGCCGGGTCGACCACGGCCCGGTAGCCGCGGATCACCCCCGTCTCCTCCAGGTTGCGGACCCGGCGCAGGCACGGGGAGGGCGTGAGCCGTACCCGCTCGGCCAGTTCCTGGTTGCTCAGCCGCCCCTCCGCCTGGAGGAGACCGAGAATTGCGCGATCCGTGGCATCCATGGCAGCGAATGCTAACCCACTGGTCAGACGCCATAAACATTGACATCGGATACCAGTCACTCTGACATAACCTTGCGGCAATCCAAGCGGGACCGACAGACGGGACCACGAGTATGACGATCTTCGCCGACGCCCGCGAGATCTCTCCCGACGACCGGTATCTCCTCGACGGAGGCCAGGTCTTCATGAACGGCACGCAGGCCCTGGTCCGGGTGATCCTCGACCAGATGCGCGCCGACCGCCGCGCCGGGCTCGACACCGGCACGATGGTGTCCGGCTACCCCGGTTCGCCGCTGGGCGGTTTCGACCTGGAACTGGCCCGCGCCCGCGCGCACACCGAGCCGCTCGACGTCGTGCACCGCCCCGGCCAGAACGAGGAGCTGGGCGCCACCGCCGTCTGGGGCAGCCAGCTCGTTCCCACGCTCCCCCGGCCGCGCAAGGCCGGCGTGCTGGGCGTCTGGTACGGCAAGGCCCCCGGCGTGGACCGCGCGGCCGACGCCTTCCGGCACGGCAACTTCGCCGGCGCCCACCCCCTGGGCGGCCTGGTCGCCTTCTGCGGCGACGACCCGACGTGCAAGTCCTCCACGCTCCCCTCCGCCACCGAGAGCGCACTCGCCGCGCTCGGCATGCCGA
This sequence comes from Planobispora rosea, assembly GCF_014648175.1. Lineage (GTDB taxonomy): Bacteria > Actinomycetota > Actinomycetes > Streptosporangiales > Streptosporangiaceae > Planobispora > Planobispora rosea. Next base: position 22,798 of record NZ_BMQP01000002.1, read on the forward strand.
TCGTCCACCCTGGCAGCGTCCAGGAACTGCTCGACCTGGGCCGCCATGCGATCGCGGCGTCCCGGGCGAGCGGTCTGTGGGTCGCGGTGAAGGCCGTCTCCAACGTCGTGGACGGCACCGGCACCGTGAGCGTCGGGCATGACCGGGTCGTCCCGGTCATGCCCGGCGCCGGCTACACCGTCGAGTACGAAGGCCGGCCGTACCGGCACATGCCCAACGCCACCCTGCTCACCCCGTGGTCGCTGGAGATGGAGCGGACCCTCGTGGGCCCGCGCACCGAGCTGGCCCGCGCCTACGCCCGCGAGAACGGCCTCAACCGGATCACCGCCGACCCGCCGGGCGCCTGGCTCGGCATCGTCGCCTCCGGCACCGTCTACCACGACGTGCGCGAGGGCTTCCGCAAGCTCGGCATCACGCCGGAGGAGGCCGGCGTCCGCCTGCTGAAGATCGGCATGCTCTGGCCGCTGGAGCCGGAGATCGTCCGGACCTTCGCCCGCGGCCTGGAGGAGATCCTGGTCGTGGAGGAGAAGGCGCCGCTGCTGGAGACCCTGGTCAAGGACGTCCTGTACGGCACCGCCGACGCCCCGCGCGTGCTGGGCAAGCTCGACGAGAACGGCGCCCGGCTGATCCCGCAGGCCGGGGGCGTGGACGCCGACCTGGCGGCCAAGGCCGTCGCCTTCCGGCTGCGCCGCAAGGGCATCGCGGCCGACCGGGGCTCCTCCGACCTCGGTGACCGGGTCACCAGGAACCTGGCCGTCATCTCCCGCCCGGAACCGCTGAAGCTGCTCACCGCCCAGCGCACCCCGTTCTTCTGCTCCGGATGCCCGCACAACCGCTCCACCGCCGTCCCGGACGGCGCGCCGGTCGGCGCCGGGATCGGCTGCCACACCATGGTGGTGATCAACACCGAGGGCAAGGGCACGCTCACCGGCCTGACCCAGATGGGCGGCGAGGGCACCCAGTGGATCGGCCAGGCGCCGTTCACCGACACCCCGCACATCTTCCAGAACCTCGGCGACGGCACCTTCCACCACTCCGGCTCGCTCGCGATCCGGGCCGCGGTCGGCGCGGGCGTCAACATCACCTACAAGCTCCTCTACAACAGCGCGGTCGCCATGACCGGCGGGCAGACGATCCAGCCGTCCCTGGCGGTGGCCGACCTGACCCGCTGGCTGGAGGTCGAGGGCGTGCGCCGGGTGATCGTCACCACCGACGAGCCCCAGCGGTACCGGGGCGTCAAGCTCGCCGCGATCGCCGAGGTGCGCGACCGGAGCGCGCTGGAGGACGCCCAGCGCGAGCTGGCCGCGATCCCCGGCGTGACCGTGCTGGTCCACGACCAGCAGTGCGCGGCCGAGAAGCGGCGGCTGCGCAAGAAGGGCGCGCTGCCCGACCCGGTCAGGCGGGTGGCGATCAACCAGCGGGTCTGCGAGGGCTGCGGCGACTGCGCGAAGAAGTCCGAGTGCCTGTCGGTGCTGCCGGTGGAGACCGAGTTCGGCCGCAAGACCGAGATCCACCAGTCGTCCTGCAACAAGGACTACTCCTGCGTGGAGGGCGACTGCCCGTCCTTCGTCACCGTGGTCCCGGGCAAGGCGAAGAAGACCGGGAAGACCGGGAAGACCGGGAAGGCGGCCGGGCGCGCCGTACCGGCTCCCCCGCAGATGTCCTCGCCGGAGCTCCTGCGGCCGGGGACGGACGGCTCGACGATCCGGCTGGTCGGCATCGGCGGGACCGGCGTGGTGTCGGTCGCGCAGATCCTGGGCACCGCCGCGCTGATCGACGGCAAGCAGTCCCGCGGGCTCGACCAGACGGGCCTGGCGCAGAAGGGCGGCACGGTCGTCTCCGACATCCTGATCTTCGAGGGGGACGACGACCGGACCGGGCAGGCCAGCGCCGCCAGCGTCGACGCCTACCTGGCGCTGGACCTGATCGGCGCCACCGATCCCAAGCACCTGCGCACCGCCGACCGCGACCGGACCGTCGCCGTGGTCTCCACGAGCCTGGTCCCGACCGGTTCCATGGTGCTCGACCCGGCCACGCACCTGACCGAGCCGAGCTCGCCGATCGGCGCGCTGGAGGCGCGGACCCGCCGCGAGCTGAACGTCTACCTCGACGCCGAGGGGCTGTCCCAGGCGCTGTTCGGCGACCACATGCCGGCCAACACGATCGTGGTCGGCGCGGCCTGGCAGCGCGGGCTCATCCCGCTCAGCCTCCAGGCGATCGAGCAGGCCATCCGGGCGGGCGGCGGGAAGTCCGCCGAGAAGACCGTGGCCGCCTTCCACTGGGGCCGCGCGGTCGTGGCCGCCCCCGAGGCCGTGGCGGCGGCGACCGGCTCGCCCGAGGCCCCGGCCCCGCGCCCGGAGGGCGAGATCCTGCGGCTGATCGAGTCGGTGGGCGCGGCCGAGGGCGGCGAGCTGCGCCGCCTGCTCGAGATCCGGATCCCGGATCTGGCCGCCTACCAGGACCTGCGCTACGCCGCCCGGTACGCCGACGCGGTCCGCGCGGTGCTCGCCCGGGAGCTGCCGGACGGCCGTCCCGCCGCCGGAGTCCCGATCACCGAGGCCTACGCCCGGCAGCTGCACCGGCTGATGACCTACAAGGACGAGTACGAGGTCGCGCGCCTCCACCTGGACCCGGCCGAGCGCGCCAGGATCGCCGCCGAGTTCGGTCCCGGCGCGAAGATCTCCTACAACCTGCACCCGCCGCTCCTGCGGGCGCTGGGGATGAAGCGCAAGATCCGCCTGGGCACCTGGTTCGATCCGGCCTTCCGCCTGCTGTACGGCATGCGCCGGGTGCGCGGGACCCGGCTGGACCCGTTCGGCCTGGCCGGGGTGCGCAGGGTCGAACGCGAACTGGTCGCCGAGTACACCCGTGACGTGCACCGCGCCCTCGACCTGCTCTCCCCGGAGACCGAGGGGCTGGTCCGCGAGCTGGCCGAGCTGCCCGATCTGGTCCGCGGCTACGAGCACGTGAAGCTGGGCAACGTGGCCGCCTACCGGGAGCGGGCCGCCGCCCTGCTGGAGCGGCTGGGCTCCGGCCGCTGACCCCGCTGGTCCCGGTGGCCCGGGGAGTCCGCGAGGGGGCTTCGCGGACTCCCCGGTCAGCCCGGTGCGGGCGTCTTGGTCCGGTGGTCCTTCAGGTGCAGGTCTCCACCGAGCTTCCGCTGGACGCGCTCCAGCACGGCACGGCTGGACAGCGCGGTCCACAGGTGCCCGACCAGGTGCGGGCTGTACTCGGGGGCGGCGTCCATCCACTCGTCCTTGCCCCGCTGGGTGGCGAAGGTGGTGAGGAAGAACTCGCCCATCGGCGTCGCGCAGTGTCCCTGCCGCAGCTCGGCCGCCTCGATCTGGATCTCCGGCCGGCAGCCGAGCCTGGCCGCCAGCTGCTCGACGGTGAGCGGCGCGTCCTCCGGCGTCGCGGCGGGTGGTCCGTCCTGCGGTGCCGCCTCGCCGTACCCGTCACCGGCCGGGCCGCCGGAGACCGAGCAGGCCGTGGAGAGCACGACGGCGAGCACCAGGGTGCCCAGATATCGCGGATGTAGCGTCACATCACGAGATACGCCGCTCCGCCCCGTGCAGTTCAACCCGCCGGGAACCGGTCGAGGAGGGCCTGCTCGGTGATGGGGTCCTCGTGGGTGCCCGGGACCGTGCAGGCGTGGGCGCCGGCGAGCGCGCCGAGACGCACGCACTCCTCGACCGGGCGGTCCCGCAGCCTGCCGTACAGGAAGCCGCTGACGAAGGCGTCCCCCGCGCCGTTGCTGTCGGCCACCGGGCCGGGCAGCGGGGTGGCGGGGAAGTGCCGCAGGCCGCCGGCGTCCAGGACGTGGCAGCCGTCGGCGCCCGCCGTGCAGACGACGGTCTCCGCGCGGCCCCGGTCGCGGATGTCGCGCATGACCTTCTCCCGGCGCGCGCCGAGGGCGGTCTCCGAGAGGAAGACCAGGCCCGAGGAGTGGGCGAAGTCGCGGTGGTGGTCGTTCTCGCCGTCCCAGTCGTGCAGGTCGGTGGAGACGGTGGCGGCGGGCCGCCCCTCCAGATCGGGGTAGACGTGCCGGGAGAAGTCGGTGATCGACACGTGGACGTGCCGGGCGTGGCGGACGGCGTCGAGGTACAGCTCGCGCGGGAGCCGCTCCCCCGGCTCGGCGCGCGGGTCGAACAGGGAGGTGCGGCGCCCGTCGGGGCCGACGAGCAGCACGCTGCGCCGGGTGCCCTGGGGGGCGGGGGCCCAGCCCGCCTCGATGCCCCGCTCGGCGAAGTACCCCCGGATGAACCGGCCCTGGGGATCGTCGCCGACCAGGTCGACGAGCTTCACCCGCAGGCCCAGGGCGTGGCAGCCGAGCGCGACGCCGCTGCCGGTGTTGCCGATCCGGTCGATCACCGGGGGCACGGCGTAGGTGTCGGCGTACGGCAGGGGCAGCACGGGCACGTAGACGGTGGTGTCGACGCCGGTTCCGCCGATCACGACCACATCGTGGGTCACTGTTGTCGAGGATCCTCTCCGGGAAGGCGCGGTCGCCGGCGACCGGCGGCCACGGGTGAACGGTCCGGGAGTCCTCACTCGGGAGTGCTCCCCGGACGGGACGGCGGCCGGGAGGCGGCCGTCGTCAGCGGTTGACCAGGGGGCCGGAACCGGTGGAGCCGCGCACCACCAGCTCGGGCTGGAAGACGAGTTCGACGTGCTTGGCGGGCGCCCCGTTGATCTCCTCCACGAGGGTCTCCACGGCGGCCGAGGCCATCGCGCCGATCGGCTTGCGCACGGTGGTCAGCGGCGGGTCGGTGAAGGCGATCAGCGGTGAGTCGTCGAACCCCACCACCGACACGTCGTCCGGCACCTGCAGCCCACGGTCCCGGCAGGCCCGGATGACTCCCAGCGCCATCAGGTCGGAGGCGCACACGATGCCGGTGCACCCCCGCTCCAGCAGCTTCACCGCGGCGGCCTGGCCGCCCTCGACCGAGAACAGCGAGTGCGAGATCAGCTCGTCCACCTCGGCCGTCCCGAGCAGCTGCGCCATCGACTGCCGGTAGCCCTCGATCTTGCGGATCACCGGCACGAACCGGCGGGGCCCGACGGCCATGCCGATGCGCTCGTGGCCGAGGTCCACCAGGTGCTGTACGGCCAGCCGCGCGGCGAGCCGGTCGTCCGGCGAGATGAAGGGGGCGTCGATCTGGTCGCTGTAGCCGTCCAGCAGGACGATCGGCAGCCCGCGGTCGGTGAGCCGGGTGTAGCGGTCCATCCGGGCGGTGACGTCGGCGTGCAGGCCGGAGACGAAGACGATGCCGCTGACCCCGCGGTCGATCAGCAGCTCGGTGAACTCGTCCTCGGGCGCGCCGCCGGGCAGCTGGGTGCAGAGCACGGGCGTGTAGCCGTGCTGGGTCAGCGCCTTCTCGATCGCCTGGGCGAAGGCCGGGAAGATCGGGTTGTCCAGCTCCGGCGTGACCAGCCCCACCAGCCCGTTGCTGCGCTGGCGCAACCGCTGCGGACGCTCGTAGCCCATCAGGTCCAGCGCCGTCAGCACCGCCTGCCGGGTGGCCGCCGAGACCCCCGGCTTGCCGTTGAGCACCCGGCTCACCGTGGCCTCGCTCACTTTTGCCTGGACGGCGATGTCGGCCAGCCGGGTGCCGGCTCCGTCGGGACGAGGCCGGGGCATCCGCGTTACTTCACCGTCCATCGCAGTACCTCACCATGGGGGCGGATGGCGCGCAAGCCGGGCGGGCTCCGCACGGGCGCTCCACCCCCACCCATGGAACTCTTTTCCGAAACTTTCCGCAAACTTTAACATCTCTGGCTCGCCCGGGTAACGAAGTACCAAAATCTGGCGATAAGAACAGCCAGCTACTCACGAGAGACAGAGATGTGACCAGGAGGTGTGCGATTTCTAACGACATCTATGGACACACGGGTACGTGTCGCGATGTACTACCTCATCAATCACAGGGTTGGATCCGGACATCCACGTCCGGGAGGAACGAGCGCGCATGAGTACCGTCGTCCTGGACAACGTCACCAAGGTGTACCCCGGGGGATACCTGGCGGTCGACCGGATGAACCTGCGTGCCGGTGACGGAGAGTTCCTGGTCCTCCTCGGACCCTCGGGCTGCGGGAAGTCCACCCTGCTCCGGATGATCGCGGGGCTGGAGGAGGTGACCTCGGGCGACCTGTGGCTCGGCGGCGAGCTGGCCAACGACCTCGCGCCACGCGACCGCGACGTCGCGATGGTCTTCCAGAACGGCGCGCTCTACCCGCACCGCACCGTACGGGGCAACCTCTCCTTCCCCCTGGAGATCGCCAAGGCCGATCCGGCGCTGGTCCAGGAGCGCGTCACCGAGCTGTCCAAGGCGCTGCACATCGACGAGACCCTCAACCGCCGTCCTGGAACGCTCTCAGGCGGCCAGCGGCAGCGGGTCGCGATGGGCCGCGCGATCGTGCGCCAGCCCTCGCTGTTCCTGATGGACGAGCCGCTGTCCAACCTGGACGCCGGCATGCGCACCGAGCTGCGGATGGAGATCTCCGCGCTGGTCCGCTCCCTCGGGGTGACCACCATCTACGTGACGCACGACCAGGTCGAGGCGCTCACGCTCGCCGACCGGATCGCCATCATGAACCGCGGCGTGCTCCAGGACGTGGGCACCCCCGGGCAGGTCTACAACGACCCGGCCACCGCCTTCACCGCGGCCTTCCTCAACTCCCAGCAGCTCAACCTGCTCGCGGCGACCGTCCGCACGCCGCAGAACCAGTTCATCCTGCTGGACTTCGGCCCGCACCAGATCACCATCCCGTGGACCGATCCGCGCGCCTACGCGATCTCCCAGCACGTGGGCAGCCAGATCCTCGTCGGCCTGCGGCCCGACTGCCTGGCCCCGGTCCCGGAGACCTTCGAGGGGCCCGTCTTCCTCGGGCGGGTGCGCGCCCTGGAGTACCACGGCCACGAGTGGCTCGCCTACGTCGAGTCCGGCATCACCTCGATGCCCGTCCCCGAGCCCCCGGACCCCCGGCTGAACGCCCGCACGGGCGAGACCTCCCAGGGCAGCAGGATCCGCTCGATGATGCGCCGGCTCCTGCCCAGCGCGGACGTCGACCCCGAGCCCCAGTACCAGAGCCAGGAGCAGGCGGGCGGCGGCACCCACCGCAGGGCCGACCTCATCGTCCGCGTCGGCTCCCGGCCCGTCTGGCGCGCGGGCGAGCCGGCCCGGGTCGGCGTCGACGCCACGCGTCTGCTGCTGTTCACCGCCGACGGCTCCCGCATCGACCCGCCGCACCGCTGACCCGCCCCGCCGGGCTGTGTTCACCGGCCCGCTCCGCCGGGCTGTGTTCACCGGCCCGCTCCGCCGGGCGGGGCGTCAGGCGGAGGCGGCCATGATGGAGACGATCTCCAGGACCCGGTTGGCACGGTCCACCTCCGCGCGATGGAAGGGCGGGCCCTCCGTGCGGGCCAGGACCACGTGGAGGGCCGCCCCGGGAACCGGGAGGCTCATCAGCCGGTAGGGTCCCGAGGTCAGCACCGAGGGGCGCAGGGACGCGAGATCCCCGATCTTGACGCCGACCAGGCTGCCGGTCTCGTCGAGCGTGTCCGGAGCCTGCCAGCTGCGGTGGACGAGCTCTCCCCCGGCGGAGACGGCGACCGCCCACTCCGCGCCCACGAGACCGGGGACCGCGTCCACCAGCGTGGGATAGGCCCGCGAGGGATCGGCGGCGACGTGGCGGAGCAGGTCGTAGTCGGGGGCGGCGCCGGGGGTCTCCCGGGTGGGCCAGACACCCTCGACGCGCAGCCCGGGGACCACCGGCAGGCGGTCCCGGACCGCCTCGGCGTCCGGAGCCCCGGGACAGGAGACGATGAAGTCGTCCACCGCACGGCCGGTCTCCCGTTCCAGCACCGTCACCTGGAGGATGTCCGCACCGAGCGTGCCGAGCACCCGGGCCACCTGTCCCAGGGCGCCCGGCCGGTCGGGAAAGGAAACCCTGAGCCGCAGTATCATCACCGTCCACCTCTCTTCGGACATCAGGGTGCCCTGGACAGGTTTCACCAATGTTCTGGGATGGTGTCCAGAATATGTCCCCGCTCCGCGGCGACCTGCGGGAGGGCCGCCGGTGACGGGACGGCTACTGCTGGTAGGCGCCGGCGGCCGGGTTCGCGGGCAGGGGACGGCCGGACAGGTCGCGGGCCAGAGCGGCTCCGCCGTACCAGGACGGGCCGAGCTTGACGCCGCGCCCGAACACCGGGGAACCGGGACCGGGGCGCATGTTCCCGGCGCTGCGGAAGCGGGGATCGGCCATCACGGACTTGGGGCCGAGCTTGAACTTCCTGCGGCCCTGGTAGACGCTCCCCGCCTCGTCGGCGCCCTTGCCGTCCTCGAAGCCGGCCGTCCCGCCGACCACGATGACGTTGTTGCGGAGCTTCAGGATGGCGGGCGAGCAGCCGTGGTGGCAGGACCAGCCGATGGTGTCGCGTCCGGGCAGGCGGACCGTGTTGTGCACGGCGACGGTGCCCTTCACCGGGCCGACGCTGTGCCTGGCGCCCCGGGTGACCAGGAAGGCCGCGCGCCTGCGGGAGGAGGTGACCAGGTTGTGCGCGAACACGTTGCCGGTGGCGGTCTTGCCCTTCTGGGCGCCGAGTTCCACGAAGGTCTCGTTGTTGCGCGCGATGTTGTGGGTGACGCGGTTGCGGTCGCCGTTGTAGACCTCGACGGCGGCTCCGTCGGCGCGGTAGTCGTGGCTGGCCGCGTAGCTGCCGGTGATGAGGTTGCCGGTGATGAGGTTGTCGTCGCCGTTGAGCAGCACGCCGAAGGCGCCGGAGTCGTCGTCGCCGCCCCTGGTGTTGACGCTCATCCGGTCGTTGCCGGTCAGGACGCTGTCCTTGACCGTGTTGTGGGCGCCCATGATGTGCACGCCGCTGATGTTGCCGTCGGCCTGCACGGCGTCGAGCACGTTGCGGTCGCCGCTCACCTCGAAGCCGGACCACATGCACCTGCTGGCCCTGATCCCGATCACCCGCACGTAGGAGCCGGTGATCACCACGCAGTTGCCGTCCCTGCCGCTGATCTTCGGGGACACGCCCTCGCCGTACGTCCCGACGGTGATGGGGGCGGCGGCGGTGCCCCTGCCGCTCAGCGTGAGCGTTCCGGTCCAGCTCCCGCCGCGCTTGAGGCGGACGGCGTCGCCGGGCTTCAGGTCGGCGGCGTTGACGGGGTCCAGGGACTTCCAGGCGGTGGTGACCGAGGTGCCCGCCGCGGAGTCGTCGCCCGCCCGGGAGTCGACGTAGTAGGTCGTCCCGGCGGTCACGGCTCCGGCGGCCGGTACGGGGTTGCCGGCCGGAGCGAGGGCCCCGGAGGAGGCGAGGGCGCCGGCCGCGGCGGCGGCTCCGGGCGCCGCGGCGACCCCGACCGGTGTGGGGCTCCCGGAGGAGGCGAGGGCGCCGGCCGGTGCGGGGGCCAGTAGCCCTCCCACCGCCACGACCCCCACTCCGAGGGCGATCCACCGCTGTCCGGTCCGGTCCATCCGGGCACGCTCCATCAACGTCATAGCTGGCATGGTCAGGGGTGAATACTTCCATACCGTCACCGGTGTCGTCATTTCGCACCCGGGATCCACAGCGAACCGTTACCGCACGCCAGAGGCCATTTCTGGCTCCCATGACCTTTCCCGGACGATCGCTCAGCGTATGATCTTCGGCCCCGAGCCCGTCGATCCGCGCACGATGAACTCCGGCTGGAAGATGAGCTCGGAGTGCTGCCCCGGAGTCCCCGCGATGGCCTCCAGGAGGGTGTGCACCGCGGCGGCGACCATCGACTGCACGGGCTGGCGCACGGTGGTCAGCGGCGGGTCGGTGAAGGCGATCAGCGGCGAGTCGTCGTATCCGACGATCGAGACGTCCCCCGGCACCGTCAGCCCCCGGTCCCGGCAGGCCCGGATCGCCCCCAGCGCCATCAGGTCGGAGGCGCACACGATGCCGGTGCACCCCCGCTCCAGCAGCACCGAGGCGGCGGCCTGGCCGCCCTCGACCGAGAACAGCGAGTGCGAGATCAGCTCGTCCACCTCGGTCGCGCCGAGCAGCTGCGCCATCGCACGCCGGTAGCCCTCGATCTTGCGGATCACCGGCACGAACCTGCTCGGCCCCACCGCCAGGCCGATGCGCTCGTGGCCGAGGTCCACCAGGTGCTGTACGGCCAGCCGCGCGGCGGCCCAGTCGTCCGGTGAGATGAACGGGGCCTGCACATCGCCCGAGTGCCCGTTGAGCAGGACGATCGGCACGCCCTGCCCGAGCAGCCGGGTGTAGCGGTCCTGGTTGGCGGTGACGTCGGCGTGCAGGCCGGAGACGAAGATGATCCCGCTGACCCCGCGCTCGACGAGCATCTCGGTGAACTCGTCCTCGGCGGCGCCGCCGGGCAGCCGGGTGCACAGCAGCGGCGTGTAGCCGTGCTGGGTCAGCGCCTTCTCGATCGCCTGGGCGAAGGCCGGGAAGATCGGGTTGTCCAGCTCCGGCGTGACCAGCCCCACCAGCCCGTTGCTGCGCTGGCGCAACCGCTGCGGACGCTCGTAGCCCATCAGGTCCAGCGCCGTCAGCACCGCCTGCCGGGTGCCCGCCGAGACCCCCGGCTTGCCGTTGAGCACCCGGCTCACCGTGGCCTCGCTGACCCCGGCGTGCGCGGCGATGTCGGCCAGGCGGGCCTGACCGCTCCCGAGCGGGCCGCCGTTGTACGTCATCGCGTCCCCGTCCCCCGTGAACCGCCGTCACGCGCTCTCACGGCCTCATCCCCCGTGGCCCGTGTCGTTACGTGTCATCACGCCCCCACCAGGCGGCGGAGTCCGGCGCGAGCCGTACGGTGCCGTCCTCCACCACAGGAGTGGCACTGGCCAGCAGGAGCCTACCGGGTGCGGGCAGCTCGACCGGCTCCCCGGTCAGGTTGATCGTGACGGCGAGCCCGTCGCCCCGGCGGAAGGCCAGCGTGCCCTGCGGGGAGTCCAGCCAGGTCAGCGGGGCGTCGCCGGAGGCGTCCAGGTCCCGCCGGATCCGCAGAGCCGTGCGGTAGAGGCTCAGCGTGGAGGCGGGGTCGCGCAGCTGCGACTGGACGCTGAGCGGGCCCCAGGAGTCCGGCATGGGCAGCCACGTCGCCTCGATGCCGGGCATGGTGAAGCCGAAGTGCGGCTCCACATCGGCCCACGGGATCGGCACCCGGCAGCCGTCGCGCCCGTCCTCGGGGTTGCGCAGCCGCTGGGGGTCGCGCAGGAACTCCTCGGGCAGGTCGAGCACCTCGGGGAGACCGAGCTCCTCGCCCTGGTAGATGTACGTGGAGCCGGGCAGGGCCAGGGTCAGCAGGGCCGCCGCGCGGGCCCGGCGGAGCCCGAGCTCGCCGTGGCCGTAGCGGGTGACGTGCCGCTTGACGTCGTGGTTGGAGAGCACCCAGGTGGCGGGCGCGCCGACCGAGCCGGCGGACCGCAGCGACTCGTCGATCACCAGGCGGAAGGCCTCGGCGTCCCACGGGGTGGTCAGGAAATGGAAGTTGAACGCCTGGTGCAGCTCGTCCGGGCGGACGTAGTTGGCCAGCCGGTCCAGGGTCGGCACCCAGGCCTCGGCGACGCCGATCCGCTCCCCCGGGTAGGAGTCGAGCAGCCGGCGCCAGGCACGGTGGATCTCGTGCACGCCGTCCTGGTCGAAGAACGGGACCACCTCGGTACCGATCATCTTGACCTGGTCGGGGTGGCCGACGTCGGGCAGGCCCTCGGCCTTGACCATGCCGTGGGAGACGTCGATGCGGAAACCGTCGACCCCCAGGTCGAGCCAGAACCGCAGGATCGACTCGAACTCGGCGTGGACCTCGGGGTTCTCCCAGTTCAGGTCGGGCTGCTCGGGGGCGAACAGGTGCAGGTACCACTGCCCGTCGGCCAGCCGCGTCCAGGCCGGGCCGCCGAAGACCGACTCCCAGTCGTTCGGCGGCAGTTCGCCGTGCGCCCCCTTGCCCTCGCGGAAGATGTAGCGCTCACGCTCGGGGCTGCCCGGCCGGGCGGCCAGGGCCTGCTGGAACCAGACGTGCTGGTCGGAGGTGTGGTTGGGGACCACGTCGACGATCACGCGCAGGTCGTGCGCGTGGGCGTCGTCGATCAGCGCCTTGGCGTCGGCGAGCGAGCCGAAGATCGGGTCCACGTCCCGGTAGTCCGCCACGTCGTAGCCGAAGTCGGCCATCGGAGAGGTGTAGAAGGGGTTCAGCCAGATCGCGTCCACTCCCAGGTCGGCGAGGTACCGCAGGCGGGACCGCACTCCCAGGAGGTCGCCGATGCCGTCACCGTTGCCGTCGGCGAAGCTGCGCACGTAGACCTGGTAGATCACCGCGTCCCGCCACCATCGGGTGGCGGCCTCCGCGGCAGGGTCCACGTGGACGAGCTCGGTCATGTTGTCCCCCGATCAAATAACGACATATCAGGACGTGTTAGCACAGTGGTGTTGCATGGGTTTACGTAGTGTTACGTGGTGGCGCAGGGTGTCACAGCTTCGTGGCGCCGGCGGTGAGACCGGCCACCAGGTTGCGCTGGACGAGCAGGAAGACGACCGCCGCCGGCACCGCGATCAGCACCGCGGCCGCGGTCATCAGGCCCCAGTCGGACCAGTGCTGGCCGACGAACTGCTGCAGGCCGGCCGCGAGGGTTCGCGTGTCGTCCCCCGTCATGAACACCGTGGCGTAGGCGACCTCGCCCCAGGCGGTCATGAAGGAGTAGAACGCGGTGACCGCGAGGCTGGGCCGGGCCAGCGGCAGGATGACCCGCCAGAAGGTGCCGAACGGGCTCAGCCCGTCGATCATGCCGGCCTGGTCGATCTCACGCGGGATGGAGTCGAAGTAGCCCTTCATCATCCACGCGCAGAACGGCACCGCCACCGTCATGTAGGCGATGACCAATCCCGGGATCTGGTTGAGCAGGCCGAGACCGGCCATCAGGTTGTACAGCGGCACGATCAGGATCGCCACCGGGAACATCTGGGTGATCAGCAGCATCCACATGACGCCGCGGTAGCCCGGGAAGCGGAAGCGGCTGATCGCGTACCCGGTCGTCGAGGCCAGGAACACCCCGATGATCGTGGTCAGACCCGCGATGATCACCGAGTTGAGCAGCCAGGACGGGAACTGCGTCTCGGTCAGCACCCGGGTGTAGTTCTCCAGTGAGGAGTCGTCGAAGAGCTTCAGCTCGGTGGACAGCCAGCCGTCGCGCGGCTTGAGCGAGGTCAGGATCAGCCAGACGACGGGGAAGATCGAGATGAGGGACGCGAGGATGAGCGTGCCGTGCAGCAGGATCGAGCTGCCGAGGCTGCGCTCGTCACGGCTGCGGACGCGGCGGCGCCCCGTGGCCCTCCCGGAGGTCCCGGTGTTCACGGTCGCGGTGCTCATCACCAGACCTCCCCTTGCTTGCGCAGCGCGCGGCGGTAGACGACGGCCATCACGACCAGGAGCAGCAGGATGAGCACGCCCCAGGCCGCCGAGCCGGAGTAGTTGCGGATGCCGGTGAAGGCCTCGCGGTAGGCGTAGGTGACCAGGATCTCCGTGGAGCTGCCCGGGCCTCCGCCGGTGATCAGGAAGATCAGCGGGAACATGTTGAACGTCCAGATCGTGCCCAGCAGGATCACGGTGCTGGAGACCGTGCGCAGGCCGGGGATCGTGACGAAGCGGAAGCGCTGCCACGGGGTGGCGCCGTCCACCTCGGCCGCCTCGTAGAGCTCGCGCGGGATCGACTGGAGCCCGCCCAGCAGGGCCAGCATCATGAAGGGGATGCCGATCCAGACGTTGACCGCGATGACCGCGATCTTCGCTGTGGTCGGGTCGTCGAGCCAGCCGACGCCGCCCAGGCCGACGCCCCGCAGCATGGCGTTGATGACGCCGTAGTCGCTGTTGTAGAGGTAGCGCCAGATGAACGCGGCGACGAACGGGGGGATCGCCCACGGCAGGATCAGCAGCACCCGGTAGGCCGAGCGGAAGCGCATCCTCCGGTTGAGCATCAGGGCCAGGCCGAGCCCGATGCCGTAGTGGAGCGCGACGCAGGCCACGGTCCACAGGACCGTCCAGGTGAGCTTCTCCCAGAACAGGCCGCTGCCGAGGATGGAGACGTAGTTGTCCAGCCCGGTGAACTCGTAGGTCGAGGGGATGACGTTGACGCCGATCGTGCGGCCCATGTTGGCCTCGGTGGCGTCGGTCAGGGAGAGGTAGACGCCGCGCACCAGCGGCCAGCCGATCAGCGCGGCGGTGACCACGATGACCGGGGCGACCATGGCCCAGGCGTACCAGTACTGGCTCAGTGAGCGGCGGAGGGGCCCGGGCCGGCCGCCGCGGCCCGGGCCGCGGGCGCCGTCAACGGCGCCCGCGGCCCGGTCCCTGGTCGTGCCGGTCGCACGTCCAGTGGAGGTCGCCACGGATCAGCTCCAGTCCTTGAAGATGCCGCGGTACTTCTCGTCGACGGTCTTGAGCATGTCCGCCGGGGTCGTCTTACCGCCGACCAGGGCCTGGTAGCCCTCCAGCAGCGGCTGGAAGAGCTGGCCGCCCTCGGGGATCCACGGACGGGCGACCGCGGTGTCCATGATCGGCTTGAAGACGGCGACGTCGGCGTTACCCTGGACGTCGGGGTTGTCGTAGGCGGAGGTACGGGTCGGCAGGAGGCTGATCTCCTTGGCGATCCGGGCCTGGTTCTCCGGGGTGCTCATGAAGCGGACGAACTCGTAGGAGGCGTCGATGTTCTTGGAACCGGCGTAGATGGCGTAGTTCCAGCCACCGGTGGGAGCACCTGCCTTGGCCGAGCCCGCGGGAACCGGGGCGATGCCCAGGTTCTCCTTGTCCTTGAACTCCTTGCCCTGGTAGATCTCCGACAGCGCCCACGGGCCGTTGTAGATCATCGCGGCCTTGCCGTCCTTGAGGGCGGTCATCGCGTTGGCGTAGCTGTCCTGGATGGCCGGCTTGGGCGCGGCACCCGAGCTGATCAGGTCGGCGACGGTCTCCATCGCCTTGACGTTCTCGGGGGAGTTGACGGTGATCTTCTTGCCCTGCACGTCGAGCATGTCGCCGCCCTCGCCGTACATGAACGGCAGCAGGAAGTAGGCGTCGACGTTGAGCGCGAGGCCGTTGACGCCGGTCTTCTCCTTGACGTCCAGCGCGGCCTGCTTGAGCTCGGCGACCGTGGCGGGAGCCTTGTCCCAGCCGGCCTTCTTGAGCAGCTTCTTGTTGTAGATCAGCGCCAGGGTGTCGGTGACCTGCGGCACGGCGTAGGTCTTGCCGTTGTACTTGGTGCTGCTCAGCGGCCCGGCCAGGAAGTCGGACTCGTTCTCGACCGCGCGGGTGCCGTCCAGCGGCTGCAGGTAGCCCAGGGAGGCGAACTGGGAGGTCCAGGCGACCTCGGAACGGATCACATCGGGCGCTCCGCTGCCGGACTGGGCCGCGGTCTGGAACTTGTTCTGCGCCTGGTCCGAGGGGACGTTGACGTAGTTGACCTTGATGTTCGGGTACTTCGCCTGGAAGTCCTTGATGAGCGCCTGGAAGGTCGGACCCTCGCTGTCCGGCCGGACGGTGTCCCACCAGGTGATCTCGCCGCTGATCTTGGTCGGGTCGGACGGGGCGGACGTGGGGGCCGCCGTCTCACCGCCATCGCCGCCGCCGCAGGCGGAAACCGCCAGGGCGAGGGCCGCGACGATCGTCACGGCCGAGAAGGCTCGCCGCATGTCTTTCTCCTCATAGCTCAGGGAACCGGCCATGAACGGAAGATCCGCCGGGCCGGTGGTGGAGTACGCCGGACGTTACGCCGACGTGAACCGCTTTGGAAGAACTTGCTGCAAGAGTCTGCAAACTTGTTACATATCGGCCTAACATCCCAAATCAGACCAACCGCTCCGAGGGATGCGCCATCGAGGTTACCCGCACGTCACAGGGGTTTCCCCGGCTTCGATCACCCTTGCGCGGTGGATACGAGAGACCCCTGAGCATCGGGAGAAGGTCCCCATTCAGAAAGTTGCCGCAAGGGATTGCACAGATCATGTCCGATGAGTAACTTCCGGGCAACACCCCCGAAACACCGTGGAGGCCCCGTGCTCTGGCCACTCCCCCCACGGCGCATGAGAACGGCCGCTCCGGCGGGCGCGCTCACGGCCGTGCTGGTCACCGCGTCCCTCTTGACCACGCCCGCCTCCGCGGCGGTCCCGCCCGTTTCCGCGCCGTCCCCGGCGGCCCCATCCCCGACGCCGTCCCCGACGACGCCGGACCGTGCCGCGCAGGCCTCGCGGGCCCCGCTGGTCTCGGCGCTGAGCCGTACCGCGGAGCCCTCCGACCGGGAGCTCGCCCGCGACGCGCTCCGCGCCGACCTGAGCCGCGAGCGCTTCTACTTCGCGATGACCGACCGCTTCGCCAACGGCGACCCCGGCAACGATCGGGGCGGGCTGTCCGGCGACCGGCTCGCCACCGGCTTCGACCCCGCCCACAAGGGCTTCTACCAGGGCGGTGACCTGGAGGGCCTGCTGAAGCGGCTCGACTACATCCAGGGACTCGGCAGCACCGCGCTCTGGATCACCCCGGCGTTCGAGAACCGGCCGGTGCAGGGCACCGGCGACAACGTCTCGGCCGGCTACCACGGCTACTGGATCACCGACTTCACCCGCATCGACCCGCACCTGGGCACCAACGCCCAGATGAAGAAGCTGGTCAAGGAGGCCCACAAGCGCGGGATGAAGGTCTTCTTCGACATCATCACCAACCACACGGCCGACGTGATCGACTACGCGGAGAAGACCTACACCTACCGGTCCAAGGCCGCCCATCCCTACCTCGACGCGGACGGCACGCCGTTCGACGACCGGAAGTACGCCGCCGGGGACACCTTCCCGAAGGTCACGACCCGCTCCTTCCCCTACACGCCGGTCGCGCCGGAGGGCGCCAAGACGCCGTCCTGGCTGAACGACCCGACGATGTACCACAACCGGGGCGACTCCACCTTCAGCGGGGAGAACTCCGAGTACGGCGACTTCTTCGGCCTCGACGACCTGTGGACCGAACGTCCCGAGGTCGTCAGGGGCATGACCGACATCTACAAGACCTGGGTGCGCGAGACCGGCATCGACGGCTTCCGCATCGACACCGCCAAGCACGTCAACATGGAGTTCTGGGAGCGCTTCTCGCCGGCCCTGCGCGGCTACGCGGCCCAGCGCGGCAACAAGCGCTTCTTCATGTTCGGCGAGGTCTACTCCGGCGACCCGGCCTTCACCAGCCGCTACTCCACCCGCGGCGCCATGGACGCCACCCTGGACTTCCCCTTCCAGGAGGCCGCGAGGTCTTTCAGCGGCGGCAAGGAACCCGCCTCCCGGCTGGCCCGGCTGTTCGCCGGGGACGACTACCACATCGACGCCGACGGCAACGCCTCCTCGTTGCCGACCTTCCTCGGCAACCACGACATGGGCCGCATCGGCCGGTTCATGGCGCAGGACAACCCCGGCGCGCCCGACGCCGAGCTGCTCCGGCGCGACCTGCTGGCCCACGAGCTGATGTACCTCACGCGCGGACAGCCGGTCGTCTACTACGGCGACGAGCAGGGCTTCACCGGAAAGGGCGGGGACCAGGACGCCCGCCAGTCCATGTTCGCCTCGAAGACCGCCGGCTACCTGTCCGACGACCTGATCGGCACCGACGCCACCCACGCGCAGGACAACTACACCCCCGCGCACCCGCTCTACCGGGGCATCTCCGCGCTGGCGAAGCTCCGCGACGCCCACCCGGCCCTGGCCGACGGCGCGCAGGTCGAGCGGCTGGCCTCCGGCGGCGTCTACGCGTTCTCCCGGATCGGCGCCAGGGAGCAGGTCGAGTACGTCGTCGCGGTCAACAACGCCGAGCAGGCGGCGACCGTACAGGTGCCGACGTTCTCCGCGAACCTGGGCTTCACCAAGGTGTACGGCGAGGCCGCCGCCTCCGTCACCACCGGCGCCGACGCGAAGCTCGCAGTGACCGTCCCGGCCCTGTCGGCGGTCGTCTACCGGGCCTCGGCGAAACTCGCCGCCCCGTCCGCGGCCCCGGCCGTCTCGATCGCGCTCCCGGGGGCCGAGATCAGGGGCACCGCCGAGGACGGCCGGATCCCGGTCACCGCGACCGTGCCGGGCGCCGGCTTCGACCAGGTCACCTTCGCCGCCAGGGTCGGCGACGGCGGCTGGAGGGTGCTGGGCACCGACGACGCGCCCAACGCCGCGGGCGAGAGCCGTACCTTCCGGGTCTTCCACGACCTGAGGGGCCTCGCGGCGGGCACGAAGATCACTTACAAGGCCGTGGTGAAGGACTCCGCGGGCCGGTTCGCCTCGGCGACCGCCTCGGCGACCGTGGCCCCCGAGCCGGAGCCCGAGGAGCCGGGCGCGGTCAAGCGCGACTGGCTCGTCGTGCACTACCAGCGGGCCGACTACGACGGCTGGGGCCTGCACGTCTGGGGCGACGTCGAGAACCCCACCGACTGGGCGAAGCCCCTCCCGCTGACCGGCGAGGACGCCTACGGCCGCTTCGCCTGGATCAAGCTGAAGCCGGGCGCGACGAACGTCGGGATCATCGCCCACCGGGGCGACGAGAAGGACGGCGGCGACCGGATCGTCAACCCGGCCAAGACCGGTGAGGTCTGGCTGGCCGAGGGCAGGCCGGACACCCACCCCTCCCGCGCCGCGGCCCAGGGGTACGCGACCGTCCACTACAACCGGCCGGACAAGGCCTACGACGGCTGGGGCCTGCACCTGTGGGGCGACGGCCTGGCCGACGGCGTGCCCACCGAGTGGTCCGCGCCGCGGCAGCCGGACGGCACCGACTCCTACGGCGCGTTCTGGAAGATCCCGCTGAAGGACC
Source organism: Planobispora rosea (assembly GCF_014648175.1). Taxonomy (GTDB): domain Bacteria; phylum Actinomycetota; class Actinomycetes; order Streptosporangiales; family Streptosporangiaceae; genus Planobispora; species Planobispora rosea. Next base: position 41,613 of record NZ_BMQP01000002.1, read on the forward strand.
CCTCGCTCCCGGTCAACTACATCATCCACAAGGGCGACACCAAGGACCCCGGACCCGACCAGGCGTTCACCCCGGCGCGCCAGCCGGACGCCTACGTCAACTCCGGCGCGACGGCGGTCCACCCCACCCGCGCCGCCGCCGAGAACGTCGCGATCCTGCATTACCACCGGCCCGACGGGAACTATGACGGCTGGGGTCTGCACCTGTGGGGCGACGTGGCCAACCCCACCGAGTGGGCGAGCCCGCTCCAGCCCGCGGGAACGGACGGCTTCGGCGTCCACTTCCGCGTCCCCCTGAAAGAGGGGGCGAAGAACGTGAGCTACATCATCCACAAGGGCGACGAGAAGGACCTCCCCGCCAACCAGGCGCTCGACCTCGTGTCCGACGGGCACGAGATCTGGCGGGTCGCGGCCACCGAGGGCCACGTGCTGCCGCAGGCGGCGGTGCGCGGCGCCGACGCCGACCTGTCGAAGTCCTCCGCCCACTGGATCGACCGGACCACCGTCGCCTGGAAGGTGCGGCCCTCGGCCGCGCTGACCTACGCGCTGGCGTTCTCCGCCAAGGGCGGCATCGCCTACGCCAAGGGGGACCTGACCGGCGCCCACCGGCTGATCCGGCTGTCCCCGGGCGCGCTGACCGACGCGCAGAAGGCGAAGTGGCCGCACCTGGCCGGGCACGCCGCGCTCACGGTGGACCCGCGCGACGCCGGCCTGGTGCAGGAGGCGCTGCGCGGCCAGGTGGTGGCCGTCGAGCGGGACGCCTCGGGCGTGCTGCTGACCGCGACCGGCGTGCAGATCCCCGGTGTGCTCGACGACGTCTACGCCGGGGCGGCCGGCGCCGAGCTCGGCCCGGACGCCTCCGGCGCGCTGCCCCGCCTGTCCGTCTGGGCGCCGACCGCGCGCACGGTGGAGCTGGCGCTCTACCGGGACGCCTCGGGCGGGAGCCGCAGCGTGCACGCGATGCGCCGCGACGACGCCACCGGCGTCTGGTCGGTGCGGGGCCTTCCGTCCTGGAAGGGGCGCTACTACACCTTCCTGGTCACGGTCTACTCCCCCGCCGCGGGCAAGGTCGTCACCAACGAGGTGACCGATCCGTACAGCGTCTCGCTGGCCGCCGACTCGGTCCGCAGCCAGCTGGTGGACCTGTCCGACCGGGCCCTGCGGCCCGAGGGCTGGGGCTCCCTGGCCAAGCCCGGGGCGGTGCCGCAGGAGAAGGCGTCGGTCTACGAGTTGCACGTGCGTGACTTCTCCGCCTCCGACGCGACGGTCCCGGCCGAGCGGCGCGGCACCTACGCGGCCTTCACCGGTGACTCCGCGGGCATGAGGGAGCTGCGAGCGCTGGCCGCCGACGGGCTGACCCACGTGCACCTGCTGCCCGTCTTCGACATCGCGACCATCCCGGAGCGCAGGGCCGACCGTACCGAGCCGGACTGCGACCTGGCCGCGCTGCCCGCCGACTCGGCCGAGCAGCAGGAGTGCGTGGCGAAGACGGCCGCCGAGGACGGCTTCAACTGGGGCTACGACCCGCGGCACTACACCGTGCCGGAGGGCTCCTACGCCTCCGACCCGGACGGCGCCGCCCGGATCAGGGAGTTCCGGCAGATGGTCGCGGGCCTGAACGGCGCGGGCCTGCGGGTGGTCATGGACGTGGTCTACAACCACACCCACGCCGCGGGGCAGGACCCCACCTCGGTGCTCGACCGGATCGTGCCCGGCTACTACCACCGGCTGCTGGACGACGGCGCGGTGGCCACCTCCACCTGCTGCGCCAACACCGCGCCCGAGCACGCCATGATGGGCAAGCTGGTCGTCGACTCCGTCGTCACCTGGGCGAAGCAGTACAAGATCGACGGCTTCCGGTTCGACCTGATGGGCCACCACCCCAAGGCGAACATGGTCGCCGTGCGCGAGGCCCTGGACGAGCTGACCCTCGCCAGGGACGGCGTGGACGGCAAGTCGATCATCCTGTACGGCGAGGGCTGGAACTTCGGCGAGGTCGCCGACGACGCCCGGTTCGAGCAGGCGACCCAGCTCAACATGGCCGGGACCGGCATCGGCACCTTCAACGACCGGCTGCGCGACGCGGTGCGCGGCGGCGGCCCGTTCGACCCCGACCCCCGGGTGCAGGGCTTCGGCTCCGGCCTGGCCGGGTCGCCGAACGGCTCGCCGGCCAACGGCACCGCCGAGCAGCAGCGGGCCCGGCTGCTGCGCTACCACGACCTGATCAAGGTGGGTCTCGCCGGCAACCTGCGCGACTACCGCTTCACCGCCTCCTCCGGCCGGCAGGTCAAGGGCTCGGAGGTCGACTACAACGGCGCCCCGGCCGGATACACCGCGGCGCCGGGCGAGGCCGTGACCTACGTGGACGCCCACGACAACGAGACGCTGTTCGACGCGCTGGCCTACAAGCTGCCGCAGGCGACCTCGATGTCCGACCGGGTGCGCATGCAGACGCTCTCGCTGGCCACGTCCGTGTTGTCGCAGGGCACCGCGTTCGTGCACGCGGGCAGCGAGCGGCTGCGCTCCAAGTCGCTGGACCGCAACTCCTACGACTCCGGCGACTGGTTCAACCGGCTGTTGTGGGACTGCGCCCAGGGCAACGGCTTCGGCGCGGGCCTGCCGCCCAAGGCCGACAACGAGGACAAGTGGCCCTACGCCAAGCCCCTGCTCGCCGACCCCGCGCTCAAGCCGGACTGCGCCGCGATCGGCTCGGCCCGGAGCGGGTACGGCGAGCTGCTGAAGATCCGCTCCTCCTCGCCCGCCTTCGCACTGGGCTCCCTGGCCGAGGTGCAGAAGCGGCTGTCGTTCCCGGGTGCCGGGAGCGCGGAGACCCCGGGTGTGGTGACCATGCACCTGGACGCCTCCGGGATCGACCCGAAGTGGAAGTCGGTCACCGTCGTCTTCAACGCGACCCCCGAGCGGCAGGCGCAGGCCGTGCCCGCGCTCAAGGGCGGCCAGGTGGCCCTCCACCCGGTCCAGGCGGAGGGCGGCGACCCCGTCGTGAAGCAGTCGGCGTTCGACGCCGCCACCGGCACGCTGACGGTCCCGGCCCGCACGGTCGCCGTCTTCGTGCAGTCCTAGCAGGCCCCGGGACCGTCTGAACGGGCGGCCCCGGAAAGAGATCGGGCCGTCCGGGGAACGGCCCCGAGAACGCCCGGACCGCTCCGGTCCGGGACTGCCACCGGGCCGGGTGTTGCAGCACCCGGCCCGGCACGGGAACCCATCCATCACTCCTGGAGGCCCCACCGTGGAATCCTACAAATCCCCTGACCCCCGGCCCTCCGTCCCCCGATCACCCGCCCTCCGGCCCTCCGTCCCCCGATCACCCGCCCTCCGGCCCTCCGCCCGCAGGACGCGCACCCGTACGGCCCTGGCCGCCGCGGCGCTGAGCGTCCTGGCGGGCGCCGCCGTGCTCGTGCCCGTCACGCTCGGCGCCACCTCCTCCGCCGCCGCCGTCCAGGCCGCTCCCCCGGCCGGCACCGGTCCCATCGTCAAGCTCTGGAGCTGGAACTGGAACTCAGTCGCGCGCGAGTGCACCGACGTGCTCGGCCCGGCCGGGTACGGCGCCGTCCAGGTCTCCCCGCCGCACGACTCGATGAGCAAGGGCGGCTCGGTCTGGTGGGACGTCTACCAGCCCGCCCGCTACACGCTCACCAGCAAGTTCGGCGACGAGAACGCCTTCAAGAACATGATCGACGCCTGCCACGGCGCGGGCGTCAAGGTGCACGTCGACGCGGTCATCAACCACATGACCGGTCAGGGCAGCACCAGCTACGGCGGCTACTCCTTCAGCAAGTACGACTATCCCGGCCTCTACTCCTCCTGGGACTTCCGCAACTCGCCCTCCTGCGTCATCGACGACGAGGACTACAAGAAGAACGGCTGGCGGGTGCAGAACTGCGAGCTGGTCAGCCTGGCCGACCTCGACACCGGATCCGGGTACGTCCGCGACCAGATCGCCGGCTGGCTCAACAGGCTCACTGCCCTGGGGGTCGACGGCTTCCGCATCGACGCGGCCAAGCACATCCACCCCGACGACCTGGCCGCCATCAAGGCCAAGCTGACCGGCTCGCCGTACCTGCACCTGGAGGTCATCTACGGCGAGGGTGAGGCGGTCCAGCCGAGCCAGTACACCGGCATCGGCGACGTGCACGAGTTCGTCTTCGGCCGCAAAATGAAAGAGCAGTTCACCGGCCAGATCAAGTGGCTGAGGACGTTCGGCGAGAGCTGGGGACTGTCGGTGCCCGGCGACAGGGCCGTGACGTTCGTCGACAACCACGACACCGAGCGCAAGGACGCCTCCAAGAACGACGCCACGCTCAACTACAAGTACGGCGACACCTACAAACTGGCCAACGTCTTCATGCTGGCCTGGCCGTACGGCACGCCGCGCGTCTACTCCTCCTTCACCTGGACCGACAAGGAGGCCGGGCCGCCCTCGGCCAACGGCGGCTTCGTCACCGACACCGACTGCGGCAACGGGCGCTGGACCTGCTTCCACCGCCAGATGACCGGGATGGTGGGCTTCCACAAGGCCGTGGCGGGCACCGCCGTGGCCAACTGGTACGACAACGGCGACAACCTGATCGCCTTCAGCCGCGGGAACAAGGGCTGGGTCGCCATCAACAACCAGAGCGGCTCCCTCACCCGCACCTTCACCACCGGCCTGCCCGCCGGGACCTACGCCAACGTCGCCGGGAGCGGCTCGGTGACCGTGGGCTCCGACGGCACCGCGAACGTCACCGTCCCCGCCAGGAGCGCGGTCGCCGTCCACGTCGGCGGCGGCCCCACCCCGACCCCGACGGCCACCCCCTCCCCGACGGTGAGCCCCGGAAAGATCGCCGCCTCCTTCGACGCGAACGTGACCACCTACTGGGGCCAGAACGTCTTCGTCGTCGGCGACGTGGCCGAGCTGGGCTCCTGGAACCCGGAGAACGCGGTGGCGCTGTCGTCGGCCGACTACCCCGTCTGGAAGGCCACGGTCAGCCTGCCCGCCGGAAGGACGGTCTCCTACAAGTACATCAAGAAGAACCCCGACGGCTCGGTGACCTGGGAGAGCGACCCCAACCGCTCCTTCACCACCCCGGCGTCCGGCACGGTGACCCGTACCGATACCTGGCGCTGACCCCGTACCGGCGATGAGCGGCACGGGCGCGGGCCGTGCCCGTGCCGCTCACCCGCCGGCGCCCAGGCCGGCCAGGAGCCGCAGGGCGTCCGCGGAGGGGCTGCCGGGGGCCGCCGTGAGCACCAGCAGCTCCATGCCTGACTCATCCGGCGGCGCGAAGTTCTCCTGATGCAGCTCCAGTTCCCCGACCAGGGGGTGCCGGTACGCCTTGCGCCCGTGCATCCGCGCGCGCACGTCCGCCCGGGCCCACAGGCGCCGGAAGCGCTCGCTGCCCATCGCCAGCTCCCCTATCAGCGAGGCCAGGCGCGGATCCTCGGGGTACTTGCCGGCGGCCAGGCGCAGATGCCCGACCACGTCGAGGGTGCACCGGTCCCAGTCGGCGTACAGGCCGCGCTCGTCCTCCTCCAGGAAGATGTGCCGGGCCGTGTTCAGACCTTTCACCGGGCGGCCGTACAGCAGTTCGGCGAGGCGGTTGCCGGCGGCGGCGTCGAGGCGGTGGTCGACGATGAGCGCGGGCGCGTCGGTGATCAGGTCCAGGACCCGCAGCAGTTCGGGGCGCAATCGCCCGGTGGGCGACTTCGCCTTCCGGCGCCGCCGCAGGGCCAGCCGGTACAGGTGCCCGCGTTCGGTGTCGTCGAGCCCGAGGACCCGCGCGAGCGCGTCGAGTACCTGCTCCGAGGGCTGCGTGGCGCGGCCCTGCTCCAGGCGCACGTAGTAGTCGACGCTCACTCCGGACAGGTGCGCGACCTCTTCACGGCGCAGCCCCTGGACCCGGCGGCGGCTGCCGGCCGGGATGCCCGCCCCTGCCGGGTCGACCCGGGAGCGGCGGGTGCGCAGGAATCCCGCGAGATCGTCCATGGGCCCAGTATCCCGTGGGCGCCGGCGGTGAAGGTGGCCCTGCCGTTACCAGGAACCCGGGTCCGGCGGAAGAGGCGCCCCTGAACGGCGGCGGCCCGGGTGCGGAGGATCGGAGGCACCCGACCCGAAGGAGTTCACGTGAAGACTCTGATCGTCTACGCACACCCGGAGCCGAGGTCGCTCAACGGCTCGCTGAAGGACCTGGCGGTGGCCACACTGGAGAAGGCGGGGCACGAGGTGCGGGTCAGCGACCTGTACGCAATGCGCTGGAAGGCGGTCGTGGACGCCGGGGACTTCGGCCCGTCCGCTTCGAGCCCGCTGAGAGTCGCCGCGGACTCGGGACGGGCCTTCGACACCGGGACCCTCACCCCGGACGTCCGCGCCGAGCAGGAGAAGCTGCTGTGGGCGGAAATGATCATTTTCCAGTTCCCGTTGTGGTGGTACACCATGCCGGCGATCCTCAAAGGCTGGGTCGACCGGGTCTTCACCTACCACTTCGCGTACGGCGTCGGCGAGCACAGCGACGTCAAGTACGGGGAGCGTTTCGGTGAGGGGACCCTCGCGGGCAGGCGGGCGCTGCTGTCGGTGACCGTCGGCGGCCCGGAGTCGCACTACGCCGAGCGCGGGATCAACGGCCCGATCGACGACCTGCTGTTCCCGATCCACCACGGGATCCTTTACTACCCGGGGATCGAGGTGCTGCCGCCGTTCGTGCTGTACGGCGCGGACCGGACCACCGGTGAGGACTTCCCGGACATCGCCAAGGCGTGGGAGCAGCGGCTGCTGACCTTGGAGTCGACCGAGCCGATCGCCTTCCGGCGGCAGAACTCCGGCGACTACGAGATCCCCTCGCTGCACCTGAGGGAGGGGCTGGAGCCCGCAGGCCGCTCGGGTTTCAGGCTGCACGTGCGGACCTGAGGCCGATCCGGCCCCGGGAAGATCAGTACCGCTGAACCGTGCGGCAGGGCATGATTGGTCAGACCTGACCCGGGGCGTCCCCGGACGCCCTCGCCCCTGACGCGGTCTGGAGTGGGATGAAGTCCGTCCGAGTGTGGTGGGCCGTGGCGGCCGGAATCGCCGTGGTCGTGGCGGCCGCGGTCGCGACCGTGATCCTGCGTCCGGACCCCGCCGGGCCGGCGGCCTCCGCTCCGGCCGCGTCCCCGTCCGCTCCGGCGGTCTCCCCCGCCCCGTCCCCGCCCGCCGCGTCCCCGCCCGCCGCGTCCCCGCCCGCCGTGTCCCCGCCCGCCGTGTCCCCGCCCGCCCCGGCGCCTTCCGGCACGGTGCGGGACGTGCGGAGCGAGAACGCCGGCGGAAGGTCCCGGGACCTGACGTTCCACTCGCCCGCGCTGGGCCGTACCGCCAAGGCCCGCATCCTGCTGCCGCGCGGCTGGAAGCCGGGGTCGGGGCCGTGGCCGGTGCTCTACCTGCTGCACGGCTGCTGCGGTCCCGACCATCTCGGCTGGGTCGAGTACGGCGGCGCGGAGAGGCTGACGGCCGGCGCGCCGGTGATCGTCGTGATCCCGGAGGGCGGCCCGGCGGGCTTCTACTCCGACTGGCTGCGCGGGCCCAGGTGGGAGACCTTCCACATGACCGAGCTGCTGGGCGTGGTCGAGAAAGAGTACGGGGCCGGGGACCGGCGGGCGATCGCCGGGCTGTCCATGGGCGGTTTCGGCGCGATGTCGTACGCGGCCCGGCACCCGGGCGCGTTCCAGGCCGCGGCGTCCTTCTCCGGTGTGCTCGACCCCGAGGCCGGCCCCCAGGGGGTGATGGGCATCGTCCGGAGTCACGGCTTCGACCCCGGTGACCTGTGGGGCGTCCCCGGCGGCGCCGAGGACGTCTGGGCCGCGCACAATCCGCGCCGGCTGGCGTCCGCGCTGAAGGGCGTGTGGCTCTACGTCTCCTGCGGAAACGGTGATCCGGGACCGCTGGACGGCCCCGGCGCGACCGGGGACGGCGGCGAGCAGTTCCTGCTGGCCGAGGCGCGGAGCTTCGTCAAGCGGGTCCGCGAGGCCGGTCTGTCCGTCGAGACCGACTTCTACGGCGACGGCACGCACAGCTGGCCGTACTGGGAGCGCGCCCTCGAGCGCGCCCTGCCCGGCCTGCTGGAGGCGATCGGCGTCCGCTGAACCGGCGGCCTGGCCGTGACCCGGATAGGGCGGAGCCACTATGTTGCCCTGTATGCCGGAAGATCGGTTACGTGCACTGGCTCGGCGGTACCAGCTGCAGGCACCCCTCGGAGAGGGCGGCATGGGCGTCGTCTGGCGGGCCTGGGACGAGCTGCTCCACCAGCCCGTGGCCGTCAAGGAGGTCACACTGCCCGCCTCCCTGCCCGCCCCGGAACGGGAGCGGCGGGTACGGCGGACCCTCCGCGAGGCGCGCGTGGCGGCCCGGCTGCGGGACCATCCCGGCATCGTCACCGTCTACGACGTGGTCGAGGAGGACGGGCTGCCGTGGATCGTCATGGAACTGGTCGACGGCCCGTCCCTGGCCGAGGTGATCAGGACCGGGGGACGGCTGCCCGAGGCCCGCGTCGCCGAGCTCGGTCACCAGGTGATCTCCGCGCTGGCCGCGGCCGAGGCGGCCGGGGTCGTGCACCGGGACGTCAAACCCGCCAACATCCTGCTCAAGGACGGCCGGGCCGTGCTCACCGACTTCGGGATCGCGGCGGCGGCCCACGACGCCTCCGGCTCGACGGGGAGCGGCCCGCCCACCGGTGCGCTCACCGGCACGCCCGCCTACCTCGCCCCCGAGCAGATCGACGGCAGACCCGCCTCCGCGGCCTCCGACCTGTGGGCCGTGGGTGTCACGCTCTACCAGGCGGTGGAGGGCCGCAAGCCGTTCGAGCGGGAGAGCGTGGTAGCCACGATCGCGGCCATCGTCAATCAGCCGCCCGCGCCGTTCCGGTACGCGGACCGGCTCCGCCCGGTGATCGACGGCCTGCTCCGCAAGGACCCCGCCGGACGGCTGACCGCGCAGCAGGCGCTGACGCTGCTCGCGCCGGTGTCCACCGGGAAGCCGGCGCGCGGCCGGGTGGCCGTGGCGGCGGGACCGGTGCGCGGCCGGGTGGCCGTGGCGGCGGGATCGGTGCTGGCCGCGGCCGCCGTGACCACCGTGATCGTCTGGGGGGTGCAGCGGGGGGACGCCCGACCCGGGGTCACCCCGTCCGCGGGCTCCTCCGTACGGGAGACCGCCGCGGGCGGGCCCGTCCGGTCACCCGGCCAGGGCACGGCGGCGCCCTCCGATGCCGCGGCCTCGCTGCCACGCGGCTTCACCCTCCACACGGACTCGCGCGGATTCTCCATCGCGGTGCCCGACGACTGGACCAAGGACGAGTCCGGGAGCCAGGTGAGCTGGGAACGCCCCAGGGGTTGGATCCTCTCCTCCTCCTGGTACCTGGGCGCCTTCGCCCACCCGGAGAGGAAGGAGGCCAGGAGCCCGACCGCCCTGCTCGACGCGCTCCGCGTCGGCCTGCAGGACCAGAAGCTGATCGATCCCGCCTCCTACCGGGAGCTCAGCCGCAAGGAGGTCCCCTACCCCGACGGCCACGCCGCCGAGCTGGAGTTCCGCTTCTCCCATCCGGACGCCGCGGGCCGTTCCTTCCGCCTGTACGCCCGGTGTCTCGTCCGCGACTCCGGCGGCGTCGGGCTGTTCTGGTTCTTCGTCCCCGCGGGCGAGTGGGCCGAGGCCGGCACGCACCTCGACACCTTCGTCAGCACCTTCCGGCTCATCTGACCGGCCGAGGTAGAGCGCGGCAGAGCACGGCTCCCGCCCGTCCGCCACCGGAGCCGCGTCACGGGGCGGCCCCCGGCGCCCCCGTCTCCCCGCCGCTGCGGAACCGATTCACCATTCCCCCATATCGGCAGTATGGTAACTTGTTATCATGGTAACAGTCGAGCGGGTGCAGACGGGGTTCCGGATCGAGAAGAGCATGCTCAAGGTCCTCAAGGGCCTGGCCGAATACCTCGACATGCCCCTGGGAGACCTCGTGGAGGGCATCGTCCTGCACGCCTTCGAGGGCAGGCCCCCGTTCTCCCCGGAGACGATGGCCAAGATCGAACAACTCAAGGAGGTCTACTCCCTGACACTGACCTCCGCCGACGCGCACCGGCTGAAGGAGACACCGTGAAGCTCACCGGCACCCTCACCGTCCCGCTCCCGCCGGACGAGGCGTTCCACCTGTTCACCGCCCGCGGCGAGGAGAAGTGGGTGGACGGCTGGCGGCCCCGCTTCCCGGTCCCCGCCGAGGACGACACCGAGCCCGGCACCGTCTTCGAGACCGGCGCCCACGGGGAGGCGACCGTCTGGGTGGTGCTCGCCCGCGAGCCGGGCCGGAGCATCTCCTACGCCCGCGTCACCCCCGGCTCCCGCGCCGGGACCGTCACCGTGGCACTGGAGCCGGCCGGGAAGCACAGCGAGGCCGGGAAGCACAGCGAGGTCACCGTCACCTACGATCTGACGCCCCTCACCGACGCGGCCGCCCGGGAACTGGAGGAGTTCGCCGCGGGCTACCCCGCCTTCCTCGCCTCGTGGGGGACCGCCATCGAGGCCTGGCTGTCCACGATCCGGCCGGAGGGCCGGGACCACACGGCATGAGCCGGGGCCCCCTCGTCCGATCGCACCCTCACGGTGGGCAGGGCTGACGGGCGCGTGGGGACGGCCTCAGCCGCCGGCCGCCGGGAACACGTCCGAGAGGTAGACGGGCTGTCCGCTCTCACGGGCCCGGCGGGCGGCGAGGAGGCGGGGCACGGTGTGGAACGCGAGCCGGGCGGCCGCCTCGTCCCAGGGCAGGAATGCGGCGTCGTCAAGCTCGTCCTCCTGCAACCGGATCCCGGCGGGGTCGGCGACCGTACCGCCCTCGAACAGGAAGTTGACCATCGCCCGGGGCCGGTCGTCCACTGGCGGGGACCACTGGACGACGAGCAGTCCCCCGGCCCGCACGTCCAGGCTCAGCTCCTCGCCGATCTCCCGGGCCGCGCACTCCTGGGGCAGTTCCCCGGCCTCGACGATGCCTCCGGGGATCATCCAGTACGGCCGGTAGCTGGGCTTGACCACCAGCACCCGGTCGTCGGCGTCGGTGAGCAGCAGACAGGCGGAGACGAAGGCCGTGGGCAGCGTGGCGTACCACTGCTCCGGATCGAGGAGGGGCTTGCTCATCCAGATCAAGATACCCGCCGCACCCCTCCTCCCCTTCCCCTGAACCTGTCACCCCCGGTCCCGGCAATACCGGAAACCGGTCAGCGGTGGACACCGGGCCGGAAGGCGGCGGAAGCCGCAATGAGCGGGCCGTACCGGCGGCGCCCCTCGGAACGCGCCCTCCCCTGCCCATGGAAGCGATCGGCGCCCACGAAGAGAATGTTCGTCATTTCTCAAAAACCATCATTAGGCCGCTCGAGCCTCTCCTATCTCACTACCACCATGTACGGTATGAACTTCACAAAATCCTTTCTATAAACTGTCAGCGCCAGCCGAACAAGCACGGAACCTCCGCCTCCGCAAAGGCGTTCCAACCAACGAGCACGGTGAATATCCGGAACGTCGGGACCTCTTTCCTCTCGGCGCGCACGCGCCGCTCCACCGCAGCCAGGTCTCACATCCCGGGACATCGTCAACCGACCACCGAGGGTCCCAAGGAGTGCCCCATGCCGGTTGTCCTCGCCGTCCGGGCGGCGCGATCGGGTCAGAACCCGCCTGCGGAAAGTCCGATCCCAGACGTCCGCAAGGCGATGAGGATCCTGCTCGCGATCCTGATTCTGGCGACGACCGGCTGTTCGAGCACAGAGGTGAAGACCACGTACCACCCGATGTTCGTCCCCGTGAAGTTCGAATGGTCTCCCTCCGGGATCAAGGTGTCCGGCGAGAGCTCCATCGTCACCCCGATCGGGGTCTTCTCGATCGGGGCGGAATATGCGCTCCCAGAAAAAGCCGAAAACGCCGTATATGTCATCATCCGCGATGCGAAAGGCTCACCCGACAATCCGGACAGTCTCGGCTTCGATCACATCTATCTGCTCAAGGGAGGGTCCGGTCAGCTCACCGCCGTGGTGAACGGCACCTCCTCGATCCAGGTGGTCGACGGACAGGTGCTGATCGACGTCACCGCCGGAGACGTACAGACTGTCGAGTTCAAGGAGGCGCAGGTCACCACTCGCGAGCGCACCGCCGGGCCGCTGGACAAGTGGCACGCCTACTGGAAGTCCTCCTTCTACACCCCTTTCGCGCTGTCCCGGTGGGCCTACGATGATTCGACCATCTCAAGCTGGTTCGGGCTCGGATTCCTCTGGTTCCTGATCCGGCTCGTCGTGGCCCTGATCCTCGGCCTGGTCGATCTGGTCCTCACAGTGGCCTGCGTCGTCGCCGCGATCGCCTTCGTGCTCTTCGGCACCACGGGACAGAACATCGTCTACGGCCTGGAGGCCCTGCTGGTGCTCCTCGTCGCTTTCGCGGGCACCAATCTTCTCTAACCGGACAACTACCCACCGTCATGATCAACGGCATCTCCGGCTGCCGTGCTATCCGGGCGTGCGGTGGGCACGAAACCAGGGGGCGGCGAAGCCGACGAGGGAGCGCTGCCGCATCAGCAGGGCCGCCGAGTACCTCTTCGCCCCCGAGCTCGTGGTGCGCGGCTCGATCCTGGCCCGGTGGACGCCCGGGGATCGGGACGACGCGCCGCGGCTTTCTCTGGAAAGCTCCAACCGGGCCCCAGAGAGTGGTGTTGCGTCCCTTAAAGATATTTAGATCGCGATTATCGCCCTAATTTCCGGTTATGACATCGCTCGACAATCTGTCATTCCAACGGGGAAGGCACCATGACGAACGCCGATCAGAGTCGGGGCAGGGCCAAGGACCTCACCGGCAGGCAGTCCGGGAACGAGGACATGGCCAACCGGGGGCAGAGCAGCCAGGGCAGGACCCAGGGCAGGACCCAGGGCAAGCAGGCTGCGAAGAAGGGCAAGGAGGCCGGCAGGCAGCAGCCTGGCGAGTCCCCGCGGGACACCTTCACCCCGTAACGGATCACCTCGATTCACCCGGCGCCACGGGCGGGCTTCACGCCCCCCGTGGCGCTTTTCTCATCCCGGAACCCCGTCCGGCGGGAGCTCCACCCGCGCGGAAAGTTCAGATGAGCGACTCTGGACGTTCAGCTCGCACACCCCTTTCCGGTCACCCTCGTGGCTAGCGTTCTTAACACCCCAGCTCAGGGGCGCTGCCGTAGGTAAGAGGAGTCACTTTGCGAGTCCTGGCCGTCATCCCCGCCCGTGGAGGTTCGGCGGGTGTCCCGCTGAAGAACCTGGCCGCCGTAGGCGGAACTCCCCTGGTCGCCCGCGCGGTGAAGGCCTGCACCCAGGCCGAGCTGATCGACGGGGTCGTGGTCAGCACCGACCACGCGGAGATCGCCGAAGCCGCCCGCACCGCCGGCGCCACCGTCGTCGACCGGCCCGGTGAGCTGAGCGGGGCGACGGCCTCCAGCGAGTCGGCGGTGCTGCACGCGCTCGACCAGCTCTCCGTCACCCCCGAGGTGGTCCTGCTCGTCCAGTGCACCAGCGCCTTCATCGACCCGTCCGACCTGGACGCCGCGATCGCGCGGGTCCTCGACGGTACGGCCGACGTCGTCTTCTCGGGGCTGGAGACGCACGAGTTCCTGTGGGACGCCGCGAACGCGACCATGAAGGGCGTCAACCACGATCCGGCGTTCCGTCCGCGCCGCCAGGACCGGGAGCCGCACTACCGCGAGACCGGCGCGTTCTACGTGATGCGCACCGAGGGCCTGCGTGAGCACGGGCACCGCTTCTTCGGCTCGATCGCCGTGCAGCCGGTGCCCTCGCAGCACGCCGTCGAGGTGGACACCCCCGAGGACCTGGAGGTCGTCCGGGCCCTGGCGCCGTTCGTGGACCGGCCCGAGCCCATCGACGTGGACGCGGTGATCACCGACTTCGACGGGGTGCACACCGACGACCGCGCCTACGTCGACTCCGAGGGCCGCGAGATGGTCGCGGTCAGCCGTACCGACGGCATGGGCATCTCCCTGCTGCGCCGCTCCGGCGTCAAGCTGATGATCATGTCCACCGAGCACAACCCGGTGGTCGCCGCCCGCGCCCGCAAGCTCGGCGTCCCGGTCCTGCAGGGCCTGACCGACAAGCGGACCGTGCTGCGCGACTGGCTGGCCATCGAGGGCCTGGACCCGGCGCGGGTCGCCTACGTCGGCAACGACGTCAACGACCTGGGCCCGATGAGCGAGGTCGGCTGGCCGGTCACGGTCCCCGACGCCCACCCCAGGGTCCGCGCCGCGGCCCGGGTGGTGCTCACCCGGCCGGGCGGGGCGGGCGCCGTACGGGAACTGTGCGACCGGGTCCTCGCGGCCCGCCCGGAGATCGCCGAGGCCCCGGCCCACCGGACCGAGCTCCGACTGTCCCCGGTCGCCCGGCCGGTGCAGATCGGTGACGCGCTGGTCGGCTCGGACCAGCCGGTCTACGTGATCGCCGAGATCGGCATCAACCACAACGGCGACCTGGACATCGCGCGCCGGCTGATCGACGTGGCGGCGGACGCGGGCTGCCAGGCGGTCAAGTTCCAGAAGCGCACGCCGGAGATCTGCGTCCCGCTGGAGCAGCGCGACCAGATCCGGCAGACGCCGTGGGGCGAGATGACCTACATGGAGTACAAGATCCGCACCGAGTTCGGCGCGGACGAGTACAACGAGATCGCCAAGTACGCCGCCGAGCGCGACCTGCACTGGTTCGCCTCGCCGTGGGACGTGCCGTCGGTGGAGTTCCTGGAGGAGATGAACGTCGTCACGCACAAGGTCGCCTCGGCCAGCGTGACCGACCTTGAGCTGCTGCGCGCCCTCGCCGCCACCGGGAAGCCGATCATCCTGTCCACCGGCATGTCCACGCTGGAGGAGATCGACCAGGCCGTGGAGATCCTCGGCACCTCCAAGCTGGTGCTGATGCACGCCACCTCGACCTACCCGCTCCCTCCCGAGGAGGCCAACCTCCGCACGATCGCCACCCTCCAGGAGCGGTACGGCGTGCCGGTCGGCTACTCCGGCCACGAGCGCGGCCTGCAGATCTCGCTGGCGGCCGTCACGCTCGGCGCGGTGGCCGTGGAGCGGCACATCACCCTGGACCGCACCATGTGGGGTTCCGACCACGCCGCCTCGCTGGAGCCCTCCGGCCTTGAGCACCTGGTCCGCGACATCCGCATCATCGAGACCGCCCTCGGTGACGGCGTCAAGCGGGTCTTCCCGGGCGAGGAGGCGCCCAAGTCCCGCCTGCGCCGCGTCACGGTCTGACGGTCCACCGGTCGTCCACCGGTCTGACGACCCGCCGGTCCGACGGTTCAGCGGTGCCCCGGCCGGGCCGTCCCGCCGGAGGTCCGTCGCCCGCCCGGCGACGGGCCTCCGGCGGTTCCGCTCCCGTCCCGCGGCCGGGGCTCAGCCCTTGACCGTCAGCAGGGGACGCAATTCGACCACGGGGTCGGCGACCCCGGCCCGGCTCAGGCTCGAGACCACCGGGCCGATGTCCTTGTAGACCCACGGCGCCTCCTGCTTGAGGTCGCGGCGCCAGGCGGCCATCACGTCGGAACGGCGGGCTACGGCCGGGTCGCGGTGGTCGAGCGGAGTGACCACCCGGAACTCCCGCAGGAAGGCGTCCAGGGCCGCGTCGCTCGCGCGGACCGCCGCACCCCGCCGCACCCTGCGACCGGCGCCGTGGCAGGCGCTCGCCAGCGTCCGCGGGTTGCCCCGCCCGCGCATCACGTAGCTGGCCGCCCCCATCGAGCCGGGGACGATGACGGGCTCACCCCACATCGCGTACGGCCCGCCCTCCGCCTCGGCGTACCCACCCGCCGGCGTCGCGCCCTTGCGGTGCACGACCCGCTCGTCCCCGTACCGCCACAGCAGGTTGTGCGGGGCGTCGTACACCAGCTCCCCGTCCAGTTCCCCGCACTCGGCGGCCAGCCCGGCGCGCATCATCAGCGCGAGGAAGAACCGGTTGCCCACCGCGAAGTTCGCCGCGTTGCCGAACGCGTCGAGGTAGCGGCGCCGCGCCGGCTCCGAGCGCTCCCCCGGCATGATGGGGATGATCCTGTTGCCCGGGAGGGGGACCCCGCCGGGCCAGGCCGCCCGCGCCCGTTCCAGCCCCACGGCGTTGGCCCGCTGCCCCAGCGACAGGGAGCCGCTGTGCACCATCAGCACCACCTGGCCGAGGCCGAACCCCCAGGCGTAGGCGGCCTGGCGGTCGTGCACGGCCGAGACGTACTGCAGCTCGGCGAAGTGGTTGCCGCCGCCGACGCTGCCGATGACGCTGTCGTAGCTGGTGCCGCCCGCGCTGTGGATCCAGTCCCGGAACGCGTCCGCGGTCGCGGCCGGACAGTGCGCTCCGTGGATCCGGCCGGGCGCCGCGTCACCGGGCCGCAGCGCCCTCCACACCCCGTCCGCCTGCGGCGCCCCGGGAGCGGACGGCGCCCCGGCGCCGAGCAGTCCCGGCAGCCCCTCGCGCAGGAGCGCCTCCCGCTGGACGCCGGACAGCGCGATGCGCCGGCCGCCCTCGAAGAACAGATGCCGCAGCCGGCGTTCCAGCGCGTCCAGCCGGGGACGCACCCGGTCGACGGTCAGCGACGTCGTCTCCAGCCTCATCCCGCAGTTGACGTCGTTGCCGACCGCCTGGGGGATGAGCACCCCGCGGGTCTGGAGCACCGTGCCGATCGGGATGCCGGCGCCTTTGTGGACGTCGGGGGTGAGCACGACCCGGTCGATCTCCGCCCCCGTGTGGCCGGTGACCGCGCCCAGCCGCTCCAGGGTGTCGGCGGTCTCCAGCACGGTGAGTATCTCGTCGACGGCGCCGGACTCGATGGGCACGTCGGTCCCGGCGCAGATGTCCACCGGGATGCCCCACCGGTTGGGCAGGTGGAGCCAGTCGTCGTCGGTGCGGACCAGTCGCGGGTCCTGCTGGGGCACGGCGGGGCCGTGCCGTCGGTGATTCGCCATGTGGCCTTCCTGTGGGCTGCTGATGGAGGGGCCCGGTGCGGAAAGGGCGGGTCCCCCGGTCGACGGGCTCCGGATGAGCCCTGTGCACGAGCTCCGTCAACGAACTGCGTGGATGGACTCCGTCAACGAGCTTCGGACGGGCTTTTGCGCAGGGGAGCCGGGATGCGATCCGGGCAGGCTTCGCGAACGGGTCGCGCCACCGCACCGATGGCGCGGAGAACCGGCGGGCACGCCGGACGGCGCGCCGGTGTCAGGACCGGCGGCGGACTCCCCGGGGTTCAGCAGCCGCGAGGTGGGACCAACGCTAACAGCGGCGTCCTGCGGGCCCAACCGGTTTTACCGTCCACGTCCCTCTACCGGCCCGTACCCCTCTACCGGCCCGTGGCCCTTGCCGCCCGCACCGCCGCACCGCCCGCGTCCCCGAGTGTTCACCGCCGCGTCCCGGCGCGTTCAGCCCGGACACTTCAGAGATCGCTACGGTTCAGGCGTCCGCACCCGTGCCGAGACCCGTGAGGGAAGAACTTGATCAAGCTGTCGGTCGTCGTCCCGGTGCGGGACGCCGAGCTCTACATCTCCGACGCGCTGACCTCGCTGGCCGGGAACGCGCACCGGGATTTCGAGTTCATCATCGTGGACGACGGATCGGTGGATCAGACCGGGCAGGTCATCGAGGACTTCCGCGACGACCTACCCGGCCTCGTCGTGCTGCGGAACGAGACCCCGACGGGGCTGGCCGACGCCCGCAATCTGGGGCTCTCGCTGGCCTCCGGCCGCTACGTGACCTTCATGGACGGCGACGACTGGCTCGCCCCCGGCTACCTCGCCGACCTGGTCGGCGCGATCGAGCGGCTCGGCTGCGACTTCGTCCGGGTGGACCACGTGCAGGCGGAGGGCCGCAAGCGGGTGATCCACCGGGCGCCGCTGGCCGTACGGGAGACCGTGCTCAAGCCGCGTGAGCACATCCTGCCCGCCCGGTCGAAGACCATGGTCGACTATCCCTACGCCTGGGCCGGAATCTACCGCCGCGACCTGGACGAGCTGCTGACCTTCCCGGGGCGCCTGCACACCGCCGAGGACCGCCCCTGGATCTGGCGGCTGCACCTTCAGGCGAGCTCGTTCGCGGTGGTCTCCCTGACCGGCCTCTTCTACCGGCGGATGGTGCCCGGCTCGCTGACCCAGATCGGCGACGAGCGCCAGCTGCACTTCTTCGACGCCTTCGAGCTGGTCTTCGACGACCTGCCGGAGGAGTTCGGGGCCAAGGCCGTCCGCCAGTTCTGCGCGCTGCTGGCCCACCATCTGGAGCTCGGCGAACGTTTCACCCCGGAGCTGCGCGCCCGTTTCGAGCGGCGGGGCGCGGACGCCCTGCGGCGGCTCCCCGCGGACCTGCTGGCGGCCACCAGGCTGGACCCCGAACGCGACGAGATCCTGCGCCGGCTGCTGGAGGCCCGGTGACCTGCCCACCACGACCGGAGTCCACGGCCCCGGCCCACCGGCCCGGACCGGCGACGAGCGGAGAAAACCGATGACACAGCTGTTCTACGCCTCGACGCTGTTCGGCGCGATGACGCTGGCCGCCGCACTGGACGAGGGCGTGTTCGGGGCGCACGAGGACCGCAGGATCCTGCTGGTCTCCACCAACGCGGCCATCCCGGAGATCACCCCGTCGCTGGACCGGGCGCCCGGCTTCGCCGCGCTGCGCCCGCGCTTCGACGAGGTGTGGTCGTGGAACGAGATCGTGGCGCCGCTGCACCCGTCGGACTGGAAGGCCCGGGTCGTCGAGGTGCCGATGATCGGCCGTCTGCTCCGTTCCCACCTGTCCCTGGACGACGGCCCGGACGAGCTGATCGTGGAGTCCGTCGCGGTCCCCCCGGCGCGGACCATCGCCGGACTGATCCGGGACTGCCCGATCACGGTCTACTCCGACGGCCTGATGAGCTACGGCCCGACCCGTGACCCGCTGCCCACCGAGATCGCCGGGCGGATCACCCGCCTGCTCCACCTGGACCTGGTGCCGGGTCTGTCACCGCTGCTGCTGTCGGAGTACGGCGTGCCCGCGCGGATCATCGGGGATGAGGCGTTCCTCCGGGTTCTCACCGAAGTCTCCGCCGCATCGCAGACCGGCGCGGCGGGGAACGGCGCGTCAGCGAACGGGACCTCGGAGAGCAGCGCGCCGGAGAGCGGCCGGGCGATGATCCTCGGCCAGTACCTGTCGGCGCTCGACATCGTCACCCCCGAGGAGGAGACCGCGCTCCACGCGGACATGCTGCGCGGCCTGGCGGCCCGGGGATTCGGCTCCGTGCTGTTCAAGCCGCATCCGGCCGCCGGCCGCCGGCACGCGCGGGAACTGCGCGCGACGGCCGCAGAGCTGGGCGTCCGGCTCGACGTGGCGGACGGGACCGTCCCGGCGGAATCGTCCTTCGCGGCCCTGCGGCCGGAGCTGGTGGTCGGGTGTTTCTCCACCGCGCTGGTCACCGCCCGGCGCCACTTCGGCCTGCCGGCGGCGACCGTCGGCGGGGAGCTGGTGCTGGAGCGGCTGGCGCCGTACGAGAACAGCAACCGCATCCCCGTCACGATCACCGACGCCCTCCTGCCCCGCCTGGGGACCGACGGATCCCTGGAGGAACCCCCTGAGGCCGACCTGCCGGGCCTGGTCCACGCGGTCGGCTACTGCATGCAGAGCGACGCCTACCCGGACCTGCGCGGCACCGCCGAGGACTACCTGTCCGCCCACGGCCCCGCCCGCTACTTCAAGCGCCAGCGCCTGTCCGCCCTGGACCTTCTCCCCCCCACCCCGCCGTCCCTCGCCGCGGCGGTGCCCGGAACCCTCGGCCGGCTCCGCCGCCGGCTGTCCCGGGCACTGTCGTAGGGCACCGGTGACGCGCCTCAGGCCGGGCGGGGCGCGGGTGCGCGGCGAGGCGCGATCAACCCGGGCGTACGGCGACGGCACCCACCCGGGCTGATAACGCCACCGGTGCCGATCTCGACCACCTCGGCTTCGAGGGCCCGCATCTCGCCGAAGGCGTGCTCGCACAGCGCGATGCCCGCGCGGTGCCGCCCGCGGCCCGGTGTCGGACGGCGAGCCGGCCCTCAGCGGCGGATGCGCCAGGCGGCGAAGCGCTCCATGGCGACCACGACAGCCTCCGCCGGGAACGGTGTGGAGCGAATATCCCGTCGTGCTCCCCCGGACTCACCCCAGTGCCTTCAGGTAGCGGCGCATCCGACGCTTGGCCCGGTAGCCGACGCGCAGCACCTTGGGCGGCACCTCGACGCGGAGCCGGGCGCGGCGGCGGGCGGCGGCGTGCTGCGGGCCGTCGAGCAGTGAGCGGGCCGGTTCGAGGCGGCCCGAGCGGGCCTGGCCGACGAGGGTGACCAGCCTGCTCGCCCAGTCGTTCTCCGAGCCGGCGTGGAAGTAGTTGGCCCGGCACCATTCCGCGTCCGGGGTGTGGAAACGTCCCTGGGACAGGTCGTCGAGGGTGCCGAGCACGCCGCTGCCCTCGAAGACCAGATTGATCATTTCGGCGCTGACCCCGAAGTCCGAGAGCACCAGCAGCGGAACGGACTGGGCGATCGCCTCCAGCGCCGCGGTGGAGCTGACCGTGACGAACCCGGCCGCGTGGGCCAGGTGCTCGTGCATCGGCCCCACCGCGAAGCGGAGCGCGTCCTCGCTCCCGCCCAGCTCCCGCCAGAGGCGCTGGTAGTGGTGGCGCTCGTTGTGCGTCTGCCGTTCCCCGTCCAGCGCGCGGAGCTTGACCACCACGTCCAGGTCCGGTCGCCGTCCCGCCAGTTCGGCCAGGGAGGCCAGGATGCGCTCGCGCTCCTCGCGCCGCTTGGGCACCTTGGCCTGGGTGGCGAAGACGATCCGGTTGCGCGGCCCGGTGACGGGGACCTCGCCGCTCTCGTGCAGGAAGGGCAGGCGGGCCAGCCCCACCTGACCGCCGCCGCCCAGCCGCCGCCCGACCTCCGTGAACTCCCGCACCTCCCGCC
Organism: Planobispora rosea; assembly: GCF_014648175.1. GTDB lineage: Bacteria > Actinomycetota > Actinomycetes > Streptosporangiales > Streptosporangiaceae > Planobispora > Planobispora rosea. The sequence continues at coordinate 62,560 of NZ_BMQP01000002.1, forward strand.
CGCTGTGCAGCACGAACAGCTCGCATCCGCTCCGGAACAGCCAGGCCTTCTCCGTCGCCGGGATCGAGACGCCGGGCAGTCCGGAGACGAACACCGGTCTCGGCGACAGACCCGCGAGCACGTCCGCGGCCAGGATGTCCACCACGGGTCCGGTACAGGCCAGCAGGATCGCGTCGGGCCGGAATCGCTCGGCCGTACGGCGCAGCGCCCGAGCCGACAACACCGGCGGGTCGCCCGCCTGCGCCCCGGGCCCGCCTCCGGCCTGCGCCCCGGGCCCGCCTCCGCCCTGCGCCCCGGGCCCGCCTCCGCCCTGCGCCCCGGGCCCGCCTCCGCCCTGCGCCTCGGGCGCGGCCGGGCGGAACCACGGCGCCCCCGCCACGGCGGCGTGGATCTGCGCCGGGGACGGTGTGATGGGTGTGCGGATCACCGCCAGCTCCGTCGTGCATCCCTCGGGCAGGTCACCCAGCAGGCAGGCGGCCCACTTCAGGTAGGAATCCGAGTCGGCCACGGCCAGGACTTTCAACTGCTGACTCCAGTGTCGTGATGGGCGAACATCGAAAGATGGGAGCGCAGCGACGGGGCGGCCTGGGCGGTCCACCACTCGTCGGGGACCTCCACCGTCTCCACCGCCACGCCCCGCGCCCCCAGCAGGACCCGCAGGGAGGTGACCGCGGTGGAGGGCAGGCTCAGCACCCGCTGCTCGGCGGCCAGCCCGCGCAGGGTCATCTCGGCGGGCACCCCGCCGTCGTAGACGGTGATCCCGGGCTGCTCCCGGACCCGGGCCAGGTCCTGGGGATCCTCCCTCCGGTGCGGGAAGTAGGCGACCGGCCCGTCCGAGCCGAGACCGGCCAGCCAGGTGAAGTAGCGGTCGCGGTGGATGAGGCCGTTGCGGACCAGCGAGGTGCCCAGGACGACGGTGCGCTCCTCGGGGCGGGGCCGGCGCAGCGGCTGGGAGCGCAGCCAGGCGAACTCGTGGGTGACCAGCTCGGCCCCGGTGTCCCGGACGGCCCGCGCCAGCGCGTCGGGCACCGGCAGCGCGGTGAAGATCGACAGTTTGCCGGAGCGGGCGGCCAGCCGGAGCCGGAGACCGGCCGCGACGCCCAGCACGGTCCGCAGCGGCCCGGCGGTGGCGCGGGCCCGCAGCAGCGGCGCCCCCACGCGCCCGGAGAGCAGTTCCAGGAGCCTGATCGTGGCCAGCCCGTCATCGACGATCACGACGCGGCGCGGGAAGGCGGTGATCCAGGCGAGCTGGACCTTCCCGGAGAAGGCGTCGCCGACCACCCAGGTCGTGTGCCGCCCGGGCCGCGGCATGTCCGGCTCGGGCTCGGCCAGTTCCAGGCCCTCCGGCAGGGAGAGCCGCCCCAGTTCCCGCCGGGTGACGGCGAGCGGGCGCAGCTTCGCCCGGGGCAGCAGTCTGGTCCGGGCGCCCAGCAGTCCCGCGTGGTGGGCCTCCACCGCGCAGAGCATCTGCAGCGGGGACTCCACCCAGGCAACGGCCGAACCCTGCTCCCGCGCGTGGTCTCGACCGTCTTCCTCCACGCCGGGCGATGACCCGTTCACGACCCGCCCACCGTAGCCGGGCGGCCTTACGCGGCCGGGAACCGGAGGTGAACACCGGACCACACCGTGCCCTGCCCGACTCCGTCGGGACACCGCCGGCCGCCGGCGAGGCTCTGCCGGATCACACCGTTGCACACCGGGCCGCGGCCGCCTAGCGTGGTGTACGAAACGGTTCCGTACACTAATCACCGCATGACGAGGAGCGAACCATGTGGACACCCGCCGACATCCCCCGCCTGACCGGCTCCACCGCGCTGGTCACCGGGGCGAACAGCGGCATCGGCGTGCCGACCGCCCTGGAACTGGCCAGGCACGGCGCCCGGGTCGTCATGACCGCACGCGATCTCACGAAGGGCCGGGCCGCGCTGGAGGCGATCAAGGCGGAGGTCCCGGAGGCGGACGTCGAGCTCAGGCGGCTGGACCTGGCCGATCTGAAATCGGTGCGCGAGTTCGCCGCCACCGTGGACGAACCGCTCGACGTGCTGGTCAACAACGCCGGGGTCGGCCTGATCCCCCGCAGCACCACCGCCGACGGCTTCGAGACGCAGTTCGGCACCAACCACCTGGGTCATTTCGCGCTGACCGGGCTCCTGCTGCCCCGGCTGCTGGCCAGGCCCGGCGCCCGGGTGGTCACCGTCTCCAGCGACGCGCACGCCCTCGGCAGGATCGACTTCGACGACCTCGGGCTGGAGCACGGCTACAACAGGTTCTCCGCCTACGGCCGCTCCAAGCTGGCCAACCTGCTGTTCACCCGCGAGCTCCACCGCCGGGCGGAGGGACGTCTGCTCAGCGTGGCCGTCCACCCCGGCACGACGCTCACCGGCATCGTGAAGCTGGGGGTGTTCACCCGGCCGTTCATGACGCTGGGACGGCTCTTCATCCAGTCGGCGGAGAAGGGCGCGGTCCCCTCTCTCTACGCGGCCACCTCCCCGGCCGTCCGCGGCGGCCAGTTCATCGGTCCCGGTCCCAGGGAACTGCGGCCCAGGCCCCACGCGCTGGACGAGGCCGTGGCCCGGCGGCTCTGGGAGACGTCGGAGGAGCTCACCGGCGTACGATTCGAGATGTTCGACCCGCACGTCTAGGCATTCGGAGGCACTTTGCGTCTTGACCCGTCCCGTGAGCGCGCCATCCTCGACGCGACGCAGGAACTGCTTGCGGAGGTCGGGTTCGAGCGGATGTCCGTCGACCAGATCGCCAGACGCGCCGGCGCCAGCAAGGCCACGATCTACCGCAGGTGGCCGGGGAAGGAGGCGCTCGTGGTGGACCTGGTCTGCAACCATCTGGAGCTCGATGTCCCGGCGCCGCCCGACACCGGGACGATGCGCGAGGACCTCGTCGAGGCGGTCACCGGCTTCTGCGACGTCCTGCGGCGTAAGCACAGCATGATCGTCGGGCTCCTCCCCGGCCTGCTCACGAACCCCAACCTGGCCGGGGCTCTGCGCGACAACGTGCACCGCCCCGACATCACCGGCACCGTCCCGCTGCTCGACCGCGCCCGGGAGCGGGGCGAGCTGGCCGGCGCGATCGATCCGGCGCGGCTCAGGACGGTGGTCGAGGCGCTGGTCTGGCACCGGCTGCTGATCACCGGCGAACCGCTGGACCGGACGTTCGTCGAGGGCGCCGTCGACGGGACGCTGCTCCCCCTGATCCGCTCCTGGGCCGGTACGGGATCATAAAAAGCATGGACTTCGTCACTCTCAACAACGGCGTGCGGATGCCACAGCTCGGTTTCGGCGTCTGGCGGGTTCCCGACGCCGAGGCGTACACGGCGGTGACCGCCGCCATCGAGGCGGGCTACCGCAGCATCGACACCGCCAAGCTCTACCGCAACGAGGAGGGCGTGGGCCGCGCCGTACGCGAGTCGGGCGTGCCACGCGAGGAGCTGTTCGTCACGACCAAGCTCTGGAACGACGACCACGGTCACGACGCGGCGCTGCGCGCCTTCGACGCGAGCATGGACCGGCTCGGCCTGGACTACCTCGATCTCTACCTGATCCACTGGCCCCTCCCCGCGCTGGACAAGTACGTGGAGACGTGGCGGGCGCTGGAGCGGCTCCACTCCGAGGGCCGGGTCCGGGCCGTCGGGGTCTCCAACTTCCCGGTGGAGCACCTGGAACGGCTGCTCGGGGAGAGTGAGATCGTCCCCGCGGTCAACCAGATCGAGCTGCACCCGATGCTTCCCCAGGCCGAGCTGCGGGAGTACCACGCCGCCCGCGGCATCGTCACCGAGGCGTGGAGCCCGCTCGGCCAGGGCGGGAGGCTGCTGGACGAGCCGGTCCTGGGCAAGCTCGCCGACAAGCACGGCAGGAGCCCGGCCCAGGTGGTGCTCCGCTGGCACCTTCAGCTGGGCAACGTGGTGATCCCCAAATCGGTCACGCCGTCCCGCATCGCGGAGAACATCGACGTCTTCGGCTTCGAGCTGGACGCCGATGACATGGCGGCGATCGCCGGGCTGGACAGCGGCACGCGCCTGGGCCCGGATCCCGCCGCTTTCAACCGGGCGGGCTGACCGTCCGGCCGGAGGAGGCTGTTCCCGGCCCCGACCCCGGCCCCGGCCCCGGTCCCGGTCTCCGGCGGCCGGCCCAGCCCCACATCAACCCATTTTCCAGGACTTTTACACTTTTTTGTCGACAGCAGGAGCGTGCGGGGACGCCGAGAGGCGTTCCCGCCCTCCGCTTGGCCAGACCTTGCCCGTGCGCCGCTCATCCCACCGGCCCGCCCGCCGATGGGATGAGCACGGACGCCTAATCCGCGAACCCGCGGAGCCGGGAACCCATGTGTTCCCCGGGGTGAATCGGCGCGCCTGCGCGCCGTAGGGCACTTCCCAGCCCGAACCCGTCAGCTAACCCGGTAGGCACTGGAAGCCGAGCAAGGAGTCGTATCCCTCCATGGGCAAGCACCGCCGAGTTCCCCCGCCCAAGAAGCGCCACCTGACCCGCGTCGCGGTCGGCATGTCGGTCGCGCTCACCGGCGGCACCGCCACCGCTCCCTCCGCGCTCGCCGACACCGGGACGGGCCGGCCCCTCAACGCTCCCGCCACCGGGGCGTCCCAGGCCGCCCGGACGGCGCAATCGCCCGCCGCCAGCCCCAAGACCCGCCTCCAGGTCATCGCCGAAGGGCTGCCCAAGGTCTCGGCCGGGCAGTTGCTGGCCATCGCCGAGCAGCAGATCGGGATCACGGAGAACGCCGCCGGCGGCGGCACCAAGTTCCACTCCTGGTACATGAGCTCTCCCCGGGTGCAGGAGACCATCGCCCGCGACGGCGGCAGTGTGAACGGGTACGCCAACGCCCCCTGGTGCGACATGTTCGTCTCCTGGGTCGGCGCGCAGGCAGGCATCCGCCCCACCGTCGGCTGGGACGCCTACACCGTCACCCACGCCCAGTGGTTCAGGAACAACGGGCACTGGGGCACCCAGGCCGAGCCGGGCGCGGTCGTCTTCTTCGACTGGAAGGGCGGCCAGAGCGTCTACGGGATCGACCACGTCGGCTTCGTGAAGAGGGACAACGGCGACGGCACGATCACCACGATCGAGGGCAACACCGGCAACGGCAACGTCGAGCAGCGGGTCCGGCCGAAGTGGCAGGTCGTCGGGTACGGCTACCCGGTCTACAGCGGCTGATCGCATCCACCGCGCGAGGGGTACGGCTCATGCGAGCCGTACCCCTCGCGGGTTTCAGAGCCGCCGGCGGAGCACGCCGACCGGTCCCCCGCGGCGGTGCCCGAGATCACAGTGTGGATCTTTACCTGCCGGAAGGCCCGGCAAGCGTGCAGTTTTGCGCAGAGACGGATCGTCCTCCTCCCCGACCATGAGGACGAAAGGTGAGCAGGACTCGACTTGACCCGCTCGCCACCCCATCTCACACAAGGAACCGCACATGAACACCCTCAAGCGGGGCGCGATGCGCCTGACCATGCTCGGCGGCCTCGTCGCCGCCCTGACCGCGATCCCCGGCACCGGTCAGGCCGCCATCGCCCCCGGCGACCTCATCGTCGAGCGCGTGTCCGGCGCCATCACGATCGTGCCCGGCACCACCGCGGTGAACGACACCGTGGAGGTGCTCAAGGCGGGCTCGGTCTTCCGCGTGACCAACACCACCGGAACCCTGAAGGCCACCCCCGGCAAGGGCTGCACCCAGGTCAACGCCAAAGTGGTCGACTGCGGCACCGGCGTCACCGGCCTGTCGGCGAACCTGGGCGGCGGCGACGACACCTTCACCGCCCGCGTCCCGCTCACCGGCGCGGTCAGCGGCGGCGACGGCTCCGACGTCTTCAACGCGGGACTGTCCACCGGCGGCGGAACCACCCTCACCTACCAGGGCGACGCCGGATCCAGAGACATGGTCAGCTACGCCCAGGCGAACGTCGGCGTCTTCATCAGGAAGGACACCGTCAACAACGACGGACGCAACGCCGGCGGGAACATCGACCGCGACAAGGTGCTCGGTGACGTCGAGGTCGTCGTGGGCAGCCGGTTCGGCGACACCATCGAGGGCGACAACGCGCCAGAGATCATCAACGGTCTCGGCGGCAACGACCGTCTCACCGCCAACGGCGGAAACGACCGTATCGTGGCCGCCGACGGAGGCTTCGACGCCGCGGTGAGCTGCGGCTCCGGCACCGGCGACATCGCGGACGCCGACGCGGCCGACCAGCCGACCGGTTGCGAGACCGTCAACAGCTGACCCGAGCCGGTGCGCTCCCCCGGGAACCGCACCCCGGCACGGCGCCGCACCGTCCCACCCCACACCCCGCGAGCGGCCTCCCCGCTCGCGGGACCATTGGCATCCGCCATTTCCCCTGTCTTCGCAAGCGGAAAATGGCGGCCGAATACCATTTATCACGAGAATTCGCGCCGACGTCATCATCGTCGCCCATCGGGTGCCCTCCCGCTTCCGCCGGCCGTCCGTCCCGGCCCGGCGCGTTCCCCGTCACCCCGCCCGAGGAGGCCGGGGTGATCACGGCCGGTCACCGCGAGGTCCGCCGTACCTCCAGGCCAGGAGGGCCCGCCATCCCGGCAGGGAGCCTCCGGCCTGGGACCGGCGTTTCAGGGGTTCACCAGCGGAAGTCTCCTTTTTATTTTATTTCGCCATAAGTTCATCTCAGTTATCCGATGCCGGCTCGCCGGGCTTTCCGGAGAACGACCTCCACCCACCCCGCACCGCCGGCTCGGGTGCTCGGCCGCCGAGCCGTCTGGCCGCCCCGGCGACCGCGACGCCCCGTGCGCGCGGCCACGCACGAGCCGCTCGCGACGTCTGCACTCACAGTGATCACAGGTCCTCAGGGCGGCATATGAGGCGGGAAGCACCCCGATGACACCTCGCGCTATGGGAGCGCTCCCAACAACTCATTTGGGGCCTTTGCCATAGTTAAGAGCTCTCTGAGCCGAGCATGTAGCCGCGATGTAACGGTTGAGTTTCGAGATATTGACGCCCGCGTGGCACTTCGTCCACTCTTCGTGGGAGCGCTCCCAAACACGCTGACGAACCACCCGCCGCGGACTGAGCTGTCGGGGACAGTCTGCGGCGCCACCTCCCATCGATTCGGGCGACCACCTGAGAGGGGTCCGGAATGTTGAACACCAAGCGGCAGGGCAAGCTCGCCGCCATCGCGGTTCTGACGGCCAGCGCCATGGCCCTCACCGCCTGCGGCTCGGACGAGCCCGCCGCCACGAACGCCGGCGGCGGTTCCTCCGCCCCGGCCGAGCCGGTGACCATCACCGTCCACACCTTCGGCGGCGGCAACAACTTCGGCTACGGCGAGGCCGTCAAGAAGTGGAACGCCGAGCACCCGAACATCCAGGTCAAGCACGAGAACCTGACCGACCGGTTCGAGGACGTCTACCTGCCCCAGCTGCTGCAGAAGCTGCAGGCCGGCAGCGGCACCGGCGACATCGTCGGCATCGACGAGGGCGCCATGGGCCTCATGAAGGCCCGCCCGCAGTTCTTCACCGACCTCGGCCAGTACGGCCTGGACAGCCGCAAGGCCGACTTCCCCGCCGCCAAGTGGGAGAACGGCATCAACAAGGACGGCAAGCTGTTCGCCCTGGGCACCGACATCGGCGGCATGGCCATGTGCTACCGCAAGGACCTGTTCGAGAAGGCCGGCCTGCCGGGCGACCGCGAGGAGGTGGGCAAGCTCTGGCCGGACTGGAACGCCTTCATGGAGGTCGGCAAGAAGTTCCAGGAGAAGGTGCCGGGCACCAAGTTCCTCGACGGCCCGAACACGCTCTACAACACGATCCTGTCGCAGGAGGCGCCGAAGAACGGCAACATCGCCTACTTCGACACCAACAACCAGCTCGTCATCGACAAGAACCCGGCCATCAAGACCGCGTTCGACACCGTCAAGTCCTTCAGCGAGGCGGGCCTGACCGCCAAGCTGGCCTCCTTCACCAACGAGTGGAACGCCGGTACCAAGAAGGGCGCCTTCGCCGTCATGGGCTGCCCCGCCTGGATGGTCGGCGTGATCGAGGGCAACGCCGGTGAGGAGAACAAGGGCAACTGGGACGTGGCCGCGGTTCCCGGCGGCGCCGGCAACTGGGGCGGCTCCTACCTGGCCATCCCGGCGCAGAGCAAGCACCCGAAGGAGGCCGCCGAGGTCCTGAACTACCTCACCGGCAAGGACGGCCACATCGCGGCCTTCAAGGAGGCCAACGCCTTCCCGAGCTCCCTCGTCGCGCAGAAGGACCCGGCGGTGGCGGACAAGACGAACCCGTACTTCAACGACGCGCCGGTCGGCAAGATCTTCGGCGCCTCGACCGAGGGTCTGCTCCCGGTCTTCCTGGGTGAGAAGCACGCCCAGGTGAAGACCGCCGCGGAGAAGGTCCTGGAGGGCATGGACAAGGGCTCGATCCCCTACGCCGAGGCCTGGGACAAGTTCATCGAGGCCGGCACCAAGGCAGCGGGCTGACCCCCTCTCCCCCGACGGGCCCGACGGCGGCCACCCCGCCGCCGGGCCCGTCGCCCTGCCCTTCGCTGAAAGGCTGACCGATGACCCTCAACGTCGACGCCCCCGCTCCGGCGCGGAAGACCGGCCCCCGCCGGTCCTCCGGGAACCGGGGCGCGAAGCGGGGCGGCAACGGGCTCGCCAGGTTCGACCTCCGGGCGACCCCCTACTTCCTCGTTTCACCGTACTTCCTGCTCTTCACGCTCTTCGGCCTCTTCCCGCTCGGCTACACCCTCTGGGTGTCCCTGCACGACTGGGAGCTCGCCGGGGACAAGACCTTCCTCGGGCTCGACAACTACACCGAGCTGATCGCCGACGAGGCCTTCTGGAACGCGGTGGTCAACACCGTCGGAATCTTCGTCATCGCCACGATCCCGCAGCTCGTCATGGCGCTGCTGCTCGCCAACGCCCTCAACAAGCGCATCCGGGGCCGGCTGTTCTTCCGCCTGGGCATCCTGCTGCCGCTGGTGACCTCGGTCGTCGCGGTCGCCGTGGTCTTCACCCAGCTCTACGGCCGCGACTACGGAATGGTCAACTGGGTCCTGAGCCTGTTCGGCGTCGAGGCCATCGAGTGGCAGAACCAGAGCTGGTCGGCGTGGATCGCCATCGCCACGATGATCGACTGGCGGTGGACCGGCTACAACGCCATCATTCTGCTGGCCGCGATGCAGACGATCCCCAAGGACCTCTACGAGGCCGCCTCCCTCGACGGCGCCTCGCCCCGCCGGCAGTTCTGGCAGATCACCGTCCCGATGCTCCGCCCGACGCTCATCTTCGTCGTCTTCGTCTCCACCATCGGCGGCCTGACCCTGTTCGCCGAGCCGGTCATGTTCGAGGGCAACCCGACGATGGCCGGAGGCGCCACCGGCCAGTACCAGACGGTGGCCATGTTCATCGTCAAGGAGGGATTCCGCGACTTCGACATGGGCTACGCCTCGGCGGCCGCCTGGATGCTGTTCGCGCTGATCCTCATCGGCATCCTGATCAACTACTCCTTCACCCGCCGCATCGGGGGTAACAAGTGACCGCGATCCAATCCCGGCGGCGCCCGGCGGCGCCCGCGGCGGCGGCCAACCGCATCTGGGACGCGGGCCCGCTGACGAAGGCGGTCCTCGTCTTCGCGCTCGTGCTGTCGGCCTTCCCGATCTACTACATGTTCGTCATGGCCACGCGGAGCAACGACGAGGCGCTCGACACGCCGCCGCCGCTGCTGCCCGGCGGCAACCTCGGCGACAACGTCCAGCGGCTGCTCGAGAACGAGAGCGCCTATTTCGGCACCGGCCTGATCAACTCGATCATCATCTCGACCACGGTGACCGTCTCGGTCGTGCTCATCTCCACCCTGGCCGGCTTCGCCTTCGCCAAGCTGAGGTTCCGGGGCAGCAAGATCCTGCTGGGCTCGATCCTGCTGACCATGATGGTCCCGCTCCAGCAGATGGGCATCGTCCCGCTCTACGAGATGATGGTGACCCTGGGCTGGACCGGCCAGATCCAGGCGGTGATCCTGCCCTTCCTGGTCAACGGGTTCGGCGTGTTCATGATGACGCAGTACACCTCCCAGGCGGTGCCGGACGAGCTCGTCGAGGCGGCCCGCGTCGACGGCGCCTCCACCATGCGGATCTACTTCAACGTCATCCTGCCCGCCGTACGGCCCGGCATGGCGGTTCTGGCGCTGCTCACCTTCATGCAGAACTGGAACGAGTTCCTGTGGCCGTCGATCGTGCTGAACCCGGACAACCCGGTGGTGCAGACCTCGATCGCCGCACTCAACCAGGCGCACGGCACCGACTACGTCATGCTCTTCACCGGCACGGCGGCCTCGGTCCTCCCGCTCGTCATCGTTTTCGTCGTGTTCGGCCGCCAGATCGTCGGCGGCCTCATGGAAGGTGCGGTCAAGGCGTGACCACGCAAGAGACGCATATTCAGAGCCCGGTCCTGCTCTTCCCGACCGACTTCGTCTGGGGCGCGGCCACCTCCGCCTACCAGATCGAGGGCGCCGTCACCGACGACGGCCGCGGCACCTCCATCTGGGACACCTTCGTCCGGCAGCCCGGCCGGGTGGTCAACGGCGAGAACGCCGACGTGGCCATCGACCACTACCACCGCTACCGCGACGACGTCGCGCTCATGGCGGAGCTGGGACTGGGCGCCTACCGGTTCTCGATCTCCTGGCCCCGGGTCCAGCCGGACGGCAGCGGTCCGATCAACGCCAAGGGGCTCGACTTCTACAGAAGGCTCGTCGACGAGCTGCTCGCCAAGGGCATCGACCCGTGGGTGACGCTCTACCACTGGGACCTGCCGCAGGCGCTGGAGGACGCGGGCGGCTGGCCGTCGCGGGACACCGCTCACCGCTTCGCCGAGTACGCGGCCCTCGTGCACGACGCGCTGGGCGACCGGGTCCGCAACTGGAGCACGGTCAACGAGCCGTGGTGCGCGGCCTTCCTCGGGTACGCCTCCGGTGAGCACGCCCCCGGGCGGCGCGAGCCTGCGCAGGCGATGTTCGCCGCCCACCACCTGCTGCTCGCGCACGGCCTGGCCGTGCAGGCCATGCGGGCCCAGGGGAGGAACACCAGGATCGGCGGCTGCGTGAACCTCTACGCGATCTCGCCGCAGACCGGCTCGGAGGCCGACCTGGACGCCGCCCGCCGCATCGACGGGCTGCAGAACCGGTTCTTCCTGGACGCGCTGCTGAAGGGCCGCTATCCCGAGGACGTCCTGACCGACCTCGGCTCGATGGCGGGCTTCGCCCAGGAGGGCGACCTGGCCCTGATCTCCGCCCCGCTGGACATGCTGCTGATCAACTACTACAGCCGTTTCACCGTCTCGGGCGTTCCCGGCGGCGCGGCCTCGGCCGCGGCGGCCCCCACCGACGCCGGTTCCCCGTGGGTGGGCAGCGAGCACGTGTCGTTCGTCAACGGGGGACGGCCGGTCACGGCCATGGGCTGGGAGATCGACGACTCCGGCCTGGAGGAGATCCTGCTCCGCCTGGCCCGGGAGTACCCGAGGGTCCCGCTGGTCATCTCCGAGAACGGTGCCGCCTTCGACGACGTCATGACCGGCGACGGGACCGTGTCCGACCCCGAGCGCCTGGCCTACATCGACGCGCACCTGCGCACCTGCCACGCCGCGATCGAGGCGGGAGTCCCGCTCCAGGGGTACTTCGCCTGGTCGCTGATGGACAATTTCGAGTGGGCCTGGGGATACGGCAAGCGCTTCGGCCTGATCCACGTGGATTATGAGACCCAGCGGAGAGTGCCCAAGGAAAGCGCACTCTGGTATGCCGAGACCATCAGGCGCGGAGGCCTGAACGGTCCGGCACAATAAGTCGCTACCGAATATTCACTTTCATGGGGGCGAACATGAACGGCGGCCGTCGTCCGACGCTCGAGGCGGTCGCCGCCCTGGCCGGTGTCGGCAGGGGCACGGTTTCGCGAGTCATCAACGGCTCGCCGAAAGTGAGCGAGAAGGCCCGCGAGGCGGTCCACCGGGCGATCGACGAACTGGGCTACGTCCCCAACCGGGCCGCCCGCGCGCTGGTCACCCGGCGCACCGACACCGTCGCGCTGGTGGTCTCCGAGTCGGAACTGCGCGTCTTCGACGAACCGTACTTCGCCGGGACCATCCGCGGCATCGGCTCGGCGCTGTCCGAGACGGGCCTGCAGCTCATCCTGGCCATGGCCCAGTCGGCGCAGGAGCACGAGCGGCTGGAGCTCTACCTGACCGGGCAGCACGTCGACGGGGTGCTGCTGATCTCGCTGCACGGCGCCGATCCGCTGCCCGGGCGGCTGGAGGCGATGGGCGTGCCGACCGTCATCGGCGGCCGTCCCCTCGGCCTCGACCCCTACAGCTACGTCGACGCCGACAACCGGGCCGGTGCCCGGCAGGCGGTGAAGTACCTGCTGGCCAAGGGCCGGCGCCGGATCGCCACCATCGCGGGCCCGCAGGACATGGGCGTGGGCGTCGACCGTCTGGCGGGCTACCGCGACGCGCTGCTCGCCACCGGGGTACCGGAGATCGTCGCCTACGGCGACTTCAGCGAGGAGAGCGGCATGGCCGCCATGCGAGGACTCCTGGCCGTCCATCCCGACCTGGACGCGGTCTTCACCGCCTCCGACCCGATGGCGCTGGGCGCGATGCGAGTGCTGCGCGAGGAGGGCAAGGACATCCCCGGCGACGTCGCGGTGATCGGCTTCGACGACTCCCCCGCCGCCGCGCACTCCGTCCCCGCCCTCACCAGCGTGCACCAGCCCACCGAGGCCATGGGCCGGCAGATGGCCCACCTGCTCGTCTCCCGGATCAACGGCGAGCACCTGGAGCAGCCCGTGGTGATCCTGGACACCCACCTGGTCGAGCGGGAATCCGCGTGATCGTGATCCCGGCGGCCCGGTCGCGCGGCTGACGCCCCCTCCCCCTTCCCCTCCCCGGAAAGGATCCCTGTGTCCCGGCAGTTCACCCTCCGCAGCGGCGCCCTCCACGCCGAGATCACCGAGCGGGCCGCGGCCCTGCGCGTGCTCCGCCACGACGGGCGCGACCTGGTCGCGAGCTGGCCCGCAGACGGGCCGATCCCCTGCTACAGCGGCACCCTGCTGGCCCCGTGGCCCAACCGGGTCGGCGGTGCCCGCTACGGCTTCGGCGACGAGACCTTCCACCTGCCGGTGAACGAGGAGGACCTCGGAAACGCTCTGCACGGGCTGGTGGCCGACGTGGCGTGGGAGGCGGTGGAGTGGCCCGCGGCCGACGACGAGCACGGTCTCGTACGGCTGGCGCACACGATCGCCCCCACCCCCGGATACCCGTTCACGCTGGCCCTGCAGGTCACCTACTCCCTCACTCCCGAGGGGCTGACCACCACGCTGACGGCCGAGAACACCGGGACCGCGGCGGCGCCGTACGGCTGCGGCCCGCACCCCTGGCTGCTGGCCGGCGACACCGTCGAGGACTACGAGCTGCACCTGCCCGCGGACCGCGTGCTGCTCGTGGACGAGGCGCTGCTGCCCCGTTCCCTGGAGGACGTCTCCGCCACGCCGTACGACTTCCGCGTCCCGCGAGTGATCGGCGGCGTCCCGGTGGACCACGCGTTCACCGGGCTGGCCGCGGGCGCCGACGGGCTGGCCCGGATCCGGGTGCGCGGGCCGGAGGGCGGTGTCGAGATCCGCTGGGAGGCCGCGGCGATGCCGTGGGTGCAGGTGTGCACCGGGACCGGGCTCGGCTACGCCGGGCTGGCCGTGGAGCCGATGACCTGCCCGCCGGACGCCTTCAACTCCGGCACCGACCTGATCGTGCTCCAGCCCGGCGAGAAGGCGGAGCGCTCCTGGACGATCTCCCCCCTGTGACGTTCCCGGCCCTGTGACGCCCCCTGAGGTCCCACGATCTCCCGGGCCGCTCCCTCTCCCCCGCCCCGGCGCCCCGACCACCGCCTTCGAGGTGAGGCCATGCACAGCCAGACCAAGCGACAGCTCTCCGCGGCCGAGCTCGACGCCCTGCTCCGGCGGGCCGTGGGCGCCGGGGTCGTCTCCTCGGCCGAGCTGACCGACGGTTTCGCCAACGCGGTCTGGCGGCTGGCCCTGGACGACGGCCGCGAGGTGGTGCTCAAGCTGGCTCCCCCGCCCGAGCTGGAACAGCTGCGGTACGAACGGAACCTGCTGCGCGCCGAGGCCATGGTCTACCGCACGGCCGCGCTGCCCGGCCCCGAGCTGCTGTGCGCCGGGTTCGACGACCCGGTGCTCGGCGGCGACTACCTGGTGCTGTCCGCGCTGGACGGGGTGGCGTGGAACCACGCCCCCGAGGCCCCCTCCGATGTCCTGCGGCGGGAGCTGGGCGGCCATCTGGCCCGGCTGCACGAGGTCACCGGCGAGGTGTACGGCTACCCGCACGCCGAACTGACCGGGCCGAGCTGGCGGTCGGCCTTCCGGACGATGATCGGCGCGCTCCTGGACGACGCGCTGCGCTACTCCATCACGCTCCCGGTCTCCCCCGCCTCCGTCGCCGCGGCCGTCGAGTCCGCCTCGTGGGCCCTGGACGAGGTGACCGCGCCCGCGCTGGTGCACTTCGACGTCTGGCCGGGAAACGTCTTCCTCACCCCCGCCTCCGTGAACGGCGGCCCGCCCCGGATCCAGGCGATCATCGATCACGAGCGCGCGTTCTGGGGCGACCCGCTGGCCGACTTCGTCACCCCGACGATCTTCGGCACGCTGGAGGAGGACGACCCGATCGTGACCGGTTACCGGGAGGCGGGCGGGGTCGTGCCGTTCGACGACGGCGCCCGCGTCCGGATCACCCTCTACCGGATCTACCTCTCCCTGATCCTTCTCGTGGAGAACGGCCCGCGCCAGTATCCGGAGGAGGAGTACGCCCGCCTGCGCGACCTCAGCACCGCCTCGCTCGTCCGGGATCTCGGTTCCCTCTGAGCAGCCCCGGCCGGAGCCGGGCACGGAGACGGGCCGCGCTCCCCTGGCGGAGCGCGGCCCGTCTCTGCGCCGCCCCGGCTACATCCGCGCGTGCGAGGGCATCCGGCCCTCGGCGTAGGAGCTGTCGAACATCTCCCGCTCCGTCAGCCGGGTGTTGTCCTGCTGGGTCTCCTCGATACGCAGCGCCACGCCCATGGCGAAGAAGGTCGGCGCCCACTCGCCGATGAAGATGCCCCAGCGGTCCGCCCGGGCGAGGCTGGCGTTCTCGACGTTCTTGGAGGTCAGCCACGATGCGAACGACAGGCCGATCGACGCGATCCCAGCGGTGTACATCATCCCGGACTTCACGCCCATCCGGTGAAGCATACTGATCATTTCTCATCCCCCCGATGGTGGTTCGTCCCTATCGCTACCCCTCACTCCTCATACGTAACCGGTCATGCGCACTCTGTGATGAAATCAGGCCTCTCTGGGCAGACGGAACATCTCCGCCTCCAGATCGAAGAAGCGGCGGGTCAGTCCCAGGGAGGCCATGCCGAGCCTGCGGCAGACCGCCCTGGACGCCTCGTTGTCCGGCTTCACGAGCGCGTAGACCTCTTCCAGCCCCGCGGCGAAGCCGCGCTCCACCGCCCCGCGGGCCGCCTCGGTGGCGTAGCCGTTGCCCCAGGAGTCGGGGTGCAGGTGCCAGCCCACTTCGACCTCCCCGTCACCACCGGGAATCGGGCGGAACAGCACGGTCCCGGCCGCCAGGCCGCTCTCCCGCACCTGCACGGCCCACGAGCCGTAGCGACGGTCCCTCTCATGGAGGGCGCGCCAGCCCTCCACCGCTCTGACCGCGTCGAACTCGAAGGGCGGCAACCAGCGCGTCACCTCCTCACGCGTGTAGATGTCGGTCATGCGGTCGAGGTCGGCCGGGTCGGCGGTCCACTCGCGGATGATCAGGCGTTCTGTCTCGTAAACGGTCACAACGGCCACCATGCCGCATCACACGCGATGGCACGTCATCCGCCAGGCGGATCTCCCCGCGCGCCACTCTTCCCGCACGCCACTCTTCCCGCACGCCGTTCTCCCGGCAGCGGGGCCCGCACGGCCATTCCCTTCCGGGAGACCCCGTGCAATAATTTCATTGGGTGATGAATTATGAGTAGGAACACATGCGTGATCGCCGGGGGCGGCCCGGCGGGGGCCGTGCTCGCGTTGCTGCTGGCCCGGTCCGGCGTCCAGGTGACGCTGCTGGAGAAGCACGGGGACTTCCTGCGTGACTTCCGGGGCGACACCATCCATCCCTCGACCCTGGAGGTCCTCGACGAACTCGGCCTGGCCGGGGAGTTCCACCGGCTGCCCCACCGCAAGACCCGCCGGATGGAGATCCACACCGACGACGCGGTGATCCCCCTCGCCGACCTGAGCAAGCTCGGCAGCCGTTATCCCTACATCGCGTTCGTCCCGCAGTGGGACTTCCTCAACCTGATCACCACCGCCGCCGCCCGCTACCCCGGCTTCCGGCTGCTCATGAACACCGAGGTGACGGGGGTGATCCGGGAGGGCGACGCGGTGCGCGGCCTCCGTTACCGCGACGCCGGAGGGGAGCACGAGCTGCGGGCGACGCTCACCGTGGCCGCCGACGGCCGCCACTCCGACGTACGCCGGGCCGCCGGGCTGGTGCCGGTCGAGCACGGCGCGCCGATGGACGTGGTCTGGTTCCGGCTGCCCCGGGAGCCCGCCGACCCCGACGAGACGTTCCTGCGGGTCTCCACCGGCCACCTGATGGTCTCGATCAACCGGGAGAGCTACTGGCAGCTCGCCTACGTGATCCCCAAAGGCGGCTTCGAGGCTCTGAAGGGCCGGGGCATCGAGGCGCTGCGCGCGCCGGTGGCGCGGATGCTGCCCTACCTCGCAGACCGCACCGAGCTGATCGGGGACTTCGGGGACGTCAGCGTGTTGTCGGTGGCGCTCAACCGGCTGCGCCGCTGGCACCGTCCCGGCCTGCTGGTCATCGGCGACGCCGCGCACGCCATGTCCCCGGTCTTCGGCGTCGGCATCAACCTGGCCGTGCAGGACGCGGTGGCCGCCGCGAACCTGCTGGCCGGACCGCTGCTGAGCGGCGAGGAGATCCCCGAGTCCCTGCTGGCCCGGGTCCAGCGCCGGCGCACCCCGCCGACCGTGATCACCCAGTTCGCCCAGCGCATGGTCCAGAACCGGCTGATCCGCCCGGTCCTGACCGACGGCTCCAGGCCCGTACGGCTCCCGCGCGACATCTCCCGGCTCCCGCTGATCGCGCCCCTCGCCCGGCGCTTCGTCGGGCTGGGCGTCCGCCCCGAGCACGTGCGCACCCCCGAGGCGGATATACGCGCGCGATACAGGTGATGTACACGACCACGCGACCCTGGTCCGGCGAGGGCGGACCGCCGCCCCGCCGGACCAGGAGGAGCAACACATCGATGAACGGACCCGCACGCGCTCTCCTCAGGGCGTTCCTCGGCATGGCCGTCGCCACCGCGGGCGGTGCCGCCTTCACGGCCCACGCCGACTCCGCCGCTCCCGGGGACGCCGTCCCCGGGAGCACCGTCCCCGGGAGCACCGTCCCCGGGAGCGTGGCTCCCACGGGTCCGGCCCCGAACGGCGCGGCCGCCTACGGGGACAGGACGATCGACCTGTCCCGGAGCTGGGAGGGCGCCCAGGCCTGCGCCGTCCTGTCCGCCGCCGTCACGTGTTACGGGACCTACCGGGAGGCCAACGCCGTCGGCGTCCGCAACGGCGGGAGCGCCGGGGACGCCACCGTCCTCGGCACCGCCGACTGCCCCGCCGGGTGGGTGTGCGTCTACGAGCACCCCGCCTGGGACGGCCGCCGGCTGCAGTTCCGCGACGAGCGGTGGGTGGGCCTGGCCCGGTACGGCTTCGCCCGGCAGGTCTCCTCCTGGCACAACAACCAGAACTGCTCCGGGGGCCGCAAGCGCGACGGCGCGTCCCTGCGCAACGGCTCCGGCCGGAGCATGACCATGGCGGCCTGCGCCCGGTCCGGTTCCATCGGATCCTTCAACGACGCCGCCACCGACATCCACGGCTGACCTGCCACCCCGGCGGCACGGCGGGCCGTGCCGCCCCGCGTTTTCCACGCGAGCGGAAAGAATCAGCGGTGCCGCGACATAGACCGAGTGTGCGCCAACAGGCAGAGAGTGTGACGGGCGGAATCCCGCCGGCCCCCGCGA
Source organism: Planobispora rosea (assembly GCF_014648175.1). Classification (GTDB taxonomy): domain Bacteria; phylum Actinomycetota; class Actinomycetes; order Streptosporangiales; family Streptosporangiaceae; genus Planobispora; species Planobispora rosea. Next base: position 80,682 of record NZ_BMQP01000002.1, read on the forward strand.
GCACCGGCGGCGGGCAGTGCGACCACTTCATCGCCATGTACAGCCGCTACTACGACGAGGTGCTGCGCTACGCCTGGCGTCGGGTGGGACCCGACTACGCGGCGGAGGTCGTCAGCGAGACCTTCACCGTGGCATGGCGCCGGGCAGGGGAGCTCCCCGAGAACGAGCTTCCCTGGCTCTACACGGTCGCACGCAACATCATCGCCAACCGCCGCAGGGCCGACGAGCGCCGGGAGCACCTGCTGACCGCACTCGCCGAGACCGCCCAGACCGAGCCCGACCACGCCGACGCGGTGACCCGCAGGCAGGCCGCGATGGAGGCCCTGCAGGGCCTGAGCCCGGACGACCGGGAGCTGGTCCGGCTGGTCGCCTGGGAAGGGCTGGACGCGCGGGGCGCCGCGGCGGTGCTGGGATGCAGCACCGCCGCGGTGCACGTCCGCCTGCACCGGCTCCGCAAGAGACTGAGCCGCGCGCTCGGCCCGCCGGTCCGCACACAGGCCCGCCGGTGAGAGACCCGCCCCCGGTGGAGACCCGCCCGTGAAGGAAGGCGGCCCGTGAAGGAGGCCCGTTCATGAAGGCGGGACGTCGGAAGGAAACCCGTTCATGAAAGCGGCACGCCCGCCAAGGAAACCCCCTCGTGAAAGCGGCACGTCAGTGAAGGAGACCCGCCAGTGAGAGAGTCCTGTCAGTGAAGTCCGACATCACCGCGCTCCGGGAGCTGCTCGGTCCGCACGACCCCGCCGCCGCCGTCCGCGGCGACCCGGCCGTACGGCGGACCACGCTCTCCACCGTCTTCGCGGCCTTCCCCGCTCCGGACCACACGCCCCCGATCCATCTCACCGCCGTGCCCGCGACGAGGGGCGGATCACGGGCGCCCGCCCTCGCCCGCCGCATGCTGATCTCGGGGCTGGCCACGGCCGCGGCGGCGACCGCGGTCGCCGTCCTGTCCACCCTGGACCGGACGGCGACCGCCCATGCCGCGACGCCGCCACCGCTCGCCTACAGCGGCACCGGGACCAGGTCCGCGCACGAGGCGCTGCTGGAGATCGCCGACCGGGCCGCCCGCCTGCCCGACGACACGGGCACGGGCCGCTATCTCTACACCAGGACGCGCGGCTGGCACCTCGGTTCGGTGGTGAACGGCCGGAGCGTGCGCTCGGCGGTCGTGCCGGTCCTCACCGAGCGCTGGACGGCGCAGGACAGGCCCGGCCGCATCCGCACGGTCACCTCCCACCCGGAGTTCCCGTCCGAGGAGAGCCGGGCCGCCTGGGAGGCCGAGGGACGCCCCGGCCTGGAACCGCAGGTCTCCGACGAGACGCTGGACCTGCCTCCGCGCTGGAGGCCCGGCGATCTCGTCCCCGACGCGGAGCGGCTGAGCGCCGCGCTGGGATGGGCGGGGCCGCCGGAGAGCGGCGCGGCGGAGCTGCTCGTCACGATCGCCGACCTCTACCGCGAGCAACCGGTGCGTCCCGCGGTCCGCGCCGGGGTGCTGCGGCTGCTCTCCGGGCTCGCCGACCTGCGATACGAGGGGACGGTCGTCGACCGGGCCGGGCGGCCGGGAGTCGCGGTCAGCCTGGAGTCCGATCACGGCGGGCTGCCCAACCGGCACATCCTGATCTTCGACGGACGCACCGGCGAGCTGCTCGGCGAGGAGCGGACGCTGACCGCGACGGCGGGCGAGCTGGACCTGCCGGTGCCCTCGATCATCTCCTACACCCTGTTCCTGGACGCCGGGAAGAGCATTTCACCGACACCCCGATGAATGAACATGATTCGGACTCCTGATTTTTACATTTGAAATTACTCTTGCTATAACCCCTGTTGATGTAATTCCCCATGCTGTCCGATCATCATCCGGGGGCAGGAGTGCGTTTCCACATTCTCGGCCCGCTCGCGGCGAGAACCGAGGAAGGCCCTGTTGAGCTGGGCACGAACAAGCAGAGACTGCTCCTCGCGGTATTACTCTGCCGCCCGGGAAAGATACTCTCCACCGAGAGTCTGACATATGCCCTATGGGGCGAAAAACCACCCCCGTCGGCGGCCAGCAATATTCGCCTCTACGTGCACCGGCTGCGCCGCGCACTCGGCCGGGATCGCATCGTCACTCAGGGAGGCGCCGGTTACCGTCTGCACGCGCAGCCGCCGGAGATCGACGCCCACCGCTTCGCCGACCTCGTCCGGGACGGCCACGCGGCCTTCGGCGCGGGCGATCCGCACCGGGCGTCGCAACGGCTGCGCTCGGCGCTCTCGCTCTGGCGGGACCGCCCGTTCACCGGCATGGAGGACGAGCCCGCGCTCCAGCCGGAGGTGGACCGGATGGAGGAGATCCGCCTGAGCGCCGTGGAGCTCCGTCTCGACGCCGACCTCGCCCTCGGCCGCAACGCGGAGCTCATCCCCGAGCTGGTGGGCCTGGTCGCCGAGCACCCGCTGCGCGAGCACCTCCACGCGCAGCTCATGCTCGCGCTCTACCGGTCCGGCCGGCAGGCCGAGGCTCTGGACGCCTACCACCGGATCCGCCGCCACCTGGTCCGGGAGCTCGGCCTCGAACCGGGTTCGGAGCTCCGCGCCGTGGAGGCGACGATCCTGTCCGGCGGCTCGTTCCCGAGCCCCCGGCCCCCGTCGTTCCCGGGTCCGAGACCCCCCACGGAATCTCACCAGGGGAAAAGACCTTCTCACTCCGTGGACATCAGGGTCGGTTCGCCGGGCAGGGTGCAATAGCCTGTCGTATCGTGAGCAACAACCTCGATTCGTGGCGGCGGCTGCCCGCCGCTCAGCAGCCCGAATGGCCCGACCGCGGCGCACTGGAGCGGGTCGTCACCAAGCTGGAGGGCCTGCCTCCCCTCGTGTTCGCCGGCGAATGCGACAACCTCAAGGCAGAGCTGGCGGCGGTGGCCCGGGGCGAGGCCTTCGTGCTGCAGGGCGGCGACTGCGCCGAGACCTTCGCCGGGGCGACCGCCGACGCCGTGCGCAACAAGCTGAAGACGCTGTTGCAGATGGCGATTGTGCTCACCTACGCCGCGAAGGTTCCGGTCGTGAAGATCGGCCGGATGGCCGGCCAGTTCGCCAAGCCCCGTTCCAAGGGCACCGAGATCCGTGAGGGCGTGGAGCTCCCGGCCTACCGGGGCGACATGGTCAACGGCCTGGACTTCACCCCCGAGGCGCGCACGCCCGACCCCGAGCGGCTGCTGCAGGCCTACCACTCCTCGGCGGTGACGCTGAACCTGATCCGGGCCTTCACCAAGGGCGGTTACGCCGACCTGCGCCAGGTGCACGCCTGGAACCAGGACTTCGTGGCCGAGTCCCCGGCCGGCAAGCGCTACGAGCAGCTCGCCCGTGAGATCGACCAGGCGCTGGCGTTCATGCGCGCCTGCGGGGCCGACCCGGAGGAGTTCCACACCGTGGAGTTCTACTCCTCGCACGAGGCGCTCATCCTGGACTACGACCACGCGCTCACCCGGATCGACTCGCGCACCGGCCTGCCGTACGACGTGTCGGCGCACATGGTCTGGATCGGCGAGCGCACCCGCCAGCTCGGCAGCGCGCACGTGGAGTTCTTCGCGAACATCCGCAACCCGATCGGGGTGAAGCTCGGCCCGACCACCAGCGTCGACGACGCCCTCGTGCTGATCGGCAAGCTGAACCCGGACAACGAGCCGGGCCGCCTGTCCTTCATCACCCGCATGGGCGCCACGAAGATCCGCGAGCACCTGCCCGAGCTGGTGGAGAAGGTCACGGCCAGCGGCGCCCAGGTCGCCTGGATCTGCGACCCGATGCACGGCAACACCTTCGAGGCGCCCAGCGGCCACAAGACCCGGCGCCTGGACGACGTGCTGGACGAGGTGGCCGGCTTCTTCGAGGTGCACCGCGCGCTCGGCACGCACCCCGGCGGCATCCACATCGAGTTCACCGGCGACGACGTCACCGAGTGCGTGGGCGGCGGCCGGGCGATCGTCGAGGACGATCTGGCGCTGCGCTACGAGACCGCCTGCGACCCCCGCCTCAACCGCGGCCAGTCGCTGGACCTCGCCTTCCGGGTGGCCGAGCTCTACCGCTCCGCCTGACTCCTGCGAGCCCTCCTCAGGTCCCCCGGGTGACACTCCGGCGGCCCGGGGAGGGCGCCGTACGATCGTCTCCCCGTCCGGGACGCGTCCCTCGCGGGAGACGCCCGCGTGGCGCCCGTCGGCGCGTCAGTTCTGCGCACCCAGTTCGCTGGCGAGCTCGGCGCGGATCGCGTCCATGTCGAGGGCGCGGACCTGGCTGATCAGGTCCTCCAGGGCGGGCTCGGGCAGTGCGCCGGGCTGGGCGAAGACGACGATGCCGTCCCGGATGGCCATGACGGTCGGGATCGAGGTGATCTCGAATCCCTGGGCCAGGGCCTGCTCGGCCTCCGTGTCGATCTTGCCGAACGTGATGTCGCCGTGCTTCTCGGACGCCTTCTCGAAGATCGGTCCGAACGTCCGGCACGGCCCGCACCAGGCTGCCCAGAAGTCCAGCAGGACGATCCCCTGGTCGGCGATCTCGTTGAAGTTCTTCTCGGTTACCGCGATGGTCGCCACTACTGGCTCCTCTTTACTCTCCGGCGTCTGTACGGCTCGCATAACCCCGTACCCCCGTTGAGCATTCCATCCCTCACCCCCGGAAGGAAAACAGGGGGTCAATGACCACGGAGAAAGGGCTGCCGAGCTGAAAAAACCCTCCCCCTCCCCCGTTGAACGGACGGTGTCCGGGCAGCCGACCCGCGTAACCTCAGCGGATCCTGCGGAAGGTGTGCGGCATGACGCGCGGTGACGAGACGGACGCCCGGCCCACCCGGGTCCTGGTCGTCGGGGACGTGCACGGCGAGTTCGAGACGCTCGCCCGGTGGTCGGCCGCCGTACGGCGGGACCACGGGCCGCTGGACGCCATCCTCTCGGTCGGCGACCTGGAGCCCCACCGCGACGAGGCCGACGCGGCCGGAGCCCAGGCCCGGGCCAAACGTCGCGGCCCCGGCGACACTCCCGGCCGTCGCGGACCCGGCGACTTCCCCCGTGTCATGGAGGGTGCGATCGATCTGGGCGCGCCGCTGTACTTCATCGGCGGCAACCACGAACCGTGGCCCGCGCTGGACGAGGCCGGGCCGGGCCGGTGGGGCGGCGCCGCCTGCTTCCTCGGCCGGACGGGGGTCGGCGAGGTCGCGGGGCTGCGGGTGGCGTTCCTGTCGGGCATCTACGCCGCCCGCGTCACGGACGTCCCCGGCGTCCGCCGGGAGACGGCCAAGGACCGCACCTACTACACGCGGGAGGAGGTGGAGCGGGTGGGTCTCGCCGCGCAGGAGGCGGGGGAGGTCGACATCCTGCTGACCCATGACTGGCCCGCGGGCGTCGCCCCGCGGCTGGGAGCCCACATCGGCCGCCCCGAACTGCGCGCGCTGTGCGAGCGCGTCCGGCCCCGCTGGCACTTCTGCGGCCATATGCACCGTCCGCACCGGGCGGCCGTCGGCCCGACGGAGGTCGTGTGCCTGGGTCACATCCGCTCCGGGTACGGCGCCCTCGCCCTCATCGAGCGCGAGGCCGGCCAGCCGCCCGTACGCGTCCGGGGTCTCGGCCGCCGGGGGTCGCGCGGCTGATCGGCTGCCGGTGCGGGGTGTGAAGGGGGCGGGCCCGCCCCACCGGGGACGGCGGGGCGGGCCCTTCTCACGGCCTCGGGGACCTTCCGCTATCTCCTGCCGCCCGGCAGGGTCAGGCCGATGATCACGGGGTCGTGGTCGGAGGAGCGGAACGCGTTGGGCTCGTAGAGGCCCGGCGGGTTGTACTCCAGGTTGTAATCGAGCGACCTGGGCTCATCCGCGTTGATGTGCCAGATCGTGGCGCCGGTCACCCGCCTGAGCAGCTGCCTGCCGACCAGGGCGTGGTCGAGCTCGCCGAGCTTGCCGTCGAACAGGTAGCTGTAGCGCAGCGGGGCGGGGACGAACCTCTTGGTCACGCTGGTCAGGCCGCCGGCCTCCAGGGTGTCGATCGGGTCCTCCTCGCCGTAGGCGTTGAGGTCGCCCAGGACCAGCGGGTTGGGCAGGTTCAGGCTCTGGATCAGGCCGAGCGTGGCCTGGGCCTGGCGGACGCGCTCGCCGTTGTAGCAGCTCTGCCCGTCGCCCTGGTCGGCGTCGGGACCGGTGGCGTCCTCGTCGCAGCCCTTCGACTTGTAGTGGTTGACGAGCACGGTGAACGGCTGGCCGCCCTGGACCCGGCGGAACGTCTGGATCAGCGGGGGCCGGCGGAAGACCGGGTCGGTCGAGGACTGCGCCTGGCCGACGAGCTCCACCTCGGCCGGCTTGTAGATCATCGCGACGTGGATGAGGTCGGTGCCGGGGTAGGGGTGGGCCAGCGCCGCGTAGGTGCCGGCGCCGACCTCGGCGTTGAGCGCGTCGACCAGGGCCTGGACGGCGGTCTGGCCGTTGTTCTGGACCTCCATCAGGCCGACCACGTCGGCGTCCATGCCCTTCAGGGCGGCGACCAGCTTGGTCAGCTGGCGCTGCTGCTCCTCGGCGGTGCTCGCGCCGCGCGAGCCGAGGGTGGTGAACCAGTTGAGGGTGTTGAAGCTCGCCACCCTGACGTTGCCGATCACCGGGAGCGGCTTGGGCAGGCGCGGGCTGGTGCGCAGGAACGTCACCGGTTTGGTCGGCTGGAGGCGGTACTTGCCGAAGCCGTACCCCAGGACGCCGGTGAGGCCGACCGTGGTGTCGCCCAGCCGGACCACGCGCGGCTCGGTGTGCGGGATGACCGGCGGGTTCTCCACGGTGGAGCCGTCGTCCACGAGGAGGGTGCGGCGCGCGTCCTTGGCGGCGTCCACTCCCGGGCGGTCGGTCGGCTGGTACACGCGGCCCTCGGCGGCGACATTGATCTCACCGTAGCGGCCCAGGTTGTAGTGGTCGGTGACGGTGAGCGGCTCGGGGAAGGTGACGAGCATGCTCTCGACCGGCTCGAAGGTCACCCCCTCGGCGCGCGGCAGGTTCTGCCTGGCCGGGGCGATCGTGCCGGTGCCGCAGACGTCCACGGCGGTGACCGGGGAGATCTCGGTCCAGCCGTTGAACTCCACGGCCTTGCCGGTGACCAGGACGCGGTCGCCGGCCTTGACGTCCTTGAAGGATGCGCGGGCGAAGACGAACAGGCCCTCGGAGGTGGCCGGGTCGGCGTCCGGGGTCGGGTCCTGCAGGAAGAACCCGTTGAGCTGGTTCGGCTGCTGGAAGTCGGCGGTCACCACGCCCTCGACGCGGACGGTCTGACCGGCCAGCGGGCTGGCGTCGCCGCTGCCCTGCACCTGGGCGATCTGGTGGGTCGCCGGGGTCTCGCACGGAGCCGTGGTGGGCGTCGGGCTCGGCGTGGGCGTCACACTCGGCGTCGGCGTCGGCGTCGGGTCGACGTCGCCGCAGGGCGCCGGGGCGGCGGCCCGGTTGCGCGGCGCCGGGGCGGCGGCCTCGATGTCGGCGCCGTTGGCGTCGGTGTCGGTGCAGCCGCCGGCCCTGCGCAGCCCGGCGGTGGTGTTCGACAGGGCGGGGGCGGCGGTGCCCTCGGAGTAGTTGGCGGTGCCGTAGCCGACGAGGTCGGCGATGAGCGCGGTCTGCTCGGCGGTGCAGGGCACGGAGCCGCCGTTGCAGGCCAGGCCCTCGGCGGAGCGGACCAGGACGACCTTGCCCGAGCTCCCGCTCATGTTGATCGTGCCCGTGCTGTCGGGCGCGGGCAGCGCGGCGCCGTTGGCTCCGCCGGCGAGCTGTACCAGGTGGTACTGGCCGGGGGCGAGGGTGCCGGACAGCGCCGCCGTGTTGGCGGCGAAGGTGCCGGTGCCGGTGGCGCTGCCGTACTGGACGGACCAGCCGTCCAGGGTGACGGGCGCAGAGCTCCGGTTGAACAGCTCGACGAAGTCGTTGGTGAACGGAGCGCCGCTGTTGCCGCCGCCGCCGTAGACCTGGCTGATGACGACGGTGCCCGGCGCGGCGAGGGCCGGGGTTGAGGTGAGTGCCGCGACACCGGCGGCGGTGACGCCGACGGCCGCGAAGGCGGCGAGCGCCCGGGATAGAACACGCATGGCAGGAGCGTAGAGCCCATCTAATCGCCTTACGTCCGCCTATAAGTGGACGGAAGGTGAAATTAGGAATATTGACACTTCATGTCGATCCGCTGTATGGAACGTCGGCTTGCCTTGACCTAGCCCGGTCGCCCGGCGGCGGCTCCGGGTCATCTCAGGGTCGTCCCCGATGCGCGCGATCCCCCATGTCGGCCAGAATGGGTGCCGGATACCCCGGAGGGGGAGCGCACACCTGGGGAGAGCATGGCGGGCAGCGGGGTCATCGACGACTACGTCACCGGTCTCAGCCGTGCCCTCGACGGGCCGCGGGGCCCCAAGCGCGATCTGGTCACCGAGGCGCGCGACAGTCTGATCGACGCCGCCGAGGCCCTGGAGCTCGACGGTCTGGACCGGTCCGAGGCCGAGCGCGCCGCGGTCGAGGAGTTCGGCACGATCGCCGAGATCGCCCCCGGCTACCAGCGGGAGCTGTCCGTCGCCGCGGGCCGCCGGCTCGCCGCCCTGCTCTTCCTCTCCGTTCCGCTCACCGCGGTCATGTGGACCGCGATCTGGCGGGTGTTCCCGGTGGACACGATCTCCTACGCGGCCCAGCCCGGCTGGTTCGTGCCGGTGGCCCGCGCCGTGGACATCACGCAGCTCGGCATCGGGGTGATCGGCGCGTTCGCGCTGCTCGCGCTCGGCCGGGGACGGCGCAGGATCCGGCGGCCGTGGCTGGTCACCCGGGCGCTGGGGATGTTCGTCTGGGCCATGCTGCCGGTCATGCTCGTGCTGTGCTGGGCCCTGATGTACGGCTCGGGCAGGTCGTTCGGCTTCTCCGACTACACTCCCGGCCTCGCCGCCTCGGCGCTGAGCTACGGCGTGTGGGGCCTGCAGGTCTACTGCGCGACCCGCTGCATCGGCGTGACGGCCTCCGCCGGGCGGATCCGGCCCTGACGGCGACCCGGTCGCGGGGACGTCGCGGGGGCACGGCCCGCACCTGGCGGGGCACTTGTCGGGGCACTTGGTGGGGCACGGCCCTCACTTGGTGGGGCGCGGCTCCAGCACGCTTCCGATGGCGCTGGTGAAGCGCTGCCAGGCCGAGCGCTCTCCGGCCAGGGCCGTACGGCCGGCGGAGGTCAGCCGGTAGGTGCGCCTCTTGCGCCCGCCCACCGTGGCCCACTCGCTGGCCAGGTAGCCCGCCTGCTCCAGCCGGCGCAGCGCCGGGTAGACCGTGCCGGTCGGCACCGTCAGCGTCCCCCCGCTGCGCTCCTGGAGCGCCTCGATGATCGCGTAACCGTGCAGGGGCTCGCTCTCCAGTACGGACAGCAGCAGGGCGTCCATGTGCCCCCGGAGCGCGTCGGTGTTCACGTCCCTCACCCTACCTCTCCGATAGACAGCCTACATGTAGCTGTTCTACATGTAGGCTGTCTATAGATAGAGTGCCTACAAGTAGACAGGCATAACAACGGAGGTGACGTCATGGACGTGCTCGACCTGGCCCGGACGCAGTTCGCGGTGACGGGGAGCCTGCACTTCCTGTTCGTCGTGCTCACGCTGGGCCTGGCACCCCTTGTCGCGATCATGCAGACCATCGGCACGTTCCGCGACAGGCCGACGATGATGCGGATGGCCCGCTTCTGGGGCCAGGTCTATGTGATCAACTACGCCCTCGGCATCGTCACCGGCCTGGTGATGGAGTTCCAGTTCGGCCTGAACTGGAGCGGGCTGTCGCACTACGCGGGCGACGTCTTCGGCGCGCCACTGGCGATCGAGACGCTCGGCGCCTTCTTCCTGGAGTCCACGTTCCTCGGCCTGTGGATCTTCGGCTGGCACCGCCTGCCCCCGAAACTCCACCTGGCGTGCATCTGGATCGTCACGCTGACCGCCTACGCCTCGGCGTTCTGGATCATGGCGGCGAACGCCTTCCTGCAGAACCCGGCGGGCGCCGTGGACCGGGGCGGCCACCTGGAGCTGGTCGACTCGACCGCGTTGTTCACCAACCCCCTGCTCACCATGGCCCTGCCCCACGTGGTCGGCGCGGCCCTGATCACCGGCGGCACCGTGGTCATGGGCGCCAGCGCCTACCGGCTGTTCCGCCGGACCTCCGAGCAGCAGTTCTTCACCACGTCCCTCCGGCTCGGCGTGGTCGTCGCCGCGATCGGCGTCGTGGTCACGGTCGCCTTCGGCTTCGCGCAGTTCGGCCCGGTCGGGGAGTACCAGCCGGGCAAGTTCGACGACAACCCGCTGGCCGGGGCGGGCCTCGGCTTCATGATCCTGATCGGGGAGCTGATCCAGTTCGTCGTGCTGTTCTTCCTCCTGCCCGTCATCTACTGGCTGCCGCGCTGGCGGTGGGCGCATCCGATCGTGATGCTGATGATCCCGCTGCCGTTCATCGCCGCGATCCTCGGCTGGCTGGCCCGCGAGGCCGGCCGCCAGCCCTGGATGGTCCACGGCAAGCTGACCGTGGCCGACGCGATGTCCCCCGGGCTGACCCCCGGGATGGTCACCACCTCGCTGATCGCCTTCACCGCCGTGCTCGGCCTGCTCGCGGTGACCGACTACGCCCTGATCGCCCGCACGGTACGGCGCGGCCCGGCCGCCGTCTCCCTGGGCGCGGCTCCCGGCTCCGGCCCCGACGCCGCCCCCGACCGCGCCGCCGCGCTGAGCCTGTAAGGAGGCACCCGTGGACATCCTCTGGTTCGGCGTCTTCGCCGTCCTGCTGCTCGGTTACTTCGCCCTGGAGGGCTTCGACATCGGGCTCGGCATGCTCCTGCCGGTCCTCGGCCGGTCCCAGGAGGGCCGCGACCGCGTCGTGGCCGCCATGGCGCCGTACATCCTGGCCAACGAGGTCTGGCTGGTGGCGGTGGCCGGCGTGCTCTTCGGCGTCTACCCGCGCGCCGAGGGCGAGGTCCTGTTCGGCCTCTACCCGCTGGTCGTCTCGCTGCTGGTCTCGTGGATCGTGCGCGACGCCGGGCTCTGGTTCCGCCGCCGCGCCGACGGCCGCGCCTGGCGCGCCGGGTGGGACGGGGCGATCTGCCTGGGGTCGTACGGCCTGGCGTTCAGCTGGGGCGCCGCCCTGGTCGCCCTGGCGAACGGGATGTCGATCACTCCGCTGGGGCTCGCCGGCGGAGCCGCGATCGCCGCGGCGTTCGCCTTCCACGGGTGGACCTTCGCCTCCTGGCGGCTGCCCGGCGGGGTGACGGGCGCGCGCCGCAGCGGCAGGGCGCTGCTCGTCTCGGCCTGCGTGGCCGCCGCGCCCGCCGCGGCGCTGCTGGCCGGGGCCGCCCCCTGGCTCCTGGGGCACACCGCCCCCGCCGATACGCTGAATGTGCTCAGTCTCATGATCCTGCCCTTCACACCGATCATGCTCGGTGGGCAAGTATGGGTATGGCGCACGTTCGGTCCCGGGCGGGCGCCGGAGCGCACTCCGTCCTTCTTCTAGGGACTCCCCCGGGACCCCGGACACCCTCGTAAGGCACGCATGCACAAGGATCTTCTGCGGCTGGCGCGGAGCGAGCGAGCCGTCCGCCGTCACCTGGCCCTCTGCCTCGCCGCCGCGGTCCTCGCCGGGCTGCTCGTCCTGGTCCAGGCGGAACTGCTGGCCGGTGTCCTGTCCGGGCGTTTCGCCGCCGCGGCCCTGCTCCCGCTGGCGCTGGTCGTCGCGGCCCGGGGGGTGCTCGTCCTGCTCCAGGGCGTGGCGGCCGGGCGCACCACGACCGCGGTGAAGTCGGTCCTGCGCCACCGGCTGCTGTCGCGGCTGCGGGACCTGGGCCCGGCCCGGCTGACCTCGCACCGCTCCGGCGAGCTGGTGACACTCACCGGCCGGGGCCTGGACGCCCTCGACCCCTACCTGAACGGCTACCTGCCGTCGGTCGCGGTGGCGGGCGTCGTGCCGGTCGCCGTACTCGTCCGGCTGTTCACCGCCGACCTGGCCAGCGCGGTGATCGTGCTCGTCACGCTCCCGCTGATCCCGATCTTCGGCGCGCTGGTCGGCATGCACACCAAGGCCGTCACCGAACGCCAGTGGCGGGCCCTGTCCCGTCTCGGCGGGCACTTCCTCGACGTGGTCCGCGGCCTGCCGACGCTGCGCGCGTTCGGCCGGGCCCGCTACCAGGCGGAGGTGATCAGGCGGGTCGCCGACGAGCACCGGGCCGCGACCATGCGCACACTGCGGGTGGCGTTCCTGTCGTCGCTGGTGCTGGAGCTGGCCGCGTCGTTGTCGCTGGCCCTGGTCGCGGTCCCGATCGGCCTGCGGCTGCTGGGCGGGACGCTGGACCTGACGGCCGCGCTGCTGGTGCTGCTGCTGGCCCCGGAGGCGTACCTGCCGCTGCGCACCATGGGCAACAGGTTCCACGCCGCGATGGAGGGCGTGGCCGCCGCCGACCAGGCGTTCGCCGTACTGGACGGGGAGAGCGGGACCGGCGGGGACGGCGTGCGCGCGACCGCGCGCGAGGCCGGCGGAGCGGCGCCGCGAGAGCGGCGGGGGGCGCCGGAGATCCGGCTGGAGAACGTCACCGTGCGCTATCCCGGACGTGAGGAGGCGGCGCTGGAGGACGTCTCGCTGGTGATCGCCCCCGGTGAGCGGGTGGCGCTGGTCGGTGAGAGCGGCGCGGGCAAGAGCACCCTGCTCCACCTGCTGCTCGGTTTCGTCACCCCGGAGAGCGGGAGGGTGCTGGTCGACGGGGTCGAGCTCGCGGAGCTCGCCGCGGGCGACGCCTGGCGGCGGCGTCTGGCCTTCGTCCCGCAGCGCCCGCACCTGTTCGCCGTCTCGGTGGCCGACAACATCCGGCTGGGCTCGCCCGCCGCGACGGCCGAGGAGGTCCGGGCGGCCGCGCGGGCCGCGCACGCGGACGGGTTCGTCGCGGAGCTGCCGGAGGGGTACGACACGGTCCTCGGCGAACGCGGCGCGGACCTGTCGGCCGGGCAGCGGCAGCGGGTCGCCCTGGCCCGCGCGTTCTGCCGCCCGGGAGCCGACGTCCTGCTGCTGGACGAGCCGACCGCGCGTCTCGACGGCCGGAGCGAGGCCGCGATCGTCGCGGCCACCCGGGAGCTCGCCGAGGACCGGACCGCGGTGATCGTGGCCCACCGGCCCGCGATGATCGACCTGGCCGGCCGGGTGGTCCGGATCGCCGACGGCCGGGTCGTGTCGGATTCGACGATGATGATCGGGGAGTCGCGATGAACCGGATGAACGGGCGGCTCGCCCTGGCGGCGGCGGCCGGAGCCGCGGCGGAGCTGGCCGGGCTGGGGCTGATCGGATCCGCGGCGTGGCTCATCACCAGGGCGGCCGAGCAGCCGCCGCTGGCGGCGCTGAGCGTCGCGATCGTCGGCGTGCGCGCGTTCGCCACGAGCAAGGGCGTCTTCCGGTACGGCGAGCGCCTGGCCGGGCACGACGTCGCGCTCCGCGCCCAGGCGACGACCCGCGAGCGGCTCTACCGGGCGCTCATCCCGGCGGGGCCGCGCGGCCACGGCGGGGCCGATCTGCTCAGCCGGATGGTCGACGACACCGACGCGGTCCAGGACCTGCTGGTCAGAGGACTGCTCCCGGCGATCGCGGCGGTGGTGACCGGGATCGCGGCCGTGACGATCGGATTCTTCCTGCTCCCGGCGGCGGCGCTGGTGCTGCTGTCCGGACTGCTGATCGCCGGGGTCGCGCTCCCCTCCGGGGTGGCCGCCGTCACGCGGCGCCGGGCGGCGCGGCTCGCCCCGGCCCGGGCCGAGCTCGCCGCCCGGGTCGCCGACCTGCTGCACGGGGCGGCCGACCTGGCCGCCTACGGGGCGAGCGACCGGGCGCTGGCGGCCTCGGCCGAGGCCGACGCCCGGCTGGCCGCGCTGGAACGGGGCCAGGCCCGGGTGAACGCGGTGGCCGCCTTCCTGGGGGTGCTCGCCCAGGGGCTGACCGTCGCCGGGGTGGTGCTGGTGGCCCGGGCGGCGGACGCCGGGACCGTGGCGACCGCCGTACTGGCGTTGACCTCGCTGGTCTCCTTCGAGCCCGTCCTGCCGATGGCCGCCTCCGCCGAGCGGATGACCGGGGTGCTCGCCGCGCTGCGCCGGCTGAAGGAGGTCCGGGCGACCCCGCCCGCCGTCACCGAACCCGGCCGGCCGGCGGCCGTTCCCGGCGGCCCGCTGACGGTGGAGGTCGAGAACCTGGTCGTCCGGCACGCCCCCGGCCGCTCCCCCGCCCTGAACGGCGTCAGCCTGACCCTCACCCCGGGCAGGCGCGTGGCGGTCGTCGGCCCGAGCGGCGCGGGCAAGAGCACCCTGCTGGCGGCCCTGATGCGCCTGGTCGAGCCCGAGTCCGGCGCCATCCGGCTGCGCGGGGAGGACGGTCCGGCGGTCGATCTGCGGGAGCTGCCCTCGGACGAGGTCCGGCGGGTGATGACGGGACTGACGCAGGATCCGTACGTGTTCCAGGCCTCGCTCCGCGACAACCTGCGGCTGGCCGGGCCCGAGGCCGGCGAGGAGGAGCTGGCCGAGGCCGTACGGCGGGCGCGGCTGGAGACGTGGGTGGAGCGCACCGGGTGGGACACCCCGCTCGGGGAGGACGGGCGGACGGTCTCCGGCGGCCAGTTGCAACGGCTGGCGCTGGCGCGGGCGCTGCTGAACGACCCTCCCGTGCTGCTGCTGGACGAACCCGCCGAGGCCCTCGACGAGGAGACCGCCGACGCGCTCATGGCCGACCTGCTCGACGCCACCCGGGGTCGGACGACGCTGCTGGTCACGCACCGGCTGCGCGGCCTGGAGGAGGTGGACGAGATCGTCGTGCTGGAGAACGGCGAGGTCGTCCAGCGGGGCGGCCACGACGAGCTGGTGAACACCCCCGGCTACTACCGGGACCTGTGGCGCTCGGAGGCGCTGGTCTCCCGGCGGTAGGCCGTACCCGGGGACCGTTCCCCCGGAGATCCCGGCCTCGGCGCGGCGGGGCCTTGAGTTGGTATCGCAGTGTGGTTTACAGTTCAAACCAATAGGTTTGCGATACAAACTCATTTGATTCTCCAAGAGGAGCCATGGACGAAGACGAGCGGCCCCTGAGCCCGGAAGAGACGCTCCGGCTGATCGAGCAGCAGGAGACGGTGGTGGCGAAGCGGCTCATCCCCGACATGACGCTGCACCACCTGGCGTGGGGCGCGGCCTGGTTCGTCGGGTTCGGCGCGTTCTTCCTGCACCACGGCCTGTCCGGCACGCCGTACGCGCGGATCCCCATCACGGTCGCGATGGCGCTGCTGACCGGGCTGATGGCCCTGGCCATGCTGGTCAGCGTGTTCACCGTCTGGCAACTGCGCAGCCCCGTGCACGGCGCCTCCCAGGAGCGCGGCTCCCTGTACGGCCTGACCTGGTTCTTCGGCTTCCTCGCCATGTGGATGATCGCCGTCAGGTTCGGATCCCTGCTGCCCGGCCCGGAACGGAGCCTGCTGTGGGCGAGCCTGTCGATGATGGTGGTCGCCATCCTCTACATGGTGAGCGGGATCGTCTGGCCGATCCGGCCGATGTTCGTCCTCGGCGCGGGAGTGGCCGTGCTCAACGCGGTCGGCACCGCCGCCGGTCCGGGCTGGCACGCCCTGCTGATCGCGGTGGGGGCGGGGGGCGGGTCCATCGTCACCGGACTCGTGTCCCGCCGGAGGCGCCGCCGATGACGCCGGAACTCGACCCGGTGATCCACGCGCAGGCCCGGCTCCGGGTGGTGGTCACGCTCAACGCCCTGGCCCAGGGAGACCAGATCACCTTCCCCGGCCTGAAGGACCTGCTCGGCATGACGGCGGGCAACCTCTCCGTGCACCTGAGCAAGCTTGAGGAGGCCGGATACGTGGAGATCGTCAAAACCCATAAGGGCCGCACCCCCGTCACCTACGTCGCCCTCACCCGCCGGGGCCGCCTCGCCTTCGAGGAGTACACCGCGGCGATCCGCGAACTGCTGGGCACGGCCGGAACGCCGGCGCCCGGCGATACCTGACCTTTCTCTCCCCCTCCCCGAAAGGAAGTCCCGTCGATGGCGGAACCCACCGCAGAGCGCATGACCGCGCCCATGGCAACGCGTACGGAGGAGACCCTGGCGCGCGCCGTCGAGGTGAGCCGGCGCTACGGGGACGTGCTGGCGCTGGACGGCCTCTCCCTCGACATCCGCTCCGGCGAGCTGGTCGGCCTGCTCGGCCCGAACGGCGCGGGCAAGTCCACTCTGATCAACCTGTTCGTCGGGCTGCGCAGGCCGAGCTCCGGCCGGGTGGAGCTGCTCGGCGGCTCCCCCGCCGACCCCGCGCGGCGGCGCGGCATCGGCGTCACCCCGCAGGAGACGGGACTCCCGGCGAACCTGCGGGTCCGTGAGGTCGTCGACTTCGTCGCCGCCCACTATCCCAGCGGCGTCGAGCGCGGGGCACTGCTGGAGAGGTTCGGCCTGTCCGGGCTGGAGCGCCGGCAGATCGGCGGGTTGTCGGGCGGGCAGAAGCGGCGGCTCGCGGTGGCGCTGGCGTTCGTCGGCTCCCCCCGGCTGGTCTTCCTCGACGAGCCGACCACCGGCCTGGACGTCGAAGCGCGGCGCTCGTTGTGGGAGGCCATCCGGCACTTCCACGCCGAGGGCGGCACCGTGGTGCTGACCAGCCACTACCTGGAGGAGGTCGAGGCGCTGGCCGAGCGGGTCGTGGTCATCGGGCAGGGCCGGATCCTCGCCGACGGCACCACCGCGGAGGTACGCGACATCGCGGGCGTCCGCCGGGTCACCCTGACCTGCGACGACCTCCCCGGCCTCCCCGAGCTGCCCGGCGTGCTCAGCACGGAGCGCGACGGCGCCCGGACCCACCTGCTCACCACCGACGCCGACACCCTGGTCCGCTCCCTGGTCCGGGCCGACGTCCCCTTCTCCGACCTGGAGATCCGCCCCACCTCCCTGGAGGAGGCGTTCATCACCATCACCGCCCGCGAGTCCCGGGCCGCCTGAGGAGGACGACGTCATGGCACTTCTGCTCACCCACGCCCGGTACCAGTTCCTGGAGACCGTCCGCGTGCCGATCGCCCTGGTCGGCAATGCCTTCTTCCCCGCCGCCGCGATGCTCTTCTTCGTGGTCCCCGCCGCAGGGGACCATCCCGTCGGGGCCACGATCGCCGCCGCGTCGATGATGATCTTCTCGGTCATGACCAGCGGCCTGTTCACCCACGGCATAGGCGTCGCCGAGGACCGCGCCCAGCCGTGGGACCCCTACACCCGCACCCTGCCCGCCGGGCCGTGGCCGCGGTTCGGGGCCCGGGTCCTCACCGCGCTGGGCATGACGCTCATCGGGATCCTGCCGGTGCTGGCCATCGCCGTGTTCCTCACCGAGGCCACCGCGACCCCGGTGCAGCTGCTGCTGGGCCTGGGCGCCCTGGTGGTCGGGTCGATCCCGTTCCAGCTGCTCGGGCTGTTCATCGGCTACGCGCTGCCGCTCAAGGCCGCGGTCGCGGTGGTGCAGCTGGTGTTCTTCCCGATGGCGGTGGGCGGCGGCCTGCTGACGAACCCGATGGACCCCCCGGCGTTCATCGCCGCGGTCGCGCCCTTCCTTCCGACCCGGGGGGCGGCCGAACTGGTCTGGGCGGCGGTCGGGTACGGCACCCCCCGGCCCCTGGCGATGGTCATGTTCGGCGTCTGGATCGTGATCGCGGGGGCCCTGGCCGTGTGGGCTTACCGCCGTGACGAGGGCCGCCGCTTCTCCTGAGAAGGCGCCGGGTTCTCCCGGAACGGCGCCGGGGTGGAATTCTCCCGAGGCGGCGCCGGGGCGAAGACAGCACGGCACCGCCCGCCGGGGTGAAGAAGAAGGCGCCGCCGGACCCCGCAACGGTCCGGCGGCGCCTGCGCCCTCACTCGCCGGTCTTCTCGACGAGGGTCGCGGTGGCGGTGTGGGTCTGGCCGTCGCGGACGTAGGTGAGGACCACCTTGTCCCCCGGCTTGAGGCCGCGGATCACGCCGACCACGGTGGACGAGCCGTCGACCACGGTGTCACCGATCTTGGTGATCAGGTCGCCCTGCTTCAGGCCCGCCTGCGCCGCCGGGCTGCCCTCGGTCACCTGCTGGACCATGGCGCCGCCCGCGTCTCCGATGGCGTCGGCCATGCTCACGCCGAGGAAGGCGTGGGTGACCTTGCCGGTCTCGATGAGCTGCTGGGCGACCTGCTTGGCGGTGTTGATCGGGATGGCGAAGCCGACGCCGATGTTGCCCTCGCCGCCGTTGGTGGCGATGGCGGTGTTGATGCCGATCACCTGCCCGCTCGCGTTGACCAGCGCGCCGCCGGAGTTGCCGGGGTTGATCGCCGCGTCGGTCTGGATGGCCCCGCCGATCGTGGTGGCCGTGCTGCCGCCGCTGCCCGGCTGCTCGCCGCCCCAGCCGGGCGGGAGCTGCTGCCGCCGCTCGCCGCCGACGTTCAGGGTCCGGTCGAGCGCGCTGATGATCCCGGCGCTGACCGAGCCGGACAGCCCGAGCGGGCTGCCGATGGCGAGCACGGAGTCGCCGACCCGGAGCTGGTCGCTGTCACCGAGCGCGGCCTTGGTCAGGCCGGAGACGTTCTCCGCCTTGATGACCGCGAGGTCGGTGGCGGGGTCGGTGCCGACCACCTTGGCGGTGGCGGTCTTGCCGTCGCTGAACTTGACGGTCAGCTGGCCCCCCTGGGCGGCGGAGTCCACGACGTGGTTGTTGGTGAGGATCATCCCGTCCGCGGAGAGGACCACCCCGGAGCCCTCGCTGCTCCCGTTCCCGCCCTTGACCTCGATCGACACGACTGAGGGCTGGACGGCCTTGGCGACGTCGGCGACCGTGGCCGTGTTGCCCACCGGGTTGACCAGCGGGGCCGAGGAGGCGGCGACCGGGGTCCCGTCGTCGAAGGCGGTCGCGGCGAAGGCCCCCGCCACCCCGCCGCCCACGGCCATGGCGGCCAGCGCCAGACCTGCGCCCAGCTTCTGGACGGCGCTCAGCCGCATCCGCTGGGCTGGCACCACCGCGACCGGGGGAACCCCGGGCGCCCCGGAGGGGTGCGCGGCCGGCGGCTCCGTGACCGGGCCGGCGGCGGGCGGAGCGAAGATCGGCTGCTCGACGGTGTGCCGGGACGCGGCGGCCTGCTCGGTGCCGGGGTGTCCCGGGACGGGGTGGACCAGCGTCGGCTCCGTCCCGCTGTCCCGGTTCCCGCCGTCCCGGTTCCCGCCGTCCTGGCCGGCGCGGAAGCCGCCAGCGCGGGGCGGCACCGCGCCGAACTGGGTCCAGCCCGCGTTGCCCGGGGTCCCCCGCCCCGCAGTGGCGTCCTGCGCGGGGACCGAGTCCTGCGCCGAAGTGATGTCCCGCTCGTCCTTGTTGTCGTTCATGTCATCCCCCATGTCCTACGTCCACCCGTGGACGCCACGGTGACGACCGGTTCCTCCGGTGACATCCACGATGCCTGGGAGCGCATAAACACTGCTTAAGAGGATGATCGTGATGATCCGCGTCCCCTGACGGGGGCTTTATCCGCCGTGCTCAGGGGACGGGGCGCGTGCCGTACGGAAACTAAAAAATCATGATTTGGCGGTCCAGTACTCGTCGCGGAGCAGCCGCTTGTAGAGCTTCCCGGTGGGGTGCCGGGGCAGTTCCTCGCGGAAGTCCACGGACTTGGGACACTTGTACGGCGCCAGCCGGGCACGGCAGTACTCGATCAGCTCGGCCTCCAGCCCCGGTCCGGCCCGTTCCATGGACAGCGGCTGGACGACGGCCTTGACCTGCTCGCCCATCTCCTCGTCCGGGACGCCGAAGACCGCCACGTCGGCCACCTCGGGATGGACCGCGAGCACGTTCTCGGCCTCCTGCGGGTAGACGTTCACCCCGCCAGATATGATCATGTAGGAGCGGCGGTCGGTGAGGTAGAGGAAGCCCTCCTCGTCGACGTAGCCGATGTCGCCCAGGGTCGTCCACCCGCGTCCCTGCGGGTCCCGGGAGGCCTTCGTCTTCTCCTCGTCACCGTGGTAGACGAACTGGGGCCCGTCGGAGAAGTAGACCGTGCCGTGCTCGCGCGGCGGCAGCTCGTTGCCGTCCTCGTCGCAGACGTGCACGACGCCCAGGAGCGGGCGGCCGACGGTGCCCTTGTGCTTGAGCCAGTCCTCCGAGCCGACGTAGAGGAAGCCGTTTCCCTCGGTCCCCGCGTAGTACTCGTGGATGATCGGGCCCCACCAGTCGATCATCTGCTCCTTGACCGGGATCGGGCAGGGCGCGGCGGCATGGATCGCGCACCTCAGCGAGGACACGTCGTACTTCGCCCGGACCTCCTGCGGCAGCTTGAGCATCTTGATGAACATGGTGGGCACCCACTGCGCGTGCGTGACGCCGTACTTCTCGATGAGCGCGAGCGCCCGCTCCGGGTCGAAGCGCTCCATCACCACGACGGTCGCGCCCAGACGCTGGAAGGTCATGCAGTAGCGCAGCGGCGCCGCGTGGTAGAGCGGGGCCGGGGAGAGGTAGACGCTGTCGGCCGAGGGCGCGAACAGGAACTGGATGAGCTGCAGCAGCGGGCCCGGTGTGTCCAGGGGAGCCCGGGAGAGGGACGGCTTGACGCCCTTGGGCCGGCCGGTGGTGCCCGAGGAGTAGAGCATGTCCGCGCCCTGGCACTCGTCCTGGAGCGGGGTGGCCGGGTGGGGGGCGACCGCCTCCTCGTAGGAGGCGAATCCGGGGGCGACGCCGTCCAGCATGAGCCGGAGCTCGACCCGGGGGGTGGCGCCGGCGATGGAGGCGGCGACGTCGGCGAGCGCGGCCGAGGAGATGAAGACCCGGGCCTCGCAGTTGTCGACGATGTAGGCGAGCTCGTCGGTCTTCAGACGGGGGCTGATCGCGGTGTAGTAGAGACCGGAGCGGTGCGCCGCCCAGGCCACGGCCAGGAACAGCGGATGGTTCTCCAGCATGAAGGCGATGTGGTCGCCCGGGCGGAGCCCGGCGGCGCGGAACAGGTGGGCGAGACGGTTGGACTCCTCATCGAGTTCGCGGTAGGTGACGACCTTGCCGGAACCCGCCATGATCACAGCGGGTCGGTCCGGCGATGCTGCTGCGATGGCTCCGGGGTGCATAAAACCGAACGCTACTCGGTTCGTTCCCCGCTGAGAAGTGTCCGCTTACACGGCGGAGCCGCGCCCCCCGTGGAGGGGTCGCGGCTCCGCACCTGTGGGTGATGGCCTGCTGCTCCGGACGTCGCGGCCGGGCCGCCTTCGGTCAGGCCTGGCTGTAGACGTGCTCCCAGCCGCCGAAGTAGCCCTTGGGCTCGTTCGGGTTGCCGCGGCCCACCTGGACGTAGATGGCCTTGGCGTCCTTACCGTCGAAGGAGTAGTACTTCGAGTGCTTGGTGCAGTTCTTGAAGCTCTTGTAGTAGACCGAGTCGTCGAAGTTGACGACCTTGAAGGTCTCCCACGCGCAGTGGAACCTCCACTTGCCCCACCACTTGTGGTTGGTGAGCTTGCTGTCAACGGTGAAGGGGTAGTCGTGGACCCACTTCCAGACCTTCTTCTTGTGCCAGGTCTTGACCCACACACACTTCTTCTTGCCGTTCTTCCAGTAGCACTTCTTGACGACCTTGGAGTACTTCTTCCAGTACCACTTCTTGTAGGAGTTCTTGTGGACCGTGACCTCGCCCTCGGCCTCGGCCTTGTGGTTGGCGGAGTAGTACGGTCCCCAGGTGTCGTGGAAGTAGGGGGGTGTGACGGTCGAGGTGGCCTTGGCGGGAGCTGCCGCTGTTTCGGTCGAGGCATTTGCGGCGACCGGAGCGCCCAGCGCCAGAAGGGTGGCCACCCCCGCGCCAACCAGGAAACGGGTGACGAATCGCATCGAGGGGTCCTCTCGGGAATGAGGATTTTCTGACGTTCCCGTTGTACGACCCGGCGATTGCCGTCCACTTTCAATCCGCTTTAAGCACCAGGCCACGCCGATAATCCGATAGACGGATTTTCCCGATCTTTTCTGATAAAGATCGGGAAAATCCTGGCACGACCTGGCTATTCCCGCGTCCGCCGGAGGAAACGATCAGCTGATCACAGCGAGGAGCGGTCGCCTCACCCGGCGGAGCCGGTCATTGAGCGGCGGCGGTCACTGGGCGGCGGCGGTCACTGGGCGGCGGCGGGGATGACCGAGCCGCTGTAGGTGTCCTCGATGAACTTCTTCACCTCGGGACCGGCAAGCAGCTCGGCGAGCTTGACCACGCGCGGGTCCTGCTCCTTGCCCGCGGCCACGACCAGGCCGTTGGCGTACGGGTTGCCCTCCGCCTTCTCCAGGACCAGCGCGTCGGCGGCGGGCTTGAGACCGGCCTCGATGGCGTAGTTGCCGTTGATGACGGCGGCGTCGACGTCCTCCAGCGCGCGGGGCAGCTGGGCGGCCTCCAGCGGCTGGAAGGTCAGGTTCTTCGGGTTGCCGGTGACGTCGCGCTCGGTGGCGGCGGTGCCGACGCCCTCCTTGAGGGTGACCACGCCGTTGTCGGCCAGCAGCTTCAGCGCCCGGCCCAGGTTGGTCGCGTCGTTGGGCACGGCCACGGTCGCGCCGTCGGCCAGCTCGGCGGCGGCCTTGATCTTCTTGGAGTAGAGGCCCAGCGGCTCCAGGTGCACGTCCTTGACGTAGGTCAGCTTGGTGCCCTTGGAGGCGTTGAAGTCGTCCAGGTACGGCCGGTGCTGGAAGAAGTTGGCGTCGAGCTGGCCGTCGTTGAGCTGGACGTTCGGCTGGACGTAGTCGGTGAACTCGACGATCTCCAGGTCCAGGCCCTGCTTGGCGGCGAGGTTGTCCTTGACGAACTTCAGGATCGCCGCGTGCGGGACCGGGGTGGCGCCGACCTTGAACGTCTCCCCCGCCGCGGGTGTGGCGGACCCGGTGGTGGTGCCGGACTCGGTCGAGCCGCAGGCGGTCAGGGCCAGCGCCAGGGCGGTGGCGGCGGATGCGATGGCGAAGAACCTGCGCATGGTGTGCGCTCCTTTTCAGCTGTGCGATCCGGGACCCGCTCGTAACGGGGTCCCGGGGAAAGGAAGAGTGAGGGTGTCGGTGGCGTGCTCGGCGGGCTGCTCGGCGGTCCGCTCAGTGGCGCGCGAGGCGGCGGGCGATGGCGTCGCCGAGGGTCTGCACGAGCTGGACGATGACGATCAGCACGATGACGGTGACCACCATGAGGGTGGTCTCGAAGCGCTGGTAGCCGTACCGGATGGCCAGGTCGCCGAGGCCGCCTCCGCCGATCACCCCGGCCATGGCCGAGTAGGAGATCAGCGCGACCACGGTCACGGTCAGCCCCGCGACCAGACCGGACCTGGCCTCGGGCAGGAGGACCTTGCCGATGATCGTCCAGCGGCCCGCGCCCATGGCCTGGGCGGCCTGCACCGTGTCCCGGCCGACCTCGCGCAGCGCGGTCTCCACCAGCCGGGCGAAGAACGGCGCCGCGCCGAGGGTCAGCGGGACGACGGCGGCGAAGGTGCCGATGGTGGTGCCCACGATCAGCCGGGTCAGCGGGATGACCGCGATCATCAGGACGATGAAGGGCAGTGACCGCCCGACGTTGACGATCAGGCCGAGCACCCGGTTGAGCAGCGGGGAGGGCAGCAGCCCGCCCCGGTCGGTGACGACCAGCGCGACGCCGAGCGGGAGCCCGAGCAGCACGGTGAACAGCGTGGACCAGACGACCATCAGGGCGGTCTGCCCGGTCGACTCCCACAGCAGCGGGCCCATCTCATCCCAGGTCATCGGGTCTCCTTCGCCGGCCCCGTGACCGAGGTGCCGTTTCCGCCGGTTCGACTGTTCCCATCGGCGCGGTTGTACGCATCGGCCCGCTCGCCCCGCACGCTCACCGGGGCCTCCTCCACCAGAAGGCCGCGCTCGGCGAGATAGCTGAGGGCGGCGGCGCGCTCGTCCCCGGTGAGACGGACCCTGAGCCGCCCGGCCGAGACGCCGGCCACCTCCTCCAGCGCCCCTCCGAGGATGCTCACGTCCACGTCGAACTTGCGCACGACCTCCGATACCACGGGCTCGTCGGCCCGTCCGGTGAAGGTGATCGTGACATTTCCGGGCTCGGGGGCGGGCAGGGGGAACAGTTCGGCGGCCAGCCGTGAGCCGGGCCGGGCGATCAGCTCGGCGATGCCGCCCGACTCCTCGATCAGCCCGTCGCGCATGACGGCGACCGAGTCGCAGATGCCCTTGACCACGTGCATCTCGTGAGTGATCAGCAGAATGGTCAGGCCCAGCTCGCGGTTGAGGTTCTTGAGCAGGGCGAGGATCGACTGCGTGGTGCCCGGGTCGAGGGCCGAGGTGGCCTCGTCCGACAGCAGCACCGAGGGATTGCCGGCCAGCGCGCGGGCGATCCCGACCCGCTGCTTCTGCCCGCCGGACAGCTGCCCCGGATACGCCCCGGCCTTGTCGGCCAGCCCGACCAGTTCCAGCAGCTCGGCCACCCGCCTGGACCGCTCGGCCCGGCCGACGCCCATCACCTCCAGCGGGAAGGCGACGTTCCCGGCGACGGTGCGCGACGACAGCAGGGCGAAGTGCTGGTGGATCATCCCGATCCCCTGCCGGGCCCGGCGCAGGTCGGCCTCGCCGAGCGCGGTCAGTTCCCGGCCCGCCACGGAGACGGTGCCCGCGGTGGGCCGCTCCAGCAGGTTCACGCAGCGCAGCAACGTGCTCTTGCCGGCGCCGCTCTGCCCGAGCACGCCGAAGATCTCGCCCTCGCTGACGTGGAGGTCGACGCCGTCCAGGGCGACGACCTCACGCCCCCGATCACGATAGACCTTGCGCAGGCCTGACACATCGATCACAACGGTTCCCCAACATGAAATAGATCACGAAAAAAGACGTCAGGCGGGGAAGGGCTAGCGCGTGCCGGGAGGGAACGGCAGGTGGCTCAGGCGGCGCAGGACGAGGGTGTCCGCGGGGCAGCTCATGGCGTGAGGACCTTTTTCGGCGAGGAACGGGCTGGGACGTCGGCGCGAGCGGGGGTCACCGGCTTCAGCGCATCGAGGGCATGCCGCCCATGGCGCAACACGTGCGGGACATCCCGCACATGCGCGCGGCACGACACATGACCTGGCCCTCGGGGGTCATCCGGATGTCGTGCGCCTCGTTCACGTCTGCCTCAACACGACGCCTTCCACCGGCATTCCCCCCAGGTCACGTGATGCTCATCACACTCATGGGCATCCGGCGGCCCGCACCGCGCGGACACCCCCGTCGCGCGCGGTTCCGGGCCGCCGGGTGACCCCGCCCGCCGGGGAGGCGGAGCCGTGACGGCGCCGGTGATCCTCCGGCCGGCGGCCGGGCCGGAGGGACGCATCCTAAGGCGCGCCGAGGACCGTCCGTTCCTCCCACAGGCCGATGCGGATCCGGACGTATGGCCGATGCAGACCCGGACGTATGGCCGATCCGGCGGACGATCTTCCTTTCCTAGGGTCGGACCGTCCGCCGGGACGACCGGCACCGACCACGAGGGGGACCACTCCATGAACCACACCGCTTCCCGGCGCTCCGGCACGCGGGCGGCGAGCGGGCGCGGGCGCCGCCTCACGGCACTCTCCGCCGCCTGCGCCGCGACCGTCGCCCTGGCCGCCTCCCTCGCCTCCCCGCCCGCCTCCGCGGCCGGATCCGTCACCCCGGCGTCCGCGCCCGGGACCGTCACCCCGGTCTCCGCGGCCGGAACCTCCGCCCCCGCGTACGGCCGGGCCCGGCTCCAGCGCGACGTCGACGCCCTCCGCAAGATCGGAGTCATCGGCGTCGACGCGCAGGTGGTCACCGCCGGCGGCCGCCGCCTGGTCGCCACCGCCGGCGTCGCCGACCTGCGTACCGGGCGGCCCGTCCCGCCGGGCGGCTACACCCGGATCGCCAGCGTGACCAAGACCTTCGTCGCCACCGTGGTCCTGCAGCTCGTCGAAGAGGGCACGCTGTCCCTGGACGACACCGTCGAGCGCTGGCTGCCCGGCGTGGTGAGGGGCAACGGCAACGACGGCGGCGCGATCACGATCCGCCACCTCCTCCAGCACACCAGCGGCATCCCCGAGGCCTACCCGTCCTTCGCCTCGGTGGAGGACTACCTCAAGCACCGCTACGACCCCTTCACCGCCGAGCAGGTCGTGGCCAAGGCCATGAAGAGCAGGCCGGGCTTCGCTCCCGGCGAGAGCTGGATGTACTCCAACACCGGCTACCTGCTGATCAGCATGATCATCGAGAAGGCCACCGGGAACCCCTGGCACGCCGAGGTCCGCGATCGCATCAGCAGGCCCCTCGGGCTGAGGCACACGCGCTGGGCGGGCTACTCGGTGAAAGTCCCCTCGCCGCACGCCAGGGGTTACATGGTGGGTGTGAGGAAGACGCCGCTGGACGTCACCGATCACTTCGACGGCGACGCGGCCGGCGGGCTCATCTCCACCACCGGTGACGTCAACCGGTTCCTGCGCGCCCTGGCCGGCGGCGAACTGCTGTCACCCGCGACGCTGGAGCAGATGCGCGCCACCGTCCCGGCCACGCCCTTCGAGGAGGCCTGGCCGGGCGTGCGCTACGGGCTGGGAGTGATGTCACGCCCCCTGTCGTGCGGTGGCGTCTACTGGAGCCACGGCGGCGACGACCCCGGATACCAGACCCGCACCGGCGTCACCGCCGACGGCCGGCGCAGCGTCGTGCTGGCGATGTCCTCGCAGTTCGGCGACTCCCGCACACTGGCTCAGGAGAAGGCCGCCACCGAACTGGTCGACCGCGCCCTCTGCGGGAAGTGAGCGGAGCCCACCCCCTCTGCCGCACGCCCTCCACCGGCGGACTGACGGAACACGGCCGATACGGAACAGGGCCGGTGCCGCGGCCTTCCGACCGGGGGCGCGTCAGCGGTAGGGGTCGCGGAGCGGGGTGATCCACGGCCTCCAGCCGCGGGGTGCCGTACAGCACGGAGCTCATGACGATGTGGACGAATCATCCGGTCAATCGACGTGATGATTCGTCCATATGCGTCATCCGTCCAGGCGAACCGGCATCTCCTTGATGGAGTTGACGAAGTTGGAGCGCAGGCGGCGCACCCGCCCGGCGGGGGCGATGTCCGGGGCACGCTCGGCCAGAACCTCGAACAGCACCCGGACCTCCATGCGGGCCAGGTGGGCGCCGAGGCAGAAGTGCGGGCCGCCGCCGCCGAAGCCGATGTGCGGGTTGGGGTCGCGGCCGATGTCGAAGGTGTCCGCGTCGGGGAAGACGTCCGCGTCACGGTTGCCCGAGGGGTAGTAGAGGACGACCTTCTCCCCCGCCGGGATCTTCTGGCCGCCGAGCTCGGTGTCGGTGAGCGTGGTGCGGCGCATGGTGATCACCGGGGAGACCCAGCGGACGACCTCGTCGGGGAGCGTGCGCAGCAGCGATCGGTCGTCCAGCAGCCGCCGCCACTGGTCCGGGTGGTCGAAGAACGCCTGGAGCCCGCCGGAGGCGGCGTTGCGGGTGGTCTCGTTGCCCGCCACGGCCAGCAGCATCACGAACACGCCGAGGGAGAGGTCGTCCATGCTGGTGCCGTCCTCGCCGGGGGCGACCAGCTTGCTGACGATGTCGTCGCGCGGCTCGGCACGGCGCTGCGCGCCGAGGGCGGAGGCGTAGTTGAGCAGCTCGAAGATCGGCGTCAGGTCACCGGTGGCGAACTCCGGGTCGTCGGCGCCGATGAGCGCGTTCGACCAGGTGAAGATCTTCTCCCGGTCCTCGGGGGGCGCACCGAGCAGCTCGCAGATCACGTACAGCGGGAGCGGCGCGGCGATGTCGGCGACGAAGTCCGCCGAGCCGCGCTCCAGGGCGGCGCCGACCAGGCCGTGGCAGATCTCGCGGATGTGCTCCTCGAGCTTGCCGATCATGCGGGGGGTGAAGCCCCGGTTGACGATGCCGCGGGTGGCGGTGTGCTCCGGCGGGTCCTGGAAGAGCATCATGAGCCGGTTCCGGGAGAGCTGCTCCTCGGTCGGGTCCGGCACCATGATGCCGCCCGCGTAGGAGGAGAAGACCTCCGGATGCCGGGAGACATGCTGGATGTCGGCGTGCCGGGTGACGGCCCAGAACCCGGGCCCTCCGGGCTCGGCGTGCCGGTGGACGGGGCTGTTCTCCCGGAGCCGGGCGTAGCGGTCCCAGGGAACCCCGATCTCATACAGCGAGGGGTGGTAGATGTCGATCTCGGTGGTCATCGAGTGCCTTCTGTACGACATGTCAGCGGATGGCTCCGAACAACACCATCTTCGTGATCATGCGCTGGGATTGGCAATCGGTGGGTGCCGGAGCGAGGGGCCGAGGCGCCCTGCGACGGCCGAGGCGGCCGGATTCACTGCGATGCCGACGGCTCGGCCGGCAGCCGGACGGTGAAGACGGTGCCACCGCCCTCACGCGGCGCGGCGGTCACGGTCCCGCCGTGCGCCTCCACGATCACCTTGGTGATGGCCAGACCCAGCCCGGTGCCCTTGATCTTGGCCGCCCGCGCGGTGGAGGAACGGAAGAACCGGGAGAACAGCTGCCCGTACTGCTCGGCCGGGATGCCGATACCGGTGTCGGCGACGGTCACCAGGACCGCCCTGTCGCGTTCGCGTCCGTCCTGCCGGCTCTCCTCCATGCCGGTGCCGGTGCCGGTGCCGGTGTCGGTGTCATGGTCGGCGGTGACGGTGACGGTGCCCCCGTCGGGCGTGTACTTGATCGCGTTCGACAGCAGGTTGTCCAGTACCTGTCGCAGCCGCAACGGGTCGGCGTGCACGTGCAGGTGGTGCGGCAGCTCCATCTGCAGGGTGATCCCCTTGGCCGCCGCGACCGCCCGGTGCTCATCCACGGCCTGGCGGATCAGCCCGGTCAGCCACATCGGACGCGCATCGACGCTCACCTGGCCGCTCTCCAGCCGGGCCAGATCCAGAAGGTCGTCCACCAGGCGCTGAAGGTGCTCGCTTTTGCGGTCGATGGCCCCGATGAACTCCCGGTACTCCTCCGGCAGGCCGGGAGCCTCGCCGAGCATCTGGGCGTAGCCGCGGATGATGCCGACGGGGTTGCGCAGCTCGTGGCTGACCACCGCCATCAGGTCGTCCTTCATCGCGTCCAGTTGCCGGAGCCGCTTCATCTGCTGTCGCTGCTGATCGAGCAGGCGTTCCCGCTCCTCGGCGATCTGGCGGCGTTCGGTGACGTCGCTGGAGATGCCGTCCACCAGCAGCCGCGTCCCTTCGCGGCGGGGGGCGCCCCGGCTCCAGATCCAGCGGGTGACGCCGTCCATGCCGATGAGCCGGTACTCCAGCTGGGCCTGGTCGCCGGCGATGAGCTCGGCGCAGTAGGCGAGGAAGGCGTCGCGGTCGTCGGGGTGGACGAAACGCAGCATGACGGCGATGAAGTCGTCGTCGGGATCGAGGTGCAGCCGTCCGCCGAACGCGGTGGTGTGCTCGGTGTTGACATAGATCGGGCGGGCGGTGCCGTCGGGCCGGATCTCGACGGTCCAGGCCTTGTCGGTGAGCTGGTTGACGATCCGGTCGAACTGGCGGCGGCTCTCGGCCAGGGCGACGGTGAGCTCCTCGGCGCGGCGGCGCTCCATATAGCGGCCCATATGGGCGCACACCCCGTCCAGCAGCTCGACCAGGTCGTCGTCGGGCGGCTGGGAATGGCCGGCGGCGAACAGCAGCACGCCCAGCGCGTGGCCGCCGCTGCACACCGGCAGGGCCAGGACGCAGCGCAGGCCGGCCTCCAGCGCGCCCTGCCTGCGGGAGAACTCGCAGGGGTCGTCCTGCAGGTCGGTGATCCAGATCGGCTCACCACGCTCCCAGGCCAGCCCCGGCAGCGCCTTCCCGCGGGGGAACGTGACCGGCCGGTCACCGGTGAAGGCCGACAGGTCCCGGCCGGGTCTGCTCCAGGAACCGATCCGGGTGATGCCGCTCCGGTCGTCATCGACCTGCCAGTATTCACCGCAGTCCCAGTCCAGTGCCTCGGTGACGGCGGCGACCACGCCGTCGGCGGCCTCCTGGCTGGAGGCGGCGTCGGCCAGCACCCGGGCCGCGGCGTGCTGCGCCGAGCGCAGCACTTCGGCCCGGTGCCGGTCGGTGATGTCGTCCAAGGTCACCACCGCGCCCAGGCGCCGCCCGTCGGGGGTGTCGATCGGCCGGCCGTTGACGGTGAACCGGCGCGCGGCGGCACCGGGCGGTCGCATGACGACCTGCTGGCCGTCGACACGTTCGCCGGCCAGCGCCCGCGCCAGCGGCACCTGCGCGCCGCGCAGCGGCGTGCGCCCGTCGGCGGCCAGCAGCCCGAAGGCCTCGCCCATCTCCAGGACATGCAGGTCTGAGCTCTGGTTGCAGACCTGCCGCAGCGGCTGGTTGACCACGATCACCCGGCCGTCGCTGTCACAGGCGCCGACCCGCACGTTCAGGCTGTCCACCAGCGCCCGCCAGAACACGGGTTGATCTTCGAGGCGGCGCCGCTCCCGGGAGCGGTCACCGATGTCGTGCACCGCCTGCGCACCCTCGTGCCGCTCGGACGGCTCGGACGGCTCAGACGGCTCAGACGGCTCAGACGGCTCAGACGGCTCAGACGGCTCGGACGGCTCAGACGACTCAGACGACTCAGACGGCTCAGACGGCTCGGACGATGTGACCCGCGCCAGTCGCACGGCGATCTCGGCCTCCGCGAGCGCGGCCAGATCCTCCAAGGCGCTCAGCTGCTCGCCGCTCCACTGCCGGGGCTCGGCGTCGATCACGCACAACACGCCCAGCACCTGGTCGCGGCCGGCCCTCAGCGGCATCCCGGCGTAGGAGGCGACCCGTCCGTCACGGACGGCCTCGATCTCCCGCCAGCGCGCGTCGGCGTGGGTGTCGGGCACGGTCAGCGGCGCATCGGTGACCACGATCTGCCGGCACAGTGTCTGTACCAAGGGCGTCCGCCCGGGACGCTTGGGACGGGCGGACCCGGCCGCGCTGATGACGACCTCGCAGTCGGCGTCGATCAGCGACACCATCGCCGCCGGCACCTGCAGGCACCGGACCGCCAGCCGGGTCACCCGATCCAACGGCGGCACCTCGTCCGCTTCCAGCAGGCCGGTGGCGTGCAGCGTCCGCAGCCGCTGGACGTCCTGGATGTGATTCGTTGCCGCCACGGATCTCATCTCCCCCGAGATTCTTCCCCCATATCCGGGTCTACCAGCCACATTACGCAGCCGCGGTCGGCGGGCGGCGATCAGCTCCCCCACGCGGCCCACCGGGCGTCGTCAGGCGGCCGGGCGGTGAACGGGCCTGATCACGGACGGCCCGTCCTCCCCCGCGCCGGGGAGGACGGGCCGTTCCTGCCTACCCCTCGAGGGGGTCGTTCTCACAGGGCGGTCAGACCGTCCGCGCGTGACGTCAGGCCGTTCCCGTGAGACGTCGTTCCCGTGAGACGTCGGGACGCCCTGCGGGACGTCAGGCCGCGGCGGGCTCGGCGGGCTCGGCGACCTTGGCCGGGGCGAGCGCGATCTCCAGGACCTCCCGCACGTCGCTCACCGCGTGGATGGTGAGCTCGTCGCGGACGGCCTGGGGGACGTCGTCCAGGTCGGGCTCGTTGCGGGCCGGGATCAGCACCGTGGTGATGCCCGCGCGGTGAGCCGCCAGCAGCTTCTGCTTGACCCCGCCGATCGGCAGCACCCGGCCGGTGAGGGAGACCTCCCCGGTCATCGCCACGTCGCTGCGGACCAGGCGGCCGGAGAGCAGCGAGGCCAGGGCCGTGGTGAGCGTGATGCCCGCGGACGGGCCGTCCTTGGGCACCGCCCCGGCGGGGAAGTGCACGTGCACCGCGCGGTCCTTGAGGGAGGAGACCGGCAGTTCCAGCTCCGCGCCGCGCGAGCGCAGGTAGGACAGGGCGATCCGGGCCGACTCCTTCATGACGTCGCCGAGCTGGCCGGTCAGGGTCAGGCCCGTGTCGCCGGTCTCCGGGTCGGCCAGGGACGCCTCCACGTACAGGACGTCACCGCCCGCCCCGGTGACCGCCAGCCCGGTGGCCACGCCCGGCACCGCCGTACGCTGCCGGGACTCCGGGAGCGAGGACTCGGGCACGTGGCGCGGGCGGCCGAGGTAGCCGACCAGGTCGCCGGCCGTCACGGACACCGGCAGCGCGTCCTGTCCGAGCGCGGCCTTGGCGGTCACCTTGCGCAGGACGCGGGCGATCGAGCGCTCCAGGGACCGGACACCGGCCTCCCGGGTGTACTCGCCCGCGAGCTTGCGCAGGGCCTCCTCCTCGACCGTCACCTCGTCGGCGGTGAGACCGGCCTTCTCCAGCTGGCGCGGGAGCAGGTGGTCGCGGGCGATGGCGACCTTCTCGTCCTCGGTGTAGCCGTCGAGCGTGACGACCTCCATGCGGTCCAGCAGCGGGCCGGGGATGGCCTCCAGAACGTTGGCGGTCGCCAGGAAGAGCACGTCCGACAGGTCGAGCTCGACCTCCAGGTAGTGGTCGCGGAAGGTGTGGTTCTGCGCCGGGTCGAGCACCTCCAGCAGCGCGGCGGTCGGGTCGCCCCGGTAGTCGGAGCCGACCTTGTCGATCTCGTCGAGGAGCACGACCGGGTTCATCGAACCGGCCTCGCGGATGGCGCGGACGATCCGGCCGGGCAGCGCCCCGACGTAGGTACGCCGGTGGCCGCGGATCTCCGCCTCGTCGCGGACGCCGCCGAGGGCGACGCGGACGAACGTGCGGCCCATCGCGCGGGCGACGGACTCGCCGAGCGAGGTCTTGCCGACCCCGGGAGGGCCGGCCAGCGCGAGCACGGCGCCGCTGCGGCGCCCGCCCACCGCGCCCAGGCCCTTGGCGGCCCGGCGGCCGCGGACGGCCAGGTACTCGATGATGCGGTCCTTGACGTCGTCGAGGCCGGTGTGGTCGGCGTCGAGGACCTCGCGGGCCGCGGTGATGTCGTAGGAGTCCTCGGTCCGCTCGTTCCACGGGATGTCGAGGACGGTGTCGAGCCAGGTGCGGATCCAGCCGGTCTCGGGGGACTGGTCGGAGGTCCGCTCCAGCTTGTCGACCTCCTTGAGCGCGGCCTCGCGCACCTTCTCGGGCAGGTCGGCGGCCTCGACGCGGGCGCGGTAGTCGTCCTCCTCCGTCTCGGCGGAGTCGCCGTTGAGCTCCCTGAGCTCCTTGCGGACCGCGGCGAGTTGCTGGCGGAGCAGGAACTCGCGCTGCTGCTTCTCCATGCCCTCCTGGACGTCCTTGCGGATCGTCTCGGCCACGTCCAGCTCGGCCAGGTGCTCGCGGGCCCACTCGACCAGCTTCTCCAGTCGGTCGGCGGGGTCGGGGGTCTCGAGGATCTCGGCCTTGCGCGAGGTGCTCAGCCAGGGGGCGTAGCCGGAGTTGTCGGCCAGCACCGACGGGTCGTTCATCTGGTTGACGGCGTCGACGACCTGCCACGCACCCCGCTTCTGCAGGATCGTGGTGGTCAGCGCCTTGTATTCCTTGGCCAGTTCCTCGGCCCGCTCGCTCGCCGGGACCGGGTCGATCCGGGTGGCCTGCACCCACAGCGCCGCACCGGGACCGGTGGTGCCGGCACCCACGCGGACGCGGTCGACGGCGCGCACCACGGCGGCGGGCTCGCCGCCGGGCAGCCTGCCGACCTGCTCCACGATCGCCCGGACGCCGACCGGGCCGTACCTGCCGTCGATCCGGGGAACGAGCAGGACCCACGGCTTGTTGTCGTCGAGTGCCTGGGCGGCCTCGATGGCGGCGCGCACCTCGTTGTCGGACAGGTCCAGAGGAACGACCATCCCCGGAAGCACGACCGCGTCGTCGAGCGGAAGGACCGGGAGGATCAAGCTCTCACTCATCTGCACTCCAGGGGGTTGAGTTATACAGACTCAATTAACAGGAGTCCCTAGATGTTCCCAGACTTGAGCTGTTTCGCTGTGAGCGATCGTAATTGTGTAATCGTCGTATGAGAAGGCTTCAGGGGAGGCCCTGAGGAGGCGCCCGGAGGACGGGTTTCCGACCGTCCCCGGCGTGAGGCTCCCGCCGAGGACGGGAGACCCTCTCCGGAGGGAGGCGGGAGATCCCTCCACGGTGTGATCCGGATGACCGGCGACCTCCCTAGACTGGCCGGATGGCTTCTCCCCCCGCCCGGCGGGCACGGCTGCGGCCTCTCGCCCGGCTGGCCCGCGCGCTCGTCGCGTCCGCGTGGACCGGCAGGGCCGGTCCGCCGCATCCCCGCCCCCGATGGCTGGCCCCCCGCACGCCGGGTTTCCTGAGCCTGCTGCCGTTCCGCACGATCGACTTGGTCCTCATCGCCGATCTCGTGCTGGCCTTCGTCCTGTTCCGCGCCGTGCAGGCACTCCTGAGCAGCGATACGGCGCATCTGGCGACACCTCTGGACGAGGGAGAGATCGTATTCATCGCCGCGGCCTCCTCGCTGCCGCTGGCGCTGCGCGACCGCTGGCCGCTCATGGCCTGGCGGCTCGCGGCGGTGCTGATTCCCTGGGGGATCGCCACCCGTGGCCAGGACCTGGAGGCGGTCTTCTCCGCCGACGCCGTGATCATGTACCTGCTGGTGGTCTACGCGGTCGCGGTCCGCTGTGAGCGGCACATCACCATCGGCGTGTGGATGATCTCGGTTGCCGCCCTGTGGGTCCTCGGCATCCAATCCGGCCCCAACCTGCCCGGCGTGACGTTCATCGGCATCGCCATGGTGACCGTCACCGTCCTGCTCGGCTACAACATCCAGGCCAGGAGGACGGCCGCCGGACGCCTGGCCGAGGAGGAGCGGCGCAGCGAGCGGGCCCTGGCCGGTCAGGCCGTGCTGGAGGAGCGGGCCAGGATCGCCCGGGAACTGCACGACGTGGTGGCGCACCACATGTCGGTGATCGCCATCCAGGCGGAGGCCGTACCGCTGAAGGCGCGGGGTGACGCGCGGTCGCTGGAGGAGGGGCTCGGTGAGATCCGCACGCTGTCGCTGGCCGCCATGACCGAGATGCGCCGCGTGCTGGGGGTGCTGCGCGACGGGGACGGACGTACGGACACCGCACCGCAGCCGGGCCTGGGCCGCCTGGAGGAACTCGCCGCCACCGCGCGCTCCGCCGGGCTCACCGTGACGCTCAGGCTGGGCGGCGACCTGCTCGACCTTCCCACCGCGGTGAGCCTGTCCGCCTACCGGATCGTGCAGGAGTCACTCAGCAACGCCATGCGGCACGCGCCCGGCTCGGCCGTCACGGTGAAGATCTCCCGCTCCGGTGACGAGCTGAACATCCATGTGGAGGACGATGGAGGGGACCGCGCCGCCGCGGAGGCGGCGAAGGCGGGGCGCGGGAAGCACACGGGACACGGCCTGATCGGGATGCGGGAACGGGCTGCCATGCTCGGCGGGAGCGTATGGGCGGGGCCGGTCGGCAAGGGCTTCGCGGTCACCGCCATACTGCCGATCATGGAGGAAGCATGACGATCCGGGTGCTCATCGCCGACGACCAGGGCATGGTCAGGACCGGCTTCACCGTGTTCCTGGACGCCCAGCCCGACATCGAGGTGGTGGGCGAGGCGGTGAACGGGCAGGAGGCCGTGGCCCGGGTGGCCGAGCTGCGGCCGGACGTGGTGCTGATGGACGTGCGCATGCCGGTCATGGACGGACTGACCGCGACCCGGGAGATCCTCTCCCCCGGCCCGCGCGGGGAGCGGGCCGGTTCCGGCGAGGACGACGGACACCTGCCGAAGATCCTGATCCTGACCACGTTCGACCTCGACGACTACGTCTACGAGGCGCTGCGGGCCGGGGCCAGCGGGTTCCTGCTCAAGGACGCCTCCGCGCACCAGCTGGCCGAGGCCGTCCGGGTGGTCGCGGCCGGCGAGGCGCTGCTGGCGCCCTCGGTGACCCGGCGGCTCATCGCGGAGTTCGCCCGCGTCGGGCCGGACCGCCCGCGCGTCCGGCCCGACGGCATCACCGAGCGCGAGACCGAGGTGCTCGTCCTCATCGCCAGGGGCCGCTCCAACCAGGAGATCGCCCGGGAGCTCGTGCTCTCGGAGCAGACGGTCAAGACGCACGTCGGCCGGATCCTGGCCAAGCTGAACCTGCGCGACCGGGCCCAGGCGATCGTGTACGCCTACGAGTCCGGTCTGGTCCGCCCCGGCGAGTGAGACCGCGCCCCGCTCCGCGTCCCCCTCCGGGGTGACACGGAGGTGAGCACTCCGGCGTGACGCGGGCTACCGATCTTGCTCCGTAGCGTCCTGTCCCGTTCCCCCGAATCGGACAGGAGGCCCCCGTGCTCCGCTCCTCGCTCGCCGTCGCCACCGCCGCGGCACTCACCTACCTGGTCGTCCCCTCGCCGCAGGGCGACCGGATCATCCGGGTCTACGGCGATCTCAGTACGGCGGAGCACGTGGCCGTCATCGTCCCCGGCGCCGACACCACCTCCGCCACCTTCGACGGCGGGCGGGCCAAGCCGCACAGCACCCCGGGAGGCGGGGCGCGGGCGGTGCTCGCGCAGGCCCGGGAGCTGGACCCGGGAGCCCGGCTGGCCGTGGTCGCCTGGCTCGGGTACGACAGCCCGGCGACCGTCAGCCTGGGGACGGCGACCGGCTGGACCGCGGAGAAGGGCGCCCCGGCGCTGCAGCGCTATGTGAACGAGACGCTCCGCGGCAAGCGGGTCAGCCTGCTGTGCCACAGCTACGGGTCGGTGGTGTGCGCCAAGGCCGCGCCGGGGATCCGGGCGGACAACCTGGCCGTGTTCGGCAGCCCCGGCCTCGGCGTCTCCTCGGCGGCCGAACTGGGCGGGGTCCCGCTCTGGGCGGGCAGCGGCACGGAGGACTGGGCACGCGACATACCCAAGATCAAGATCGGCCCGCTGGGCTTCGGCCGCGACCCCGCCGAGCCCGGCTACGGCTCCCGGGTGTTCGCGGCGGGCGCGGCCGGGCACAGCGACTATCTCGCTCCCGGCAGCGAATCCCTGCGCAACCTCACCCTGATCGCCCTCGGACGGACCTCCGAGGTGTCCCATGCTTGACCTGGCCGGGCGCCGCACCGTGGCGCGGATCGAGGCGATGACGCCGCCGGGGCGGGACCGGGGGGTGGACGCGCTGCGGGCCCTGGCGATCGCCGGGGTGGTGCTGGGGCACTGGCTCGTCACGGCGTGGGTACCCGGGCCCGGAGGGACGGTCTCCGTCTCCAGCCCGCTCGCGTTCATGCCGGAGCTCGCGCCGCTGTCGTGGGTGCTGCAGACCCTGGCGGTGTTCTTCTTCGTGGGCGGATACGCCGCGGCGCGGAGCCTGCGGGCGGCGGGCGATCCGGCGCGGGCGCGGGCAGCGGGCCCGGCGCGGGCGAGAACGGACGGCCCGGCGCGGGCGGTGGGTCCGGCGTGGGTGCGGGCCAGGATGGGGCGGCTGCTGCGGCCGGTCGTCCCGCTCGTGCTGGTCTGGGCGGGGATCGCGGCGGGGCTGGCCCTGCACGGCGCGCCGTACACCACGATCAGGGCGCTGGCGCTCCCGGCGCTCGGACCGATCTGGTTCCTGGCGGTCTTCGCGGCGCTCACCGCCGCCGCTCCCCTGCTGCTGAGACTGCGGCCGGGCGTCACGGCCGCCTCGGCGGCCGCGGTGGTGCTCATTGTGGACGCGATCAGGTTCGGCCTGGACGGGCCGGCCTGGCTGGGGTGGGTGAACCTCGCCGCCGGGTGGCTGGTGCCGTACATGCTGGGGCTGGGCTGGGCGGAGGGCGGGTTCGCCTCCCGGCGGACGGCGGTCGCGCTGCTGGCCGGAGGACTGGCCGGTACGGCGGTCCTGGTGGCCGGGTTCGGCTATCCCGCGAGCATGGTGGGCGTGCCGGGGGCGGAGGTGTCGAACCTCAGCCCGCCCACGCTCGCCGCCGTCGCCTTCGGGACCGCCCAGGTGGGGCTGGCGCTGCTGGTGCGCGGGCCGCTGGAGCGGCTGATGCGCCGGCCCCGGCTGTGGGCGGTGGTGGCGCTGGTCAACCTGTCCGCGATGACGATCTTCCTCTGGCACCTGACGGCGGCGGCCGTGACCGCCCTGGCCGCGCTCCGTTTCGGTGCCGTCCCGGGGCTGCTCACCCCGCCCGCCCGGCTCGGCTGGCTGCCGGACCGCCTGGTCTGGCTGCCGGTCTTCGCGGCGCTGCTGGCCCTGGCGTGGACGGTGACGAGACGGTTAAATGACAGGGTGTCGCGATCAACTTGACGTGTCCTCCGAATGTTTGTGACACTGTGTCATGAAAGGCCCCCGCGACATGGAGCGATCATGACCGACCAGCCGTTCTCCGAAGTGCTCAGGAACGCCACCTGGAGCGACCACGAGTCGGCCGAGGACGAGGGCTATCTCAAGGCCCTGATGGCGGGACGGCTCAGCAGCGAGGCCTACGGCGAGATGGTCGCCCAGCACTACTTCGCCTATGCCGCCCTCGACGCCGCCTCCCGTGCCCTCGCCGACGACCCGATCGCGGCGCCTTTCGTCTTCCCCGAGCTCTACCGAGAGGAGGCGCTGGTCCGCGACCTGGAGACGATCTACGGGGCCGGTTGGGCGGACCGGATCGAGCCCTCCCTGCCCACCCGGACCCTGGTCGCCCGGATCAACCAGGTCGCCGCCTGGCCCGGCGGCTACATCGCCCACCACTACACCCGCTACATGGGCGACCTGTCCGGCGGGCAGTTCATCCGGATGGAGCTGGAGAAGATCTACGGCTACCGGGCGGGCGGGGGCGTCGACTTCTACCGCTTCGACGCGGTCGGCAGCCTCCCCCGCTTCAAGCAGGAGTACCGCGCCCGGCTGGACGCCCTGCCCGTGGACGAGGCCGAGAAGCGGCGCATCATCCGCGAGACCAAGCTCGCCTACCAGCTCAACACCGAGGTCCTGGGCGACCTCGGCCGGGTGGCGCGGGCCGAGGTCGCCGCCTGACACCGGCGGCGCCCGGCACCTGACCGCCGTCACCCGGCACTTGACCGCCGTCACCCGGCCGTCGCCGCCTGCCGCCCGCAGGAGCGCGGCCCCCGTCAGCCCGGCTGCGGCGGCGCGAACACGATCTCGTGGGCCTTCGCCCCGGCCGCCGCGAAGGCCAGCAGGGCGGCGCCCTCGGCACCGACCTCGGCCTCCTCGGCGCCGGTCAGCTTCCGGAACGGGCGTACCGTCAGCGTCGCCGTCCCGCGCCGCTTGACGATCCTCCAGGTCGCCGCGGCGAAGCCGTCCACCAGGACGGTGCTCGGCTCCTCCCCGCTCATCTCACCGAACCCCTGGGCGGCGTAGTCCACGGTGACGAGGCGGCTCACGTCGGCGTGCGAGCGCAGCAGGTTGTCGTAGTCGTAGACGAACCGCACGGGCGCCGGCGTGTCCGGGTCCGGGCGGGGCGCGCCGGGCAGGTCGAACAGCTCACGTCCCCGCTCGTCGCGGAAAGACCAGCAGCTGCGGCCGGAGCCGCTCGACGACCTCGGCGAGCCGGGTCAGCCCGCACCAGTGCTGTACGTCGCGGACCGTCGCCGGACCGAACGCGGCCAGGTAGCGCAGGACCAGCCTCTCCGGCGAGGCGTCGGTGTCCACCGGACGTCCGAGCCACGTCTCGACCGCCTGGTGGGCGGCGGGCCCGCTCTCCCCCCACAGGCCGCGCGGCGGCACCTGCACCAGCGGCACGTACGCGCGGATCGCCTGGGCCATCGAGGCCGGGTCGTTCTCCGGCCACCGCTCGGCCAGCGCGCGGCCCAGTCCGCTGAACGTCAGCGGCCCGCCGGCCAGCAGCTCGCGGCCCGCCGCCACCAGTTCCGCCAGGTCCAGCCCGGTCAGGCCGCGGCGGAAGTTGCTCATCGTCATACGCTCGATGACGGGCTCCACCAGGGGGCGTAACCACAGGCAGTCGGCGGCGGTCACCAAGTGGATGGTCGAGCGCATCAGGGCCATGCGCACCGCGCCCCGCTCGCGCAGCAGCCGCGCCGTACCCTCCGGCGTGTAGTCCGCGAGCCGGGACCACAGCCCGACGTACCAGGTGTGCGGGGTCTGGGCCTGGAGCCCGGCCAGGTGCTCCAGCGCCTGCGGCACCGTCAGCTCCGAACGACGCAGCAGGAGCTGCCTGGCGAGGGTGGCGCGGTTGAGCGCCCGGGAGCCGAGAACCGTCATGTGTGCCCTCCGTGTTCCGGCGGATCCCTCCGTGTTCCGGCGGATCCCTCCGTCTTCCGGGGGGATACCTCCACCGGCGGTGCCGGGATCCGGGTGCCGCCGGTAAGAACGATGCCATCCATCGCGGAAAGATTGCTTCCGCGATGGATGACGGACCGGATGGATCGGCAGGCTGCCGTCTCCGGGCCTGTGTCACCATGGGGGCATGCCCCGGATTTCGGCCGCGACGATCGGCGAGCACCGCGCCCAGACCCGGGACCGTATCCTGCAGGCGGTCTCGCGGCTCTCCCGGCACCAGGGCATCGACGCCATCTCGATGACCGACGTGGCCGTCGAGGCGGGGATCACCCGAACCGTGCTCTACAACTACTTCCCCGACAAGGCCGCGCTGCTGCTGGCCTTCACCGAGCGGGTGACGCACTACTTCATCGAGGCCTACGAGCGGGAGCTGCCGGAGAACGCCTCCCCCGCCGAACGGCTGCGGGTGTTCGTCCGGCTCCAGCTCGCCGGGCTGCTCGCCCATCCCCACCCCGGCCCCGCCGACCTGTCGGCCGCCCTGGGCCCCGACGCCTACCAGCGCCTGGCCGAGCACGTCGCGCCGATGCAGCGCATCCTGACCGGCATCATCAGCGGCGGCGTGGACGCGGGCGTCTTCCACGCCCCCGACGTGCCGGCCACCGCGCGGATCATCATGGCCGTCATCGGCGCCGAGCGGCTGCCCCTGCTCGGCGGCACGGTGACGGTGGACGAGGCCGAGGAGACCGTCTCCGGCTTCGTCCTGCGCGCCCTGACCGCCTGATCCCCTCCCGGGGAGACCCCGGGCGTGCCTCCTTTCATCCGGTACGGCCTGCGCCTCCGCGGCTGGGGGAGGCTCTCCGCCCGGACCGTCCCCGGTGGGATGCGGATCACACCACGAAGTCCTCAGCCCGGACGGCCCGCGGCCGATCCGGGCCGGGTGACCCTCAGCCCAGTCCTTGACACTCCCCTGTCCGCCAGGGTGAGCCGTGCGCCTCTCCTGGCCGCCGCCATCGTCCCGGTGGTCACCGCTCTGATCTTCATGGGCGCGGACCGCGTGCTGGGACCGGTGCCCGCCTTCCTGCCCGCGTTCCTGGCGGTCGTGTGGGCCAGCGACCTGCTCACCGCGTTCCTGCTGATCACCCAGTTCCTGGCGGGCGGCGACCGCCGGCTGCTGGCCCTGTCCTGCGCCTACCTGTGGTCGGCGGCGGTGATCGTGCCGCACGCGCTGGTCTTCTCCGGCCTGTTCTCGCCCACCGGGCTGCTGGGCGCGACGCCGAGCAGCGCGCCGTGGTTGTGGACGGCCTGGCACACCGGCTTCCCTCTGCTGATCGGTATCGCACTGGGGCCGTGGCCGCGGCGGCTGGAGCGCGAGCCCGCTCCCGCCGGGCGCCGGAGGCCGATGGCCGCGGCCGCGACCGGCTCGATGCTGGCCGGGGCCGCCGCGGCCGCCTGGCTGGTGACGGCCCAGGCCGAGCACATCCCCGTGATCATGGTCAACGGCGACTACCGCGTGCTGACCGAGCGGTTCGGCACAGCCATCATCGCGGTGAACGTCGTGGCCCTGGCGCTCGCCGCCACCCGGTTCCGCGGCGCCGTACGGGGTCTGGAGGCGTGGGCGGCGGTCGCCGTGATCGCCTCCTGCGGCGACGTGCTCCTCACTCTGTTCGCCGGGGCGCGCTTCACCTTCGGCTGGTACGGCGCCCGGCTGCTGGCCCTGGTGGCCGCGCTGGTGGTCCTCACCTCGCTGCTGCGCGAGATCACCACGCTCTACCGGCGCGTACGCCGCCACGCCGACGTGCTGGGCCTGCACAACGAGGAGCTGCGGCGGGCCAACGCGCTGCGCGACCATCTCGTCGCCGTGGTCTCGCACGAGCTGCGCTCGCCGCTGACCGCCGTCCGGGGCTTCCTGGAGATCATCGACGAGAATCCCGGCCTTCCGCCCGAGCGCGCCCGGCAGATGATCGCCCGCTCGCAGATCCTGCTCGCCCGCCTGACGATGCTCACCGAGGATCTGCTGACCACGCCGGGACTGGAAGCCGGTCAGCTGCCGGTGAACCCGGTCCCGGTGAACCTGCGTGAGGCGCTGACGGAGTGCGCCGTCCTGTTCCCGGAGGCGTCGATCACGGTCGACTGCCCGGACGGCCCCCCGGCGCGGGTGGACCCGCTGCGGTTGCAGCAGATCGTCGGCAACTACGTGCGCAACGCCCTCAAGTACGGCAGGCCGCCGGTGGTGCTGGAGGCCCGCTTCGGCGCGGACGCGGTGGACATCCGCGTCCGCGACCACGGCACGGGAGTGCCCCCGGAGTTCGTCCCCCGGCTGTTCGACCGGTTCAGCCGGGCCGACGACGACCGCGTCCGCAGTACGGCCGGGGTCGGGCTGGGCCTGTCGATCGTGGCCTCACTCGCGGAGGCGCACGGCGGCCGGGCCTGGTACGACTCCTCCTCGGGCCCCGGCGCCTGCTTCGTGGTCACCCTGCCGCTGACGCAGGGGCCCGAGGAGGAGCACCTGAACGCGGCCGCCTGACATCACCACCCGGCCGCCGTCCCGGCCCTCGGCCGGGTGCCGGGTCCTCCCGGTCACCCGAACTGGCCGGGCTGGTAGTCGCCCGCGGGCAGCTGGACGATGACGTTCACGCGGTTGAAGGCGTTGATGAGGGCGATCAGGGACACCAGGGCGGCGAGCTGCTCCTCGTCGTAGTGCTCGGCGGCATTCGCCCAGGCCTCGTCGGTGACCCCGCCGGCCGCGTCCGCGATGCGGGTGCCCTGCTCCGCCAGCTCCAGCGCGGCGCGCTCGGCCTCGGTGAAGACCGTGGCCTCCCGCCAGGCCGCGACCAGGCTGAGGCGCACCGGCGACTCACCGGCGGCGAGGGCGTCCTTGGTGTGCATGTCGGTGCAGAAACCGCACCCGTTGATCTGGCTCGCGCGGAGCTTCACCAGCTCCTGCGTCGCGGCCGGCAGCGTCGCGTCCGAGATCCCCTTGCTCGCCGAGACGAGGTGCTTGAGGAACCTGCCCGCGACGGGACTGCCGAAGAGGTTCAAACGAGCGTCCATGGTGGGCTCCTCTGCCGTTGTCGGTGGTCGCACCTCTACGACGGGACGGCGCGGCGCGATGTGACATGAGCGGATATGACATACGTCACCCTCGGCCGCGCCGGTGGAGCCACCGCCTGCGAGGCGGCCCGGGGACCGTCACCGTGTCCGGCGCGGTCCCCGGCCGGTCAGGTCCAGCGCGAGGAGCAGGAGCGCCAGCGCGGCCAGCCAGCCGCGGTGCACGACGCCCCAGGTGTCCTCGTCCGGGTAGATCCACGGCCGGTACGGCCCGCGCAGCGCCAGGCTGACCGCGACCACCCCGAGCAGGCCGCCCGTCCCGGCCAGGGCCGCGGCCTTCCCCTGGTGCACGCGCCCGGCGACGGAGGCCGCCAGCAGTCCGGCCGCCACGCAGGCCGCCGCCTCCACCGCCGCGCCCGGGACGGGGAACGTGCCGCCCTGCGGGAGCCGTGCCACCGCGACCGCGCAGGCGACCGCCCAGAACGCCGCGGCGGTCAGCCCGCCGAGGGCGCAGCGGATCCGGTGGCGGAGCCCGCGCGGCGCCGGGGCCGCGGCCGTGCTCGCGTCCATCGCGTCGACCACCGCGAACCCGGCGGCGGTGCCCAGCAGCACCCCCGCCATCCTGAGCAGCATGAGGGAGATCTCCGGGTCCAGCGCGGACCCCGTGCCGATCAGCGAGACCAGCAGGACGACGAGGACGCCGGCGGCCGCGAGCGGGGTCCAGTCGACCGCCCGCGCGACCGGCCGCAGGAGCCGGATCACGAGCACGGCTGTCCCTCCACCGGTTCGGCGGGGAACTCGGGGCGCAGGCCGAGCAGGGGCAGGGCCTGCTCGACCGTCGTTCCGGGCTTGAGCAGCGCGTCCCAGTGGGCCCAGATCCGCTCCCGGGCCTGCGGCGAGGCCAGCAGCCTGCGGGCGTAGCCCAGCTCGGCGGCGCCGTACCGGACCATGCCCAGCGGAGACAGCTGACGCGTGAGGTGGGAGTCGCCGAGCAGGATCTCCCGCTCCCGCGCCGGTTCCGGCGGGACGGTCTGGCCGAGCAGCCAGAGCGCCACGACCGTCCTGGCCTGACCGCGGGCGTCGCATCCTTCCGGTCCCGGCGGGCGCAGGCCCGTCACCCGGTCGACGAGGTGGGAGGCGAGGACGCCGCGGTGGGCGTCCCGTGCCCGGCCCCACGCCATGAAGGTCCCGATGGACCGCTCGTCGTGCTCCTCGTGCATCG
Source organism: Planobispora rosea (assembly GCF_014648175.1). Lineage (GTDB taxonomy): Bacteria > Actinomycetota > Actinomycetes > Streptosporangiales > Streptosporangiaceae > Planobispora > Planobispora rosea. The sequence goes on from NZ_BMQP01000002.1 coordinate 124,976, forward strand.
TCCAGGAGTCGGTGTACTGCCGGACGGTCGGCAGGCCGGTCCGCTCCGCCGGGGGCAGCGCCTCGGCCACCGGGCCGACCGCGGCCGACCAGAGCGGGATCCAGGGCTCGTAGCCCGGGAAGGCGCAGTAGGTCAGGCTCCCGTGCTTCTCGCACGTGCGGGTGTGCGGCCCCACGTAGTGCTCGCGGACCCAGGCGGGCGCGTTCGCGGAGGAGATCACCCTCCCGGACACGACGGTCCTCCACTCCTGGATCTCGGCGCCGGGGGCCCGGGCGGACGCGACGGCCCCCGCGGGCACCGCGACCGCCGCGGCGGCCAGGGCGGCGACCACCCGGACCGGCCGGGCTCCGTGCCGCAGCAGCGCCACCGCGGCGAACAGCGCGACCGCCGCCACGAGGTAGACCACGTGCAGCCCCGAGGGCCGGGCGGGCCAGTCCGGCCCGTGGAAGAGCACCACCGGCAGGAACCAGTCCCCGTACCCGCTCTGGTGGGTGTTCAAGAAGGTGAGGAAGGCCAGCAGGAACGCCGTCACGGGCACCGCGGCCAGCGCCGGCGCCCACCGGCCCAGCAGCGCGCCGAGCGCCGCGGCGAACGGTACGGCCAGCACCCCGGCCAGCGCCTCGTAGGGGTCGAACACCCCCGCCGCCGGGCCGGTGGCCAGCCGGACCGCCAGGTAGGCGGCCATCACCAGCGCGGCGATCCCGGTCCCGGCGGTGACGGCCGCGCCGGTCGCGGCCCCGGTCCGGCGCGCCGCCCGGCCGGGCAGCGCGCCCAGCGCCTCGGGCATGCCGCCGCGCCTGTCCCGGGAGACGGCGAGGTTGGCCGCGAGCATCGCCGCCGCGGCGAGCAGCAGCATGCTCCCCGACATGCTCACCGGGTCGGTGCTCAGGTCGGGCAGCCACTCCCAGGCCGTGTAGAGCCGTAGCCCCAGGCAGAGCGCGGCGGCGCCCCACAGCAGCGGGCTGCGCAGCAGTCTGCGGGCCTCGAAGCGGAACAGCGCCCGGAAGCCCTCCGGCGGCTCCGTCCCGGCGGTCCTCGGGCGGGCAGCGGTCACGAGGCTCATGCCGCCGCCTCCACGGGTGCGCCGAGCAGCAGCAGGTAGCCGTCCTCGATCGCCGGTACGGCGGGCGCTCCCCCCGGAGGTCTCTCCCCCAGGGTCCGGTAGCGTCCGTCGGCCGTCCGCCAGAACAGCTCGGAACCGGAGGGCGGCGCGTCCGAGATCCACACCCGTCCGGCGGCGACAGCGGCCAGCCCGCCGGGCGTGCCCTCGAACACGACGCGCCCGCCGTTCATCACGACCACCCGCTCGCACAGGGCCGCGACGTCCTCGGTCTGGTGGGTGGACAGCAGCACGGTACGGCTCTCGCCGAGCCGCGAGACCAGGGCCCGGAAGCGCATGCGCTGCTCGGGGTCGAGGCCGACCGTGGGCTCGTCGAGGATGAGCAGCTCGGGGTCGGCGAGCAGGGCCTGGGCCAGCGCGAGCCGCTGCCTCATACCGCCGGAGAGCTTGCGGACCTTCGTGCGGGCCCGGTCGGCCAGGTCCACCTCGGCCAGTACCCGGCGCACCTCCCGGTGCCGCTCGGCGCGGTCGGTCACCTCCTTCAGGATCGCCACGTAGTCGGCCAGTTCGAAGACCGTGAAGTGCGGGTAGAAGCCGGGGTCCTGCGGCAGGTAGCCGAGGCGGCGGCGGAGCGCGGTGCGCTGCTCGCGGCGGGCGGGGTCCAGGCCGAGCGCCCTGATCTCGCCGTCGTCGGGGGCCAGGGTGGTGGCCAGGCAGCGCAGCAGGGTGGTCTTGCCCGCGCCGTTCGGGCCGAGCAGGCCGGTCACTCCGGGGCCGAGATCGAGGTCGGCGCGGTCGAGCACGGTGGCCCGGCCGTAGCGCTTGGTCAGCGCCCGGACGGCCACGGTCGTGTTCTCTACAGTCGTGTCCAACGGGGTTCTCCGGGGGCCAGGCGGCGGCGCCGCAGGTAGACGAGGGGGAGCAGGGCGAGCGTGGCGGCGCCGTACAGGGCCTGCGCCGCGGGGTGGAACGGCAGGAACCGGTCGTGCAGGACGGCGTGGCAGACCAGCGCCGCGCCGAACCAGCCGGTGACCAGGACGGCCCCGGCCAGCAGCGGGGACAGGCGGCCGGACAGGGCCAGCAGGCCGAGGCCGAGCGCCAGCGCGGGCAGCAGCCAGGCCGCGCTCAGCCCGAGCGGGCCGGGGAACAGCAGCGTCGCCCCGCCGGTCAGTCCCAGCGCGACGGCGAGCACCGTGACCGCGCGCAGCAGGAACAGGCGCGGGCCGGACATCGGGGTGGCGGCCTGGGTCTCGTGCACCGGATCGACGTGGCGGCCGTAGGCCGCCGCGACGCCCGCCACCGGCAGCACCGGCGCCACCAGCAGGAAGGCCAGCAGGACGTCCTCCTGGCCGGGGGCGAGCCGGGCGGAGACCACCGCGAAGGCCAGCACCGCGGTCAGGGCCGCCAGCCAGGCCCGGCTGAGGGAGGGCGTGGCCGACAGCAGCCGCGCCACGTGCTCGGGCACGCCGAGCCGGTGCAGGATCCGTTCGGAGAGCCGGAGTGCGGGCCGGTCCACGACGTCCGCCACCCGCTCCCAGCTCTCCGCCAGCCACTCCTGCTCGTACGGCACCGCCGCCCGGCAGCGCCCGCACCGGGCGAGATGGGCCTCCACCGACATGACCTGGGCGGGTGCCAGGCGGCCGGCCGCGTACCGCTGGGTCAGCTCGTCGGGAAGATGCCAGGTCGTACTCATGCGAGAAACCCCCTGAGCTGAGCTTTCGCCCGCATGACGCGGGTCTTGACGGTGCCTTCGGGCACCCCGAGGAGATGGGCGGCCTCGCGCACGGTGAGGCCGTCCAGGACGGTGGCCTGGATGGCGGCGCGCAGGTCCGGGGAGAGCCGGGCCAGCGCGGTCCCCAGGTCGCCGTGCTCCACGCCGACCAGGACCGCGTCCTCGGCGGACTCGGTGACCGGGTACGGCGGGTACGCGGTGCGGCGGGCGTCCGGCGCCTGGGCGTCGTCGAGCGAGGTGGTCCGCGGCGCGCTCCCGGAGCGGCGCATGAGGGAGATCAGCCTGCGGATGGCGATGGTCCAGATCCAGGCCGCCGCGTCGCCCTCGGAGGCGCGGTAGCGGTGCGCGCCCCGCCAGACGGCGACGAAGGCGTCCTGGATGGCGTCGTCCACCACGTCGGGGTCGGCGCAGCGGCGGGCCAGCCGCACCCGGAGCCAGGGGGCGTGCCGCCGGTGCAGGATCTTCAGCGCCTCGACCCGTTCCGCGGCGACGGCCAGCAAGAGGTCGGCGTCGCCGCTGTCGGGGGTGACGGGAGGCGGCTCCCGGCGTCTGGCGAGGAATCGGTACACGTTCTGATCTATCGCGGGATCGGGCGTATCCGGTTCCGCCGGGCGGAGATTTCCCCGCGGGAGCTCCCCGCCGGGGAGGGGCCGGAAATGTCGGTGGCGCGGGCTAGTTTTCCGATCGACCCCGAGAACGAGGAGCCAGCGACCCATGTACCGCCAGGGTGACATCCTGATCGTGCCCGTCCCCGTCGACGCCGTCCCCCTCTCCGTCCAGGACGCCCCCTCCGCCCCGCGCGACGCCCGCGGCCGCCTGGTGCTGGCCCTGGGCGAGGCCACCGGCCACGCCCACGCCGTGGTCGGCCCCGGGACCCTGGTCCGTTCCCTGCGCCCGATGGATCCCGCCTACCTGCACGTCCCCTCCGGAGGCCGGGTGGTCCACGAGGAGCACGCCGCGATCTCCCTGCCCAAGGGCTGGTACCGCGTGCAGCGCCAGCGCGAGTACGTCCCCGGCGCCTTCCGCGTCGTCGCCGACTGATCCCTCCCCGCCGCTCCCCCGGTGTCCCCTCCCCCGTCCCCTATGACGTTCCTTCACGACAGGAGCCCGCTGTATGACCGTCACCATGGAACTCGCCGACGTGCTGACCGCGGCGGCCCGGCGCTGGGAGGACGTGGCCTTCCGGACCGGTCCCGCCGACCGGCCCCGGGCCGAGGCGGGGGTACGGCTGGCCTACCGGGCCGCCGGGCTGGCCGAACCCGAGAAGATCATCTGGGTCGACTCTCCCGCCGCGGGCGCGCGGGCCATCGCCACGCTGGGCGCCGGGAGGTCGGTCCGTGACGAGGTGCGGACCCGGCCGTGGGAGCGGGTCCGGGCCGAGGCGCACGCCGCGCTCGGGCCGGTGGGCTGGCCCCTTGCCTGGGCGTTGACCGGTGGGCGGCTCTGGGCCCCGGTGAACGGCCTGGTCACCCGCATCCGCCAGGCCGTCGCCGCGCTGGAGGAGTCGGAGGCCGACGGCGCGGCGCTGCGCGCCTCGACGCTGGACGCCGTGCTGGGCCAGCAGGACGCGCCGTGGTTGTCGCTGTTCGACGCGCTGGACCGGCCGGAGATGGAAGGGCTGGCCCAGGTGGCGGGGTCGGCGGGCTGGTGGTGGCCGTTCGAGAGGGTCGCCATCGTCTGTGAGCGCCCCGCCGAGCTGCACCGCGACGAGCTGTCGCGCCTGCACCGCGCGGACGGCCCGGCGCTGCTCTTCCCCGACGGGTTCGCGGTGCACGCCTGGGGCGGCATGCCGGTCCCCGCCGACTTCGCCGCCTCCATGGCGGCGCTGACGCCGGAGCGCATCCGCGCCGAGGACAACGCCGAGCTGCGCCGGGTCATGCTGGAGCACTTCGGCTACGACCGCTACCTCGCCGAGTCCGGGGCGACCCCGCTACACCAGGACGAGACGGGCATCCTGTGGCGGATCGACCTGCCCGACGACGAGCCGGTGGTGATGGTCGAGGTGGTCAACTCCACCGCCGAGCCCGACGGCACCTTCCGGAAGTACTGGCTGCGCGTCCCGCCCGGCACCCGCACCGCCCGCGCGGGCGTGGCCTGGACCTTCGGCATGTCCGAGGCCGACTACCGTCCGGAGCGGGAGACCTGATCCCCGCGGCTCCGGACGCCGTCGCGTCTCCGCGGCTCCGTATGCCATGACGGCTCCGTACGCCATGACGGCTCCGTATCCCGTGACATACGCCTCCATCGGTCAGCGGCCTCCGGGCGGAGGCCGAAGGTGAAACATTATCAATCACCAAAAAACCCTCACCCGCTTTTGGTCGAATACGACAGAAGGCAGCTGGAGCGACCTCCAAGACAAGTGAGATTATTCATGGCGATGAGCGATCGGCCGAATGTGGTCTGTCGCGGAAATCATCCATGATTCTCTCTTCCATGGAGGAAAAAACCATGATTCGCCGCTTTCTCGCTGGTGCGGCCATCGCAGGCTTCGCGGGCCTGGTCTTCGCCGGCCCCGCCTCCGCCGGCTGCGACTGGGACAGGGGCCACGGTGGCAGCTACGTCTACATCGACGACAGCAACCACAACGAGGTCCTGAACGACCTCATCGACATCGCCGTCCTCGGCATCATCGAGAACTGACCTTCCCGGAAGGTCCCGGGCGCCCGGCACCTCATGCCGGGCGCCTCCGTTCGGGGCGGTCCGCCTCAGGAGCCCGCCCCGGCCGATAGACCACCGGGAATTCTCCTGCAGACCGGGAGAAGACATTCCTTCTGCGATACGTTCCCTCTTCGGGGGACACTTCTGGCAATTTAAAATATCGACAAAGTCGGCTCCGCGACCGGACCTCCGGTCGCGGAGCCGACTTTTCGTTTCCCGCGGCGACGTCCCACCCGTGAGGTCCTCGGATCGGAAGCAGAAGCGCCCGGACGCGATACACCTCGAGTTACTCTCCGCTCAAAAGCAGCACAGAGCAGGAGGAAATGATAATCATCAGAAGATATTGCAAGTATGCGGTCAAATGTAATGAAAGACCCCTAGAGCGACTTCTGGGACAAGTGGGACTATTGAGTACGGCGAGCGATCGACCGACAGCGGTCCGTCGCGAAAGTCATCGATGATTCTCTGATTCCCTGGAGGAAAAATCATGATCCGTCGTATTTTCGCCGGTGCAGCCATCGCGGGCTTCGCCAGCCTCGCCTTCGCCGCCCCCGCCGCAGCCGACGACGACTGGTGGGACCGCGGTCACGGGGGCCACGGGGGCTACGTCTACATCGACGACAGCAACCACAACGAGGTCCTGAACGATCTCTTCGACTTCGCGTTCCTCGGCATCATCGAAAACTGATCTCGGGCGGGAGGCGGCTTCGCGGCCACGCAGACGGCCGTGAGGCCGCCTTCCGCATGCCGGTCCCGGGCCCTTCCGCATCCCGGTCCCGCGCGTCCGCGCCGCGCCCCGTCCGGGCGGACGCGGCGGGGACCGGATCAGGCGGGGACCGGATCAGGCGGGGGACCGGGTCAGCGGTCGCGCGGGATGCGCTCCAGGATGCCGCCGGCGAAGACGTCGTACAGGCCGGTCGGCTCCAGGTGCACGTAACCGATGTGGCAGTCGCACACCGCCAGCGGGCAGGGCCGGGTCCGGGGGCGGAACGTCCCGTCGTAGAGGTTGCCGAGCACGGCGGGGACGAAGTGGCAGCGCCGTACGGTGCCGTCGCCGTCCACGGAGATGACGCTGTCACCGGTACGGCACGCCCGCCCGGCGCTGCGGTGCGGGGTACGGCTGTAGCGGAACAGCGGATCGACCGCCGTCCACTCGGCCGCCTCGGCATCGGTGTAGAGGCGGCCCTCGGCGGCGTTCACCCACAGGTACACCCGGTCCGGAAGGTCGGCCCGGAGCCTGCGGGCGTACTCCAGATGCTCGGGCAGGCCGACGATCCCGACGCTGAACCGCACTCCCCTGCTCACCAGATCGCGGCATTTCTCCCTGAACCGCTCATAGGTGATCTGGCTGGGGTGGTAGGTGACCCAGAGGGCGAGCGTGCCGAGGTCCGCCTCGGCCAGCCAGTCCGGGCGGCAGCTGAAATTGCTCTGGATGGCCACCCTCCGGACGTGCGGCAGGTGACTGAGCTCCACCATCGCCCGGCGGTACCAGGACCGGACGAGCCCCTCGCCCCACGGCGTGAACAGCACCGAGACCGGATGATCCCGCCCGGCCACCCACCCGGTGAACCGCTCCAGCGCGATCCGGTCGGCCCGCAGCCGCTCCGGGTCGTCGCGCCGCTTGGCGAACGGGCAGTAGGAGCAGTCGTAGTCGCAGCTCGACAGCGGTCCCCGGTAGAGGATCATCAGGTGCCCGGCGTCGTCCGCCGCCCCGCCGGGCGCAGCCGGCTCAGCGGGCTTCATAAGCGGTCATCAGCTCACGGACCCGGCCGGAGAACAGCGCCGGGCCGATCGCGTCGGAGTGCGCCAGCCCCTCGGGGGTCAGCCGGAGCCCGGCGGCGGTGAGCGGTTCCAGCCAGCCCCGGTCCGCCAGGCGCTCCAGTTCCGCGCCGAAGTCGTCGGTGACGCCGGTGCCGAAACGCTCCCGGTAGGCGGCCGTGTCGAGCCCTCCGGCCTGCAGCAGCGACTGGATCAGGTGGCGGCGGCGGCGTTCACCGGGGTCGAGGCGGAAGCCGACGTTGGCGACCGCGAACTCCTCCGGCGCGAGCCGTACGTAGTCGTCGATGATCGCGCGCACCTGGCCCGCGCCGACCGCGTACTCGTAGGAGTAGTGCAGGCCGGAGGTGTAGGAGCGGGCCCCGCAGCCGAGGCCGACCATGCCGTCGCTCTGGCAGCAGTACTCGGTGGCGCTCCCCGTCCCCGGCAGCCGGAACATCCGCATCGACACCTGCTCGTATCCGGCGGCCAGCAGGTGGTCGCGGCCGTACCGGTAGAGGCGGAGCCGGTGGTCGTCCCAGTCGCGCGCCCGGCGGCCGAGGCCGGTGAGCGGTCGGACGTACAGCGGGTAGAGGTAGATCTCCTCGGGCTTCCACTCCAGCGCGGCGTCCAGTGAGTACCGCCAGGACGCCTCGGTCTGCCCGTCGATGCCGTAGATCAGGTCGATGTTGAGCGCCTCGAACCCGGTCTCCCTGATCCGGCCGAGCGCCGTCTCGACCTCGGCCCGCCGCTGCGGCCGGACCGCGGCCCGCGCCTCGGCGTCGATGAAGCTCTGCACGCCGATGGAGATCCGGGTCGTGCCCCGCCCGGCCAGGACCGCGAGCCGGTCGGCCGTGGCGGTGGCGGGCGAGGTCTCCACCGACAGCGGTACGGCGCGCAGGTCCACGCCCATGATCCGCTCGGTGAGGTCGAACATCCGGGTGAGCTCGTCCGCGCTGAGGTAGGTGGGCGTGCCGCCGCCGATCGCGGCGGTGACGAACCGGGGGCCGTCCAGGGCGTCCCGTACGGCGCGCGCCTGCCGTTCCAGCGCGTCCAGGTAGGCGGCGACGAGCTCCTCGGGCGCGCCCGTCCTGGTGAACAGGTTGCAGAACCCGCAGCGCATCTCGCAGAACGGGATGTGCAGGTAGAGGAAGAGGGCGTCCATCGGCTCGCCCGCCCACACCTCGCGCAGCGCCGGACGCGGTTCCAGCGGCCGGTAGGCCGTCTTGTGCGGGTAGGCGTACACATATCCCTGGTAGGGGCCGGATCCCGGGGAGAGACCCGACGGAGAGCCCCCCTCCGCCGTCTCCCGCGCCCACCCGGCGGGTCCCGGTGTCATCGCCACTCTCCCTGCTTCACCACGAACTCTCCGTACGGCACCGTCCAGACCACCTCGTGGCCGATCCGATGCCCGACATATCCGTTTTCGCCATAAGCCGTACCGTGATCGGAGCAGACGATCACGAAACCCGGCCTCTCCCGGCTCACCAGCGCGAACAACCTGCCGATGTGCCGGTCCACGTACTCCAGCGCGGCGGCGTGGCTCTCCCTGCCGTCCCCGTGCTCGCGGGTCGCCCCGGGCAGGTGGAACCAGTTCGGCTGGTGCAGCGCCGAGACGTTGACGAACAGGAACACCGGCCCGCCCGTCCGCGCCCTCGCCCGCGCGACCGCCCGCTCCGCACACGCGATCTGCTGCTCGAACGAGGTCGGCGAGGCGACGCCGTACCCCGGCTCCCAGTGGCTCTCGGCGAACATCCCGGGCAGCGCCGACCCGAGCGGGGTCAGCTTGTTGAAGAAGCCCACGCCGCCGACGCAGATCGTGTGGTAGCCCGCCGCGGCCAGGCCCGCGGGCAGGTCGGGTGCGTCGAACACCCAGGTCCCCGCCGCCGTGGTCTCACTGCCGGGGAACGTGGCGGCGAACAGCCGGGGATGCGGACCGGGCGCGGCCGGCGTCGGCAGGAACCCGGCGAGGAGCGCGGCGTGCGCGGCGTAGGTGAAGCTCCCCGGGCTGTGCCGCCGCTCCCACCGCCCGCCGGGCAGCGCCCGCGCCAGGTTCGGCAACCGCCCCGCCCGGACCAGCTCGTCGGCCACGTCGTAACGGAGCGTGTCGAGGGTCACCAGCAGCAGATCGTGGCTTCCCACGATCATGTTCATGTCCCGCGTCCCGCTCATCTCCCCGCCCCCGCTGCTTCGTTCACATCCGGCATCCCGGCCGCTCTCACTCCGGATGTTTCATCCGCACCCGGCATCCCGGCCCCTCTCACTCCGGATGCTTCGTCCACACCCGGCACCGGTACGGCGAGGGGATGGACGGCGGCCTCCGGCGCCGCCGTACGGCGCGTCAGGACCGCCCGGACCTGGGCGTCGTAGGTGTCCAGGCCCTCGGCTCCGCTGCCGGGGAAACCGGTCAGGCCGGGCAGCAGGTCGCCGAAGGCGTTGACCTCGGCCACCGCGACCGATCTCCAGTCGATGCCGATCATCAGGTCGACCCCGACGGCCGGGCTCCCCGGGAAGCAGGCCGCCGCCCGCGCGCAGGCGTCCAGCGCCCTCTCCCACCCCGGCTCCCCCAGCCGCTCCCGGACCGCGCCGAGATCGCCGCGCGCCCCGCCCAGGTGCAGGTTGGTCATGGGGGCACGGCTGGCGCGGACCACCGCGTGCGTGGGTCTTCCGTCCACGACGACCACCCGCAGGTCGAACGTGAGGCCGTCCATGCCCGCCTTGGGGAACCAGCGCTCGACGTGGAGCCCGTCCCCGGCCAGCCGGTCGACGATCACCGCGAGGTCGGCCTCGTCCTCGTAGCGGCGTACCCGCAGTGAGTTGTGCAGCCCGCCCGGGGACAGCTCCGCCGACGTCACCGCCATGACCCTGCTCCCGGCGGCGTGCAGGGCGATCACCCCGGAGGCCGACGAACCGTGCGCGGGCTTGACGAAGACCCGCCCCCACCCCGCCCGGTCCATCCGCTCGCGCAGCGAGCGGTAGCCCTCCACCGGCCCGGGCAGCGCGGGCGGCACCGGAACCCCGGCCGCCGACAGCCGCGCGTGGCAGAGCCGCTTGTCGAACATGACGGCGATCTCGCCGACGTCGCCGAGCAGCGCCGCCCCGGGCGTGTGCTCCACGGCCCGGAGGATCCGTTCCGTCCCGGCGGTGAACGCGGCGTGCCAGCGCGCGCCCCCGCCGACGCGGGACGGCTCGCCGGGACCGCGCAGCAGCGTGTCGGTCTCGGCGTCCTCGCCGGGCGAGTCGATCCGCACGAGCGTCCCGGGCTCCAGCGCGATCTCCTCACCCCGGAGCACGGAGGTCCACGGGATCACGCGCGGCGCGGGCAGCCCGTACCGGGCGCAGGCGCCGGCGAACATCGTCACCCGCCGGTCCCCGGGCGTCCCGACGACCGCCAGGACCGGGGGCGTCCCGCTCACTCCGACACCGCGACGTAGCGCCAGTCGTTCTCGATGTCCTCCTGGTCCGACAGATCGATCTCCACCCCCGGCAGGGCCTCGCGGACCCGCTCGACCATGGCGTCGCTCAGGTAGTGATGGTGCAGGTCCAGGCGCTTGAGGTGGGTCAGCGGCTGGCCCGACAGCAGCGCCTCGGCCCCGGTGTCGGTCAGCATGCCCATCGACAACGCCAGCGACTCCAGCCGGGCCACCACCGGCGCCCCGGCCACCGCCGCCGCGATCTCGTCCTGGGCCTCGCTGTCCTGCAGGCCCAGGTGGCGCAGCGCGGGGAGCCTCTCTCCGGACAGGAGCCCCTGCAGGTCCGCCACCGTGGTGTCACCGCCGTACTGCTCGACGCCGAGCCAGATCTCCAGGTACTCCAGCGCGGGCAGGTCCGACTCGCCCGCCGCCCGCGCCACCCCGGCGGGCAGCCCTCCGGACTCGAACCGCAGGACCTTCAGGTTCTCGTGCCGGACCGGCCGCAGCTCCAGGCCGCTGCCCCCGCGCACCTCCAGCCGCTCCAGCTTCGGGAACGCCTCCAGCAGCGGCGTGACGTCACCCTGCTGGATCCAGGAGATCTCGCACTCCTCCCCCGCCATCGCGCCCAGGAAGAGTGAGCGCAACTCCGGGAACCGGGCCGCGTTGTCCGCGAGCAGCCGGATGATCCTCGCGCTGCTCTCCTCGTAGGCGTCCTCCCACTCACCGATGATGATCGCCTTGACGGCGGTGGTGTCCACCTTCTCCATGAACCGGGTGAACTGCTCCTCGAAGGTCTCCTCGGCGTCATAGGTCTCCACCGAGAGCCGCCACGCCGTCCCGCCCGCGGCCGGGATCTCCGCGTCCTCCTCGTCCGGCACCGGCGCGATCGGCAGACCGGCGTAGACCCCCTCGGAGAGGTTGCCGACGCTGTCGTTGAACTCGGTGTGGTCCATCCATGGCTCCTGAGCGGCGGAAACAGTGACCCCTGTCCTACCAGAAATCACCGACACTCCTGACATCCCGGACGCCTCAGGTCCATCCGCGGACGCATCCACGCGGATCACTCCGACACCGCGACGTAGCGCCGGTCCTCCCGGCCGCCGTCCTGACCGCCCTCCTCACCGGACAAGTCGATCCCGACCCCGGGCAGGGCGTCGCGGACGCGGTCCACCATGGCCGTGCTCAGGAAGTGGTGGTGCAGGTCCAGGCGCTTGAGGTGGGTCAGCGGCTGACCCGACAGCAGCGCCTCGGCGCCCGCGTCACCCAGCGCCCCCATGGACAACGAGAGCGACTCCAGCCGCGCGACGATCGGGGCCGCGGCCACCGCCTCCGCGATCCCGTCCTGGATCTCGCTGTCCTGCAGGCCCAGATGGCGCAGCGCGGGCAACCGCTCCCCGGACAGGATGCCCTCCAGGTCCGCCACCGTGGTGTCACCGCCGTACCAGGAGACGCCGAGCCACAGCTCCAGGTACTCCAGCGCGGGCAGGTCGCACTCACCCACCGCGCGCGCGACCCGGGCGGGGAACCCGCCCGTCTCGAACCGCAGGACCTTCAGGCTCTCGTGCCGCACCGGCCGCAGCTCCAGCCCCCTGCCGCCCCTGATCTCCAGCCGCTCCAGCTTCGGGAACGCCTCCAGCAGCGGGGTGACGTCCCCCTGCTCGATCCAGGAGATCTCGCACTCCTCCCGGCTCATCGCGCCGACGAAGAGCGAGCGCAGCGCCGGGAACCGGGCCGCGTTGTCCACGAGCGAACGGACGACCACGTCGTTGCCGTCGTTGGCCTCCGGCCACTCGCCGATGATGACCGCCTTCACCGCGGTGGTGTCCACCTTCTCCATGAACCGGGTGAAACCCTCTTCGAAGGTCTCGTCCTCCTCGTAGACCGCCACCGAGAGCCGCCACGCCACCCGGTCCGGGGCGGGGATCTCCTCGTCCCCCTCCTCGGGAGCGGACGCGATCGGCAGGCCCGCGTAGGTTCCCTCGGAGAGGTTCCCGACGTGGTCGTTGAACTCGGAGTAGTCCATCCGTGGCTCCTGGAAGGGTGAGAAAACGGCGGACCATGTCCTACCAGAGATCAGCGACACTCCTGATGCCCGGCGTCCCGTCCGCCTCGGGCGGGTCCGTACGGGATCACTCCGACACGGCGACGTAGCGCTCACCGTCGGTCATGGTGAGGTCGGCCTGCCCTGACAGGTCCGCGCTGGGAAGAGCGCTCGCGACGCGTTCCATCATCGCGTCACTCAGGTAGTGCCTGTGCAGGTCCAGGCGCTTGAGGTGGGTCAGCGGCTGGCCCGACAGCAGCGCCTCGGCGCCCTCGGCGCCCTCGTCGCCCAGCGTGCCCATCGACAGGGCCAGCGACTCCAGCCGGGCCACCACCGGCGCGGACGCCACCGCCTCCGCGATCTCGTCCTGGATCTCGCTGTCCTGCAGGCCCAGGTGGCGCAGCGCGGGCAGCCGCTCCCCGGACAGGATCGGCTCCAGATCGGCCACCGTGGCGTCACCGCCGTACCAGTCGCTCCCCAGCCACAGCTCCAGGTACTCCAGCGCGGGCAGGTCGCACTCACCCACCGCGCGCACCACCGCGGCGGGCAGACCGCCCGTCTCGAACCGCAGGACCTTCAGGTTCTCGTGCCGGACCGGCCGCAGCTCCAGGCCGCTGCCCCCGCGCACCTCCAGCCGCTCCAGCAGCGGGAACGCCTCCAGCAGCGGGGTGACGTCACTCTGCAGGATCCAGGAGATCTCCCACTCCTCCCAGTTCACCGCGCCGACGAAGAGTGAGCGCAGCGCCGGGAGCCGGGCCGCGTGGTCCGCGAGGAGCCTGATCACCTCGGAGTTGTCCTCGGAGCCGTCCCCCCACCGGCCGATGATGAGCGCCCTGATCCCGGCGGCGTCCACCTTCTCCAGGAGACGGGTGAAGGTCCCCTCGAAGGTCTCCTTTCTGTAGGACTTCACCGAGATCCGCCAGGCCGCCTCGCCCACGGCCGGGATCTCCGCATCGTCCTCACCGGGCACCGGCGTGATCGGCAGGCCCGCGTAGGTTCCCTCGGAGAGGTTCCCGACGTGGTCGTTGAACTCGGAGTAGTCCATTCATGGCTCCTGGAAGGGTGAGAAAACGACGGGCCATGTCCTACCAGAGATCAGCGACACTCCAGGACATGACGGGCGCCGTTCACTCGGAGACCGCGACGTAGCGCCAGTCGTCCTCGTCGTCCTCGTCGATCTCCTGACGGTCGGACAGGTCGACCGCGACCCCCGGGAACGCCGCGCGGACCCGCTCCATCATGGCGTCGCTCAGGTAGTGGTGGCTCAGGTCCAGGCGCTTGAGGTGGGTCAGCGGCTGACCCGACAGCAGCGCCTCGGCGCCCGTGTCGGTCAGCGTGCCCATGGCCAGGCTCAGCGCCTCCAACCGGGCCACCACCGGCGCGGACGCCACCGCCTCCGCGATCTCGTCCTGGATCTCGCTGTCCTGCAGGCCCAGGTGGCGCAGCGCGGGCAGCCGCTCCCCGGACAGGATCGGCTCCAGATCGGCCACCGTGGCGTCGCCGCCGTACTCCTCGACACCGAGCCACATGTCCAGGTCCTGCAACGCGGGGAACTCCGATGCGCCGACCGCCCGGACGACCCCGGCGGGCAGGCCGCCGCTCTCGAACCACAACGTCCGCAGCGCCTCGTGCCGGACCGGCCGCAGCCGCAGGCCGCTGCCCCCTCGGATGTGCAGGTACTCCAGCTTCGGGAACGCCTCCAGCAGCGGGGTGACGTCGCCGTGCTCGATCCAGGAGATCTCCGCCTCCTCCTGCTCGATGTCGCCGAGGAAGATCGAGCGCACGTTCCTCAGCCGGTCGGCCGCCTCGCTCAGCAGCCTGACCGGCAGCTCGGAGGTGTGCCCCTCGTATCCGGCCCCCCACCAGCCCACGACGATCTCGCGCACGCGGCCGGGGTCACGGGTGGCCATGAACGCCTCGAACGCCCGCTGGATCGCAGGCCCCTCCTGTCCCTTGTCCCGCACGTGTCCGAAGGGGTCGCCGGCCAGGCGCCAGCTGACGCCCCCTGTCGGCTCCGTCGGCTCCGTCGGCCCTGTCAGGTTCTCGTCGGTCATCTGCTGCGTTCCTTCACTGGCTGGAGGGGGACGCCCCATGTCCTATCAGAGATCGCCGACACTCCCCCTCCACCCCCGTCCTGCGGGCGCGCCGGAGGCTCCGGCCCGGCACGGGGGCGCCGGTGATCGGGAATCAGAAGACAGGCACCGTCGTTCCGAATCTCCTGCCACGATGGATCACCCACGATGGATCACCGGAGGCCGCGGGCGATCGCACGCGGACATCGGAAAGGACGGGCGCCATGGACAACGGCCGTATCCGGTTCGCCTCGCCCGCCGGGCGGTGGATCCTGCTCGCCACCGTGCTCGGCTCGGGGATCGCCATGCTGGACGGCACGGTCGTCAGCGTGGCGCTGCCCACACTCGGCGCGGAGCTCCACACCGACATGGCCGGCCTCCAGTGGACGGTCAACGCCTACACGCTCACGCTGGCGGGCCTGATCCTGCTCGGCGGCTCGCTCGGCGACCGGTACGGCAGGCGCAAGGTCTTCCTCGTCGGCGTCGTCTGGTTCGCGCTCGCCTCGGCCCTGTGCGGCCTGGCGCTCAACGTGGAGATGCTGATCGCGGCCCGGGCGCTGCAGGGCGTGGGCGGGGCGCTGCTGACCCCGGGCTCCCTGGCGATCATCCAAGCGTCCTTCGACCGCGAGGACCGGCCCCGGGCCATCGGCGCCTGGTCGGGATTGGGCGGGACGGCGGCCGCGGTCGGGCCGCTGCTCGGCGGGTGGCTGGTGGCCACGGCCGGCTGGCGGTGGGTGTTCCTGCTGGACCTCCCGCTGGCCGCGCTCGTCGTGGCGGTGACCGTACGGCACGTGCCGGAGAGCAGGGACACCGAGGCCACCGGGCGCTTCGACGTGCTCGGCGCGGCCCTGGCCGCCCTGGCCCTGGCCGGGATCACCTACGGGCTCATCGACCTGTCGGCGCTCCCCCTCGCGGCGGGCGCGGTCCTGGGCGTGGCGTTCGTCTGGCTGCAGATCCGGCGCTCGCCGCGGGCGCTGGTGCCGGTCGGAGTGTTCTCCTCCCGCGTGTTCACCGCCGTCAACGCGGTCACGTTCGTCATGTACGCCGCGATGGGCGTGGTGTTCTTCCTGCTGGTCGTCCAGCTCCAGGTCTCCTCGGGCTTCTCGCCGCTGGCCGCCGGGTCCTCGATGATCCCGATCACGGTCCTGATGCTGCTGTTGTCGGCCCGGGCGGGCGAGCTGGCCAAGCGGATCGGGCCGCGGCTCCCGATGACCGCGGGGATCCTGCTCTGCGCCGCCGCGCTGCTGTGGATGTCCCGGATCGGGGAGGGCTCCGGCTACGTGACGGACGTGCTGCTTCCGGCGTCGTTGTTCGGCCTGGGCCTGGCGGCGGCGGTGGCGCCGCTCACCTCGACCGTGCTCGCCACCGCCGAGGACCGGTACGCCGGGGTGGCCAGCGGCGTCAACAACGCGGTGGCCCGCACGGGCGGGCTGCTCGCGGTGGCCGCGATCCCGCCCCTGGTGGGCCTGACCGGCGACGCCTTCGCCTCCGCGAGCGCGTTCACCCCGGGGTTCCGCGCGACGCTGCTGATCGCCGCGGCGATGATGGCGGCCTCCGCGCTGCTCACCTTCCTCACCATCCGGGAGAACGTCCTGGCCGCCTCCGAGCCCTGCATGAGCTGCCCGATCGAGGCGCCCCCGCCGGCCACCCCCGCCGGCACGTCCCGCGGAACGGGATCACCCCCTCCGGCCCGCCCCTGACCATCGTCCCTCCCGGCATCGATCTTCCCCGAGGCCGCCGAGGCCGCGGCCGGGGAAAACGCCGGTCCGGACCGTACGGCGTGCGCTCCAGCCCTCTCACGGTTTCAACGTGAGCCTCTTGCCCGACGCACCCGGGGACACGACGACCAGGTGCTCCTCACCTGCGCCGCGCTCACTCGGGCGGGGTCAGAAGGTGAAGCGCTGGCTGCGGACGCTGTTGTCGAAGTTGGACAGCAGCAGCTCCGGCTCGCCCACCGAGCGGATCCCGGGAAGGCGGGTGAACAGCTCCCGGAACATGGTGCGGATCTCCTGGCGGGCCAGGTTGGCGCCCAGGCAGAAGTGCGGGCCGGGGCCGCCGAAGCCGACGTGGGGCTTGGCGTCGCGGGTGATGTCGAAGCGGTCGGGGTCCGGGAAGACCTCCTCGTCCCGGTTGGCCGAGCCGTAGAAGAGCACGACCTTCTCGCCGGGCTTCAGGTCCAGGCCGCGCAGGCGGTAGTCCTGGGTGACGGTGCGGCGGAACTGCATGATGGGCGAGACGTGGCGGACCATCTCCTCGATCGCGCCGCCGATGCGCCCGTCGAAGTCCTCCAGCAGCAGCTCACGCTGGTCCGGGTTGTCGGTGAACAGCTTGATGCCGTGCGCCATGGTGTTGCGGGCGGTCTCGTTGCCCGCGACGAGCAGCAGGGCGAAGAACGAGCCCAGCTCGCGGTCGGTCAGCCTCTCCCCGTCGACGTTCGCGGTGACCAGCGCCGAGACCAGGTCGCCCCGGGGCTCGCGGGCGCGCTCCCGGCCCAGCTCGATCACCATGCGCTGCAGGGCGAGCAGGGCGAGCATGTTCTGCCCGGCCATCCGGAGAGTCTGCGGCAGGCTGGGCCGAACCCCGGTGTAGGCGGTGGAGATGTCGACGTGCCGGTGGACCTTCTCCCGCATGGCGTCGGGGACGCCCATCATGTCGCAGATGACGTGGATGGGCAGCCGGGCGGCCACCTGGCTGACGAAGTCGCCGCCGGGACCGGCCGCCACCACGTCGTCGACGATCCGCGCGCACGCCTTCTCGATGTCGCCCTGCAGGTTCGAGAGCATCTTCGGGCTGAACGCGCGGGAGACGATGCGGCGCAGCCGGGCGTGCCGGGGGTCGTCCATGTTGACCATCGACTCGCCGAAGACGTGCTTGACCCAGCCCGGCGGCTCGGGGTTGGTCACCGCGGGCTCGCTGGAGAACACCTTGGCGTTGCGGCTGGCCTCGACCACGTCGGCGTGGCGGACCAGCGCGTAGAACCCCTTGCCGGAGCGGAGCAGCGGCACCCGCTTCTCCTCGAAGAACACCGGCCGGTCCAGGCGTCTCAGCCGGGCGAACGCCTCGTACCGCTCCGCGAGCGGGCGCCGCCAGAATCCGAGATCCGCCAGGTCGATGTCCATGCCCCCATCCTGGCACGGGCCCTCCACTGCTTCCGGCACGTGCTCTACTCGCCCCGGTTACGTGGATTTCATGTCCCGGTGGGTCGCGTGTCCGCCACGCCGGGAACCATCCGGGATATGAGAGCCGCGCTCCTCGCCTCCGCCGTCCTCGCCACCCCTGTCGTCATCACCCCCGCCGTCCTCGCCACCCCTGTCGTCATCACCTCCGCTGTCATCACCCCCGCTGCCGTCATTCCCGCTGCCGCCGCCCCGGCCGCCCTCACCGCCCCGGCCGTCTCCGGGCGGGCCTGCTCCGGCGTGCCCTCCGACTTCGACGGAGACGGCCGCGCCGACCTCGCCATCGCCGCGCCGTACGCGACGGTGAGCGGTCACGCGCGGGCCGGCTCCGTCACGGTCCTGTACGGCATGCGCGCCGAGCGGCGGCTCACCCAGGACAGCCCCGGCGTGCCCGGTGAGGCCGAGGCCGGGGACGCGTTCGGCGCGGCGGTGGCGACCGGGGACTTCGACGGCGACGACTGCGCCGACCTGGCGGTGGGCGTCTCCGAGGAGGATCGGCCGGGCCCCGGGGCCGACGGCAAGGGGGTCGTGCAGCTCTTCCGGGGCTCGCCGGACGGCCTGCGCCCCGGCAAGATGATCGACGCCGGAGATCTGGAGCGCGGGCGCGGCCCGGACCGGTTCGGGGCCGCGCTGGCCGCCGGGGATCTGGACGGGAACGGTGACGACGAGCTGGTGATCGGGGTTCCCGGGCTGGGCGGGGGCGGCGTCGGGATCTACGGATACCGGGGACGCGCACCGTATGTGATCACGCAGGACAGCGGCTGGGTGGACCAGCCCGAGCGGAAGACCGACCAGTTCGGAGCGGTCGTCGCGACCGGGGACTTCGACGGCGACGGCCGGGCCGAGATCGCGGTGGGCGCGCCCGCCGACACGGTCCTGAAGAACGGCCAGGGGTCGGTCACCGTACTCGACGTCCGGCGGCGCAAGGCCGTGCAGCTCACCCAGGACAGCCCGTGGATCACCGGCCGGGCCGAGGCGTGGGACCTCTTCGGCGCCGCCCTGGCCGCCGGGGACTTCAACGCCGACGGCCGCGCGGACCTGGCGATCGGGGTGCCCGGCGAGGGGCTGACCGCCAATCAGCGGGCGATGGACTACGGCGACGGCACCGTGGTCGTCGTCTACGGTGCTCGCGGGGGCCTGCGGACCGCCTCCTCCGAGGCCTGGTCGCAGCGGGGGCTGAAGGGGCGCCCGCACTACGCCGACCGGTTCGGCGCGGCGCTGGCCGCCGGTGACTTCAACGGCGACGGCGACGACGAGCTGGCGATCGGGGTTCCGGGCGAGAACGCCGTCCAGGTGCTCGCCGGCACCCGGTCGGGCGGGCTGACGAAGAGGAACAACCTGCTGATCACCGGTCGCGGCGGGGACTTCGGCTCCGCTCTGGCCGCCGTCCCCGGGCGGGACCTGGTCGTCGCGGCGCCGGGCTTGGGCAGGCTGACCCTGCTGCGCGGGAGCCTGCGCAAGGGCGCCCATCCCGGCCTGCGCCCGGCGACGGCGAGAACCTTCGCCACCGCCGCCGGGGACACGCTCTTCGGCTACGCCATCACCCGGGCCGGGTCGTGACCCGGGTGGGGCGTCCCTCGTCCGGGTCGGTCGCGGCCCGGGCCGGGCGTCACACGACCTTGCTCTTGAACTTCGTGAAGCGCATCTCGTCGATCAGCTCGTCCACATCCGCGTCCGGACTGTCGGCGTAGGACACACCGAACTGCGCGGTGTAGGTGCCGCGCTTGGACGGCGAGAGCCAGGCGCGGACCGTCATCGTGGTGGTGTCGCCGTTGTCCAGGGAGGCGATCCAGCAGCCGAAGGCGCGGTCCTCGACGCCGCAGGTGATGCTCCGCGGCTTGCTGATCACCTTGATCTTGCGTGTCCCGGCCGGGAAGGACCCCGCGAGCAGGGCGTACGCCTGGCCCTCGTAGCCCTTGTTGGTGACCTTGATCTTGTAGGTCGTGTAGCCGCCCCGGCGGATGTGCTTCTGGTAATAGACCACGGCCTTGAACTGGGGGGCGGCCGTGGCGGCGGCGGGGGCGACGACCGCGGGGGCGGTGGCGGCCGCCGCGGCCGGGCTCTGCGCGAGGAGTGCGCCGCCCAGCACGACGGCGGCGGCCGCGGCGGTGAGCCGCGTGGCGAAGTGACTCATGCGGCAGATCATTCCGTACACAACCGACATTTCGCCAATAGGATTCGGACCCCCACGCGATCAGCGGGGGTCGAGGGCACTCTCGCCCGACGGCACGGTGAACCGGGCGCCGGTCCTGGCGGGGGCCCCGCGGCGGCTGATGTAGTCCAGGACCCGGAAGTCGGCCTGGAGTTCCTCGGCCGTCAGGCGGCAGACGATGTAGCCCCGCCGCTGGTCGAGGTAGGAGATGTGCCGGTTCTCGGCCGTCAGCGCGCCGACCCGGCTCTCGTCCCGGTAGCCGTCGCCGTCGCTGGCGATGGACGAGGTCACCAGCTCCACCGCCACGCGGGGCGAGTCCGGGTCGTCGAAGTCGAGCTTGAGGTCGGCCGCGTGGTGCATGTGCGCGTCCCCGGTCAGCACCACCGGGTTGGCGGCGCCGGAGTCGCGGAAACCGGTCAGCAGGCGGGTGCGCTCGGCGGCGTAGCCGTCCCAGGAGTCCAGGTTCACCTCGGTGCCCGGCCCCACCCGGTGGTCGCGCTGGGCCATGAGGATCTGCTGGCCGACCAGGTTCCAGCGCGCCTCGGAGCCCGCGAGCCCGTCGAGCAGCCAGCGCCGCTGGTCCTCGCCCAGCAGGGTCCGCTCCGGCGCCAGCCGGTCGTCGCAGCCCGCCCTGACGCCGTCCTCGCAGGCCTGGTCGTCGCGGAACTGGCGGGTGTCGAGCAGGTGGAAGCGGGCCAGCGGCCCCCAGTCCACCCGCCGGTGCACCCGCATCGACGCCCCGCCGGGCACGCTGGAGCGCCGCAGCGGCATGTTCTCGTAGTAGGCCCGGAAGGCGTTGGCCCGGCGCCGCGCGAAGGCCGGGGCGCCGGTGCTGGAGACCCCGGCCGCCCAGTTGTTCTCGATCTCGTGGTCGTCGAAGGCGACCAGCCAGGGCGCGGCCGCGTGCGCGGCCTGCAGGTCGGGATCGCTCTTGTACTGCGCGTGCCGCATCCGGTAGTCGGCCAGGGTCTCGCACTTGCCGGGAGTGTGCTGCCGTACGGCGCCGCCGATCGCGACGTACCCCTGCGGCGCGTACTCGTACATGTAGTCGCCCAGGTGCACCACCAGATCCGGCTCCTGCTCGGCCAGCCGCCGGTAGGCCGTGTAGTAACCGTGCTCGTAGTGGGCGCACGCCGCCACGGCGAACGTCAGCGGGGACGGCTCCGCTCCCGCCGCCGGGGCGGTGCGGGTACGGCCCGGAGGGGACAGATGGCCCTCGGCACGGAAGCGGTAGAAGTACTCCCTGCCGGGCTCCAGTCCCTCCAGTTCGACGTGGACGCTGTGCGCCTGCCGCCAGCGCGCGGTCGCGGCGCCGGAGCGCACGACCTTCGTGAACCGCTCGTCGGCCGCGAGCTGCCAGCGCACCTCCACGTCCCGGGCCGGCATGCCGCCGCGGCCGTTCAGGCCGAACGGGTCGAGCGCGAGCCGGGTCCACAACACGAAGCCGTCCTGGGCCGGGTCACCGGAGGCGACCCCCAGGGCGAACGGGTCCCGGGCGAGGGTCCGGGACCGCATGGCCCCGGCCACGGCGGGGGCCTGCCCCGTCCCGTTGAGCAGCAGGCCGCTCGCACCCGCGGCGGCGACGGACATGAACACTCTGCGTGACAGGCTCTGCTCCACCCATCCAGTGCAGACGCTCCACCTGTCGCCTCAGTGGCCTGCGATTCAAGGGCGGGTGAACAGTCGCCGCACAGGCGAGTGAGTTACCCACCGTGATTGAATGCGATCCGGACCGCAAGTGACGTCTTTCCTGCGACCCGGTGAAGTTCTCCCGTCAGGAGAACGTGAGGAGCGCCGGATGACGGGCAGGTGACGGGTCCTCCGGCCGCGCGCCTCCCACCCGGCGATCACGACGTCAGGACAGGTACGGCTTCAGGTGGTCGTTGAGCGCCCCGCAGCCCAGGTACTTCTCCACGGTGTGGAAGTCGATCCAGTCGAGGTTGACCATGAACTCCTGGTCCACCCCGGTGAAGCACGCCCGCAGGCTCGGTGGGATGGCCGCGATGTCGTCCTTGTCGGCGATGTTCACCCACCGCCGCACCTGGCGGGGCCGCTCGCCCCAGCCGTTGACCGGAGCGGGCAGCAGGCGCTCGAAGATGACGTTGCGCATGCCGAGCGGGCTGCCGAGGGTGATCAGCAGTTCCACCTCCAGATCCGGGTTGGCCCAGAGCGTCTCGTAGGTCACCACGCTGCCGAGCGAGTGCGCGATCACCACCTTGGGCCGGTTGCGGCGGATCACCTCGGCCACGGCCGTCCGCGCGGCGGTCCGCGACCGGCCGTCCGCGGTGAGGTAGGCGGCGACCTCGGGGGCGAAGAGGCGCGCGAACTCGGCGGCGTTGCCCGCCAGGCGCTCCAGCAGCCAGCCGGTCAGCCGGTGCAGCGCGCCGGTCAGCCCCTCCCCCACCTCGGAGAACTGCCGGGCCCAGGCGACGAAGACCTCCTGCTCCGGGGCGCTCATGCGCTTCACCGTGCGGGGCTCGTCGTCCTTGCCGGACTCGCCCAGCAGGTGGGCGTAGTACGCGACCTCGGTGACGTACCGCTGCCCGGTGTGCGGCGCGCCGCCGGTCAGCCCGCTGTGCAGGTAGCGGTCCCACTTGTCGCGCATCGCGGCCGCCGCCCCGGCCGCCGAGTTCCCCGCGTCACGGTAGTAGCGGTACTTGCCTATTCCGTGCACGCCTACGATCGCATTCACACGCCCCCGCCTTCCCTCGCCGGTACGTACGACCTCGCCCCTGAAACCCGCCCCCCGAGGAGTCAGGGTGACGGAAGAATCCGAAGGCCACAAGCCGCCCATGATGGGTATCGTCCTTGAAATCCCCTGCTAGGGCTTAAATCGCTTGAAAAGGGGGTATCAACCGCCGTTACGCTGAACGTCCGTTCCTAACCCGCTCCGTTTCTGCTCAGCCCCCATCCGCTCCGCCCCCACCCCGTGAGGAGTCGTCCGCCATGCCCGGTCCGCTTCAGATCAGCGGCTCGGTCTCCATCCCCGAGGCCGAGCTCAACTGGCGGTTCTCGCGTTCCTCGGGACCCGGCGGCCAGGGGGTCAACACCATCGACAGCCGGGCCGAGCTCAGCTTCGACCTGGCGTCCACCGAGTCCCTGCCTCCCCTGCTCAAGACCCGCGCCATGGAGCGTCTCGCCACCCGCCTGACCGGGGGCGTCATCACCATCGCCGCCTCCGAGTTCCGTTCCCAGCTCCGCAACCGCGAGGCCGCCGAGATGCGCCTGGCCCAGCTGCTGCGCGAGGCCGTCGCCCCGCCTCCGAAGAAGCGCCGCCCCACCAAGCCCAGCAGGGGCGCCGTCGAGCGCCGGATCGCCGCCAAGAAGCACCGCTCCGACCTCAAGCGTCTCCGTCGCGAGATCTGAGCGCCGCGGCGTCGGCCGCGGCGAAACGCCGGGCGGTGGCCACCGTCACCGCCCCGGCCATGACGATCAGCCCGAAGACCGTCATCGCGATCCGGAACCCGGACGCCTCGCCCAGCGCGTACAGCGGTATCGAGGCCAGCGTGCCCACCCCGAGGCAGAACACCGCCCACGCGTACGCCTGCGAACGCACCTCCCCCGGAGAGACCCGGCCCACCAGCGACAGGTAGGGCGGCAGGAAGGCGCCGCCCCCCACCCCCATCACGAACATCACCACGAAGGCCGTCGCCGGCGACGGCGACCAGCCCAGGACCACCACCCCCGAGGCGAACAGCAGCGCCGAACGGCCCGCGACCGTCGCCACGCCGTACCAGTCGTCCCGCGAGGAGGCCCGGGTCGCCTGGCGTCCGCCGATGAAAAGGCCCGCCACCTGCCCGGCCCCGGCCGTGGTCAGCGCCGCGCCCCGGGCCGCCGCCTCAAGCTCGAAGACGTCGCTGAGGAACAGCGACAACATCTGCGGCAGCGCGACCAGCGCCGTTCCCGACAGCAGCGCCGCCAGCCACAGCCGCCGCAGCGTCCTGATCCGCAGCAGCAGCCGGGTGCCCGCGGCGAACGGCAGGCCCCGCCCTCCCCCGGCGTCCCTGCCCGCGGCGTCCCGGGCCTGCCGGGATCGCGTGCGGCCGGGGTCGCGGAGCCGTACCACGAACACCAGCAGCAGGAAGGTCGGGATCGACAGCAGGATGAACGCCCACCGCCAGCCGCAGGCGGCGGCCAGCGCGCCCGCGGCGATGGCGGAGACCTGGCTGAGCGGGCCCGCCAGCCGGTGGAGCTGGAAGACGCGGGGGTGGACCTGCGGCGGGTAGTAGTCGGTGAGCAGGCTGGGGTGCACCACCTCGTTGCTCACCCGGCCCAGCCCGGCCAGCAGCCGCACCGCGAACAGCAGCGCCACCGTGGCCACCACCCCGGTCAGCGCGCTCATCGTGCCCCACAGCAGGGCCGCCCCGGCCACCAGCCACACCCGGTTGACCCGGTCGGCGACGTAGCCCAGCGGGACCGCCGCCAGCAGGATGAACACGCTGACGATCGACCCGATCGCGCCGATGGCGGTGTCGCTGAGCCCGAACGCGTCGCGGATCTCCGGGGAGAGCGTGGCGAAGGCCAGCCGGTCGATCTCGTCGACGAAGTTCAGCCCGAACAGCAGGGCGAGCGGGAAGGCGGGTGCCCCGGCGGTGACCGCGCCGAGGCGACCCGGGACGACGGCTCTCGTCACGAGGGCTCCCTGGCGGCCGGATCTTGTTCTGTTGTCTAAGTCCCGGCCGGGGGCGGCGTCAAGAGAGGAAAGGGCGGAATGCGAGAATTCTGGAGATGTCACCGGTCCCCAGCGTCCGCGCCGTCCTCCTCGACGGCGACCGTCTCGTGCTGTTCCGCCGCACCGTGCCCGGCAGGGAGCTCTACTGGTCGGCTCCGGGCGGGCATGTCGAGCCCGAGGACGCCTCCCTGGAGCACACCCTCCACCGCGAGCTGCTGGAGGAACTGGGCGCCACCGTCACCGCCGTCACCCCGCTGACCACGCTCAGCTGCCCGCGCGAGGGGGGCGTCAAGCTCCAGCACGTGTACGGCTGCCGCCTGGTCTCCATGGACCTCGCCCTGCGCAGCGGCCCGGAGTTCAGCGACCCGGCCAAGGGCCTCTACGAGGTGGTACGGCTCCCGCTCGACCCCGCCGAGATCACCGCCATCAACCTCATCCCCCCGGAGCTGGGCGACTATCTCGCCACCACCGTCACCCGCCTGCCCGCCCTGATCGGCTCCGTCTGATCGGCTCCGTCCGATCGGCCGGCCCCGCTCGCCGGCGGGGAACGGGTCAGGGCGCGAGGGCCTCCAGCGCCGCCTCGGCCCGGCGCATCGACTCCCCGGGATCGGCGTGGGGCGAGCCGATCTCCGGATCGAAGTTGAGGTCGTGGAAGACGTCGGTCACGCCCTGCGCCGCCAGAGCGGCCAGATCCCCGCGGATCTCCTCGAACGAGCCGCTGAGCGGCTTGCGGCCGGGGGCGCCCGAGGGCCGGACCAGGGTGACCGCCCGGGTGACGAAGCGCAGCGACCCGGGATCCCGCCCGGCGGCCTGGGCCGCCTCCTTGACGATGGAGATCTTCTCGCCGAGTCCGGCCGGGTCCTCGCGGCTCGCGCTCACCCAGCCGTCCGCCAGCCGTCCCGCGCGCCGCAGGGCCGCCTCCGCGCCCCCGCCCAGCAGGATCGGCGGAGGCGCGGCCGGCCGGGGGTCCTGGTGCACCGGCGGCAGCCGGTAGAACTCGCCCTCGTGCTGCACGGTCTCCTGCGTCCAGAGTCTCCTCAGCACCTGGAGGAACTCCTCCGCCCGCCTGCCGCGCCGTTCCATCGGCACCCCCGAGGCGGTGAACTCCTCCGGCTGCCAGCCCAGCCCGAGCCCGGCGTCCAGCCTGCCGCCGGAGACCGCCTGAAGGCTCGCGAGCTGCTTGGCCAGCAGCGCGGGCGAGAAGAACGGCATGTTCAGGACCGCCACCCCCAGCCGGATCCGGCTGGTCACCCCCGCCACGTAGGCCAGCGTGACCACCGGGTCGTGCACACTGCGGTAGACGGGCCCCATCGCGTGCCCCTGCGGGTACAGCAGCCGCTGGAAGGTCCACACCTCGTGATAGCCGAGCTCCTCGGCCCTGCGGGCGACCCGGACCATGTTGGCGGGCGTCGCCCACGACCCCGACACCGGCACCGCGAATCCGATTCTCATGCGGGAACCCTACGCGGCGGGCCGCACCCGGGCGATCATCCTCGCCGGTCGGCAGGTGCCCGCAGGGACTCAATCGACCATGTCGATGAGGTCGGCGACCGAGTCGACCACCTGGGACGGGCGGAACGGGTAGCGGTCCACCTGCTCCTTGGCCATCACCCCGGTGAGCACCAGGATCGTGTGCAGCCCCGCCTCCATGCCGGAGACGATGTCGGTGTCCATCCGGTCGCCGATCATCGCGGTGCTCTCGCTGTGCCCGTCGATGGCCCGCAGCGCGCTGCGCATCATCATCGGGTTGGGCTTGCCCACGAAGTACGGCTCCACGCCGGTCGCCTTGGTGATCAGCGCCGCGACCGCCCCGCAGGCCGGCAGCGAGCCCTCGTTCGAGGGACCGACCGGGTCGGGGTTGGTGGCGATGAACCGGGCCCCGCCCTCGATCAGCCGGATCGCCCGCGTTATCTGGGTGAAGCTGTAGGTGCGGGTCTCCCCGAGGACCACGTAGTCGGGGTCGATGTCGGTCAGGACGTAACCGATCTCGTGCAGAGCGGTGGTCAGCCCGGCCTCGCCCACCGCGTACGCCGAACCGCCGGGACGCTGGTCGTCGAGGAACTTGGCGGTGGCCAGGGCCGAGGTCCAGATCGACTCCGCAGGCACCTCGAGACCGGCGGCGCGCAGCCGTACGGCCAGGTCGCGCGGGGTGTAGATGGAGTTGTTGGTGAGCACCATGAACCGCTTGCCGCTGTCGCGCAGACGGCGGATGAACTCGTCGGCCCCGGGCACCGGATGACCCTCATGGACGAGGACGCCGTCCATGTCCGACAGCCAGCACTCGATCGGCTTGCGCTCGTCCACCATTCCCCCGTGTTCATCCCAATAGTCCTGATAAGCAGGAAACCAGGATGACAGGTACACGGCGATGACCGGACCGCGCCACCGCCCGGGTCCGCCGCCCGGGGTCACCGCGCCGCGCCACCGGGCGGGGTCACTGCACGGTGCCACCGGGCGGGGTCACTGCACGGTGCCACCGGGCGGGGTCACTGCACGGTGCGCCAGGCCTGCTCCTCGACGAGCTCCTTGCTCCGCCAGCCGTACATGGTGCGGATCATGCGGTGGTGGTACCAGCCGCCGCCCCGGATGAGACCGGTCGTGTCGGCGGCGACCATCTCCCTGGACGGCGCCAGCGTGTCGGTGAAGGAGGCCGTGACCACGGCCTCGTCGCCCTCGAAGCGGACGGACGTCGTCCCGATCAGGTGCTGCCGGCCCGGCCACTGGGAGAGCACCTCGGCCAGCCACTGGCGCACCTCGTCCCGGGTGCCCCTGATCCCGCCGGCCGCCGTGTAGTCGATCACCGCGTCGGGGGTGAACACCAGGTCGAGCCGGGCCCAGTCCCCGGCGTCGATGGCGTGGGTGTAGCGGGCCAGCACGTCGCCGATCTCCAGACGGTCCGCGATCTCCTGTGGTTTCATGACCCATATCCAACCAAACGCTTGGTATATATGCGAGAATCCGGGCCCCCTTTCACGCCTCCCACCGCATCCGCGCGTCTCGTCGTCGCTCCACTCCACGGATTCCCCTTCTGCCCGAGTTTCGTGAACACACCCCCTCTCCTTTACGTTGTAGATTCTTTCTTGGAACGGTCCCGCCCTGTGATTCACTTGCCGGGTGAGCGAGAGCGACGATCTCATCGGTGAACTGGGCCGGATCGGCCTCCGGTACGGCGACGCGCCCCCCGAGGTGCTGCCGACCCGGCCGGACGTGATCATCGTGCGGGCCGGGTCCGTCGTGGTCAAGGCGCACGCCCCCGGCGCCGCCGGGGAGCCGCTGGCACTGCGGATGCGCGCCGCCCGGCACCCGGCGCTGCGCGGGATCCTGCTGGAGCCGGTGACCGAGGAGGTCATGGAGGTCCACGGCAGGCTGGTCACCGTCTGGCCGACCGGCGTCCCGGTGGACCACGACGCCCCGCAGGCCGCCCCCTGGGAGGCGGGCGCCCGGCTGCTGGCCAGGATGCACGCCGTACCGCCCGACGCCCTCCCCCCGCTGCCGGCCTCGGGCGGGCCCCCTCGGGTGGAGCAGGTCGTCGCCCGGCTCCGGGGCGACTCGGCGGCCGAACGCGTCGTGCGCCGCGCCTTCGACTGCCTGCCCGGCCTCGGCGGCGAGCCCGGACAGACGCTCGCGCCCGGACAGGCTCCCGCGTCCGGGGACGGCCGGCGGCTGCTGGCGCACGGCGACTGGCACATGGGGCAGATGGTCCGCCACCGGGGCGAGTGGATCCTCATCGACGCCGACGACATGGGTGTCGGGGATCCCGCCTGGGACCTGGCCAGGCCGGCGGCCTGGTTCGCGGCCGGGCTGCTGGAGCCGGAGGCCTGGCACCGCTTCCTGGGGGCCTACCGCGCCGAGGGCGGGTGCGCGGTCCCTCCGGACGGCGATCCGTGGGAGCGGCTGGAGGTTCCGGCCCAGGCGCTGACGGTACAGCTCGCGGCGGCCGCGGTGGCGACCGCGGCGCGGCAGGAGCGGGAATTGGACGAGGTAGAGACGATGTTGATCGATACCTGCCACAGGATTGTTAAGTTCCGTAGCGCCTGTCATAGTGTGGCGACGCAGTAAGTTGTGGGTACGACCCGATGCCCAGGCAAGGAGATCGACCAATGCAGTGCCCGAAGTGTCGCGGCAACATGCGCACTTATGAGCGCAATGGTGTCCATATCGACCAGTGCGACGGCTGTCGCGGGATCTTCCTGGACTACGGCGAGCTTGAGACGCTGACCCGCATGGAGAGCCAGTGGTCCCAGCAGCACGCCGCTCCTCCGCCTCCGCCTCCGCCGCCCGCCCACGGCGCTCCCGGCTGGGGCGCTCCGGCCCCGCACTACGGCGGCCACTACGGCCACCACCGTCAGCGCAGCTGGGTGGGCATGCTCTTCTCCACCTGATCCATCCGGGAGGGCGACCTCCACTCAGGGAGGCGTCCTCCGCCCGGGATGGCGACGAGACCGCGATCTTCACGAGATCGCGGTCTTCGTGTTTCCCGGCGGGACAGCGGGAGGAGGCGGGACTACTTGGGGAACTTGTCCGGCTTGACCGGCTTGGACTGGACGGTGCCGCCCTTGACGGAGTGCAGGGTGAGCGTCCAGTTGTTCCAGCGGATGTACGCACCGGAGTAGGTGGTCTTGAAGGGCACCTTCTTGCCGAACTCGGTGAACTCGCACGACCTGCTGAACGTGCGGGCCTTGCCGTCCCAGTCGCTGCCCGTGGTGTAGAAGACCCTGTACGTGCCGTCGCGCATGCCGCGTATCGTCGTCTTGGACTTCTTCCGCACGTAGAAGGAGAGCACCCGCTTGCCGCCGCGTGTCACCACGACGACGGCGTCGCGCGAGCCGCCGTTGTCGACCTTCAGCGAGCCCCTGCCGGTGCGGCTCTCGGAGCTGATGATCTTCCCGTTGGACAGGCGGCGGTTCTTGGGCTCGGAGAACTTCACCGGGATCACGTCCGCCGGGTATCCCGCCAGCCCCTCGGCTGCGCTCTTCAGCCGCGTCAGGTCACCTCCGCCCTCCAGGTCGGCCAGGACCGCGGACCCGGTGCACACCTGCTGCGACTCCACGTCCCAGCGGACGTCGCCGACGGCGGTGCCCAGCTCGCGCAGCGCGCCGAGGTAGTTGCCGTGCTGCGCCGCCACCTCCGGCGGCGGGGTCAGCACCGACAGCCGGGCGACGGCCTCGTTCACCGCACCGGTGGTGCTCTCGACCCGGCGGTCGAGGTCCTTGAGCCCGCGGGTGCCGGCCAGTTTCCGCAGCGCGTCCCGGACCGGCTCGCCGGCCTGCTCCAGCTCGGCCCGGTAGGCCTCGGCCGTCAGCGCCGCCGGGGAGGGCGTGACGGCCGGGGAGGCACCGGTGGACGGGTTCCCGGCCGGGACGTCCGTCCCGCCGGGCGAGCCCACGACCCCGCCCGCGGTGGCCTGCCCGCGTACAGGCTCGCGCTCGGGGGTGAGGGCGGAACACGCGGTCAGAGCGGCTACGGTGACCACGGCGCAGGGAAGCAGACGGCGAGCAGCCGGGGGGATACTCATTTTCCCCACTATCGCTGGATCGATCCTTATGCGTCAAACCCCATTGATCTCACTCCGCCGATCTCACTCCTTCACTTGCTCCGTGAGTTCCGCCGGCCGCTCCGACCGCTCCGACCGCTCCGACCGCTCAGTCGACCGTTCCGAGAGCGTCCCCTCCCGGTCGAGGACCAGCCGGCGGGTGATCCCCGCGGCCTCCAGGAACGGCAGGTCGTGGCTGGCCACGATGAGCGCGCCCCGGTACGCCTCCAGCGCCTGCGCGAGCCGGCGGACGCTGGCCAGGTCGAGGTTGTTGGTCGGCTCGTCCAGCAGCAGGAGCCACGGCGGCGGCTCCGCCGAGAGCAGCGCCGCCAGCACCGCGCGGAAGCGCTCGCCGCCCGAGAGCGCCCCGGCGGGCAGGTCGGCCCGCCCGCCGCGGAACAGGAAGCGGGCGAGCCGGGCCCGCAGCGCGTTGACCGGGGCCGACGGCGCGAACCGGCGCACGTTGTCCACCACGCTCAGCGTGTCGTCCAGCAGGTCCAGCCGCTGCGGCAGGTACCCCACGCCGGGTACGCCCACCTCGACCGCGCCCGCCGCCGGATCCAGTTCCCCGGCGATCGTGCGCAGCAGCGTGGTCTTGCCGGACCCGTTCGGGCCGAGCAGCGCGATCCGCTCGGGGCCCCGTACGACCAGTTCCTGCACCGTCGTCCCGCTCACCGTCCGCACGCGGGTGAGGGTCAGCACGGTCTTGCCCGCGGGCACGGCCGTCTCGGGCAGCGCGATGCGGATCGCGGCGTCGTCGCGTACGGCCGCCTCCGCCTCACCGAGCCGCTCGCGGGCCTCGGCGAGCTTGGCGGCGTGCATGTTGCGGTGCTTGCCCGCCGCCACCTGCGCCTGCCGCTTGCGCTCCTGCATGATGACCTTCGGTTCCCGTTTCTGCTCGTACATCTTGTTGCCGTAGCGGACCCGGCGGGCCAGCTTCACCTGGGCCTGCTCCCATTCGCGCTTCTGGCGGCGCACGTCGGCCCCGGCGACCCGGACCATGCGCTCGGCGGCCTCCTGTTCGGCCGCGAGCATCTCCTCGTAGGCCGGGAGGTTCCCGCCGTACATCCGGATCGCGCCGCCGGTCAGGTCGGCGATGGCGTCGACCCGTTCCAGCAGGGCGCGGTCGTGACTGACCACCACCAGTACCCCGCTCCACGATTCCACCGCGGCGTAGAGCCGGCGGCGGGCGTCGAGGTCGAGGTTGTTGGTCGGCTCGTCCAGCAGCAGCACGTCCGGCCTGCGCAGGAACAGCGCGGCGAGCCCGACCATGACGGTCTCGCCGCCGGACAGCGTCGCCACCGTCCGGTCGAGGCCGACGTGATCCAGGCCGAGCCGGTCGAGCTCGGCGCGGGCGCGCTCCTCGACGTCCCAGTCGTCGCCGACCACGGCGAAGTTCTCCGCGGAGACGTCGCCGCGCTCGATGGCCAGCAGCGCGGCCCGCCGCTCGGCGATGCCCAGCAGGTCGGAGACGGTGCGGGCGGTGCCCAGCGGGAGGTTCTGCGGCAGGTAGCCGATCTCGCCGGTGACCGCGACGGATCCCGCCAGGGGGGTCAGCTCACCGGCGATCAGCCGCAGGAGGGTGGACTTGCCCGAGCCGTTGACCCCGATCAGGCCGGTACGGCCGGGCGGGAGCGCGACGTCGAGATCCTCCAGGACGATCGTGCCGTCCGGCCAGGCGTAGGAGAGGTTGTCGCAGACGATCGAGAAAGACGGAATAGACACGGGGCGGCTCCCAGAATGTGTCGTGATTTATCGGAAAACGATGTATCGGGACACAGGGACACCGCAGGCACGCACGCCTTCAGAGGGAATCCGCGCGGAAGGAGAGAAGAGCCGCGCGGGGGAGGCCGTCGCCGGAACGGGCGGGACGGGTCCGCTGAGGTCGGGTGCGCGCCGGGCCGTCACAACGGCTCGCATGGCGTGGTGTCCGGAACCTCAGATCTCCAACGGACGCTCCCGGGGGACGGCGATAAGACATCGAAGAAGCTACTTATGCATTTGATGTCACGTCAAGGGTTTTTCGGAAATTTCCCGATCTTCATCCCGGCCGGGGTCACGGCCGGACGATCGCCCAGACCGCGTGCTCGACCTCCGGCCGGACCGCCTTCAGGTCGAACGCCCCCGGCTCGGCCAGATAGCGCCGGGCGCACTCGTGGACCGGGGCCATGACCACCGCGTCCAGCGCCCAGGCCGGGACCGGGCGCAGTTCCCCGCAGGCCGTACGCTTGTCGAACCACTCCACCAGCGGGGCCATGGTCCGCGCCTTGAACGCGGCCTTGCCGTCCTCCTCGATCAGCCCGGCGACCGAGGCCCGGTAGACGAACTCCGCCCGGGTCGGCCGGGCCACGACCCAGTCGAGGAAGCGACCGGCCAGCTCGGGCACGACGGTCCGCGCCGGGCGCTCGTCGAGCGCGGGGAGCATCGCGCCGACGAGTTCGGCGAAGCTCTCCCGGTACAGCGCGCCGACGATCCCGCCGCGGCTGCCGAAGTGATGGTAGATGCTCCCGTTCGAGGCCCCGGAGACCTCGGCGAGGCGGCTGACCGTCATCGCCTCCAGCCCGCCCTGGGCCACGATCTTCAGCGCCGCATTCAAGATCGCCTCACGCGTGGCGCCGCTTGCCACAGTTCCACCCCCGATTGTTAGAGTAACGCTCTAGAGTGCCACTCCAACCGAGGTGCGTCATGAGCGTCGAATCCGCCGGTTCCCTGCCCGCGCTGTTGCGGAGCCGAATCCGAGCGACACCGTACACGGAGGCGTTCCGCCATCCGTCCGAGGACCGGTGGGACTCGCTCACCTGGGCGGAGGTCGGCGAGCGGGTCCGCGCGCTGGCGCTGGGCCTGCACGCGCTCGGCGCCGAGCCCGGCACCCGGGTGGCGGTGCTCTGCGGGACCCGGGTCGAGTGGATCCTCGCAGATCTCGCGATCCTGTCCACCGGCGCGGCGACCACCACGATCTACCCCTCCAACACCGCCGCGGAGTGCGCGTTCATCCTCTCCGACTCCGGCAGTGTGCTGGTCGTCGCGGAGAACGACGCGCAGGTGGCCAAGCTCCGCTCCGTCAGGAGCGAGATCCCCGCCGTCAAGCACGTGATCGTCGTCGACGGCGAGGCGGACGAGGAGGGCTGGGTGCTCACCCTCGACCAGGTCGCCCGGGTGGACGGGAACGTCGCCGGCCGCAGGGACGGGGAGACCACGGACGAGGCCGCCTACGACCGGATGGTGGACGCCGTCACCGAGGACGACCTCGCCACCCTGATCTACACCTCGGGGACGACCGGCCGGCCCAAGGGCGTGGAGCTGACCCACGGCAACTGGCTGGGCACCGCCCGCGCCGTCGCGGAGATCGGCCTGCTCACCCCTGACGACCTGCACTTCCTCTGGCTGCCGATGTCCCACTCGTTCGGCAAGCTGCTGGAGGTGGCGGTGATCGCGGTGGGCACCCCGACCGTGATCGACGGCCGCCTGGACCGCATCGCCGCCAACCTCGGCGAGGTCCGGCCCACCGTCATGGCCGCCGCGCCCCGGATCTTCGAGAAGATCCACAACACCGTGACGGCGACCGTGCGGCGCGAGGGCGGGATCAAGCTGCGGCTGTTCCGCTGGGCGCGGGCCGTCGGCATCGAGGCCGTGCGTGCCCGGCAGGAGGGCCGCCCCCTCTCCCCCGGTCTGCGGGCCCGCCACGCGATCGCCGACCGGCTGGTCTTCGCCAAGCTCCGCGCCAGGTTCGGCGGGCGGGTGCGCTACTTCATCTCCGGCTCGGCGCCGCTCTCGCCGGACATGGCCGAGTTCTTCGACGCGGCCGGGCTGACGATCCTGGAGGGGTACGGCCTGACCGAGTCGTCGGCCGGCAGCTTCGTCAACCGGCCGCAGGACGTGAGGTTCGGCACGGTCGGCCCGCCGCTGCCCGGCGTCACCGTGCGGATCGCCGAGGACGGGGAGATCCTGATCGGCGGGCACGGGATCATGCGCGGCTACCACGGCCTGCCCGACGAGACCGCCGAGGCGCTCCGGGACGGCTGGCTGCACACCGGTGACATCGGCGAGCTCGACGAGGCCGGGCGGCTGCGCATCACCGACCGGAAGAAGGAGCTGATCAAGACCTCCGGCGGCAAGTACGTGGCGCCGCAGCACCTGGAGGGCCGGATCAAGGCCGCCTGCCCGTTCCTGTCGCACGTCGTCGTGCACGGCGACCGGCGCAACTACTGCACGGCGCTGGTGACGCTGGACGCCGACGTGGTCGCCCCCTGGGCGCGGGCCGAGGGCCTGCCGTCCGACCCGGCCGAGCTGTGCTCGCACCCGAGGATGCGTGAGGAGGTGCGGCGGGCGGTCGACGCCGTCAACGCCGGCCTGGCCGGCTACGAGACCGTGAAGGATTTCGCGATCCTGCCGGGCGACTTCACCGTGGAGAGCGGCGAGCTGACCCCCAGCATGAAGGTCCGCCGCCGCGAGGTGGAGGAGCGCCACCGGGACGTCCTGGACTCCCTCTACGAGGGTTCCGTGGAACGGGCCTGACCACCGGAGACACCAGGAACACCGGGGCGGCGGAGCCAGACGGCGAGCCACGCGATCTCGGCCGCCGCGTCGAGCAGGTAGGTGGCCCGGATCCGCCCGCGCGGCACGTAGACCAGGTCGATGGCGAGCAGGGTCGCCGCGGTGGCGACCCCGATCCGCCGGGCGTTGCGCATCCCCTCGGGGGTGGACCCGGCCCGCAGCTGGGTCCAGCCCACCCCGAGCAGCAGGCCGGCCACCGTACGGACGAGCCAGTCGTCCTCCTTGGGCCCGAAGACCTTCTCGAAGCTGGGCAGGTGCATCAGCGGCCAGACTCCCGACGCCACGTTGAACGCCCCGTGCGCCCGCGCCCGCCAGAGCCCGGCCGGCCGCTCGCCGCCGTCCTTTTCCATGCCCGGGACTCCCATGCCCGGGACGCTGCCCCCTCACCGTCCGCGCAAACCCCCGCCGCGTCTCCGCGAGCCGCGCGGCCCGCGGCGGAGTCACGGCGGCGGGCATCGAAAGGACAGGCCCCGCCGGGCTCAGTCCTCGTAGGTCACGCCGGGGGCGGGGTCGGACAGGTCGTGGCCCCGGGCCGTCAGCTCCGCCTCCACCGCCGCGCACACCGTCTCCACCACCGCGACCCGGGCGTACCGCTTGTCGTCCCCGGCGATCACGTGCCAGGGGGCGGCCGCGTGGTCGGTGCGCTCCAGCATGTCCTCCACGGCGAGCTCGTACTGCGGGCGCTTGTCCCGGTTGCGCCAGTCCTCGTCGGTGAGCTTCCAGACCCGCAGCGGGTCGGCTGCGCGGTCCTCGAAGCGGCGCAGCTGCTCCTCCTCCGAGACGTGCATCCAGAACTTGACCATGATCATTCCCTCGGCGACGAGGGTCCGCTCGAACTCGACGATCTCGTCGTAGGCACGGGACCACTGCTCCTCGGTGGCGAAGCCCTCCACCCGTTCCACCAGCACCCGCCCGTACCAGGAGCGGTCGAGCACGGCCATGCCGCCCCAGCCGGGCAGCACCGGCCAGAAGCGCCACAGGAAGTGGTGGCGCTTCTCGTCGTAGGTGGGCGCCGCGAACTGGGCGACGCGGACATGCCGGGGGTCGAGCGGGCGGACCAGCCGTTTGATCGCGCCGCCCTTGCCGGAGGCGTCCCAGCCCTCGAAGACCACGCACAGCGGGGGGCCGATGCGTTTGTCACCGATCTGCCCGCCGAGCATCAGGCGCAGCCGGAGCAGCCGCTGGAGGGCGGCGTCGAGCCGCTCGTTCGCCTGCTTCTTCGGCAGTTTGACGGACAGGTCGGTCTCAGCCAGTCGGTTCATGCCCACCAGCATCCCCGATTCCCGGGTCGTCGGGCAGTCCCGGCCTACTCCACCGTGATCCGGAAGGTCGCGTCGCCCGAGCTGTTCCTGCTCTGCTGGTCGGCGGGGACCCGGTCGGCGCCGCAGCGCCAGCAGTTGGTGACGGTGACCACGGCCGTGCCGCGCTGCTTGGCGTTGAAGACGAAGTAGCGCACCCCGCCCCCGCCGGTGACCTCGGGATCGGACGACTCGCTCTCGTACTCCGCGCTGATGAAGGAGGCCACCTTCGGGTCCGGCAGCGCGCCCATCCGCCAGCTGTCGCCGACCGAGGCGTTCTCCTCCACCGCGAGGGAGAAACGCTGGCCGGGGGTGACGCGGACCTCGCTGGTCCGGTTGATCCCCCCGGCGACGACCTTCCCGTAGTCGGACACGGCCGACTCCGGGCCGCAGCCCGCGACCAGCCCCGCCGACGCCAGCGCCAGGGCGGCGATCCCCGTTCGGTATTTCACCCGGAAAGGCTACCGAGCGGGCCCGCCGGTTCCGCGGGAGGTGCCGTCCCCCCGCGGGGCGGGTCAGATCAGGCGGCTCCGGTAGACCCCGCGGGCCCGCTCGTACAGCGCCAGATGGTCGTCGAGCTGTCCCGGGCTCTCGAACCTGCCCTCCCCGCGGACCATCGCCTCCAGCGCGTCCAGCCACTCCAGGCACCAGCGCACGTCCTCGGGACGGGCCACGTGGCGGCCGGCCACGTCGAGGTAGACCGGGCTGGTGCAGGCGTAGGCGCCGCCGGCGTGGAAGCTGCGCTCGTGCGGCCCGCCGGAGGCGATCGCGACCACGTAGTCCGGCCGGTCCGCGGCCAGCTCGACGGTCAGGTGGCCGCCCTTCCCCTCGGCGTGCACCCCGGCGGCGGTGCGGATCTCCAGCCGCTCCACCTCCGGGCCGACCGAGCGGGCGGTGATCGTGACCCGGTCCCCGGGTGACAGGTGCAGGGTGTCCCCCGGCCCGCTGCCGCTCACCGACAGCTCCAGCCAGGGACCGGTGGTGGCGAAGGTACGGCCCCGCCGGATCGCCTCGGCGAACGCGGCCGCGCTCAGCGGCCCGTCCACCCGGGCGTAGACCCGCTCCCAGCCGGGCGGGCTGGACTGGTTGCCCCGGCGGGCGAAGGAGACCATGCTGTCGGTCCCGGCGGTGACCGCGAGCCGGTTGCCGGCCCCGATCAGCCGCCGGTAGACGAGCGCGGTCGCCTCGATCGAGGAGTGGTTGAGCACGTCGAGGCTGTCGATCAGACCGAGTGCCGCGTCGGCGACGATCTCCCGGGCCGAGCAGTTGCGCCGCCACAGCAGCGCCGCCCGCGGGCCGTCCTGCTCGGAGAAGGGCACGTGGAAGGGGTGGCTGTAGCCGGTGACCGCGCCCAGGGCCCGCAGTTCCTCGCAGGCCTCGCTGTTGGGCGGCCAGTCGGCGGTGCCGAGGAAGCCGGTGTGGAAGCGGGAGGGCGGGGCTTCGGGCGCGAAGGCGTAGAAGTGGCCGAGCAGGTCGTTGCGGTACTCGACGCCGATCCGGGCCAGGTGCGTGGCGTCGGACCAGGGCAGGTCCTTGCCGGCCCAGTGCTCCAGCGCCTCGGCGTCGTAGACCCGCTCGGAGGAGACGTTCCCGGCGACCAGGTTGAGCACGTGCAGGTCCTCACCGTGCTGCATGGCGGCGGCGAGCGCGGGGGTGCCGACCATGTCCCCGGCCCAGTTGAGGTGGACGTGCATGTCCCCGCCGTACCAGCCCCGGGCCGCGGCGTCGTACAGGCGCGGGGGGACGAGCTCCACCAGCGTCTCCTCCCCCGCGGCGGGGGTGACGGTCACCTGGGCGGAGCCGTACTCCATCCCGCGCCAGACGCGGACGGCCAGCGGCTCGGCCGGGACGTCGAGCACGAGGTCGTCACCGTGGAAGTAGGGCCGCACCAGGGCGTCGCGCCGGTGCGGGGCGCCCTCGGGGTACCAGCCCTGGCCGTGCGCGCCGGACACGCTCCACCGGCACGGCATCCCGGCGCGCACCCGCAGGCGGGCGGCGGCGGCCGGGCGGGCCAGCGGCGCCAGGTCGATCTCCGCGCCGTCCGCGGCGACCCGGCTCCCGCCGGTGATCGGGATCAGCAGTGCGCCGTGCGGGCCGACCTCGTGGGCCTCCCCGTCCACCAGTACGGTCGCCGGTTCGTCCCGGGCGGAGTCGACCAGCAGCGTCGTGCGCACGACCCGGCCGCCGAGAACGGCCTGCGCCCGCGCCTCCAGCGTGGCCCCGCCCCCGGTGAGGCGGAGCGCGGCGAGGTTGTCGGTCAGGTCTCCGGCGAGGACGTCGCGCACCACCTCGGCCATGTCCAGTTCGAGGAGATGGTCCTCCAGTTCCTCGGCACCGGCGCCCGGGTGGCGCTCGGCGACCTTGCGGTAGCAGGTGCCCCAGAAGTCGCGCGGGCCCATCAGGTAGGCGTCGGTGACCATCGACTTCACATAGAAGATCGGATCCTCGCCCCAGGTGACGCCGTGGGTGGCCAGCAGAGCCCGGTAGTCGTCGAGCGCCCGCGCCATGGCGGGGGATACAACCGGATCGTCGCACATGAGTAGCTCCCCGTGTAGAACCTCCATGATCGCCGTCATCGTGACACGGCGAGCGCGGGCGACACGGGCCGCGCCCGCCCGGTGGTGGGGTTTATCGCTACTCGGATTGATAAAAGTAACTACGGGATAGTTTCCAGCCGCTCCGGACCGGCGGAGAGCGAGTGGCCGAGCCGTACCTTCATGGCGTGCTCCACCAGCGTGATCAGGACCTCCTTGCCGGACCCCCGCCGGCGCGCGTCGCAGAGCACGACCGGCACCTCGGGGGGGAGGGTCAGTCCGAGGCGCACCTCTTCCAGGTCGTAGCGGCGGGCGCCGTCGAAGCAGTTCACCGCGACGATGAAGGGCGTCTCCCGCCGCTCGAAGTAGTCCAGCGCGGGGAAGCAGTCGGCCAGCCTGCGCGTGTCGGCCAGCACGACCGCGCCCAGCGCGCCGAGGGCCAGCTCGTCCCAGAGGAACCAGAACCGCTCCTGCCCCGGGGTGCCGAACAGGTAGAGCCGGTAGGCGTCGCCGATGGTGATGCGGCCGAAGTCCATGGCGACGGTCGTGGTGGCCTTGCCCTCCACGCCGGCCAGGTCGTCCACCCCGACGCTGCGGTCGGTCAGGGTCTCCTCGGTGCGCAGCGGCTCGATCTCGGAGACGGCCCCGACCAGAGTGGTCTTGCCCGCCCCGAAGCCGCCCGCGACCAGGATCTTGATCGCCTTGGGCAGGACCGCCCGCCCGGCGTCGCGGTCAGAGCGCACGGAGTCCATCGAGCACCGCCCTGTACATCCTCTCGTCGTGCATATCCGTCTCCGAATGTGGTTCTTGCAGGGTGATGTACCCCTGGTCGAGCAGGTCGCTGAGCAGGACGCGGACGGTGCCCGCGGGCAGGTTGACGTGCGCCGCGATCTCCGCCACGGACTGCGGCTGCCGGCACAGGCCCACGATCGCCAGGCACTCCGGGCCGAGCCCGATCTCGCCGGGCGGGACGGGGCGGACGGTCACCGCCATCGTGATGAGGTCGAACCGGCCGCGCGCCGGCTCGGTCCTGCCCCGGGTGAGGACGTACGGCCGGACGATCGGCCCGGCCTCCTCGCCGATCCACTGGGTGTCGGGATGCTCCTGGCGGGGGTTCATCGCGGAGCATCACCGCCGTCGGAGGCGCCCGGCGTCCGCGCGGGTGAGGTGAGGTACTGGCCGACCCGGGTGACGAGCATGGCCATCTCGTAGGCGACGAGGCCGACGTCGGCCTCGTTCGTGCAGAGCACCGCCAGGCAGGCGCCCTGTCCGGCGGTGGACACCAGCAGGTAGGCCGAGCGCATCTCGATGATGGTCTGGCGCACCGCCCCGCCCCGGACCCGGTCGCTGACCCCCCGTCCCAGGCTCTGGATCGCCGATCCCACGGCGGCCAGGTGCTCCGCGTCAGCCGGCTCCAGGCCCGCCGAGGACGCCATGAGCAGTCCGTCGGTGGAGAAAACGATCCCGTGCTGAGCCTCCGCCACCCGTGTGACCAGGTCGTCCAGCAACCAGGCCAGATCGGTGACGGATCCTGTTCCCTGCACCACTCGTTGTCCTCTTTCTTACGGCCGTCGTTCGGCTCCGGCCCTCCGGGGGGCGGAGCCTGCGTGCGCGAATCGGATCGTCTGGGTCACGCGGGCGGCCGGTCGCCCCCCGGGGAGCCGCCGCCCTCGCCGCCCTCACCGCCCTCGCCGAGCAGCTGGGCGGCCTCGGACCGGCCGCGGCGCGTTCCCGCCTGGTAGGAGGCGAAGGCGGCGCGGATCTCCTCCGGGGAGCGGTCGTCGTCCCCGGCGGGCGGCTCCGGCGACCGCCGCGCCGCCTGCGGCTCGTCCTCGCGCAGCGGCGCGGCCAGGTGGGTCTGGGGGACGCGGCGCGGCAGTCCGCCCGGCGTGTGGCTGGTGTCGGGCGGCGGCATGGTCGAGGTGGCGGCGGGCCGGGGAGCGGGGTCCGGCCGGCCGGCGGGATCCGGCCCTGGACCCGCGGGATCCGTCGATCCCCCGGAGACGGGGACGGGAGTCTCCCGGTAGGCCGGAGCGGGCGGGGCCGTCGCCGGGGCTGCGCCACCGGGCGCGACCTCCGTCCCCGGGGGCTCCGGCTGCGCCGGCGGGTCCCAGCCGCCGGGGCCCGCCGTACCCGCACGGATCGGGGAGGCGCTCTCGAAGGCGCCCGCGCCCGCCGGGACGGCCGTCCCGGCCATGGCGCTCACCCCCGCCGGCACGGCGGCCTCCTGCGGCGCCGCGGCACGGTCGCTGATCAGGTCCTGCGGGATCAGCACCACGACGGTGGTGCCGCCGTACGGCGAGGCCTTGAACGTCACCCGGATCTCGTGCCGCTCGGCCAGCCGGCTGACCACGTACAGGCCCAGGCGGGCGTTGCCCGACAGTTTCAGCTCGGGCGGGTTGGCGATGCGCTCGTTGGTCGCGGCGATGTCCTCCGGGGTCATGCCCAGGCCCCGGTCCTCGATCTCGATCGCGTAGCCGTGCGCCACGGTGTGCCCGCCGACCTTCACGGTCGTGTAGGGCGGGGAGAAGGAGGCGGCGTTCTCCACCAGCTCGGCCACCAGGTGGATGACGTCACCGACGGCCCGGCCGTCCAGCGCCACGTTCCCCATGGGCAGCACGTCCACCCGCGTGTAGTCCTCGACCTCGGCCAGCGCTCCGCGCACCACGTCGAGCATCGGCACCGACTCCCGCCAGGCGCGGCCCGGGGCCGCTCCGGACAGGACCAGGAGGTTCTCGGCGTAGCGCCGCATCCGGGTCGCCAGGTGGTCGAGCCGGAACAGGTCCCGCAGTTCGTTCGGGTCCTGCTCACGCCGCTCCATGGCGTCCAGCACGCTCAGCTGGCGATGGACCAGGCCCTGGGTACGGCGGGCGAGGTTGCGCAGGATGTCGGCGATGTCCCGGCGGAGCTGGGCCTGCTCGGCCGCGACTCCGATCGCGGTCTGCTGGACGACGTTGAACGCCTTGCCGACCTGGCCGATCTGGTCGTCGCCGAACTCCAGGGGCGGCGCCTCGGCGGCGATGTCCACATTCTCACCGTGGCCGATGCGCTCCACCACACCCGGCAGCCGCTTGTTGGCCAGTTCCCAGGCGGCGTTGCGCAGCTTCTCCAGCTGCTGGACCAGGGCGCGGGCGGTGGTGATGGACAGCACGACCGAGGCGACGACCGCGATGAGGCCCAGGCCGCCGGCCAGCACCAGCCGTACGATCACACCGGCGGCCACCGGGCCGGCCCGCTCCACCACCCCGCTGCCGGCGGTGAGCACGACCTCCGCCAGCTTGGCCTGCGTGGGCTGCGCGTCCTCGCTCCACCGCCTGGCGTCGACCAGCCCGGCCGGTACCGCGTTCGGGTCCCTGATCAGCAGATCTTCCATGGCGCGCAGCCGGGTGGCGTGCTCGTCGGCGGTCAGCCGGCGGTAGGCGTCCTGGTCGGC
This sequence comes from Planobispora rosea, assembly GCF_014648175.1. Lineage (GTDB taxonomy): Bacteria > Actinomycetota > Actinomycetes > Streptosporangiales > Streptosporangiaceae > Planobispora > Planobispora rosea. Next base: position 167,059 of record NZ_BMQP01000002.1, read on the forward strand.
CGCGGGCAGCTCGGCGGCCGACTGGGCGAGCAGGAAGCGCCGTGTCCCGTTGAGCTGGATGAACCGCACGCGCTCGCCCTCGGTGAACCGGCCCGCCGTCAGGGCGCCGATCACCATGGCGTCCTCCTGGGCCAGCATGTCCCGGGCACGGTTCATCTCGATGAGCGTGCGGGTGTCCTTGGCGAGTTCCTCGTCGTCCAGGGTGGCCAGCGCGTCGTAGGCGTGGAAGACGGCGTCGAGGACGCCGGTGAACGCCGCGATCGCCTCGGTCCTGCCCGTCCGGCCCTCGTCGGCGGCCTTGCGCACGGCGCCCAGGCCGTCCAGCAGCCGGCGGATCTCGGCGATGCGGCGTTCCAGCGTCTCACTCCCGAAGAACGCCACGCCGTTCCCGCCGGTGAGCTCGCGGAAGCGCGTGCCCGCCGCGTCGGTGCGCGCACGCTGGGCGGCCAGCGCCTCGCGGCGCTGGCGCTCCGTGCCCGGGGTGCCCAGCGTGATCGCGGTGAGCCGCCGCTCGGCCTGCAGCTCGACGATGAGCTTCTCGCTCGGCTCCGCCACGCCGGAGTTGAGCGTGGCCACGCCGAGCATGTTCAGGCCGTCACCGACAGTCACCCACGCCGTGAAGATCCAGAGTGCGGTGAGTGACACCAGCAGTGCCGTGACCTTGGTCCGCAAGCGCGCGTTGCGCAAGCGCATGGCATCCACCCCGAAGGAAGCAGAAATAAATAAACGTCATATTCTACGGCGTCAGCCCATATGTCTTACATATGCGCTGAACGATCACAGCAGCGTAGGACTAGGGGCAACCCATGTCACACCAGCCGAACCCTAGCAATGTCACTAAACACACTCAAGGCGAGAACGACTAAATACGACCAGCTGTCCCTTTTGTGATTCTACGGCCGATTTTCAACGCGAGTCAGGCTCGGGTAAGGATCGGAGTTCGGCCTGTGCCAGGTGAAGGGCACCGAGTACGGCCGCCCTGACGATCACCGTCGGCAGGTACAGGTCCTTGTCGACCCAGAGCGGCGGCGCGTCACGGTCGCGGATCTCCAGCAGGCGCCGGTACCCGCGCTCCACGGCCTGCCGTCCCCGCCCCCGCCCCCGGCGCGCGGCGCCGGTCAGCAGCAGGGTCTGCAACGCGTAGGCGGTCTCCTCCGCGGTGCCCTCCCAGCGGCCCCACGACCCGTCCGCCCGCTGGCCGCCGAGCACCCAGTCCACGGCGCGGTCCACCGCGCCCGCGCACTCCTCACCGCCGAACTCGTGCAGCGCGATCGCGCAGCAGGCGGTGGCGTAGTACGGCGAGATGTGCCAGCGGTCCCGCCAGCCCCCGCCGGCCTCCTGGCGGTCGCGGATCCAGGCCGCCAGCCGGGCCACGACGGCCGCGTGGCGGGGCTGCCCGCCGCACCCGCGCACGTAGGCGCCGAAGGCGTCGAGCACGTGCGCGTTGGTGGTCAGGGACATGCCCTCCTCCCCGCGCCAGGTGCAGAAGTGGGTCTCCAGCTCGAAGGGCCACAGCCCCTCCGGTTCCCGCGGCTCGCCGAGCAGGGCCAGCGCGTACAGCGCGACGGAGGTGGTGTCGGCGTCGGCCGGCAGCCCCGGCCCGGTGGCGATCCCGTCAGGGCCGAGCCCGTCCCGCAGGCTCGCCGCCAGCTCCGGCGGCACGTCCACCGGAACACCCGCGCGCCGCAGCCAGCTCAGCACCCAGCCGCGCTCGAACACGGTGATCGGGAGCGCGCACGGCACCGGCCCCCCGGTGGAGGCCACGACCGCCTCCAGGTACCGGCGCACGGCCGTCTCCTCCGCCGCGGGCCGGCCGCCGCCGTACGGCGCGGCCTTCCCGGCCCCGGGCCCGCCGGCCGCCGGTCCGCCGGTCACCGGTCCGCCCTTCGCGGCCAGCCAGGCGGCGCTCGCCGCGGGCGAGGCCCCGACGGCCGCCATCCCGCCGGGCATCGGCGTGGGAACGACCGTGGAGGAGGCCACCGCCTCCGGTCCCGCGATCTCCAGCGCGTGCACCAGCTTCTGCGGGACGTCCGCGCCCGACGCCAGCCAGGCCCGGACCGCGGTCAGCTTGGCATCGCTCAGGCCCGCGGGCGGCTCGGGCCTCGCCGTACCGGAGCGCTCGCCGCCCGTGTCCGGCGGTCCCGCGTCGAGATGGCCGCCGATCAGGGCGAGCAGGGACGGCACGATGAGTTCGATCGCCGGCGTGTCCGGCAACGACGCGGCGGGGAGCGGGCGGTCCCGCACCGCCTCCAGCCCGCGGGCGGCCACCTTGGCCAGCAGCCCGGGGGCGGCGCAGGGAGCCTCGCGCCGCAGCTCCGCCAGGAGCGCCTCGACCGCGCTGAGCGTGGGGACCAGGGCGTAGCCGCCGGGCGGGCCCCAGCCCCCGTCCGCCCGCTGGGTGGCGATCAGGAAGTCCACCCGCGCGGCGTGCCCGGCCAGCCAGGGGGCCAGGCTCACCACCCGGCCGGTCTCGTACGGCGAGGCGGACACCTGCCCCCAGGGCCGGGCCGGCATCCCGGCGACCAGCTCACCCGCCTCCGCCGCCACGTCGATCTCCGGCGGGGTCGCCGTCACGGGGGCCGCCGTCACAGGGACCCCCAGTAGTCGCCGGCCTGGTAGAACCCGGCGCAGAAGTCCATCTGCCGCTCCATGTACCCGGCCAGCTCCGGGTGGGCCTCCCGGAGCGGGGCGAGCAGTTCCCGGCTCCGGGCCGCGAGCCCGGCGATCCGCCGCTCCACCTCGGCCCGGTCCAGGAGCAGCAGGGCGTTGAGGTCTCCCCAGGCGAGGTCGCGCTCGTAGGTGCCCAGGTCGTTGAGGAGGCGGATGACCCGCTGCACGGCCCAGCTCGCCTCGCGCATCGGCCCGACGTCCGCGACCGGGCCGCCGGCCGTGACGTGGATCCAGTGGGCGGCGAAGGCGAAGGAGAACCCGAGGTTGTCGGCGTTGCCGAGGTACTCCTCGAAGGACGGGGCGACCTTCTCGCTCTTCCAGTCCCACTCGGCGAGCATCCCGTCCAGCATGCGCTCCAGCTCGTCACGCCAGACCGGTCCCAGCTCGGCGAAGGCGGGCGAGGAGGCCAGCTCGTCGCGGATGTCGGCGAGCATGCGGGTGAGGTCGTCGCCGGGGACGGGCGGGGCGCCCGCGGCCGTCTCCCGGCACCGCCGGGCGGCGTCCTCCACCTCGGCCCGCGAGGTGGCCACGTAGTCGACGATCCAGTCCAGGCCGAACGCCCACAGGGAGGTCTTGTTGGCCAGCCGCAGCTGCTCGGGGGTGAACCACGGCCCGCTGAACGCCATGGCGAGTGAGAGGGTGCTGTACAGGGCCGCGTCGAACGGCTTGGCGGAGAACAACCCGGGATAGGTCTCCGCCCACCGGCTCATCTCCCGCTGGGCCCGCCCGGCCCCGGCGCAGACGATTCCGCACTCCGTCGCCGCCGGCCGCGCGCCGGCGCCATTCTGGACCGTCATCGGGCGACCGCACTCCGATCACGGCTCGCGAAGGACACGCCCAGCTCGATCCGGCCCTTGGGACGCAGCGAGGCGGCCCAGCCGGGGGTGTACGGCCCCGGGGTGCGCACCGACAGGCGGAACCGGCTGAGGATGGAGGCGACCACGAGCGGCGCCTCGACGTAGAACAGGTGCTCGCCCAGGCACTTGTGCGGGCCGCCGCCGAAGGGGAAGTAGGAGTACCGGTGCCGGCGCTCCCCGCCGGCGGTGTTGCCGTTCCTGAAGCGCTCGGGGTCGAACTCGTGCGGGCGCTCCCAGAACTCCTCCAGCCGCTGCGTGGCGTAGGCGCTGATCAGCACCGTCGAGCCGCGCCTGATCCGCACGCCGCCGACTACCCCGTCCTCCATGACGTGCCGGGGCAGGAGCCAGCCCGACGGGTACAGGCGCAGGGACTCCAGCAGGACCATCCGCGTGTAGGACAGCTGCGGGACGTGATCGGCGCGGGCCGGTCCGTCGCCCACCACCTCGTCGATCTCCGCCTGGAGCCGGGCCGCGACGTCGGGGTGCTCCTCCAGCAGCAGCCACAGCCAGGTGAGGATCATCGCGGTGGTCTCCGACGACGCGGCGTAGACGCTGACCAGGGCGTCGCGGATCTGCGTGGCGGTCAGCGGCCGGCCCTCCTCGTCGGTGGACCGGCAGAGCACGGAGATGACGTCGAGGCCGTCGTCGGGGTCGGCCATCGCCTTGCGGACGATCGGGAACACCACGTCGTCGATCTGCTTGACGCCCCGCAGGCAGGCCCGGTCCCCGGGGATCCGGACGAAGTACGGCATGAACGGCATGAGGAACCGGGCGACGAGCGAGTGGGACACCAGATCGAAGGCGGGGACGATGCGCTCGGCGTCCTCCCGGCTCAGCTTGTCCCCGAACAGCACCCGGTTGACGATGTAGGTGAGGATGCCCGACATCTCGGCGGTGGCGTCCATGGGCCGTCCGCTGCGGGCGTACCCGTCCCACTCCTCGACGCGCCCGGCGACGCGGGCCGCCACCTCCTCGGCGAGGGTGGAGATGTACCGCGTGGTGAACAGGGGCTGCAGGATCGTCCGGCTGATCCGCCACTGCTCGCCGTCGCCCATGATGCTCTTCCCGAACAGCCGCTCCAGGGGGCGCCAGAACATCCCCGTGCGCTGGTAGTTCGTCCACTCCAGGCGCATCACCTGCTGGACGTGGTCGGGATGGGTCACCAGGTAGGGGCGGAAGGGCCCCAGTTCCAGCCGGACGACCTCTCCCCCGGCCTCCTGTGCGAACTCCCACAGTCCGCCTGCGGGGTCGTCCATGAGCCTGCGCAGGGCTCTGCGCATCGGAACGGATCTCGCCCGTCGGACGGGGCCGGCGTCCACATCGATCGACATCGCCATGCGTCTCCCACCTTGCGTGACGTGAACGCGCACAACGTGGAAAACCGCCCGCGGTCAAGCGGACGGTTGAGCACATCCAGACTCGGGACGCCCCATCGCGTCCCTTTCTTCCTGCCGGACACGACTCCGGGCCGGTCGGCCGGCGGCCATTCCGGAACGCCCGGAGCCTCGCCGTGCGCTTCCTCCGGAAGCGATACGTCAAAGGCGCGTCACATCACAACATTTACATTTCTCCGGACGAAGTATCACATGATCTACTAGTGGTGATCAAGCTCGCATCGGGCCCAAATAGTCGCAAAGTTCGGGCATGCGATGGTGTTTACCGTCCGTTAACACGGTCCTCCCGGCGCGCTATCCGGCCATCGTGCCCGGGTCACGCGCCGTGAACGCCGCGAGGATGCGGTCGGCGGCCAGGGCGGGGGTCAGCGTGCCGGCCAGGACCTCGCGCTCGGCCTGCGCGGCCACGGCCGCCACCCCCGGGTGGTCGTGCAGCATCCGCAGGAGCCGGTCGGTCACCATGGACCGGGTCCAGCCGACCTGCTGGCGCCGCCGCTTGCCGGCCAGCTCGCCGGAGGCCTCCAGGCCGTCGCGGTGCGCGACGACCTGCTGCCACAGCTCCGCCAGGCCGGCGCCCTCCCGCCCGCTGCACGTCAGCACCGGCACGGCGCGCTCGGACCGCCCGGAGCGCAGCAGCCGCAACGCCCCCGCCAGCTCCCGGGCGGCCCGGCGGGCGTCCATCTCGTGCGGGCCGTCGGCCTTGTTGACCGCGATCACGTCGGCCAGCTCCAGCACGCCCTTCTTGATGCCCTGGAGCTGGTCCCCGGTCCTGGCGAGCGTCAGCAGCAGGAAGGTGTCCACCATGTCCGCGACCGCGGTCTCCGACTGCCCGACCCCGACGGTCTCCACGATCACCACGTCGTACCCGGCCGCCTCGACCACCACCATGGCCTCGCGGGTCGCCTTGGCGACCCCGCCCAGGGTCCCCGAGGTCGGCGAGGGCCGGATGAAGGCGTTGTCGTCGACGGCCAGCCGGGCCATGCGGGTCTTGTCGCCCAGGACGCTCCCGCCCGTCCGGGTGGACGACGGGTCGACGGCCAGCACCGCGACCCGGTGGCCCAGCCCGGTCAGGTGGGTGCCGAGCGCGTCGATGAACGTCGACTTGCCGACCCCGGGCACGCCGGAGACCCCGAGCCTGCGGGCCCGGCCCGCCAGCGGCGTCAGCTCGACCAGCAGCCGCTGCGCCAGCTCGCGGTGGTCGGCCCTGGTCGACTCCACCAGGGTGACGGCCCGGCCGATCCAGCGTCTCGACCCGGAGCGCACTCCCCGGACGTAGTCCTCAAGCGTGCTCAAGACTCAGGATCCGTGACCGAGCCGGGCCGACAGGTCCGCCAGCAGGCCGAGGGCGGCCTCGGCGATCACCGTGCCCGGTGGGAAGACCGCGGAGGCCCCGGCCTCGCGCAGCGCCTCGACGTCACCCGGCGGGATGACGCCGCCGACGACGATCATGATGTCGTCGGCGTCCAGCTCGGCCAGCGCCCGCTTCAGCGCCGGCACCAGGGTCAGATGCCCGGCCGCCAGCGAGGAGACGCCGACCACGTGCACGTCGGCCTCGACCGCCTGACGGGCGACCTCCTCCGGCGTCTGGAACAGCGGGCCGACGTCGACGTCGAAGCCGAGGTCGGCGAAGGCCGTGGCGATCACCTTCTGGCCCCGGTCGTGCCCGTCCTGGCCCATCTTCGCGACCAGGATGCGCGGGCGGCGGCCCTCGGCCCGCTCGAACGCGGCGCACGCCGTACGGACCTCGTCCACGCCGGACCCCACCTCCTCCCGGTACACCCCGGAGATCGTACGGATCTGCCCCGCGTGCCGTCCGAAGACCTTCTCCAGCGCGTCGGAGATCTCCCCGACCGTGGCCTTGGCGCGGGCCGCGTCCACCGCCAGCGCGAGCAGGTTCTGCTCCAGGCCGGGCGCGCGGGTGCCGTTCACCGCCGCGTCGGCGGCCTTCGTCAGAGCCGCGAGCGCGTCCTCCACGGCGCCCGGGTCGCGCTCGGCGCGCAGCCGCCGCAGCTTGGCCAGCTGGCTGGCCCGCACCGCGGTGTTGTCGACCTTGAGCACCTCGATCGGCTCGTCGGCGTCCGGCCGGTACTTGTTGACGCCGATGACCGGCTGCCGCCCGGAGTCGATGCGCGCCTGGGTGCGGGCGGCGGCCTCCTCGATGCGGAGCTTGGGCAGTCCGGCGTCGATGGCCCTGGCCATGCCGCCCGCGGTCTCGACCTCCCGGATGTGCCCCCAGGCCCGCTCCGCCAGCTCGTGGGTGAGCCGCTCCGCGTAGTAGGAGCCGCCCCACGGGTCGATCACCCGGCAGGTGCCCGACTCCTGCTGCAGCAGCAGCTGGGTGTTGCGGGCGATGCGCGCGGAGAAGTCGCTGGGCAGGGCCAGCGCCTCGTCCAGAGCGTTGGTGTGCAGCGACTGGGTGTGGCCCTGGGTGGCGGCCATCGCCTCGACGCAGGTCCGTACGACGTTGTTGAAGACGTCCTGCGCGGTCAGCGACCAGCCGGAGGTCTGCGAGTGGGTGCGCAGCGACAGCGACTTGGGGTCCTTCGCCCCGAAGCCCGCCACCAGGCGGGACCAGAGCAGCCGGGCGGCCCGCAGCTTGGCGACCTCCATGAAGAAGTTCATGCCGATGCACCAGAAGAACGACAGGCGCGGCGCGAACCGGTCGACGTCCAGCCCGGTCTCCACGCCCGCCCGCAGGTACTCCACGCCGTCGGCCAGGGTGTAGGCCAGCTCCAGGTCGCAGGTGGCCCCGGCCTCCTGGATGTGGTAGCCGGAGATCGAGATCGAGTTGAACTTCGGCATCCGCTCGCTGGTGTAGGCGAAGATGTCGGAGATGATCCGCATCGACGGCCCCGGCGGGTAGATGTAGGTGTTGCGGACCATGAACTCCTTGAGGATGTCGTTCTGGATGGTCCCGGCCAGCTGCTCGGGCGCCACCCCCTGCTCCTCGGCGGCCACGATGTAGAGCGCGAGCACCGGCAGCACCGCGCCGTTCATGGTCATCGACACGCTCATCCGGTCGAGGGGGATCCCGTCGAACAGCTGCCGCATGTCGTAGATCGAGTCGATCGCCACGCCCGCCATGCCGACGTCCCCGGCCACGCGCGGGTGGTCGGAGTCGTAGCCGCGGTGGGTGGCCAGGTCGAAGGCGACCGACAGGCCCTTCTGCCCGGCGGCCAGGTTGCGCCGGTAGAAGGCGTTGGACTCCTCGGCGGTGGAGAACCCGGCGTACTGCCGGATGGTCCAGGGCTGGTTGACGTACATCGTCGGGTACGGCCCGCGCACGTACGGCACCGCGCCCGGGTAGGTCGCCGGGAAGTCCAGCCCGCCGAGGTCCGCGGCCGTGTAGAGCGGTTTGACCCCGATCCCCTCGGGCGTCTCCCACACCAGCTCGTCCGGGCCGTGACCGGTCTCCTCCCGCACCGCCCGCGCCCACCGGTCGAGGCCGTCCGGCACGGCCTCCGCCCGGCCGCCCAGCTCGATCCCCGAGAAATCCGGAATCATCGGGTCCCCTCCCCGGTCCTGTCAGGCCTCGTGCCCGTCCCGCCGTCTCCCGCCCGCCGCAGGGCTCTCACCGGGCCACCTCCAGGTCGTCGAAGGTCTCGCGGAGCACGGCCAGGGCGTCGCACCCGGCGAAGATCGTGCCGTCCACTCCCTCGTAGGACCCCTTCCCGGCCAGCCAGACCTTCCGCGCTCCGGCCGCGCGCAGCGCCGCGGCCACGGCCTCGGCGTGCTCGCCGTACAGCCGGTCGCTGGAGCACAGGCAGGCGACCGGCGTGCCGCTCGCGGCGAAGGCGGCGGCGATCCGCTCCGGGTCGGTCTCCGGTCCGGACAGGACGGTGGCGACGCCCCCGGCCTGGAACAGGTTGGCCGCGAACGAGGCCCGCGCCGTGTGCGCGGCCACCGGGCCGATCGTGGCGAGGAAGACGCTCGGGCGCTCGTCCCGGGCGTCGGCCAGGTCGCGCAGCGCCTCGAACTCCTGGGCGTAGGCGATCCGCGGCAGCCCTCCGGACCGCTCCGTCGCCGTGCCCGGCCTCGGCGTCCGTACCGGGAGCCGCTCGGTCAGGTGGGGGAACTCGCTGACGCCGGTGACGGGGTCGCGGCGGCGGGCGATGTTCGCCGCCCGCCGCTCCCGGGTGGCCGCCAGACGGTCCGCGACCAGTCCCGAGTCCAGGGCCGCGGCCATGCCGCCCGCGCGCTCGATCTCCTGCAACCACTCCCACGCCCGGGCCGCGAGGTCCTCGGTGAGCCGCTCGACGTAGAAGGAGCCGCCCGCCGGGTCGGTCACCCGGGCCACGCCCGCCTCCTCCACCAGCAGCGTGTGGGTGTTGCGCGCGATGCGCCGGGAGAAGGCGTCGGGCAGGCCGAGCCGGGTGTCGAACGGCTGGACGGTCACCGCGTCGGCGCCGCCGACCCCGGCGGCGAAGCAGGCCACGGTGGTGCGGAGCATGTTCACCCACGGGTCCCGGGCCGTCATCATGGCCGAGCCGGTCACCGCGTGCTGCACCTGCCGGCCCGAGCCGTCCGCCCCGCACGCCTCGGCGACCCGCGCCCAGAGCCTGCGCGCCGCGCGGAGCTTGGCGACGGTGAGGAACTGGTCGGCGGTGGCGGCGTAGCGGAACTCCAGCTGCCCGAACGCCTGCTCCAGGGTGAGCCCGCCGTCCGTCAGCGCCCGCAGGTAGACGACGCCGGTGGCGATCGAGCAGCCCAGCTCCTCGGCGTCGCTCCCGCCCGCGTCGTGGTACGGCGTCGCGTCCACGACCATCGCCCGGAGCCCGGGGAACTCCGCCACGCACCTGCGGGCCAGCTCCACCGCGTCCGCGAACCCGCCGCCGTCCCGGCGACCGCCCTCGGCCCCGGCCGGCGTGCCGGTGCGGGCGCACAGGCCCAGGGGGTCGGCGCCGAGGGAGCCGGTGAGGGCCGCGGACGCCTTCTCCGCCGATCCCGTCTTCCGGGCCGCGAGGGCGAACAGGGACTCGGCGGCCTCGCGGGCCCTCTCCCCCGCCTCCAGCGTGACCGGGACGAGCTCCAGGTGGACCCGGTCGAGCGCGCGCGGCAGGTCCTCCGGCGCCAGGGCGAGCCAGAGCGAGGTGACGCCGTTCTCCAGGTCGGCCAGGACAGCCTCGGCGTCGGCCGTCTCGTGGCGCTGCCGTACGTCCCAGCTCCCGGACACCGGGCGGGAGCCGCGCGTGTAGGGGGCGGAGCCCGGCAGGCCCGGGTCGCCCGGGAGGTCGGAGGGGTCGTAGAGCGGCGCGATGGTCACGCCGTCGTAGGTGGTCGTGGCCAGCGCCTCCTCGGGGGAGCCGGCCTCCACCCCGGACTTGCGCAGCACCCCGAGCGCCAGCTCCCGCCACCGCTCGCGGGTGATCGGCGGGAACGACGGGTCCGGCGGGGTCGCCGCGGCCGGTCGGGGTTCCTCAGGCGGCACGGTCATGAACCGGATAGTAGGCGCACCGCCTGTAGAACATTCCTCCGGGGTCCCACATGGCGGACATCCAGGCAGACGCCTTCCGCCGACCGCGGAGCCTTCCGTCCTGACTCCGCCTGTTGCCGAAGACCGTCCGCAGGGTGACCGCGGTAGTGGCCGGTGGGCTGAGACCGCACGTGCCCGGCGCACGGAAGGGACGCGGTCACTCGTCGCGCAGGCGGTCCTCGATGGTCTCCACCAGGCCGGCGATCACACCCTCGGGCGAGGGGCTGTAGTGCGGGACGGCCCACCGGGTGATGCAGGCGTCGATCACCGTGGGCCGGCCGGAGGCGAGAGCGGCGCGGAAGGCGTCCTCGAACGCCTCCAGCGTCTCCACCCGGTAGCCGTCCGCGCCGCACGCCCGCGCGTACGCGGCGAAGTCCGGGTTCCGGAACTCGACGAGCGCGGTCTCCGCGTACGTCGCCAGCTGGTAGAGCTTGATCAGCTTGAATTGCCGGTCGTCGAAGATGACCCAGATGACGGGGATGTCGTGCTCGACGGCGGTCATCAGCTCGAAGCCGGACATCAGGTAGCAGCCGTCGCCGCAGCCGACGACGACCGTCCGCTCCGGCTGCGCCACCTTCAGCCCGATGGCGCCGTTGACGTGCCCGGCCATCGGCCCGAACGAGCCGGCCTTGCGGAAGTTCTGCCCCTCCTCCAGATCCACGTAGTAGCCCAGCCACGCCAGGTGCGCGCCGGCGTCGGCCAGGACGACCCCGCGCTCGGGCAGCAGCCGGCCGATCGCCTGGGCGAGCTCACCCGGGTGGATCTTCTCGGTCGGGTGGACGATGTGCCGGGCCTCGTAGCCCCGGCCGTGGACCTCGGCCGGGGGAACGTCGCCGACCCTCTTCTCCAGCGCGGGGATGAGGGCCTGCACCGCCAGGCGCGCGTCGGACAGCAGCGCGTAGTCCGGTCGGTACGCCTTGCGGAACTCGGTCTCGGAGATGTTCACATGGATGAGGAGCTTGCCGTCGAACAGGCCCTCGCGGTAGTTGAAGGTGGCGTGCTGGTTGAGGGAGTTGCCGATGCACAGCACGACGTCGGCCTCGCGGAAGGCCTTCCAGGCGCTCGCGTGGCCGCTGTCGGCGAAGACGCCCACCGAGAGCGGGTGCCCCTCGGACACGACGCCCTTGCCGTCCAGCGTGGTCAGCAGCGGGATCTGGAAGCGTTCGGCCAACCGCCTGATCTCCGTCCCGGCCCCGCTCCGGACGGCGCCGAACCCGGCGAGCACCACGATGCGCTTGCGCTCCGCGATGGCACCGGCCAGCACCGACGCGATCTCCTCCACGCGTTCCGGGTCGGGCCGGACCGGCGCGACCCGGAGCCGGACGGGCCGTACGCCCGTGACCTCGACACCGCGCTCGGTCAGGTCCTCGGGGATGTGGATGTGCACCGGACCGGGCCGCCCCTCGAAGGCGGTGTTGACCGCCTCCTCCAGTACGTCGCACGTGTCGGCGGCGTCGGTGAGCAGGAAGGACTTCTTGGTCGTGGCCGCGAACATGGCCTGCGAGTCGGGTGTCCGGTTCACGCCCGAGGTCTCGTTGAGCGAGCCCCACCCCTGCCACTTCCGGGAGGCGTACCCCGACACGGCGAGGACCGGGTAGGAGTCGGACATCGCCACGGCCAGCCCGGAGAACAGGTTGAACGCCCCGGGCCCGGCCGTGGCGAAGCAGAAGCCCAGCCGGTCGGTGTACATCGCGTACCCGCAGGCCATGAAGGAGGCGGCCTGCTCGTTCCGGGTGATGATCGGCCGGATCCGCGCCGAGTGCTTCAGGGCCAGCATCAGGCCGGCGGCGTTCTCGCCCGCGCCCCCGAAGGCGGCCTCCACGCCGACGTCCTCCAGCCCTCTGACGATGGCCTCGTAGACTTTCACCGCTCCCGCCTCCCGCGTCACCCGTGCCAGCGCCCGTCGTGGCGCGCGTGCGCGTCGGTCGTCCCGTTCGTGAAGAACCGCTCGTAGTACTCGGACTCGACATGGTGGGTCTGCAGCCATATGCCGGGCACGTGGACGGCGTCGGCGTGGGCGGGGAAGCGCCCGTGCGTGGCGTGGACGTACGCGCAGACGTCCCGCGCGCAGGCGATCACCCGCGGGTCGTCCTGGGCCGCCTCGGCCAGGTAGCGCCGCCCGTAGTCGCCCTTGTAGATGCGGGCGAAGGTCCCGGGGTCGGCGTAGACGCCGCCCGGTCCGAACTTCGCCCGCACGACCGCCTCGACGGCCTCGTCCATCGACGGGTAGTTGGGCGGGCACGCGGCCTTGATGAGATGCTCGCCCCCGGCCCGGAGCCCGACCGGGTGGGAGCGCACCGCGGCGTGCCTCGGCAGCGGGATGTGCCAGCGCAGGAGGTCGGCGGGGCGGAAGCGCGGAGTGACGAAGTCGAAGCCGAGCATCCGGCCGTACACGCCGGAGAACTTCGGGTCGCCCAGCATGATCTGTGGATGGATCGTGGCGTGGATCCACGCGCCGAGCCCCATGGCGTCCGCGACCAGCATCATGTTCTGCAGCAGCAGGTCGGCCTCGACCTGGACGCGCATCGTGCCCAGGGCCCCGAGCGGCACCTTGATGTCCCCGTTCAGGAACCCGTTCCGCACCCACTTGCGCACGCCCGCCGGGCGGTAGAAGTTCCGGTCGTCGACGAACGTCGGCCGGGCCCCGTCCGGCTGGGTGAGCAGGTACATCAGGGCGTTGATGTACTGGTGGGACAGGTCGACCACCGGCAGGAAGATCGTGGTGCCCGGGAGGTTGGACAGGAAGCGGTTGGAGTCCAGGTAGGCCGGGAAGTCGCGCATCCCCTCGGGGACGTCGAGCCGGTGGTCCAGGACCTTCACCTTGGCCCGGCGCGCCCGTTCGAGCAGCGTGGCGGCGTCGAAGGGCGCATCCGGCGCGGGCGGCGGTTTCCTCAGGTAGTAGGTGCCGCTGTCGTTGATCATGAAGAAGTGGGTGCCCTGCGCGTTGTCGGGGCTGCCCGCCGTACGCCCGGCCATGGTGAGGTTCGGCTTGGCCATGATGGGCGAGCCGTCGCGCGGGTCCGTCAGCGGCCGGTCCGGCATGGTCAGGCCGGAGCAGCCGGTGACGGCGATGAGCACCGCCTCCTCCAGCTCCTCCAGCGGCATCGGCGGGTTCGGGGACCGGTAGCTCATCGAACCGGCCGGGACGGACGCGCCGCGGCTGACCCGGTGGGTCCGGCGCTTCCAGATGCTCTCCAGCAGCGGCCGCGCCAGGAGGACCTTCAGCCCTTCCACGCGGGTCTCCAGCTTCACGGACATGTCGGCGCCTCGCTCTGTGTCAGCCGTGCCGGGTGTCGGGAACGTGCCTGCCGGGCGTGACCGGGCGCCAGGGCGCGAACGCGCTGGCCGTCCTGGGCAGCAGGCCCGCCAGTTCGGGGCAGTGCCGCAGGATGACGCTGTTCATGCCGCCCCGCGCGATCCAGTCCATCCCCAGGGGGGTGTAGATCTCCGGCCTGAAGTCGACCGTGAGGAAGCGGTCGCTCTGCAGCCTCCGGCTGGCCATGAGGATGAAGACGCGGAAGGCCGTGTCGCTGAAGCCGAAGCCCGCGGGCGGGTTCTCCGCGTAGAGCCCGACCATCGTGTCGATGTCGTCGACCGTACGGTAGACGTCCTTGAGCCGCGCCACCGTCTCCGGGTCGGAGGTGAGGTCCTCGAACCGCCGCAGGCGCGGTCTGTGCAGGCCGGCGCGGAAGTCGTTGTAGCGCGGGACGCCGCGGCGGCGGGTGCGCGCGATGTCGACCACGGACAGGTCGATCACCTCCCCGTCCCGCTCGAACGCCTGGAGCGCGCGCGGGTAGTTGCGCAGGGTGATCGCGCCCGGGTGGGCGACGCCGAACGAGTAGAGCGCGTTCGCCAGGCCGACCCTGCGCATGACCGGCTCCGCGGCGGCGCCCTGCACGTCGTTGAAGTCCAGGGTGCCGAGCGACGCGCCGGAGAGGTGGTCGATCATCTCGTAGTCGTCCGGGATCAGCGGGTGCATCCGGTAGACGGTGACGAACTCCTCGGTGAGCGAGTACGGCGCCGCGTGGTGGTCGGGCAGGGTCTCGGGGATGCCGGTGAGCGCGTGCGCGTCGACCAGCCACAGCCCCAGCCGGGCCGCCCAGTTGTCCGGCGGTCCCTCCCAGTTGGCCCGCAGCGAGATGTCGATCACATCGGTCGCGAGGATCGCGGGGGTCCACTCCACGGTGTGGATCTTGGCGATGAGGGCGGAGACGACGAGCCTGGCCGTGTGGTACACGCTCTCCTCGTCCATGCGGGGGTACTCCCTGCGCAGGGCCTCGCACACGGCGTTGTGCTCGCGGGCGAACAGCGTGTGCATGGCGCTGAGGCCCAGCCACCAGCTGTCGCGGAACCCGGTGAGCGGGATGCCGTCCGGGCCCGGCGGCAGGTGCCCGTGCTCCAGGTGGAGCGCCGCGCCGCCGTCCGGCTCGCGCAGGGATCTCGCCACGGCCTCGTCCCCGCCGTAGACCTCCGACCCGTCCCACCAGTGGGAGGCGGCGTTGCCGAACAGGATCGGCGCGCCGCCGTCGAGGCGCACGCCCTCGTTCTCGGCGAAGCGCATCACCGTCTCGGGAGCTCCGCCCGGCGTGTTGCTCCAGGTCATGCCGGGCGGCATCGGCACCTCGACGTTCCTCGTCCCGGCCGGGTAGCGCTTGTGCTCGACCCAGTCGTGGACCTGGAACTGGATCCACGCGGCGGCGAGGATGTTCAGCGACCGCGCGGGGATGAAGGCGTCGCGGCGGAGCAGCTCCCTGCTGACGGTCACCGGGTTGGGCGTGTCGAACAGGTCGGGCCGGTAGACGGGCGGGAGGTTGCGGCCGAAGGCCGCGCCCACGGCCCCCATCATCGGCGCGGACAGGTCGTTGCAGGTGCCGTCGTAGCTGCGCCTGGTCCGCAGGTGCTCCTCGACGGGTTCGGGCACCGCGCGGGCCCGGGGCGGGGCCTCGCGCGCCTCGGTGTCGATGAGGTTGCGCCTCCGCAGGACCTGGCGGAAGGCGTCGAGGTTGAGGAGGCCGAGCAGGGGCGGCAGCCGGTGCCAGGGGACGACCCGGTTGAGGGCGCGGAACCCGGCCTCGATGAGCTTCCCGGCGACGACGTTGCGCCGCGGCGTCGGCGTGATGAACCGGTGTCCCCGGCGGTGGGCGCTGGACGCCTCGTAGGCGGCCCTGCGGGCGCGGTTGAGGTTGCCGAGCGGCCGGAAGGCGTCCGTGGTGTTCCACGGGTCGAACGCGAGCTGGTCGACGCGGAGCGCGGTGGCGCGCGCGGCGGCGGCACCGAGGTCCCGCCGGGGGATCGTCAGCGTCGCCACCGGGATGACGGGCGCGTCCTCCTCCCGCCAGTCGGACGCGCCGTTCTCGATGGGCGTGCGCCGGGCGTCCGCGTAACGCTGGACGCACAGCTCGAAGACGACGTCCGCGCCGGCCAGCCGCGCGGCGAGCTCGTGCCCCAGGTAGTCGGGGTCGCCGCGGGAGGGCGGGGGCGCCGCGGGCGCGCCCGCGGCGGGGCGGAGCCGGTAGCGCACCGGTCCCGCGTCCCCCCACATGATCGCCCCACGGCTCCAGTACGTCTCGAGCGCGAGGCTGGTCACCGTGCGCCCGGTCGCCTCGGTCACGTTCCGCCGCATGCGCGTGGCCGCCGGCCAGCCCACCGCCATGGGCAGCTTGACGAACAGGGCGATCCCCTTGCGCAGGGTGGTGTCCGCGCCCGCCATGGCGCGGGCGAACGCGACGAACTCGCGCGCGTCCCGCGCGTGGGAGACCGGGAAGTTCGTCATCAGGAGGTCGTGGGCCTCCTGCGGGCCGGCCTGGACGCGCAGGGCCGCGCCCCGCAGGTCCGGCGCGGAGTCCGGTCCGTGCAGACCGCTGGCGTTGGACAGCCGTACGACGACGGGGTATTCGGCGCCGGGCTGGGCGAAGCCGGTGCGCAGGTCACCGGGGAGATCCTGGTGGAATCTCAGCCGGGCGTCCTCGACGCCGAGGATCGCCTTCGCGTGGAAGGCGCGGTCGACGGAGGCGGCTCCGCTCCGTTTCTTGATCTTCAGCTGGACCCGCATGAGATCGCGGGCGAGCCCCTCGAAGATCACTCGTTCGGCCTCGGGAGAGCCGCCGACGTAACGCTCGTACGGCTCGGCCTGCTCGGCCTGCTCGGCGCGCTCGTGCCGCTCGGCCCCGGGGGCTCCGGGTGCCGCCGCCGGCGTCTCGCCGGCGGGGCGGCCGTATTTCTTGGTCTCGTGCATGTGGCTCTCCCACCGATGCGCGGCCCTCGCGGGCCGCGAGGGCGTCCGGGTGCGGCACGGGGTCTTCCGCCGGTCATTCCGTGATCTTCCGGAATCCGGCGACATGCCGTTCGGAGCACCGGACGCGAATAGGGTGCGGAATCCGCCGGCGTACCGGAAGTAAGGGCGTACAGGACATACAGGGCGGCGTGCGAACCGCCGGGGCGGCGCGGTGGGCGCGGGTGCCGGACGGCCCGCTCCCGCCCACCGCTCCATCATCCCCGCGGCGGGAACGTGACCGGTCAATACCGGGGCAATCGTCGGAAAGATTCTCTTTTCCGAGGTTCCGGGCCGCATGAACGATGGAGGACGATCTACCGGCGGAAGAACGCGGACGTGTTGATTCTTCGCCCGGGAGAGGGACGGCAGGCTCGCGCGCTTACCCGTCCGCGGGACAGCCGAGGCCCCCCGTGCGGATTGTTACCGTACGCGTCCGCGGAGAGCCCTTCACTGTCCGAAGGAGAACCGGAGCCGGGCATTGATCAAGAAGTTGAGCCGGTGGCGCAGGCGGCCGATCACGGCCTGTTCCGGGGCTTCCGCAGGTGTCAGCAGCGTCCAGCGCAGTGAGCAGCCGCCGTCCTCGGTCGGCCGGATGTCGAACCGGATCTCGTCGTCGGGCCTTTCCGGCCACAACGACGACCAGACCACGAGTTCCGGTTCCACCGCCCGGAGGATGCGCGGCTCGACCTCATCGGGGTGCAGGTGCAGCCACTGCCGTCCGCCTGGTCGCCGAGGGTCGGTCAGGCTCTCCCACACGATGCGAGGAGGAGGCGGCTGCCTACGCTCCCGCGAACCCAGCTCGATCACTTCCGCAGTCTAGAAGGCGGCCGCCACCTGGTCGTCGCCCACCAGCTCGGAAGACCGCGCTGCGCGACCTGCCGACGTGCCGCGCCGCGGGGCAGGGACGGGCTCAAGTCCATGCAGTTCCTTCTCCAGTGCGTTGTGCGACGTTGTTTGTACACCGGCCCGCTCGAAGCCGCACAACCCGAATGTGACTACAAAGATTTCACATCGGCAGAAAGCCTCGGCCTGACTCCGGCCGGCTGCCCGTGAGAAGCAACGACGAGGGAAGTGCGAATGAAGAAATCACTCACGCAGGCCGCCATCCTGGCGGTGTCCACGTTCACCGTGCTCGCCGTCGCCGGCCCCGCCCACGCGGATCCGGTAAACGGACAGTCCTACCGAATCAAGAACGTCGATTCCGGAAAATGCATGGACATCCGCGATGCCACCTGGAATCTCGGCGGACAAGTACAGCAGTTCACCTGCCACGCGGAGTGGAACCAGCACTTCGTATTCAGGAAGGCGGAGGTCATCAACGGCCGGCAGACGTGGCGGCTGACGCCCCGGTACACCGACGGACAGCGATGCGTGGATGTCAGAGACGGCACCAGCAACGGCGGCGAACTTCTCCAGACCTGGACGTGTCACTCGGGATGGCAGCAGCGGTTCCACATCGTGGGAGCCGGCGGCGGCAGGTACACCATCCGGCCCTCCTACAACGGGTGGTGCCTCACGGTCTCATATCCGCGATACGACGATCTGGCGCCGATCCGGCAGTACCCGTGCGGCGGCAGCAATGATCAGCTGTTCTACATTCAGCGTGCCTGAGCTCTCCTCCACGAGGACACGGCGGGCCCCGGCTGCATGACGGTCCCCGGGCGGATGTATGACGACCTCGGCCGCCCGGGGACCATCCGGCCCCGGGGAGGTCCGTCAGGCAGGCGTGCAGGCCTCCCGGTACGGGGGTGCCGGCATGTGCCGCTCCCGCTCCTTTCGGATGAAGTGGCGTGTCACCGTCCTGCAGATGCGGTCGATCACTCGATGGGGATCGGTGTCCCAGAGAATGACCGTCTTGTCGGCGCCGGCGGTGGCCAGGGTGCGTCCGTCGGGGCTGAAGGCAGCGTCGAGGACGGGACCGGTGTGCCCGGCCAGCTCGATCGGCTCGGCTTCGCCGGGAAACCAGAGTGTGACGGTACTGTCGCGCGCCTTCGATGGGGGCTGTACCGCGCCGCCTGCGGCGGCGAGGATGCGGCCGTCGGGGCTGAACGCGAGGGCGTTGATCTGCGGGGAGTCGACGCTGTCAACCGAGCGCAGGGTGTGATCGGCGACGTTCCAGCGCATGAGGCGGCGTGAGCTGGCGGTAGCGAGGATGCGTCCGTCGGGACTGAAGACCGCGTCGGTGGCCTCAGCGGTGTGGCCGGCCAGCGGGGCCTGCGTGACGTCCCACAGGGTGATCGTCCCATCCTCCCCGGCTGCGGCCAGCGTGCGACCCTCCGGGTCGAAGTCGAGCGTGTAGACGTTGGCCTTGTGCCCGGTAAACCGGCCGCGCAGGCTGCGGCGTTCGACGTCCCACAGCAGGATCGTCGGATCGTGTCCTGAGGTGGCCAGGGTGTCGCCGTCCGGGCTGAACCTGAGCGTGATGACCTGTCCGGGCTGGCCGTGCGTGAACGTCGCCAGGCGGGTGCGACGGGCCACGTCCCACAGGAACACCGTCGTGTTCCCGCCCGCGGTGGCCAGGGTGCGTCCGTCGGGACTGAAAGTGACGGCGCTGGCGGTCTCGTCGTGTCCGGTCAGGGTGGCCAGCCGGGCATGCCGGGCCAGATCCCACAGGATGATCATCTTGTCGTCACCGGTGGTGACCAGGGTGCGTCCGTCGGGACTGAACGCCAGCCCGCGAACCGCCTTGCTGTGCCCGGTCAGGGTGGTCAGGCGGATGCGTCGCTCGACGTCCCACACGATGACCGTCGTGTCGTCGCTGGCGGTGGCCACGGTGCGTCCGTCGGCGCTGAAGGCGATCTCCCTGATCTGGCGGGTGTGGCCGGGCAGCAGTGCCGTCCGCGTGCGTGCGGTCATGTCCCACAGGGCCAGAGCGCCGTCCTCGCCGCCGGTGGCCAGTGTGTCCCCGCCGGGGCTGAGCGCGGCGGCCTTCAGCCATGTGTCGTGGCCGGACAGCGTGGCCTGGTGGGCTCCGCTGCGCACGTCCCACAGATGCACCGCCCGGTCGCGTCCGGTGCTGATGAGGAGGCGGCCGTCGGAAGTGAAGAGGATCTGGGAGACGGCGCCGATATGCCCGGTGAGCGAGCCGCGGTAGGCGCGCAGCGACGACATGCTCAACAGGGCGCTGCGCGCTTCAGTCGTCGGTGCGGTCCTGTACGCCTGAGCGGCCAGCAGCATGGCGGCGCCGGGATCGGAATCGGCCAGGTCCAGCGCTTGCATGGCGAACTGGCGCGACAGTGCCATCTGGTGGGCGGTGACGGCTTCCCGCCATTGCCGTACGGCGACGACGCCCGTGCCAACGGTGATCAGAAGCAGCAGCGCGAGGCCGATGGCCAGATAGCGCAGCTGGCGGGTGCGGCGCGCGGTGCGGAGGCGCTCGGCGTCCTCGGCTTGGACGGAGGCGTCCAGGAAGGTGCGCTCCGAGGCGTTCAGGGTGGTGTGACGGTCGTCTCGTGAGGCCCACTCCCGGGCCAGAGCCAGGCGCGTCCCCCGGTACAGCCCTCCCGGATCGTGGTTCAGGGCCACCCAGGCCTGGGCCGCCTGAGTGAGGTGCCGGTGGATACGCAGCCCTTCACGGTCGGCCGACAGCCACTGGTGCAGGCGAGGCCAGGCGCGGATCAGCGCCTCATGAGCGACCTGCACGGTGTCGACGCCGAGCGTGATCAGCCGGTGGTCGGCGAACGCGTCGAGGACGGCCCGGGTGTCGTCTCCGGGGTTCAGTTCGTCCCGGCGGATGCGGCGGCCGGTGTCACCGGTGCCCTCCCCCAGCGCGGTCAGCCGGACGAACAGATCCTTGGCGCATGCCTGCTGCGCCGGGGTGAGCGAAACGTAGAGCCCTTCGGCGGTCTTGGCCAGAGCGCCGTGGATGCCTCCCGCCGCCTGGTATCCGGCGAGGGTGAGGGTGTTGCCGCGACGGCGCCGCCAGGTCTCCAGAAGAGCGTGGGAGACCAGCGGCAGGACCGCGGGCTGTCCGGCGGTGTCGGAGATGATCGCGGCGAGCAGCGCGCTCTCGACGGTACAGCCCGCGTCGCGGGCGGGCTGGGTGATGGCCTGGCGCAGTTCCTCCGTCGTCATGGGACCGATGAGGATCTGCGAGTCGGTGAGGGCCTCGGCGAGTTCGGGGTGGTCGGCGCAGTGGGGGTAGAAGTCGGCGCGCACTCCGAGTACCACGTGCAGCGGACTGCCGGCGGCCTGTGCGGCGGCCAGTAGCGTGGTGATGAACCGGGTTCGCCGCAGCGGGCCGCAGAGGGTGAAGACCTCCTCGAACTGGTCGACGACCAGGAGGGTCGGCTGGTCGGGCTCTGATCGGCCGAGGAGGCGGGGCAGCTCGCGTGCGTTCGCCGTGAGGACGGTGTGGATCTCCTCGGCGGTGGCGTCGCTGACGGCGGCGAGCCGGACAGCGCACTCGTCCAGCGGATCGGTCCCTGGCGTCATCAGTATCGTTCGCCATGCCCGGCCGCCGACGCCATGGTCGGCGACCGCCGGGATCAGGCCCGCTCGTAGCAGGGAGGACTTCCCACTCCCCGACGCGCCGAACACCGCAAGGAAGCGCTGCCGGGACAGGCGCGCGATGAACTCGGCGACCAGCCTGCCACGGCCGTGGAAGCGTCCGGCATCCTGCGGCTGGAACGGAGCCAGCCCCAGGTATGGAGCGGTGTCGGCTGAGGCGCCCGTCTCTCTGGGGGAGGCGGTGTTCGTCTCCTCGGCGGTGCGCCTCCAGTGCGCCTCCCAGTGCGCGAGGTCGCCGCCGCACGCCTTGACGTAAGCCAGCGTCACTGCCAGGGTCGGCAGTTTCTCACCCCGGGCGGCCTGAGCGAGAGTGGTGGGCGAATAGTGCGCCCGTTGCGCCAGTTCTCGATATCCCGGGTTTCCTGCTTGCTGGCGTAGCTGGCGCAACTGCCAGGCGAAGTGTTGAACCGGGTCCTTATCTGGATTCACCGGACGTTCGGGGCGAGGAATGCTCCACCTCCAGGAGTCCCGATCGCGAAGAAGGCTTAGATTGCGACCACGGTGCCAATTATGTACTACTGTGTTCCGTTCTTTTCATATGATCCGAACTCGTCCGTACTGCTATTGTCGAGTCCCTCGAAAGGACATGCGATACGCGCAACGGGGCGGGTACATCCCCGCCGAACAGGAACGGCGCGAACAGGTGCCGCCGCACCGAGCCGTCGAGCGCGACGAGGAGGCCATCGGCGCATGGAAGGGGCGAGGTGTGGCCGCAGGCAAAACCACCGCGGCGGACCTGGGCGCCTGGATCTGCTTCGCCGATGAGACGGGCCAAGGGCTCAAGGCCGCCGAGAGCACGCATCTGGGCCCCGCCCGGGACGCGGCCGATCGTGGCTGTGCGCGGCCGCAGCGCCGGGCGGGTGAACGTGGCCGGGGTGGTCTGCTTTCGCCCCGGCGCACGCGCCGGAGCCGAACCCCGCCGAAGGGGTCTGGTCGCTGCTCAAGCGCGCCGTCGCCAACTTCGTCGCGGCCGGCCTGGACGGCGTGGTCTGGTCAGCCCGGGATGAGCAGCCTCAGGGACCCCTTCGAGAAAGCGACGAGGACGTCCACCACCTCCTCCAGGTCGGGGTAGCGCCCCTCCAGGTGGCCGAGGGCCATCGTGGTGGTCAGCGCGTTGATCCCGTCGGCGACCATCTCCAGGCGGCGGCGGTCGCCCTCGGTCCCGGTCGGGAAGCCCATGGCCGCCAGGTCGGCGGCCAGGTGCGCCCGGTAGGCGGCCACGGTCTGGACGGCGAAGTCCTGCAGCGGGGAGGAGGGGTCGTGCCGGGCGCGCAGGCCGATGCGGAACAGCTCCGGGTGTCGGCAGATGGCCTCCAGCGGGATGCGGAAGGCGTCGCGGTGCCGCTCGGCGTCGCCGGCCGTGTGGGCCTTCAGCCGGACCTCCCGCATCGTGGCCCGCAGCCGCTCGCCCGCCTGGTCGCCGAGCGCCCGCAGCAGCTCGTGCCGGTCCTTGAAGTGCACGTAGAAGCTCGACTGGGCGATCCCGGCCGCCTTGGCGACCTTGCCCGTGGTCAGCCCGGCCTCGCCCTCCGCGTCGAGGATGGCGAACCCGGCCCGGATGAGGCGCCGCCTGGTCAGCTCCTTGGCCTCGCTGCGGCTCAGCGGCGTCCCGGCCATCGTTTCCTCCTCGGTCCCTGCAACCCTACGCGGCGTCCGGCTCCCGGAAAGCGGTGCAAACAAGGCCGTCAGGGGCCTTGTGAGATTTTTCACCGATAGTACTATCGGTGAAACTACTCTCGGGGGGCTTACCGGGAGGAGGCGCACATGCGGCGCTCCATGATCTTGATTGCTTCTGTCTTGTCCCTGGCCCTGGTCGCGTGCAGCGGCCCCCGTCCGACCGCGGAGGGACCGCCGGGCGCGGGGGCGTCCCCCGCGGGATCACCCGTCCAGGGGGGACGGCTCGTCTACGCGCTCAGTGCCGACGCCAACGGGTTCAATCCCGTCACCGACCAGTTCGCGTCCCAGAGCTACAGCATGACCGGGACGATCATCGAGGCCCTCGTCTCGATCGACGCCCAGGGCAACTGGAAACCCATGCTGGCCGAGTCCCTGACCCCCAACACGGACGCCAACGAGTGGACCATCAAGGTGCGCTCCGGGATCACCTTCTCCAACGGGGAGCCGCTGAACGCGGAGGTCGTCAAGGCCAACCTCGACGCGCAGAAGGCCTCGCCGCTCAACACGGCGGTGTTCGCGCCTGTGAAATCCATCGAGGTCACGGATCCGATGACGGTGAAGGTCGCACTGAACAACCCCTGGGTGGCGTTCCCCTACTACCTCGCCGCGCAGATCGGCATGATCGTCCCCAAGTCCTCGCTCGCCGACCCGAAGGCCGCCAGCCGCACGCCGGTCGGGACCGGGGCGTTCGTGTTCAAGGAGTACGTGCCCGGCAGCCGGTTCGTGGCGACGAGGAACCCGAACTACTGGCGCAAGGGCCTGCCGTACCTCGACGAGATCGAGTTCCGGATCCTGCCCGACAGCCAGACCCGGGCGCAGACCCTGGAGGCCGGCGGCGTCGACGCGATGGGCACCACGCGGGACGAGGACATCGTCAAGTTCGGCGGGCTCAAGGACGCCTACACCGTCGGCCGGGCCACCGGGATGGCGGTGCCGGAGTACATGTTCATGCTCAACACCGCCGTGGCGCCCCTGGACGACCTGCGGGTCCGCCGGGCGCTCGCCCACGGCACCGACCGCAGGACGGTCATCTCCACGCTCCGCGGCGGGCTGACCAAGGAGGCCGACAGCCCCTGGTCGAAGGACTCCAAGTGGTACGCCCCCGGAGGGAACTACCCGGCCTACGACCCGGCCAGGGCCACCGAGCTGATCAAGCAGGTCGAGGCCGAGAAGGGGCCGGTCACGTTCGAGATCATCTCGCCGCCCGACCCCAACACCATGCAGGGCATCGAACTCGCCCAGGACATGTGGCGCAAGATCGGCGTGGAGATGACGATCAAGCAGGTGGACCAGGCCGACCTGATCAACCGGGCGGTTACGGGCGACTACCAGGCCACCGTATGGGTGCAGTTCTCCTCCCCCGACCCCGACGGCGAGTACATCTGGATGCACCAGAACTACGCCCAGCCGGTCGGCGCCGTCTCCCTCAACTTCACCCGGCTCAAGGACGCCGAGCTCAGCAACGCCCTCGACACCGGCCGGAGCAACCCCCAGGAGGACGTCCGCAAGAAGGCCTACGCCACCGTGCAGCAGCGGCTGCGCGAGCTCGTCCCCTACGTCTTCATCGACCACCTCGACACCGGAGCCGTGATCGCCAAGACGAAGGTCAAGGGCATCGGGCAGCACGTCCTGCCGGACGGCTCCAAGGGGATGCCGCTGACCGGGTCGCCGATCCCGTACCACCCGTTCTCCCAGCTCTGGCTCGACCAGCCGTGATAGCCCTGCGGCTGGTCCGCCTCCTGCTCGTGCTGCTCGTGGTCACCTTCCTGTCCTTCCTCCTGCTCAACCTGCTGCCGGGCGACCCGACCACGCAGATCCTGGGCCTGTCGGCGAGCGAGGAGGCCCGCGAGCAGCTCCGCCGGGAGCTCCACCTGGACGACCCCCTGTTCAGCCGCTACCTGTCCTGGCTCGGCGGCCTGGCCACCGGCGACCTGGGCTCCTCCTACACCACGAGCGTGCCCGTCACCGAGGCGCTGGCCGAGCGGCTCCCGGTCACCCTGGAACTGCTGATCGCGGCGCAGGTGGTCGCGCTCGGCCTCGCCGTGCCGATCGGCGTCGCGGCGGCCCGCCGGGCGGGCCGGCCCCTGGACCAGGCGCTGACCGCGCTCAGCTTCGGGCTGCTGTCCACCCCGGTGTTCGTGCTCGGCGTGCTGCTGATCCTGGTGTTCGCCGTGAAGCTGCAGGTGCTCCCCGCCACCGGATGGACCCCGATCTCACTGGACCTGGGCTGGAACCTGACGTCGGTCCTGCTGCCCGCGATCACCCTCGGCTGCGCGCAGACGGCCGTCTACGCCCGGCTGCTGCGCACGGACCTGATCGCCACCCTGCAGGAGGACTACATCACGCTCGCCCGGGCCCGAGGCCTGTCCCCCCGCCGCATCCTGTGGCGGCACGCGCTGCGGCCCTCCGCCATCTCGCTGATCACCGCCATCGGCCTGAACCTCGGGGCGCTGATCGGCGGCGCGGTGATCATCGAGACGCTCTTCGGGCTGCCCGGCGTGGGCCGGCTCATCGTGGAGTCCATCTTCGCCCGTGACTATCTGACAGTGCAGGGAGGCGTGGTGCTGATCTCGGTCGGCTACGTGCTCGTCAACTTCGCGGTGGATCTCGTCTACGTCGCCGTCGATCCCAGGATCCGGCGTGTGTAGGCGGCTGGGCTGGAGTTTCTGGCTCGCACTGGGCTGGATCACGCTGGTTCTGGCGGCGGCGGCCACGGCCGACCTGCTCCCGCTGCCCCGCTACGACGAGACGCTGACCGGGCCGCCCCAGGCCGGCCCCGGCCCGGACCACCCGTTCGGCACCGACGGCCTCGGCCGGGACGTGCTGAGCCGGGTCGTGTACGGCGCCCGGGTCTCCCTCCTCGTCGGCGTCGGGGCGGTCCTGCTCGGCGTCCTGGTCGGCGCGCCCCTGGGCGTGCTGGCCGGGTACCGGCGGCGGGCCACGGACGCGATCATCATGGGGGTCAACGACATCGCGCTCGCCTTCCCCGCGCTGGTGTTCGCGCTGGCCGTGGTGGCGTTCGCGGGCGCGAACCTGCTCAACGTGCTCATCGTGCTGGGCGTGCTCGGCGTCCCGGCCTGGGTCCGGCTGGTGCGCGGCGCGACCATGGTCTTCTCCGAGCGGGAGTTCGTCGCCGCCGCGCGGGTGCTCGGCGCCCGGGACCGGACCGTCCTGTGGCGCGAGGTCGTGCCCAACGTGTCGCTGCCCGTCCTGTCCTACGCCTTCATCGGCATGGCGGTGGCCATCGTGGCCGAGGGGAGTCTCGCCTTCCTCGGCCTGTCGGTCCAGGCGCCCACCCCCACCTGGGGCGGCCTGATCAACGAAGGCCGTCCCCTGATGGAGAACGCGCCGCACGTCGTGCTCATCCCCTCCTTCGTCATGTTCCTGACCGTGCTGGCCTTCAACCTGATCGGAGACCGGCTGCGGGCCATGACCGACGTGCGGCAGAGCAACCTGGAGCCGGTACGGCGCCGCACGGCCGACCGGCTGCCCGCCCGGCCGCACGACGTCGAGGAGGGCGTCCTCCTCCAGGTCGCCGACCTGCGCACCCACTTCACCACCGCCCGCGGCGTCGTCCGGGCCGTGGACGGCGTCTCCTTCACCCTGGAACGCGGCCGGACCCTGGCGATCGTGGGCGAGTCCGGATCGGGCAAGTCCATGCTGATCCGTTCCGTCCTCGGCCTGACCCCGCAGGCCGGGACGCTGCGCGGCGGGCACGTGTACCTGGACGGGCAGGACCTGACCGAGCTCGACGACGGGCAGATGCGGCACATCCTCGGAACCCGGCTCGCCGCGGTCTTCCAGGACCCGATGACGGCCCTCAACCCGGTCCGGACGATCGGCGCCCAGGTCATGGAGCCGCTCATGGTCCACCTGGGCATGAAGCGCAGGGCCGCCCGCGCCCGCGCCGCGGAGCTGCTGGCCTCGGTCGGCATCCCCGAGCCCGCGCGGACCCTGCGCCGCTACCCCCACCAGCTCTCCGGCGGCATGCGGCAGCGCGTGACGATCGCGATGGCCCTGTCGTGCGGCCCGGACATCCTGTTCGCCGACGAGCCGACCACCGCGCTCGACGTCACCGTCCAGGACCAGGTGCTCCGGCTGATCCAGCGGCAGCGCGAGGAGCGGCACATGGCCGTGGTCCTGGTCAGCCACGACCTGTCGGTGGTGGCGGAGTGGGCCGACGAGGTCATCGTGATGTACGCCGGCAAGGTCGTCGAGCGGGGCCCGGCGGCCACACTGTTCGAGCGGACCCGCATGCCGTACACGGAGGCGCTGCTGCGGGCGGTGCCCAAACTGACCGACCCCGCCCACCACCCGCTCCGCCTGCTGCCCGGCCGCCCGCCCGACCTGGCGCACCCGCCGTCGGGCTGCGCCTTCCACCCCCGCTGCCCCTACGCCAGGGAGCGGTGCGCGGCCGAGGAACCGCCCCTGTTCCAGGCGGAGACCCCCGACCACCTCTACGCCTGCTGGTATCCGGTGGGGACCGGGGCCGGGGTCGTCGAGACGTCGCCCGAGATGACCGGGGCCTCCGGGGCGGCCGAGGCGCTCAAGGCCGCCGAGGAGGCGGAGGAGGCCGCGGAGCTCACGGAACTCGCGGGACTTGCGAGGTCCCCGAAGTCCCCCGAGTCCCGCGAGTCCCGCGAGTCCCGTGAGCTCGCGGAACACGAGACGACCGACGTGATCGAAGGAGCCGACAGCCGTGGCCGGTAGCGGGAACGCCCACCTCCGTCCCCCCGAGGAGGTGGTGCTCCGGGTGGAGGACCTGGTCGTGGAGTTCCCCGCGGGGCGGGGACGCAGCGTGCACGCGGTGTCCGGGGTGAGCTTCGACGTGGCCCGCGGGGAGACCCTCGGCATCGTCGGCGAGTCCGGCTGCGGCAAGTCCACGACGGCGCGGGCGCTGATGCAGCTGCCCCCGCCGCTGCGCGGCTCGGTCCGGCTGGACGGCGTGGAGCTGACCGCCCTGCGCGGGGAGGCGCTGCGCAGGACCCGCAGGCGGCTCCAGATGGTCTTCCAGGACCCGATCTCGTCGCTCAACCCGCGGCGCCGGGTACGCGACATCGTCGCCGAGGGGCCGCGTGTCTGGGGCGCGGGCGCGGACCGGGTGGACGAGATGCTCACGGCGGTCGGGCTCGACCCCGCCACCGCCGCCACCCGGCGCCCGCACGAGTTCTCCGGCGGGCAGTGCCAGCGCGTCTCCATCGCCCGGGCCCTGGTGCTCGACCCCGAGGTCGTCATCTGCGACGAGCCGGTCTCCGCGCTGGACGTCTCGGTGCAGGCCCAGATCCTCGCCCTGCTGGAGGAGCTCAAGGAGCGCTACCGGCTGACGCTGGTGTTCATCGCCCACGACCTGGCGGTGGTCAAGAACGTCAGCGACCGCATCCTGGTGATGTACCTCGGCAAGGTGTGCGAGCTCGCCTCCGGCGACACCCTGGTCGGGCGCCCGGCGCACCCCTACACCCGGGCGCTGCTGGCCTCGATCCCGCGCGGCGGGCTCGGCCTGCCCCCCGCCGACCGGCTGATCAGCGGGGAGCCGCCGTCTCCGGTGACGCCGCCCAGCGGGTGCCGCTTCCGTACCCGCTGCCCGGTGGCCACGCCGCTGTGCGCGGCCGAGGAGCCGGTGATGCGCCGGATCGGAGCCGATCACTGGGTGGCGTGCCACCATCCGCAGGAGACCGGGGAGGTCCGGGAGACCCCGGAGGTCAGGTGATCGGCTCCTCCCACGCGGCGTTCCAGGTGGCGCGGTCGACCGCGCCGGTGACGGCCAGGTCCTTCTCCTCCTGGAACGCGCGGCAGACGTCCCGGGAGGACGGGCCGTAGAGGCCGTCGACGTCGATGTCCCAGCCGCGCTCGCGCATCTGGCGCTGCCAGGTCCGGACGTCCTCGCCGACCATGACCGGCGGGTATTTGAGCGTGCGGCCGGGGAAGGAGGGGTGCGGCTCGGGTGGTTCGGGGTCCCCGTCCCCTCCGGGGCGGGGGGCGCCGCGCCGGATCCACGCGTAGAGCGGGTCGCCCGGGCAGGAGGTCGAGTAACCGTCGCGGTGGCCCTTGATCTCACGGCCCGCGCCGCCCCGGTCGCGGAGGTATTCGACGGCGTCGAGGATGGCGTGCAGCATCGCGTCGTTCGGCTGGACCAGGCCGGATGAGCCGACGAGGCCGAGCACGGCGTAGTGCGCGCTGTTGAGCCCGGCGCCGTTGGCGGCCGGGAGACGCTTGGGCCCACGGCCCACGAATACCTTTCTATGCGGACATGCGATCATGGAATAGCCGATGTCCACCCAGCCATTCCCGTCCATATGGTGGCTTTGGATGGATTTAACTAGTTTTACGCATCTCGCATGATCATTAACAATTCCCGGATCGACGCGGCCGCCCGTGTAGTGAATTTTCACACCTCTGGTCGAGGTGAGTGAGCTGTAGGAACCACGCGGGGAGCGGGCCCCCCATTCACGACGGGACACGAGGTCGATGGGCACAGAAATCTCCAGGGGGTTGAGCAATCGCGCCTAATCGGAGCGTAATAGGTGACGCACCGCACGCCAGGAGGTTTACCCATTGATCTAGCTTGCATATCAGTACGGCACACCTCCGAAAAATTGACCACGCCCCACTCTCCACCTCTGGCATCGTTAAACCCGCACTATGCCCGTACCATCCGGTATCGCTAGCCTTGCCTCCGTGACGGCCACTCCCCTCGTCCCCGGCGACCCCGTACGGCTCGGCGCGTTCCAGCTGGCCGGACGGCTCGGAGAGGGCGGCCAGGGCGTCGTCTACCTGGGGCACGCGCCCGACGGCGAGCCGGTCGCGGTCAAGCTGCTGTTCCGCGCGGACCCGGAGTCCCGCCGGCGGCTCGCCCGGGAGCTGGCGGCGCTGGAGAGCATCGCCACGTTCTGCACGGCGCGCGTGCTGACCGCCTCGGTGGACGGGCCGCGGCCCTACGTGGTCAGCGAGTTCGTCGACGGCCCCTCCCTCGAGCAGCGCGTCAAGCGGGGCGGCCCGCTGCGCGGCGGCGAGCTGGAGCGCCTGGTCGTCGGCACCGCCACCGCCCTGGCCGCGATCCACGCCGCCGGGGTCGTCCACCGCGACTTCAAGCCCGCCAACGTGCTGCTCGGCCCGGACGGCCCCCGGGTGGTGGACTTCGGCATCGCCCGGGACGAGGCCGCGGCCACCCACACCTCCGGGCTGGTCGGCACCCCGGCCTACCTGTCCCCCGAGCAGATCTCCGGTTCCCCGGCCTCGCCCGCCTCCGACGTGTTCGCCTGGGCGGCGACCATGGTCTACGCGGCGAGCGGGCGTCCGCCGTTCGGGGCCGACACCGTGCCCGCCGTGCTGCACCGCGTCCTCACCCACCATCCGGACCTGTCGGCGCTGCCCGCCCGGTACGGCGCGCTGATCGCCTCCTGCCTCGACAAGGACCCCGCCCGCCGCCCCACCGCCCGCGATCTGATGATCGGGCTGGTGGACCCGGGCACGCGCACCCCGCCCTCCACCGAGGACCTGGTGCGGATCGGCAGCGTGATCGCCTCCCCCGGCGGTCCTCCGGACGGCACCGGCGCCCCGGGGCACCCGGACGGGCCCGGTCCGGCCGGTCCGGCCGGTCCGGCCTCCACCGGCTTTCCCGCCGCGGCGAACGATCCCCGTTCCGCCCCCGGTTTCCCCGCCGGTCCGGAGGCGACCGGCCCCGGCCGGTCCGCCCTCACCACCCAGGCGGGGCGGAAGCGCTCCCGGGGGCTCGTGGTCGGCTCGGTCCTGGTGGCGGTGGCCGTGCTGACCGTCGCCGGGGTCGTCGCCTGGTTCGCCTTCGGCGGTCCCGGGCTCTCCGGCGCATCCGGCCGGAGCACCGCGCCGCCGAGCGCGACTGACCTCCCGGCGGCCGAGAGCACCGCCCCCGCCCCGGGCGAGACCGCGTCCGCGGAGCCCTCCGAGAACACCGACCCCTCTCCTGCCGGGAACGGGCCCAAGATCCCCGCCTCCTTCGCGGGCAAGTGGTCCGGTGACGGCATCACCTCGACCAACCCGATCGCACCGGGCCCCAAACGGATCGAGGTGGAACTCGAAGCGGGCAGGGCGGACGCGGGCTGGGCCGAGCCGGGAAACGGGTGCACCGGCCGGATCACCCTGCAGAAGGTCGAGAAGGACACTCTGATCTTCGCGCTGGGAGCCAACAGCGGCGGCTGCATCGCGGGGACCGTCTGGCTCGCCAAGAAGGGCGACCTGCTCACCTACACGTGGAAGGACCAGCCCGGACTGGGCCTCGTCACCGAGACCGGTGACCTGTCCAAGGAGTCGTGACGCGGATCGTAAAACCCTTCGACCTCCGCGGCAGTGGGCGGGATCATGGTCGTCATGTCCGTGTTGAAGGAGGTACGTTTCGCACCGGAGCAGCGCCCGGCGGAGCTGCCGATGAACATCTACCTCGATGACGCCGACAACCCCGTCGACGTCATCGACGCCCTCGCGCTGTCCCCGTTCGCCACCGGCGCCCAGCCCTGGGCCCGTACGGCGAGCCTGGAGCGGGTCCGCGCCGACGCCGCGCTCATGCCCGCCGGCGGGACGCTCGTCCGGGCGGCCCGGGAGGAGGACGGCCGGGAGTCGCGCCTGGTGACCGGGGAGGGCTGGACGCTGCGCGTGATCCGGTACAAGAACCGGTCCGCCACGGTCAGCGTGACCGCGGTCACCGAGGAACTCGCCCGGTCGGTGATCGCGGAGGTCTCCGAGGGCGCGACGGAGCCCGCCCCGGAGAGCGACCACGTCGTGATGGGCTTCTGGTGGCACAGCGGCCACGGCAGCCGCCGCTCCGGCAAGCCGATCACCGCCTCCCCGTGGGCGGAGGTGCGCGGCAACTACGCCAGATCCCTGCACACCCCGCTCTCCCGCCTGATGTCCCTCACCCCGGACGACGTCCACGGCCGCCTGATCCTGCTGCACGGCCCGCCGGGCACCGGCAAGACCACACTGCTGCGCACGCTCGCCCACGAGTGGCGGTCCTGGTGCCAGGTGGACTGCGTGCTCGACCCTGAGCGGCTGTTCGGCTCCCCCGGCTACCTGATGGAGGTGGCCGTCGGCGTCGACTCCCACGACGACGGCGAGGACGGCGAGAAGTGGCGCCTGCTGGTGCTGGAGGACTGCGACGAGCTGATCAGGGGCGGCGCGAAGGAGGCGGCGGGCC
This sequence comes from Planobispora rosea, assembly GCF_014648175.1. Classification (GTDB taxonomy): domain Bacteria; phylum Actinomycetota; class Actinomycetes; order Streptosporangiales; family Streptosporangiaceae; genus Planobispora; species Planobispora rosea. The sequence goes on from NZ_BMQP01000002.1 coordinate 199,079, forward strand.
AGGGGCTGTCCCGCCTGCTCAACCTGACCGACGGCCTCCTCGGCCAGGGCCGCGACGTCCTGGTCGCCATCACCACCAACGAGGACCTGGCCCGCCTCCACCCGGCCGTGGTCCGCCCGGGGCGCTGCCTGGCCCAGGTCGAGGTGGACGCGCTCCCGTACGACGAGGCGGCCGCCTGGCTCGGCACCGCCGAGGGCCTGTCCCCCTCGGGCGCCACCCTCGCCGAGCTGTTCGCCCTGCGCGACGGCGTGGCCTCCTCCCAGGCCACCGCCCCCGACACCACCGGCCTCTACCTCTGATACCTCTGATACCGCTACCTCTGAGGGGCGTCCCGTCCGGAGCCCGGAGTCACCCGTGCTCCGACGGGATCACCTCACACCTGCTCGGTGGGCATGACCACGATCTGCGGGAAGTTGACGTGCCGGGGGCGCGCGACGGTGAAGGCGACCAGCTCCGCCAGGTCGGCGTCCGACAGCCAGTCGAAGGCCCCGCGCCAGTCGTCGATCAGCGCGTTCGCGTCCGGGTGGTCGACGTGCCCCTGCAACTCGGTGGCCACCAGGCCGGGCTCGATGGTGGTCACGCGGACCTTGCGCGGACCGAGTTCGGTGCGCAGGTTGCGGGAGAAGTGGGACACGGCGGCCTTCGTCGCGCAGTAGACCGCGAAGCTCGGGAAGGCGGCGTGGGCCGCGACCGAGGAGATGTTGACCAGGTCGGCGGTACGGCCGTCGGCCGCGGCGGCCAGCAGATCGGGCAGGAAGGCGTCGACCACGCGCAGCGCGCCGGTGAGGTTGGTGTCGATCATGCGCTGCCAGTCGCCGGTACGGCGGTCGGCGAAGGGCGCGGCCAGCATCACGCCGGCGTTGTTGACCACCAGGTCGACCCGGCCGAGCCCGTCGGCGATCCGGGCGGCGCCCGCCTCCACCGAGGCGGGGTCGGCGACGTCGACCCGGACCGGCAGGGCCGCCTCCCCCAGCTCGGCGGCGAGGCCGTCGAGCCGGTCGGCGCGGCGGGCCAGCAGCGCCACCCGGGCGCCCCGGGCGGCCAGCACCCGGGCGGTGGCGGCGCCGATCCCGCTGGAGGCGCCGGTGACGACGGCGACGCGGCCGGTCAGCGGCAGGCCGGCGGAGGTGGTCTGTACAGCGGTGACGGTCATCGCTCTCGGTTCCCTTCAGACATCGGGTGTTCGCTTTCGCGGACACCATGCTGCGAGAGCCGCCGCGGACGACCCAGAGTCCTGCCCCACCGGGATCCGGCGAACCTGGGTCTGACAGAACCAGGATGAGGCGGACGGGAGCGTCCATACTGAACGCCGTGAACACACGTGCGGAGCTGGCCGAGTTCCTGCGGACCCGCCGGGCCCGGCTGCGGCCCGAGGACGTGGGGCTGCAGCCGTTCGGCGGTGCCCGCCGCCGCGTCCCCGGGCTGCGCAGGGAGGAGCTGGCCCAGCTCGCCGGGGTGAGCGTGGACTACTACGTGCGGCTGGAGCAGGGCCGGACGAACAACGTCTCCGAGGAGGTCCTGGAGGCGGTGGCGCGCGCGCTGCGGTTGAGCGAGGACGAGCGTGCGCACCTGGGCAACCTCGCCCGCCCGGCGCCCGCCCGGCGCCGTCCCGCGCCCCGCGCGGAGCGGGTGCGCCCGGGGCTTCAGCGGCTGCTGGACATGGCCGAGGGCATCCCGGCCTACATCATCGGACGCCGCGGGGACGTTCTCGCCTGGAACCGGATGGCCGCCGCGGCGTTCGTCGACTTCGGCGCGCTGCCGCCGGCGGAGCGCAACTGGGCACGGATGATCTTCCTGAACGAGGACGTCCGGGCGCTGTTCGCCGACTGGCGGGCCAAGGCGCAGGAGACGGTGGCCCATCTGCGGTTGCGGGCCGGGGCCTATCCGGACGACCCCCAGCTGGCCGCGCTGGTCGGCGAGCTGTCGGTCAAGAGCGAGGACTTCCGCCGGTGGTGGGCCGACCACAACGTCAAGGACAAGACCAACGGCCGCAAGGTGGTGCGCAACCCGCTGGTCGGCGAGCTCGTGCTGGACTACGAGTCGCTGCGCCTGCCCGACGACCCCGACCAGGTGCTCGTCGTCTACACCGCCGAGGCCGGCTCCGCCTCGGAGGCCTCGCTGCGGCTGCTGGGCAGCTGGCGGGCGGGGGAGACCAGCCGGCCGGACCGGCACGCGCAGCGGCCCGCCCGATGAGCCCGGCGGCCGCCGCCCGGGCGATCGGCGGAGGGGCGGCGGAGGGGCGGGCGATGAGCGGGCGCCGCGTCCGTCCGGCTCGCCCGGTGGGGCCGCGTGACAAAATGACTCGCGCTCTTTTTCCGGCAATCAATACCGTAAGTGGACGTTTAGGACTCCCAGCCGGAATGAGGCGGCGCCGCGTGACATTGGATCTGCTCTTGGACCTGGAGACCCAGGATCCCGACGACATTCTGACCCTCTGCCTGGTGGCGACGCATCCGGCGGTACGGCTGCGCGCCGTCACCGTCACCCCCGGCTCTCCCGCCCAGGTCGGACTGGTCAAGCTCGTGCTCGGACGACTGGAGCGCCACGACGTCCCGGTCGGCGCCGGCGATCCCGGAACCGGCAAGGACCACGTGTCGGCCTTCCACCACCGCTGGCTCGGCTCCTCCGCCGCCGCCCCGGCGGACGCCTCGCCCGCGGAGTTGATCGACCGGACCCTGCGCCACCATCCGGAGGCCACCCTCCTCACCGGCGGCCCTCTGCGCAACCTCGGCCGGTTGCTCGGCGAGCACCCGCAGGCACGGCTGAGCCGCTGGGTGGCCCAGGGCGGGTTCGCCGGGGACAACGTCGTGCCGCCCGGGCACCGGCTGCCCAAGTTCGACGGCCGCCTCACCTGCCCGACGTTCAACTTCAACGGCGAGCCCCGGGCCGCCCGGCTCGCGCTGTCCTCGGGCGACCGCATCGGACGGCGGGAGCTGGTCTCCAAGAACGTCACCCACGGCGTCGTCTACGACCGGCGCTTCCACGAGCGGCTGCGGCCCGTACGGGACCGTTCAGCCGGTCTGGCCCTGCTGTTCGACGGCATGGAGCACTACCTGCGCAAGAAACCGGGCGGGAAGCTGCTGCACGATCCCACCGCGGCCTGCGTCGCCGTCGACGCGGCCATCGCCGCCTGGGCGGAGGTCGAGATGGTCCAGGACGAGAGCGGCGCGTGGGGCGCGCTCCCGGCCGTCGGCAGCGGGACGTTCATCACGGTCGGGATCGACCACGAGCGGCTCTTCCAGACCTTCATCGGCCAGGCCCCGGCGGGCACCGTGCCGCCTCCCGCCGCGGCCTGAGTCCCGCAGCACCGGCGGTTCCCACGCGTCTTCCCCCTCCCACCACACGAGTGCATCCTCGGCGCGGAGCCGACGTCCCGCTCCCACCCTTTCCAAAACTGTTTGAAGTGTTATATTCAACATCAAACAGATTGAGGCTGGGTCATGATCATTCCTGTGCCCTCCGCGGCTTCCCGCTCCTCCGGCCATGCCGCGCCGGGGCGGCGGCGCCGGCTGATCCTGACGGCCTCCGGCCTGCTGTTCTTCTCGGTCGTTCCCCTGCTCCTGACCACCCTGTACGGCGAGCACCTGCCCAGCCACGGCCGACCCGTCGGCGCCTCGGGCGAATCCACCTGGCGGGGCTGGTCCGCGGAGCGATCCTTCGTGGTTCTGGCCTGGTTCGAAGTGGTGTTCCTCATCGCGTTCCTGCGCTACTGGAATCTGCCGCAGGCCCAGCGAGTCCTGGTGGCCGTCAGCTTCTTCGTCGGCCTGTCCATCCCGGCGCCGGGCATGTTGCAGATGCTCACGGCGGCCGGTGGCTCCGGCCCGGCGGGCCCGCCCGGCTGGCACCTGGCAGTGGAGATCTCCGTCGGCGCGGGGGCGCTCGTACTCGGCTGGGTTGCGGCGGGCCCGCTTCCGCCGTCGCCCGAGACCACCGCCGGGCCACCGTCGAATGCGCCCGTGATGGCGCTCGGCCCGCGGCAGCGTGCCGTGTTCACGGCGTCGGCCTGGTCGATGCGCAAGCTGCTGGAGACCGCGGTGCTGGTCGTGGTCATCGTGCTGACCGTGCCCGACGGCTCCGGTCCCGGCTCGTGGAAGGGCACGGTGCTGCTTGTGCTGCTGACGTTTTTCGAGGCGGCGCAGGCACGCACCCACCTGCAGATCGACGGCTCGGGGGTCACGGTGCGAGTCCCCTGGCTGTCCTTCCTGCGGCGGACAGTGCCCTACCGGTCGATCCGGTTCGCCGAGGTCAGGAGCGAGGCCCCCGTCGGACGGTACAAACTGGATGACGACACGGCGGGCTGGGGCATCGTCAGTGGGAAGGGGCCGGTGCTCGCCCTGTCCCTCGCCGACGACCGGTGGTTCGTGTACTCCACACGTGAGGCGGAGACAGCCGCCGCGCTGGTCAACGGATGGCTGCGCAGACAACGGCAGGCGGGAACGGCATAGTGCTGATCACAGTTGACCCCTCGTCGGCCCAGCCGCTCGCCGATCAGGTGGCCGGTTCGGTCCGTACCGCGCTGGCCGGCGGCATGGCTGCGCCCGGCGACCGGCTCCCCTCCGCGCGTGCCGTGGCCGCCGCCCTCGGCATCAACCTGCACACCGTCCTCCGCGGTTACCAGCAACTCCGTGACGAGGGACTGGTGGAGCTGCGCCGTGGCCGGACGGCTGTCATCACCGGCGCAGCCGACCAGCTCCGCCTCCGGCTCGCCGCGGCGGCCGAGGAGTTCGCCAGGGCTGCCCGGCAGACCGGAGCATCCGAGGAGGAGGCACTGGCCGCGGTCCGGGAGGCACTGGAACGGTGAGCACTGGAGCACCCGGCCACCGAAGCTGATCGGAGATTGCGCCGTCGGCGCCCTCGCCGGGCAGTGGCCTGGCGGGTACCGTCCGCGGCCTGGACGATCCGCCGTCATCTGATCCGAACACGCCGTCACGATCCGACCTGGAGCGCCCCGGGCCGCGGAGCCGGCCGGGTGAGGACGGCGATGGCGACGAGCAGCGCGAACGCGATCAGCGCGGCCAGCGTGCGGAGGGTGTGGAACAGCTCCCATCGCTGGATGATCTCGGCGTGTCCGGCCGGGACCGCACCGGCCGCCCACTGCCGGAAGTGCGCGTGCAGCGGGATGTTGCCGAGCACGGTGATCAGCAACGCGGTCAGCGTCAGCGCGCCGGCGCCGAGGGCCAGCCGCCGCGATCGGCCGCGGGCGGCGACCGCCAGGCCGAAGGAGGTCAGGATGGCCAGCGCCATCGCGCTCTGCATAACCGGCTCGTTGACCTTCATCATCGTGGTGTGGAAGGTCAGGCGCACATCCATCGGGACGGCCCTGAAGGTGGGGATCACGTTGGCCGCGCCGTACCCGAAGGCACCCGCGAGCAGCCCCGTGGCCAGCAACGCGGCCCCGTGGACGTATCTGACTGGGGTTCTCATGATCCAGAATCGTCCTCCGGCCGCCGGCCGGGGGCGTCCCACCGGGGGAGTCATCCACCGCTACCGCGCTCGGAGCAGCGACCGGCCGATCTACGACACCGGGAGTAGCGAAGACTCATCCGGCGGAGTCCGCGAGAAGGGATGACGATGGAGCACGGTCCGGGTCCGGGCGGAGTCTCCCGGGACGCCCCGGGTGCTCTCAAGGTCGCCCGGGCTCTCCCGGGACCGTGCTCACTTCCGAGAGAGGAGTTCCGCGGGCAGGCCGAGGTGGTCCCGGAGCGCCTGGCGGCCGGCGGCCGTGACCGCCACGGCGCGTGTGGTGCCGATGCGGGTGATCCACCCCGCGTCGAACGCGTGGCGGCACATGGCGGCGCCGACGGCGCCCGCCAGGTGGGAGCGGCGCTCCGTCCAGTCCAGGCACGACCGTACGGACGGCCGCCGGGTGCCCGCCGGGACGGTGACGCCGAGCCGTCCGAGCCACGCCTCTCCGTCGCCGGTGAGCCTGAGCCCGTGCTCCCAGTCCAGCAGTCCCCGCTCCGTCATCGTGTCGGTGATCGCGACCGCGACCGCCCCGGCGAGGTGGTCGTAGCAGGTGCGGGCGTGGGCGAGCGCCTTCCGGCGGCCGGCCGCCGACAGGGAACGGGGCGGCGAGGCGCGGCCGGGCGCCATCGCGGCGAGGCCCTCGATCAGCTCGGCGACGTGGGGGCCCGCCAGCCGCACGTAGCGGTGCCTGCCCTGCCGTTCCTCGGCGAGCAGGTTCCCGCGCACGAGCGCGTTCAGGTGCTCGGTCGCGGTCGAGGCGGCGACCCCCGCGTGCCGCGCCAGCTCGGTCGCCGTCCACGCCCGGCCGTCGAGCAGGGCCACGCAGAAGCTCGCGCGGGTGCCGTCGGCCAGGAGCCTGGCCACGGAGGCCAGGTCGGTTCCTGCCGGGTGTGCGTGCGGGGTGTCCATACGCTCGATTATCACCGTCGATGCTTCGGCGCCTGCCGAAACATCGGGCCCCGGAGCGATCCCGTACGGCCGGAGCCTACGAGATCGGCACGTCGGGGACGGGCTCGAAGCCGGGGATCTGCACGGTGACGTGGGAGAGGTCGGCGGGCGGCTTGAACATCGCCCACAGGGTGTACTGCTCGCCCTTCTCCACCATGTACTGGTCGTAGGGGGTGGACAGCAGGTTGGGGCCGAGGCTGGAGTTGTGGTCGGCGTCGCGCACGGCCCGGTAGCGCCGCTCACCGGAGACCAGGGCCGCCGCGCTGGTACTGGCCTCGGCGTAGACGCTGAACCAGTCGTAGGAGGAGCTCCAGGCGTTGATCGTGGCGTCGTCGTCGTTGCGTATCGTCCAGGTGAGCGTCACATACCCGCCGGCGTCGCGCCGGAGCTCGTTGATGTCCACCTCCGCGCGCTTGGGCCAGCTGTTCTTCCCGATCCACGGCGGGGTGCCGGCGGACGCGGTCGCGAGCACCGGCAGCTCGGCCGTGTTCGCGCCCGGCGGCGGCGCGCTCGCCTGCGCGCCGGAGGGCGCGGACGGGCTCGACGGGCTCACCGACGCGCTCGCGGTCGGGCTCGCGGACGGGTTTCCGGGTCCGGCCGGGCGAGGGCGAGTGAAGATCACGGTCACGCGCCGGTTGAGGCGGCGTCCCTCCTCCTCGTTGTTCGGGGCGATGGGGCGGCGCGAGCCGTACCCCCGTGACCGGTAGGTCAGGCCGTCCCGGGTGACCAGCCGGCGCAGCGCCGTCTCGACGCTGCGCGCGCGCCGGGCCGAGAGCGGGTCGTTGACCGCGTCGGTGCCGGTGGTGTCGGCGTGGCCCTCGACGGTGACCGTGTCGCCCCCGGACTGGTCGATCTCGCTCGCCACCTCCTTGAGCACGGCCCGCGCGCGGGGATCGAGCTCAGCCTTGTCCACCGCGAACAGCACGTCGGCGGAGAGCCGTACCGAGACCCGCTCGCCGTCGTCGTCACGCGCCTTGGCCGCCTCCTCCACCTGGTTGACGAGCCGGAGCACCTGCGGCTCGCCCGCCCCTGCCGAGAGGGGATCAACGGGTTCGTCGCGGCCCTCCGTCACCCTCAGCGGCTCGGGCGGCGCGGCCCCGAGCGGGATGTCGAGGAACGGCGGCGCCGGCCCGAAGAGCACGTCCACGTGCGTGACGTCGGCGGGCGGGGCGGGGAACACGGCCACCAGGTCGTAGGTGGAGTGCGCCTTGACCCGGGGCCAGCTGCGCGTGCACAGGCAGTCGCCGCCGACGTATCCCAGGGGGAGGTGCCGCCGGCCGTACTTGCCGTCGACGAGCGAGACTCCGCCGATGGAGTTGCTGTGCAGCAGGGGGGTGTTCCACGGGATGGTCAGCGTCGCGCCGAACTCGTGGTCCCGGTCCAGGTCGTTGCGGAGCCGCCAGCGGGCGACCACCCGCTGCGGCGAGACCCGGTCCAGCGCCAGCAGCTCGACCGTGACGCCCTTGCCGACCGAGAGCGGACGCGCCCCCAGCACGCCGCCCGCGGGCCGTTCCCCGGGCGGGGACGTGCCCGGATCCGGAGTCGCGGCCGAGGGGATCGAAGGCGCCGGGGTCGAGGCCGCAGGCGGCGGAGAACTCGTCGCCGGCGGGGAGCCGCTCGTTCCCTCCGGCTGTCCGGCAGCGCCACATCCGGTGACTGCCAGCGCCAGGACGAGCAGCCCTTTTCCATATTTCGACATTTCGTCCATCCTCAAGCGTCGTCGAATGATCAACTGTGAGATCGACGCCAGATGAGACGCGCGTCACGGGATATCGGTTCGGCATCCCGCGAGAACGCACCGCGGGAGGACACCGTGCACCCGGCCCTCGCCGTGGACTCGGCCGGTCAGGAGCGGGTGAGGAGGGTGTGCAGGCGGCGGCACCGGCGGGTGAGGCTGCCGGGACCGGGGCGGGCGGCGACCGCCGCGACCTCGGGGGTCTCTCCGCGCGCCCCGGCCCATCCGGCGGCGGCGACGCCCAGCTCGACCAGGCCGGGCAGCCCGCGGAGCGCCTGCCGCCCGGGGTCCGGCAGCAGGCGGGGGAGCATCGCGGCGACCACCGTCCAGACGTCCCGGTAGGCGCCCCGGTGCGCGGCCTGCTCCAGCGGCGACGTGACATCGCCGATGACGAGCCCCTCCCACCGGACCCTGGCCGCGAGCTGCTCGCCCAGGTCGGCGGCGGGCAGCCGGTCGCGGGCGGCGAGTGCGAGCAGCTCGCGCAGGACGCCGTCGCGGTCGCTGCCGGTGAGCCGGTAGGCGAGCAGCAGGGCGAGCGCGGGCCCGGCCGGGCCGTCGGACTGGGCCAGCTCCGCCGGGGACCGGGCCTCCGCTTGCGTCCTGTCCCAGTTCGGCGCCAGGTAGGCCATCAGGTGCGCGGCGACCACCTCCGGGTGCGAGGGCATGACCGCCGTCCACCAGCCCATGTGCCCGCCGCCGCCTTCGGGTGCCCGGCCGGCGCCGTCCATCAGGGCGTCGACCAGGTGCAGGCCCGTCGGGACCGCCTCGGCGGACACCCTGGGCGTACGGTCCCCGGACGGCCCCGCAGCCGGCGGGGACCAGGCCGGAGCCGGTGGGAGCGGCGACGCCGATCCGGCGGGACCCGTCCTCCACCCGGCTCCGGCGTCGGCGCCGGGCCGGCGCACCGTCACCACGGGGTCGGGCAGCGGGCCCTCCGCCAGCCGGCGCGCGGCCCGCCGTCCCGCCCACGAGGTCAGCCGCTCCGCCCGCGCCGCCGTCTCCGGGTCCACCCGCCGCGGCAGCCGCAGCAGCGCCTGCTGGAAGTCGGCCTCCAGCGGCTCGGCCCCCGCCGCCTCCAGAGCCTCCAGCCGGGCCACCAGTTCCGCCGCCTCCAGATGTCCGTTCATGAGCGTGGGCGTGGCCAGCAGCAGCGGGGGCAACCGACCCTCGATGAGCGCGCCGAGGAGTTCCGCGCACCGCAGCAGGAGGAACCGGTGTGGAGCCGAGATCTCCCCCGCGCCGGGCACCCGGCGCCTGACCCGGTCGGCCGGGGTGGCGGGTGCCGGCTCCTCCTCGTCCCAGCGCGCGGTGATGTCGATCCGCCTGGGGATCGACGGCGGGGAGGGGCTCCAGGTCTGTTCCGCCCCCGGTTCGGCGGCCTCCCAGCCGAGGGCGGAGATCCAGTCGTCCACCCAGCGCCAGCTGCTCTTCCGGAAGAGGCGCAGGCCCGCCCGGGGCGGGTTCGCCGCGAGGTTCGCGCGCAGGCCCTCGGGATCGAGGGCGAGGAGACGGACGAACCCGGCGAGGTAACGTTCGGCCGCCGCCCAGCCGCCGGAGTCGCGCAGGAGCTCCAGCTCCTCGGGGGTGGCGGGCGGCGGCGGGAGCGGCATGGGCGGCAGCGGGGCGGGCAGCTCGGCCGGGACGGGACTCGCCCGCCGGGCGCGCGGACCGGTCGCCCGCGCTGCCCGTGCCGCCTCCGAGGGATCGCAGGTCTCCCCGAGGTCGGGAGATCCGGCAGGTCCGGGAGATCCGGCGGGGTCGGGGGACCCGGCACCGAAGGCGACCGCCAGACGGGCGGTCAGCTCCGGGGGGAGGCCGGCCCCGGCCCCGGTGAGAAGCTCCACCGCGGCGGGGCTGAAGCGCCCGGCGTGCCTGGCCGCGATCCGGACCCCGTACTCGCGGATGTCGCGCTCCTCATGGCCGAGGGCCGTGACCAGCGCGGGGGCGAGATCGTCGGCCAGATCGGGCATGCGGCGCACCGTCCGGTCGAGCCAGGTGAGCCCGGCCCGCGCCAGCTTGCGCTCCGGCCGGAACACCGCCGACTCCATCCCCTCGGCCAGGTCGGCCAGGTCGGCCGGGTCGAGCTCCACGAGCCCCGTGTGCCCCGTGATCTCCCGGGCCTGGCGCAGGGCGAGCTCGGCGATCGGGCCGGGCGCGGCGGGGATCAGCCGCAGGTAGTCGCGGGCGTGGACGGCGACCTCGGCCGGGAGCGGTTCCAGCGCCCGGTGGAGGCGGACGAAGAACCGCAGGTCCGCGCTCTCTCCACCGCGCAGGAAGCGGCGGACGCACCCGTCCAGCAACATCCCGCGGGAGACCGCGCCGCCGGCCGCGGCCCTGACCAGACGGGCCAGCAGCGAGACGTGGTGATCGCCGGTGTCCCCCCGCAGGGACCGGCCGACGCCCTCGGCCTCGAAGAGTCTCGGCGCCATCGTCGCCAGCAGCGGGTCCTCGGCCAGATCGCCTTCCCATCGGACCCTCCACTCGTTCCCCCAGGCGACGACCAGCGGATCGTGCGGGGGCGGTTCGACCCCGAGGACGCGCAGCAGGTCCAGGACGAGGGCCGCGTCGCGGTCCGGGCGTACCCGTGACGCCAGCCGTACGGCGACGTCGGCCTGCCACTCCCGGGACCGCAGGGCCAGCACCCCGGCCAGCGGGCCCGCCTCGCGCACCGCGGCGAACTCGGCCCGGCCCAGCCAGGAGGCGACGGCCGCCGCCCCGCCGATCGTGCCCGCCCCGGCCAGGAGCAGCGCCTCCCCGCACGCGCCGAGACCGGCCCAGGGACCGCGGGCGGCCCGCGACGTGCGCAGGTGGCCGGGCAACTCCGCGGCGACCTGCCTGCGCTCCGCCGCGCTGAGCCCGGTGACCCGCTCGGCCACCGCCCCGGCCCGCCCGGCGTCGATCAGCCTCCGGATCTCCGGCCAGGCTCCCCCGCGCTCCTGCCCGCCGTACGGCTCCGCCCCGGGCGCCGTCATGACTCGTCCCCCGTCCGCGCCGGGGACGTCAGAAGCGCGTGCAGGCTGCGGCACTCCCGCAGCAGCCGGTTGTCACCCCGCCGGGCGGCCACCGCCGCGACCTCGGGGATCTCCCCGCGCGCCCCGGCCCATCCGGCGAGCTTGCGGGCGAAGGCGAGGAACTCCAGGAGGACCTTGCGGGGCCGTACGCCGGGGGCGGGAAGGATCGCGGGCACCATCGCGGCGGTCATCGTCCAGGCCTCGCGGTGGGCGCCCTGCCGGGCGGTGTCCTCCAGGACCTCCCGCACGTCCTCGATCCTGGCCCAGGACCGGCGCACCCGCTGCCCGAACTCCGCGCCGAGGCGTGCGGCGGGCAGTTCCCCGGTGGCGGCGAGGTGCTGCAGGGCGCGGAGCGGTTGCTCCGACGGGCCCCCGGCGAGCCGCTCGGCCAGGAGCAGGGAGGTCGCCTGCCCGGCGGGGCCCTGCCGCACGGCGAGGTCGGTGAGCCGCCAGTGGAGGGACTCGGTTCCCCGGTAGTACCAGAACCGGATCGGGACCAGGTGGGCGGCGAGCACCTCCCGGTGGGACGGCAGGACGGCAGGCCACCAGTCCTCGCACGTGCCGTAGTACCCGAACGCCTCCTCGGCGATGGGAACCGGCGGGCTCAGCAGCTCGGCGGCGAGCCCGGCGACGGCGCGCCCGGGCACCCCGGTGTCACCGGCCGGGGTGATGGAGACCACCGCCATCGTCTGCCAGCGCTCGAGCTCTCCGTCCGGTTCCTCCTCGTCGAGCCAGTGCCCGGCCGGGCGCTCACCCCCCGTCCACCACTCTCGCGCGACCTTCCACCACTGGTGTTCCTGCCCGGAGGCGTGGAACCACCGGACGGTCACCTCCGGGTCGGGCATCCCGTCCCCGGCCAGCCACCGGGCCGCCTCGCGGCCGGCGGCGGAGGCCAGCCCGGCGGCCCGGGCCGTCACGGCCGGGTCGGCGGCCGTGCGGGGCAGCCGCAGGAGCGCCTGCAGCAGGTCCGCGGGGAGCGGCTCCGTTCCCGCCTCCTCAAGCTCCGTCAGCCGGGCGACCAGCTCGGCCGGGTCCAGGTGGCCGGTGCTGAGCGTGGGCGTGGCCAGCAGCAGCGGCGGGAGCGCGCCCTCCCGCAGCGCGGTGAGGATCTCCGCGTACCGGTGCAGGATGAACCGGTGCGGTGCGGAGGCCTGCCGCGCGTCGGGGATGTGCTCCGCGGCGGGCCGGGGCGGGGCGGAGAACGGCGCGATCCCGGCCGCCCGGCTGACCCCGTTCAGGAACCGGAGGGCTCCGCTCAGGAAGGAGGATCCCCAGGACTCGTCCGGGGATTCGCCTTCCCGGGGCTCGGCCGGGAAGGCGAATCCCTCCGGGACGTATCCCACCCCGGGCTGGGCGAGCTCCGCCACGAGCGCGGCGGCCCACCCTTCCGGATACCACCACAGATCCCTGTCCACGATCGGGGCCCGGTGCGGGGCCAGTGCGCTGCGGAGCCCGGCCCGGTCCCGTGCGGCGTGCCGGACGAACCCGGCGAGGAACAGTTCGGCGGCGGTCCAGTCGTCCTTCCCGTACAGCGCGGCCACCTCCCGGGGCGTCTGCGGCACCGGCGGGAACACCGTGGCGGCGGGCAGCCTGGGGATCTCCCGGGGTTCGAGGGCCTCCTCCGGCTCCGGTCCGGGTCCGGGCCCCTCCCGGAGCTCCCCTCCGAAGGCCGCCGCCACCCGGTTGTGCAGGTCGGGCGGGAGCTGCCCGGTCGCCTCCCGCACCATCCGGGCCCCGAGCGGGGTGAAGGCGGCGGCGTGCTTGACCGCCAGGCGCACGGCCCGTTCCTGTACGGCGTGCGCCTGGTGCCCCAGCGCCGAGGCCAGCGCCGGGGCCAGGTCGTCGGCCCGTCCCGGATCCGCCTTCAGCAGTTCCTCCAGCCAGGCCAGCCCGGACCGCACCAGGCCGCCCTCGGCCCGGAACAGCAGTCCCTCCAGCGCCTCCACCGCATCGGCCGGGTCCGGCGGTTCCGGAGCCCCGGACGTCCCCGCCGGTTCCAGCGCCTCGGCGGCGTCGACCGTCCCGGCCGGGTCAGCGTCCAGGCGGCGCAGGTGCCTGAGCGCCAGCTCCGCCACCGGCCCCGGTGCCACCGGCAGCAACCGCAGGTAGTCCCGCCTCCGCGTGGCCACCTCTGCCGCCGACGGCTCCAGCAGCTCGTGCAGTCGCGCGAAGAAGCGCAGGTCGGTGGCGTCCCCGCCGCGCAGGAACCGTCCCACGCAGCCGCCCAGCAGCACCTCCCGGGAGATCCGGCCCTCGGCCGCCAGCGCGCGCAGCGTCCCCAGCCAGGAGGCCGGCGCGAGCGGGTCGGCCCGTTCCTCCCGCAGCGCCCGGCCCACCCCCTGCGCCTGGAAGATCCTCGGCAGCAGCGCCTCCAGGAGCGGGTCCTCGCGCAGCCGGTCCGCGTCCGGCGTCATCGTCACCCAGCCGACGACCAGCGGATCGTGCTCGGGCGGCGCCGTCCCGAGCCGCCGGAACAGCTCCAGTGCCAGCGGCAGGTGCCGGTCGACCGGGTCACCGTGCCAGCTCACGTCCCCGCGGACAACCCTGACCTTCAGCGCCAGCCGCGCCGCCAGGTCGGCCCGCCACCCGGCCGGGCGTGCCGCGACGGCCCGGACCACCGGCCCGACCGCGTCGGCGGGGGATCCCCGGCGGGCGAATTCGCGCCGGTTGAGCCAGGAGACCACCGCCGCCGCACCCGCGATGGTGCCCGCTCCCGCGGCCCGCATCGGGTCGATCCAGGCGTCCCGTTCGCCCATCATGGTGTCGGGGCCCCAGCCGTGCAGCCAGTGGCCGTGCGGGTTCTCACCCCAGCCGCCGCCCCAGCCGTCCTGTCGGCTCGCGGCCCAGTGGCGGTGGTAGTCCTCCCGGGCGATCCCGCGCTCGGCGGCGTACCGGATGAACTCCCGCTTCCGGAGCCTGCCCGCCTGGTCGCGTTCGGCCAGCAGCCTGCTCTCCTTGTCCGCCGCGGCCCGGTGCGCCGCCGCCCTGGCCGCGGGGATGTGGCCGGGCAGTTCCCCGGCCACCTCGCGCCGCTCCGCCGGGCCCAGCTCCGCGACCCGGGCCGCGACCTCGTCCGCGTCGCCCGCGTCGATGAGCGCGCGGACCTCCTCCCACACGCTCACGCCCGGGTCTCCTGGACGACGTTCTCCCGGACGGCGATGCGGGCGGCCAGCACGTGCTTGCAGGGGCCGCGCGAGCCGCGGTGGTCGAACCACCACTCGCAGGTGCACGAGCCCTCCTCCATCCGGACCCGGCGCACGCCGCCGTCCGTGGTGACCTCGGCGGAGTCCGCGCCGGTCAGCCGGACGGAGCCCGCCTCGACCAGTTTGCGGGCCGAGGTGAGGCGGGGGTTGAGCGCCGCGACGTGGGCGCGGTCGTAGGGCAGCTCGCGGTGGAAGTGCGCGGCCTCGGCCAGGTCGTAACCGACCCGGCCGGCGGTCCCGAGCTGGGTGAGGGCGGCGCGGACCCGCTGCGGCGGCAGGCCGGAGCGCGCGGCGAGCACGCCGAGCTCCAGGGTGGGCTCGAAGTTGAGCAGGACGCCGATCAGGTCGGCGTCGTCGGCCGTCTCGTCGCGGGAGAGGTCGTCGAGGACCGCGCCCTCGCCGGAGAAGCCGCGCCAGGCTTGGGGGGACAGTGCCAGCGTGTAGCGCATGCCGGGCAGCTCCAGCTCCCAGGCGCTGGAGCCGGAGCCGTCGGCGGGGCCGTACACCCGCAGGGCCTTGGCGAAGCGCAGCAGCCGCGTCATCGTCGCCAGCCGGCCGACCCCGGCCAGGTGGACGCCGCCCGCCCCGGCCCGGTCCGTCACCCGCAGCTCCCGCCCGGCCGGCACCGCCCACACCTCGGCGGCGGCCCGCTTGGGCAGGCCGCGCAGGAACCGTACGGCCTGCGGGCCGGGCAGCTCGGCGCGGAGGTCGAAGCCGGCGGCGATCACCTGCACCTCGGCGAAGCCGCGCAGCCACCGGCTGGGCAGCGGCACCTTCTTCTCCACGACCGCGCCGTCCGCGGTGGTCACGGTCAGCTCGTCGGGGCCGACGCCCACGTGCAGCGGGTCCCGGCCGCCGACCCTGGCCAGCGCCTCGCGCAGCGGGTTGTTGACGTCCACGTTGGTGGTGCCCCGGTCGAACACCTCCCCGTCGAGGGCGGGACCGAGCACGTCGAGGCGGGCGTAGACGCCGCCGCAGGCGGAGAAGGACTCGAAGCGGAGACGGTCGCCGCCGCAGGTCACCACCGGGTCGCGGGTGAAGCCGGGCTGCGGCCGGTGGTAGCGGGCCAGCGCCACGTCGGCCACCGCGAGCAGCCCCGCCGCGGCGGGCGCGGCCTGGGTGAGCAGCCCGCTGAAGAACCGGGGGTGGTCGAGGAAGCCCGTGGCCGTCCTGCCTCCGGACGTCGACAGCCCCAGATGGCCCTCCGTGAGCGTGGAGGGTCCGGCGTAGGAGTACGCCTGCACCGCATTCGTCATGCCGCGGACAGTAGAGAGATCCACTGACAAAACCGAGTTCACGCGGGGCGCGAGGCCAGGTAGGGTCGCGGTTGCGCACCGTTCGCACAGAGGATGGGGGCCTTTCGGATTGGACCACTCCCGGATCGGTCACCGCCCCGGAGGACCTCTTCCGCCGGGGGCGCCTCCCCCGTCCCCCGGCTTTCCGTCCCCCGGTGTCCCGCCGCCCGGTCCTCCCCCTCCCGGCCGTCCTCCGCCGGCGGCGTTCCGCCCGCCCTCCGGCACGCTCCCCCCGGTGCCCGTCTCCCTTCCGCCCGGCGCCGCACCCCCGCCGCGCGCGCCGTCCCCGGAGGGCCTTCCCGGACCGGGGAGGGCCATCGTCGTGATGTCGACGCTGACCGTCGCCGGGAGCGCGCTGGCGGCGGGCGTCCTCTTCCTGTCCGGCGGCTCCGGCCCGCCCCCGCCGGGCGAGGCCGCCCCCGCCCGGCCGTCGTCGGTCTACTCGCCGTCCCCGGAGGGCACCGGTTCCGCGCCCTCCCCCGGCGCGGGGGTCATCACGCCCCTGCCGGGTTCCCCCTTCCCGGTCAAGCCGCGTGCCACCGCGCAGCCCGCCCCCACGCTCCTGGTCCCCGACGTGCGCGGCGCCGACGGGCAGACGGCGAAGAACCGGCTGGAGTCGGCAGGGTTCTACTCCGTCCGCATGGTCTCGGTCGACGACGGCGGCGCCGTACCGGACCCCGCCGGGTGGCGGGTGGTGAACCAGGCCCCCGACCCGGGCAACGCGGCGGAGAGCACGCGGCAGATCACACTGCAGATGATCCGGATCCCCTCGTTCTGAGTGGCGGACGGCTCCGCCGGGGAACAGGACCGCACATGTCAGTCACGAACCACCGCCCGTCCCCCCCGGAGTGTTCTTCCATGAGCGAGGTCGCGCAGATCTGCTCGGACCTGATCAGGTTCGACACCACCAACCCCGGTTCCGGTGAGCGCCCGGCCGCCGAGTACGTCGCCGGGCTGCTGTCCGGCGCCGGCATCGAACCCGTCGTCTTCGAGTCGGCCCCGCACCGCACCAGCGTGGTCGCCAGGATCCCCGGTGACTCGCCCGAGGCCCTGCTGATCCACGGCCATCTCGACGTGGTCCCCGCCGAGGCCGCCGACTGGCGCGTCCACCCGTTCTCCGGCGAGGTCGCCGACGGCTGTGTCTGGGGCCGGGGCGCGGTGGACATGAAGGGCACGTTGTCGATGACCCTGGCCCTGGTGCTCGGCTGGGCCCGGCGCGGTGTGCGGCCCGGCCGCGACCTGGTGCTGGCGTTCCTCGCCGACGAGGAGGCGACCGGCGAGTACGGCGCGCGTTACGCGGTGACCCGCCACCGGGAGCTGTTCGACGGCTGCACCGAGGCGATCAGCGAGTCGGGCGGCTACAGCGTCGACGTGCGGGGCGCCCGGGTCTATCCCGTCGCGGTGGGCGAGCGCGGCACCGCCTGGATGCGGCTGACCGCCCGCGGCGTCGCCGGTCACGGCTCCCGCCCGGCGGTGGACAACGCGGTCGCCGAGCTCTGCCACGCCGTGTCCCGGCTGGCCGCCCACCGCTGGCCGGTACGGCTGACGCCCGCCGTGGCCGCGCTGATCGACGCGCTGGAGGAGATCCTGGGCGAGCGGATCGACCGGGACCGTCTGGAGGCGGAGGCCGGCCGGCTCGGCCGGGCCGGCGCGCTGTTCGCGGCGCAGATCCGCAACTCGGCCAACCCGACGATGCTCCAGGCGGGTTACAAGGTCAACGTGGTCCCCGGCTCCGCCGTCGCCCACGTGGACGGCCGGTTCCTGCCCGGCCTGCGCGAGGAGTTCCTCGAAACGGTCGACCGGCTCCTCGGCCCCAGGGTGACGCGCGAGTTCGTGAACCTGGAGGACGCCCCCTCCGCGCCGATGGACGCCCCGTTCTTCGACCGGCTCGGCGCCGCGCTGGTGGCGGAGGATCCGGCCGCGCGGCCGGTGCCGTACGTGATGTCGGGCGGGACCGACGCCAAGTCCTTCGCCGGAATCGGCATCAGGGGATACGGCTTCGCCCCGCTGATGCTCACCCCCGACCTCGACTACCACGGCATGTTCCACGGCGTGGACGAGCGCGTTCCGGTCGCCGGCCTGGAATTCGGGGTGCGCGTCCTCGATCGCCTGCTCGCCTCGCGGGGCTGAAGGCTGTCCTGAGGCGGATGGCACTGATATATCGTGCTTTCTGTCACTTCGGGGATCGGTTGACCGGCATGGAGGTCGGATGCCCAGGGTCCGGCCGTTGCGCCCGGAAGAACCCGCCCAGCTGGGCGGGTACAAACTGCTGGGCTGCCTCGGCGAAGGCGGCCAGGGGTCCGTCTACCTCGCCGAGGGCGCCGACGGCGAGCAGGTCGCCCTGAAGATCCTGCACGCCCGGCTGTCCGGCGACGCCTCGGCCCGCGAGCGGTTCATGCGGGAGGCCGAGGCCACGCGGCGGGTGGCGCCCTTCTCCACGGCCCGTGTGATCACCGTGGGACTCGAGGGGGACCGGCCCTACATCGTCAGCGAGCTGGTCCGGGGTGACTCCCTGCAGCAGGTGGTGACCGGGAGCGGGCCCCTGCGGGAGGACGCGCTGGTGCGGCTGGCCATCGGGACGGTCGCCGCGCTGGCGGGCATCCACCGGGCCGGGATCGTGCACCGCGACTTCAAGCCCAGCAACGTGCTGCTCGGCTCCGACGGCCCCCGCGTCGTCGACTTCGGGATCGCCCGCGCCCTGGACGGCACCTCGACCCTGTCCAGCGGCGTGCTCGGCACCCCCGCCTACATGTCGCCCGAGCAGATCTCCGGCGACCGGCTGAGCCCGGCCACCGACGTGTTCAGCTGGGCGGTGACCATGGTGTTCGCCGCCACCGGGCGCCCCGCCTTCGGTGACGGCACCTACCCGGTGGTCATGCACCGCATCCTGCGGGTGGACCCGGACCTGTCCGCCGTCCCGGCGTCCCTGCGGGGCCTGCTGGCCCGGTGCCTGAGCAAGGATCCCGCCCAGCGGCCCTCCGCGACCGACCTGATGCTCGCCCTGGTCTCCGACCACGGTGCGGACGCCCCCGCCCTCCCCTTCATGGACGCGGGGCCGCCCCCGCCCGGCCAGGCCCCGCCCACCGCGCCGGGGCCGTCCACGTGGCCTCCCCCCGTGGCGCCGCCGCCCGCCTGGCAGGCGCAGCCGGGCGGCCACACCCCGGTGCCCCCGCCGTGGGGCGGCCCGCCCGCGGGCCGTACCGGCCCCTCCTCTCCGTGGGGCGGCCCGCCCTCCCCCGCCGGGTCCTTCCAGAACCACCCCACCCACTGGAGCGGAGCGCCCGGCCCGGCCGGGCCCGCCACGCCCTGGGGCGCCCCGCCCGGCCCCACCGTTCCCGTCCAGGCCGGCGGGGCGCGGCGGGGCAGGACGGCGATGGTCGTCGCCGCCGCGGTGGTGCCGATACTGGTGGCCGCCGTCATCGTGGTCGCGGTCATCCGCCCGTTCTCCACGACGTCCGGCCCCGGCGTCTCCCCGCCGCCCCTGGCCGTCACCGGCTCCGGCGCCCCGCCCACCGGGCAGCCCGCGTCCTCGCCCCCGGCGACCCCCTCCCCGGCGACCGCGACGGCCGATCCCACCGGCATCCCCGCCGGGGTCGCGAAACTCTGGGACGCCAGGGGCGGCAGCGCGTGGATCAACGCCCTCACGGTCGGTGAGGCGAACGGCGAGCAGATCGTCGTCTCCGGCGACGACGACGGCGTCATCAAGCGGTGGCGGCTGGCCGACGGTCTCGCCTTCGGCCAGCCCATCGACGCGCACCGGGACGGGATCAACTCCCTGGCCTACGGGACGAGCGGCGGCCGCCCGGTCGTCGTCTCGGTCAGCAACGACAAGACGGTCCGCCGGTGGGACCTGATCACCGGGAAGGCCGTGGGCAAGGCGATCCACGCCGACTCCGAGGTGTACGCCGTCGACGTGGTGGAGGTCGGCGGCCGTACCGTGATCGCCGCGGAGCTGGGGACCGGGACCGCGCTCTACGACCTCGGCACGGGCGAGCGGCTCCCCCTGCAGGGCGTGAGCCTGTCCATCAACGCGGTCTACCGCAACGTCGGCGGCCGCGCGGTGGCGGTCGGCGGCAACTACGAGAAGCCGCCCGGCGTCATCGCCTACGACCTGGGGACCGGCGAGCAGATCGGCCAGGCCTTCAAGGGGCACGAGTCGTCCATCCAGGCCCTCGACCTCGGCACGGTCGGCGACCGCCAGGTGATCCTCTCCGGCGCCGAGGACCGGACCATCCGGCGCTGGGACCTGAGCACCGGAGAGCAGATCGGGGAGCCGCTGCGGGGGCACACCGACCACATGCGGCAGGTCGCCCTGGCCGACCTCAACGGCCGTCCCGTCATCCTGTCCACCTCCCTCGACGACACCCTCCGCATGTGGGACTTCGCCTCCGACCGGGGGCCCGAGCGCACCGTCCCGCTGGAGTCGGCCTCCATCGCCCTGGCCCTGTCCAGGGTCGGCGGCGAACTGGTCGCCCTGTGCGGGGACCTCGACGGCAACATCACCGCCTGGAAGATCACCTGACTCCGGCCAGCGGCTCCAGCGGCATCCCGGCGAACTCCTCCACGAGCTCGAACCAGATCTTGTTGACCCCCGCCTCCCGGACCAGGCCCCACCGGTGGGCCAGCGCCTCCACCAGGGGCAGGCCGCGTCCTCCGGTGGCCTCGTCCGAGGCGTGGCACACGCAGGGGACCGACAGGGAGCCCTCGTCCTGCACGCAGACCCGCACGCCGCCGGGTGAGCAGAACACCGTGAGGGTGAACACCCCGCCCTGCCCCGACCTGGAGTGGACCACCGCGTTGGTGGCGAGCTCGCTGGTCAGCAGCACGCAGTCGTCGTAGAGCGGGTGCTCGCGGCCCAGGGCCGCCGAGATCAGGCGGCGGGCCCGCCCCACCTGGTCCGGGGATCCGTCCAGCCGGACGACCCACTGGGCGCCGTCATCCTCTGCGTCATACTCCGGCGAGTCGTTCATGCGATCCTCCCGATGCTGTTCGCGCTCTGGGATGACGCGGCACCCGGGAGGTGGGGATGTCTCGAAAAAGTAGGAGTTGGATCACTTACCGGACAGGCAGGTGGAGCTTGCCAGACGGGTGTCCGCCTGCGTGCCCGCACCTGCCGTCACGTGTGCTTCCTCGCGTCACATCCGCGCCGCGCCCCGTGTCACACCCGGTGCCAGCGCGCCTCGAAGAAGCAGTAGACCGCGAACAGGAGCAGGCCGAGCGCGACGACTCCCAGCAGCAGCGGACCGGCCGGGGTCTCGGCCAGCGCGCGGAGCGTCGAGTCGATCCCCTTGGCCTGATCCGGGTCGTAGGAGATCGCCGCCTGGATCACGAAGACGCCGGCCGCCACGGCGATCACACCGCGGGCGAGGTATCCGGCCAGGCCGAGCCGCTCGGCGAGCGAGCGGACCTTCGGGGACATCTGACCGGTCCACAGGTCCTTGAGGAAGCGCCGCTTCCAGCCCTTGTGGATCCAGTACGCCCCGAGCGCGATCAGGCCCAGCCCCGCCAGGCCCACGAGGATCTGCCCGCCGGGCAGGTCCATCAGCTTCGCGGTGAGGTCCTTGGAGTGCTCGTCGGTCGAGCCCCCGTGGTCACCACGGAGCAGCAGGCTGAGGATCGTGAAAGTGATCAACGCGTAGACGGCCGTGCGCCCGGCCGACTCCGCCCGGTCCCTCATCTGGCCGCGCCCGATGACCGCCTCGGAGAGCTGCCACAGGGTCAGGGCCGCGAAGCCCACGGCCATCAGCCACAGCAGCACCGTGCCGAACGCCTGCTGCTCGACGATCTCTATCGCACCGGTCTTGTCGGCCTCCCTGCCCCCGCTCCCGCGGCCGAGAGCGATCTGCAGGGCCAGAAAACCGATCACTCCGTACATGACTCCCCGGCAGGCCAGGCCCAGGCGGGCCAGCCTGTCCAGCGTCTGGCTGTTCGCCGCCCGGCGCGCGGCACCTTCTACCTGAGAAGCGTTCATGGCGATGCGTCTTACCGGTTAAACGATCGGTAAACCTGGCCGGATCCGCGGCGCGATCAGCCCGGGAGCGTGTCCAGGTGGCGCAGGATGACGCCCTCCCGCAGCGCCCAGGGGCACAGCTCCAGCTCCTCGACCTGGAACAGGTCCATGGTGGCGTCGGCGACGATCGCCCCGGCGGGCAGCTGCCGCACCCGCCCCTCCGAGACCCCCGGCAGCCCCGAGCGCTCGGCGGCGCCCATCGCGGCGAGCCGCCCCGCCCACGCGGTCAGGTCGGCGTGCTGGATCGTCCGGCGGACGTTCGGCCCCTCGCCCGACGGCGCGGCTCCGGCGATCCGGGCCAGCTGCTTGAACGTCTTGGAGGTCGCCACCACGTGATCGGCCCGGCCGTATCGGGCGACGTCGCCCACCGAGCGGGCGATCTCCGCCCGGACGTGCTTGCGCAGCGCCCGTACCTCGTCGGCCGGGGGCGGGTCGGCGGTGAACCAGCCCCGGGTCAGCCGGCCCGCGCCCAGCGGCAGTGAGACCGCCACATCCGGGTCCTCGTCGATGCCCGAGGCGATCTCCAGCGAACCCCCGCCGATGTCGAGCACCAGCAACCGCCCCGACGACCAGCCGAACCACCGCCGCACGGCCAGGAACGTCAGCTTCGCCTCGTCCTGTCCGGAGAGCACCCGGATGTCCACGCGGGTCTCGTTCTTGATCCGCGCGAGCACCTCCTCTCCGTTGACGGCCTCCCGCACCGCGGAGGTGGCGAAGGCCATGAGATCTTCCACTCCCTTGTCCTCGGCGATCCGCAGCGCCTCCTCGACGCACTCCCGCAACCGCGCGGCCCCGTACGCGGAGAGCCGGTCACCGTCCTCCATGTGCTCGGAGAGCCTCAGCTCGTCCTTGTGCGAGTAGGCCGGCAACGGCCGCGCCCCCCGGTGGGCGTCCATCACCAGCAGGTGAACCGTGTTGGAACCGATGTCGAGAACGCCCAGTCGCATGGATCGAAGTTACTACTCCTGCGGAGCCGATCCTCCCCGGGCACGGCACCGGGTACGGCGGGGCGCCGCGCGGACGTGACCGGGTCCTCATCGGCGGGGACCGATATTCCCCTCGGGAGGCCGACAGAGCCGACCGGCCGTTACCGACAGTCGTCGTTCCACGAGCAACGGTCACCGAGATGTCGCCGACCGCATCGAACCCGGTGGGGTAAGCCTGTTGTCACCTTCGGGTAGCAGGGGTGAGAAGAAAGAGCAGCTCAGAACGGCATTCCGGCTGTCGAGCCGGTCACGGTGAACTCCAGGCGGCACCGGCCGGAATCCCGGCGCGAGCTGGGGGCGGGCGGGCGTTCCCGCGCCCGCCGCACTACCGGCGGTGACGGCAGCGGCCGGGACCGATTTCGCGTTTTCGGGTTTTCCTCATGGATGACTGGTTACCGACTTGGGACGAACCACAGAGGAAGGGAGAAACAACGTGATCACCCAGAACCAGGTTCGAACCGTTATCAACCAGGATGTATACGACATCAGCGGCGAGAAGATCGGCGAGGTCAAGCACGTCTACCTCGACGAGGCCACCGGCCGGCCCGAGTGGTTGTGCGTCAAGACCGGCCTGTTCGGCACCAAGGAGACCCTCGTGCCGGCCCGGGCCGCCGACGTGGTCGCCGACCACGTCGAGGTGGGCTACTCCAAGGACCGCGTCAAGGACGCCCCCGGCGTCGATGTGGAGGCCGACGGCTACCTGTCGCCCGACGAGGAGCGCGAGCTGTACCGCTACTACGACATCGACTGGGACGCCTCCTGGCACCAGGCCAACCAGCCCGGCGGGGCGGAGGGGCAGGCCGGGTGGGCCCACACCGGCGGCCGGAGCGAGCGTGAGCGGCTGGGCCGTACCGACGGGGCCATGACCCGCTCCGAGGAGCAGCTGCAGGTCGGCACCGAGACCCACCGGGCGGGGAAGGCGCGGCTGCGCAAGTACGTGGTCACCGAGCAGCAGCAGGTGAGCGTCCCGGTCAGCCACGAAGAGGTGCGCATCGAGCGCGAGCCGATCACCGAGGCCAACCGGGACGCGGCGCTGTCGGGCCCGGACATCAGCGAGGCCGAGTACGAGGTGACCCTGCACGCCGAGCGCCCGGTGGTGGACAAGCAGACCGTCCCGGTCGAGCGCATCCGTCTGGGCAAGGAGACGGTCACCGACCAGGAGACCGTCTCGGGCCAGGTCCGCAAGGAGCACGTCGAGGTCGAAGGCGACACCGACGACTACGGCCGCAGGTTCTGACCGGCCGGCTCCTCACAGGTCCCGTCGCCCCGATCACCGGGGCGGCGGGACCTTTCCTGTTCGCCGTACCGGCACCGCACGGAGCCGAGCCCGCACCGTCGTATGGCGGCTCAGCGGTCGATGTCCGGATGCGACCGTCACATCCCCTCCCGGAGCTCGTCGAGGTGGCGTTCGACCCAGGAGCGCAGCGCCCCCAAGGGCTCGGCGACCCCGCGTCCCAGCTCCGTCAGCTCGTACTCGACGTGCAGAGGGACGGCGGGATAGATCGTGCGGTCCACGAACCCGGCGTCCTCCAGACGGCGCAGCGTCTGGGTGAGCACCTTGGGGCTGATGCCCTCCAGGCGGCGCTGCAGCGCTCCGAAGCGCTGCGGGCCCTCCTCCAGCACCCCGATCGCCAGGGCCGTCCACTTGTTGGCCAGCAGGTCCAGCACCCCCCGGCACGGGCACTGCGCCGCGTAGACGTCGTGCTTGTCGTGCCGTCCCGTGGCGCAGGTCGTGGACATGGGAGATCCTTCCCGCCGTGAGCTCTTTACTTTCCAAAAGGAAGTAGTATCCCTTGCTGGTTACTACATCCCTGACGATAGCGTGCTCCCGTCCTGATCCGAACCGGCGAGGAGACATCGATGACACTCATGCGCGCGATCAGCCAAGACGCCTTCGGCGGGCCCGAGGTCCTGCGCCCCACCCGGCTGCCCCGGCCCGGACCGCTCCCCACCGAGGTCCTGGTCCGCGTCGTCTCGGCCGGGATCAACCCGGTCGACCACAAGACCCGCGGCGGGGGCGGCATGGCCGGGGTGCTCGGAGACCCCCCGTTCGTCCTGGGCTGGGACGTCTCCGGGGTGGTCGAGGAGGCCGGTTTCGGCGTGCACACCCTGAGGCCGGGCGACGAGGTGTACGGCATGCCGTGGTTCCCCCGCCCGGCGGGAGGCTACGCCGAGTACGTCACCGCGCCCTCCCGGCAGTTCGCCCGCAAGCCCCGCTCGCTGGGGCACGACGAGGCGGCGGCCGTACCGCTGGCCGCGCTCACCGCCTGGCAGGCCCTGGTGGACGCCGCCGCCGTACGGCCCGGCCGGCGGGTGCTCGTCCACGCCGCGGCGGGAGGCGTCGGGCACTTCGCCGTCCAGTTCGCCAAGTACCTGGGGGCGCATGTGACCGGCACCGCGCGCGCGGGCAACCACGCGTGGCTGTACGGGCTGGGCGCCGACGAGCTCGTCGACTACACCGCGACCCGTTTCGAGAAGGAGGTGGCCCCGGTGGACGTGGTCATCGACCTGGTCGGCGACGAGCACGACTCGACCAGCACCCGCTCACTGGACGTCCTGGCTCCCGGCGGCCTCCTCCTCGCGATCCCGTCCGGGGTCTCCCCCGAGCTGCTCCGGCGGGCGGAGGAGCGCGGCGTGCGCGCCGCCCCGTTCCTCGTCGAACCGGACGGCCCCGCGCTGGCCCGCATCGCCCGGCTGATCGACGACGGCCACGTCAGGGTCGAGGTCGAGGAGGTGTTCCCCCTGGATCGGGCCGCCGAGGCGCACGAGCGCCTCGCGCGGGGCCGTACCCGCGGCAAGCTCGTGCTGCGCGTCGGCTGAACCGGCGCCCGGTCAGCGCACCACCAGCAGGGTCTTGCCGACGGTGGCCCGCGACTGGATGGCGGCGTGCGCGTCGGCCGCCCGCTCCAGCGGGAAACGCTGCCCGATCACCGGCCGGAGCCGCCCGGCCACGGCCTCGGCCAGCGCGCTCTCGGTGAACGCGCGCAGCTCCTCCGGGCCGAACTGGGGCCGTACCAGCCTCACCCCGCGCTCGGCGGCGGCCTCCTCCGGCACGTTCACCCACGAGCCGCCGGCCAGGCCGTAGCTGAGCATCCGCCCGCCCCGGCCGAGCAGTTCGAACGCCGAGCGCCCGATGTCGCCGCCGACCCCGTCGAAGACGACGTCCAGCCCACCGGCGGCCTGGCGCACCTGCTCGGCCCAGCCGGGTTCCCGGTAGTCGACCGTCACGTCGGCGCCCAGGTCCCGGGCCAGTTCCAGTTTGCGCGGGCCGCCGGCCGCGGCGACGACCTTCGCCCCGGCGGCGCGGGCCAGCTGGACCAGCAGGGTGCCCACCCCGCCCGCCGCCGCCTCGACCAGCACGCGTTCCCCGGGGCGCACTCCGGCCGCCCGGAGCATCATGGTCGCGGTACGGCCGTCGGCCAGCAGCGCCACCGCGGCGTCGAGCTCCAGCCCGTCCGGGACCTCGATCAGCCCGGTGGCGTCCACCGCGGCCCGCTCGGCGTAGCCGCCCGACCCGCCGGTGGAGCCGATCACTCGCCTGCCCACCAGGTCCTCCCCCGCCCCGGGGCCCACCGCCGTGACGACGCCGCCGACGCCGTTGCCCGGGATGACCGGGAGCTCGGCCTTGAACGGCCCGAAGCCCCCGGCCCGGAACTGCGTCTCCACGAACGTGATGTTGGCGAACGCCACCTCGACCAGCGCCTGCCCCGGCCCGGCCACCGGCTCCGGGGCCTCCCCCGCGACCAGCACCTCCGGCCCGCCGAACTCCTTCAACCACACCGCGCGCATCAGATCACTCCCCATCGGTCCGACTGCCGATAGCGATCCTGTGACCTCAACCGCGCTTGAGGTCAACTCCGACGGCCAGCTGGAGAACCCGCCCGCACAGCACGACCATGACCCACGCAGAAGCCCCCACCCCGGACCCGCCCGGCCCGGACCCGCCCAGTCCGAGTCGCGCGCCGTACGGGCGGCGCCGGATCACGCCGCCCCGCGACTCGCCGTACCGGCGCCGGGCCTTGCTCTGGTGCGCGCCGTACCGGCGCAAACCGCACCGTACCGACGGCCCCGTACGTGGTCAGAACCCCTGGGCCAGACGGTAGTAGGCCTGGTTCCAGCGGATCTCCTTGGTGAACCGGCGGATCTCGGTGTCGGCGTCGATGACCAGCAGCTCGACGCCGAGCATGTCCGCGAAGTCGGCCAGTTCCTCCGTGCCCACGGCCGCCGACAGCACGGTGTGGTGCGGCGCTCCGGCCGTCAGCCAGGCCTCGGCGGAGGTGCGCATGTCGGGGCGGGGCCGCCAGACGGCGCGGGCCACCGGCAGGTTGGGCAGCGGCTCGGCGGGGTTCACGACGTCGATCTCGTTGGCGACCAGCCGGAACCGCTCGCCCATGTCGGCCAGGCCGACCACCACGGCGGGGCCGGGCTGGGCGTCGAAGACGAGCCGGACCGGGTCCTCCCGGCCGCCGATGCTCAGCGGGTGGATCTCGCAGGAGGGGGTGCCGGAGGCGATGGTCGGGCAGACCTCCAGCATGTGCGCGCCGAGGATGAGCTCTTGGCCGGGCACCAGGTGGTAGGTGTAGTCCTCCATGAACGACGTCCCGCCGTCCAGCCCGGCGGACATCACCTTCAGCGTGCGCAGCAGCACCGAGGTCTTCCAGTCGCCCTCGCCGCCGAAGCCGTACCCGTCGGCCATCAGCCGCTGCACGGCCAGGCCGGGGAGCTGGCGCAGGCCGCCGAGGTCCTCGAAGTTCGTGGTGAACGCGCCGAAGCCGCCGGTCTCCAGGAAGCCGCGCAGGCCGAGCTCGATCCGGGCGGCGTAGCGCAGCGAGTCGTGCCGGTCCCCGCCGACGCGCAGCTCGGGCGCCACCGCGTAGGTGTCCTCGTACTCCTTGACGAGGGCGTCCACCTCGGCGTCCGAGGCGGCGTCGACGGCGGCCACCAGGTCGTTGACCCCGTAGGTGTTGACCGAGACCCCGAAGCGCAGCTGCGCCTCGACCTTGTCGCCCTCGGTGACGGCCACGTCGCGCATGTTGTCGCCGAACCGGGCCAGCTTCAGCGAGCCGACCTCGGCGCGCCCGGCCGCGGCGCGGGCCCACGCGCCGATCCGCGCCGCCACCGACGGGTCGCTCACGTGCCCGGCGACGGTCTTGCGGGGCACGCCGAGCCTGGACTGGATGTAACCGAACTCCCGGTCGCCGTGGGCGGCCTGGTTCAGGTTCATGAAGTCCATGTCGATGGAGGACCAGGGCAGTTCCAGGTTCGCCTGGGTGTGCAGGTGCAGCAGCGGGGTGCGCAGCGCGTCGAGGCCGGCGATCCACATCTTGGCCGGGGAGAAGGTGTGCATCCACGCGATCACTCCGACGCACGCGTCCGAGGCGTTCGCCTCCAGGCAGACCCTCCGGATCGCCGCGGCGTCGGTGAGCACCGGCTTCCACACCACGGGGAACGGCAGCGCCCCGTTCAGTTCCTCGGCGATCCGCCGGGACTGCTCGGCCACCTGGCGAAGCGTGTCCTCGCCGTACAGTCCCTGGCTCCCGGTCAGGAACCAGATCTCGCGCTCTTGACGGGTCACCGGGAACTCCTCTGTCCGTAGACGTTCTGGTAGCGGTCGTACAGGCTGTCGATGTCGGCCTGCGCGATGGGCAGCGGCGTGCCGAGCTGCCGGGAGATGTGCACCGTACGGGCGACGTCCTCGCACATCACGGCGGCCTTGACCGCCGCCTTGGCGGAGGCGCCGATGCTGAAGACACCGTGGTTCTGCATCAGGACCGCCGGGGACCGGTGACCCTCCAGGGTCGCGACGATGCCCTTGCCGATGTCGTCGCCGCCGATCAGCGCGAACGGCCCGACCGGGATCTCGCCGCCGAACTCGTCGGCCATGGCGGTGAGCACGCAGGGGATCGCCTCGCCGCGCGCCGCCCAGGCCGAGGCGTAGGTGGAGTGGGTGTGCACGACGCCGCCGACGTGCGGCATGGCCCGGTAGACGTAGGCGTGGGCGGCGGTGTCGCTGGAGGGGGCGTAGTCGCCCTCGACCAGGTTGCCGTCCAGGTCGCACACGACGATCGACTCGGGGGTCAGGTCGTCGTAGGAGACGCCGCTCGGCTTGATCACGAACAGGTCCTCGCCCGGTACCCGGCCCGAGACGTTGCCCGCGGTCCAGGCGACGAGGTCGTAGCGGACCAGCTCGGCGTGGAGCGCGCAGACGGTCTCCTTCAGTTCCCGCACACGAGAGTTCATGCGGTCACCTCGTTCCGCAGGGCACGCAGGCGGTGCAGAACGTCGTTGCCATCGGGGTGCTCTCCTCGTCCGAAGTGGTCGTGCAGGCGGCGGTACTCGGCGTACAGCCGGTCGTAGGCGTCGGCGCGCCCGGCGTCGGGCACGTAGGCGGCCTCGGTGCGCTTGCCCATGGCCGCGGCGGCCTCCCCGATGCCCGGGTAGGCCCCGGCGGCGACGGCCGCGTGGATCGCCGAGCCGAGCGCCGGGCCCTGGTCGGAGCCGATCACCGAGATGGGGCGGCGCAGCACGTCGGCGTAGACCTGCATGAGGAAGCGGTTCTTCAGCAGGCCGCCGGCGGCGACGAACTCCTCCACCCGCACCCCGGCGTCCTCGAACGTCTCGACGATCATCCGGGCGCCGAAGGCGGTGGCCTCGATGAGCGCCCGGTAGGTGTGCTCGGGCCGGGTGGCGAGGGTCTGGCCGACGATCACGGCGGACAGGTCGTGGTCGACCAGGACCGACCGGTTGCCGTTGTGCCAGTCGAGCGCGACCAGGCCGTGCTCGCCGACCTTCTGCGCGGCGGCCAGCTCGGTGAGGTGCTCGTGCACGCTGCGGCCGAGCCGCGCGGCCTCGCGCTCGTAGGAGGCCGGCACGCAGGTGTCGACGAACCAGCCGAAGATGTCGCCGACGCCGGACTGGCCGGCCTCGTAGCCCCACAGTCCCGGCACGATGCCGTCGCGTACCACGCCGCACATGCCCGGCACCTCGGCGAGGGCGTCGGAGGACATGACGTGGCAGGTGGAGGTGCCCATGATGGCGACCATCTGGCCGGGCCGCACGGCGTCGGCGGCGGCCGCGGTGACGTGGGCGTCGACGTTGCCGACCGCGATCGCGATGCCCTCGGGGAGCTTGGTCCACTCGGCGGCCTCGGCCGTCAGGCGGCCCGCCAGGCCGCCGAGTGGAGCCAGTTCCCGGCCGAGCTTGCCGGTGAAACCGGCGAAGGCGGGATTGAGCTCGGCCAGGAAGTCATCGGAGGGGTAGGCGCCGTCCTGGTGGATGCCCTTGTATCCGGCGGTGCAGGTGTTGCGGGTCTCCACGCCGGTGAGCTGCCAGATGATCCAGTCGGCGGCCTCGATCCAGCGCTCGGCGCGGCCGTAGACCTCCGGGTCCTCCTCCAGCACCTGCAGTCCCTTGGCGAACTGCCACTCGGAGGAGATCTTCCCGCCGTAGCGCGGGAGCCAGCTCTCGCCCCGCCGTCCGGCCAGGGCGTTGATCCGGTCGGCGTGCGGCTGCGCGGAGTGGTGCTTCCAGAGCTTGGGCCAGGCGTGGGGCCGGTCCGCCAGTCCCTCGACCTCGCACAGGGGCGTGCCGTCGGCGGTGGCGGGCAGCACGGTGCAGGCGGTGAAGTCGGTGCCCAGGCCGATGACCTGCGACGGGGAGACGCCGGAGGCGGCCACCGCCTCGGGCACCGCGGTGCGCAGCACCTCGCGCCAGTCCTGCGGTGACTGCAGCGCCCAGTCGGGTCCCAGTTTCACGTCGGTGCCGGGCAGCCGGTCCTCGATCACGCGGTTGGCGTACTCGTGTACGGCGCTGCCGACCTCGGCGCCGTCGGAGACGCGGACCACGACGGCGCGGCCCGACAGTGTGCCGAAGTCGACGCCGATCACATAGTGATCGTTGTTAGCGTTCACATTCTTCCCCGAATCAGAAGAGACATAGCGGACGACTCCAATTCCGGCGTCAGGACCGCCGCACCGAGATCAGGCGCTGCAGCAGGATGAAGACGAACAGCAGCAGACCGATGAAGATCCTGGTCCACCAGGGGCTGAGGGTCCCCTCGAAGCTGATGATCGTCTGGATCAGGCCGAGGACGAGCACGCCGAGCACGGTCCCGAGCAGATAGCCCGACCCGCCGGTGAGCAAAGTGCCCCCGATGACGACCGCCGCGATCGCGTCCAGCTCCATGCCGAGCGCGTTGAGGCCGTACCCGGAGAGCGTGTAGAGCGAGAACAGCACGCCGCCGAGCGCGGAGCAGAAGCCACTGATCGTGTAGACGGCGATCTTCGTCCGGGCCACGGGCAGGCCCATGAGAAGCGCCGACTGCTCGCTGCCCCCGATGGCATAGACATTCCGTCCCAACCGGGTGTAATGCAGCATATACGCCGCAAAGAGGACTACCGCCAGGGCGATGACGACGCCCACCGAGAGGTGCATCTCGCCGGGCAGGCTGATCTGCGTCTGGGCGACGGCGGTGTAGGTCTCCTCGGTGATCGGGATCGAGTCGGTACCGATGACGTAGCACAGGCCGCGGGCCAGGAACATGCCCGCCAGCGTGACGATGAACGGCTGGATGTCGAAGTAGTGGATCACGCAGCCCATCGCGAGGCCGAGCGCCGAGCCGATGAGCAGCACCAGCGGGACCGTCGCCAGCGGTGACCAGCCGTGGTCCGTCATGAGGGTCGCCGTGACCATCGTGGAGAGCGCGACCACCGCACCGACCGACAGGTCGATGCCCCCGGTGAGGATCACGAAGGTCATGCCGACCGCCAGGACGAGCAGGAAGGCGTTGTCGATGAAGACGTTGAGTACGATCTGGCCGGAGGCGAACGCCTCGTAGCGCAGGCCGCCGACCGTGAACATGGCCACCAGCAGGCCCGCCGTCACCAGGACGGGGAGGTAGCGCTGCCGGCCGCGCAGCACCGCGGAACGGCCGGCGGTCAGGACGTCCGAGCTCATGCCGGCACCTTCACCTTCGGGTCGGCGCTCGCCGGTGCCGACTGGGGACGGCGCCGGCGGCGGTTGAGGACCTTCTCACGGAAGGCGGGGGACTGCAGCAGGCACACCGCGACCACGACGAGCGCCTTGAACAGCAGCGTCGTCTCCGGCGGGATGCCGATGGTGTAGATCGTGGTGGTCAGCGTCTGGATGACGAGCGCGCCGAGCACCGTGCCGCCGAGGGAGAACCGGCCGCCCGCCAGGGACGTGCCGCCGATCACGACGGCCAGGATGGCGTCGAGCTCGATCCAGAGCCCGGCGTTGTTGCCGTCGGCGCTGGAGACGTTCGAGCTGATCATCAGTCCCGCGATGCCCGCGCAGAGCGCGCAGAAGGCGTAGACCGTCACGATCAGCCCGCGCGAGCGGATGCCGGCCAGCCGGCTCGCCGTCGCGTTGCCGCCGACCGACTCCAGGAGCAGCCCCAGGGCCATCCTCCGGGTCAGGAACGCGGTGATCGCGAGCACGGCCGCCACGATCAGCACGCCGAACGGCAGGGTGAGCCAGTAGCCGCCGCCGATGAGCTTGTAGGGTGCGCTGTTGACGGTGAGGATCTGCCCGTCGGTGATCAGCTGGGCGAGGCCGCGCCCCGCCACCATGAGGATGAGCGTGGCGATGATCGGCTGGATGCCGATCCCGGCGACCAGGATCCCGTTGCACAGCCCCAGGAACAGTGCGAGCCCCAGGGCGATGCCGACGGCCGTGAGCACTCCGGCCGTGCTCTGCTGGTCGTCCAGGCCGGTGATCCACAGGCAGGCCAGTGCCCCGGAGATCGCCACCACCGAGCCGACCGACAGGTCGATCCCGCCGGTGGCGATGACGAGGGTCATGCCGGTCGCGACGAGGATCAGCGGCGCGCCGAACCGGGCGATGTCGATCAGGCTGCCGTAGAGGTGGCCGTCCTTCAGCTCGACGGACAGGAAGCCGGGCGTGAAGAACACGTTGGCCGCCAGCAGCAGGACGAGCACGGCCGCCGGCCAGAAGAGCCGGTGCCGGATCACGGCGGCGGCGTTCATGAGCGGCCTCCGCTCGCGATGGTCTCCATGAGGACTCCGGTGGTCAGGTGGTCGTCGTTGGGCAGCTCGGCCACCAGCCGCCGGTCCCGCAGGACCCCGACCTTGTGGCTGAGCCGGAGCACCTCCTCCAGCTCGGCGGAGATGAACAGCACCGCCATGCCGCCGTCGGACAGCTCCACGACCAGGCGCTGGATCTCGGCCTTGGCGCCGACGTCGATGCCCCGGGTGGGCTCGTCGAGGATGAGCAGCTTCGGCTCGACGATCAGCCAGCGGGCCAGCAGCACCTTCTGCTGGTTGCCGCCGCTGAGGTTCTTCACCGGGCGGTCGGGGTCGGCCGGCCTGATCTTCAGCGCGTCGATGTACTTGTCGACGAGCTCGTCCTGGGTGCGGCGCGGGATCGGCCGCGCCCACCCGCGGGCGGCCTGCAGGGCCAGGATGATGTTCTCCCGGACGCTCAGGTCGGGGATCAGGCCCTCGGCGCGGCGGTTCTCCGAGCAGAAGGCGATCCCGTGGTTCGTGGCGGCGCGGGGCGTGCGCAGCGTCACGGGCGTGCCGCCGACGGACAGCTCGCCGGTGGTGGCGTGGTCGGCGCCGAACAGCAGGCGCGCGATCTCGGTACGGCCGGAGCCGAGCAGCCCGGCCAGGCCGACCACCTCCCCCTCGTGGATGGTGAGGGTGAACGGCTCGACGGAGCCGGGGCGGCCCAGCGACCTCGCCTCGGCGAAGGGGCGTGAGCGCTCGGCGGCGGCGATGTCCTTGGGGGCGTTCTCGAGCGTCTCGAGGTCCTTCAGTTCCTTGCCGATCATCTTGCCGACCAGCTCGACCTGGCCGAGCTCGCTGGTGAGGTACTCCCCCACCAGCCTGCCGTCGCGCAGGATCGTCATCCGGTCGGCGATCTCGTAGATCTGGTCGAGGAAGTGGGAGACGAACAGGATCGCGATGCCCTCGGCCTTGAGCCGGCGCATCACCCGGAACAGCTGCTCGACCTCGCCCGCGTCGAGGCTGGAGGTCGGCTCGTCCAGGATCAGGACCCGGGCGGAGACGTCGACGGCGCGGGCGATGGCGACCATCTGCTGGACGGCCAGGGAGCAGGAGGACAGCGGGGCCGACACGTCGACGTCGAGCTCCAGCCGGGCCAGCAGCCCGGCGGCGCGGCGCCGTACCTCCTTCCACCGGATCCGGCCCAGGCGGCGCGGCTCGCGGCCGATGAGGATGTTCTCCGCGACCGAGAGGTTCGGGCAGAGGTTGACCTCCTGGTAGACCGTGCTGATGCCGGCCTGCTGCGCCGCCAGGGGGCCGCTGAAGGACACCGGCGCGCCGTCCAGCGTGATCTCGCCGCCGTCGACGGCGTGGACTCCGGTGAGGACCTTGATGAGGGTCGACTTGCCGGCGCCGTTCTCCCCCATCAGGGCGTGCACCTCGCCCGGCAGGAGCCGGAAGTCGACGTCGCTCAGGGCCCTGACCCCGGGGAACTCTTTACAGATCCCGCGCATCCGCAGGATCGGGGCGGGTGCGTCGTCCATGCGGCGTCCCTCTCCTCTTCGTCTGGTCCTCTGGTCCGCGGATTTCCCGGTCCACCGGGTTCACGTGGCCCGCCGTACCGCCCGCCGGCCCGGCTCTCACCGGGCCGGCGGGTTCCCGTGGCGGGCCGCTCCGGAGTGCGAGCCCGGAGCGACCCGGCCGATCAGTACTGGCGGGTGGGCAGGGCTTGCTTCGCCTGCTCCTGGGTGAAGGTGGTCTCCTCGGTCACCACGCGGGTGGGCACCTGCTCGCCCGCGACGACCTTCTTGGCCAGGTCCATCAGCTGCGGGCCGAGCAGCGGGCTGCACTCGACGATGTAGTTGATCTTTCCGTCGGCCAGCGCCTGCATGCCGTCCTTGACCGCGTCGACCGTGATGATCTTGATGTCCTTGCCCGGGACCTTGCCCGCGCCCTCGATCGCCTCGATCGCGCCCAGGCCCATGTCATCGTTGTGCGCGTAGAGCACGTCGATGTCCGGGTTGGACTTCAGGAAGGCCTCCATGACCTCCTTGCCCTTGGCCCGGGTGAAGTCGCCGGTCTGCGAGGCGATCACCTTGAACTTGGCGTCGGCCCCGATGACCTCGGCGAAACCGGCCTTGCGGTCGTTGGCGGGGGCGGAGCCGGTGGTGCCCTGCAGCTCGACGATGTTCACCGTCTCGGTGGAGTCCTTGTACTCCTCCACCAGCCACTTGCCGGCCTTCCTGCCCTCCTCGACGAAGTCGGAGCCGAGGAAGGTCTTGTAGAGGCTGGTGTCCGCCGAGTCGACGGCCCGGTCGGTGAGGATCACCGGGATCTTGGCGTTCTTGGCCTCCTTGAGCACGGTGTCCCAGCCGGACTCGACGACCGGGGAGAAGGCGATGACGTCCACCTTCTGCTGGATGAAGGAGCGGATCGCCTTGATCTGGTTCTCCTGCTTCTGCTGCGCGTCGGAGAACTTCAGCTCGATCCCGGCGGTCTTGGCCGACTCCTGGACGGACTTGGTGTTGGCGGTGCGCCAGCCGCTCTCCGCGCCGACCTGGGAGAAGCCCATGGTGATCTTGTCGTCACCGCCGCCCGATCCCGGCTGCGACGCCGACGTCGTCCCGCCGCTCCCGCAGCCGGCCATCGTCATCACGGTGGCGCCGACCAGCAGCAGCGCCGACATCCTCTTGAACACGGTGGGGGGTCCTTTCCTTATGTGAGCGCTAACACCGCTGCGTTGACGGCCGCGCCCTGCTTTCTCCGTACGGCCCTGCGGACCGTGGTTGTGCGGCTTGCGCCGCCACGTCGTGCGGCGTGCGTGCCGCGCGGTTCCCGGTACGGCCTAGCGCCGGACCGGTGCCGTGCTGGCCCTGACCTTGAACAGTGGCGGGACCACCAGCCTCTCGTGCGGCAGGTCCTGCCCCGCCTCGATCTGCCGGAGCAGGATCTCGATGCTGTTGCGGCCCACCGCCCCGAAGTCCTGGCGGACCGTGGTGAGCGGCGGGGAGAAGAACTCCGACTCGGGCACGTCGTCGAAGCCGACGACGCTGACCCGCCCGGGCACCTCGACGCCCGCCTCGGCGAACGCCCGCAGCACCCCCAGAGCCATCTGGTCGTTGGCCACGAACACCGCCGTGACCTCCTCCATCCGGGCGAGCTTCTGACCCGCCTGGTAGCCGGAGCGCGGGCTCCAGTCACCGGGCAGGATCTCGGGGACCGGCCTGCCGCCGGCGATCAGAACCCCGCGCCAGCCCGCGATGCGGCCCTCGGCCTCCAGCCAGTCCGACGGGCCGCTGACGTGCCAGACGGTCTCGTGCCCCAGGCCGATCAGGTGCTCGGTGGCCAGTCTGGCCCCCTCGACCTGGTCGACGCTGACCACGGAGACGTCTCCGGCGTGGTCGCCCTCGACGGCCACCATGGGCACGCCCGCCGGCAGGTCGGCCAGCGCGCGGGCCGCCGACCGCTGCGGGGCGACCACGACGATGCCGTCGACGCCCTGCTCGGCCAGGTACTCCAGCGCGTCGTGCACCCCGGCCCGGTCGATGGTGCGCAGGCTGACGATGCTGACGAAGTATCCGGCGTCCCTGGCGGCCTGCTCGATCCCGTAGACCGTGCTGGCCGGGCCGTACAGCGTGGTGTCGAAACTCACCACGCCGAGTGTGCGAGAGTGGCGGGTGACGAGGGCGCGAGCGACCAGATTGCGGCGGTAGCCGAGCTGGTCGATCGCCGCCAGGACCCGGGTGCGGGTCTCGGCGCGGACGTTGGGGTGGTCGTTGAGCACACGGGAGACCGTCTGGTGTGACACTCCGGCCACCTTGGCCACGTCGGCCATCACCGGAGAGCGACGCCCTCGGCTGATAGAGCTCACCGGTGCCCCTTTCCTCGTCTGAGGAGACTGTGAGCGTTAACATCCCCCAGCGTCAAGAGGCTCGTTCATTACAGTGCGGTTACGGGCCCCTGTCCTGGCCATCTGCCCACAACCCGCCAGAAGCATAGGTTTCCAACGGCTCCCAGGGCTTCTTGGACATTTGCACTCTTTCGCCCAGTTAACCTCGATGTCACGTTGGTGTTACGAGCCTTGACATGCATCCTGCCCCCGCATTTGATAGCGCTCACATCCCAACGAAGCCGAGCACAAGAGTTTGTTAATGATGTTGTTAGCGCTAACAAGAGAGGGCCCGGGTCGGACCGCCGGACCGCAGCCCGCTCCGAGGCGCCGGCGGCATCACACCTCCCCGGAAGCAATACGGGCGGCTTCCGGGCCCGCCGACCACAGGCAAGGACGAGGCCGGCACCACACCTCCAGATCGACACCGCTTCACATGAAGGGCAAGACATGAAGCTCTCCAAGCTGGCGCTCGTGCCCGCAGGACTGACCCTCGCCATGGTGATGACCGCCTGCGGCTCGGCCACCAAGACCGTCGACCAGGCGCAGAGCACGAGTGGATCCTCGGCCGGCGCCCTGGTGGGCGTCACCATGCCGACCAAGTCCTCCGAGCGCTGGATCCACGACGGCGAGAACGTCAAGAGCTCCCTTGAGAAGCTCGGCTACAAGGTCGACCTGCAGTACGCGGAGAACGACATCCCCACCCAGGTCAACCAGATCGAGAACCAGATCACCAAGGGCGCCAAGGTCCTGATCGTCGCCTCGATCGACGGCACCGCGATCACCACCCAGCTCCAGCAGGCGGCCGACAAGAAGATCCCGGTGATCGCCTACGACCGCCTCATCCGCAACAGCCCGAACGTCGACTACTACGCCACCTTCGACAACTACAAGGTGGGCGTGCAGCAGGCGACCTCGCTGCTGGTGGGCCTCGGCCTGAAGAAGCAGGACGGCTCCGAGGGCGACGCCAAGGGCCCGTTCAACATCGAGATCTTCGCCGGCTCCCCCGACGACAACAACGCGACGTTCTTCTACAACGGCGCGATGGACACCCTCAAGCCCTACATCGACAAGGGCACCCTGGTCGTCAAGAGCGGTGAGACCGACTTCAAGACCGTCGCCATCCTCCGCTGGGACCCGGCCACCGCGCAGAAGCGCATGGAGGACCTGATCACCAAGGCCTACTCCGACGCCGAGATCCAGGGTGTGCTCTCGCCGTACGACGGCCTGTCCATCGGCATCCTGTCGGCCCTCAAGAGCAGCGGGTACGGCACCGCCGACCAGCCCTACCCGGTCGTGACCGGCCAGGACGCCGAAGTCGCCTCGGTCAAGTCGATCATCGCCGGCGAGCAGTACGCCACGATCTACAAGGACACCCGCAAGCTGGCCGACGTGACCGTCAAGATGGCCGACGCCCTGCTCAAGGGCGCCAAGCCCGAGGTGAACAACACCACCGACTACGACAACGGCAACAAGGTCGTCCCGTCCTACCTGCTCGAGCCGGTGATCGTCTACAAGGACAACTACAAGCAGGCCCTCGTCGACACCGGTTACTACACCGAGGACCAGCTCAAGTAGCCGACCGGCACCCGTGGACGGGTCCCCGGCCGGCACCGGCCGGGGACCCGTACCGGTGAGAAGAGCGACGCGGAGACGGACGACGCGATGACCGACCACATACTTCAGATGCGCGGGATCACCAAGACCTTCCCGGGCGTCAAGGCCCTCCAGGACGTCAACCTCGCGGTCCGGAGAGGCGAGATACACGCGATCTGCGGGGAGAACGGCGCCGGCAAGTCGACCCTGATGAAGGTCCTGTCCGGCGTCTACCCCCACGGGACCTACGAGGGCGAGATCCGCTTCGACGGGGAGCTGTGCCGGTTCTCCGGCATCAAGGACAGCGAGCGGCACGGCATCGTCATCATCCACCAGGAGCTCGCGCTGAGCCCCTACCTGTCGATCGCCGAGAACATCTTCCTCGGCAACGAGCGCACCAGCCGCGGGCTGATCGACTGGAACCGCACCAACGCCGAGGCCGCCGAGCTCCTGGAGCGGGTCGGGCTGCGCGAGAACCCGGTGACGGCCGTGATGGACATCGGGGTCGGCAAGCAGCAGCTGGTCGAGATCGCCAAGGCCCTGTCCAAGAGGGTCCGCCTGCTCATCCTCGACGAGCCGACCGCCGCGCTCAACGACGAGGACTCGGCGCACCTGCTCAGCCTCCTGCGGGAGCTCCGTGACGAGGGCATCACCTCGGTGATCATCTCGCACAAGCTCAACGAGATCGCGGCCATCGCCGACTCCACGACGATCATCCGGGACGGCCGGACGATCGAGACCCTCGACATGAGGGCCGACCAGGTCACCGAGGACCGGATCATCGCCGGCATGGTCGGGCGCTCCCTGGAGAACCGCTACCCGCCGCACGAGCCGAAGATCGGCGAGGAGGTGCTGCGGATCGAGGACTGGACGGTGCACAGTCCCGTCCAGCACGACCGCGCCGTCGTCTCCGGCGCCGGCCTGACGCTGCGCCGCGGCGAGATCGTCGGCCTGGCCGGCCTGATGGGCGCCGGCCGCACCGAGCTGGCGATGAGCCTGTTCGGCCGGAGCTACGGGGTGAACATCTCCGGGCGCGTGTACAAGGACGGCCGGGAGATCCGGATCGGCTCGGTCCGCGAGGCGATCTCCCACGGCATCGCCTACGCCACCGAGGACCGCAAGCGGTACGGGCTCAACCTCATCGAGGACATCAAGCGCAACGTCTCGGCCGCGGCGCTGAAGAAGCTCGCCAGACACGGCTGGATCAACGGCAACGAGGAGCACCGGGTCGCCGACGGCTACCGGGCCGGCATGAACATCAAGGCTCCGAGCGTCTCGGCGATCACCGGGCAGCTCAGCGGCGGCAACCAGCAGAAGGTCGTGCTCTCGAAGTGGATCTTCACCGACCCCGACGTGCTGATCCTCGACGAGCCCACCCGCGGCATCGACGTGGGCGCAAAATACGAGATCTACACCATCATCAACCAGCTGGCCGACCAGGGGAAGGCCATCCTGGTGATCTCCTCGGAGCTCCCCGAGCTGCTCGGTCTCTGCGACCGCATCTACGCCATGTCGGCCGGGCGGATCACCGGTGAGCTGCCACGGGCCGAGGCCACCCAGGAACGGCTCATGCAATTCATGACGAGGGAAAAGGAATAACGGCCATGACGAGCGTCGAGAAGGCCTCGGTTGAAACCCTGTCGGGCGGCGGTGCTCCCCCGCCTCCCGCCGCGAAGGCGTCCGGCGGCCGTTTCTCCGTCAACCTGCGGCAGAGCGGCATCTACATCGCCTTCGGCCTGATCATCCTCCTGTTCTCCATCCTGACCGACGGTGAGCTGCTCAGCCCGCAGAACATCTCGAACATCATGGTGCAGAACTCCTACATCCTGGTCCTCGCGATCGGCATGATCCTGATCATCATCGCCGGTCACATCGACCTGTCCGTAGGGTCGGTGGTCGCGCTCAGCGGCGCGATCGCGGCGGTGCTGATGGTCGAGATGGACGTCGCGTGGCCGCTGGCCCTGCTCATCACCCTCGTCGCCGGCGCGCTGATCGGAGCCTGGCAGGGCTACTGGGTCGCCTACTTCGGCATCCCCGCGTTCATCGTCACCCTCGCCGGAATGCTGATCTTCCGGGCACTGACCCTCACCGTGCTCGGCAACCAGGGCATCGGCCCCTTCCCCGACGAGGTCCGCACCCTCTCCAACGGCTTCGTCGAGGGTTACCTGGGCAACATCGGCCTGGGCCCGCTCGGCGGCGCCGACCTGATCACCCTCCTCGTCGGCCTCGGCGTCGTGGCCGCGATCGTCGTCTCCCAGTGGCGCGCCCGCCAGGGACGCATCGGCTACCGGCAGTCGGTCGACGCGCTGCCCCTGTTCGCCCTCAAGATGGCCGGCGCCTCCGCCGCGGTGCTGGTGGTGATCGTGCAGCTGGCCCGGTTCAAGAACCTCCCCTGGGTCCTGGTGCTGCTGGCCTTCCTCGTCGTGGGCTACACCCTGGTCACCAACCGCGCCGTCTTCGGCCGGCACATCTACGCCATCGGCGGCAACCTGCACGCCGCCCGCCTGTCGGGCATCAACGTCAAGTCCGTCACCTTCTGGCTCTTCGTGAACATGGGCGTGCTCTCGGCGGTGGCCGGGATCATCTTCGCCGGGCGTCTCAACCAGGCCGGTCCCACGGCCGGCAACAGCTTCGAGCTCGACGCCATCGCGGCGGCGTTCATCGGCGGCGCCGCCGTCCAGGGCGGTGTCGGCAAGGTGGTCGGCGCGATCACCGGCGGCCTCATCATGGCCGTGATCAACAACGGCATGTCCCTCATCGGCGCGCCGAGCGAGCGGGTGATGCTCTTCAAGGGCCTCGTCCTGCTGGCCGCCGTCGCCCTCGACGTCTGGGCCAAGCGCCGCGCCGGCGCCTCCGCCGGCTGACGGCGCCGGGCACGACGCGAGGCCGGGTGAGAAAGGACTTCCGGCCCTCCACACGAGGCCCCCGCTGGGGTGAGATGGGATCGGGTAACCCCATGACGTTTTCGAGGAGGAGACGACGCGCGTGAGGGGCGCGAGACCGTGGCCCCTCACGCCACCGCGTCTCGGATGGGACGGCAACGATGCTGGTACGCGATGTCATGAGCACCCCGGCCGTCACGGTCTCTCCCGACGACCCGGTACGGGAGGCCGTCCGGGTCCTGTACTCCCACAACATCACCGCCGCCCCCGTGGTGGACGACTCGGGCACCCTCGTCGGGATCGTCAGCGAGATGGACCTGCTCCAGGGCGAGTTCCAGCCGGACCCCCGCGCCACGGTGCGGGCCGTACCCGACGCCTCGGGCCCGCCGCCGCACCTGGTGGAGGAGGTGATGACGCGCGAGGTGGTCACCGTCTCGCCCGTCACCGACGCCGTCCGGCTGGTCGGCCTGCTCGTCGCCAAGCGGGTCAAGAGCCTGCCGGTCGTGCAGCACGACCGGGTGGTCGGCATGGTCAGCCGCCGCGACCTGATGGCCATGCTGGCCCGGTCCGACGAGAAGCTCCGCAAGGACGTGCTCGCCGCGCTGCGCGAGCAGTACCCCTTCGGGCCCCGGTGGGAGGTGACCGTGCGTGACGGCGTCGCTGAACTGCGCGGGCACGCCGGCGTCCACCACGACCAGATCGCCGACCTGCTGGCGCGCACCGTCCCCGGGATCGTCCGGGTCCGGCACATCGCCGGGCACTGAGACCGTCACCGGCCCGCCCCGGGATCTCCCGGCCCGGCCGCCCTCACAGCAGCCCGGCCAGGAGCGCGGCGGCGCGCGCGGCCCCGTCGCCCGGGACGGGGCGGTAGTCGACCGGCCGGCCGGGGTCGGGCGGTCCGTCGGCGAGGGGGCCGCGCACCCGGTGGCCGCGCTCCGGCACGCGACGCTGCTGGGAGACCACGGCGCCG
The DNA here is from genome assembly GCF_014648175.1 of Planobispora rosea. GTDB lineage: Bacteria > Actinomycetota > Actinomycetes > Streptosporangiales > Streptosporangiaceae > Planobispora > Planobispora rosea. Next base: position 241,056 of record NZ_BMQP01000002.1, read on the forward strand.
AGGCCCACCTGCTCGGCTGGCTGGCGGTGGTCAGCAGCAACCGGCTGCTGCTCGCCGACGCGCTCGCCTACGGCGAGCGGGCGCTGGCCGCGGCGCGGCTGTCCGGCGACGACCACGCCCGCGCCGCCGCCCTGGACGGGATGAAGACGGTCCGTGCCCACCTGGGCTGGGTTGCCCGGCTCCGGGGCCGCCACGACGACGCGGTCCGTTACGGCCGTCAATCGCTCGACCTGGACTCGCACGCCTGGTGGAGAGCCGCGGCCCTCGCCATGCACGCGACCACCCTGATCGAGATCGGGGAGACCCGGGAGGCCGCCGCGCTCCTGGAGCGCGGCCTGGAGGACTACGCGCCGCACGACACCCAGGCGTACCGGTTGCGCTGCCTGGGACCTGGCCGCCCGCTGCCGGGCGCGGATCTGACCCGTCGGGCGGGGCCCTCGGATCCCCGGGCGCTCCACGCCGCCGGATGGGACTGCGAGCCACCGGACCGGTCTCCGAGTCATCCCGCGGGGGTCTGAGTCCGGGGTCGTCCCCGGATATCGCCCAGCGCGACCGCGGCGCCGTCGGGCAGGTCGGCCACCCGCAGCAGCTCGCCGCTGGACACCCGCCAGGCCAGTAGCCGGGACGGCCCGCCCCGGCTGGCGAAGAGCACGGTGTCCTCGTCGTACCAGCCCAGCACCCGGCAGCACCCCTTCCAGCGGTCCGTCCCCGGCAGCACGAGGGCGGCGCTCTGCCGCCCGGTCGCGGCGTCGAGCACGACGATCGCCTCGGCCTCGACGATGCCGCCGTGACGCGGGCCGCCTGCGCCGAAGACGTCCCAGGCGATGCGTCCGCCGCGCAGCCAGCCCGGCCCCCAGCGCTCGCCGGTCCCCACGGTGAGCCGGGAACTCTCGCGGGCCAGCAGGTTTCCCGAGGCGTCCCAGCGGGTCAGCTCCGTCTTCGCGGGCTCCGTGGTCCGCGGCCGGTGAAGATCTGCGGCGTCGCTCAACCGGTGGACGTCCGTGCCCGGCTCGCCCCCGGCCACGGTTTCGAAGCCGGGGTACGGCTGCCGCTCGGCCCGCCCGGTCCGGCTGTCGACGAGGAACACCCTCTCCTCCTGCTCGACCACGAGGGTGACGCCGTCCGGACGCCAGGAGACGATCTCATTGAAACCGGGCAGCGGCCAGCGGCGGGAGGTCCCGTCGATCAGGTTGACCACCACGACCTCGTCCCGCTGCGGGAAGGCGGCCCGGCGGCCGTCGGGGCTGAGCGCGGTGTCGTCCAGGGGAAGCTGCTCGTTGCCGTCCTCGTCGGTCGGCGTGGTCAGTTTGACGCCGTCCAGCGCGCGGAGCCCGCCATCGTCGCCCAGAGCGAGCACCGGGCCGGGACCACCCTCGCCGCTCCACTGGAGCAACGCCAGCGCCCGCGTCATCGGCGCGGCCGACAGCGAGACGGCGCCGTGCGTCGAGAGCCGCTCCGGCAGCGCGGTCTCCAGCCGGGGCAGCCGTCCCTCCTCGGCCCGCTCGACACCGATCCTGATGCCCGGGGCCGTCTCTCTCGCGATCGCCACGTCCGGTTGCGGCGTGGCGGCCACCCCCGGTGCGCCGGGTGCGGCGCCCGGCCCGGTCGGCCGGGGCCAGATCGCCACTGCCACCAGCAGTACCACCGCGACCGGGAGCACCGCCCAGGTCGCCCGTCGCGGGCTCCGGAGGCTCCGCAGCGCTCCACCGCTGTCGAGAACCTCAGCGTCCCGCACCCCACCGCCGAGCGCCTCGCTTTCGCACACCTCACCGCCGTCCGCCTCATCGCCGTGCATCCCACCGCCGAGCGCCTCCCGACCGTCCACCGCCCCGCCTTCCTGTCCGAGGAATGGTCCACCAGCCTGTCCTCAGGGGTGGTCCATCAGCCGTACCGGCGGGCGCGGGGAAAGGTTCCCGGTCTCTGAGCGGTTTCCGCCCCTGATCGCTGCCGGGGCGTCTGGCCGGGCGGCCTCATCGGGAGAGAGGAGTCACAGGACGCCCCTCAGCCGGGACCAGCTCCTGCCGTCCCCCCAGATCGAGAACGGGTCCACGTAGGGCCGCAGCAGGCCGGTGAGTTCCGCGTCGCCCCGGCCGTTGAGCTCGTCGGACGCCAGCTTCCGCGCCGCCCCGGCGAGGACGTCGGCGACCTGGACACGTGGGTCCGAGCGGGAGTCGACGAGCGTCAGGCCCGCCAACCGGCCCCCCGGCGGGCGGTGGACGAGAGCCGGGCACGGCGTGTCGAGCATCCTCCCGAGCTGTGTGACGCGTTCCTCCGTCAGCGTGGTCTGCATGTCGTGGACGATCGAGACGGGGCGTCCGCCGCCACCCCAGTGGACGACGGTCTGCACGATGGAGGGGACCAGGGGGTCCAGCGCCGGCACGAGACCCCGGCCGTCGAGAAGACGCTCCCGGAAGGACTCCGCCCGGGATCTCCTCGCCCAGAGCGTCTCCACGACCTCACCGGCCCGGCCCCGCGCACCGGCTCCGCGCAGGACCCCGACGATCCCGGCGAACGCGTCGGCGGCCGCCCGCGCCTCCGGGCGGCCCCCGGCGCGGATCAGGTCGTTGAACGACTCCAGGAACGCCTCCCAGCGTTCGCGGCCGAAGGCGGCCGGGCCCTCGCGGTACAGGGCGACGGCCATGGCTCCGGCCTCCTGAGTCCGGCACGTCCCCGAGCCCGCCGTACAGGTGACGTCTCCGGCGAGCAGGTCGGCGATCTTCCCCACCGCGAAGAAGGTCTTGTCGATCAGGTGGACGTGGGCTCTGCCGCGGATCGGTCCCGACGGCCCGAGCAGCCAGGCGAGGGCGGCCCGGTGTTTCGCGCGGAGCAGGATGTTCGCCTTGTACTCCGTCGCCGGGGAGGGCGCCCTGTCCCGTATCTCCCGCATGCAGTCCGCCGCCGCCTCGACCGTCATCCGGACGCCGGCATGGGCGAACACGTCGGTGTTCCCGCCGATGAGCTTCTCGCCCTCCGAACCGGACTCGTCACAGGCGATCTCCAGGACGGCGGGGACGCCCGCCGACGGGACCGGAGCGGAGGGCGGACTCCCGCCGTGTCCGTCCGCGCGCGCCCCGCAGAAGAACGCGGAATCCCCGAGCGTCGGCACATCCCCATCCAAGTGGGCTCCGGACGGCCGGTCCACCCGGTTTCCCGGCGACCCGACATACTTACCGGCGAGTAATGGATCATCGGAGGAGGGCGAGGACATGCGTTATCAGGACGGCCCGGCGGTGGAGCACGAGATCCACATCCGGGCGGAGCAGGAGCGGGTCTGGAGTCTGGTGACCGACATCGACGTGCCCGCCCGCTTCAGCCCCGAGCTGCGCGGTGTGCGGTGGCTCGGCCAGACCGACCGGCCGGCGGTGGACGCCTGCTTCGAGGGCCGCAACCGCAACGCGATCCTGGGCGAGTGGCGGACCGTCTCATACGTGACCGAGCTGGATCCCCCGCACACGTTCGCCTGGGCCGTGGTCGATCCCGACGGCCGGTTCGGCGGCGACGCCCCCGACCCGCGCGTCCCGATGGCCGTCTGGCGGTTCGGCCTCCGGCCCGGCGCCGGCGGCACCCTGCTGCGGCAGAGCGTCCGCCTCGGCCCGGCGCGCTCCGGGCTCAGCCTGGCCATCGACCGCATGCCGGACAAGGAGGAGTCCCTCGTCCGGCACCGGCTCGCCGACCTGCTCTCCGGGATCCAGGCCACTCTCCAGGGCATCAAGACCCTCGCCGAACAGTCGCGGTAGCCCGGCGGCGCCTGACCGGTACCGGCTCAGAAACCGATCAGCTCCGGTGCCCGTACGGCGGACCGGAACAGGTCGGCCAGAGCCGAGCGCAGCTGCCCGATCGTCTTGGGCGGCAGGTCGAGGCGGACCTCGAATACGGTCTCGGTCTCCAGCGCGTCGGCGGCCCCGGGGGTCAGCTCCAGCCGGAGCACCGCGCCGTTCAGCGTGACGGAGCGCACGCCCTCCCGGGCGCCGCGCAGGTCGTGGCGCCCCACCCAGTAGGCTTCCCGGTGGCAGCTCAGCATCAGGTGCCCGTGCTCGAGATCGTCGGCCTGCTCCGTCAGGTAGACCAGGTGCCCGCCGGGCTCCCGGCTCTCGCCGAAGTCCCGGGCGGTCATGGTCGTGGCCGGGAGGTAAGCCAGCTCCCCGGCGATCGGCAGCGGCCGGTGGTTCCCGGGACGGTGGCGCCACCGGTCGTAGTGATCGCCGTACGTGGTGGGCAGCCCGAAGGGCACGGCGGTCGGCAGCGCGGCCAGCAGCCAGCCGGGCGGGTCCTCGCGGGGGAACGCGGTCAGTTCCGCCAGCGCCGCCACCGGCGGCACGTCCTCGAACGGCGGTGCGGAGGAGTCGACGCGGCCGGTGTATCCCCTGCCGCCGGACGAGAACTCCAGCTCGCAGATGAACCAGGTGCCGCCGCCGGCCTGGTAGGACAGCTCGCGGAGCCGCTGGAACGGCTCGTCCATGCCCTGGGCGGCTATCTCGTGGTCGTCGCGGGTGACGGTGGTCAGCGCGTGCGCGCCGACCTGGGCGCGGCGGACGACGAGCCGCGCCCAGCCCGGCGCGGCGGCGGCGCGGGCGAGCTCACCGATCACCATCCGCAGTCCGTGGCCCTCGGCCTGTCGGGAGTGCCAGTCCCTGCTTCGCTCGGATCCCATGATCATCCTTCCTGGCCGGAGCCGCCGGTGTTGTCGGGGCCGCCCGTGTTCTCAGTGCCGCCGGTACCGGCGGTGAGCCGCTCATGCAGCCGGCGGATCTCGCGGAGCAACCCGCTGCTCCCCTTGCGGGCCGCCATGTCGCGCACCTCGGGGATCGCACCCCGCGCGCCGGACCACTCGGCGGCCGTGGCTGCGAGCATGACGAACCCGGCCAGTCCGTTGAGCGGGCGCCCGCCCGGCGCGGGCAGCAGCACGGGCAGCGCCGCGGCGGCGATCCGCCACACGTGCTCGTGGGCGCCCCGCCTGGCCGCCGCGTCGAGCGCGGCGATCATGTCGGTCATCCTGACCTCGCCGCTCGCCAGCAGGAGCCCGGCCTGACGGCCGATCTCGGCCGCGGGCAGCTCACCCCGCGCGGCGGCCTCCAGCAGCACCTCGACCGACCCCGGCAGGTGTGGGTCGCCCAGGTCGCGGGCCAGCACCGCCGCGAACGCCGCCCCGGCCGGCCCTTCGGCCCGGGCGAGGTCGCGGGACGGCTCCGGCCCGGCGGAGGGCCCGTTCCGGGAGCGCCGGATCACGTACGGCATGAGGTACGCGGCGGCGACCTCGCGGTGCGAGGGCAGCATCGAGGGCCACCATTCGCGGTGCCGCTCCTCGGCCCAGCGCCGGGGGACGCCGAGCACCAGGTCGACCAGCGGCAGGCCGGTGGGCGCGGCGGTGGCCGTGGGCACCGGGTGCACGCTGTGGTGGTGGCTCCGGTCATGCCAGTCGTGATCGCCGCCGGCGTTCGCACAGGTCCATTCCAGCTCGATCCCGGCCTCCGGGCAGGTCCACGCGGCGAGGATCCCGCCCGCCGGGGACGTCAGCCGGGCCGCCCGCCCCGCCGCCTCGGGATCCGGGGTGCGCGGCAGGCGCAGCAGCGCCTGCTGGAGGTCGGCGGCGAGCGGCTTGGCCCCGGCCGCCTCGACGGCCTCCAGCCGCTGGACCAGCTCGGCGGCCGCCACGTGTCCCGTGCTATGCGTCGGTGTGGCCAGCAGCAGCGGCGGGAGGGTGTCCTCCTCGACGGCCCGCAGGACCTCGGCCGCGCGGTGCACGAGGAGCAGGTCCGGGGCGGCCAGGTTCGTCTTCGGCATGAAGCGCCGCCAGGCGCTCCGGACGGGCGCGGTCGCGGTCAGGGCGCGGACAGCGCCCTCGAACCACTGGCCGGCCTCCTCCCATGCCTCCCGACGGTACTGCCAGTCGACCCACGAGTGGGGGCCGTCGAGCAGCCGGGGGCGCAGCGCCGCCGCCAGGCCCGCCCGGTCGCGGCCGGCGAGTGTGACGAGACCGGCCAGCAGCCGCTCCCATGATTGCCAGGATGACGTCTCCTCCGCCGCCAGCCGGGCGCACTCCTCGACGGACTGGATCGGAGGTTCGAGACTGCGGGAGCGCCCGGGTACGGCGGGCAGCGGCGGCGGTGTGAACACGGGTCCGGGCTCGGCCACCGTACCGCCCGTGAACACCGTGGCGGCCCGCTGCCCGAGGTGGGGCGGGAGCAGCTCGATCGCCTCGCGCACGGCGGCGCGCCCCTCCTCGCCTATGCCGCCCGAGTGACTGAGGGCCAGCTCGACGGCCTTCTCCAGGAGCTCGGCGGAGTCGGCGGCGAACGCGCGGGCCAGCGGCGCGGCGGCCGCGTCGGCCAACGCGGGTGTCCGTCGTACGGAACGGTCGAGCCAGGACAGCCCGGCGCGCACCAGCTTGCGCTCGGAACGGAACACCAGCGCCTCCCACGCCTCGGCGAGGTCGTCGGCGGTCAGGCCGTCACAGGCGCGCAGGAGCTTCATGGCCGACTCCGCGACCGGGCCGGGGGACGCGGGCAGCAGCTGCAGGTAGTCACGGATATGAGGGGCCGCCTCGGCGGGCGAGGGGTCCAGCGCCTCGTGCAGGCGAGTGAAGAACCGCAGGTCCACGGCCGTGCCACCGAGGAGGAAACGGCGCACGCAGCCTTCGATCAGCGCCTCACGGCGCACCCGGCCCGTCTCGGCCAGATTCAGCAGCGCGCCCAGCCAGCCCGCGTGCGGCTCACTCTCCCACTGGAGCACCCGGCCCACGCCCTCGGCCTCGAACAGGCGCGGCAACAGGTGATCGAGGAGCGGGTCGTCGCCGAGCCGGGACGGAGCGCGGCCCACCCAACCGGCCACCAGCGGATCGTGCGCCGGCGGCTCTGTGCCGGTCTCGCGGAGCAGCTCCAGGGCGAGCGCCATACCGCGGTCGTCGGGGACGCGTATCCGCAGTGCCAGCCGTTCGGCCAGGTCGGCGCGCCAGGCGGCGGGCCGGTCGGCGATCACCGCCAGGATGAGGTCCACGTCGTTGTCCGGGCCGGCCCACTGGGGCGCGAAGTCGCGCCGGTACAGCCAGGACGCCACGGCCGCCGCGCCGCCGAAGACGGCGGCGCCCGCCACCCGCAGCGCGATCCCGTAGCCGACCAGGTCGTCGTCCCACCGCTCGAACCGGCCGCGCAGTTCCTTCAGCAACTCCGGCAGCCGGGCGGCGACCTCCTTGCGGCCGTCGTCGTCCAGTGCCCTGACCCGCGCGGCGAGCCGGTCGGCCCGCCGCGTCTCGATCAGCTTCCTGATCTCGCCCCAGTGATCCATGGCGCGGACACTAACCAGCCGCGCCGACACTTCCGGCCGCCCGGAGGCGCCCCCGCGCGGCGGGGACGCCGGTCTCCGTCAGTCGGTGCCGGACTCCATCGCGGCGTGGTCGAGCAGCTCGTCGTGGACGGGAGCCTCTCCGCGGGAGGCGATCGCCTCGGCGCCGCCCTCGGACATCGCGCCGATCAACCCGGTCGAGGCCGCCTGCTCCGCGCCGACCAGCGTCGCGGGCCGGCTGCCGACCATGCCGAGCCTGGCGTACTGCTCCAGCCTCGCGCGGGAGTCGGCGATGTCGAGGTTGCGCATGGTCAGCTGGCCGATGCGGTCGACCGGTCCGAAGGCGGAGTCCTCGGTCCGTTCCATGGAGAGCTTGTCCGGGTGGTAGCTGAGCGTCGGCCCGGAGGTGTCCAGGACGGAGTAGTCCTCACCGCGCCGCAGCCGCAGGGTCACCTCGCCGGTGATCGCCATCCCGACCCAGCGCTGCAGCGACTCGCGCAGCATCAGCGCCTGCGGGTCCAGCCAGCGGCCCTCGTACAGCAGCCGGCCCAGCTGCCGTCCCTGGTTGTGGTAGACGGCGAGGGTGTCCTCGTTGTGGATCGCGTTGACCAGCCGCTCGTACGCCGCGTGCAGCAGCGCCATGCCCGGCGCCTCGTAGATGCCCCGGCTCTTGGCCTCGATGATCCGGTTCTCGATCTGGTCGGACATGCCCAGGCCGTGCCGGCCGCCGACGGCGTTGGCCTCCAGCACCAGGTCGACGGCGGAGGCGAACTCCTTGCCGTTGATCGTCACCGGCCGCCCCTGCTCGAAGCCGATCGTGACGTCCTCAGGGGCGATCTCAACGGCGGGGTCCCAGAACCGCACGCCCATGATCGGCTCAACGATCTCGATGCCCGTGTCGAGGTGTTCGAGCCGCTTGGCCTCGTGGGTCGCGCCCCAGATGTTCGCGTCGGTGGAGTAGGCCTTCTCCGTGCTGTCTCGGTAGGGCAGGTCACGGGCGAGCAGCCACTCCGACATCTCCTTGCGTCCGCCGAGTTCGCTGACGAAGTCGGCGTCCAGCCACGGCTTGTAGATCCGCAGGGAGGGGTTGGCGAGCAGGCCGTACCGGTAGAACCGCTCGATGTCGTTGCCCTTGAAGGTCGAGCCGTCCCCCCAGATCTGCACGTCGTCCTCGAGCATCGCGCGCACCAGCAGGGTGCCCGTGACGGCCCGTCCGAGCGGGGTGGTGTTGAAGTAGGCGCGGCCGCCGGACCGGATGTGGAACGCCCCGCAGGCCAGGGCCGCCAGTCCTTCCTCGACGAGGGCCGCCCGGCAGTCGACCAGCCGCGCGACCTCCGCGCCGTACGTCGTGGCGCGTCCGGGCACCGAGGCGATGTCGGGCTCGTCGTACTGGCCGATGTCGGCGGTGTAGGTGCATGGCACTGCACCCTTCTCGCGCATCCACGCGACCGCTACCGAGGTGTCGAGGCCGCCGGAGAAGGCGATTCCGACACGTTCACCGACAGGCAGGGAGGTGAGCACTTTAGACACGGGTAGAAGTATATGCACACCAACGCATGAACATGCAACGCGGGTCTGGTGCCGGCCCGTGATGTTCACCGATCATGTGACCATGACGGAGAAGTCGACACCTGAACGCCTGTCCTGGGCGGTGGAGACACTGGAGCTCACGCCGTCCGACCGGGTCCTGGAGATCGGATGCGGACGCGGCGTCGCGGCCGCGCTCGTCCTCGGCCGCCTTGAGGGAGGGTCCCTCACCGCCATCGACCGTTCGGGCACGGCCGTCGAGGCGGCCAGGCTGCGCAACGGCGAGCACGTGACGGCGGGCAGGGCGCGCTTCCTGGTGGCGGCGCTGGAGGACGCCGGGTTCGCCGACGCCTCCTTCGACAAGATCTTCTCGGTCAACGTCAACCTGTTCTGGACGCGCTCCCCCGCGCGGGAACTGGCCGCCCTGCGCCGCTGGCTCGCTCCCGGCGGGAGCCTCCACCTGTGCTGGGAGCCGCCCGGACCGGGGCGGGCGAGAGAGATCGCCGCCAAGGTGGCGCCGGTCCTGGAGGAGCACGGCTTCGAGACCGCCGTCCTGAACGGCCGGACCTCCACCGCGACCGACCTGGTGTGCGTCGTGGGCAGGCCCCGTACCGGAACCGCCTGACCGTCCCGGGTGCCGGCGTCACCCGCCTCGGGATCTCAGCTCCGTCCGCGAATGACGCCGTCCATCCCCGCCCGGGACACCGGTGGGCCCCTACGCCGGCGCCGGACCGCCGTCCGGCTCGCCGGTACCTGGGCCGGCAGTCCCCGGCACCTGGCCCAGTTCGCTTCCGCCGGTGACCGGGCTGGTACTCGGGCCGGCGCCCGGTTCGCTTTCACCGGTGACCGCATCCGGCTCCCTGACCGGTTCGCTGAGCTGTTCGCGCAAGTAGTTCCAGAGCACGGCGACGAGCGCGGCTGCCGGCACCGCGAGCAGGCTGCCGATGATGCCCGCCAGGCTGCCGCCGAGCGCGACCGCGAGCAGCACCACCGCCGCGTGCAGTCCCAGCCCTCGGCTCTGCACCATGGGCTGGAAGACATTCCCTTCGAGCTGCTGCACCACGATGATGAGGGCCAGCACGATGAGCGCGTCGGTCAGGCCGTTGGACACCAGGGCGATGAGCACGGCCACGAAGCCGGCGAAAAGGGCGCCGACGATCGGCACGAACGCCGACACGAACGTCAGGACGGCCAGCGGAAGCACCAGGGGTACACCGACGATCCACAGGCCCAGCCCGATCAGGACGGCGTCCAGCAGGCCGACGAAGGCCTGGGAGCGGACGAACGCCCCCAGGGTGTCCCAGCCGCGCGTGGCGACGGCCGGGACGTCGGTCGCGAGGCGGCCGGGCAGCTGACGGGTCAGCCAGGGCAGGAAGCGAGGGCCGTCCTTCAGGAAGAAGAACATCAGGAAGAGGGCCAGCACCGTGGTGATGAGGCCGTTGACCACCGTGCCCACGCCGGTGAGCGTGGCGGTGACGATGCCGCCGACGCTGCCCTGAATGCGGGCGACCGCCGTGTCGAGCGCCCGGGTGATCTCGTCGTCGCCGATGTTCAGCGGCGGACCGGCTGCCCATTCCCGTATCTGCTGGATGCCGTTGACCACGCCGGTGGTGAGTTCGCCGGACTGGGACGCGACCGGCACGGCGATCAGCACGATGATGCCCGCCGCCAGCACGAGGAACAGCACGGTCACAACCGACGCGGCCAGGGCCGGGCGCCATCCGTGCCGGCGCAGGAAGCGCGCGGGCGGCCAGGTCAGCGTGGTCAGCAGCAGAGCGACGATCACCGGCCACACGATCGGCCACATCCGTCCCAGCAACCACAGAGCCGCCGCGGTCATCAGCAGCACCAGGAGCAACTCCAGGGAGATGCGGGCCGAGACGCGCAGTGCGGCTCGGGTCTTCGCGGAGTTCAGGGTGGTGGGCATGAGATCACTTTAGGGTGCCCGGTGAGCGGAATCACTCACACCGGTGGGCCGGCGGAGCCGGAGCCGCCCGGCTGGCGGGTCAGAGAACGCCCCACCGCGCGCCGACGCCGGCTCCGGCCCGCACCGCCGACGGCACACCCGCCGGATCGTCGACGGTGTAGGCGTAGTAGGTACGCGGCTCGACGACCGTGCCCGCCGTCTCCGGAGTGCCCGAGTTCACGTAGATGTTGTTGCGTTGCACGGCCCGGCCCGGACCGCTGTCAGCGTAACCGCTGGCAGAGAAGAGCGGGTGGGGGACGTCCTGGAAGTAGTTGCCCTCCACCAGCACCCCGGCGTTCTCCGTCGAGGCCACGCCGTACAGCTCGTTGCCCAGGAAGTAGTTGTTGAAGACGTGGACCGGCTCACCGAAGCGGACACGGGGGTGGCGCTGGCGGCTGTTGTCGAAGAAGTTGTGGTGGATGGTCACCTTGAGCCGGCCGACGTCGGTACCCGCGGCGCCGTCGGAGTGGCTGATCAGCATGCTCTTGTCGGAGCGGTCGAAGTGGTTCCACGACACGGTGACGTAGTCGGCGCCGCGCACCACGTCGATGGAGCCGTCGACCGCGCCGGAGAAGGTGTTGTGGTCGATCCAGATGTGGTGCGACTCACGGCCGACGTTGACGGCGTCGTCCTCGGCGCGGGTGAAGCGGAGGTTGCGCACGATCACGTTGTAGGACCGGTAGAAGTCCAGGCCGCCGCCGGTGATGTGGCCGGAGGTGCCGACGCCGATGATGGTCTTGTTGGGCCGTACGCCCTGCTTGCTGGTGATGGCGATGGTGCCCGCCACCCGGATGACGAGGGTCTCCTTGCTGTCGATGTACTCCAGGAACTCCTCGGCGGTGGTGGCGGTGACCGTGCGCCCGCCGGCGCCTCCGGTGGTGCCGTTCTGGCCGAGGGCGTTGACGGAGGCGAAACCGACGGGCCCGTCGGCCAGAGCCGTCCCGGCCGCCGGGGAGGCCGGGGATGATGCGCCGGCGAGCGCGGGAGCCGGGACGCCGCCTTGGGTGAGCAGCACGGCGAGGACGGCCGCGCCGAGCGCCGTACGGCGCCGGGTCGTTCGGAGGATGAGGGTCCGGAGCATGAGCCTGCCTTTCGGATGAGGGATGCGCCCCGCCCGGCGGGAGGCGTCCTCGCCGGGCGGGGGTGTCACGATGATGGCCGGGGCGGTGGGTCACGATCGGTGGGTCACGGCCGGTGGGGCCGGCGGTAGGGGTGCCGGAGGCTGTGGGATCACGGCCGGTGAGGCCGGAGGCGGCGGAATCAGAGACCGATCTTGCCGACGCCCGCTCCGGCGGTGACGATCGCCGGGACGCTGCCGGGGTCGTCGACGGTGTAGGCGTAGTAGGTGCGCGGCTCGACGACCGTGCCGGCCGTCTGCGGCGTGCCGGAGTTCACGTAGCGGTTGTTCCGCTCGACGACCCGGCCGGGGCCGCTCTTGTCGTAACCGACGTGGACGGGGTGGGCGACGTTCTCGAAGTAGTTGCCCTCCACCAGCACGCCCGCGTTCTCCGTCGAGGCCACGCCGTACAGGGCGTTGTTCCGGTAGTAGTTGTTGAGGACGTGCACCGGCTCGGCGAAGCGCACGCGGGGATGGCGCTGGTCGGTGCCGTCGAAGAAGTTGTGGTGGTAGGTCACCCGGAGCTTGCCGATGTCGGCGGTGTGGTTGTCGGAGTGGCCGAGCAGCAGCGTCTTGCTGTGGTGGTGGAAGCGGTTCCACGAGACCGTGACGAAGTCCGACTCCCGCTTGATGTCGAGCAGGCCGTCATAGCCGCCGGAGAAGTCGTTGTGGTCGATCCAGACGTGGTGCGCCTTGTTGGTGACACTGACGGAGTCGTCCGACGCGCCGGTGAACCGGATGTTCCGGATGATCACATTGTTGCCCGGGCGGGTCGTCGAACCGAGCTGGAGGCCGCCGCCGGTGATCTCCGCGGTCGTGCCCACGCCGAGGATGCTCTTGTCGGCGACCACGGTGATCATGTCGTCGATCGCGATCCGGCCGGCGACCCGGATGACGTAGGGGCCGCGCCGCCCCGCGTAGTCCTCCAGCTCGGCCGCCGTGGTCACGGTCACCGTGGGGCCGCCGGCGCCGCCCGTGGTCCCGTTGCGGCCGAGGGCGTTGACCGAGGCGAAGCCCGTCGGCGTGTCGGCGGCGGACAGGGTCGTGCCCGCGCCGGTCCGACCGGGATGCGCGCCGGCCTGGACGGCGGTGCCCGCGCCGGTGAGCGCGGCGACGAGGAGGGCGGTCGCGGACAGGGCGGTGGTCAGGCGCCGCAGGCCCGGGCCGCGGCGGGTGCTGGTGCTCATCTGCCTCAGATCTTTCCGACCCCGGCGCCGGCGGCCACGATGGCCGGCACATCGGCGGCGGGGTCCGCGGTGTACGGGTAGTAGGTGCGCGGCTCGGTCACGACGCCGCGGGTCTCGATGGGGTGGTTGCAGGCGACGAGGATGTTGCCGCGCTCGACCAGCCGGCCGAGATCGCCGCTGAAGTCCACCCGGCCGGGGTTGTTGACGCTGTAGAAGTAGTTGTTCTCCACCAGGACTCCGGCGTCGTAGGTGGAGGCGACGCCGTAGCTGTTGTCCCGGTAGTAGTTGTTGTAGACGTGCACCACGGCGGCGAAGCGCACCCGGGGATGGCGCTGGTCGGAGGCGTCGAAGTAGTTGTGGTGGTAGGTCACGCGCAGCCGGCCGATGTCCTGCGGCCCGGCGTCCTCGTCGTGGGAGAGCAGCAGTGTCTTGTCGTGGTCGTGGAAGCGGTTCCACGAGACGGTCACGAAGTCGGAGCCGCGCTTGATGTCGACCGCCCCGTCGTCCCCGTTGGAGAAGTCGTTGTGGTCGATCCAGATGTGATGGCTGAACATCTGCACGTTGATCATGTCGTCGGTGGCGCCGGAGAACGCGATGTTCCGGATGATGACGTTGTGCACGGCCCCGGCGGGCGGTGAGGTGACGTCGTCGTCGACGGGCAGGCCGATGTTGAGCCCGCCGCCGGTCAGGGCGGCGCCGGAGCCCAGGCCGACGATGGTCTTGTCCGAGGTGACGTCGTGCATGCCGTCGGTTCTGCCGGTGGGCAGGGTGATCCTGCCGGAGACCTGGATGACGTACGGCCCCGGCCGGGCGATGTAGTCGAGGAACTGCGCGGTGGTGGTCACCGTGACGACGGGCCCGCCGGCGCCCCCGGTGGTGCCGTTCTGGCCGAGGGCGTTGACGGTGGCGAAACCGACGGGCCCGTCGGCCGGGGCGGCGGCCGGGACGACGGGAGGCTCCCCGTGCGCGGCGGCGCGGGCGGCGGGGACCGCGGAGCCGGCCAGGAGCGCGATCAGGACGGCTGCGCCGGCGGCGAGCGCCGTCAGCCGTTCGCGGTACGGGATGCGGGATGCCGCGCAACCGGATGGGGCCACCGGCGCGGGAACGGATGATTCGAATGTCATTTATCGCCTGCTTTCTGGGCGTTCTCCGCACATGCCGCGGCCATTCCATGGCTGTTCGGCCGCGGTCACCGTACGGAGCGACGGCGACGGCGACGGCGTCGCGAGCACCTGTCGCAGGCACGCCGTGGAGCCGGTCGGGTACGGGACACGGCGGAGCGCACCCCGGAGGCGGACACCCTCAGCCGGACAGGGGCGAGGGGATCGGGCACCGTCCCTTCCCATCGGAGATGATGGAAAGCGCTTTCCTTGACTAGGGGGAACGTACTTTAACAACTCAGCTCAGTCAATGGTGAAGCGGCCGGAAATCCCGCCATCCCCCCGGCAGGAGCGGCGCCCGCACTTCCAGCCGGCACTCCCCGCATCTCTTCCGACGGCTTCCACCTGGGAGAACGTCCGCCCCTTCAGAGCAGACCGCCGCATGGGCACGAATGGGCACTTGACCCCTCCCGCCGGGAGGCGTACAAGTGCGGAAGACCTGGACAGCGCTTTCCCTGACTTCGTACCAGAGCGTCCGGCCGGGTCCGCACGGCCGTGCGCACCGGCGGAACGGGAGGTTCCACAGTGCGAAGAAGGAAAGGGCGCAGGGCTGTCTCGCTGCTCGCCGCGTTCACGACGGCCGTCGCGGCCACGCTGCTCGGAGTGCTGACCCTGGCCGCGGTGCCCAGCGCGTCCGCCGCCACACTGTTCGGCGACGACTTCGAGGACGGCGACGCCAACGGCTGGTCCCGGTCCGGCGGCAGCTGGTCCGTGGTCACCGACGGCTCCCGGGCGTACCGGCAGACCGGCACCAGCGCGGACGCCCGGGCCACCGCAGGTGCCGGCTGGGCGAACCAGGCGGTGCAGGCACGGGTGAAGCCGATCGCGTTCAACGGCACCGGCCGGCACGTCGCGGTGCTGGCCAGGGCGCAGAGCACCAGCAGTTACTACTTCCTCGGCCTGAGCAACGCGGGCTCGGTCGTCCTGGGCAAGCGGACCGGCGGCGGCCCCGTGACCCTCGACTCGGCACCGGCGACGGTGACCGCGGGTACGTGGTACACCCTGCGGCTGGAGGCGTTCGGCACGACGCTGCGCGGTTTCGTCGGCGGCGTCGAAGTCGTCTCGGCGACGGACGCGTCCATCGCCTCCGGCAGGGCGGGCCTCGCCGGCCACTACGCGAGCGCCTCGTTCGACGACGTGCTGGTGACCGACGTCGCGGGACCGACCGGGCCACCGCCCTCCCCCACGGTCACCCCCACGGTCACCCCCACGGTCACCCCCACGGTCACGGTGCCCCCGGGCTCCTGCCCCACCTCCGGGTCACCCGTCGGCTTCGCCTCGGTGAACGCCTGGGGCCAGAACGGCACCACGGGAGGCGCGGGCGGGCCGACCGTCGAGGTCGACACGGCCGCCGAGCTGATCTCGGCGATCGGCCGGAGCGGCCCCCTGAACATCTGCGTGCGCGGGATGATCACGGTCCCGGCGGGGATGCACAACGTCGCCTCGGACAAGACGATCGTGGGCATCGGCTCCGACGCCGGAATCAGCGGCGGCGGGCTCAACATCGGCCTGCCCGCCGACAACGCGGTGACCTCGCCGCCCGCCGACGCCGTGCACAACGTCATCATCCGCAACCTGACGTTCCGCGGCGCCGCCGACGACTCGATCAACGTGCAGATGTTCTCCCACCACGTCTGGATCGACCACAACGACCTGTGCTGCGGCTACGACGGGCTGGTCGACATCAAGCGCGGCTCGTCGTACGTCACCGTGTCGTGGAACCACACCCACCGGCACACCAAGAACATGCTGCTCGGCCACGACGACGGCAACGCCGCGCAGGACACCGGCCGGCTGAAGGTGACCTACCACCACAACTGGTTCGACCGCACGCCGCAGCGCAACCCGCGGGTACGGTTCGGTGAGCCGGTGCACGTGTTCAACAACTACTACCTGTACAACACCGACACCGGGGTGGCCTGCCAGGCCAACGCCGGCTGCCTGGTCGAGGGCAACTACTTCGAGCGGGTCGAGGAGCCGGTGACGAACTCCTACGCCGGACCGGCCGGCCGGTGCGTCGCGCGCAACAACGTGTTCGTCGAGGATTCGGGCGCGCCCGACTGCAGCGGCAGCGTGCAGGAGGCCTCCGCCTACTACGGCTACACCCTCGACGATCCGGCCTCCGTGAAGGCGATCGTCACCGCGGGCGCCGGAGTGGGGAAGATCGGAAGCTGACCTCCCCGCCCCACCGCCGGACCGGCCGGGGCGCCTCCGGTGCACTCCCACCGGGGGCGACCCGGCCGACCGGCGGCCGGGATCCCTCCCGGCTCTCAGAAGGGGACGGGCCGGTAGGCCCGCCTGAGCCTGCGGCTGCCGTGGGCGCTGGCGAACGAGGCGAGCCACGAGGAGGCCGCGTCCGCCCTGCTCCGGTTGGAGATCGCGAACCAGTCCATCTGGACCCGGTCGGGGTTCACGTCGAGCACACCGTAGCCGTGCGAGTCGAGCTCCACCCCGCGCACGTGCCGGTTGGCGGCGCGGACCAGCCCCTCGGCGGTGAGGGAGATCGTGCGCGGCTCGGCGCGCAGGAAGTCGTCGACGTTGTCGCTGGTGACCGAGGGCACGACGAACTCGACCGCGAGCGAGGGCGAGGCGGGGTAGGTCGCCGCGGTCCGCGGGACCTCGTTGGCCCAGCTGGTGTGGATGTCCCCGGTCAGGAAGACCGTGTTGTCCGGCAGGGCGGCGAGCAGGCGCTTGCGTTCGGCGGTGTAGCCGTCCCACTGGTCGCTGTTGAGCGCGTACCCCCCTTCGGGGACGCCGAGCAGCCTGCGCAGCGGGCCGAGGAGGTGGGCGGGCAGGGAGCCGAGCGCGAGCGGGCTGATCATCACGGAGTTGCCGATCAGCCGCCAGCGGGCGCCGCCGCCGGACAGGACGCTCCTGAGCCAGTCCATCTGGGCCTGGCCGGTCATCGTCCGGCCCGGATCGTCCACCTCGATCCCGGAGGTCTGCCGCGAGCGGTAGGAACGCAGGTCGAGCATGGTCAGGTCGGCCAGGGTGCCGAAGCGCAGGGTGCGGTAGATCTCCCCCGCCGGTCCCGTCCGCACCGGCATCCACTCGAAGTACGCCTGCCGGGACGCGGCCAGCCGGGGCGCCCACGGGCCCTCGGTCGCCGGATCGTGGTTCTCCGCCCCGCCGGACCAGGAGTCGTTGGCCACCTCGTGGTCGTCCCAGACGATCATCCAGGGACAGGCGGCGTGCAGGGCCTGCAGGTCGGGATCGGTCTTGTACTGCCCGTGCCGCGTCCGGTAGTCCGCCAGCGAGAGGATCTCGTGCGCGGGCTCGTGCGGGCGCACCACGGTGCCGCGGGCGGCGAACTCCCCCCTGCGGTACTCGTAGATGTAGTCGCCCAGGTGGACGACGCCGAACAGGTCACCGCGGGCCGCCAGGTGACGGTAGGCGGAGAAGTGGCCGGCCTCCCAGTTGGAGCAGGAGACCACGCCGAGGCGCAGCCCGTCGACCTCGGCCTCGGGGCGGGGCGCGGTCCGGGTCAGCCCGGCCGGTGAGGCGACGCCGTCGAACAGGAAACGGTAGTGATAGGTGGTCGCCGCCTCCAGCCCGCGCACGTCGACCTTGACCGTGTGGTCCCGTTCCGGGCCGGTGGTCAGCGTTCCGGAGGCGGCGATCTGCTGGAACCCCGGGTCCGCGGCGACCTGCCAGGTCACCTCGGCCGGGCCTCCCGCTCCGCTGCCGGGGGCGGCCTCCGGGACGGGGGTGACCCGCGTCCAGATGATGACGGCGTCCGGCAGCGGGTCGCCGGAGGCGACGCCGTGCCGGAACGGCGTCGCCTCGGCCGCCGCGGCGATGGCGGTGGCGGTGGCGGGGAGACCGACCGCCGCGATGCCGGTGCCGGCCGCCGCGGCCTTGAGGAAGTCACGTCGGATGATCGCCTTTGTCACGACCGGAAGCTACGTCCGGTCAAGACGACTGACAAGGCCCAAGAATGGACGTTCACCCGCTGTTCCACGGGCGGTCGGACGGCGGCGGCGTGGCCGTCCTGCGCTCCACGAGGGCCGGGCGGCCCCGGTCGGCCACGGCGCGCGATACGTGAGATCAGGCGGCTTTGGTGCCGGTGCGGGGTGGGACGGCGCCCCACTCCTCGGACCGCGTCTCGGCCAGGACGAGATCGACGACGTCGGCCAGGTCGCCGTTGCGGGCGAAGGCCTCCCGCTGGCGGGCCGCGGAGCTCCCCCGCCCCAGCGCCTCACGGACCAGGGTCGTCACCAGCTCCCAGTCACCGGCGGCCTCCAGCTCCGGCCGCAGGCCGTCCACCATCCGCCCGATCACCTCGGCGGCCGGGCGCGGGACGCCCTCGTCCGGATCGACCAGCTCGCCCTCCAGGCCGGACCGGGCCGCCCGCCAGGTCGCGGCGCGCACCGGCTCCGGCCGTACCGAGCGGTCGGGCCCTTTCCGGATCGCCGTCAGCTCGCGGGCCACCAGAGCGCGGAACAGCCCGGCGATCACCAGGATGTCGCTCACGCGCGGACAGGAGTCGCACACCCGCAGCTCGACGGTGGGAACGTGGTCCGAGGGCCGGATGTCGAAGTAGAGCATGCCGGGATCGGTGATCACACCCGACCGCATGAGGTCCTCGACCATCCGGTCGTACTCCGCGGCCGAGGCGAACTTGGCCAGCGGCCCGGCGGTGGGCCAGCGCTGCCAGACGAGCGGACGGTAGCTGGCGTATCCGGTGTCCTCTCCCAGCCAGTAGGGCGAACTCGAGCTCAGCGCGAGCAGCGGGGGGACCCAGGGGGCCAGCCGGTGGGCGACGGCGACCGCCAGGTCCCGGTCCTCGATCTGGGCGTGCACCTGGGTTCCGCAGATGAGCTGCTCGCGGGTGAGGAGCTGGTAGTCGGCGAGCATCTGCTCGTAGCGGGGGTCCGGGGAGATCTTCAGCGCGTCCTGGTCCACCAGCGGCATGCTTCCGGCCGCCGCGATCCCCAGGCCCAGCCCCTCCGCCACTCCGGTCACCTCGCGGCGCAGCCCGGTCAGCTCGCGCCCGAGGTCCTCCAGGCGTTCGAGCGGCCTGCTGTTGGCCTCCACCACCGAACGCTGCAGCTCGGGGGTGAACTGGTCGGACGGCAACCGCCTCAGCAGCAGACCGGCCCGTGACACGAGGTACCGGGTCTCCACGTCGACGACGTGGAACTCCTCCTCGACCCCGATCATGATCGACCCAGCGGGATCCGCCATCTCGAACCACCCCATCAGAGCACACCGGTCATCGGATGTCCGGCCGCCCACTTCCCGGGAAACGGCCCTTTGCACTTCACGGGTCCCGGAGATCCCCATGCGCTTCGCGGGCGATCCCGAGGACCGTGCGGGCTTCGCGAGCCGTCCCGGAGACCGTGCGCGCCTCGCGAGCCGTCCCGGAGACCGTGCGCGCCTCGCGGAGCCCGCACGGAACTCAGAGCAGTTCGGCCAGGACCTCGTCGACCGGCGTGGCGGTGACGCCGAGGAGCTTCTCGGTCTCGGTGAAGTCCGAGACGTACGGCAGGCCGGGAGCCTCCAGCACCTCGGTGAGCTCCGCCCAGAACGGGTCGGTGAGCGTCAGCAACGCCAGCTCCCGCTCGGTCAGCTCCTCCAGCCGGGGTACGGGCGCCCCGGCCAGCTCGGCCAGCCGCGCCGCCAGCTCGCGCACCGACGGCGTGACGACCGGTACGTGCCAGGCCCGTCCCCAGGAGCGCTCGTCGCGGCCCGCGGCGACGAGCGTGCGGGCCGTGTCGCCGACGGAGGAGTAGCTGTGCGGCAGGTCGAGCTCCTGCGGCACCAGGGCGAACGCGCCCGCCAGGACCCGGGGCTGGACCATGAGGCTGAAGACCGAGAGCGCGCCGGCGCCGTAGAACTGACCGGCCCGCACCTCGGTGACCCGTGCGCCCGAGGCGGCGGCCTCCTCCCACAGGCGGGCCCGCAGGCGGCCCTTCGGGCCGGTGGCCCGCAGCGGCAGTCCCGGATGGATCGGCCCCTCGACGAGGCCGTAGCCGTACAGGTTGCCCAGCATGACGTAGCGCACGCCGGTGCGCGCCGCGGCGGTCAGCAGGCTCGCCGCCAGCGCCGGGAACTCCTGCGGCCAGCGGTGGTACGGCGGCGCGGCGCAGCCGAACAGCGTGGCGGCGCCCTCCAGCAGTCCGGTGAGCCGGTCGGCGTCGGCGGCGTCCGCGGCCACCTTCTCGACCAGGGGGTGGTCGGGTCCGCCGCCGCCACGGCTGACGATCTTGACGCGCTCGCCGTCGGCGGCGAGCAGCAGGGCGGTGCGGGAGGCGGCGGCACCGGCGCCGGTGATCACGTGGAAGGTCATGGACCCACCGTCCACGACACCCCTAGGCTGGCGGCAGTGGCCAGAATGCCAGCTATCCGGAGGATCCGGCCAGTGCATCGCATCGTGCTCGTCGTCGTGACGCCCGTCATGAGCTTCGACGTGTCCATCCCGTACATGGTCTTCGGCGGCGTCGAGGTCGACGGCGCCCCGGGCTACACCGTCCTGTCGTGCACGGCCGAGCCGGGCGTCGTTCCCACGGCCGGCGGCCCCGATCTGTTCATCCCGCACGGTCTGGAGGCGGTACGGGGGGCCGGCACCGTGATCGCGGTCGGCAGCGGCGGCGAGCCCGCCCATCCCGAGGCGTTGCGGGCGCTGCGGGAGGCGGCGGACGCCGGGGCGCGCATCGCCTCCCTGTGCACCGGCGCCTTCGCGCTGGCGCAGGCGGGGTTGCTGGACGGCCGGCCGGCGACCACCCACTGGGCCCTGGCCGACGCGCTGGCCGCCCGTCATCCCGCCGTCGAGGTCCGCCCCGACGTGCTCTACGTCGACGACGGCCAGGTGCTGACCTCGGCGGGCGCGGCCGCCGCCATCGATCTGTGCCTGCACCTGGTACGGCTCGACCACGGGGCGGCCGCCGCCAACGCGGTGGCCCGGGCCGCGGTCGTCTCCCCCCTGCGCCCCGGCGGCCAGGCCCAGTTCATCACCACGCCGCTGCCGCCCGAGCGCGGCACCTGGCTGGCCGCGACCCGGGCGTGGACACTGGCTCACCTGGACCGCCCGCTGACCCTCAAGGACCTGGCCGGCCACGCCGGCACCAGCGTGCGCACCCTGACCCGCCGCTTCCACGCCGAGACCGGGCTCAGCCCGCTGCAGTGGCTGCTGCACCGGCGCATCGACCGGGCACGGGAGTTGCTGGAGACCACCGATCTGCCGATGAACGAGATCGCCTGGAAGAGCGGGCTGGGCAGCGCGGACTCCCTGCGCAAGCACCTGGTCGGCCGGGTGGGGCTCACCCCCAGCGCCTACCGCGCCGGCTTCCGCCGTACGGACGGCTGACCCCCGACCGGCCCGGCCACCGGGCCGGCGGGCGCGGCTCGCGCTGGCAGCGTGGCCCCGGTCGGAGAGAGGATGGGCGTGGGCCGCGGCCGGTGACCGCGGTGACCGGTGGCCGTGGTGACTGGTGGCCGTGGTGACTGGTGGCACGCGGAAGGAGGGGACGGCATGGGCGAACCGGTGCTCGCCGAGTCCGTACGGTATGCGGACGACGGCGCGGTGGAGATCCTCGACCGCCGCGTCTACCCGTTCGAAGTGAGCTGGGTGCGCTGCGCGACCAGCGAGGACGTGGCGGTGGCCATCGAGCGGATGGTGACGCAGAGCACGGGACCCCTGTTCGCAGCCACGGCCGGCATGGTGCTGGGGGCGCGCGAGGCTCGCGGCGACGGGCCGCAGGAGGCGGCGGCGCGGCTGCGTGCCGTGGGAAGGCGGCTGGTGGCCACCCGGCCGACCAACAACCACATCCGTGACGCGGTGCACGCCGTCCTGTCGGCGACCGTGGGCACGGGCGGGGATCCCGGCGAAGGCCCCGGTCACGACCACGCGCGGCTCGGCGGTGACGACCGTCCACGGCTCACCGGCGACGGTCGCGCGCGGCTCGCCGGTGACGAGCTGGTGGCGGCGGTCGAGGCGGCGGCGCGCGCGCACGAGGACGTCTACCACGCCCGGAACGCCGTCCTGGGCGAGCACGCCGCCTCACTGCTCGGCGACGGCACGCGGGTTCTCACCCACTGCTGGGCCGACGCGTTCCTTATCGCTGTGGTGCGGGCGGCGCAGGCGGCGGGCAAACGCCTGGAGTTCGTCTGCACCGAGACCCGTCCGTACCTGCAGGGCGCCCGGCTGACCGCCGCGGCGCTGGTCGAGATGGGCTACCGGCCGACGCTGATCACCGACGGCATGGTGGCCGCGGTCCTGGCCGACGGGCTGGCCGACGTGGCGCTGACCGCCGCCGACCGGGTGACGCTGGACGGCCATGTGATCAACAAGGTGGGCACGCTCGGCGTCGCGCTGGCCGCCCGCGCCTTCGACGTCCCGTTCTACGTGCTCATCGACGCCCCGGACCCGCAGACCCCGACGGCCGCCGACGTGGTGATCGAGCGGCGTGACGGCGACGAGGTGCTGCACGCGCTCGGCCGGCGCACCGCCGCCGAGGGTGTGACCGGCTACTATCCGGCCTTCGACGTGACCCCGCCCCACCTGGTGACCCGCATCGTGACCGGGAGCGGGATCCACCGGCCCGACGCCTTGACGTAGTACCACTGCAGATATTGCGACATTTACCGCAATATCAATGATCTTCTGGATCATGTCGTTGTATCGTGCTGCCGTCGATTTGTCGCGGTCAACACGGGGGCCGCGTCCGCTGCCGCCGACCCCGCGGGTCGTTGCGGCCGCCGACCGACGATGACCAAGGCCGATCGAGTACCGCACGAGTGAACCGATCGGCCGATCGGCGATTGGAGCACTGTGCGAAAAAGATCTCCCCTGCTCGCCGCCGCCTTCGTGGCGGTAGCGACGCTGTTACCCGTATCGTCCGCCGTCGCGGCGGGCCCCGCAGATGCGGCCACGGCGACCCCGGCACCGTCAGGGACTCCGAAGCCCTCAGGGACCCCGACGGCCTCTCCGACCCCGACGGCCTCTCCGACTCCGACGACCTCTCCGGTTCCGGACCCCGGGAAGGCCCGCATCACCTGGGCGCCCTGCGAGGAGGAGCCCTCCGCCGAGTGCGGCAGGCTGAGGGTGCCGATCGACTGGTCCCGCCCGGACGGGCCCGCCATCGACCTGGCCGTCGCCCGCCGCAAGGCCACCGACCCCGCGGCCCGTGTCGGGTCCCTGGTGATCAACCCGGGCGGTCCGGGCGGATCAGGCGTGGAAGCCGCCTACGGCGCTCCCGGTTTCTTCACCCCGGAACTGCAGAAGCACTTCGACATCGTCGGCTTCGACCCCCGGGGTGTGGGCCGCAGCCACCCGGTGATCTGCTCGGCGTCGGTGTACAACCAGATGCCGTACGCCGTCATGAAGAGCCAGGCCGACTTCGTCAGGTGGAGCGCCTACGCCAAGAAGCTGCGCGCGGACTGCCGGGCCCGTACCGGCCCGCTGTACGACCACGTCGACTCGGTCAACGTCGCACGCGACCTGGACGCCCTGCGCGCCGCGCTGGGCGAGGAGAAACTCACCTTCTACGGGATCTCGTACGGGACGCTGATCGGCCAGATGTACGCCGAGCTGTTCCCGAACCGGATCCGGGCCATGGCCCTGGACAGCAACATGGACCACAGCCTCGGCGTCAAGGCCTTCCTCGACAGCGAGGCCGCCGCCGTCGAGGACGCCTTCGACCAGTTCGTCGGCTGGTGCGACCAGGAGCCCGCCTGCGCCCTGCATGGCAAGGACGTCCGGGCGGTGTGGGAGAGGATCCTGGCCAAGGCGCGCAGCGGCAAGCTGTACTACCCGGGCGTCACCGACCGCCCGATGACCGAGATCCAGGTCCTGTGGCAGGGCGTGCTGGGCAACGAGGGTCCCGCCTGGCAGCTGCTGAGCGAGATGCTCCGCGCCCTGGACGGCGGAGAGCCGCCGTCATGGGTGCCCCCGCTGCCCGGCCGGCAGCCCGTGTCGGGAGAGGTCGCCCACCTGCCCACCGCGATCCTCTGCCAGGACTACCGGCTCCCGGTGCGCAGCTACAAGGAGTACGCCTGGCTGCTGCGCAGCAGCAACCGACACGCCCCGGACATGCGCTACAACCCGATGCCGATCGAGGACCTGCCCGTCTGCCTCGGCCACCCCACCACCAACCCGCAGCACCGGCTGCGCTACACGGGCAGCGCTCCGATCCTGCTGGGCAACTCCCTGCACGACCCCTCCACGCCGTACTCCTGGTCCGCCAACGTGGCCCGGCAGTTCGGCCCCAAGGCACGCCTGATCACCTATGAGGGCTGGGGCCACCGCATCTACGGCAAGGACGAGTGCAGCACGGTGCCGATCGACAACTACCTGATCTCGCTGACCCTGCCCCCGCACGGCTTCCGCTGCCCCGTGGGCGGCAGAGTCGAGACCCTGGCCGAGAAGAAGAAGCAGCAGCGTGAGCTGTGGCCGACGGACAAGCTCCCCTGGAGCTCCTCGTTCCCGGCCCTCTCCCGCCTGCAGCCGGCCACGGCCGCCGTCGGCACGTCCAGGACGTCAGACTGAGCTCCGGCCGGTTGTGACCGGCTCCGGCCACGCCGTCAGCAGCCTCGCGCCCAGGACCGGGGGCGGGACGAAGGCGGCGTGGCCGGAGCCGGCGGCTTCCTCAATCCGTCCCGGCCGGGGCACAGGGGACACCATTCGCACGAAGAACGCAAAAACCCCTTCGACCAGCGTCGTGAACCGGGCTCACCACTCCACGGAACCCGCTGCCTCTTCGCCGATCATCTTCCTGCGCGACGAAGTAATGCGTCGACTACGGCCGCCTCCGGGACGCCCATGTCGGTGAACAAGGCGAGAGCCTGCTTCCAGTGGTCGACGGCTTCCTCGACCCGGCCGAGAGCGTGGAGAGCGAGGGCCAGCCCGTTGTGGGCATAGCCCTGCCGGTATCGCCTTCCCGCCTCGATCGCGATCTCGAGTGCGGTCCGGTAGTGCTCCTGAGCCGCCAGGTTCTCACCGATGGCACGGTACGTGTCCGCCAGCCCCTGGAGCGCTTCGCCCTCCAGTTGGCGCCCGGAGAGCTCCAGGGACAGGGCCAGGGCTGTCTGATGGCAGTCGAGGGCCTTGGCGTGGTCCCCTTCACGCCAGTGAATGCTGCCGATGCCTATCAGAGACCGCACTTCAATCCGGGCGTTGCCTATTCCCCGGCCCAGTTCCAATGCGCGCCGGCATTCCTCCAGCGCGGTGACCGTATCACCGCTTCTGGCCCGGGCCTCGCTCAGGTGCAGGAGGGCGAAGGCTTCATCATGGTCCCTCTTCTGCTCCCTCCATCGGGCCGAGCAGACCTCCAGGAGAGAGACGGAATCCGCCGTGCGCCCGACATGAAGGTAAACGGTCGCCAGGTCCAGGAGGACCACGAGCACTCCTCCCTGGTTGTCGAGTTTCTGATAGAGGTCATGGGCCTGGAGGAGAACCTCCTCTGCCTCTGCGAAACTACCGGCGCTCACAAGCCCGTAGCCGAGATAGCACAACGCGTTGGCCTCACCGGCCTGGTCGCTTATCGCCATGGACAGCTTCAGTGACTGTCGCTGGCACTCGATGAACTCCGACAGCTGTGAAGCGGCCATATGAGCATGGCCGAGGGTACTCAGAAGCATGGCCTCGGCACGCTGGTCGCCGATGCTTCTGGCAGCGGACAGCGCGATCTGGTGGGTGTGCACCCAGTCGTCCACATAATCCTTGAGATAGAAGAAATACGCGATCAGATGAGTGAGCTGCCAAGATAGGACCGGCCACCCGGACGTCGCCGTACGGTTGATGACCGCGACCAGGTTGAGGCGTTCGGTCTCCAGCCACTCGCTGGCTTGGCCGTACTCGGTGAACTCGCTCACTCCGGCAGGCGGAGCCGGCGTGTCCAGCTTCAGCAGCTTGGCGTCGCGGTTGAGATGTCGCATGGCGGCACGAGCCGTGTGCGCATACCAGTTGAACACCCTGGCCAGAGCGCTCTCCCGGTCGTCCTGCGTGTCATCGACCTGGCTGCGCTCCTGCGCATGGACGCGAACGAGGTCGTGCATCGACAGCCTACGGTCGTTGTCGAGCTGGAGCAGGTGCGCGTTGATCAGGACATCGACGTTTCCACGCGCTTCCTCGTATGACGAGGCGCTGAGTGCCGCCACCGCTTCCAGGCTGATGTCCGGGCCCGGATGCATGCCGATGAGGCGCAACGTCCGTCGAGCCTCGGGCGGCAGACTCCGGTAGGAGAGCTCCAGGGCGCTGCGCACGCCGATATGCGGATCCTCTTCAAGATCCAGTACGCTCAACCGGTTTTCCCGCTCCAGACGCGTGGTGAAGTCAGCGATGCGCAAGGCGGGATGGGTGGCCAGCTGGGCGGCAGCCAACCGGAGGGCCAGCGGCAGGCAGCCGCACAGCCGGGCCAGATTCGTGACCGCGTCTCTCTCTTTGCCTGTCCGATCCGCTCCCAGCAGAGAGGTGAGCAGGGTGACGGCTTCCCCGAGTGACAGGACGTCAAGGACGACGCTGTGAACGTCGTGGGTGACTGACAATCCGCGCAGCGAGTCCCGGCTGGTGATGACGACTCGTGACGCGGTGGAACCGGGCAACAGGCAACGCACCTGCTCAGCGTTGGCGGCGTTGTCCAGGACGATCAGCAGGCGCCTGCTCGCCAGCAGGGATCGATACAGGGCCGCCCGTTCGTCCAGGCCATGGGGAATCTCTTCGCCGGAGACGCCCAGGCTGCGCAACAGGTGATCGAGGGCTTGGGCTGCGGTGGTCGGCCGCCCTTGGGAGTAGCCGTGGAGATTGATGTAGAGCTGCCCGTCGGGAAACCGCGCCGCCGCGCGGTGACCCCAGTGAGTGGCCAGAGCGGTCTTGCCCACTCCTCCGGCACCGGCGATGGCCGAGATCACCACAGCCGTTCCGGCCGTGTCCTCGGACAGCAGCCTGTCCAGCCGCAACAGGCTCTCGGCTCGGCCGGTGAAGCGGAAGACGTCTGCGGGCAATTGCCGGGGTATGTCAACGGCGCGTGTTTTCGTCGTCGGCTCTGACACGCCTGAGAGGACAGCTGAGTCTCCCGACAGGATGGCCTGATGAATACGGATGAGCTCCTCTCCGGGATCCAGCCCGAGTTCATCGCGTAATAGCACTCGTGCCGACCGGAACTCGTCAAGGGCTTCAGCCGTACGGCCGACTCCATGAAGTGCTCGCATCAGTTGACCGCGCAAGCCCTCGTTGAGTGGATGCTCGGTGACCAGCAGGCGTAACTCACTCACCAGCTCGGAATGGCGTCCCAGGGTGAGGTCCGCCTCGGCGCGACAGATAAGCGCGGCCAGCCGCAACTCTTCCAGAGTCGCCCCTTCCGCGATCTGGAATTCAGGCTGCGTGCCGTCGAGAGCAGGTCCACGCCACAGTGACAGCGCCTCGCGGAACCGACTGGAGGCCTGCAGAGGATCTCCGGCGTCCAGCGCCGAGCGCGCCCGGGCCGTTTCAGAGAGGAAGACGTCCAGGTCGGAAGCGCCCGGTTGCAGCTTCAGCGAGTATCCCGTGGGAGAGCTCACCAGCGCCTGCGGCTCGGCGAGCAGTCGCCGCAGGGACCACAGGTGGTTGTGAAGCAGCCTCCGGCCGGTGGCGGGGACTTGCCCTCCCCACAGCGCCGTCAGCATGCGGTCATGGGAGACCACCCGGTTGGTCTGAAGAACGAGAAGGGCGAGAAGGGTCCGCTGCTTCGGTCCCACGATCGCGATCGAACGCCCGTCACGGCATATGTCGACCGGCCCGAGAACACGAAACTCCACAAGAACTCCCGCAGGGGATCACTATCACGCTGTGATGCCTTCCGGCCACTTCACGCATGTTTCGCACCACATAGGGATTGACCTGCGCCTTGGCGCGGCGAAACACGCGAATGAAACCGGCACAACAAGATCAAGACATTATAACCGACAAGATCAACAGCATCGTCGAGGATCCTTGGCCTGATCATCTGCAGCCGGACTCTCCCATTCCCGGAATCCCGGCTGGCCTATCTTCTTCAACGATGGAGGTATCGGTGGGATCCCCCTTACCGAGCCGCTCGGCCGCGCCACCGCCACGGCGTAGGTCACGGAAACGGCCCGCACTCACGGTGATGGCCGTTTCCTCTCTGGCCGCATCCCTTTTGGTGGCCGGAAACCCCCCGTCCGCGCTGGCCGACCCCGAGCCGGCACCCTCTCCCGCTCCGGCGGTGACGGAGTTTCCGCGGCCCAAGGATCCGGATGCGCCCCTGCGTGCCGCGATCGAAGAGGCGAGAAAACAGAACAAGCCCGTAGCGGTCGAGTCGGTCTACACCGAGACCTCACGCACCTGGGCCTACCCCGACGGCCATCTGACGACGGACTCGTATTCGGGACCGTCCCAGCTGAAACAGCCCGATGGGTCCTGGGCCTGGATCGACACAACCCTGGTAGAGCAGGGCGGCGTTCTCAGACCCAAACTGGCCATGGCCGACATGGAGTTCTCGGCCGGCGGCGGCGACAAGCCGTTCGCCTCGATGGAACGCGATAAGCAGGATCAGCGCTTCTCTCTCGACTGGCCCACACCGCTCCCCAAACCGACGCTTGCGGGCAATGCCGCCACCTACACCGACGCGGCGGGACCGGGCGCGGACCTGGTCGTCACCGCCTTGCCCACAGGCTTCCGGCATGACGTCGTCCTGCGTTCCAAGCCGTCCGGCCCGGTGGAGCTCCGCATCCCCGTACAGACCGAAGGGTTGACCTTCAAGAAGGCCAAGCGCGGCGAGCTGAAGCTGCAGGACGATTCCGGCAAAACCGTGGCACAGGCCCCGGCACCGGTCGCGATCGACGGCAGCGCCCTCAAGACGGACAACACAGGAAAGATCACAAGCCGGCCGCAGGTCGGGGACATCGCCACGCGGGTGACCGTTGAGAACGGCAAGCCGGTGCTCGTTCTCAAGCCGGACCCCGAGTTCCTGGCCGATCCGGCCACCACCTACCCGGTCACCGTGGACCCCACCACGACGCTCACCCTGCTGTCCGACACCTGGGTCAGTTCCCGCTGCGGCTACGGCGATCCCGCGCAGGAACTGATGATCGGCATGGTGAACATCCAGTGCAGATCCTTGGGGGACACCACCGCCAAACCGTCCTACCACCGCTCACTGCTGCACTTCGACACCGCACCGCTCGTGGGCAAGGCGATCGCCTCCGCCCAGCTGGAGCTGTATGCGCGCAGCGGACCCGCTTGCGACTTGAATCTCGGCGGGGTCAAGGTCCTGAGGAACACCTCGGCCTCCTGGACCTCTCCGGCATGGGCTCCGGATGCCGCAGAAGCCGGATCACAGATCCAGCTCTGCCCGACCTACGACCAGTACCCCCGACTGTTCACCTGGTCGATCCGCGACATCGTCAGCGCCTGGGCGGCCGGCTCGGCCAACCACGGCCTGCAGGTACGCGGTGTGAACGAGACAGACAAGCACGGCTGGGTCGTCTTCCACTCCTCGGAGCGAACCGGTGCCGACGCCCGGCCGCCGAAGCTCACCGTCTCCTACATGCTGCCGCCGGAGATCCCCACCGTGACCGCCGAGTCGATCGACTCGATGGACGGCAACGACGCGATCGCCCGCAGCCAGCAGGTAAAAGTCGGTTTCAAGTCCAGCGTCGCCGAGGGCACCAAGCTCGACTACACCGTCTCGGTCAACGACTCCACCATGGCGACCCCGCCCACCGTCCCGACGGGAGAGGCCGCCTACTGGAAGTTCGATGAGGCCTCCGGCACCACCGCCACCGATTCCTCCGGCAAGGGACGGAACCTCACGCTGGGGAGCACGGTGACGCGCAGTCCCGGTCAACTCGGCGGAGCGCTCACCTTCCCCAAGGGTGCGATCGCCACGACCAGCGGGCCGGTTCTGAACACCGACGCCGACTTCTCCGTCAGCACCTGGGTCCGGCTGGACGGCAGTTCCGGACACCAGACGGTCTTCAGCCAATCGGGCACCGCCCAGTCCGGGATGGCGCTGGCCTACGTGGACAGCCCGGGCAACCCGGATCTGAACCAGAAGTGGTGGTTCGGCATGTCGGCCAACGACACCAGCGCGACCGCTCACACCGTGGCCTACTCCGACAAACCGGCCAAGATCAACACCTGGACCCACGTCGTCGCCGTCCACGATGCCACAGCACGCAAACTGCGACTCTACGTGGACGGAGTCCTCGCCGCAGAGCGCGACCACACCAGCACATGGAACGCCCAGGGTGCTTTCACCCTCGGCAAGGGCAGGATCATCGGCATCGAGGGCTCCTTCAGCGGCGCAGTCGACGACATGCACGTCTACGATCGCGTCCTGACCGCCGACGACGTCAGAGCCCTGTATGGCGTCCCCACCGCCACCAGCTACAACGGCATCCCCTCGGGCCAGGTCATCGACAAGGTCTTCGCGCTGGACAACCCGGCCAGCTTCAAGTTCGTGGTCAAGGCCTGCCGTACCGGCGTCACCCCGCCCTCGTGCAACGAGAGCCCGGCCTACCGCATCACCTCGGACGCGCCGGTGCTGCCCACCGACACCGAGACCGGCATGGCTGACCCGGCCCGGCCGATCCTGTCGGGTATGGTCAACCGCCCCTCCGGCGGCCCTGTCACCGCCAAGTACTACCTGTACGACAGCACCGGTGCTCCGGTCGGCTCCAGCCCATTGGGCGAACTCGCTGTCGTCGGCGGCCAGCGGGCTTCGTTCAAAATTGCAACCAATATCGTGCAGTCGGGACGGGCTTACAAGTGGCAAATGCAGGCTTGCGCTCAGGAGGTGTGTACCTCCAAGACAGAGCCGACAAGTTTCACTGTGCCCGGCGAAGCTCCTCCAGAGGAGTACAGCCCCACGCCGATCGCGCTCCAGCGGGACCACTTCGTGACGAAGACAGCGAAGATCGACCCCGCTGCGTGCGAGGGTGGTGCCTGCATGTTCAACGACAACTCGACGATCCAGGTTGGCGGACCGGGTGAAGCTAAACTGGCGAGTCTATTCAAGGTCAGGCTGGATGAGATCCCCGCTGGTTCCATTCCCGTCGAATCGCTGCTGGATCTCGGTACACCAGATTGTGGCGACAGCACTTGTCCAAGCGATGCAACGATCAAGATCACACGTCTGGACAATGAGGTTACCGCTGCGACTAAGCCCTCAGATCTAGTCAGGAGTACCGACTCTTCCTCTGTCTATAGCATTCCCGCTGCTTCTCCCAGACAGGACATCGTCGGTGACGAGATGGCATGGCTGCTGGTGGAGTCCGACAGTGAGGTGGTGATCAGCTTCGGTTCTCCAGATGCAGCGGCAAAGTTGTCACTTACGGTCGGCTACCTGCCCCCGGGACCACCCAGCAAGGTACGTAACCTCCTCGCTACACCTGGTGATGGCGGTGCTCTCGCAACCTGGGTGCTTCCTGAAACGAATGGGTCGCTGGCGTTCCTGGACGGCTACGACGTGCAGGTTCTTACCCCTGACGGTGAGATCATACGCACGGTCCAAGCGAAAGACCCGTCAGTTACTGTCACAGGACTGTCCAATGGCACCAACTACACCCTTCAGGTAGCGGCACGGACACGTTTCGGAAAAAGTGAGTGGGAGAGTGTCACTGTAACGCCCAAGCGCGTGGAGCTTCCACCTCAGCAACCGGGTGCCGCAGCCTGTCCATCATCTGTGGACACAGAGAGGCTGACGGTTAAAGTTGAGGACTATTACAACATCCAGAGTGGTGTTATCGAGGGACAATATCCGGACGTGTGGAGCGGGAATGTACACGGCAGCACACAGACGGCAACTCAATTAGACGAGACGCTGCACCCCAGCCATCCGATGGCCGCCAAGCTCGCCTTGACCAATACAAGCCTGATCTCTGCCAAGCAAAACATGCACGCCGAGAGCAGGCGGCGAGAAGGCTCCTCGGTTTCCATCAGCAACGCTGTCGCTTACAACGCGCCGGATGGAGATGTCATCCTTAGGGCCACCGTCCAGCACAAATGGACCGATGTCGCCACTGCCGGCGAAGACCGGGAGGTCCGACACGAAAACTCGGCAGGGGGCACTTATGACTTCTCCTTCGGCAAATGCGGTGGTTCGGGAACTCACATATCCGTATCATTTGAGGCTGACACCAGGGGAATGGATATGGTCCTTGAAGGACCTGGCCCTGGCGGCGAGTGCAAGGAATCCTCAGTAGCTAAGTCGACGCCCCAGGAAACCGCAGCGAAGTTGGCGTGGCCTGGATGTCCCATAGACGAAAAGTCGCGAGGTCCTAATCCAAACGATGTCACGGCTTACCAGCAGCGCTGCGCCGGCGATGGCTGCATGTTCGATACTTACGCAAAGCGAAGCGTCAGAGCAGGCATGACTCTGGAAACTGGAGGAGTGCTTCGGTACAAGGGCTATCACAACTGGATTGTCGGCGGCCCAACAGCTATAGACATCACTGACCTCAGAGGTTGGGCCCGCATAAATACAACATCCGCCTTCACCAAGTCAAAAAAGAACAAATCATTACTCAACGGCACTACCGTCAAGCTGGAAACGATCGCCGGTTTCGGCATAACCGCCGGAAGTGTCTCCGTAGACGGAGGAGGACCCGGTATCGGATTTAGCACTACTGCCTCATCCGTTCAGTACTCGGTACAAGGATCCGCAAAATATCCCCCCATAACCCCAGCACCTGATAAGGTGAGGCCCTTCACTGTAGGCTGCGATGGCATCGCATGCTCATTCAACAAAATCCGCCATGCAATGAACGTAACAGTTGAATACAAAGCCGGCGGATACACTGTCGGAGATCCCGTAAAACTAGAATCACCCTGGTGCATTGCCACCACAAAATACATATAATTAAATCCATAAATACTCCTCGATAAGAAATCGATGTCGCGTAGGCGCGAAAATTGTCCGCGCCTACGCGACATCACCAACCAAGAGGGACCACCCAGTGACCTACTCAAATTCTCCTCAGAATGCACCACAGGCGGTGACGGGCGCTCGAGCTTTATCGTTAATCACCTCTCCAATCTGGCTATCCTGCCTTGCAAACACTCTAACAAAACTGCCTTTATGGCTACGAGAACTACTTCCACCCACCACTATATTTTCCGTTCTATTCGGATTCCTCTACCTCATACTCTCATTCCAATATTCGCCCGGAAGGCGATGGACAAGATCTGCAACCTTTATACTGAGTGGACTTTCTATCCCATATGGCCTTATTTACGGACTCTTTGATCATAACATTTTCGCACTAATCGCGGCAGCGCTATCCGCTGCGGCCATATTTCACCTACTTGCCCCAGAAGCAAGGGAATGGTTTAACCGATAGCAATTACAAAGCATTTCAATCGAGGAGTCCTCGCCAATGATCGCACCTATGTCCTTCAGATAGAGGTTTATAGTTCCGCAGTAGTTTAGGAATCACAAGGACACGTCTGCGGACTCAATCACAGCTGCCGAAAACCATCATCTTTCCCAAAAGATTTAAATCACTTTCCTGAACGCATCGACAACGACCTTTAGGGGAATACAAATCCCCCCATGGGTTATCTCCATGAGAATGACATAAATATCCATGTCTCCATCCAGGATGAAGAAGAGATCAAGATCCTCTGGATCGCACGGGATCAATGTTGACCTGCCATACTCAGGTTGAATTCGTAGAGCCCTCCTTGGCATGACAGGGTTCGAGGGTCAGGCCGGTCCCGGCCAGGCATCCGCTGATCAGGCGGGGCCGATACTGGATCTTCTTCAGCTTGCGCTTGACGATCCGAACGAGACCTTTGAGATCAGCGACGATGAAGTTGGCCAGAGCGCGCTTGAGCAGGGACCAGACGCCCTCGGCAGGGTTCAGCTCCGGCGCGTAGGCGGGCAGGTGATAGATCCGCAGCCAGTCGTCGTGCTCACGGGCGAAGTCGACCAGCTCCTGCACGTGGTGGCGGTTCAGGTTGTCCCAGCACCACACCAGCGGCGCGCCGAGCTGCTGATGGGTGGTGAGGATCAGGTCGCGGTAGTCCTGCCAGGCGAAACTCTTCGGCTCGCCGGGACGGCCCCGATACAGCTGCAACCGGTAGAACAAGCGCGGGCGCTCCCCAGCACGGAAGCAGACCACGCCGGCCACGTTCACCCGGCCCCTGCCGCCGCGGGTGTGCACCACCGGCCGGGCACCCCGCGGAGCCCAGGTCCGTGCTTTGGGCGGCCTCAGCCCCTGGCCCGCCTCGTCGGCGAAGCAGATCCAGGCACCCAGGTCCGCCGCGGTGGTTTTAGCTGCGGCCACACCTCGTTCTTCCACACCGCGATCGCGGTCTCGTCGCGTTCGGCGGCCCGCCGTACCGGCACCTGCCAGGACCAGCCATGCCGCTTGAGCAGCTTGGCCACCCCCTCGATGGTGTAGCCGACGTGGAACATCCGCCCGATCACCGTCTTGAGGCCCAGCGTCCAGCGCTGGTCATCGGCGAACCCGTGCGCCAGCGGCCCTCGTTTCAGCTCGGCCTCCAGCTTGGCCCACGAGGCGGGCGACAGCTTCTCCCGCGAGACCGGCCCCGTGGATTTCAGCGCCGCCGTCCCCCCGACGCGCCACCTGGCCTTCCCCCTCCGTGTCAGGCTCAAGTGGGACACACGGTGAGGTAGTTCTCAATATGGCATGAGTAGGGCGAGACATGGTGTAGCAGACTGTGACGATGACGAAGCACGACCTGGAGGCCGGTGGGCCCCGGGCTGATCGACCCAAGCGCCGACACTTTTCGGCGGAGTACAAGCTGCGGATCGTCGCCGAGTACGACGCGGCGCCACCCGGTGAAAAGGGTGCCATTTTGCGCCGCGAAGGCTTGTACGACTCCAGCATCCAGTTGTGGCGCAGGCAGCGCGACGAGGGTGCCTTGAAGGGCGTCTCCAGGGAAAAGCAGGTCGCATCCGGAGAGATGGCACGGCAGCGGGCCAAGGAGAAGGCGGAGCGAGAAAAACTCGAACGGGAGAACGCCCGGCTGAAAAAGAAGCTCGCCCAGACCGAGGCCGCTCTGGAGATCATGGGAAAATGGCACGCGCTCTTGGAAACGATGTCCGAGAGCGCGGACTCGGACAACTCCTGACTGAACTTCGCGCCGAAACCCGCGAACAACCCGAACCCCACGTCGGTACCCAACGATCCTGCACACTGACCGGCATCAACCGGTCTTCGCTGTATCGACACCGGCAACCGAAAGAGGTGAAGCCCGTAACCGTACGGCCGGCCCCGCCCAATGCGCTGTCCGCAGAGGAATGCGAGGAGCTGATCGCAGTCCTCTGCGGACAAGTCGCCGCGCCAGGTGTGGGCGACCTTGCTCGATCGTGGCACCTACCTGGCGTCGGTGTCCACGATGTACCGGGTCCTGCGCGCCCGCGGCCTGGTCCGCGAGCGGCGCGCTCAGGCCCGGCACGAGGCCAAGAAGAAACCGCACCTGGTCGCCAGAAGCCCCAACGAGGTGTGGAGCTGGGATATAACCAGGCTGCCGTCCATCGAGCGAGGCAAGTACTTCGACCTGTACGTGATGATCGACATCTTCTCCCGGTGTGTGGTGCACTGGGAGGTTCACGTCCGTGAATCAGGAGAGCTTGCCAAGCAGTTCATCGAGAACTGTATCCGGGCCAACGGCGGGCTCGCGCCGCGGACGATCCACTCCGACCGCGGAACGTCGATGACGTCGAAATCGGTGGCGAGCCTGCTGTCCGACCTGGACATCATCAAGTCGCATTCCCGGCCGAGGGTGAGCAACGACAACCCTTACAGCGAGGCGAACTTCAAAACGATGAAGTACTGCCCTGTGTTCCCGGAAGTGTTCGGGTCGGCACAGGACGCGAGAAGCTTCTGTCACCGATTCTTCGACTATTACAACCACCGGCATTACCACTCGGGGATTGGGCTGCACACGCCGTTCACCGTGCACATCGGCACCGCCCAGGCCATCCAAGACAAGCGCCAGGACACGATCGAGGAATTCCGTGTGGCCAACCCGCAGAGGTTCACTCGACGGCCGTCGCTGCCCAAGCTCCCCACCGAGGCGTGGATCAACGAGCCCAGCGACGACGACGGCCTGACCAGCAGCTCAGACGAGGAGGAGGCCGCTTAACGCCTCAGCAGCACCGTGTCCCACTTGACTTGACACCTACCGTTCCACCGCCGCACCGTACGCTCGTCGATCCGCAGGTCCCCCGCGATCGCCTTGGTGGGCTCACCTGCCGCGAACCGTTCGGCCGCCTTCAGCCGGACCAGCTCGCGGCGCTCCTGTTCGGCGGGCGTGTACCCGCCCCTCTGCCCGTACCGCATGACCCAGTCGTATCGCAGCACCGAGCAGCCGTCACGACCTACGGGCTCTACGAATTCAACCTGAGTAGGCATGCCGTCCCACATTCACTATCCAGCCGTCGGCGGACATGCAGCCCGTGGTCTTGACCTGAACACGCTTGATCGCACCTTGGACGTCCACCAGCAGGTCGTATGGCTGAGGTTCGACGGGTAGCGCGGCCGCGCAACCGCGGAGCGCGAACCATGCCGTGGCTATCGCCAGCCCGGCACTCCTCAGCCGGGAGAGATCCGGCTCCAGCGACAGCGGATCGATCGAGCCAGCTTCACCGGCACCACTCCCCCGGCCATCGAAACGATCCAGGTCGAGACCAAGTCGCACCGCGTGCGCTTTGATCACCGCCCTGTCCGGTGTCGATTCCGGGCACAGACCCAGCAGGTTGCAGAGTTCGTTCCACGATCGCCCTTCGCGTACGGCCCGGGCGAAATCCTCATCCCTCCACCTGCGCTGTCCCACGAAATGACCCGTGTCCAGTTCCAGCCGCTCCGCATGACGGCGGACCGCTCGGATGGAACCCGCCGAGTTGGCCTTGAGATCGAGCAGACGCAGCACCCCGCGCCAGGAGGAGGCATTGGAGACCGCCTCCACCAGTTGGGCGTCCGCCCATGTCCGCCTGTCGGATACAGAGTGTGACACGGGATCAACTGTAAGGAAGAAAGATGAGGTCCACCGGGAGTTCCACGGAACAGCGGGGCCTCGTCCCTCCTCGGACGACCGCTACCACTGCCATTTTCTGGCGAGGCATCAAGAAATGAAAAAGAGTGTCACGTCTTCACGCGACACTCTTTCCGCCAGGAAAATCTGGTCGGGACGACAGGATTTGAACCTGCGACCCCCTGACCCCCAGTCAGGTGCGCTACCAAGCTGCGCTACGTCCCGGTTTGTCCTTTGGCCCTTGCGGGCCGCCCCTCTCGGGGGGACGTCATAACCTTAGCGCAGATCTAGCGGACGTGTGCACGCCAGGGCGTCCGCCTGGCAGTTGTGATCACGTGGAGGGTGGAGCGCGGGTGGGGCGGAAGGCGTTGATCGACCAGGAGGAGCTGCGGCGGCTGGCCGGGCAGGGGTTGTCGAACGCGGAGCTGGCGGCGCGGTTCGGGGTGAGCGAGTCGGGGATCCTGCAGGCGAAGCGGGCCGCGGGGTTGTCCAAGCCGATGCTCGACCATTCGCGGGCGATCCCGTGGAAGCTCGACCGCGCGCACAGTCAGTCGGGCCCGGCGACGAACCTGCGCAACCTGTCGTCCGTCGCCCAGGGGCGGGCGATCCCCGCGGAGAAGCTCAACACCGCGCTGCGCTGGGCCGACCGGCTGGTGGCGGCGGGGCTGGACATCGCCTACGACACCGAGCACGGGTTCCATGAGGTCCCGGCGCCCGAGGACGGCTCGCTCGTTGAGAGAGTCCTCGCGGAGGCGAGGAGCGCCGTCGCGGATTGAGGGTTCCGGCTGAGGGCGCGGTGGGAGGTTTCCCTGTGAGGCTCTCCCTTCCGGGGAGCGCGGTTGCGGATTTCTCCTGCCGCGGGTGCGGTCGAGGGTTCTCCGGCAGCGTCGAGGGCTCCCGGGCGGAGGGTAACGCCGCGGCGATGCGGGAGTAACCGGGCGGTTTTGACGTGGCTTTCCGGGGCAGCGGGCGGAGACAACCGCTGACGCAATCCGGAGGCGCACATGTCCACCGAGACCTTGATCTGGGTGGCCGTCATCGTGGTCGCGGTGGTGGCGATCGTCGCAGTCGGCTATGTCGTACTGCAGCAGCAACGCCGGCACCGACTCCGCGAACGATTCGGCCCCGAGTATGACCGTACCCTGCGCGAGCGTGAGAACCGCCGCGAGGCTGAGCAGGAGCTCCTCGCCCGTGAGCAGCGTTTCAGCTCGCTCGACATCCGCCCGCTCGATGACGAGACGCGGGCAGGCTACGCCAAGAAATGGCTTGAGGTCCAGGAACGGTTCGTGGACGCGCCCGGGTTCGCGGTGACCGAGGCCGATCACCTGGTGACCTCCGTGATGGCCGACAAGGGTTATCCGGTCGAGGATTTCGAGCAGCGGATCGCCGATCTGTCGGTGGATCACAGCCGTACCCTCGACCATTACCGGCAGGCCCATGAGATCAGCGGCCGTGCCGTCCGCAAGGCCGCGTCCACCGAGGAGCTCCGCCAGGCGATGGTGCACTATCGCGCTCTGTTCGAGGAGTTGCTCGGTGCCCCCACGGCCGAGGCGGCGAAGGCGGCGGACGACGCGCACGTCTCCCGGCACGCCGCCGCCCCGCCCCGTCAGCGGGAGGCGCACTCCGGGCGCGCCGACCGGAACGGGCGGCCCGGCCATGACGAGCCGGACGACCACGATGTACGGCCCGGCCATAACGATCACGATGTACGGCCCGGCCCCGGCGAGCGGGCCGGTGAGAACGAGCGGGGCGCCCCCCGTGACTCCCGAGGACGGTGAGCATAGATGAACGACCGACCCGATCGGCTGGTACACGGCCGCCCGACCCGGGCGGATGAGGACACACAACCGCAGGTGCCGCCGCAGCGTGACGACGCGGCACAACCCGGTGAGCCGGTGCCCCCCGGTCAGGTACTCGTCGGGCACGTGCCGCCCGGGAAGGCGCCTGCCAGGCAGGTGCCTGCGGACCAGGTCGATGACGCGCCGGGGCGGGAGACCCCGCTGACGGACGCCGACCGCGCGGACAGCGCCGAGCGTGTGGATGTCCCTCACCCCGGCGGCCGTCCCGGTCCGGAGCACGCCGGGCCGGACGACCGGCGGTCCGCTCAGGATCCGGTGCCCGGACACGGCGCAGCGCCCCCACAGGTTCCCGTGCAGGAGCCTCAGCGCTCCGGCCGGGTGTCCCTGTTCGGCCAGGACCCCGAGGACGTACGGCGGCGCTGGCAGGAGGTCCAGGCGGGTTTCGTCGACGACCCCCGCCAGGCGGTGGAGCACGCGGCCTCGCTCCTCGGCGAGGTGACGGAGGCGATCCGCACGGCGCTGGAGGCCCGGGCCGCCGATCTGCAGGGTCGATGGAAGAACGGCGGCCAGGACGCCGCCGAGGGGGGCGACACCGAGCGGCTCCGCACGGTCCTGCGGGACTACCGCGCGACGCTGGAGGAACTGCTCGGCATGCCCGTCACGTCCGTAGGAAAGAGGTAAGCCATGCTGGCAATCGCCGCCGCCATCGTGTTCGGTATCGGCCTGCTGTTCGAGCTGCTCGACGTGTCCCTGGGCGGGGACTTCGGCTCGACGGCCTTCCTGCTTCTCGGACTGCTCCTGCTCTCCCTGCACCAGGGCGGTGTGGGCACGGCGGGATTGCGCGGGAGCGGCGCCTGGCGCCGTAGCAGGAGGTGACCGCGCGGGGTGGCCTCCGTTTCTCAGGGCCACCCCACGGAAACATCTCTCAGGGGCGCCGTCCGTCAGGACGGCGCCCCTTCGCCTGTCGCCGTGGCGTGTTCCCAGGTCGTGTCATGTTTTCAGAAGGTCCGGCAACGGTCCGGCAACGGTGCGGCATCCGCTCGGGCTGAGGCCCGTCGCCCGCTCTCCGGATGGGATCCGTCACCCGCTCTTGCCGAGGTCCGGCCGGGCCGCGAACTCGAACTCCTGCCGGGGGTGGGCCAGCGCGCCGAGCGAGGTGATGTCCCGCCGGAAGAACAGCGCGAGCGTCCAGTCGATCAGCACGCGCACCTTCCGGTTCAGGGTCGGCACCCGGGACAGGTGGTAGGTCCGGTGCATGAACCAGGCCAGCGGCCCACGTAGCTTTACGCCGTAGATCTGCGCGACGCCCTGGTGCAGACCCAGGCTGGCGACCGAGCCCGCGTAGGCGTGCCGGTACGGCCGCAGTTCGGCGCCCCTGAGCGTGGCCAGCACGTTGTCGGCCAGCGTGCGGGCCTGCCGTACGGCGTGCTGGGCGTTCGGCGAGGTCAGCTCACCGGGCCGGGTCAGGTCGGGTACGGCGGCGCTGTCCCCTGCGGTGAACACGGTGGGGTACCCCTCGACGAGCAGTTCGGCGGTGGCCTTCACCCGTCCCTTGTCGTCCAGGGGGAGGCCGCTGGCCCGCACGAGGGGATGCGGTTTGACGCCGGCGGTCCACACCAGCGTGGCGGCGTCGAACGCGTCTCCGTCGTCGAGGACGATGTGGCCGTCCTCGGCGGACTTCAGGCGGACGCCGAGGCGCACGTCGATGCCCCGGCTGCGGAGTTGCTCGACCGTCCAGCGGCCCATCTCGGGACCGACCTCGGGCAGGATCCGGCCGGTGGCCTCGACCAGGACCCAGCGCATGTCGCCGGGCCGGATGGACGGGTAGTGGCGGCAGGCGTCGCGGGCCATGTCCTCCAGCTCGGCCAGGGCCTCGACCCCGGCGAAACCGGCGCCGACGAAGACGAACGTGAGGGCCTTCTCCCGGATCGCCGCGTCGGTGGTGGAGGCGGCCAGGTCGAGCTGGGCGAGCACGTGGTTGCGCAGGTGGATGGCCTCCTCGACGGTCTTGAAGCCGATCCCGCACTCCGCCAGGCCGGGGATGGGAAGGGTGCGGGAGACGGAGCCGGGGGCGAGGACGAGGAGGTCGTAGCCGAGGATGCGGGGCGGGCCCTGGTGCGGCCGCATCTCGACGGTGCGGGCCTGCGGGTCGATTCCGACCACCCAGCCGTTGAGGATCTCGCAGGACTTCAGGACCTTGCGGAGGGGGACGACGACATGCCGGGGTTCGACGTTCCCCGCCGCGGCCTCCGGGAGGAAGGGCTGGTAGGTCATGTACGAGTCGGCGTCGACGACGGTGACGCGGGCTTCTCCGCGGCGGAGCCGGCGCTGCAGGCGTAAGGCGGTGTACATGCCGACGTAACCGCCGCCGACGATCAGAATGCGCGGGGGTGTGGTCATGGCCTGCCCCCTACCCAGAAAAGGGGCCCAGCCCCAGGAAAGCGGTTGCAGGAGCGTTCGGCCGGGATTCCGGGCGGAGGGCCGGTACGGGGACCCGCCGGGAGGGGTCAGTTGCGCCGGGGACGGGGTTCCGCGGTCCCCGGCCTCTCGGAGTTCGCTCCGTGGGACTCCCCCGCCGTCACCGCGAAGCGCATGGTGATGACCGTCCCCTCGGGCCCGGTCCGGAAGGCGATGTCGGAGCTGACCATGCGGGCCACCCACAGCCCCATGCCACTGGTGGCGTAGGGGGCCGGGGGCGTCTCGCCGGGAGGGGCGGCGGGGTTCCACCGCCCCTCGTCCCGGATCTCCACGGAGAGGAAGCCGTTCTCGACCCACATGCGGAGCATCGCCTTGGCGCTGGTGTGCCCGTGGGTGACGGCGTTGGTCGCCACCTCGTTCACCGCGACGAGGAAGTCGGCCAGCTGTTCGGGGGCGATGCCGCTGCGCAGGCCGTGGGCGGCGGCGAAGTCACGCACGTCGGGCAGGTCCGGGAGGCAGAAGGCGATCTCAGCCGCGACGGGCCTCGCGCGGAGGCGCCGGTCGCCGTCCGCCTGGAGGCGGCCCGGACGAGTGCCGTCCTCGTTCACCCGCGATCCGCCTCCCTGTCCCGTGACGCCGTCCTCCCGGCGGCTTGGGCTTATCGAACGCACTCTATGCCACATAGGACCCCGTCGGCTCCGGTGCCCCGTAGCGAGCCTCATATTCAGCATTCGGCGACGAGTTCCTCCCGCAGCTGGTCCAGCACCTTGCGGAGGATGCGGGAGACGTGCATCTGGGAGATGCCGAACTCGGCGGCGATCTCGGCCTGGGTCATGTTCCCGAAGAAGCGCAGCAGGAGGATCTTCTTCTCCCGGGCCGGCAGCTTGTCGATCAGCGGCTTGACCGCCTCCCGGTCCACCAGGAACGACAGCGTGTCGTCCTCGTCGGGGATGACGTCGCCCAGCGCGGCCGCGTCGTCGTCGGTGCCGAGCGGGGCGTCGAGCGAGAGGGCGCTGTAGGCGGCCGAGGCGTCCAGGGTGAGCAGGACGTCCTCTTCGCTGATGTTCATCTTCTCGGCGAGCTCGGCGACGGTCGGGGCGCGGCCCAGCACCTGGCTGAGGTCGGCGACCAGCCGGTTCAGCTCGGCCCGGCGCTCCTGGTAGACGCGGGGTACCCGGATCGCCCAGGTGCGGTCGCGGAAGTGCCGCTTCACCTCACCGGTCATGGTGACCACCGCGTAGCCGCGGAAGGCGTGGCCGAGCGTCGGGTCGTAACCGTTGATCGCCTTCATCAGGCCGACGTACGCGGCCTGCAGGAGGTCCTCCAGCGGTTCGCCCCGGTAGCGGTAGCGGCGAGCGATCTCCATGGCGAGCGGGCGG
Source organism: Planobispora rosea (assembly GCF_014648175.1). GTDB lineage: Bacteria > Actinomycetota > Actinomycetes > Streptosporangiales > Streptosporangiaceae > Planobispora > Planobispora rosea. The sequence goes on from NZ_BMQP01000002.1 coordinate 283,832, forward strand.
TGCATCTCGACGATCCGCTCGCGCAGGCGCTCGGCGCGGTATTCAGAGATCTCAGGCGCGGACATTTCGGCGAGGAGTTCCTCGGCGGTCATGTCGGTGAGTTCGAGTGCCTGAACAGACATTGCTGCTCCCTGCTATGACTGTCGACGATGCCGGTAGCCAGCGGAGCAGTTTCCGGGCAGACGGCATCGCCTCGACCACTTTTCGAGGCGAGGCCCTCTGCTGGACCTCATGGGCAAGAGTATTCCCACGATCGCGGGAGTATTACTCGCCCTCAGGTAACAGTAAGGTTGCTATGCGAGTGGCGAGGAGGCTTTGAGTGACGGTGTCGGAGAACGGCGGTGGCGCGGCTGCGCTGGCTTTGGCCTCGGGGCGGGTCGGCGGGGTCAATGTGGTCCGCGTGACAGGTCTGCTCGACGCCACCACCAGGGACCAGTTCGCCGACTATCTCGCGGCGGAGGCCGCCGAGCACGGCGCCGACATGGTCCTCGATCTCAGTGGCGTCACCTTCATGGACTCCCGGGCGCTCGGGCTCATCGTGCACCAGTGGCAGGTCAGCACCGCCGGTGGCGGCAGGTTCGCCCTGACCGGGGTGGAATACTCCAAGACCAGAGTGATGTGGATCACCGGGCTGGCCCAGCGGCTCCCGCTCTACGACACCGTCGACGACGCGCTGGCCGCGTTCGGCCGTTCGGTCTGACGACTCCGGTACGGCGGGCGGCGGTCATCCCGCCTCGGCGGTCAGTCCTGCCTGCCGCCCCGGTTGCGCTGGTGCTCGTCGACCAGGAGCCTGGCCAGGTCGGCCACCTTCACCTGGTGGTGCTGGGAGACCCGGCGCAGTTCCTCGAAGGCGGCCTCGGCCGAGCATCCGCTGGACTTCATGATGATGCCCTTGGCCTGGTCGATGACCGCCCGGCCGGCCAGCGCCTCCTGCATCTGGGCGGCGTCGGTGCGCACCTCGTCGTAGTCCCACATGTTGGCCAGCGCCACGGTCACCTGCTCGGCCAGCATGTCGGCCAGTGAGGGCACCCCGCGGACGGCGAAGGCGTCGGGGCGCACGCCGTACAGCCCCAGGATCAGGACCGCGCGCTCGACCGTGATGGGCATGGCCAAGACCGAACGGACTCCGCACCGGACCGCCATCGCGGCGTAGGCCGGCCAGCGGGGTTCGCGGAGCACGTCCTGCACGATCACGTGGTTGCCGGTGGCGCGGGCCTCGATCGCGGGACCCTCGCCCAGCCGGCTCTCGCTTTCGACGAGAAGGACGAGCTCACTGTGGGAGGCTGAGACCACCAGCCGTTCCCGCCTCCAGAGTTCGGCGGTTCCGCCGGCGCAGCCGGGCACGCCTCCGGCGAGGGTGGTGGTCAGTCCGGACAGCACGCTCTCACTCGAGGTCTCCTCGCTGACCCTTCCGAGGGTGGCGAGGTCGCGCGCGAGAACGGGCGTCACCATGTCCATGTCGCAAGTCCCCTTCCCCGTATGGATAACTTAATCACTATCTGACCGCACATCGATAAGCTCCACCGGGTGGCGTAGCGTCTACGACGGGACGAGTCCCACCCCGGCCGCCGATGAGGATGAGCATTGACCGAAGCCCTTGGCCTTCCTGCCCTGGAGCAGGCGCTGACTGCCCTGACTTCCAGGGTCTCCTCACTGCGCGAGGCCCGATCCGCCTACCCCGCCGACCCCCGTTCTACGCTTGATGCCGCGCTCGCCGAGCTGGACACCGCCCGTGAGCTGCTGGACGCGGCCCTGCGGGAGGTGCGCAGGGCGCCCAGGCGCTCGGGTGAGCGCGAGAGCGGCTCCCAGCGGGAGCTGAAACTCCTGCGGCAGGTGTTCAAGACGTTCCCGGTCCCGGTGGTGGTGCTGGACGGGTCGGGGACGGTCCGCCGGATCAGCGCCGAGACCTCCCGGATGCTGGGCAGCCCGGCGGGCTACCTGATCGGCCGCTCGTTCGCGTTGTTCGTCGACATCTCCCGGCGGGCCGCCTTCCGCTCGCATCTCACCGCGGTGCAGCAGGGCGGCCGGACGGTGACCTTCCAGACCCGGCTGGCGCACCAGGGCCGGGCGCACACCGTGCAGCTGGCCCTCACCCGGCTGACCATGCCCGGAGAGCCGCACGAGATGACGGCGGTCCTGGTCCTCCCGCTGGAGACCCAGGTGGCCGACATCCCCGCCTCGCCGGTCGAGCCGCCGGACTCCACCCTGATCATGGCCGCCGCCCGCCGTCAGGAACTGCTGTCCCGGATGACCCGCCTGCTGCTGGACGAGGACAGCCTGAACCAGCCGGTGACCGTCACCCGGGCCGCGCGGCTGCTGGCGGCCGACACCGCCGACTGGGTGATCGCCGACGTGGTCCGTGACGGCTCGCCCCGGCGGGCCTGCGTGTTCGGTCCCGCCGACAAGCCGGTGAACGAGCTGGTCCGCATGGTCGAGAACCACAACCCGCTGGCCGCGCCGCTCATCGCGCACGTGCTGACCGGCGGCACGGGAGTGGTCCACGAGATGCTGGAGGACGAGATGCTGCTCGGCGGTCTCGCCGACGGCCCGCCGCTGCTGCGGGTGATGGGCGCCGCCTCCGCGCTGTGCGTGCCGATCGGCGGGCAGGACGGTCCCGCGGGCGCCCTCACCCTCCTGCGGCTGCGCGACCGCGAGCCGTTCTCCCTGGCCGACCTGGGCCTGATGGAGGAGATCGGCGCCCACCTGGGGCTGGCCCTGCGCGCCCGGCACAGCTTCCAGACCCGGTCCCAGGCCGCCGAGGCGCTGCGCACCAGCGTGGTGCCCCGTTCCCTGCCGGATATCCCGGGATTCGAGGCTGCGGCGATCTACCATGCCGGCTCCGGCCTGGTCGGCGCCGAGTTCTACGACGTCTTCCCGTTCTCGGAGGGGTGGGCGTTCGCGCTCGGCGGAGCGGCGGGCAAGGGCGAGGAGGCGGCGTCGGTCAGCGCCATGGTGCGCAACGGGCTGCGGGTGCTCAGCGTCTGGGAGAGCGACCCCGGTGAGGCCCTGCGCAAGCTCAACCAGGCCCTGACCGCGCAGCGCAACGGAATGTTCGTGATGGCCGTGGCGGGGTTCGTCAAGGGGCGGCGGATCAGGCTGGCCAGCGCGGGCCATCATCCCGCCGCGCTGCTCCAGCCCGACGGGACGGTGCGTTTCACCAGCGGCGGCGGTGTCCCGCTGGGCATCTCCGCCGACTGCGAGACGTTCGAGGAGGAGATCATGCTGGCCGCCGGTCAGATCCTGGTGTTCTACTCCGACGGCCTGGTGAACTCACGCAACGAGCACGGGGAGGCGTACGGCGAGGGACGCCTGGCCGACGTGCTGGCGCGGTGCGTGTCGCAGGCCCCGGCCACGGTGGTCAAGGCCGTGGAGGAGGACCGGCACGCCTTCTCCGGGGGAAGGGTGTGGGACGAGATCGTGATACTTGCCCTGCGCGTTGTGTAGGGATCGGATAACTTAGCGTTTCATCACCTGACGTGTGCTGTGCCTGGGTCGTCCGAGGCGGAGACGAGGTGTACGGGCGAGGTGGGAAACCAACCGGCCGGGACCCCGGGCCCGGCCACCCTGAGCGGGATGACCTTCGATGACTTCGATTCACCAGGCGGCGGTCTACGCCTCCGGCGAGCAGTTCCTGGAGATCGCGCTGCCGTTCGTCCGTGACGGGCTGGCCGGGGACGATCCGGTGCTGGTCGTGACCACCTCGGCGAACCTGGAGCTCCTGGGCGACACCCTGGGCCGGGACGGCCGCCTGGTCGACTACGCCGACACCACCTTCCTGGGCCGCCGCCCGGTGCAGCGCACCACCGCCTTCCACCGCTACTGGCTCCGGCGCGGTCCGGAGGCGCCGTCCGGCGGGCACGTCCGGGTGCTCTCCGAACCGCTCTGGGTCGGCAGGCCCGACAGTGACATGCGGGCCTGGCAGCGGATGGAGTCGATCCTCAACCTGCTGCTGAAGGGCACCAACGTCTGGATGCTCTGCCCGTACGACACCCGGGTCCACGATCCCTCAGTGATCACGGCCGCCCGGCGGACGCATCCCTCATGGTCCGAGGACGGCCACGCCTTCCTCCCCTGCCCGGGCTACACCGATCCACTGGAGTTCGTCCGCGAGTACGACGCGATCCCCCTGCCCCCTCCCCCGGCGGACGCGGTGGCCAAGTCGGTGGAGACACTGCCGGCCCTGCGCGGTTTCGTCTCCGACCACGCGTCCCTGTTCGGGCTGAGCCAGGACCGGGCGACCCTGCTCGCGGTGGCGGTCAACGAAGTGGCCGCGCACCTGGACCCGCCGATCGACCTGCATCTGTGGGAGCGGTTCGGCGCCATCACCTGCCAGATCTACCGCCCCGGGGGCGGCCTGACCGATCCGCTCGCCGGGTTCGTCCCGCCGAGCCCGACCTCCGGGCCGGGTGACGGGTTGTGGATCGCCCGCCAGCTCTGCGACCGGCTGGACATCCACCACGGCGAGGGCGGGTGCACGGTTCAGCTGCATGTTCCCAGCTCCCGCGCGGAAGAATTACGACAGAGTCGGAAATACTGATGTTTGCCACCGCTGGCGATCGGGGTATTGTGTCAGGCATACAGATGAGTGCCTAAGACGCAGGCACCCCCTGGAAGTCCAGGCTTTCCATGCCTATCTCCCCCAGAGGTGTGCCGTGAATATTGCATTTGTCTCGTCCGATGCCCTGTCCGCCACTCAGGACCAGCCTGCGCCCTCCGCGCACCGCAACCAGATCCTGGCCGTGGCCCGCGAGCTGGGCAGGGAGCACAAGGTCACCATCTACACGCGCAGGGGCGCCGACTCCGACAAGACGCGTGTCCGCGTGGCCCACGGCGTCACCATGGAGCACCTCCCCGCCGGTCCGGCCCAGGACCTCCCCGAGGACGGGGTGCTGCCGTACCTGCCGGACATGGGCAGCGAGCTGATGCGCCGCTGGGGGCAGAACCGGCCCGACGTCATCCACGCCCACTCCTGGACCGGCGGCCTGGCCGCTCTCGCGGGTGCGAGCGGCCTGCACGTCCCGGTCACCCAGACCTACACCCGCCAGACCGACGGCGACGCCCGCAAGGCGCGGCTGCAGCGCGCCCTCGGCCGCCGGGCCAGCGCGGTGATCGCCGGGTGCGGGGACGAGGAGTCGGAGCTGATCCGGCTGGGCGTGCCGCGCCGCAACATCGCGGTGATCCCCTGCGGAGTCGACGTCGAGCGCTTCCGCCGGCAGGGACCGGCCGCGCCGCGCGGCACCCGGCCGCGGCTGCTGCACGTAGGGCCGCTCTCCGACGACAGGGGCGTGCGGACCGCGATCCGGGCGCTGGCCGGGATCCCCGAGGCGGAGCTGCTCGTGGCGGGCGGCCCGGCCGCGTCCGACCTCGAGCACGACGCCGACGCCTACCGAGTCCGGATCCTGGCCAAGGAGCTGGGCGTGGACGACCGGGTCAGTCTTCTCGGGCAGGTCCCGCACGCCTCGGTGCCCAAGCTGATGCGCAGCGCCGACGTCGTCCTGTCGCTGCCGCGCGAGGCCGCGGGCGGCGTCGTCGCGCTGGAGGCCATGGCCTGCGGCGTGCCGGTCATCGCCTCGGCGGTGGGCGCCCACATGGACTCGGTGGTGGACGGGGTCACCGGGCTGCTGGTCGCGCCGGACCGCCCGGCGCAGACCGCCCGGCTCACCCGCGAGCTGCTCGCCGACCCCACCCGGCGCACGGCGCTGGGCTTCGCCGCCGCCGACCGGGTCCGCTCGCGCTACTCCTGGGAGCGGATCAGCCAGGAACTCGTGCGCGTGTACGAGGACGCCCTCGCCGCACAGCGCTGATCACAGACAGCCGGTACGGCCGGCGCGGGGTCGCCCCGCGCCGGCCGTTCCGCGTCTGAACCGTTCCGCGTCCGAGCCGTTCCGCGTCCGAGCCGTACCGCGTGTTCGCCGCCGCACCGGAACCCTGTTGAACGGGCACTCTGGATGGATATACGTTTTACCGCATGCTGATTCACCCGTGGGACGCCGCGACCGAGGACGAGGCCCTGGACTTCGTCCGGGCCAACGAGTTCGGCCATCTGATCGCCTCCGGCCGGGACCGTGACGTGCCGGTCGTGGTACCGACACAGTTCCTGCTCACCGGCGACCGCGAGATCCTGCTCCACCTGGCCCGGCCCAACCCGATCTGGGCCGCGATCGAGGAGAACCCGGCCGTGCTGCTGTCCGTCGCGGGCGACTGGGCCTACATCCCGGGCGGCTGGAAGATCCTGCCCGGCGAGGACGATCCGCGCCGGGGCGTGCCGACCACCTACTACGCGGCGGTGCAGCTCGTCTGCCACGCCGAGATCGTCACCGACGCGGCGGGCAAGGCAGAGATCCTCCGGGCGCAGATCGGCCGCCTGGAGGGCGAGGCGGCGCTGGTCGACCCCGCCGAACACGAGCGGCGCTTCGCCGGGATCCGGGGGCTGAGACTGAGGATCCAGAAGGTGAACGGGAAGTTCAAGTACGGTGGCAACATCGACGAGGCGCACCGGCGGTACGTCGCCGAGCGGCTCGCCGGGCGCGCCGCCCCCGGCGACGCCCCCGCCCGGACCCGTCTCCTGCGCAGCCTGGACGGATGAGCCCGCGGGCGAGTGAACCTCGCGGCCGAATGAACCTCGCCGACGAGGTCAATCCACCGGTCGACGGCCGGATCCCCCGTCAACGCTGCGGATCCCCATAAAACCGATCAAGACCGTGTACGGCCGCTGAAGCGAAAAATCCCGCGCGCCTTCCGTACCCCTCTGCCAGGGTTGAGGGCACGGGAGGCGGATGACACATGGATCTCAGCGACGCCAAAGACCTGTCCCAGGCGCTCAGCGCCCTCATGCGGGACGCCCACCTGGCGCTGGAGGAGGACAGGAAGACGCCCGAGCTGGTGGCCAGGGTCACCGGCCACCTCAGCTGCGACCTCAAGCACGTGGTGTCGGTCACCGAGACCTTCGCCACCTGGGAGCACGCCAACCTCCAGCGCGGCACCGACGCCTACCTGGCCCGGCACAGCCCGGAAGCCGAGTGGTTCGGCATCGCCGGGCAGGGACGCGAGCACGACGACTACGTGAACATACTGGCCGTCGCGGCGCGCGGCTACGAGCAGTACGAGATCGGCGCGGTCGACTACGCCACGGCGTCGATCGGCCCCGACGCGACCATGGAGGTCATCTCGCTCGGGCTGGTCCTCACCCGCTCGCCCGGCGGCTCCCCCGTGGTGATCGGCCTGCGCGGCCCGCAGGAGCACGGGATGCCGCAGTCCCAGATCACCGTGCTGGCCGCCGAGCGGCGGGACGCCGTCGCCACCCGCGACGAGGCCGGCCGGCTGATGCGCGAGCACGACGTCTACCGGGGGCAGGTGCTGTCGTTCATGTGGAGCGAGCACCGGGGCAACGACCTGGTGACGTTCCTGCCCCGGCCGGAGATGGCCGCCGACCAGGTGGTGCTGCCCGCGGGCGTGCTGGACACGGTCGAACGGCACGTCGTCGGCATCGGCGAGCTGGCCGTACGGCTGCGCGAGCACGGCCAGCACCTCAAGCGCGGCCTGCTGCTGCACGGCGCGCCCGGGACCGGCAAGACCCATACGGTCCGCTACCTGATGGGCCGGATGACCGGGTCCACGGTGATCGTGATGACCGGGTCGGCGATCAGGTTCGTCAGCGAGGCCGCCGGGCTGGCCCGGCGGCTCCAGCCCGCGGTGGTCGTCCTGGAGGACGTGGACCTGGTCGCCATGGACCGCTCCTTCACCCCCGAGGGCAACCCCCTGCTGTTCGCCCTGCTGGACGCCATGGACGGGGTGGGCGCCGACTCGGACGTGACGTTCGTGCTCACCACCAACCGGGCGGGAGTCCTGGAGCGGGCGCTGGCCGACCGTCCGGGCCGGGTGGACCTGGCGGTGGAGATCCCCAAGCCGGACACGGCGGGCCGGGCCGCACTGCTCCGCCTCTACGCCCGGGACCTGCGCCTGGCGGCCGACCTCGACCCGATCGTCGCGGCGACCGAGGGCGCGACCGCGTCGTTCTTCAAGGAGCTGCTGCGCCGCGCGGTGCTGGCCGCCCTGCGCGAGGACGGCGCCGGGAACCGGGCCGGAGGCGAGGGCGGGGCCAGGACCGGAGACCGGGACGGGCAGGGGGGCGGAGACGGGGACGGGGCCGGTGAGGCTCCCGCGGGCGCAGGTCTCGTGCTCACGGACGCGCACCTGGAGACGGCGCTGGAGGAGATGCTCAGCCAGCGGGAGGCTCTGACCCGGGCGCTGCTCGGGTCGGGAGAGCACGACCCGGACGAGGATCCTCCCCTGACGGTCTCCGGCGACGTCCACCCGGGCGACTACGGCGACGGGACCTCCGTCGGGTTCGTCAGCTACGGGCCCTGAGCGCCGCCGGCTCCGTCTCTCCTGCGGGTGTGCCCGCGTCACCGCGCCGGGACACGGTCGCCAGCACGGAACCGCCGAGGATCAGTGCGAACGAGACGAGGATCGGCACGGTGAGCGGCTCCCCGAGCACGATCACGCCCGCGGTGACGGCGACCGCCGGGTTGACGTAGGTGAACACCAGCGCGCGGGAGGTGCCGACCTCGCGGATGAGCGCGAAGAACACGATGAACGCCAGCGCCGTGCAGATGAGCGCGAGACCGGCCAGCGCGGCCAGCACCTGCCCGCTGGGCAGCGCGGCCGGCCAGGTCATGATGGCCGGGGGCGTGTAGACGAGCGCCGCCAGGGTGAGGCAGAGCGCGGTCATGGGCAGGGCGGGGACGTCCTGCAGCCGTCGCGCCGCGATGATCGGCGCGACGGCGTAGCAGGTGGCGGTCAGCAGCACCTCGGTGATCGCCCAGGGGTCCCCGCCGCGCAGCTCCGGCGCAGCCAGGACGGCCACCCCGGCCAGTCCCACGGCCAGCCCCGCCCACCGGACGGCGCCGAGCCGCTCGGCATCGCCGGTCAGCCGTCCCAGCACCACCGCGATGATGGGTGAGGCCGCGATGAGCAGACCGGTCATCGAGCTGGTGAGGTGCCGTTCGGCGTCCGACAACAACCACCACGGCACGATGATCTCGATCGCCGCGAAGGCGGCCAGCGGCCGCCAGTGCCGGAGGATCCCCCGCGGCAGGCCGGCCCACAGCGCCAGCGGGAGCAGCACGGCGGCGCCCACCGCGGTACGCGCGAACACCAGCACGGGCACGGACACGCCGCCCACCGCCACTTTGATCATCAGGTACGGGATGCCCCAGATGACGCTCATCAAGGCGAACAGGATCCAGCCGCGCCTGCTCACCCGACCACGCCCCCGGTCCGGCCGGGCCGCACGCCGCCCGTCTCTCCCATGCGCAGACCTCGCTTTCCCCGCGTCCGTCACGGCCCCCGCCGGTGAGGGGCCATGACGACCCTAGGAAAGCGATTGGCCAGATGTAAGGTCCAATATCAACCAAGTCGATTGGGCCAATAGGCGGACCGGACGGAGGACCGGGTGGAGTTCCACGTAAGGCTCACCGGGCGCGGCGACCTGAGCGCGCGGATCTACCGGGAGCTGCGCGAGGCCGTCCTCGACGGCCGCCTGCGGCCAGGGGAGCGTCTGCCGCCCACGCGTGAGCTCGCGGGGCGGCTGGGCGTCTCGCGCAACACCGTGGCCGCGGCCTACGACAGCCTCACCTCCGAGGGTTTCCTCACCGGCAAGATCGGCTCAGGCACGTTCGTGTGCGCCCGCCCCCTCCCCCACGCGCGGCCGCGGAACGCCCCCGCGGGCGGCGGTGTACGGCCCCGGCCGGTGTGGGAGTCCATCTCCGCCGGAGACCTCCTGGCCGGCGGGAGCACCGCCCGGGGAGCGGCGGCCGGAGACGGCACGGACGGCGGCACGGACGGTGACACGGACGGCGGCACGGACGGCGGCACGGACGGCGGCACCGCGACCGGGGGCGTCCGGCCGGTGTACGACTTCCAGACCGGGACCCCCGACCCGGAGCTGTTCCCGCTGGAGACGTGGCGCCGGCTCGTCGCCCGTGAACTCCGCGAACTCCGCAGGCTCCACCGTTCCGCCGCTCTCGGCCACTACGCCGAGCCCGCCGGGCACGCCGGTCTGCGGGCGGCGATCGCGCGCTCCGTGGGCGTCTCCCGCTCGGTGCGCGCGGGCGCCGGCGACGTCCTCGTCACCCAGGGCGCGCAGCAGGCGCTCGACCTCGTCGGCCGCGTGCTGATCGAACCGGGCGACCGGGTCGCGGTCGAGGAGCCGGGCTATCCCCCGGCCCGGCTGCTGTTCCGGTCGCTGGGCGCCCGCGTGAGCGGCGTCCCGGTCGACGGGGAGGGCCTGGACGTGGCGGCCCTGCCCACCGGCACCCGGCTGGTCTACGTCACCCCGTCCCACCAGTTCCCGCTGGGCACGCCGATGTCCCTGGCGCGCCGTACCGAGCTGCTCGCCTGGGCGGAGCGCAACGACGCGGTGATCATCGAGGACGACTACGACAGCGAGTACCGTTTCGCGGGCCGCCCGCTCGAACCCCTGCAGAGCCTCGACCGGTACGGCCGCGTCGTCTACGTCGGCTCCTTCTCCAAGACGCTGCTGCCCGTGCTGCGGCTCGGCTTCCTGGTCGCCCCCGCCTCCCTGCGGCCCGCGCTGTGCGCCGCCAAGCGCCTCACCGACTGGCACGGCGACCTGATCACCCAGGGGGCGCTGGCGCGTTTCGTCGACGAGGGGCTGCTCTCCCGCCACGTCCGCAGGGCGACGCGGGAGTACGCGGCGCGCCACGCGAAGATCACGGCGGTGCTCCGGGACCGCCTCGCCGGCCGCTTCCGGCCGGTGCCCTCGGCTGCGGGCCTGCACCTGTGCGCGCGGCTCGTCCCGGGCACCGGGATCGACCTGGAGCGGGCGCTGGCCCGTGCCCGCGAGGCGGGGGTCGGCGTCGAGAGCCTCGCCCGCTACTGCGGCGAGGCGCCCGCGCAGGAGGGACTCGTGATCGGGTACGGCGCGATCCCGACGGCCCTGATCGACGAGGGCCTGCGGCGGCTCGTGACGTGCCTCGACGGTGGCGGCTGACGGCCGGACCCTCAGGCGCCCCGGCCCGCCTGGGCTCGTAGGCGGTGCCCCAGCCGGTCCCCGGGGATGGGCGGCGCCACGGTCGGCGCGGCCGTCGGCTCATCCATGATCAGCACCCGGGCGTCCCGCGACAGCGCCGCGGAACTCGACGGGCTCGCCGTCCAGGAGGATCCGGCCCGCGTCCGGGCGGCGCAGCCCGGACAGGATCTTCACCAGCGTAGACTTTCCGGCGCCGTTCTCGCCCGCCAGGGCGTGCGCCTCGCCGGCGAACAGCTCCGGTGAGACCTCGCGCAGGGCGCGGACGGCGCCGAAGGATCTGCTCACGTGACGCAGTGCCAGGACGGGGGAACCGGGGGGCGGTCTGGCATGAGCTCCCTCCAGAGGAGCTCTAAAACGTTTCAACGCAGATCTGGACAGTAGGTCAGCGGCCATAGAGCGTCAATAGGAGTTTCGACGATGTTTCGCGGCGCGGACTCTCCGGGGAGGCTGCCACGAGGGGTTTCCTTGCCCGAGAGTGGTTATTACGTTTCAATCAGGATCCCGGACGGGAGCAGCGAGGCGGGATGAGCACTGTAGGCATCAGGCAGGTCGCCGAGCACGCCGGCGTGTCACCCGGAACGGTGTCGAACGTGCTGAACCGCCCGGAGAAGGTCTCGGCCTCGACCCGGGCCCGGGTGGAGACGGCGATCCGCGAGCTCGGGTTCGTCCGGCACGCCTCGGCCTCGACGCTGCGCGCCGGTCACAGCAAGACCATCGGGCTGTCGGTCATCGACATCGGCAACCCGTTCTTCACCGACGTCACCGCCGGTGTGGAGGACGTGGCCAGCGAGCGCGGCTACGCCGTACTGCTCAGCAACTCCGCGGGTTCCACGAGCAAGGAGGAGCGCAACCTGCTGGTCCTGGCCGAGCAGCGGGTCCGCGGCGTGCTGATCACCCCCTCCGACGAGGGGCCCGGCCCGCTCGACCGGCTGCGCGACCGCGGGATCAACGTCGTGCTCGTCGACCACCCCGCGCACCGGCCCGACCAGTGCTCCGTCGCCGTCAACGACATCATCGGCGGCCAGACCGCCCTCACCCACCTGCTCTCCGGGGGCGCCTCCCGCCTCGCCTACGTGACGGGACCGCTGACCATACGGCAGTGCCTGGACCGCAGGCTCGGCGCCGAGCGGGCCCTGCGCGGCCGGCCGCTGCGGGTCGTCGAGATGCCCACGATGACCCCGCGGGCGGGCCAGCAGGCCGCGGAGAAGATCGTCTCCGAGGGGGACCTGCCCGACGCCGTCTTCTGCGCCAACGACCTCCTCGCCCTCGGCATGCTGCGCGGCCTCATGCACGCGGGGATCCGGGTGCCGGACGACATCGCGCTGGTCGGCTACGACGACATCGACTTCGCCGCGGCCTCGGCCGTCTCGCTCACCTCGATCCGGCAGCCCACCTACCAGCTCGGCAGGGTGGCCGCCGAACTCCTCCTCGACGAGTGCGACAACCCCGGCACCCACGCGCACCAGCAGATCATGTTCCAGCCCGAGCTGATCGTCCGGGAGTCGACCCGGTAGGCCCGGCAGGCCCGGCGGATCCGCAGCCGGGGCCGCGGGAGGCCGCAGGGGGACGGGCGGCCCCGCAAGGGCGGGCGGCAGAGGCCGCGGGGTCACAGGAGCCGGGCGGCCTTGAGGGCGAGGTGGAGCGCCAGGCGGTCCTCCCCGTCGGCCAGGTCGCGGCCGGTGAGCCGCTCGGCCTTGCCCAGCCGGTAGTAGAGCGTCTGGCGGTGCACGCCGAGGGCCGCCGCGGTCTCCTGGACGTGCCCGGCGCGGTCGAGGTAGCCCTCCACGGTCCTGGCCAGCTCCGGGTCGGCGGCCAGTTCCCCGGCCTCCGCCGCCAGCTCGCGCAGCGCCTCGGGCGCCAGGCGGGCGAGCGTCCGGTAGACGCCGAGATCGGACCAGGCCGCGACGGGGGCGAGCTGCGGCACCCGGTCGGCGACCCGGAGCGCGTGGACCGCCTCCCGCCAGCTCCGCCAGGCCCGTTCCGGGTCGGCCCTGGGGTCGCCGACCCCGGCCGCCGTGCCGTACATGGCCTGGATCCGCCCGGCCAGCTCCCCCGCGTGGGCCGCCGGGGCGAGCACCGCGACCAGCGGCTCGGCCCGGTCGGCGGGACCGGGGTCGGGGAGGCCGGGGTCGGCGAGCACGTCGCGCGGGAGCGTCCACAGCGCGGCGACCCGGCCGGCGGAGGCCCGCACCGCGATCGCCGCCACCGGGCCGCGCAGGTCGAGCCGGGACAGCGCCCAGGAGCGCTCCTCGGGGTCGGCGGAGAACAGCTCCCGCAGGTGCCCGCCCAGGTCCCGGCGGCGGCGGGCCTCCTGGGCCAGGACCGTGGCCGCGCGCGCGACCAGTCCGGAGACGGAGTCGAGCCGCTCCTCGGTGAGGGTCCCGTCGTCCAGCAGCCACAGGTAGCCGTAGGTCACCTCCCGGTGCCGGAGCGGGACGCACACCCGGGCGAGCACCCCCAGCTCGGCGTCGGCGGGGATGCGGACCCGGCCGCGCGCCGTGGCGATGCCGTACCTCTCGAAGTAGGCCCGGACCTCGTCGGAGGCGCGCCGGCGCAGGATGGACTCCTGGCGCACGACGTCGATGTCGCCGCTCTGCGCCGCGTAGGCCAGCAGCTGGAACGCGCGGTCCTCCAGGGTGGCGGAGGCTCCCAGCACGTCGGCGATCTCGTCGATGGTCTCCTGGAGCATCCCGCCATTGTCATACATCTGTATGAAGCCCGCTCCCCGTGATCGTGGCAGATGCACATGAGACCGTCCTGAACTGCCGTTTTAGGCTGGGAGACATGTTCGGTCAAGTTTTCCTCGCCGGGTCGCGGATCCCGCTCGTGCGGCGCGCGGTCTCCGGCGTGCCGCTGACGCGCAAGGTCGTCGACCGCTTCGTGGCGGGCGAGACCGTCCAGGACGCCGTCGAGGCCGTCCGCCGCCTGACCGGCGCGGGCCTCGCGGTCACCATCGACCATCTGGGCGAGGAGACCCGCGACGCCGCGGCCGCCGCCCACACGGCCGAGGCCTACGTCACCCTGCTCGGCGCGCTGCGCGAGCTGGACCTCGGCGACCGCGCCGAGGCGTCGGTGAAGCTCTCGGCGGTCGGCCAGGCGCTCGGCGCCGACGGCGACAAGATCGCCTTGGAGAACGCCCGGAAGATCTGCGAGGCCGCCTACGCCGCCGGGGCGGACGTGACCCTCGACATGGAGGACCACACCACGGTCGACTCCACGCTCGGCATCCTGCGCGCGCTGCGCGCCGACTTCCCCGCCACGGGCGTGGCGATCCAGGCCTACCTGTTCCGCAGCGAGGCCGACTGCCGCGACCTGGCGCACGAGGGCTCCCGGGTCCGCCTGGTCAAGGGCGCCTACGCCGAGCCCGCCTCCGTCGCGCACCGCGACAGGAACGAGGTCGACAAGGCCTACGTCCGGTGCCTGCGGATCCTCATGGCGGGGCGGGGATACCCCATGGTGGCCACGCACGACGACCGGCTGATCTCGATCACCGAGACCCTCGCCGACCGCTTCGGGCGCTCCCTGGGCGAATACGAATACCAGATGCTGTACGGCATCCGCACCGACAAGCAGCAGGCCCTGGCCGGCGCCGGTCACACGATGCGCGTCTACGTCCCCTACGGCGACGACTGGTACGGCTACTTCATGCGCCGCCTCGCGGAGCGCCCGGCCAACGTCGCCTTCTTTCTCCGTGCCCTTGGAGGCAAGTAGCGATGGATGCCATCTCCAACGTCCCCGTCCCCGCCAACGAGCCGGTGCTCGGCTACGCGCCGGGCAGCGCCGAGCGGACCGCGCTCGAGAACCGCGTCAAGGAGCTGGCCGGGGCCCAGCTCGACCTGACCATGACGATCGGCGGCGAGCGGCGCATGGCCGGCGGCGCCTCCATCGACGTGGTGCAGCCGCACAACCACGCCTCCGTGCTCGGCCGTACGGCCGACGCCACCGCCGGTGACGTGCGGGCCGCGGTCGACGCCGCGCTGGCGGCGGCCCCCGCCTGGCGGGCGCTGCCCTTCGACGAGCGGGCCGCGATCTTCCTGCGGGCCGCCGAGCTGCTGGCCGGGCCCTGGCGGCAGACCCTGAACGGCGCCACCGTCCTCGGCCAGTCCAAGTCGGTCCAGCAGGCCGAGATCGACGCGGCCTGCGAGCTGATCGACTTCCTCCGCTTCAACGTGGCCTACGCCCGCCAGCTCCTCACCGAGCAGCCGGTGTCGTCGCCGGGCGTGTGGAACCGGATGGAGTACCGCCCGCTGGAGGGCTTCGTCCTGGCGATCACGCCGTTCAACTTCACCGCCATCGCGGGCAACCTGCCGGCCTCGGCGGCGCTGATGGGCAACGTCGTGGTCTGGAAGCCCTCCCCCACCCAGCAGTTCGCCGCGCACTACACGATGCGCCTGCTGGAGGAGGCCGGCCTGCCGCCGGGCGTCATCAACATGGTGACCGGCCACGGATCGGCGGTCTCGGAGGTCGCGCTGACCCACCCCGAGCTGGCGGGCATCCACTTCACCGGCTCCACCGCGACGTTCCAGCACCTGTGGGCGACCGTGGGCGCGAACATCACCTCCTACCGGTCCTACCCGCGCCTGGTCGGCGAGACCGGCGGCAAGGACTTCGTGCTGGCCCACCCCTCGGCCGACCCGGCGGTGCTGACCACCGCGCTGGTCCGCGGCGCGTTCGAGTACCAGGGCCAGAAGTGCTCGGCCGCCTCCCGCGCCTACGTGCCGCGCTCGATCTGGACGGCCATCCGCGACGACCTGGTGGCCACCGCCGAGTCGCTGACCGTCGGCGACGTGGCCGCCGACCTGTCGACGTTCATGGGAGCGGTCATCGACGACCGGGCGTTCGCCAAGCACAAGGCGGCGATCGACCGGGCCCGCTCGCTCGACGCGATCGACGTGCTGACCGGCTCCTACGACGACTCCACCGGCTACTTCGTCAGGCCGACCGTGCTGGAGTGCGCCGACCCGACGGACGAGATCTTCGTCAAGGAGTACTTCGGGCCGATCCTCGGCGTGCACGTCTACGACGACGGCGACTTCGACCGGGTGCTGGAGCAGATGGAGAGCGCCTCGCCGTACGCGCTGACCGGATCGCTCATCGCCCGGGACCGCTACGCGGTCGCCGCGGCCTCGGAGAGGCTGCGCTTCGCGGCGGGCAACTTCTACGTCAACGACAAGCCCACCGGCGCGGTCGTCGGCCAGCAGCCCTTCGGCGGCGCCCGCTCCTCGGGCACCAACGACAAGGCCGGTTCGATCTTCAACCTGATCCGCTGGGTGAACGCCCGCACGATCAAGGAGACGTTCGTCCCGCCGACCGACCACCGCTATCCCCACATGGGCTGACGTCCGCGGATCAGGCGGCGTCACCCGTCGCCTCCCTCCGGACGGGGGGAGGCGACGCGGTCTACACCGACGGAGGCGGGTAGCGGTGGATCTCCGCCCGATGACCGGTCGAGCCGGCGAACGTGGCGTCGTCGGTGAGCAGCGGCACGCCCAGCAGTTCGGCGAGGGCCGCGTACATGCCGTCGTAGGCGGTGAGGTTGTTCCGCAGTTCCAGCACCCGCCGCTGCAGCGGCAGCATCGGATGCCGGGTGATCCTGAGCTGGGCGTAACGCTCCAGCATGAGCTGAGCCCGCTCCTCGGAGATGCGTACCTCCGGCTTGCTCGTGATCACATGTCCGCGCACCACCGAAGCGATCTCGACGTCGATCAGCGCCGGGGCGTGCAGCCTGCGGGCCAGCCGCTGGCGGAGCAGGTCGTCGCCCTTCACGTTGGCCAATAGGCGGAAAACGATCGAGGCGTCGACGACCAGACTCACCGGCGGCCCTCACGCAGCGTCTCACGGACGAAGTCGGGATCGTACGGCACCGGCTCGTCGGCGGCGATCCCGGCCATGACCTCGTCCAGCGTCGGGGTGGCCGCCTCCTCGTTCAGCAGGTCGCGCAGATAAGCCGTCAGCGACTTGCCCTCACGCTCAGCCCGCGCCTTCAACGTCCGCTCGGTCTCTTCGGGGATGTCCCGGATCTGCACTATTCCCATGCATGCATATTAGCATGCAATATGCATGCATGGCGGATCCGGACACCACCTCGCAACCACGAGAAGCAGTGGCGCACGAGGGGTGTTCCATCCCGTACGGTTCCCGCACAATGACCGGGTGATCGATCACTACCGCCGGCTCTTCGAGCGGCACCAGTGGCTGCTGAACGGGCTCTGCTGGACCGTCGTCCAGCCGCTGGACGACGACCTCACCGTCGACGATCTCCTGTGGCGCCTGAACGGCGGCCGCGACCCCGAGCGGCGCGGGATGTACTTTCGCGAGGCGGAAGAACTGGAGGAGGGGCGGCTCGTCCTCCTCCTCGTCGAGGAGGACATGGCCTGCGGCTTCCTGAGCGCCTCCGGCGACCCGACCCCGGATGCCATCCTCGCCGAGCTCAGCAGGGGGGCACGGGTGTGGATGACGACATGGCACTTCAAGGGCGGCGAGACGCTCCTGTACGCGGCCGGAGGCGAGATCAGGGCGAAGATATACGACTTCGTCTTCGCGGAGCGCCTGATCGAGCACGGTGATCAGAGCATCCTGGCCGACTTCCGCACACTGCTCGACGGCCTCGGTCCGCAGGACTACCTCGGCAAGTACTGCGCGGCGTTCGCCTTCATCGAGGCGGCCACCGGCGTGGGTCTCGAAACCGAGTGGCTGGAGGCGGAGGAGGCCCCCGTCGTCCTCCTCGACAATCCCGGCCGCGGATGAAACGGCCCTTCGCGGGCCTCGCCCTCCTGCGCTGACCGACTCGCCGTCGTGACGGTGGCCGCGGAAAACCCGGCCACCGGTGGCGAACGCCTCCGGCGGCGACGTCCCGCCCTTCGCCCGAGTCCGTTCCGGGCCCTTCCGGAGAGTACGGTCCACCGGCGTCCGACGAGCGCCGCCTCCCGGAGCCGTATGGGGCGCGGGAAAAATCTTCGAATCCGCTGTAACCATCTGCCGGGATCGCCACTCTTATCTGACGAACCATTACGAAAAGGAAGGGCCACCGAGATGAGCGAGTTCGACGTCACCGCCACCGACTACTACGACACCGACAACGACGGCGGCACCGACGCCCAGCTGATCGACACCGACGGCGACAACGTCGCCGACGAGGAGCGCTACGACGTCGACGGCGACGGCGTCACCGACGTGGTCTACCTCGACCACAACTCCGACGGCGTCACCGACGAGGTCCGTGTCGACCTCGACGGCGACGGGGTCGCCGACTACACCGAGTACCAGGGTCCCTTCCCCACGGCCTGACCGGGACCGGCACGTCCGACGGGGTCCCCGTCCCCTCCCGAGGACCCCCGGTCACCCGGCCCGCCCCGGCCGTGCCGATCACCTGATCATCAGTGGGTCATCGGCGGATCACGGCGAGCCGCCCGGCCCGCTCTCCCCGCCCTGCCCGGTCTCCGTACCCTCCGAAACGTTCTCCTCGCCGTCCGGGGGGCCTTCTGCGCCGTCCGGCCGCTCCGCCCCGTCGCCGTTCATCGGCCGCGAGGAGCCGCACCCGGTGCCGCATCCGCCGAAGCGCGCGGAGTTCACCGGATGGAAGGGCGTGGCCCGCACGCCCCTCAGCGCGGCCATCATGGTGTCCCTCCAGATCGGGCCGGGGATGTCGCCCCCGAAGACCGCACCGTAGTACCGCCCGCCGATGGTGACGCCGCGGAGCTTGTGCTCCGTCGAGCCGCGGGGATCCCCGATGCTGACCGCGCCGGCCAGGTCCGGCGTGAACCCGGCGAACCAGGCGGTGGCGTGGTCGTCGGTGGTCCCGGTCTTGCCCGCGGCGTCGCGGCCGATGCCGCCCACGTGCCGCATCGTGCCCTTGGTGAAGACCCCCGACAGGATGTCCGCCGTGGCGTCGGCGACCTCCGGATCCAGCGCCTGGCGGCATTCGGGCCGGTAGTCGGTCGCCCTGCCGTCCCGGTCGACGATCCGGGTGATGGCCATGGGCCCGCAGTACTTCCCGCGCGCGCCGATGGCGGCGTACGCGGTGGCGACGGTCACCGGGTCCATCTCGTTGATGCCGAGAGTGAAGGTCTGGAACTCCTTCAGCGGCTCGCCGTCGGCCCGCTTGATGCCCAGCGACCGGGCGGTGCGCACGGTGTCGCACAGGCCGACGCGCTCCTCCAGGGCGAGGAAGAAGGTGTTGACCGAGTCCCAGGTGCCCGTCCGCAGGGTCTTGAAGCCGCCCGATCCCTCGTCGTTGGTGACGGTGTGCGTCGGGTCCCCGATGTTCTGCCCCTTGCAGTTCTTGAAGGTGGCGTACCCGGGGGCGCGGTAGCCGGCGCCGGCGCTGAGCCCGTCGTCGAGCCGCATGCCCTCCTTGAGCGCCGCGATCAGGGTGAAGGTCTTGAAGGTCGAGCCCGCCTGGAAGCCGATTCCGCCGCCGTGCGCGACGTCGGCGACGACGTTGTACGAGATCTCGTTCCTGCGCGCGGAGTTGCCGTAGGTACGGCTGGCCGCCATCGCTTTGATCATTCCGGTGCCCGGCTGGACCAGTGCCTGGGCGGCGACCGGGATGTCGGAGACGTGGACCCGCTTCCTGATCGCCCGCTCGGCCGCGGCCTGCATGCGGCGGTCCAGCGTGGTCTCGATCGTCAGGCCGCCGCGGTTGAGGAACCGGGCACGGCTCTCCTCCGTCTTGCCGAAGCTCGGGTTGTTGAGGATCTCGTGCCGCACGTACATGCAGAAGTACGGATACGGGCTGGACTCACACCCGCCGGGCAGCGGCGTGCCCTTGTAGCCCAGCTTCCTGGCCTTGGCCCGCTCGGCCTCCTGCGGTGTGATCTTCCCGAGCTCCGCCATGCGGTCGAGCACGACGTTGCGCCGCTCCAGCAGCCGCCGCCGGTTGTCCCTGCCGCCCTCGGGGTCGGTGCTGTTGGGCAGCTGCACGGCCCCCGCCAGCGTGGCCGCCTGCGCCAGGTCGAGCTCGGCGGCGGAGACCCCAAAGAAGCGTTTGGCCGCCGCCTCGATGCCGTTGGCCCGCGCCCCGAAATAGGCGATGTTCAGGTATTTCTCAAGGATCTCGTCCTTGGTGTACTTCTGCTCCACCGCCATCGCGTGGCGCAGCTCCTTGAGCTTGCGCGCGTAGCTGGCCTCCAGCGCCTTGTTCTTCTCCTTCTCGGTCACGGCCGTGTTGAGCAGCACCTGCTTGACGTACTGCTGGGTGATGGTGGAGCCGCCCTGGCTCACCTGGCCCGAGGCGAGGTTCTTCGCCAGGGCCCGTATGGTCCCCTCGATGTCGATCGGGCCGTGCTCGTAGAAGCGGTAGTCCTCGATGGAGATGATCGCCGTCTTCATCACCTCGGACACCGCGCTGAGCGGGACGACCTCCCGGTACTCCTCGTAGAACTGCGCGATCCGGTTGCCCTCGGCGTCCAGGACCGTCGTCTTCTCCGCCAGCGGCGGCTCCGGGAGGTCCACCGGGCTGAGGTTGAGCTCCTCCGACGCGGCGACGACCAGCGTCCCCGCGCCCCCCACGGCCGGCAGCGCGAGAGCCGCCGCCAGCACCCCCGCGAGCGCCCCCGCCCCGGCGAGCCGCATGATCGCCGTTCCCCGCCGCCTTCCGGCCTCCGGCGTGCCGCTGCTTCCGGTTGTCCAAACCTCTTCGCTGGTAAACATCGTCGGCAAGCAGACCAGATCAGCCGAACAATGTCCAATATTGGTATATATATCCGATCAATATCGGAACAGATATGCGCGCTGGTGGCGACGGGGAGACGGGCTGCCGCCTCAAGCCACGCCTGGGCTCGGGCGGCGCGCCGGGTCTCGCGGAAAGCGGACCGATACGGTCCTCGATGGTGTCTACGGTCGGGAACATGGACATGAACTGGAACCACCTCCTCACCGACCAGCTCGACTGGCACTGGGAGAACCAGCTGCGACCGGGTCTCGACGGCCTGACCGACGACGAGTACTTCTGGGAGCCGGTGGACGGCTGCTGGAGCGTACGGCCGCGCGGTACCGCCGGCGCCCCGATCGCCGCCGGGAGCGGTGACCTCGTCATCGAGTTCGCGTTCCCCGAACCCGATCCGGCGCCGGTGACCACGATCGCCTGGCGGCTCGGGCACCTCATCGTCGGCGTCCTGGGCGGGCGCGCCGGTTCGCACTTCGGCGCGCCCGCCGTGGACTACCAGAGCTTCGCCTACGCGGGCACGGCCGCCGAGGCCCTGCGCCAGCTGGACGGGGCGTACGCGGCGTGGCGGGACGGCGTGCGCGGTCTCGGCGCCGAGGGCCTCGCCCGGCCGTGCGGTCCCGCCGAGGGCCCGTACGCCGAGGAGCCCATGGCCGCCCTGGTGCTGCACATCAACCGCGAGGTGCTCCACCACGGCGCCGAGATCCTGCTCCTGCGCGACCTCTACCGCGACCGCCGCACCCTGCGGCCGTCCCGGGTCTCCGGCGAGGTCTCCCGCTGAGATCCCGCGCGGGACCGGGGTCAGGGCACGAGCGCGGGCAGGACGACCTCCTCCAGGACCGCCCGGGGTGCGGCGTCCTGATCGGGCCCGTCATAGCCGCCCGCGGTGACGGCCACGACGAGGCCGAGGCCGGGCAGGAGGAAGAGGCGCTGCCCGCCGTTGCCCGTCGCGGTGGCCCGTCCGTCGGGGTCGACGTGCCACAGGTAACCGTAGGACGCGCCCCAGGGGGTCGGCACACGCGGCTGGAGCATGGCCTCGACCCAGTCCGCCGGGACCACCTCGCGGTCCAGTACGGCCTGGCCGATCCTGGCCAGGCCGCGCGGGGTCAGCCGGAGCCCGGAGGCCGCCGAGGCGACCCCGTCGTCCCCGGCCGTCCACGCGAAGGAGCCGATGCCGAGCGGCTCGAACAGCGCGGTGCGCGCGAACTCCTCCAGCGGCCGCCCGGCGCCCCGGGCGATGAGGGCGCCGACCAGCGCCACGGCGCCCCCGCTGTACTGCCTGCGGACACCCGGCTCCTCGACGATCGGGCGTTCCAGGACGAACCGGTAGCGGTCCTCCGCCATCTCCATGGCGATCTCGCTGTTCTCCGGGCCGGTGTACGGGGCGCTCTCGTCCCATTCCAGGCCGAGCGTCATGGTCAGCGCGTGCTCGACGGTCAGCCGCGCCCGCCGGGGATCGGCGGCCAGGTCGGGGTACTCGGGGAAGTGGCGCAGGATCGGCTCTCCGGGCTCGGGCACCAGGCCGTCGGCGAGCGCGATGCCGTACAGCACACCGACGACGCTCTTGGTGACCGAGCGGACGTCGTGCAGGGTCTCCGGCCCGAACTCGACCGTGCCGAGCGGCGTGCCCCAGGAGAAGTCCGGACCGCTGCCGTAGTGCTCCAGGACCAGCTCGCCGTGGCGGGCCACCACGACGCCGTGCAGGTCCGGGGCCCCTCCCCGGCGGACGAGGCCGTCGAGCCGGTCCGCCAGGTCGGGGGCGAACCCCGCCTTCTCAGGACTGGATCTCTGCCACACGATTCCTCCACATTTTCCGGAACATATCTAGTGGCAAGCCTTCCGTAAGGAAGAAACTGGCGCATCACCAAATTTCATGCGAAACACCGTCATCCTCTGGCTATTCGCCGCCGAGACGGCCCCGGCGATCCGGAAACTTTCCCCTTCCACCCTTCGTCAAAGGGGTAAAGACCGGATAAAGGCCATGCTTCCACGGGGGGCGCCACACGGGGGCACAGACGGGGGCACACACGGGCCGGAGCACGCGGGGGTCGGAGCGCACGGGAGGTACGGGGAGCGTTGACGGGCAGTCCGGGGGCGGCGGGGCCGCCGATGAGCGCCGAGGGCGTCGACCACGCCCTGCGCGGCCGCCGCGAGGAGCGGGACCGCATCTCCGACGGGGTTCTCGACCTCGACGCGCACACCATCCTCCGGCTGCTGAAGACCTCCGCGCTGCGCGGGGAGACCTCGCGGCGCTGGGAGCGGGCCCAGGGGCGCCTGGCCCTGCTCTGGGCGCTGCTGGACGCCTACCGCGGTGTGCTGGAGGAGGCCGAGCGGATCCGGGGCGGTCACCGGAGGCTCGGGCCCGAAGAGCTCACCGGCCTCACCTGGCTGCTCACCGGGCCCGCCGTACGGCTCGCGCCGGACTCGGGGCCGGTGGAGCGACGCCGGCTGCTGGGCCCCGGGGAGCAGCGCTTCACCCTGGACGAGGCGGTGGCCGCGATGGAGCTGGCCTTCCACGACGTCACCGGCCTGGTCGCGGAGGTCGACGCGGTCTGGAACGCGGTGCTCCCCCGCCTGGACGCCGCCGCGGCCGAGGCGGGCGCGGCCCGGGACCTGCTGCGCGAGCTGGGCGGCGACGACCCGGACCTGGGGGCGTGCGAGCGGGAGATCGAGCGGGTCCGCGAGGAGCTGCGCCACGACCCGCTCGGCGACGGCGGGCGGGACGTGGAGTGGATCGCCGACGCCGCCGCCCGCCTGCACGAACGGGTGCGGCGGGCCGCCGGGGTCCGGTGCGCCTACGGCCCGCGGCGCGAGGCGCTGCGCGCCCTGCTCGGCCGGGTGGCCGCCGCCGAGCAGGAGTTCCTGCGCACCCGTGACCTGGTGGTGACGAAGATCGCCTCTCCCGCGCTGCCCGCCCTCCCCGGCCGGGCGGCCCCCCTGGGCGAGCGTCTGGCCGCGCTGGACGCCCCGGCCCCCGCCGAGGACGGCGCCCCCGGGCCCGCCGGACCGGGCGGGCCGGGCGGGCCGGGCGGCGACGGCGGTGAACGCTGGCTGGAACGCGCCGACCTCCTCGCCGAGCTGGAACGCGCCGCGGAGGAGGCCCTGCGGCGGGCGGAGGGGGCCGTCGCCTCCCTGCGCGAGCTGATCGAGCGCCGCGACGAGCTCCGCGGCCGGCTGGAGGCCTTCCGGGCCCGGGCCGTACGGCTCGGCCTGGCCGAGGACCCCGCGCTCGCCCGCGCGCACCTGCGCGCCCACGACCTGCTCTGGACGGCCCCGTGCGACCTGCGGAAGGCGACGGAGGCCGTCACCGGATACCAACGCGCGATCCAGGGAGCCGCCGGATGACCGCTTGCGCCCAGCCGAACTGCACGGGAACCATCGAGGACGGCTACTGCGACCTGTGCGGCCACGCCGCCTCGCCGCCCGCGGCCCCTCCTGCGTCCGTCCCCGCCTCGCACCCCTCGTACGGCTCCGCCCCGTCCTCGTACGGTTCCGCGCCCTCGCCGTACGGTTCCGTCCCGTTCTCGTCCCCGTCCGCTCCCGGCGTCTCCCCGTCCTCGCCCGTCACGGTCCCCTCCGGGAGCCGCGGCAGCGCCCCGACCTCCGGCCGCGGGACCCTGGGCACCGGGGGATCCCGGCCCGGGCAGCTGGGCTCGGGGCTGGCCGAGGTCCCCCCGGTGGTCTACCGGGACCCGATGGCGGTGGTGCTGCAGGACCCCCAGGTGCCCGAGGAGAAACGCTTCTGCGCCAAGCCCGACTGCGGCAGGCCGGTGGGCCGCAGCAGGAACGGGCGGCCGGGCCGTGCCGAGGGGTTCTGCCCGCACGACGGCACCCGCTTCTCCTTCACCCCCAAGCTGCGCGAGGGCGACCTGGTCGCCGGGCAGTACGAGGTGAAGGGCTGCCTGGCCCACGGCGGGCTCGGCTGGATCTACCTGGCCGCCGACCGCAACCTCGACGGCCGCTGGGTGGTGCTCAAGGGGCTGCTGAACACCGCCGACGCCGAGGCGCTGGCCGTGGCGGAGGCCGAACGGCGCTTCCTGACCGGCGTGGACCACTCCAACATCGTCAAGATCTTCAACTTCGTCCGGCACCGGGAGCCCGGCGCCGAGGCCGGGCGGATGGCCGGATACCTCGTCATGGAGTACGTCGGCGGCGAGTCCCTGCACGACCAGCTCCGCCGCAGGCTCCGGGAGAGCGGCAACACCGAGGCGCTGCCGCTGCGCCAGGCGATCCCGTACGCGCTGGAGATCCTGCGCGCCCTCGGCTACCTGCACGAGCGCGGCATGCTCTACTGCGACCTCAAGCCGGCCAACGTGATCCAGGTGGGCAGGGAGCTCAAGCTCATCGACCTGGGGGCGGTGCGGATGGCCTCCGACCAGGACAGCCCCATCTACGGGACGGTCGGCTACCAAGCGCCGGAGATCGCCTCCTCAGGACCGTCGGTCGCCTCCGACCTCTACACGGTCGGGCGGACGCTGGCGGTGCTGAGCTTCCCGTTCAGCCCGGTCCGCGGCGGCGCCGAGGCTCCCCTTCCCGGCCTCGGCGAGCTGCCGCCCGCGGTCAGGTACGAGTCCTTCCACCGTTTCCTGCTCCGGGCGACCGACCCCTCCCCCGCCGCCCGTTTCGCGAGCGCGGAGGAGATGGCCGACCAGCTGCTCGGCATCCTGCGGGAGGTGCGCGCCGCCGAGGACGGCATGCCCTACCCCGCGCCGTCGGCCCTGTTCGGGCCCGAGCGGATCCCCGCCGGGACCGCCGTCGCGGCGCGCGGCGAAGGCCGGATCCTGGAACCGCTGAGGCGGGCCGCCGCGGCGGCCGCCCTGCCGGTGCCGCTGGCCGACCCCGCCGACCCGGGCACCGCGTTCCTGTCCGGCCTGACCGCCCGCACCCCCGGCGAGCTGATCACCATGCTCGGCTCGGCGCCGCACACGCCGGAGACTCTGCTCGCGCTCGCCCGGCTCAGCGCCGAGCAGGGCGGCGGGGAGACGGGCGGCCTGCTCGCCCGGGCCGCGAGGGAACTGCCCGGCGACTGGCGGGTCCTGTGGACCCGGGGGGTGTACGCGCTCGTCGCGGGCGACCCGGTGGAGGCCGTACGGATCTTCGACCGCTGCTACGACCTGGTGCCCGGGGAGTGCGCGGCCCGGCTGGCGCTGGCGTTCGCCCTGGAGTGCGCCGGGGACGCGGGGCCGGCCGCCGCGCGGTACGGGAGCGTGTGGCGCACCGACCGCTCCTACGTGAGCGCCGCCTTCGGCCTGGCCAGGACGCTCATGGCGGTCGGCGACACGGACGGGGCGATGAGGGTGCTCGACGAGGTCCCGCACAGCTCCAGCCACTTCGTGGCGGCGCAGCTGGCCGTCGTGGCGGGGAGCGTCCGGGGCCGGGATCCCGCCGCCCTGGACGCCGCCGCGCTGGCCGGGACGGGAGAGCGGCTCGCCGACCTGGACGGCCTCGACCCCCGCCGGCGGCGGGAGATGGCGGCCGAGGTCCTGGAGAGCGCGCTCGACTGGCTCGGCTCGGGGGCCGGTTCAGGGACGCGCGCCGCCTCCGGCCCGAACGCCGGCGCCCTGCTCGGGACGCCGTTCACCGAACGCGCGCTCCGGCGGGAGCTGGAACGCCTCTACCGCGAGCTGGCGCGGGCCGCGGCCACCACCGCCGAGCGGTACGCGCTCGTCGACCGGGCCAACGCCTCCCGTCCCAGGACGATGTTGTGATCGGCGTGGAGACGGGGGCGTGCCCGCGCTGCGGGGAGGGCGTGCGGCCCGGGGAGTCCTTCTGCGAGTGCTGCGGGCAGCGGCTGGAGGCCGCCCGGTGCGTGCGGTGCGGGCCCGCGCCGGTGGACCCGGACGGCTACTGCGAGCTGTGCGGCCTGCGACAGCCCGCCGGGAACGACCACGTCGAGGTGGAGGCGGGCGGCGCGGCGGGAGTGAGCGACCGCGGCCTGCGGCACGCCCGCAACGAGGACGCCATGGCGCTGGTCGCCGTGGACGGCCTGACGGCCGGCGTGGTCTGCGACGGCGTGTCCTCCTCGCCCCGGCCTGAGACCGCCTCGGCCGCGGCCGCCGAGATCGGTGCCGCCACGCTCCTGGCGGAACTCCGCTCGGGCGCGGACCCGGCCGCCGCCACCCGCACCGCCGCCGCCCGGGCCGCCGCGGCCGTGGCCGCCCTGGCCTCCTCCCCCGACGACGCACCGGCCTGCACCTACGTCTCCGCGGTCGTCGAGTCCGGCGCGATCACCGTCGGCTGGGTGGGCGACAGCCGCGCCTACTGGCTGCGCGCCGAGGACTCCGTGCTGCTCACCGAGGACGACGTCGCCGCCCCCGGCGTGTTGTCCGCCTGGCTCGGGGCGGACGCCGGCGCGGTGGAGGCGCGCGTCCGCACACTCGCGCCCGAGGGGCCGGGCGTGCTCCTGGTGTGCAGCGACGGACTGTGGGGCTACCTGGAGGAGGCCCGCGCCCTGGCCCCTCTCGCCACCGGGGACGCGCCGCCGGAGGCGGCCCGCGCCCTGGTGCGGCACGCCCTCGCGGCCGGGGGCCGCGACAACGTCACCGTCCTGGTGATCCCGTACGGTCCACCGCCCGGACCCGCACCCGCAGACCTGGGGAGAAGCGCATGAGCGACCAGCCCGTGTTCACGCTGGACATCGACCAGAACAAATACCTGGCCGCGGGCGGCCGGGAGATCCACGCCATCCTCACCGTCGAGGCCACGGGCGCGCCCGGTACGGACGGGGCCGTGGAGGCCGCCGAGGTGATCATCGTCGACGCCTCAGGCTCGATGAGCGGAGAGAAGATCGCCGAGGCCCGCCGGGCCGCGCAGACCGCGGTGGAGACGTTGCGGGACGGGGTGCACTTCGCCATCGTCTCCGGGACCCACGAAGCGATCAAGATCTTCCCGGAGGGGCGCGGCATGGTCAGAGCCGACGCACGCACCAGGCAGCAGGCGTGGGGGGCGCTGAACAGGCTGGACGCCGGAGGCGGGACCGCGATCGGCAAGTGGCTCCGGCTCGCCGCGGAGCTGCTGGCCGACCACCCCGGCGCGGTCCGGCACGCCATCCTGCTGACCGACGGCCAGAACAACGAGGACGAGCGCACGTTCGGCGCCGCCCTCGCCCACTGCGCGGGCGGGTTCGTGTGCGACAGCCGGGGGGTCGGAACCGACTGGGCCCCCGCCGAGCTGCGCAAGGTCGCCGACGCGCTGCTGGGCACCTCCGGGTTCATCCGCCGGCCGGAGGAGCTCGCCGACGACTTCCGGGCGATGGTCGAGACCACCATGGGCAAGGCGGTGGCCGAGGTGGCGCTGCGGATCTGGACCCCGCAGAACGGCAGGGTGCGCTACCTCAAGCAGGTGTCGCCGACCCTGGCGGAACTGACGGGCATGCGCTCCCCGGTCGACCAGCTGACCGGTGACTACCCGACCGGGGCCTGGGGCGCGGAGACACGGGTCTACCACCTCTGCGTCGAGGTGGCCCCCGGGGCGGTCGGCCAGGAGATCCGGGGGGCGTGGGTGCGGCTGGTGGTCCCGGGCGGCGGTGAGGTCCTCGCCCGGGGCAACGTGCTGGCCCAGTGGACCGACGACCTGGCCCTGTCCACCCGGGTGAGTCCGGGCGTGGCCCACTACACCGGGCAGGCGGAGCTGTTCGACCTGATCCAGGAGGGCCTGGGCGCGCGGGCCGCGGGGGACCTGGACACCGCGACCGCGCGCCTGGGCCGGGCCAGGGTGCTGGCCGAGCAGTCGGGCAACGAGGAGACCGCCCGGCTGCTCGCCAAGGTCGTCGAGGTCGATCCGGGGACCGGTACCGCCCGGCTCCGGCGCTCCGTCGACCGGGCCGACGAGATCGCGCTCGACACCGGGTCCGTGCGCACGGCGCGCATGCGCGGCGGGTCCGGGACCGGGACCGGTGATCCCGGCGACCCGGGAACCTCCGGGTTCCGCAGCGCCACGGGCTGACAGGGAGGGGACGCCATGACCATCTGTCCCCAGGGACACGACCCGGGCGAGGCGGGCCTCGCCGACGGGTACTGCGACGTCTGCGGCACCCGCCTGACCGGCACGGCGGGAACGGGCCCGCCCGGCGCGGGAGTCTCCGTCCCGGCCCCGCACGCGCCGCCCGCCGGGACCGGAGCCGGGTCCGGGTCCGGGGCCGGGGCCGGGGCCGGGGCCGGGCAGGCCCGGGAGTGCGCCGCCTGCGGGGCGCCGGTCATCGGGCGTTTCTGCGAGGACTGCGGCCACGACCAGACGGCTCCCGTCCCGGACCCGGCGGGCGAGCTCCCCCGGTCCGCCTCGGGACCGGCGCGCGCGCTCCCGAACGGTCCCTCGGCCGGACCGGCCGCCCGGTGGGAGGCGACCGTCCAGGCGGACCGCGACCACTACGACCGGATGATCGCCCAGGGCGGGCCGGACGCCGGGCGGATAGCGTTCCCGCCGTACTGCCCCCGGCGGGACATCCCGCTGGCGGACGGGGAGATCCGCATCGGACGGACCAGCCGGTCGAGGAACCTGGTCCCGGAGATCGACCTCGGCGACCCGCCCGAGGACCCCGGGGTCTCCCACCTGCACGCCGTGCTGCTCCCCTCGCCCGGCGGCGCGTGGACCCTGGTCGATCCCGGCTCGGCCAACGGCACGGTGGTCAACGGCAGGCAGGTCGGGGTGAACGAGCCGGTGCCGGTGGACGACGGCGACCGGATCCACCTCGGCGCGTGGACCCTCATCACACTGCGGCGCAGGAGACAAGCATGACATCCGTCCCGGTGAACCGGACCCCCGCACCGCCCGCCCCCGGCCCCGCCGCCTCCCCCGTCCCGGGAACGCCCCGGGCCCCGGGGACGGCTCCGGGAACGGTCCCGGCTCCGGCGGGCCCCGAGCCGTCCCCGGTGGCCCCGGTATCCTCGGTGTCCCCGTCCTCTCCCGCGCCCCGGGGCCGGGCCGGGCCGCCGTCGCGCCTGCGGAGCGTGCCCGGGCGGGTCCTCGCCATCGCGGGCGGCTCCGTCCTCGCCCTCGCCCTGCTCTTCGGCGCGCTGTCGGCCTCCTTCCAGGACGTCAACGACGGCCTGAAGATCATCGGCCATGACGCCGGACCGCAGGTCGTGGCCACGGCGGACCTGTACTTCGCGCTCAGCGACATGGACACCCAGGTCGCCAACGTGCTGCTGATCGGCGACGAGCACGGGCTCGGCAAGGGGCGGCAGCGGGCGCTGGAGCTGTACGAGCGGCGCAGGAGCGACGCCGGGCGGGCGGTGCTGCAGGCCTCGGCCCTGGCCGGTACGGACCCGGCCGAGCGGCGGACCGTCCAGGCGGTCCTGGACGGCCTGGGCCGCTACGAGCGGCTGGCCGCCCGCGCCCTGCTCATGGACGAGCAGGCCGGTCACCCCGCGGGCCCGCCCCCGCAGCGGGTCCTGGAGGTCTACCGCGAGGCGACCGACCTGATGCGGCTGGAACTGCTGCCCATGGCCTACAACCTCACCCTGGAGAGCGGGACCATCGTGCGCCGCGCCCACGAGGAGCGCACCGCCGCGCTGCGGACCGGGCAGGTGCTCGTGGCCGCCGCCGGGATCCTCGCGCTCGGCGGCCTGGTCTGGCTCCAGGTGTTCCTCGCCCGGCGGTTCCGCCGGGTGCTCAACCCGGCCCTGCTGGTGGCGACGGCGATCGCCGGGATGTACGCGCTGACCGGGTTCACGGTCCTCGGCGGGGAGACCGACGTCCTGCGGCAGGCCAAGCAGGAGGGGTTCGACTCCGTGCTCGCCCTGGCCCGGGCGCGCGCCGTGGGCAACAGCATGCACGGCGACCAGAGCCGCTACCTCCTCGACCCGGAACGGGCCGACACCTACGAGCAGACCTACCTCGACAAGTCCCAGTCGGTGCTCTACGCGCCGAGCGGGAACCTCGGCGCCTACTACAGGGCGGTGGACGAGGGGGTGGACGCCTATCCCGCCGCCACGACCCGGTTCCTGGGTCTCATCGGGCGGGAGGCGGCCCGCTCCGGCCCGTCCGGGCGTCAGGAGGCGATCATCGATGTGCTCCGGCGGTACCGGGAGTTCCAGCGGAGCGACGTCCTGATGCGGCGGGCGTCCCCGCGCGAGGCGGTCGAGCAGCTGGTGGGACCGCTGACGACGAGGTTCGAGGCGTACGACGCCGCGCTGGTGAAGCTCGCCGGGATCCACCGCGCCACGTTCGACCGGGCGGTGCGCGACGGCGAGGAGCGGGTCGACGAGCTGTGGTTCCTGCTGCCGGTAGCCATGGTCTCCACAGCCGTGCTGATCGTCGCCGGGGTCTGGCCCCGGCTGTCGGAATACCGTTGACGGGAGGGACCGTGCGACCTGTGAGTGTCAGGGCCGCGCTCGCCGCGGCGGCGGGACTGGTGGTCCTGCTGGCCGGGGCCTGCGGGACCGGCCGTCCCGAGTCGATCCTGGACCGCGAGACCCTGGTGATCGGCGTCAAGCCCGACCAGCCCGGCCTGGGGATGAAGGTCGGCGAAGGGCGCTACGAGGGCTTCGACGTCGACGTCGCCGGAGAGGTGGCCCGCCGGATCGGGGCCCGCGGCGTCAGGTTCGTCACCGTGCTGTCCTCCAACCGCCAGCGGTTCATCGAGGAGGGGAAGGTCGACCTGGTCGTCGCGACCTATTCGATCACCCCGCCGAACAGGTCCAAGGTGACCTTCGCCGGGCCGTACTACGTCGCCCACCAGGACACCCTCGTGCGCGCGGAGGACGAGGACGTCGACAACGTGCGGGATCTGAAGGGCAGGCGCCTGTGCCAGGCCGCCGGGTCGAACTCCTGGCGCAGGGTGAAGGAGGAGCGGCAGATCGCCGTCCGGCTCGTCGCCGCCGCCTCCTACAGCGAGTGCCTGGACAAACTGCGCGACAGGACGGTGGACGCGGTCTCCACCGACGACCTGATCCTGGCCGGGTTCTCCGCCCGGGCCGGGTCGGCGTTCCGGATCGTCAACGCGCCGTTCACCGACGAGCGGCTGGGCATCGGCATGCGCAAGGGCGACCTCGACGGCTGCGAGGCGGTCAACCGGGCGCTCACCGCCATGTACCAGGACGGAACCGCGGAGCGGCTGCTGAAGAAGTGGTTCGGCGCGTCGGGCCTGGACCTGACCTTCAGCGTCCCCCAGTTCGAGGGCTGCGCCTGACGTCCGGGGCCGTGACGCCGTGGCGCACGGCGCCGTCGCCCCCCGGACACCGTGGCGTACGGCGTCATGAGTAGGCGGCGACCATGCCGGCGATCATCCCGATGACGCCGAGCACGGTGACCGCGGCTCCGGCGGCCACCGCGGTGCGGCGGCCGCGCCGGGCGCCGAGGAAGTACATGATCACATAGGGCAGGAAGGCCAGGCTCGCGATCCCGAGGAAGGGGAGGGTGAGCGCGGCGGCCACGCCCGCCGTGCCCGCCTTGACCGCGCGGTCGCCCTCGGGGGCGAGCTGGGCGCGGGTGACGTCGCC
Source organism: Planobispora rosea (assembly GCF_014648175.1). Classification (GTDB taxonomy): domain Bacteria; phylum Actinomycetota; class Actinomycetes; order Streptosporangiales; family Streptosporangiaceae; genus Planobispora; species Planobispora rosea. Next base: position 315,987 of record NZ_BMQP01000002.1, read on the forward strand.
CGCCTCGGAGTCCGGGGAGGCGTCCACCGGGACCGCCGCGCCGCCGCCGTCGGGGGCGAAGCCGCCCTTGCAGTCGTAACGGCCCCTGCCCAGGTCCTCGCAGGAGACCACGGTCAGGGTGCCGGGCGTGCCGGTCACGCCGGCCGCCAGCTTGATGTCGCCCACCGCGGACAGGATCGGCAGCAGGCCGAGCGCCAGCCAGCACAGGACGAGGACCACCCGGGCGGCGGGGCCGGGCAGGTTGCCCGGCCGCGGCTTCACTCCGGGCTGGATGGCGTCCACGATGTCCTCAAACGAGTCACTCATGGACATATCGTGCATTACTCCACTTGCGACTCGCCTGACACCGGCTTGCGGCGGGCCTCGGCCTCCGCTGCGTCCATCGCGGCGGCCTCCTCCGGGGTCGGCGCGGTGCCGCCCAGGTGCCGGGGCTGCCACCAGACGCCCTGCGGGATCTCCGGGTAGGTCCGCTGCGCCTGGTCCAGCAGCTCCGTCATCCGCGCGCGCAGGGCCACGGTGGCGGCGTCGTAGTCGTCGCCCCGCTTGGGATTCATCGGCTCGCCCACCAGGATGGTCACCGGCACGTGGCGCTGGAGCAGCTTCCTGGGACGGCCCTTGGTCCACAGGCGCTGGGTGCCCCAGAGCGCGACCGGGACCATCGGGACGCCCGCCGCGACGGCCATCCGCACGGCGCCGTTCTTGATGTCCTTGACGGTGAAGGACCTGCTGATCGTGGCCTCGGCGAAGACGCCCACGACCTCGCCGCCCCGCAGGGCCTTCAGCGCCGCGCCGAACGCCGAGGCACCCGCCGACCGGTCGACCGGGATGTGGTGCATGCCGCGCATCAGCGGACCGGAGATCCTGTGGTCGAAGACCTCCTTCTTGGCCATGAAGCGCACCAGGCGCCCGGCCGGCCGGGCGGCGAACCCGGCGAAGATGAAGTCGAGGTAGCTGATGTGGTTGCTGACCAGCACCGCTCCGCCGGTCCTCGGGATGTTCTCGGCGCCCTCGACGCGGATCTTCATGTCCAGCGCCCGGAACATGGTCAACGCCGCCCCGATGACCGGGGGGTACACGATCTCAGCCATGGCTGAACCGTACCCCAGCGGACCCGCCCGCCCCGACCGGCACCGGGGACGGGCCTCAGCGGAGGTACCCCTCGAACGGGGTGCGGCGGTCGCGCAGGCGGTCGGCCACCTCCAGATGGGAGTGGCCGTCGCAGGTCAGCGGCGACCGGACCGGCACGACCAGCGCCGCCGGGAGGGACGCGCCCGGCGGCTTCGCGGGGTCCGGGAAAGGCGCGGTGAACGGCGCCGAGGCTCTGCGGGCCTCGATGATGGCGTGCATGTCCGCGAGCCGCTCGTGCACCTCGGCGAGGATGGCGCAGGTCGTCTCCGCCTGCGCGAGCATCCTTCCCCGCTCCGCCTGCATCTCCTCCCTCAGCCGCGCCGACCTCTCCAGGACCGACCGCCTCTCCAGGAGGACACGCCGCTCCTGCACCGGGTCCGGTGCGATGGATCCCGGGAGGGCACCGTCGGCCGCGTTCCGCTCCCTGCGCGGCCCGGACCGCCGCCCCAGGCCCCGCAGGATCGACGTGTGCCGCGCCCCGGCCGGGGCCCCCGGCCGCTGCTCGCAGGCCAGGAAGACGGCGGGACAGCTGGGCGACGGCGCCGGCCACATCAGCTGGCCCAGCTTGTGCACCGCCTCATGGGCGATGATCACCAGCTCTCCGCCCCTGTCGCGGAGCTCCCGGTGCGCGCGCGCGAGCATCCGCATCCCGCTGATGTCGCAGAAAGTCATCGTGGCGGCATCCACCAGAACGTGCAGCACGTCCCCGGCGATCAACCGTCTCAGCGTGGACTCCACCCGCTCCTGATTGCAGGCGTCCAGTTCCCCCGTCACCGCCACGACGGCCGAAGCCGTCTCGGCGTCGCGGTGGACCACGCGCACCGTGAGATCCATGCTCATGGATACCTCATCGCGGCCGTCCGTGCCAGCGTTTACCTGATGTCGCGAGGATACACCGCATGAGTCCACGCGTACCCGGATAGGAGAGGTCTATGAGCGGCTTCAGCAGACGGGATCTGGTGGTCGTCGCCGCCTCGGCGGGGGGCGTCGAGTCCCTCCGTGCCCTGATGGCCGCGCTGCCCGGCGACCTTCCCGCCTCGCTCCTGCTGGTGCTGCACATCCCTCCCCGAGGGGGCAGCGCCCTGGCCGGGATCCTCGATCGCGCCGGGCCGCTGAAGGCGGCCCCCGCCGTCGACGGAGAGCCCCTGCGGCACGGACGGGTCTACGTCGCGCCCCCCGACCACCACCTGCTCGTGCACGATGCGACGGTCCGGTTGTCGCGGGGGCCCCGGCACAACGGGCACCGCCCGGCGGCCGACCCGCTGTTCATGAGCGCCGCGATCGAGGGCGGTCCGCGCACGCTCGCCGTGGTCCTGAGCGGCATGCTCGACGACGGTTCCCGGGGGTGCGCGCTCGTGGAGCGCTACGGCGGGGCGGTCGCCGTACAGGACCCGGAGGAGAGCCTCTTCGCCGGGATGCCGCGCGCGGCGCTGGACGCCACGCGCGACCCCGAGGTGCTGCCCGTCGCGGAGATCGCCCGGTTGATCGTACGGCAGAGCGGAATGCCCGCCGGAGAGGAGGAAAGGGTGCCCGATCCGCAGATCGAGCGTGACGCGCAGGCCGAGCGCGAGGTGTCCCTCTTCCTGAGGACCGGCCGGCCCACCACGCCCGCCGGGGACCTCACCGGTTTCACCTGCCCGGAGTGCAACGGCCCCCTGTACGAGACGGGGATCAGGCCCTACCCCCGCTACGAGTGCCGGGTGGGCCACGTGTGGTCCGCCCAGACCATGGCCGACGGCCAGGCCGTGGCCGTGGAGCGGGCGCTGTGGGTGGCGATCCTGCGCCTGGAGGAGCGGCTGCGGGTGCTGGATCGCCTGACCCGGAACTCGGAGCGGCGCGGGCATACCCACTCGGTGCAGCGCTTCCGGGATCAGGCCGAGGAGATCGGCGAGGCCCTGGAGACGATGCGCATGCTGCAATCACGCATCGGCGGGTTCGAGGACGACCTGCTTTCTTCATGACGGGGCCCGGCCCGAATACCCTGTGACGTGTGAAGCCTGGCGAAGAACGTGAATTCACCGATCTCCTCCTCATGTTGAAGGAGACCCGGGGTTTTGACTTCACGGGGTACAAACGCACCACCCTCACGCGCCGCATCGGCCGCCGGCTGGAGGCGCTGAAGCTCCGCGACTACGGGGAGTACCGCGACTACCTGGAGTTGGAGCCCGAGGAGTTCGGTCTGCTCTTCGACAGCCTGCTGATCAACGTGACCAGCTTCTTCCGCGACGCGGCGGCCTGGCAGACCCTCCGCGAGACGATCGTCCCCGCCCTGTTGTCGGCCAAGGGCCCCGGCAGGGCGATCCGCGTGTGGAGCGCGGGCTGCGCGACCGGCGAGGAGGCCTACAGCCTCGCGATGGTGCTGGCCGACAGGCTCGGCCTGGACGCGTTCCGGGAGCGGGTGAAGATCTACGCCACCGACCTGGACGAGAAGGCGCTCCAGGTCGCGCGCACCGCCGTCTACACCGACCGTCATCTGGCCGAGGTCCCGGAGGCGACGCGCCGCACCTACTTCGAGCCGGTGGAGGGCGGCTTCGCCTTCCGCCGCGACCTGCGCAGGCAGCTCATCTTCGGCCGGAACGACCTCACCCGGGACGCGCCGATCTCCAGGGTGGACCTGCTGCTGGCCCGCAACACGCTGATGTACTTCAACACCGAGACGCAGCTCAACATCGTCCGCAAGTTCCACTTCGCTCTCGGCAACCCGGGCTACCTGTTCCTGGGCAAGGCCGAGATGCTGCTCAACCACGGTGACAAGTTCGAGCCGGTGGACCTGCGCATGCGGCTGTTCCGGAAGGTCGGGCCGCCGGTCACGGGTTCCCGCGTTCCCTGGCCCGAGGAAGGAACACTGGTCGATCCGTACGCCGGTGACCCGGCGCTGCAGAGCGCCGCGCTGGCCTCGGGGCCGGTCGCCCAGCTCGTCCTCGACCGCAGCGGCAACCTCGCCATGGTCAACTCGCGTGCCGAGGCGCTGTTCAACCTCACTCCGAGCGACATCGGACGCCCGTTCCAGGATCTGGAGGTCTCCTACCGCCCGGCCGAGCTCCGCTCGGTGATGGACCAGGTGGTGGCCGACCTGCGCGCGACCGAGTTGCAGGACGTCACCTGGCGCCGCCCCAACACCACGGAGACCAGTTCCTTCGACATCTCGGTGGTCCCGCTCGTCGCCGCGGAGGGAGGGGAACTGCTCGGGGTCGGCATCAACTTCCACGACGTGACGCGCTACAGCAGGCTCCGCGACGAGCTGGAGCAGGCCAACCGGGAGCTGGAGCACGCCTACGAGGAGCTGCAGTCGCTGAACGAGGAACTGGAGACCACCAACGAGGAACTGCAGTCGACCAACGAGGAACTGGAGACCACCAACGAGGAACTGCAGTCGACCAACGAGGAACTGGAGACGATGAACGAGGAGCTGCAGTCGGCCAACGACGAGCTCCAGCAGATCAACGAGGTGCTGAACACCCGCAGCGCCGAGCTCGACCGGGCCAACGACTTCATCTCCTCGGTGGTGCGCAGCCTCGGCGACGCCGTGATCGTGGTCGACGGCGGTCTCCGGGTGCTCGTCTGGAGCCCCGGTGCCGAGGACCTGTGGGGACTGCGCCCCGAGGAGGCCATCGGCCGCCAGTTCACCGCACTCGACATCGGCCTGCCCGTCGAGAAGGTCCTGCCCCGGCTGCGTTCGCTCATCGAGGCGGGGCTCGAGTCCGGCAACGGCCGGATGGAGGGAACGGTGGTGGACGCGGTGAACCGGAGGGGGCGGACCACCCGGCTCGGCGTCTCGTTCTCCCGTCTGCGGGCCGAGGACGCGCCGCTGCACGGCGTGATCATGGTGATGAACCTGCTCCCCGACGAGTGACCGCTATTCGCCCCGTTCCCGGCCCTGCAGGCGGCGCCGGAGCGTGGCGTCCCTCGGCGGGGGAATGGAGATCTCTCCCTGGATGAGGGCACGGCTGACGGCGGTCAGTTTGAGATTGTGCCCGCGGGCGTAGTCACGCAGCACGGCGAAAGCCTGCTCGGGGGCCAGCTGCAGCCGTCCGGCGAGCAGGCCCTTGGCCTGCTCGATCAGGATGCGGCTGTCCAGCGCGAGCTGGAGCTGCTCGGTGACGGTCTCGTGGTGGCGGACGGCGCGACGGTGCAGGATGCCGATGGCGGCCATGTCGGCCAGGGACCGGCCGAGTCCGACGACCTCCTCATCGAGCATGCCCACGGTGGTGCTGAACAGGTTCATCGCGCCGACGCACCGGTCGCGCAGGCTCATCGGCAGGGCGTACACCGCGGAGTACCCGGCCGCCAGGGCGGCGGGGGCGAAGAACGGCCAGCGGCCGGCGCAGGCGTTCAGGTCGGGGCAGCTCACCGGGACACGGCTGTGGTACGCCTCCAGGCAGGGGCCCTCCTGATGGCTGAGCTGGGACAACCCGAGGACCCTCGCCTGCTCGCCGGAGGCGGCCACCATGCCCAGCGGGCCGGTGGGGTCGGCCAGCAGAACCCCGCAGGCGGCGACGCCGAGCAGGTCCACGGTGTGGTAGGCGAGGTTGTCCAGGAAGTCGATGACGTCGAAGTCGTCCACCAGCGTGTCGGCCAGCTCCACAAGGACCTGACCCACCCGCCGTTCAGCGGAGCCCATCCCTTCTCCTCGGGGATAGAGGTGGCAGGAGTATCGAGGTTGCGCCCTCCATACCCTATCGAACCAGATATAGCTGATCACGCATAGAAATCATCGCCGGTCTCAGGCCGTTATCTCTGGCGAATACCAGTGACGGCACCTACAATGAGCCTTAAGGCTTTTTCTGACATAAAGTGCGATTTGCACCATTCAGGATCGCGAAGATCGCAATCTTCGAGCCGTCCAGACCCCGCGGCCTCGATACGGTCGTGGGCGCGGCGAGGAACATCGGATCCCCCGCCTCCTCATGACCGGGCACGAGACCCGTCTGATGCCGGCGAGGAGTGGCGCTTCATGAGCAGCAAGCCGACCGTTCGATCCCCGGGCCGCGCCCATCGGAGACGATCCGGCCCACCGGCTCCCGAAGGACCGTCCTCCCCCGCGCCCGGCCATCCGGCGGCGGCACCGCCCGCGCCCATCCGGATGATCCCCCTCGTGTTCCGTCGCGGCGACCGCGACGGCCATGCCGCCGAGCGGTTCACGGCCGGCGACATCCGCGCATGACCGCGGGGCCGGGTGCCCCGCGGGGGTGGGCATCCGGCCTTTCCCCCTCCTCCCCCATCCGGGACGAGCATGACGGGATGATCGCCCACCCGGTCGCGGCCTGGGAATTCACCCGTAATCAGGCCAGCGCCATACGATGCGCCATCGCCGAACAGGCCGCCCGCCACGGCCTCAAGGGCGTACGGCGCGCGGACTTCCTCCTGGCCGTCTACGAGAGCATGACCAACGCGCTCAAGCACGCCGGCGGCCGCGGCCTGGTCCGGCTCTGGGCCGGCGACGGACTGCTGCACTGCGAGATAACCGACCGGGGACCCGGCATACCCGGCGCGGCCATCGACGGAGACCGCATGCCGCCGGGTCACGCCATCGGCGGCCGGGGCCTGTGGCTGATCCGCCGCCTCAGCGAGTCCGCCGACTTCACCACCGGCCCCGAGGGGACGACGGTCCGGATCGCCTTCCGCCTCGACGGTGACCCTTCCTTCCCCTGAGCGCGGCCCGCCCCTCACCCGGTGGCCGCCCCGGCCGGTCCGGCGAACTTCCTCTCGCGACACGTCTTTCACGAATCGGTGGCCGAGTTGGAAGCGATTTCCTATACTTCACCATGGAGCCACCTGGTTACAGAACGCAATAACTCGCACCATTTGTGGCATTTAACGCACATCGATCCCTGGGCCGTCCAGACCCCGCGGCCTCCGGCGACGCAGGCGGAGGCGAGGCCGCTGCTCCGGGACACAAGAGCCCGGTCCGGGCCCGTCCCCGCACGCATCCGATCCGACGACCCGCGGGAACACGGCCATGAACATCCTCCGAATGACGACCCGCCACGCGGACGGCCACGCGCTGGTCACGGTGGCGGGCGAGCTGGACATCACCACCCGGCCAGAGCTCTGCGCCCGCGTGGAGCACATCCTCGGCACCCGCCCCGGCACGCTGGTGCTCGATCTCGGCGCGGTCACCTTCATCGACGCCCGCGGGCTGAGCGCCCTCGTCGTCCTGCGGCGCCACGCGGTCGAGATGGGCACGAGCCTGCTGCTGGCCCGCGTCTCGCCTCCCGTCCGCTCGATCCTCGGGATGACCGGCCTGAGCGAATCCTTCCCCGTGTCGGCGGAGGCCGCGGCCGTACGGTCCGCCTTCGCCCGCCCGGAGCCGGGCGAAGGCGGACCGTACGGCCGCGGGGACGCGGACGGGGACTTCGCCCGATCGGGCTTGCCACCGGCGGCCGGCGGGCACAGTTTGGAATCGTGAAAAAGCTCATCAACGGCGCAGGCTCGGTCGTCGCGGACGCGCTGCGCGGGATCGCCGCCGCGCACCCCGGCCTCCGGGTGGACGCCGAGAACCGCATCGTGGTCCGCGCCGGAGGGCCGAGCCCCGGCAAGGTCGGGCTGGTCTCCGGCGGGGGCTCCGGGCACGAGCCGCTGCACGCCGGTTTCGTCGGGTACGGCATGCTCGACGCGGCCTGCCCGGGGGAGGTCTTCACCTCCCCGGTCCCCGACCAGGTCATCGCGGCCAGCGCCGCCGTCCACGGCGGGGCCGGAGTGCTGCACGTCGTGAAGAACTACACCGGGGACGTCCTCAACTTCCAGCTGGCGGCCGAGCTCTGCGCCGAGGAGGGCATGGAGGTGACGAGCGTGCTCGTGGACGACGACGTCGCGGTGCGCGACTCGCTCCACACGGCGGGCCGCCGGGGCACCGGGGCCACGGTCTTCGTGGAGAAGATCGCCGGAGCGCTGGCCGAGACCGGCGCGCCGCTGGCCGAGGTGGCGCGGGTGGCCCGGGAGGTCAACACCCGCAGCCGCTCCTTCGGCGTCGCGCTGAGCGCCTGCACCACCCCGGCCTCGGGCAAGCCCACCTTCGAGCTGAGCGAGGCCGAGGTCGAGCTCGGCATCGGCATCCACGGTGAGCCCGGCCGCGCCCGCGCCCCCATGCGCGACGCCCGCGAGCTGACCGGTGTCGCGCTCGACGCGATCCACGAGGACCTGCCGCTCTCCGGCGACGTCCTGGTCATGGTGAACGGCATGGGCGGCACTCCGCTCATCGAGCTCTACGTCGCCTTCGCCGAGGTCGCCGGGCATCTGGCGGAACGGGGCGCGCGGGTGGCGCGCAGCCTCGTCGGCGACTACGTCACCAGCCTCGACATGCAGGGTTTCTCGGTCACGGTCTGCCTGCTGACCGACGAGCTCACCCGGCTCTGGGACGCCCCCGTCGAGACCCCGGCCCTGCGCTGGGGCCGCTGAGGTGGGCGCGCGGCTGCTCACCTCGGCGTTCTTCGGCGCGTGGATCGAGGAGGCCGCCCGGTCCGTCCGCGCCGAGCGGGACGAGCTCACCCGGCTCGACGCCGCGATCGGCGACGCCGACCACGGGACCAACCTCGACCGGGGGTTCACCGAGGCGGTGCGGGCCCTGGGCGACAGACGTCCCGCCACCCCGGGAGCGGTTCTGGTCCTGGTGGGCAGCACGCTCATCCGCAAGGTCGGCGGGGCCTCCGGGCCGCTGTACGGCACGGCGTTCCGCGAAGCGGGCAAGGCGCTGGGCGAGGCCCCGGAGGTGTCCCCGGCCGATCTCGCGGCGGCGCTGGCGGCCGGGGTGGCGGGGGTGCGGAGGCTGGGATCCGCCGCCGAGGGCGACAAGACCATGGTGGACGCGCTGGCCCCGGCGGCCGAGGCACTGACCGCGGCGCTGGCCGGGGCCGTACGGGAAGGGCCGGGAGCCGACGGAGCACCGGAGGCGGGAACACCGGCGGTCGGCCGGGACGGGCACCCGAGTGCACCAGAGGACGGCCGGGACGGGCACCCGGGTGCACCGGTGGACGGTCCCGCGGGGGCGGCGGGTCCCGACGGCCGGGGACTCGCCGCCGCGCTGGCGGCCGCGGCCGAGGCGGCCAGGGCCGGAGCGGAGGCGACGATCCCGATGCCGGCGCGCAAGGGCCGGGCCAGCTACCTCGGCCCGCGCAGCGTCGGCCACCAGGACCCCGGCGCGACCTCGGCCGCGCTCATCCTCCGGGCGCTGCACACCGTGGCGGCCCGGTGGTAGGCATCGTCCTGGTCTCCCACAGCGGCCCGCTCGCCGCCGAGGCGGCGGCGCTGGCGGCGGGGGTCTGCGGGATGGAGGTCCCGCTGGAGGCGGCCGGGGGCACCGAGGACGGCGGCCTGGGCACCAGCCCGGACCTCGTCGCGGCGGCGATCGAGCGAGCGGACCGGGGCGACGGGGTGGTCCTCATCCCCGACCTGGGCGGCGCGGCGCTGACCGCCCGCCTCTTCGAGGGGCCGGAGGTGGCGGTCGCCGACGTCCCGTTCGTGGAGGGCGCGATCTCCGCCGCCGTCACGGCGAGCGCGGGCGGCTCGCTGGAGGCCGTCCTCGCGGCGGCCGAGGAGGCCCGGCACTTCCGCAAGCTCTGACCCGCCGTCCCGTCCGGCCCGCCGTGAAGGCAATATCCGACCACAAAACCCCCATAAAGGAATCGCGGTCACATCCCACTACTTGTAGCGGAAATACACGAACAGGCGACCGTGGTTCTTGGCGTCCTTGTCGATGCGGTGATAGAGAGCCTTGATCTCTTTCTGCTCCAGGAAGCGCAGGACTTTCTTCTTCAGCTGGCCCGAGCCCTTTCCGGGAATGATCTCGACCTCGGTGGCCCGTTTCCTGATGGCCTCGTCGATGATCCCTCGAAGCGCCTTGTCGATCTCTCCGCCCCGGTTGTAGATCGGGTGCAGATCCAGCTTGAGCTTCAAACAGGCCTCCCGCGCATCATGTGCGATCAGTCTACGCGGACGCCGCCGGGACGCACCTCCTTGATCGTCTCACCTGCCGCGGACGCCCGGACGTGCACCCGGCCCCGCGGTCGGGCTCCGGCCGCCCGCCTGCTCATCAACCGAGTTCGCCATAGCCCGTGATTTGACTAATTCTCCCGGCATTTGTGTCAACTTCTTGAGCTAGGCGGAAAAATCACCCGCAGTTAGAGTCCCTGTCATGATCGGCCTCTCTGCCGGGCGGCCGGTCGCTTCGTCACCCCGCGGGGAGGGCCGGGGCCCTCCTCAGCGTGCCTCCACCGGGGCGGCGGGGCAGCCCTCGCGCCTTCCTGGACGGATCCCCACAGGGAGGTCTCGTGTCAAGGAAGTCCCGGTTAGCCAGCACGAAGCGCGTGGCGATGCTCGCCGCGGGCGTCGGGCTCGTCGTGGCGATGGCACCGCCACCGGCGAGCGCCACCCTCACCCCCGCTCCTCCGACCCCCACGCCGTCCGCCAAGAAGTGGACGGCCACCCCGCTCACCGGCGGCCAGCTCGTCCAGGGCGCGAAGTCGCCCACGGGCAAGCTGGCCCGCAGCGACGAGAAGCTGCTGAAGTCCACCTCCGCCGAGGTGGTGGACGTGATGGTCAAACTCGACTACGACTCCCTCGCCGCCTACCGGGGCGGGCTCGAAGGGCTGCCGGCGACGAGCCCGTCCAAGACCGGAAAGGCCCTCAACGTCAAGAGCGCCGAGGCCAGAAGGTACGGCCAGCACATCGAGAAGATCGAGAACACCTTCCTCGGCGAACTGGAGCGGCGCGTGCCCGGGGCCCGTGCCGGGCAGCGGCTGCGCACCGTCTACGGCGGCATGGCGCTGCGCATCCCGGCCAACAAGGCCGCCGAGGTGCTGAAGCTGCCGGGTGTGGCCGCCGTCCAGGCCGACCGGCGCGAGCAGATGCTCACCGACTCCAGCCCGGCCTTCATCGGGGCTCCCGCCATCTACGGCAAGCTCGGCGGCAGCGCCTCCTCCGGCAAGGGCGTCATCGTGGGCATCCTGGACTCCGGCGCCTGGCCCGAGCACCCCCAGTTCGCCGACCCGGGAACCCTTCCCGACGCGCCGCCGACCCGGGACGGGACCCCCCGCGTCTGCGACTTCGGCGACAACCCGCTGACCCCGGCCGCCGACCCGTTCCCCTGCAACGACAAGCTGATCGGCGGAGCGCCGTTCCTGGAGACCTACAACGCCGTCATCGGCGGCGAGGTGTATCCCGACAGCGCCCGCGACTCCAACGGCCACGGCACGCACACCGCGACCACCTCGGCCGGCGGCCCGGTGCCCGACGCCAACCCGCTGGGCATCAGCCGCGGCCCGATCCACGGCATCGCCCCGGCCGCGCACGTGTCGATCTACAAGGTCTGCGGCCTGCAGGGCTGCTTCAACTCCGACTCGGTCCAGGCGGTCGGCCGGGCCATCCTCGACGGCGTGCAGGTGATCAACTTCTCGATCTCCGGCGGCACCTCGCCCTACACCGACCCGGTCGAACTGGCCTTCCTCGACGCCTACGCGGCCGGTGTGCTGGTGTCGGCCTCGGCCGGCAACGCCGGTCCCGGCGCGGGCACGGTCAACCACGTCAGCCCGTGGGTGACCACCGTGGCGGCCTCCACGCAGACCAGGACGTTCCAGTCGACGATCACGCTGGCCGGGTCCGGCGGCGCCGCGGCCACGCTGAAGGGCGCCTCCATCACGGCGGGCGTCGCCTCGCCGCTGCCGGTGGTGCTCGCGTCGGCTCCGCCGTACTCGAACGCGCTGTGCACGACCCCGGCACCCCCGGGTCTGTTCACCGGGAAGATCGTCGCCTGTGAGCGCGGGCCCGGCCGGGTGCTCAAGAGCTTCAACGTACGGCAGGGCGGCGCGGCCGGGATGATCCTCTACAACACCACGCCGCTGGACGTGATGACCGACAACCACTGGATCCCCACCGTCCACATCGACAAGCCGGAGACCGACGCCCTGCTCGCCTTCCTGTCCGCCAACCCGGGCGCGACGGCCTCGTTCACCCAGGGGACCAAGACCACCTGGCAGGGTGACGCGATCACCACCTTCTCCTCGCGCGGGCCCGGCGGGGACTTCCTCAAGCCGGACGTCACCGCGCCCGGCCTGCACATCCTGGCCGGGCACACCCCGACCCTGGAGGACGCGGCCGGCGGGCCTCCGGGCAACCTGTACCAGGCGATCGCGGGCACCTCGATGTCGGCGCCGCACGTCGCGGGCTCCGCGGCGCTGCTGTTCGCGCTGCACCCCGGCTGGACGCCCGGCCAGGTGAAGTCCGCACTGGAGACCACGGCCAAGACCTCGGTCACCAAGCAGGACCGCGTCACCCCCGCCGACCCGTTCGACACCGGCGGCGGCCGGATCGACCTGACCAAGGCGGGCGACCCGGGCCTGACCCTCGACGAGACCGCGGCGAACTTCACCGCCTCGGCCGCCGACCCGATGAACCGCATCGACCTGAACCTGCCGTCGGTGAACGCCCCCACCATGCCGGGACTGATCACGGCCAAGCGGACGGTCACCAACGTCACGAACCGGACGCTCACCTACGCCGCCTCCGGTACCACCGTGGCGGGCGCGAACATCGCGGTGCTCCCGCCGCTGTTCACCGTCAAGCCGGGCAAGAGCGTCAAGCTCACCGTGGTGATCACCGCTCCGGAGCTGCCCGACGGGCAGTACTTCGGCCAGGTGAACCTGCGGCAGGTCGGCGGCGGCCGGCACCTGCACCTGCCGGTGGCGTTCTTCCGCAAGGAGGGCGAGGTCCCGGTCGAGCAGACCTGCGAGCCGTCCACCATCGCCCGCAACACCGGCGAGTCGACCTGCACGGTCACGGTGAGCAACACCACCATGCAAGACGCCGAGGTGACGGCGGTCAGCACGCTCGACTCCCGGCTCCGGCTGAACGGCGTGACCGGCGCCACGCAGGTCGGCTCCCAGATCGCCACCGCGCGGACCACCCTGACGGCCAGGCAGCCGGACCGGCCGGGCATCGCCCCGGGCACCGGGCCGGCGCCGTACCTGCCGCTCGACGACTTCGGGGTCGCCCCGACGCCGATCGGTGACGAGCAGGCGCTGAACCTCACCGTTCCCGCGTTCACGTTCGCCGGGAAGACGTACACCAGGATCGGCGTCGTCTCCAACGGTTACACGGTCGCCGGCGGCACCACGGACGCGTCCGACATCGAGGTCACGCCGCAGACCCTGCCCGACCCGGCACGGCCCAACGGGGTGCTCGCCCCCTACTGGACCGACCTGGACGGCACCGGCGCCCCCGGCGTGTTCGCCACGATCCTGACCGACGGCGTCAGCGACTGGCTGGTGGTCGAATGGCGGCTCAACGTCTTCGGCACCTCCGACCTGAAGGTCTTCCAGCAGTGGATCGGGCTGAACGGGACCGAGGACATCACCTACACCTACGACCCCGCCAACCTGCCCGGCGAGCCGCCGGCCGGGTACGGCCTGACGGTCGGCGCCGAGAACGACGAGGGCACCGCCGGCGCCCAGATCAGCGGCCCGCCCACCCAGGACCTGCGGGTGACCAGCACGCCCGGCGCGCCCGGCGGCACCCTGACCTACACGATGAAGGTCAGGGGCGTCTCCCCCGGTGCCGGGACGGTGACGACGAGCACGTCGACACCGCAGGTCAAGGGCCTCACCATCGAGGTCGACCGGATCACCGTGCAGTAGCGGTCACCGTGCGGCGGTGACCGCCGCACGGTGGCGCAGCGGCGCCCCGGGGGCCGGGTCCGTCCCGGTCCCCGGGGCGCCGTCGCGCGTACGGCCCCGGGTCAGAACGGCGCAGATGGCCGGCAGGTCAGCGGTGCAGGTGGCCGACGGGTCAGCGGTGCAGGTGGCCGACGGGTCAGCGGTGCAGGTGGCCGACGGGTCAGCGGTGCAGGTAGTCGACCAGGGAGGCCTTCTCGGTCTCCAGGGTCTCGATGGAGCTCTTGACGACGTCGCCGATGCTGACGAGGCCCACCATGCGGCCCTCGGCCACGACGGGGACGTGCCGGATGCGGCGGTTGGTCATGGCCTGGCGCAGGTCGTCGACGTTGGCGGTCGGCGGGCAGGTGTGGACCTCGGTCGTCATGATGGAGGAGACCGGGGAGCCCAGCACCTCGGCGCCGCGGTCGTTGAGCCTGCGCACCACGTCGCGCTCGGAGACGATGCCCGCGATCGAGGAGCCGTCCTCCGAGACGACGACCGCGCCGATGTTGTGCTCCGCCAGCACGGTCAGGAGCTCGGTGACCGTGGCGTCGGGACGGACGGTCGCCACGTGCGGTCCCTTGCTCTGCAGGATCGTCCCGATAAGCATGGATATCACCTCGGTTCAGCCCAGCTCAGGTGTACTCGGTAGTTTGCCCCGCCGGAACTCCGCCTAAGCGCCCCCGGCGGCAAACCTCAGTTGACCGGCAGGAGCCGGACCGCGTCAAGGGCCAGGGTGAGTTCGACGATGTCCAGCGGGCGGGCCAGGGAGCGCCCGGTGAGTTGCTCGATCCTGCGGATGCGGTTGAAGACGGTGTTGCGGTGGCAGTAGAGCTGCCCGGCGGCGCGCACCGCCGAGCCCTCGCAGCGCAGCCACGCCTCCAGCGTGCCCAGCAGCACCTCGCGGTCGGCCTGGTCCAGGGCCAGGATCGGCCGGAGCACGGCGGCGCTGAGGTGGCCGGCCAGCTCGGGCTGGCTGACCACCAGGGCGGCGGGGAGCCGGTCCTCCAGGCGGGCGATCTCGGGTCCCTCCCCCGCGCAGGTCCGCAGCGCCAGCTCGGCGAGCCTGCGGGCGCGGCCCAGCTCGGCCAGGCCCTCGACCACCGGGCTGATCCCGGCCGATCCGGTGACGTGCGGGCGCAGGGCGTCGGTCAGCTCCTCCACCTCGTCCTCGTGGAGCAGGACCACCGCCACCTCGTAGTCGGGGCGCATCCGCCACAGCAGCCGCATCGTGCCCAGGCTCGCCGGACGCGCCTGCTCGCCGGTCTGGCCGCCGCGGCCGGGCAGCCGGGTCGTGACGACCGCGTAGCGGCCGAGCTCGGGCAGGTCCAGCGCGGCGGCGGCGCTGCGGACCAGGGCGGCGTCGGCCCGGTCCTCCAGGAGGGCGTCCAGCAGCGACTGGACGCGCTCAGCGGTACGGCCGAACAACTCCGCCTCCCGCTTGCGATAGGCGTCGGCGGCGGCGACGGCCTGCCGGTCGACGGCGTGCCAGACCTTGGTGGCACTGCGGATGAGCAGCGGGAGGCTGTCGGGCTCCTCCTCGGAGATGACGCCGACCAGTCCATCCCACATCACGTGGGCGGAGATGCGGTAGCTGCGCAGCAGCGAGTCCATCGGCAGCCCCTGCTCGGCGCGGAGCCGCGCGGTCTTCTCCGCCTGCTGCACGTCCCGCCGCTCCGGCGGGGCGACCAGGATCGCGCCGATGCCCTCCCGCATGGCCTCGTAGACGCTCTGCCAGTGGTCGTCGGTGGGCACCATCCGGCGGTAGGCCTCGTCGGTGTCCCGCGTCCTGGCCACGAGCTCGTCGGTGAGCTCGGGAAGCCGGCGCAGCAGCCTCCCGGCGGCCAGGCGCATGATCCTGCGGACCTCGTCGTCGTCGGCTGTGCGGATCCCCATCTGGCAATGGTGTCAGGCGCCCACCGAGCGGAACAAGGTTCTGTTTCGTTTCGTGACCCCGGGTTGTGCTGGAGCACAACCCGCACCGCTTCCCCGTGGGCACGAGTCCCGACTTCACCCGGCCCTCTGGACTGGCGTGGACCACCTGGGTTGGGTGCGTTCATCGGTTGTCAGGAGGCATACATGAACGTCCACGACCCCGGACCGCCCGGAGACTCCGGGCTGACGGTCAGGGATCTGGCGGTGAGCTACGGCCCCGTGACGGCCCTGCGCGGGATCTCCCTCGAGGTTCCGCGCGGTTCCGTCGTCACGGTGCTCGGCGGCAACGGCGCGGGCAAGTCCACGCTGCTGCGCGCCATATCCGGCACGCTCCGCTTCCACCGGGGCGGGATCACAGCCGGTGAGATCGGCTTCGGCCGGGCGCGGCTGTCCGGCGCGGCCACCTCCGCCGTCGTCGCGCACGGCGTCGTCCAGGTCCCCGAGGGCCGCAAGATCTTCGCGCGGATGACCGTGGAGGAGAACCTGCGGGCCGGGGCCCTCGGGGCGCGGGACCGCCGGTCCGCTTCCGAGTCCAGGGAGCGCGTGCTCACGCTCTTCCCGGTGCTCGCCGAGCGGGCCCGGCAGCGGGCGGGCCTGCTGTCCGGCGGTGAGCAGCAGATGCTCGCCATCGGCCGCGCGCTGATGGCCCGGCCGAAGCTGCTCCTGCTCGACGAGCCCACCCTCGGCCTGGCCCCGATGATGGCGGCCCGGATCGCCGACACCGTACGGGAGATCAACGCCCAGGGCACGACGGTGCTGCTGGTGGAGCAGAACGCCGCGCTGGCGCTGTCGCTGGCCTCCCACGCGTACGTGCTGGAGGTCGGCGAGGTCGTGCTGTCCGGTCCCGCGGCCGAACTGGCCGAGAGCGACGAGGTACGGCGCCGCTACCTGGGGATCGGGGACGACCGCGACGAGGCCCCGCTGGCCGGTGCCGCCCCGGCGCGTCCGGCGCTGTCGAGGTGGTCGGCGTGATGAGCCATCGGGGAGGTTCGGCATGAGTGATACATACCAACCGGACGGTACGGAGGATGTCCCCGCCGCGGCGGTCCCCCCGGCCGAGGCGATCCCCGCGCTGGAGGTGCGGGACGTCACCGTGCGCTTCGCCGGTCTGACCGCGCTCGACTCGGTCAGCTTCACCGTCGCGCCCGGCAGCGTGCACGCGGTCATCGGCCCGAACGGCGCGGGCAAGTCGACCTGCTTCAACGTCCTGTCCGGCGTCTACCGGGCCACCTCGGGCAGCGTGCGGTTCGGTACGGCCGAGCTGACGGCCCTGCCGCCGCACCGCATCGCCGCCCTGGGCATGGCGCGCACCTTCCAGAACATCGCCCTCTCACCGCACCTGTCGGTGCGCGACAACCTGATGCTCGGGCGCCACCGGCTGACCCGCGCCGGGTTCCTGTCGGCGGGGCTGCGGCTGCCGTCGGCCCGGCGCGAGGCCGCCCGGCACGGCGAGCGGGTGGCGGAGATCGCCGCCTTCGTCGGCCTCACCGGCCACCTGGCGACGCCGGTCGGGCTGCTCCCGTACGGCGTGCAGAAGCGCATCGAGCTGGCCCGGGCCCTGTGCATGGAGCCCAGGCTGCTGATGCTCGACGAGCCGGTGGCCGGGATGAACGGCGGCGAGCGGCGCGAGATGGCCGAGTTGATCGTCGCCGTCCGGGAGAGCCTCGGCATCTCGATCCTGCTGGTCGAGCACGACATGGGGATGGTCATGCGGCTCGCCGACGCGGTGACGGTCCTGGACTTCGGCAAGCGCATCGCGGACGGGCCTCCCGAGCTGGTGCAGAACGACCCCGAGGTCATCCGGGCGTACCTGGGTGCGACGAGCGAGACCGAGGAGGCCTCCACGTGATCACTTTCATCGAGCTCCTGGTGAACGGGATCTCCATCGGAGCGGTGTACGCGCTGATCGCCCTGGGGTTCGTCGTCATCTTCAAGGCGACCGAGGTGGTCAACTTCGCCCACGCCTCGCTGCTGCTGGTCGGCGGCTTCATCATCGCCAAGACGCACGAGTCCGTCGGCTTCTGGCCCGCCCTGCTGCTCGGCCTGGCCGGGGCGGCGGTCCTGGGGGCCCTGATCGAGTTCCTGGTCATCCGCCGGGCGAACGTCGTCAACCACAGCGTCCTGGCGATCGTGACGATCGGCGTGGACATCGTGCTGACCACGGAGCTGACCCGGCAGATCGGCACCGAGGTCCTCGCCCTCGGCGACCCCTGGGGCAGCCAGGTGCTGCACCTGGGAGCGGTCAACATCCCGCTGGCCCGGATCGCCGCCCTGCTCGCCGCGAGCGCCGTGATCGCCGCGTTCCTGCTCGCGTTCAAGTACACCAACTGGGGCGTGGCGATGCGCGCCACCGCGGAGGACGCCGAGACCGCCGCCCTGATGGGCGTGCGGCGCGGCCGGGTCTCGATGGGGGCCTGGGCGGTCGCCGGGGCGCTGGCCGCGCTCGCCGCGCTGTTCATGTGCATCTTCCCCACGCCCGGACTGGACCGCACCGTGACGGCCACCGCCATGAAGGCCTTCCCCGCCGCGATCCTCGGCGGACTGGACTCCACCACCGGAGCCCTGGCCGGCGGGCTCATCATCGGGGTCACCGAGTCGCTGGTCAGCGGCTACCAGGGGGAGCTGGTCTTCCTGGGCCGGGGGCTCGGCGACGTCGCGCCGTTCCTCGTAATGATCATCGTCCTGCTCATCCGCCCCGCGGGGCTGTTCGGGACAAGGGAGCTGGCCCGTGTCTAAGAGCACCCTCCTGTGGTCGGTCGCGCTCGCCGCGGCGGCCGTCGTCATCCCGTTCTACCTGGACGCCTCCTGGCTGCAGGACGGTCTGTTCGCGATGGCCGCGGCGATCGGCGCGATCGGCCTCAACCTGCTGACCGGGGCCACCGGGCAGCTGTCCATGGGCCACGCGTTCTTCCTGGCGGTCGGCGCCTTCGGCTACGTCTACTTCGCCTCCGTCCCGGCAGAGGGCGGCCACGCCGCCCTCGACGGCCTGGGCCTGCCCACCCCGGTGGCGGCCGTCCTCGCGGTGCTGCTGGCGGGCGCCGCGGGCGGCCTGTTCAGCCCCATCGCGGCCCGCCTGAAGGGCGCCTACCTCGGCATCGCCACCCTGGCGCTGATCTTCATCGGCCACTTCGTGATGTCCAACGCCACGCCCGTGACCGGCGGCCACAACGGCCGGCCGGTGCCGCCCCTGGAGGTGTTCGGATTCGTCTTCGCCGACACCCCGGACGCCCCCCTGGTGATCGCCGGGGTGCCGTTCGGCGCGCTGGAGCGGCTCTGGTTCCTCGGAGTCGTCCTGCTGCTCGGCGCGGGCCTGTTCGCCCGCGGGGTGCTGCGGGGCCGTCCGGGAAGGGCCATGAACACCATCCGCGACCACGAGATCGCGGCCGGGGTGATGGGCGTGCCGGTGGCCCGCTACCGCGCGGGCGTGTTCGTCCTGTCGTCCATGTACGGCGGGCTGGCCGGGGTGCTGATCGCCCTGGTCTTCCAGCAGACCGTGCCGGACTACTTCGGCCTCCTGCTCGCCCTCTCCTACCTCGCGATGATCATCATCGGCGGGCTCGGCTCGGTGGCCGGGGCGGTGATCGGCGCGGTCTTCGTCTCGATGCTGCCGCGGCTGCTCACCCGCTACAGCGACGCCCTGCCGCTGATCGTCCAGCCCGGCCAGGAGGGGGTCGGGGCCGCCGAGGCCGCCCAGATCCTGTACGGCCTCGCCGTCGTCGTGGTCGTGCTCTTCCTGCCCGGCGGGCTCCTCGGCCTCGTCACCCAGTTACGCCTCCGTACCGGCCGCCGGATCGCATCCGCGCCCGCGGCGAAGCACTCCCTCACCCCCACCCCCGAGACAAGGAACTGAAGCTGACCATGGCAACCTCACGAACCTCCCGGCGGATCGCGGCACTGGCCCTGCTGGCCCTGGCCGCCACCGCGTGCGCCAGCGAGAAGGCCACCGGGGGCGGCGGCGAGGCCGCGGCCTCCGGCGACGGGGTGAAGACCGGTCCCGGCGTCACCGCCGACACCATCTCGATCGGCATGATGACCGACCTGACCGGCCCCTACGCCTCCTTCGGCAAGAGCCTGACCAACGCCCAGCAGCTCTACTTCCAGCAGGTCAACGCGGCCGGCGGCGTGTGCGGCCGGCAGCTCGAGGCCGTCGTGCGCGACCACGGCTACGACGTGCAGAAGGCCGTCGCCGCCTACACCGAGATCGGGCCGAAGGTGGTGGCGATGGCCCACGTCGTGGGCTCGCCCATGGTCAACGCGGTCAAGCAGCGCATCGAGGCCGACAAGATGCTCACCATCCCGCAGGCCTGGGCCACCACCCTGCTGGGCAGCGAGCCCATCCAGGTCACCGCCACCACCTACGACATCGACATGATCAACGGTGTGGACTTCCTGGCGAAGGAGAAGGGCATCAAGTCCGGGGACAAGATCGGGCACCTGTACTTCGAGGGCGACTACGGCGAGAGCGCGCTCAACGGCTCGAAGTTCGCCGCCGAGAAGCTCGGCCTGGAGCTCGTGGAGCAGAAGATCAAGGCGACGGACCAGGACATGACCGCGCAGGTCGCCGCGTTCAAGAAGGCGGGCGTCAAGGCCGTGCTGGTCTCGGTCGGCCCCCGGCAGACCGCCTCCCTCGTCGGCGTCTCCCTGGCCGGGGGCATGGACATCCCGTTCGTCGGCAGCAACTCGGCCTACTCCCCGCAGCTGCTGCCCACCCCGGCGGGCCCCGCCCTGCTCAAGGACTTCTACTACATGACCGGCGGCGCCCCGATCGGCTCGGACCTGCCCGCGCTGAAGAAGCTCGCCGACGACTACAAGGCGAAGTACCCCAACGAGGCCATCGACAGCGGCGTCGCGGCCGGGTACACCGCCGCGGGAATCGTCGTCGACGCCCTCAAGAAGGCCTGCGAGAGCAAGGACCTGACCCGGGCCGGAGTGGTCGCCGCGCACCGCAGCCAGAGCTCCTGGGGCCAGGAGTACGGCGGGACCATGGACTTCACCGTGTTCGACAAGCCCGCGTCGCTGCGCTCCTACGTCGCCAAGCCGGACAAGGACGCCCTGGGCGGCGCGGTCGTCTTCAAGGACGCCTCCGAGTCCGACCTGGTCAAGGAGTACCAGGTCCCGGTGGGCTGACCCGCCGCGGACCGACCCCCACGAGCCGGTCTCCATGGGACCGATCCCTACGAGCCGGCCTCCATGGGGGCTGATCCTCTCCTCGCCGTACGGCCCGTGCCCGCCTCCCTCTCCCGCGGGCGCGGGCCGTGCGTTTTCCTCCTCTTTCCCACTCCCACCTGCCGGAGTGTGTCTGCCCTGACAAGTTGCGACCTGGGCCTCATACCTTTTCCTCAAATTCCCGAGGAAGCATCGACTTACTGGACTACCCGTCAGTAAGGTGGCTCATCCATGGTCGGAGGAGCGGATTCCGAGGTGGTCATGGCAGAGCGGACGGCGGTCTGATGACGGACGGCGGGCGGGACATGGTCACCGGTTACGTCGTCCGCAGAACCACCGGCGCGCTCGGCCGGATCGGCGACATGTCGGTCATCACCATTGAAGGATTCCGCCGCACCTGGGATGTCAGGACCTGGTTCTGGGAGTTCATCCATCAATGCTGGTTCCTGGCCCGCGTCACCAGCCTGCCCGTGCTCCTCGTCTCACTGCCCCTCGGCGCCACCGTCGCACTCCAGGTGGGCGAGCTGGCCTGGCAGCTCGGCGCGTCCTCGGCCACCGGCGGCGCCGTCGTCGTCGGCCTGGTCCGCGAGGTCGCCCCGATGGCCTCCGCCCTGCTCATCGCCGGGGCCGGCGGATCGGCGATGACCTCCGACATCGGCGCCCGCAACATCCGCGACGAGCTGGCGGCCATGGAGGTCATGGCGGTCAACCCCATCCACCGCCTGGTCACCCCCCGCCTCTGGGCGGCGAGCACGGTGGCGGTGCTGCTGGTCCCGCTGGTCATCGTCTCGGGGGCGGCCGGCGGATACTTCTTCAACGTCATCATCCAGGGCGTCACCCCCGGCGCCTACTTCGACGGCGCGCTCTCCCTGCTGGTCACCAGCGACCTGCTGGTCACTCTGCTGAAAGCATGGATCTTCGGCTTCATCGCCGCGATCATGGCCTGCTACTTCGGCATGACCTGCCAGACCAGCCCGGTCGGCGTGGGGCGCGCGGTGAACCAGTCCACGGTCGTCACCTTCGTGCTGGTGTTCGCCGTCAACTACGTGATCACGATGATCTACTTCCTGGCCTACCCGCCGAGGGCGCTGTGATGGCCGCGGTCCCCGGAGCCCGCACCGTGGGCCAGCGGACGTACGGCGCGCTCCGCGACGGGGCCGAACGGCTGGCCTCGCTCTCCGACTGGCCACTCTTCCTGTGGAAGGTGATCTTCTACTCGGTCCGGGACATCATCCTGCGGGCCAAGTTCACCAAGGTCGTGCTCCGCCAGGTCAGCGACGTCGTGGTGGGCGTCGGCGCGACCGTCATCGGCGGCGGCATGGTCTTCGTGGCGTTCACGATGGCCTTCGCCGTCGGCGCCACCGTCGGGCTCCAGGGCTACCAGGGCCTGCAGGCGATCGGAGCGGAGTCGTTCATCGGCCTGGTGGGCAGCTTCGCCAACGTCCGGGAGATCACCCCGATCATCGCCGCCGTGGCACTGGCCGCCCAGGTCGGGTCGTCCTTCACCGCGGAGCTGGGCGCGATGCGGATCTCCGAGGAGATCGACGCGCTGGAGGTGATGGGCATCAACGCCTTCACCTACCTGATCTGCACCCGGGTGGTGGCCGCGCTGGTCGCGCTGATCCCGGTCTACCTGATCGCGCTGTTCGCCAGCTTCTTCGCCACCCGGCTGATGTGCACGGTCCTGTTCGGCATGGCGCCGGGCGTCTACGACTACTACTTCTACCTCGGCCTGCCGGTGATAGACATCGTCTACAGCGTGATCAAGGTGGTCGTCTTCGCGTTCGCCGTGATCAGCATCCACTGCCACTACGGGTTCAACGCCACCGGCGGCCCGGTCGGCGTGGGCGTCGCGGCCGGGCGGGCGATCCGCCAGTCGATCGTCACCGTGATCATCCTCAACCTGCTGCTGTCCTACCTGTTCTGGGGCGAGGGCAGCGGCGTGAAGCTGACGGGGTGAGCGGCGATGGCCCGCGGTGAGACCCCGCTCCCGATCCGGCTGGCGATCTCCCTGGCCGTGATCGCCGCCGTCGTCGCGGCCCTGCTGGTCATCATCCGGAACACGGCGAGCGAGAGCGGCACCCGCCTGTCGGCCGCCTTCAGCCACGCCGGGCAGGGGCTGGACCCGAACTCCCCCGTCAAGATCCGCGGCATCACGGTGGGCGGGGTCGGCTCGGTGACCCTGAACCCCTCGGGCCAGGCCGTGGTGACGATGTACCTCGACCCCGGGGTCAGGGTGCCCGAGAGCGTCACCGCCTCGATCGAGCCGACCTCGGTGTTCGGGCCCAAGTTCGTCAACCTGATCCCCGGCGCGGGCGAGGCCGCCGGGCCGTACCTCGGCGACGGGGCCGTCATCACCAGGACCCAGGCGCCGGTGGACCTGTCGGACTCCCTCGGTGAGGCCTACGAGGGCCTGGGCGCCGTGGATCCGCAGGACATCACCACGATCGTGCACACCCTGGGCCGCGGCCTGGACGGCAAGGGCCCGCAGATCCGCGAGATCGTCGACGGCAGCGGGAAGATCGTCGAGGTCGCGCACCGCCACCGCGACGCCTTCCAGCGGTTCATCGGCGACGCGGCGGCGCTCAGCGGCAGCCTCGCCGACAAGGGCGACGAGATCGTGGGGATCTCCTCCGACGTCAACGTGCTCACCCCCGGCCTGCTGGAGCGCGCCGACAAGATACGGGCGCTGCTGCGGGAGTTCGACGAGCTGTCCAGCCTGAGCGCGTACGGCCTGCGCGAGCACCGCCGCAACCTGAAGGCCGCGGTGAACTCCGGGGAGCGCGCGGCCTCCCTGATCTACGCGCAGCTCGGCCTGGCGGGCGACGGGACGCGGGGGCTGAACCAGATCCTCGTCGTGCTGAACGACCTGATCGCGGGCCAGGGCCCCGGCGACGCCAACCAGCTCAAGATGGCGGCCTTCGTCGCGACCGACGTCTGTGAGCTCTTCGTCGGCGCCTGCGCCTCCGCGAACGGCAGGTGAGGGGATGGCCCGGTCGAGAGAGCAGATCCAGCGCCGCTGGACGCTGGGCAAGTTCGGCCTGTTCTTCGCGGTGACGGTCACCCTGATCGTCCTGATCGGCGCGCAGATCGCCCGGGTGGGCGTGGGCGACACCTACACCCTCGTCGCGACCTTCGACGACGTCGCCGGGCTCCACGAGGGCGACCAGGTGAAGATCGCCGGAGCGCCGGTCGGGCAGGTCGACACGATCGAGGTGGTCAACGGCAGGGCCGAGGTCACCCTGAGCGTGCAGACCTCGGTGCGGGTGCCCTCCGACTCCTCCGCCTCGGTCCGCTGGCGCAACACGATCGGCCAGCGGGTGATCTACCTGGAGCCCGGCACCGCCGGGGACATGCTGGCCGACGGCGCCCGGGTGCGGCGGACCAGCTCGGTGGTGGACATCGGCGAGCTGGTCAGCGACCTGGGCCCGCTCACCCGGAGCCTGGACCCCGAGCAGATCAACCAGCTGCTCACCGCCGCGGGCGAGGCACTGGACGGCAACCAGGAGAACATCCCGGAGCTGGTGGAGAACCTCGACGTCCTGACCACCTCCGTCGCCGAGCGCAAGGAGATCATCCAGGGGCTGCTGGAGGACTACGCCACGGTGACCGACGTGGTCGCCCGGAGGGACCGGCAGATCTCCCGGCTGGTGGACAACCTGGTCGCGCTGACCGGCGCGTTCGCCCGCAACCGCAAGCTGGTCGACGAGGCCCTGGTGGAGCTGTCCACCACGGTGCGGGTCAACAACCGGGTGCTGGGCGAGAACTCCGAGGAGTTCGGCCGACTGGTCGACCACATGACCCGGCTCACCGGCGGCGTCCGGCGCAACATCTCCGACATCGAGAAGGTGCTCAACACGCTCGGCCCGCCCCTGCAGCGCTCGTACCAGGTGACCGGCCGGGGCCACTTCGTCACCACGGCGGTGCCCTGCGTGGCGCTGGGCCCGCTGCCCTGCCCCTATCCGATGGACACCCCCCCGCCGCTGCGCAACGGCACGAAGCTCACCAGCACGGGGGACCTGCGGCGAGTGCTGGTGGGGCCCTGATGGCGATCAAGTCGTTCCGTGACCGCAACAAGCTCGTCGTCGGCCTGGTGTCGCTGGCGACGCTCGTCACCGTGCTGGTCGTCACCTTCCTGGTCGGCAACCTGGGGCTGCTGGAGGGCGGCTACACGATGTCGGCGGTCCTGCCGGACTCGGCGGGGCTGCGCACGGGCAACGACGTGCGGGTGGCGGGCGTGCCCGTGGGCAAGGTCACCGAGGTCGAGGCCGACTACGCCAAGGGGCACGTCGTGGTGACCTGGAAGGTCGACGACGGGATCAGGCTCGGCCCGCAGACCCGCGCCGAGATCACCCTCTCCAACCTGCTGGGCGGCCGCTACATCAGGCTCACCGGGCCGGTCGTCCGGCCCTACATGGACGAGCTGCCCGAGGAGCGGCGGCGGATCCCGATGGAGCGGACCAGTACCCCGACGCTGGTCACCGACGCGCTCAAGGACGCCACCCGGCTGCTGGACCGGCTCGACACCGACGCGGCCGACAGGCTGCTGCGGGAGCTGTCGGAGCTGGAACCCGCCCCCCAGGGCCGGGTCACCCGGCTGCTGGACAACATCGGCGAGCTGTCGGAGATCATCAGTGAGAGCGAGCCCGAACTGCGGAGGCTCCTGGACAACGGCAACAAGATCATCGACGTGCTGGAGGCCAAGGACGAGCAGATCGGCCAGCTGATCGACTCGATCGAGATCATGCTCGACGAGCTGCGGCTCCGGCGGGACGAGCTGAAGACCTTCCTCGGTGACGGCAGCGACCTCGTCAACAGCATCTCCGACCTGGTCACCGAGCACGAGAAGAACCTGATCGCGGTGGTGGACGACGTGACCGCGATCAGCAACCGCCTCGACTCCACCAGCAGGAAGGGCCTCAACACAGTTCTGACCTGGGTCGGCCCCACCTTCTCCGGCCTGGCCACCACGGGCGGGGAGGGGCCGTGGGTCGACGCCATCGCCGTCGGTCTCGGTCCCATCAATCCCGAGGTGCTCGGCGCCATCCGCAGGGACAGGAGGGACCGGTGAGACCAGTGATCCGTCCGGCGCTTCCGGCGCGTCCGGTCCGGCACGGCCCGGCGCGTCCGGTCCGGCGCGGCCCGGCGCGTCCGGTCCGGCGCGGGCGGCGCGCGCTCGTCTCGATCCTGCTCACGGGGGTGCTGCTGGCTGTGACGGGGGGCTGCTCGCTGCTGCCGGGCGGGCCGGCGCCGTACCGGCTGACCGCCTACTTCGCCGCCGCGCCCTCCCTGTACGAGCAGGCCAAGGTGAAGGTGATGGGCCTGGACGCGGGGACGGTGGAGAAGCTCACCGTCGAGGGGAACCGGGTCCGCGCCGACCTCGTCGTGGACGGGGGGATCCCGCTGCCCGCGGACGTGCAGGCGATCGTCGCCCCGCAGAACACCCTGGGCGAGCGGAACGTGGTGCTCCATCCGCCGTGGAAGCCGGGCATGCCGCTGATCGAGCCGGGTGCGGTGATCCCGCTGGAGCGGACCGACCTGCCCGTGGAGATCGACGACGCGCTGGAGGCGTTCACCAAGCTCACCGACGCCCTCGACACCGACGCGATGGGCGAGGTCGCCGGCGACCTGGCCGACAGCGTCCGCGGCCGGGGCGAGCAGATCAACGAGGCGCTGGAGGACACGGCCGCGCTGACCCGGACCCTCGCCGGGCAGGACGAGCAGCTGATCGACCTGGCCGAGAACCTGAACAAGATCGCCACCAACCTCAACGAGCGTGAGCGTCAGGTCAAGACCACCATCGACGCCTTCGCCGAGGCCAGCGCCACCCTGGCCGACGAGCGGGAGCGCATGCGGCGTTTCGTCACCGGCCTGGCCGAGTTCGTCCAGCGGGGTGACGTGCTGGTCGAGGCCTACCAGGTGAGGCTGCCCCGGGGCGTGACCAACCTCGCCGAACTGGTGATCACCCTGAAGGTGAACAGCGAGTCGGCCGCCGACGCCATCGCCGGGACCCGCACGTTCGTCGACAACATGGTCATGTCCTGGGACCGGGAACAGCACGTGCTCAAGTTCCGGCTGGTCCTCAACGCCATGACCCGCGCCTGGCTGACCCCGCTCTTCGACGCGCTCGGCCTGGGCGAGGTGCCGTGCCTCCCGGGTGAGCTGAGCAACTGCCCCTGGCAGCGGGGAAGGAGGTGAGCGGAGTGCGCGAAGTGGTCGGCGCAGCGCAGCAAGCCGCCCGCGAAGCGAACGGAGCTCACCGAGTGACCCATGGGCAGGCGGAGGTGAGCGGAGTGCGCGAAGTGGTCGGCGCAGCGCAGCAAGCCGCCCGCGAAGCGAACGGAGCTCACCGAGTGACCCATGGGCAGGCGGAGGTGAGCGGGTGAGCGGGGTGACGCGGTGGGGGAAGGCGGTGACGGGGCTGGCCGCGCTCTCGATGGTCGCGGCGTGCAGCCTGCAGACCTTCGGCGCGGCGTCCGGGGACCTCACCCTTGAGGCGACCTTCGACGACGTGCAGAGCCTGGTGGCCGGGCACAGCGTGCAGATCGCCGACGTGCGGGTGGGCAGCGTCACCGGTATCCGGCTGGAGGGGTACCGGGCGAGGGTCACCATGTCCATCGAGGACGGCCACCGGGTGCCCGAGGGCACCTCCGCGACGGTCGCCAAGACGTCGATCCTGGGTGAGAACTACGTCGAGCTGACGCTGCCTCCGGGCAGGGACATGACGACCGGGCCGTTCATGGCGGACGGCGCGACGATCTCGCAGACGTCGGTCGAGCCGGACATCGAGCAGGTCACCCAGCGGGCGGGGCCGTTGATCGACGCGCTCGGCGCCCAGGACGTGAACGCCATCCTGGACGCGGCGGCGACCGGCATCGGCGGCAAGGGCGAGGATCTCAACCGGCTGATACGGCAGACCACCGAGGTCGTCTCCGCCTACGCCGAATCCCGCCGGGATCTGACCCGGACCATCGACAGCCTGGCGGAGCTGGGCGACGATCTGGCCGAGGGCAGTGAGGAGCTGGACAAGCTGCCCGGCAGCGTCGAGGCCGCCACCGCCCGCCTCAACCACGGCCGCAAGCACGTCAAGAAGACATTGAGGGAGCTGACCGCCCTGGCGCGCGAGGTCAACGCCACCGTCTATCCCCGGCACGAGGCCCGCCTGCGCGAGCTCCTGCGCGAGCTCGACGCGGTCTCCACCTCGATGGTGCGCGGCAAGGAGGACCTGAAGATCCTGATCAGCCGGTTGCAGCGGTTCATCGACATGCCGCCGATCGTGGTCAACGGCCAGCTGCTGACCTACGTCTGGCTCAAGGGCATCCTGCTGCCCAGGCCGAAGCAGGAGGACAGACCCAAGCTGCCCAACTCCGTGGACGACTTCCGTCTGCTGCTGGAGCCGCCGCGATGAGGAACCGCATCTGGATCAACCTCGGCTTCTTCGCGATCCTCGGCGTCGTGATGACCGTGTGGGCGTTCACCAGCATCATCAAACTGGACATCATCGAGAGGCCGTACCGGATCAACGCGGAGTTCGTCTCCTCGCCCGGCCTGGTGCGCGGCTTCGACGTGGCCTACCTCGGCGTGCGGATCGGCCGGATCGACGGGGTGACGCTGGCCCCCGGCAAGATCGTGGTGGCGTTGAGCATCGACCGCGAGGTACGGATCCCCCGGGGGGTCACCGCCGAGGTGCGCCGCAAGTCCGCGATCGGCGAGCCGTACGTGGAGATCTCCCCGCCGAAGGACGGCGCCGGGGGCGCCGTCATGCCGCCCGGTTCCACGATCCCGCTGGCCAGCACGTCGGTCCCGCTCGACTACCGCAGGCTGTTCGACGGGGTCGGCAAACTGCTGAACGCGGTGCCGCCGGAGGACGCCCGGACCATCGTGAGTGAGCTGGCGGCGGGCCTGGACGGCCGTACGACGTCGATCCGGGAGATCGTGGACAACGCCCACGGCCTGACCGCCACACTCGCCGAGAACACCGAGTTGCTGGACGATCTGTCGGTGAACCTGACGCGGCTGACCGGCACGCTCGCCGGCAAGCGGGAGGAGCTCTCGGCGGGCGTGACGGACCTGGCGGGTGTGACCCGGTCGATCCGGAACTCGCGCAAGCAGCTGTACACCTTCCTCGACCAGGGGCCGGGGTTCTTCCGCCAGGTGGACCACCTGCTCAACGTCGCGCGTCCCGGGCTGTCCTGCACGCTGACGGCCGCCGGGATGCGGCAGGGCGTGGTGTTCACCCCGCGTAACCAGGCGCACGTCAATCACCTGTTGCGGACCGTGCCCACCACCCAGGCGCTGCTGGCCGACACGACCGAGAGGCACGCCGGCGGCCTGTACGGCAGGGTCACGTTCATCTTCAGCGTCCCGGGCGGGCCCAAGGTGGCGCAGGAGTACCGTGGACCGCTGGCCCCGCCGGGCACGCCCCGGCTCCGTTCCTGTCCCAAGGGCGCCCCGGTCCCGGAGGACAGGCGGACCGACGATGACCCGGACACCGGCCCCCATCCCGAGGGGACGGAGGTGACGGACGGCGTGCCGGAGGAGCCGTCCGCGGCGCCGGGGGAGAGCGGCGGCCCGCTGGAGACCGAGGGCCCGGGGACCGGGGACTCGCCGGGACCCACCGCGGCCGAGGGCGCCGACGCGAACACCGGTTCCGCCTCACAGGACATGACCCCCTTCATCGCCGCGATCTTCCTCGCCGTCGTCGTCTCCGGCGGCGTGCTCGGCTGGATCCTCGTCGGCCGGGCCTCCCGCCGCCGTGAACAGGAGTGATTCATGAGCCCCATCCCCCAGCAGACCGGTGATCTCACCGAGAAGGACGACGCGGCCGTGGAAGACGACGCGGCCGTGGACACGGTGACCGCCGACGACACCGCGGCGAAGGAGCGGGCGACGACCGGGGAGGATTCCGAAGACGCCGGGACCGCCGAAGGCACCGAGGCCGTCGGGGCCGATGAGACCGACGGGGCCGATGGGGCTCGTGAGGCCGGCGGGGCCGGTTCGGCGGGCGGGACGCGCTCCGGGTTCGCGGCGTGGCGGGGAAGGCTGATCGGAGCGGTCGTGGCGATGGCGGCCGCCGGGGCGGTGACCTTCGGGGTGATCCAGTGGATGTCGGCCGACCGGCTGGCCGACCGGCTCGCCGCGGAGAAGGCCGAGCGGCTCGCGGTGTCCACCCGGGCCGGGGAGTTCGCCGTGGCGCTGCAGACCTACGACCACGACAACCTCCAGGCCTACCGGGACCACGTGTTCGGCCTGTCGGGCGAGGACTTCGAGAAGACCTACGACGCGGCGTTCAGCCCTCTGGAGAGTGTGATCACCGCGATGAAGGCGACCTCGACGGCCTCGATCCGGGGCGTCTACGTCGGCGAGGTCTCCGAGGGCAGGGCCAAGGCCATCACGATCGTCGACTCCCAGGTGAAGAGCACCGCGGGTACCCGGCGCCTGCTGGGCACCTACATGGAGCTGGGCCTGGTCAAGACGGGCGGTCAGTGGAAGGTGAACGACGCGACGGTGATGGGCGCCGCCGACGAGCTCCTGACGGACCCGGACGGCAAGGAGATCAGCCAGCCGGACCCCTCTCCCAGCCCCGGTAAGAAGAAGGACAAATGACGGGATATAAAGCCGTATATCGCCAGACCCTCTAGTCTGACCCCGTGCACTCTTCCCTGGTGCTGGCCGCCCCCACCGACGAGGTCTACTCCCCCGCCGGCATGGCCCTGCTCACCGAGATCGAACGCGAGCGGGCGGCGCGTTTCGTCCGGGAGTCCGACCGCCGTGACTTCGTCGCGGCCCATGTCCTGGTACGGCGGTGCGCCGCCCGGCTCACCGGCGTGCCCGAGGACCGGCTGACCCTGCTGCAGGTCTGCGAGTACCACGGACCGGGGCACGGCAGGCCGTACCTCGCGGAGATCCCCCGGCTCGGCCTCAGCCTCAGCCACAGCCGCGGGTACGTGTGCGCGGTGGCGGGGCCCGGTCGAGTGGGCGTGGACGCCGAGCGTGTGCCTCCCGGCCCCCTCGACGAGAGCCTCGCCGCCCAGGCCCTGGCAGGCGCGGAACGGGCCCTGGTCCGCGACAACGACGCGCTGATCCGCCTGTGGGTCCGCAAGGAGGCGCTCGTCAAGCGCGGCGAGCTGACCCTGGACTCCCTGCGCGCGACGGACCTGTCCGCGCTCCCCCTGGGCCCGGAACGCGAGCCGCGCGCCCTGGAGTGGGAGGGCAGGCACCTGCTGGAGTGGCGGACCGGTCCCGCGGCGCCCGGACGCCCGGACGGATCATCGGGGGCGGACGGAGCATCGGGTGTGGAGGGCGCGGGGGGCGCGGGGGCATCGAATGTTCCAGACGTCATGGTCTGTGTGATCTCCGACCATCCCGTCACTCTCGGTTGACACGCCGGGAGGGTGACAGTCCCCCTTCGCCGGGGAAATACCGGTGTCAGCGTCTGAGGTAGGTTCGTTTCATGAACACCGAGGAGCCCCGGTGGCTCAGTCCGCTCGAACAGCGGGCCTGGCGCACCCACCTCGCCGCGCACAAGCTCCTTGAGCACCGGCTCGACCGTGAGCTGCAGGTGTTCGGGCTCTCCCTGAACGACTACGAGATCCTCGTCAACCTCTCGGAGAGTCCCGGCCACCGCATGCGCATGAGCGACCTGGCCGACGCCACCATCCAGTCCCGCAGCCGCCTGTCCCACCAGATCTCCCGGATGGAGGCCGCCGACCTGGTCTCCAGGGAGACCTGCTCCGACGACCGGCGCGGCACCTTCGCCGTGCTCACCGAGCACGGCTGGGAGACCATCCAGAAGGTCGCGCCGCACCACGTGGCGAACGTGCGCGAGCACTTCATCGACCTGCTCACCGACGACCAGCTCCACGAGCTGGAGGCGTCCTACGCCCCGGTGGTCGAGCACCTCAAGAGTCTGCGGTGAAGCGAAACCGATACCGCGTGGTCCTCCCGTAGGTGACCGGGCGCTCGCTACGATCCGGCCATGTCTGCTCGACGGATCTTCATCGCCGCGGTGGTCTCCGCGCTCTCCCTGCTCACCGCCTGCACCGGCGGCGGCGGAGGCGGTACGGCCGCGCTTCCCAGCGGTCCCGACCTGGTCAAGAAGTCCTCCGAGGCGATGCGGACCGTCAAATCCGCCGCGTTCACGATGGAGACCGAGGGCAGTCCCGCGGTGCAGGTCAAGAAGGCCGCGGGCCGTCTCAGCGCGAGCGGTGACGCCGACGGGACCATCCAGGTCGACATGGCGGGCAGCCTGCTGGAGATCCAGTTCTACCTGGTGGGCGACACCGTGCACTTCAAGGGGGTGACCGGCGGCTTCCAGAAGCTGTCGCGGAGCCAGCTCTCGGCGATCTACGATCCGTCGGTCATCCTCAACCCCGACAAGGGGATCGTCCAGCTCCTGGCCAACGCGCTGGACCCGAAGACCCAGGGTGAGGAGAAGGCCGGCGGCGCCGACGCCTACCGGGTCTCGGCCACGCTCTCCCAGCAGATCCTGGACGACATGGTGCCGGGGCTCACGCAGAGCGTGAACGGCACCCTCTGGATCGACAAGGCCACCAGCCGCCTGCTCAAGGCCGACCTGCCGATGAACGGCGGCAAGGTGATCGTCTCCTTCGCCGACTACGACGTGCCGGTCCAGGTGACTCCCCCGGCGGACGCGACGCCGTGACCGCCCCCGCCCTCCCCGGGCGCGACCGGGCCGTCCGGCGGCGCGTCGCCCTCGGCGTCGGCGGCACCGCGGTGCTGCTGGCCGCGTTGGACGCCTACGTCGTCGTCACCGTCCTGATCGACGTCGCCAAGGACCTCGACGTCCCGCAGAACCACCTGGAGCGGGCCACCCCGATCGTCACCGGCTTCCTGCTCGGTTACATCGCGGCCATGCCGCTGCTCGGTCAGCTCTCCGACCGCTACGGCAGGCGCCCGCTCATCCATCTGTGCCTGGCGGGCTTCGCGATCGGCTCGGTCGTCACCGCGCTCGCCGAGACGATCCCCTGGCTGGTGGCCGGGCGCGCCGTGCAGGGCGTCGCGGGTGGCGCCCTGCTGCCGATCACCATGGCGCTGATCGGTGACCTGTGGGACGAGCGCGGCCGCCCGGTGGCCCTGGGCGCGGTCGGCGCCGCGCAGGAGCTCGGCAGCGTCCTGGGCCCGCTGTACGGCGCGGGCCTGGCCGCCCTGGTCCCGGTCACCGTGGAGCTCGGCGGCGTCCAGCTGGGCGGCTGGCGGTCGATCTTCTGGCTGAACGTCCCGCTGGTGGCCGTGGCGGCGGTGTTCGTCCACCGCTCGGTGCCGCCGCCCGCGCGCGGCGCCGCCCCGCCCGCCCGGGTGGACGTGGCCGGCGGCCTGCTGCTGGCCCTCTCGCTGGGCCTGCTGGTCGCCGGGCTCTACAACCCCGACCCGAGCGGGTCCGTGCTGCCTCCGTGGGGCCTGCCGTTGATCGCCGCCGGGGTGGTGGCGGGGACGGCGTTCGTGCTGTGGGAGACGCGCGCCCGGACCCGTCTGGTGGAGATGGCCGGGGTGCTGCGCGGGCCGTTCTTCGCCACGCTCGGGGTGAGCTTCCTGACCGGGGCGGCGCTGCTGGTCACCCTCGTGGACGTGCAGCTGTCGGCGCAGACGCTGCTGAAGCTGGAGACGCTGGACGGCGCGCTGGTGTTGTCCCGCTTCCTCATCGCGCTCTCGGTGGCGGCCCTGCTCGGCGGATGGCTGGCCCACCGGTACGGCGAGCGCCCGGTGGCGGTCGCCGGGCTGGCCGTGGCCACGGCCGGGTACGTCCGCATCGGCCAGTGGCCGCTGGACCTGGCGTCCGCCGGATACCGCATGGACGTCGACCTGGTGGTGGCCGGGCTCGGCCTCGGCGTGGTCATCGCGCCGGTCTCCTCCGCGGTGCTGCGCGCCGTACCGGCCGCCCGGCACGGCGTGGCGTCGGCGGCGGTGGTCGTGGCCCGGATGATGGGCATGCTGCTGGGTGTGGCGGGCCTGTCCGCCTGGGGCTTCCACCGCTTCCAGTCGCTCACCGCCCATCTGGACACGCCGCTGCCGTTCGGCGTGGAGCCCGGCGTCTACGCCAGGCAGCTGGCGGAGTACGAGGCGAAGGTGCGGGCCGCCCTGCACACCGAGTACAGCGAGATCTTCCTGATCACCGCGGGCCTGTGCGCGGCGGGCGTGCTGGTCGCGCTGGCGCTCCCCGGCAGGAAGGGCGGCGACGAGCCGGCCCCGGCGTCCGCCTGAGTAGTCAGCCCGGGCGGGCGCCGTTGGCTGCGGCGATCACCCGGGTCAGCGCCTGGTGCAGACTCTGGAGCTCGGCCACGTCCATTCCCAGGCGCTTGAGCAGCGGCGACAGCGTGGCGGGCTCAAGCTGCAGCAGGCGGCTGAGGTCCTTGACCGACAACGGCTCGTGCTGCCACAGCGCCAGCATCACCAGGTACTGCGGGTGGGTCAGACCCATCGGCTCCAGCACCGGCCGGTACAGGCCGATCACCGACCGCCAGGCCCAGCGCCCGCCTCTGAAGGAGGACAGGCACTTCGAACACGGCCCCGCCAAATGGCTGTTCATCGCCATCATGGTGTTCATCGTGCTGATCCACCTCGCCGGCCTCGTCATCGTCATGATCATGGAGACCTGACGGCTCGGCATCCGGGCGGCGACCGGCCCAGCGGGCCTCGGCCGGTGGCGGGGAACCGCGATCAGGACACGGGCAGGCCCCGGTTCAGGAGGTCGAGCGCGGCCGCGGTGGCCTCGTCGGCCGGGAGGTAGACGACCAGGCGCTGCTCGTCGGTGTCGGGCACCTCAAGGCTCTCGTACGCCAGCAGCAGCTCGCCCGCCGAGGGATGCGCCCACCGTTCGACGCCCGTGCGCCCGGGGAGTGCGCCCGGGACCCCGAAACGGTCGGTGAACCGAGGCCCGGCCGCGACGGCCAGCTCCTCGGCGAGAGCGGCGGCGTGGAGGTCGCCGAGAGCCGCGGCGGCCCTGAGGTCGGCGGCACGCTCGTCGGCGACGCGGTCCCAGTCGGGGAAGACGGCACGCGCCCGGGGATCGGTGAAGACGAACCGGGCGAGGTTGGGGAGGCCGGAGGGGCTCGCCTCCAGCAGGCCGGCGGGACCCGCGAGCCGCTCGTAGCCCGCGGTGCGGGCGAGCAACTCGCCCAGCCGGTTGACCACCGTCGCCGGAGCCGGTTCGAGCCGGTCGAGCAGCGCCCGCACCGTGGGACGCACCGTACGGGCCGGCAGTGCGATGTTCTGGCAGGCGCCGCCGGTCGTCGCCTTGACGAGGCGGTGCAGGTGGACCCGCTCGTCGGCGGAGAGGTCCAGCGCGTCGGCGAGCGCGGCGAGGATCTCGCCGGAGGGGCGGCGGTCGCGCCCCTGCTCCAGCCGTGTGAGGTACTCCACGCTGACCCCGGCCAGCGTGGCCAGCTCGGCCCGGCGCAGTCCGGGCGTACGGCGGCGCGAACCGCCGGGGAGCCCCACGGCCGCGGGCACGACGGACTCCCTCCGGGAGCGCAGGAACGCGCCCAGCTCGTTGCCTCCCACGGCCGCCGATCCGTTGCCTCCCATGGCGGGGAGTCTATTCGGCGCGCCGTCCGGCGCGCGGCGTCCCGGCGCGATCGTGGCCCTGCGGGGGCCAGCCTCGCCGCGGCCTCCCCGCCCGGAGCCCGGCCCGGCAGGCTCGGGCCCATGAGCGTATTCACCGACGGCGAAGTCGCCTATCTGAGAAGCCAGCCGCTGGGGCGCCTCGCCACGGTCGGCCGGGACGGCAGGCCCGCGGTCAGGCCGGTGGGGGTCGTCTACGACCCCGAGGCCGAGGTGATCGTGATCGGCGGCGCCGCCGGTACCGGCATGGCGGGGAGCAAGAAGTTCCGCGACGCGCGCCGCCGTCCCGACGTGGCCTTCGTCATCGACGACATCGCGGCCGTGGACCCGTGGACACCGCGCGGGATCGAGATCCGGGGACACGCGGAGACGTACGACGAGGGCGGGGAGCAGGTGGGCGAACGCCTCGACGCCCCGTTCCCGTTCGATTCCGCGTGGATCAGGATCCGCCCGCGACGGATCCTGTCGTGGGGCATCGACAACGGCTCCTACGAGATGTCGGCGCGCGACGTGCCCTGAGACGGCGTGGAACCCGGAAAACACCGAACCCGAGAGAGGACCTTCTTTGCGTTACCGACTGCTGGGCCGGACCGGCCTGCGGGTGTCCGAGCTGTTCTTCGGCGCGATGACCTTCTACGAGCGCGGCGGCCCCGACGCGCTGCGGGAGTACCGCGCCATGATCGACGCCTATGCCGACGCCGGGGGCAACGTCGTCGACACGGCCTCGGCGTACGGCGAGAGCGAGGCCGTCCTCGGCGAGCTGCTGGAGGGCCGCCGCGACCGGTTCGTGCTGGCCA
>NZ_BMQP01000003.1 GCF_014648175.1 Planobispora rosea
GTTCCGCGCCTACCGCCCCGTCAACATCCACTGAAGCGACACCCACCGAGCCGGCACCCAGTTCCGCGCCTACCGCCCCGTCAACATCCACTGAAGCGACACCCACCGAGCCGGCACCCACCGGCCCCGCCATGGGTGCGCAAGCCGTATGGCGTGCCCCGGTCACGCGAGCGCGTGACCGGGGCACGCCGGCCCCTACGACCGGTTGACGTAGTCGCGCAGGTGGACCGCCGTCAGAGAGGTGCCGGAGCCGACCAGCTCGGCGGGGGTGCCGGAGAAGACGACCTGGCCGCCGTCGTGGCCGGCGCCCGGACCGAGGTCGATGATCCAGTCGGCGTGGGCCATCACCGCCTGGTGGTGCTCGATGACGATGACCGTGTTGCCGTCGTCGACCAGCCGGTCCAGCAGGCCCAGCAGATGGTCGACGTCGGCCAGGTGCAGACCGGTCGTCGGCTCGTCCAGGACGTACGTGGTGCCGTTCCTGGCCATGTTGACCGCCAGCTTCAGGCGCTGCCGCTCACCCCCGGACAGGGTGGTGAGCGGCTGGCCCAGGCCCAGGTAGCCCAGGCCCACCGCCGACAGGCGGTCCAGGATGGTCTGCGCGGGACCGGTGGTGAAGAACTCCGCCGCCTCGGCGACCGGCATCTCCAGCACCTCGCTGATGTTCTTGCCGCGCAGCGTGTACGACAGCACCTCGGGGGTGAACCGCCGGCCCTCGCACTCCTCGCAGACCGTCGCCACCCCGGCCATCATCGCCAGGTCGGTGTAGATGAGGCCGATGCCCTTGCAGGCCGGGCAGGCGCCCTCGGAGTTCGCGCTGAACAGGGCCGGCTTGACCCCGTTGGCCTTGGCGAAGGCCGTGCGGATCGGGTCGAGCAGGCCGGTGTAGGTCGCCGGGTTGCTCCGGCGCGAGCCGCGGATCGGCGACTGGTCGGCCACCACCACGCCCTCCCGGCCGGAGACGTAGCCGTGGATGAGCGAGCTCTTGCCGGAGCCGGCGACCCCGGTGACCACGGTCAGCACGCCCAGCGGGATGTCGACGTCGACGTCGCGCAGGTTGTGCAGTGTGGCGCCCCTGATCGGCAGGTGCCCGGCAGGCCGGCGGAAGGTCTCGCGCAGCCCGACCCGGTGGTCGAGGTAGCGGCCGGTCAGCGTGCCGGACGCACGCAGTCCCTCCAGGTCGCCGGAGTAGCAGAGCCTGCCGCCCGAGGCGCCCGCGCCGGGACCGAGATCGACCACGTGGTCGGCGATCTCGATCATCTCCGGCTTGTGCTCCACGACGAGCACGGTGTTGCCCTTGTCGCGCAGCTGCAGCAGCAGGCCGTTCATCCGCTGGATGTCGTGCGGGTGCAGTCCGGCGGTCGGCTCGTCGAAGACGTAGGTGACGTCGGTCAGGCTGGAGGTGAGGTGCCGGACCATCTTCACCCGCTGGGCCTCGCCGCCCGAGAGCGTGCCGGACTCCCGGTCCAGGCTCAGGTAGCCCAGGCCGATCTCCACCAGCGAGTCGAGCGTCGACCTCAGGTTCTCCAGGACCGGGTTGATGGCGGGATCGCTGATCTTCCGGACGAACTCGGCCAGGTCGTTGATCTGCATCGCCGAGCACTCGGCGATGTTGAGGCCCTCGACCTTCGCCGAACGCGCCGCCTCGTTCAGGCGCGTGCCGTCGCAGGCGGTGCAGTGGACGAGCTTGACCGTCCGGTCGGCGAACGCCCGTGCCTGGCCCTTCATCGACTCGCGGTCCTTGCCGAGGTACTGCCGGCGGATCTTGGGGACCAGGCCCTCGTAGGTGAAGTTGTTGGCGCCGAGCTTCACCTTGACGGGCGGTTTGTGCAGGAAGTCCTCCCAC
The DNA here is from genome assembly GCF_014648175.1 of Planobispora rosea. Classification (GTDB taxonomy): domain Bacteria; phylum Actinomycetota; class Actinomycetes; order Streptosporangiales; family Streptosporangiaceae; genus Planobispora; species Planobispora rosea. Next base: position 1,847 of record NZ_BMQP01000003.1, read on the forward strand.
TGCTCCGGCGTGTAATCGCGCAGCTTGACGTCCGGGTCGAACCCGTAGGCCACGATGATCTGCCAGGGCCAGGTGTCGACACCGTACCCGGGCGCCCTGATCGCGCCCTCGTTGAGCGACAGGTCGCGGTCGACCAGCTCGTCGACGTCGATGTCGGTGATCATGCCGAGTCCCTCGCAGGCCGGGCACATGCCCTGCGGGGTGTTGAAGCTGAAGGCGTAGGCCGGGCCGACGTGCGGGACGCCGATCCGGCTGAACACGATCCGCAACATCGTGTAGGTGTCGGTGGCGGTGCCCACGGTCGAGCGGGCGTTGGCGCCCATCCGCTCCTGGTCGACGATGATCGCCGCGCTCAGGTTGTGCAGCGCGTCCACGTCGGGCCGGTTGAGGCTCGGCATGAAGCCCTGGATGAACGCCGTGTAGGTCTCGTTGATCAGCCGCCGGGACTCTGCGGCGATGGTGTCGAAGACGAGAGAGGACTTGCCCGAGCCGGAGACTCCGGTGAAGACCGTGAGCCGCCGCTTGGGGATGTCGAGGGAGACGCCGGTGAGATTGTTCTCCCGGGCGCCACGGACCTGGATGAGGTCGTGGCTGTCCGCGGCGAGGTGAGAGGTCAGGTCTGACGCGTTACCGCTGTTGCCGACAGTCATGCCTTCAAGTATCTCATTCAAGTAGCTATGAATACTTTTGTTGAAATTCCGCTGATATGCCGAGGATCCAAGCAGAAAACCTTCAACACGCCGGTGAACCCTCCGGCGGAAGAGGGCCGCGCGGGGCATGCGGGGCCGCGGCTGCGCCCCGCCGACCCGGCGCGGGCGGCGGGGGAGCGGTGCCGATCGGGGGAGTCCCGGGCCCGGAGGCGGCGGAAGTACCTAAGCACGTCAGATTCCGCGCCGTTCCCGCCTCCCTAACGTGGTGGTCACAGGAGAGAACGACCACTGAGGAGACAGACATGAGCGGGACGAACGAGCTGGTCCAGCGTTACCTCGCCGCGTGGAACGAGACCGACGCCGACGCGCGGCGGGCCGTACTGGCGGAGGTCCTGTCCGAGGACGCGGTGTACACCGACCCGCTGGTCTCCGTTCGAGGCAGGGACGGGCTCGACGCCACCATCGCGGCGGTCCAGGGACAGTTCGGCGGGCTGGTCTTCAGCCTCGGCGGCGCGGTGGACGCCCACCACGACATCGCGCGGTTCACCTGGCACCTGGGGCCCGAGGGCGGCGAGCCGGTCGCCGTCGGCTTCGACGTCGCGGTGATCGGTGACGACGGGCGGATCAACCGGGTGCTCGGCTTCCTCGACAAGGTGCCGGCCGGAGTCTGAACATCCCCGGGGCGGACCCGGGGCCGGTCCGCCCGATCGTCCACGCAACACGAGGAGGAACCATGCCCGCTTACGCGATCGCGCATCTCCGCGACCCGGAGAAGCTCCACCCGGAGGTGCCGGAGTACATAGAGCGCATCCAGGCGACGATGGACCCGTTCTCCGGCCGCTTCATCGTCCACGGGGGAGCGATGGACGTCCGCGAGGGCCGGTGGCCCGGGAGCGTCGTCATACTCGAGTTCCCGTCGATGGAGGACGCGCGGGACTGGTACGACTCGGCCGCCTACCAGGAGATCCTGCGACTGCGGACGGACCATCTGGAGGGCGATCTGATCATCGTCGAAGGCGTCGGGCCCGGCTACGATCCGGCGGCCAAGGCGGCCGAGCTCAGGAAGCTGCTCTGACGTCCGTCAAGCGGTGACGTCGTGGTTGAAACCGAAGACGCGCGCGCCGGTCCGCGTACGGGGCCGGTGGCTCGTCTCCGGGCCGAAGGCGGCGTAGGTGCCCGGGCCGTGGACGCGGTCGCCCTCGATGACCTCGCCGCTCACGACGAAGTACGCCTCGCCGCAGGTCTCGTGGACGTCGAGGTCCGGCCATTCGGCACCCGGGTCGAGGTCGACCACCCACGTCCTGATCCCCGGCATGCCCGGGAGCGTCCGCACGCGGACGCCGGGACCCAGCTCGACCGGCGGGACCCCGTCGACGTCCACGGAGAGCGTCCGTCCGGGTGCCACCTGCTCCGGAATGATCATTGGGACAGGATCTCACACTCCCAGCCGGTCGGCGACATCCCTGAGCTCGCCCCGGGAGACCACCCCGAGCTTGGGGTAGGCCTTGTAGAGGTGGTAGCCGACCGTCCGGTGGCTGAGGAAGAGCTGCGCGGCGATGTCGCGGTTGGACAGGCCCTGCGCGGCGAGCCGGACGATCTGCAGTTCCTGCGGGGTGAGGCCGGCGGCCGTGCCTCCGGCGGGCCCGGGGCCCCGGTCCTGGACGCCGGTCGCGGTGAGCTCGCCGCGGGCGCGCTCGGCCCACGGCCGCATGCCGAGCCGGTCGAAGACCTCCAGGGCGTCGTTCAACGGCCCGCGCGCCTCGGCCTTCCGCCGGGCCCTGCGCAGCCACTCACCGTAGAGCAGCGCGGTCCTGGCGTACTCCAGCGGACGGTCCTCCCGGTCGTGCAGTTCGAGAGCCGCCGTGTAGCACGCCTCGGCCTCGTCGTCGGCGGCGAGCAGCCCACGGCAGCGCAGCACGAGCGCGTCTGCCCACGGCTGCCGGATCGACCCGGCCCACCGCTCGAAGCGCGCCAGGGGTTCGGCGGCGCGGTCCGGCGCCCCCACCCGCACGGCCGACTCCACCAGGTCGGGGGTGGAACGGGTGGCACAGATGTGATGACGCATCGGCTCGCGGGTCAGGCGCTCGAAGCGGGCGAGCGCCGCCTCGGCGCGGCCCAGGCCGAGGTCCAGCAGCCCGAGCGACCAGTGCGCCCACGGCGCGCCGGGGGAGACGGTCCCGGGGGCGGCCCCGGCCAGCCCCTCCTCGGCGTTGCGGCGGCAGGCCGCCTCGTCCCCTTCGGCCGCGTCGAGGTAGGCCAGCACGCTGCTGAACTGGCTGACCCACTGCTGCTGGCCGGTGTCGCGGGCGAGCTTCAGGGCCTCGGCCGCCGTGGCGAGCGCGTTCAGGTGCCGTCCGGTGAAGATCTCGCCCTCGGCCATGAAGAACAGCACCGTCGGCAGCCGTCCGGCGCCGCCCCGGGCGCGGTGCCCGGCGGCGAGCGCGGTGGCCAGCTCGTAGGCGTCGGCGTCCTGGCCCAGCGCGAGCGCCGAACCGCAGAGGATCGTCAGCACCTGGCCGGGAGCCCCGCCCCGCCGCCGCACCGCCGCGAGGACGTCGCCCAGCGGTGACGGCCGCTCCCGCTCGGGGCGGCCCCGATCGAGACGGGCGAGGTAGGGCCCCACCGGCGCGAGGGGGTCCGCGTCATCCAGCGGCAGCGCGGCCAGCTGGTCCAGGGTCGCCGCGAGCTGCCGTTCCCCCAGGTACCAGGAGGTGTGAACGGCCTGGATCAGCAGCGCGGCAGCCTGGCCCGGATCGGTGCCGCAGACGATCCCGGCGCCGTCGAGCAGCAGCCGGTGGGCGGTGGAGTAGGAGCCCTGCCAGAAGTTCGCGAGCGCTCGCACGTGGGCGATCCGCGCGTTCACCGCCGGGGCCCCGGCCAACTGCCGGGCCGCGCGGTCCCCGAGGGCCCGGGCGCGCCCCAGATCTCCCGCCTCCAGCGCCGCCTCCGCCGCCAGGGCCTCGCGGTGCGCCCTGGCGGCCGGGTCGGCGCTCAGCCGGGCGGCTCGTTCGTACGCCGCCGCGGCCGCCTCGTGGCCGCTGCGCCCGAGGGCGCGGGCGGCGGTGCGTTCCAGCGCGGCGGCGGCCTCCTCGTCGGTTCCGGTGGCGGCGGCCGCCAGATGCCAGGCCCGGCGGTCGGCGTACTCGGGCGCCCCCAGCGCGGTGGCGAGCGCGCGGTGGACGGCGAGGCGCTGTCCGAGCGGAGCCCGCTGGTAGACGGCGGCGCGGATCAGAGGGTGGCGGAAGCGGATCGTGGTGCCGTCGGCGTCGCCGCGGAGCACCAGGCCGGCCCGCTCGGCGGAGGACAGGTCCTCGACGGACGCCCCCAGTGCGGCGGCGGCGCGCAGGATCACGGCGAGCTCACCGGTCTCCTCGGCCGCCGCCACCAGGAGCAGGCTCTGGCAGGACTCCGGCATCCGGCTGATCCGGCCGTGGAAGGCCAGCTGCAGGTGGCTGGTGAGGGGGAGCACGCCCAGCGGGAACGCGCCGCCGCCCTCGGCGGCCAGGGCGACCGGCAGCTCCAGCAGGGCCAGCGGATTGCCGCCGGCCTCGGCGAGCAGACGGTGGCGTACGGCGGGCGCGAGCGGATGCCGGTCGAGCAGGGCCGCGGCCGCCTCCGGGAGCAGCCCGGACAGACCCAGCTCCGGAAGGCCGGGGGAGGGGAAGGACCCCTCGCCGTCACGGGCGGCGAAGATCATGGCCACGCCCTCGGCGTGCAGGCGCCGGGCGGCGAACACGAGCGCGTCCCGCGACGCCCGATCGAGCCACTGCGCGTCGTCGACGAGGCACAGCAACCCGGTCGTGCCCGCGTGCTCCGCCAGCAGGGAGAGCACCGCCAGTCCCACCAGCATCGGCTCGGAGCCGGTCGCGGGCCCGAGCCCGAACGCCGCCTCCAGGGCCTCGCGCTGCGGGCCGGGCAGCGCGGCGAGGGATCCGAGCGCCGGGCGCACCAGCGACTGCAGCCCCGAGAACGGCAGCTCCGCCTCGAACTCGATCCCCGTACCGCGGAGCAGCCGCAGGTCCCCGGCCGCCGCGGCGGCGTGGTCGAGCAGCGCCGTCTTGCCGATGCCCGGCTCGCCGCGGAGCACCAGCGACGAGCTGACGCCCGCCCGGGCTCCCGCCAGCAGTTCGGCGATCATGTCCTGTTCGGGCTCTCTTCCGCGCAATCCCTCCGCAGTCATGATCCGATCCTGGCACTCCTCCGCCGGGCCCGTGCCGGCGGCTCGGGCCGGGCGACGCCGGTCCCGGCCGCTCGCCGCGGACCGGCCCTCCCGGCTCGCGGGACAGCCCCTTAGGATGCGGTGGGCCCGTCCGAAGGGTCATCGAGGGGGAGGACGCCGTGATCCGGGCAGTGGTGTTCGACGTGGGGGAGACCCTGATCGACGAGACGCGCATCTGGTCGCGCTGGGCGGACCGGCTGGGCGTCACCCGGTTCACCATGCTCGGCGTGCTGGGCGGGATGGCCGCGCTCGACCGGTCCTTCGCCGAGGCCTTCCAGATCGTCAGGCCCGGTTTCGACGTCGAGGCCGAGCAGGAGGCGTGGAAGCGCGACGACCCCGAAGGGCTGCGGGTCGACTTCGACGCCGACGACCTCTACCCCGACGTACGGCCCGGCCTGGCCGCGCTCCGCGACCTCGGCTACGAGCTGATCATCGCGGGCAACCAGCCTCCGCAGGCCTATGACGCGCTGGCCGCGATGGACCTTCCGGTGGACGCCGTCTACACCTCCGACGGCTGGGGCGTCGCCAAGCCCGACCCCGCGTTCTTCGCCAAGGTCGTCGCGGTGTCCGGCCGAGAGCCAGGAGAGATCCTCTACGTGGGCGACCGCCTCGACAACGACGTGCTCCCCGCCCGGCGCGCGGGCCTGCGGACCGCCCTGATCCGCCGCGGTCCCTGGGGCTATCTCCACGCGGCCCGCCCGGAGGCGGCCCAGGCCGACCACATCGTCGGCGGCTTCCCCGACCTGGTCGCCGTACTGAGGCGTTAGCGGTCGTACTCGATGTGGATGGTGCGTTCCTCGGCCGACAGGTCGCCGCTGTCCGGTCCGACGTCGACGGCGTACGCCTCGCGTGTCCAGTCCGGGCCGATGCCCGCGCCGGGCGCGACCAGGCGGTCCGCGGAACGGCGGGCCCGCTCGCGGTCCCGCGCCTCGCGGCGGAGCCGTTCGTCGAGGGTGTCGCGGCGGTGCGGGCCGCCCTCCACGATCTCATGGTTGAGCCCGAGGTCACTGGTCGCCTGCTCGACCTCGACCCACTGCTCGTCGCTCAGCCCGTAGCGGTCCGGAGGCATCTGGCTCATATCGGAACGAATACCCCATATATGCATATAGAACCACGATTCACAGTCCCAGTGCGGCTCCGATGAGGGAACGGGGGTCGGCCGCCCCGGCCAGCACTCCCGAGGGGAGGACGTCGATCAGGTGGGCGTGGCCGAAGGCGGAGCCGTACGGCAGCGCTCCGACGGGGTGGCCCCGCCGCACGAGGCCCTCCGCCCAGGGGGCGCCCTCCTCCACCTCCACCACGGCCTCGTCGGGAGCCCGCCAGGTGTCGAAGCCGGTCCCGCCGGAGCCCAGCCGCCAGCGGGCCGCGCCGATCGCCTCGCCGGGCGCCTGACCGCAGGCGAGCAAGCGAGTGATGACCTGGAGCAGGATCTGCGGCTGGGCGTCGCCGCCCATGGTGCCCACGACGGAGCGCAGAGCGCCGTCCGGGTGGGTGATCAGGGCCGGGACCAGGGTGTGCGGGGGCCGCCGCCCGGGGCCGTACTCGGCGGGATGACCCGGGACGAGGGAGAACCCGATGCCCCGGTTGTGGAGGTTGATCCCGGTGCGGGGCTCGAAGACCAGACTGCCGAACCCGGCGGCGTTGGACTGGATCAGCGAGACCGCCATGCCGTCGCCGTCCACCGCGCACAGGTAGGTGGTGTCGCCGGCGGCGGCCAGGTCGCGCACCGGGACCCGCCGGTCCGGGGCGATCAGGGCGCGGCGCTCGGCGGCCGAGTCCAGGGCGGCGGTGACGGACGCGCCCTCGTACAGCAGCTCGGGCCGGTCGTGCCCGGCGACGCGGGCGGACTCGACCAGCAGGTGCGCCCAGAGCGGGTCGGCCGGGTCCGCGGGCAGGTCGAGGCCCTCCGCGACGGCGAGCCCGAGCAGCAGCAGGTAGCCCTGCGAGTTGGGCGGCATCGTCCACACGTCGTGTCCGAAGACCCGCACCCGCAGCGGGTCCGTCCACTCCGCGCTGCTCCTGGCGAGGTCGTCCTCGGTGTACTCGCCGTCGCCGACGGCGAGCAGCCCTTCCCCGAACTCGCCGAGGTAGAACCCGTCCCGCCCTCCGGCCAGCGCCGAAAGCGCCCGTGCCACGCCCGGCCGCCGGATCAGGTCGCCGGCCGACCGCGCGGAGGCGAAGTCCTCGCACAGCGGGCCGACCGTCGGCAGGGCGGGCGCCAGCAGCGGCGAGGCGGGGAAGCCGCCGGTGGCGTAACCGATCGCCGGGGCCAGCACCTCGGCCAGGGGCAGCCTGCCGTACCGGACGTGCAGGGCCAGCCACCCGTCCGCGCAACCGGGCACCGGCGCGGAGCGGACGTCGTGGTGGAACGGCATGCTCTCGTGCCCATCGGCCCGCAGCCGCTCCGGGTCGGCGCCCGACCCGGCCCGGCCGGAGGCGTTGAGCGCCGCGGGCGCCCCGGACCCGTCGTGCACGAGGGCGAACAGATCACCGCCCAGGCCGCACATGTGCGGCGCGGTCACCGCCAGCACGGCGTTGGCCGCGATCGCGGCGTCGGCCGCCGACCCGCCCCGCTCCAGCATCGCGACCCCGGCCCTGGACGCCAGATGGTCGACCGTGGACACCATTCCCGAACGCGCGTAGCGGGTGTTGTGCATGTTCCCGAGCGTACGGCTCCCGTCTCGCACGGGGAGCGCCGGGTCCGGAGTCACTCGACGTCTGCAGGCGGGGGTCAGCCGGTCGCGGTGGCGTCCGTCGGGCCGGTGGTTTCACGCAGGGCCGTACGGTGCCAGGAGGGGCGGCCGGCGGTGAAGGTGGCCAGGCAGCGGCCCGGACCGTCGTGGAGGAGGGCGGTGCAGGCGGTGGCCGGGGCGGCGTCGACCATGAAGACGGCGAAGTCGGCGCGGCTTCCCGGCTCCAGGCAGCCCAGGCGGCCGGGGCCCGTGGCCAGGCCGAGGGCCCTGGCGCCGCCGAGGGTCAGGGCCTCGACCAGGAGGCGGTCCAGACCGGGGTCGCGGGGCAGGGCGTGGCCGAGGAGGCGGGCGACGGCCAGGGGGTCGCCGCCCGTACGGGTGGCGAAGGCGATCGGGTTCTGGCCGTCCAGGAGGCCTTCGGCGGCGAACGGGGACGTGAGGGCGGCGGCGGTGCCCCGGACGCGCAGGAGCTTGCGGTCGGCCTCGCTGAGCGGGGCGGAGAGCACCACGTGGGTGCCGTCTCCGAGGGCGCCCACCTCATCCAGGGAACCGGCGGTGCGGCGGCCCAGCTCGACCAGGAGCCGCAGCCCGAAGGTCCGGGACAGGATGGCCAGGTCCTCCATGACCAGGGGATCGGGGGAGTGCGCGGCGATGCCGATGCTCCCGTGGTGGTTCACCTCGCGGATCGCTGTGATCAGCCGGTCGCGCTCGCCCGCCTCCCAGAGCCGCTCGCTCGCGCAGCACGTCTCCAGGTAGGTCACGCCGTGCGGGCCGGTCCCGTCGGTGAAGGCCGCGTCGCCCGCGTCGTCGAGGTCGGCGGCCACACCGGCGATCGCGGTGACGCCGTGGAGATGGGCGGGGACGGGGTCCGAGCCGAGCCGGACGTGCGCGTCGACGAACCCCGGCACGATCATGCCCGGCCAGCGCACGGGGTCGGTGCCGGGGCAGGCGGCCTCGATCTCCCCGCGAGGGCCGACGGCGATCACCCGGTCCCGCCGTACGGCGATCGCGCCGTCCTCGATCGGCGGTCCGGAGACGGGCAGGAGGATCGGTGCGCTGTGCACCGCGGTCGCCGAGGGCGCACGCGTGCCGAGGGGCGGGCCGGCGCGCGTGGGCATGGGCACTCCTGTCCGTCTGTCCTCTGCGGAGATTAGATGGGACGGGTTGTTTCTCTCAAATACCTCATGATGGACAAACTCTGACGAATAGTCCCTCACCCATTCTGGGCCCCCCGGAAGCGTTGATCTCTATGAGATCGATATATAGCGTCATTTAACATGGTCAAACCCCCCAGTCTGGTGAAGGCCCTGGTCGCCGCAGCGATCCTGCTGCCCCTCGGCCTCGCCGCCCAGCCCGCGTCCGCCGAACCTCCCCCCGAACCCGAGCACCCCTGGCGCCTGGAGCACTGGCCGCAGCAGCAGCCCTGGCAGCAGGACGGGCCCCCGGCCGCGCTGCGGGAGCGCCCGGGCACCCCCGCCCCCATCGATCCGCAGAACTGGAAGAACCCCGACCACATGACGTGGGCCGACTACGTCAAGCCTCCGGGCACGAACTGGGCCGACCCGGCGGTCCAGGGGTCGGTGCGCACCTTCCGCGGCGCGCTCGTCCTGCTCGACTACCCCAACCAGCCGTTCGCGGTGACCCAGCCCCGGGGGTCCACGGTCTTCGGCAACCCCAGCGCCGAGGCCCACGACATCCCGCGCGACCGGGTCGCCCAGTTCTACAAGGACTTCCTCAACACCCCGAACCAGCTCAACCGGGGGCACACCATCCACGAGTACTGGATGGAGGACTCCGGCGGGCGTTACGGCGTCGATCTGACCGCCTTCGGGCCGTACCGGATGCCCGGCAAATCCCACGAGTACGCCATGGAGTTCCAGGCGGGCACCGCCTGCCCGGCCGGGGACACCTGCAACAGGAACATCCGGACCGACGGGCGCGCGGCGTGGGTCGCCGACGCGGGGCCGGAGGTCCCCGCCGGGTTCGACTTCGTCTTCTACCTGAGCGCCGGGCAGGACGAGTCGGCGACCTGGCAGGAGTTCGGGCCGATGAAGTTCCCGACGAAAGAGGCGGTGACCGACGAGTTCGGCCCGCCGGACCCGGCGCTGCCCAACTGGGCCAGGACCCGCTACGTCGAGTGGACCTCCTGGGCCTCGGCCGCCTCCATCTGGCCCAACGCCGGGGGCGGCTCCTCCGTCCAGGCCGAGAGCTCGGGCCAGAGCGTCTACGCCCACGAGCTCAGCCACATCCTGGGCATCGGCGACAACTACAACAACCCGTACGGAGTCCCGCCGCGCAGGGCCTACTCCGGCATCTGGGAGATGCTCAGCCGGGGCACCTTCAACGGTCCCGGCGGTCCGCACAGCCGCTGGCTGATCCCGCCCACCGCGGGCGCCTCGATGGGTGCCCAGCACATGCTCCGCAACAAGATCAAGCTGCAGATGGTCGACGAGAAGAACGTGCTGCGCCTGTCGCGCGAGGCACTCGACGAGTCCGGCGTGGTGGTCGCCAAGGTGACCGCCCGCGTCGTGCAGCCGGGCGAGAAGGGCCTGTCGGGCGTCAACATCGCCTTCGACACCGGGGACAGGAGCCCGGCCTGCGACGTCGCCACCGACCCGTTCTGCGACGGCGGCGGCTACGAGAACTACACCGTCGAGGTCGTCGACCGGATGGGCGCCGACTCCTTCACCCCGGACTCCGGCGTGCTGCTGGCCAAGACCAAGAACGAGGACCGCGCGCCGTTCGAGTGGGTGATCGACGCCAACCCGCAGGACATCGGGATGACCGACTACGTCCTGCCGGACGGCACCGCCGTGCCGATCACGATCGGCGACTACCGTCAGCTCTCCGACGCGCTGTTCCACGCGGGCACCGGCTCGGGCAGCGAGTTCGAGCACGTCGACGAGGCCAACCGCCTGCACTTCTACGTGCTCGACGTGCACCGGGACCGCAGGGGCGTGCTCTCCTACACCGTCGCGATCCGCTCCCTGGACGGCGCCGGACCGGCCAGGCGCGGTGTGCGGCTGCTCCCGGCGGCCGGGATCCCCACCGGGAAGGGGTACTCGGCCTGCAGCTTCCCGCTGTTCAACACCGGCGGGAAGGCCCCGGCCCAGGGGCAGCACCCCGAGGACGTGAGCGCCTACCTGGGCAGCGACGTCTACCGGCTGTCGGCGACCGTCGAGGGGCGCGGCTGGACGGTCTCGCTCCCGAACGCGCTGGCGTCCGCGGAGGCCGGCCGGCACACGAAGGCGGCGGTCCACGCCCTGCGGGCGCCGGGCGGCAGCCGCCTGGCCACGGTCACGCTGACCGCCGTCTCCGAGAGCGACCCCTCGAAGACGGCCAGGGCGACCTGCCGGGTGCTCGGCCTGTAGCGCCGCCCCCGCCGCACCCGCCGCACCACGACCGGGCGCCCGGGTCCAGGACCGGGCGCCCGGATCGCGGCCGGCGGCCCAGGTCGCGGCTAGAGGCCCAGGTCGCGGCCGATGATCTCGCGCATGATCTCGTTGGACCCGGCCCAGATGCGGGTCACCCGGGCGTCCATCCAGGCGCGGGCGACGCGGTACTCCTTCATGTAGCCGTACCCGCCGTACAGCTGCACGCAGGCGTCCAGCACCTCGCCCTGCACCTCGGAGGTCCACATCTTGGCCTTGGCCGCGTCGACCGCGCTCAGCTCGCGCTCGGTGTGGGCCGTGATGCACTGGTCCAGGAACGCCTGGGAGACCTCGATCTTGGTGACCAGGTCGGCCAGGACGAACTTGTTGTGCTGGAAGGAACCGACGGCCTGACCGAAGGCCTTGCGCTCGCGGACGTAGACCAGGGTCTCGGCGAGTACGGCCGCCGCGTGCGCCAGGTTCGCCACGGCCGAGCCGAGCCGCTCCTGCGGGAGCCGCTCCATCATCGCGATGAAGCCCCGGTCGATCTCGCCGATCACGTTCTCTTCGGGAACGCGCACGTTCTCGAAGAACAGCTCGGCGGTGTCGGCCTCCGGCTGGCCCACCTTGTCCAGCTTGCGGCCCCGGGTGAAGCCCTCCATCCCGGTCTCCACCGCGAACAGCGTGATGCCCTTGGCCTTCTTCTCCGGGCTGGTCCGGGCGGCGACCACCACCAGGTCGGCGCAGTAGCCGTTGGTGATGAACGTCTTGGAGCCGTTGACGATCCAGTCGGAGCCGTCGCGGACCGCGGTGGTGCGCAGCGCGGCCAGGTCGGAGCCGCCGCTGGGCTCGGTCATGCCGATGGCCGTGATCATCTCACCGGAGCAGAAACGGGGCAGCCAGCGCTTCTTCTGCTCCTCGGTGGTCAGCTCCACCAGGTACGGCGCCACCACGTCGTAGTGGATGCCGAGGCTGGAGGAGAGCGCCGCGCTCTGCCCGGACAACTCCTCGCCCAGCACCGCGTTGAAGCGGTAGTCGCCGGCCGCGCTCCCGCCGTACTCCTCGGGCACCTCCAGTCCGAGGAAACCCTGCCGGCCGGCCTCCAGCCAGACCTCGCGGTCGATCATCCGGTTCTCGATGAACTCCTCGGCGCGCGGGGCGATGGAGCGGGCGACGAACTCCCGCACCGACTCCCGGAAGGCATCGTGGTCGGGACCGTAGATGGTTCGCTTCATGCCACCGCAGCATACCGTCCGGTCGGTATTGATCGCGGACACCCCATTCCGCTTTGCTTCTGGTTGAATGAATCTTGAGATGACACACCGGTCGCGCCGGGGGCGGCGGCCCTCCTCGGGGGTGTGAATGCCCAGGTCACACGTGCCTGACCATCGTGATTCCGCGTCGGACGGCACACCGCGGCGCCGGGGGCGCTCACTCTCGCTGGCGGGGCCCGCCGTCGCCGGTGTCGCCGCCGCCGTGGCGAGCATCCTGGCCACCTCCCTCGACGTCGTCGAGGACCTGCCCACCTCGGCCAAGGTCGCCATCACGGTGTTCGCCGCCCTCCTGGTCGGCGTCCTCACCTGGGCCACGGCCGACCGGCGGCACACGCCGTACCAGCTGCCCTCCGGTCCCGCCTGGCGGCCCCCCGACCAGTGGCCGCCCGTCGTCGAGCACTTCACCGGCCGCGCCGACTCGCTGGCCGAGCTGCGCGAGGTGTTCCGTGAGCGTCACCGCCCCCGGACCCAGGCGGGCGACGCCCCGCCGCTGGTCATCTCGGTGTACGGCAGGGGCGGGGTGGGCAAGTCCGCGCTGATGACCAGGTTCGGCGACGAGATCGCCGCCCGGTTCCCCGACGGGCGTCTCTACGCCGACCTGCGCGGCACGGTGGACGCCCCGGTCCGGCCCGAGGAGGTGCTGATCGGGTTCCTGCGGGCCCTGGGGGTGCCGCTCACCACCGACCCCGGCGGCCCGAGCGAGCTGCGCAAGCTCTGGCTGACCTGGACCAAGGGCCGGCGCATCCTGATCGGCCTGGACAACGCGCACGACGGCGACCAGATCCAGGACCTGATCCCGGCCGAGGCGGGGTGCGTGGTCATGGTCACCTCGCGGCACCCGCTGTTCCTGCTCAACGCCTACGACACCCAGCTGCCGGTGTTCAGCGAGGAGCAGGGCGTGACACTGCTGTCCCGGCTGGCCCGGGACGACCGGGTCGAGGCGGACCCGGAGGCCGCGCGGGAGATCGTGCGCATGTGCGACCGCCTGCCGCTGGCGATCAGCATCTGCGGGGGACGCCTGGCCACCCGGAGGAACTGGTCGCTGCGCGAGCTGGCCGACCGGCTCAGCGACGAGCGCCGCCGCCTGGACCAGCTGGAGGTGGCCCGCAGACTCGACCTGAGCGTACGGGCCTCCCTCCAGCTCAGCTACGACGACTGCACCGGCATCCAGCGCCGCCTGCTGCGCATGCTCAGCCTGCTCACCGCCCCGGACGTGCCGGGCTGGGTGGCCGGCGAGCTGCTGGCCACCTCCGAGCTGGACGGCGTCGACCAGCTGGAGTCGCTCATCGACGCCCAGCTCGCGGAGTCCTCCGGTGTCGACCTCTCCGGCGCCCGGCGCTACCGGCTGCACGACCTGGTCCGGATCTTCGCCCGGGAGCCGGCGGACGGCGAGGACGCCGACGGCCGCGGCCGGGCCGCCGTCGAACGGGTGCTGTCCGGCTACCGCCGCCGCGCCGAGGACAAGGCCATGGCCCGCTGGCCGCAGGACTGGGGGCGCAGCGGTCGCAGGGCCGGTGACGAGGCCGGTGACGAGGTCGGGGAGGACGCCGGTCCCGGCGTCCTGGAGGCGTTCGGGGAGGACGCCGACGACCCGGCCGCGGGCGGCGGCACGGCCGCCGTCATGCCGGTGGCGCGGGCGCAGACGGAGGCGGCCGACTGGCTCAACGCCGAGCGGCTGACCCTGATCGCGATGATCGACCAGGCCCGCAGCCTGAAGATGTGGGAGCTGGCGTGGGGCCTGGGCCGGGCCTTCTGCTCGTTGTGCCACTCGATGCGCGCCTACTGGTCCGACTGGCGGGCGGTCGCCGAGATCGTGTGCGAGGCCGCCGAGCGGATGGGGGACCCGCGGGCCCTGGGCATCGCGCTGCTGGACCGGGCCGCCGTGACCGGCGGGCAGGGCGGCCGCAGGACCGCCGGGGAGGACGCCGAGCGGGCACTGGTCGCCTTCACCGAGCTGGACGAGCCCTGGTGGGCCGCGCGGGCCATGCGGGCGGTCGGCATGACGCTGTTCAACGACGGGAACATCGACCGGGCGCAGGGCTACCTCATCGGGGCGATCAAGGCGTTCAAGGACGAGAAGGACACCTGGTGGGCGGCGAGGACCCAGCGCAACCTGGCCGAGCTCCGGCTCGCCCAGCGCCGGCCGGAGGAGGCCCGGGAGCTTCTGGAGGACGCCCTCCTGGTCTTCAAACGCGACCGCAACCGCTACTCCGAGGCGCAGACTCTGCGTGTCTACGGCGAAGTCCTCGGCGCCATCGCGCGGGACCTGCTCGCCCGCGGGGAGACCCGGGCCGCCCGCGATCACTTCGCCAAGGCCGAGTTCATCCTCAACCGCGCCGCCGACCGGTTCCGGCTCCGCGGCGAGCTATGGGAGCAGGCCAGGTGCCTGCGGGCCGCGGGAGGGCTCGGCAACCCGGCCAACGGCCTGGCCGAGCTGGAGCACGTGCGCCGGGCAGGGGAGATCCTGACCGCGCTGGGCGACTCGTGGGGCGTGGCGCGGGTGGAACTCGCCGAGGGGCGCGCCCATGCCAGGCTGGGCCGGGTCACCGAGGCCGAGGAGGCCCTCCTGCGGGCCGTGCGCGCCTTCGAGGACCTGGGCGACCAGTGGTGGACGGCCCGGAGCCTGCGCTATCTCGGGGAGACGCACCTGGAGGCGGGCGACAAGGGCCGGGCGGTCGACCCGCTGGTCCGGGCCCAGGACATCTACCGCACCCTGGGCAACCTCTCGGGCATGAGCCGTACCCTGGACCTGCTGAAGCGCGCCCGGGAGTGAACCCGGCCCCTCAGCGGCCGGGTCCTTGGGCGCCCATCAGATGTCCGGCGGCCCGGCGGGCCCCCTCCATGCTCTCCGTGAACAGGTCGCGGATCCGCTGCGCCTGGGCGGTCAGCTCCCGCAGGTGCGGTACGGCGAGGTCGTCGCCCGCCGTCTCGGCGACCAGTTCCTCGTACTGCGGGGCCCGCTCGCTCAGCTGCTCCAGCTGCCGGTAGGAGTGGTAGACCTCGTCGGCCCTGCGGACCTGGGCGGCGTAGTCCTCCAGGGCCCGGACCCGCCGGGTCAGGGACCGGGCGGCGGTCTCCAGCGCCGTGGAGTAGGGGGCGAACGCCTCGGCCACCTCGGGCGGGGGCACGCCCGGGACGATCCTGCGGTGCTCGGCCCGCATGGCCGAGAGCCGGGCCAGCTTCGTCGCGAGCTGCCAGATCTGGTCGGGCAGTGTCACCGCGTTGTCGATGGTGTCGAGCAGACCGGCGCGGTTGACGCGGGAGGTGAGGACCGTGTCGGCGGCGTCCTGCGCGCGCCGCAGCAGCGTGCCGCAGCCGGTGTCGAGGTCCTCGGGCAGGACGAACCGGTTGGCGTGGTCGATGGCCGTCCGCATCCGGCGCCGTTCCCGCCGGGCCTCGGGATCGGCGGTCAGCCGGCGCGTCCCGGTGAACAGGAGGATGACGACCAGGATCGTGAGCATGCCGGCGAAGCCGGTCAGCGCCAGGATGAGGACCAGGAACGCGGCGGTCGAGAACACCTTGGCCGGGTCGGGTCCCCGGGCGGAGGGGATGTCGCCCATCCGGACCGCCCGGAGCGTCTCGGGGGCGGAACGCAGCACGGAAGAGATCGGTCCGGGGAGGGCGGGATCGACGACCAGGCGAGGGGAGCGGTTGTGCGGGCTCACGCGGCCTCCTCACGGTATGAGACGCGCGACATCGCCGTATGCTTCCCACTTTTTATCACTCTGAGCGTTATCGGGGTTTTTAGGACACAAGACGGAGAAATCGCGATTTGCGGTAGTGCGTACCCGCCGTTAACTGTGAGGCCATATATCGGTGTATAGACTCAACCGTGATGAACGACTTCACGCGATGGATTGATCTTGAAGGCGCCGTCAACGTGCGCGACCTCGGAGGGCTCGCCACGGTGGACGGCGGGACCACGCGTTTCGGCCGGGTGTACCGGTCGGACAACCTGCAGGGCCTGACCGAGAGGGACGTCGAGCGGCTCGTCGACGAGCTCAAGCTCCGGCACGTCATCGACCTGCGCTCCGGCCCCGAGGTGTCCCTGGAGGGCCCCGGCCCGCTCACCCGCGTCCCCGAGGTGACCGTCCACCACCACACGTTCTTCGCCGAGGGCGGCCGGTACACCGACGTCGACGCCGACACCGGTGACATCGGCGGCACGGCCGGCGGGATCGACGCCGACAAGGTGCTGCCCTGGCAGAGGCGGGCCGAGGAGGACGCGGCCGAGCTCCGGGTCACCGGCTTCTACTACGGCTACCTGCGTGACCGCCCCGACTCCGTGGTGGCCGCCCTGCGCGCGATGGCCTCGGACGACGGCGCGTCCATCGTGCACTGCGCGGCGGGCAAGGATCGCACCGGCGTCGTCTGCGCCCTCGCCCTGGAGGTCGCCGGGGCCACCCGCGAGGCCATCGTCGCCGACTACGTCGCCACCGGTGAGCGCATCGAGGCCATCCTGGCCCGGCTGCGCGCCAGCTCCACCTACCGCGACGACCTCGACACCCGCACCGCCGACGAGCACAGCCCGCGGCGCGAGTACATCGAGCAGTTCCTCCGGGTGCTGGACGAGCGCTTCGGCGGTCCCCTGGAGTGGCTCGCGGCCCAGGGCTGGACCGCCGCCGACTCCGAGGCGCTGAGGTCCCGCCTGCGCGACTGACCGGCGGGAGCGACTGACCGGCGGGAGCGCAGCGAGAGCCGTGTCCCCGCTAGAGCGAGACGGTCGTGCCCTCGGCGGCGGAGCGGCGGGCGGCCTCCAGGACGGTGAGGGCCTCGACGACCTCCTCGGGGGCGACCGGCGGCGCTCCGCCCTCGCGGAGGGCGGCGACCACGGCCCGGTAGAACTCCAGGTAGGCGCCCGGCTCGGTGGGGACCCGGTGGCCGGCCTCGTCGGTGCCCAGCACGCCCCAGCGGTCCCGCGGGTCATCGCCGAAACCGGGCGAGTCCGGGGTGAGGCCCGCGCGCAGGCGGTCCTCCTGGACGTCCAGGCCGTACTTCACGTAGGCGGCCTGCGTGCCCAGAACCCGGAAGCGCGGCCCGAGCTGCGGGGTCACCGCGCTCATCCAGAGGTGGGAGCGGGCGCCGCCCGCGTGGGTGAGGGCGATGAACGTGTCGTCGTCGGAGACGACCCCGGCGCGGCGGACGTCCGACTCGGCGTAGACCGCGGTGACCGGGCCCAGCAGGCGCAGCGCCTGGTCCACCAGGTGGCTGCCGAGGTCGTACAGCAGGCCGCCGACCTCGGCCGCGCCGCCCATCTCGCGCCAGCCGCCCTTGGGGACGGGCCGCCACCGCTCGAACCGGGACTCCAGCCGGTTCACGGTGCCGAGCTCGCCGGAGGCGACCAGCCGTTCGATCGTCAGGAAGTCGCCGTCCCAGCGGCGGTTCTGGAAGACGGTGAGCATCAGCCCGCGATCACGCGCCAGCTCGGCCAGGCCGCGGGCCTCCTGCGCGGTCGCCGCCAGCGGCTTGTCCACCACCACCGGCAGGCCCGCCTCCAGGGCGGCCGTGGCCAGCGGGACATGGGTGCGGTTGGGGGAGGCGACCACCACCAGGTCCACGCTCTCCCACAACTCGGCGGCGTCGGCGACCGGCCGCGCGCCGTACCGGGACGACACCTCGGCGGCGCGTCCCGGGTCGCCGGTCACCACGGCGGACAACTTCAGGCCGGGTGTGGCGGCGATCAGCGGGGCGTGGAAGAACGCCCCGGCCACGCCGTACCCGATCAGGCCGACACGGAGCTCGGGCTGATCGGAATGATCGTTCAAATCGGTCATTTCGGTATTTTAGTCATTGCGGCGCTCATCCCGTTCGGCGAGGAACGCCTCGAACTGGGCGGCGAGCTCGTCACCGGTGGGCATCTCGGCGGGCTCGGCGATCAGGTTCTCCCGCTCGGAACCGGCGGCGAAGGCGTCGTACTGCTGCTCCAGGCCGTGGATCGCGGTGGACAGCTCCTCCGACGCCTCGATCTGCGCGGCGATCTCCGCGGTGGTACGGCCGGCGGCCTCGCGCAGGCTCTCCAGCGGGAACACCAGGCCGGTGCCGCCGGTGATCGACTCCAGTGCGGTCAGCGCCGCCGTCGGGTACTCGGCCTGGGCGAGGTAGTGCGGGACGTGCACGGCGTAGCCGAGGACGTCGTGGCCCTTGGCGCCGAGCCGGAACTCGATCAGGGCGGCCGCGCTGCCGGGGACCTGGACCCTGCCGAAGGCGCTGGTCTTCCCGGCGATCAGTTCGGGGCGGTTGGCGTGACCGGTGACGCCCAGCGGGCGGGTGTGGGGGACGGCCATCGGGATGCCGTGGGCGGTCACCATCTTGGAGACGCCCAGCCGGGTGGCGAGCGTCTCGACGGCGGCGGCGAACAGCTCCCACTCGCGGTCCGGTTCGGGGCCGGTGAGCAGCAGGAAGGGGGTGCCCGTCGTGTCGTGGGCGAGGTGCAGGGCGAGTTCGGGGGTCTCGACGTCCACCCACCGGTCGGTGTCGAACGTCATGATCGGGCGCCGGGACCGGTAGTCGAGCAGGCGGTCCACATCGAAGGTCGCGATGACCCGGTGCTCCAGCTCGGCGAGGAGATGGCCCATGGCGAGCCGGCCGGCTCCGCCCGCGTCCACGAACCCGTCGAAGTGGTAGAGCAGCACCGGATCGGTCAGCTCGGGAACGTCCTCGCCGAGCCGGTAGAGATCCGTCGGGTCGAACACGGTGTTCCAGCCTTTCGTCGATCGTCTCTTCAGGTGAACCCCTGCGGCGCCGGGGGAATTCCGCCTACCCCGGAGACCTGGAGGGCACCCTATCGGGGCGGGATCGGTGCCATGGAGCCAGCCCGGAGCGCGGGAGCACGGGTCCGCGACCCGCCTCTCCGGTCGCGACGGCCGCCGGGAACGTCCTGATGTCCTGACCGGGCCCGGGGGCGTCCTGATGTCTTAACCAGACAACGTCGACATAGTTCACTGAATAGTGTGAATGTAACCGAACGGTGCGATCGCCTGTCCTGAGCCCCAGCTGTTCCTATATTCCACCTCTATAGGAAATTCTGCGCCCTTCGGCCATTCTAGGTTTTGTGGCAGTCAGCAATACGCACGCCCACGGCCCGCCCCTCCGGCTCCCCGTCCTGTCGTGTCCCTTCCCCAGCGAGGTCAACCCCCATGTGGAGCTGGTGGATCGGGAGACCGTCGAGTGGGCTGTCACGTCGGAACTGCTGGACGGCTCCGAGATGGTGGAGCGGTACCGGAAGGCCCGGTACGGCTGGCTGGGAGCCCGGACCTATCCCTACGCCGGTTACCACCGGTTGCGCCTGGTGACCGACTGGTGCGTGTGGCTGTTCGCCTTCGACGACGTCTTCTGCGAGACCGACCGGCACGCCGCGGAGATCGCCCGGTCGCTGCCCCGGTTCGTCACCGTGCTGGACGACATCGAGCCCGGCCGGGACAGCCGCCAGGTGGACGACGCGTTCGCCCGCGCCCTGCTGGACATCAAGAGCCGGATCATCCGGTACGGCGACGCCGACCAGCTCGACCGGTGGTGCGTCGTCACCAAGGACTACCTCGCCGCCCAGGTGTGGGAGGCGGCCAACCGCCAGGACAGGGTGGTGCCGACCCTCGGCGACTACATCCTCATGAGGCGGCGGACCGGTGCCATGCTCACCGTCTTCGCGCTGATCGACGTGGCCAGCGGGCTGCGGCTCACCCCTCAGGAGTGGCGCCACCCGGACCTGCGGGCGATCACCCAGAGCGCCAACGACGTCGTGGTCTGGGACAACGACCTCATCTCCTACGCCAAGGAGAAGGGTGCCGGAAACTCCGTCAACAACCTGGTGAACGTGCTGGCCCGGCACCGGGGCTACTCCTGCCAGCAGGCCATGGACGAGATCGGCAGGATGCGGGACGCGGCCGTCGCCCAGATGGTCGAGCTGAGGGGAGTGCTGGCCCGGCTGGGCTCGGAGGCGGTGGACGCCTACGTGCGCGGGCTGGAGTACTGGGTCAGCGGGAGCGTGGACTACTCGCTGACGAGCCCCCGCTACACCGTCGCCTGGCAGCGGGAGGACCTGCTCGCCGGGTGACGGCCGGGACCCCGCTGGGCGGCCGGATCAAGCCGTGCCGGGGCCGCCGGGGCCGGAGCCGCGCCGGGGTCAGAGCTGCAGGAGCGGGTCGTCCGGCTCCTGGTCGCCGAGCGCGAGCTCGATCAGCTCCTCCAGGCCCATCTTCCTGCCCTGGTTGAACGCCTCCTCGTGCGCCTGCTCGCCGAGGAGCCGCTTGCACTCCTTGACGCACCGGTCGTGCTCGCTGTTGAAGAACGGAGAGCTCATCTGGGGCATCCCGAAGGTCCGCCAGTTCTGCTGGCCGCCGCCCATCAGCTGCGAGGCGAGCAGCGGCTGGCCGTCCTCCAGCGCCAGCTTGGCGATCAGCTCGACCGTCAGGCCGATGCCGAGCACGTCGTGGAAGTAGCGCTTGAGCCGGAGCGACTCACGGGCGTGGACCATCGCCTCGGCCGACCGGCCCATCCCGTGGAAGGCGGTGGCCAGGGCGTAGATGGCGTAGGAACGCAGCCACACCTCGCCGCGCTGGGTGCACACCGCGATGCAGTCGCGCAGCAGCACCTCGGCCTCGGCCGGCTCGTTCTGCATGAGCAGCACCATCGACAGCTCGACGATCGAGGGCAGCAGTCCCGGGTTCAGCTCCCGGCCGCTGCGGTGGAACTCGATCGCGACGCCGAGCAGGGCGCTGGCCTTCTGCAGGTCGCCCTGGAGGAACGCCGCGGTGCCCAGCATCTTGGTGGCCAGGATGACCGCGGCCGAGTCGCCCACCCGGACGGCGTCCGAGCTGCACTGCTCGGCGGCCTCGATGGCCCCGGCGATGTTGCCCTGGCCGCTGTGGATGTAGGAGAGCACCCACAGCGCCTTGCACCGCTCGGAACTCGGCTGGGGGGCCTGCTCCAGCGTCCGCTCCAGGTAGAGCCGGCCCTCGCGGGCCAGCCCGCAGGCGACCCACATGAACCACAGCGAGGACAGCAGCTCCAGCCCGTACTGCACCTGGCCGGGGGTCTTCAGGCAGTATTCGAGCGCGACGCGGATGTTGTCGTGCTCGTGGCGCATCCGGACGTACCAGTAGACCTGGCGGGGGCCGGACCAGGCGTCCTCGCCCCGCTTGGCCAGCTGCAGGTAGTAGTCGCGGTGCCGTTCCTGCATCCGCTCGGTCTCGCCGAGCTTGTCCAGCCACTCCTCGCCGTAGGTGCGCAGGGTGTCGATCAACCGGTAGCGGTGCCCCGAGGGGGTGCCGACGCTCAGCAGGATGGACTTCTCCACGAGGCTGGAGACGAGCTCCATGATGTGCTCGCCGGGCAGGCTGTCCCCGGCGCACACGTAGCGGGCGGCGTCCATCTCGAAGTCGCCGGCGAAGACCGACAGCCGGGCCCAGAGCAGCCGCTCGGCGGGCTCGCACAGCTCGTGGCTCCACCCGATCGCGGCGCGCAGCGTCTGGTGCCGGGGCAGGGCCGTACGGCTGGCGCCCGCCAGCAGGCTGAAGCGGTCGGCCAGCAGCGCGAGGATCTGCTCGACCGACAGCGCGCGCATGCGGACCGCGGCCAGCTCGATGGCGAGGGGGATGCCGTCCAGGCGGCGGCAGAGCTCGGAGACCGGGCCGATGTTGTTCTCGTCGAGCATGAAGCTGGGCAGGACCGCACCGGCCCGGGCGGCGAAGAGCTGCACCGCCTCGTTGGTGAAGGGGTTCTCCCCGGGGGTGTCACCGGGCACGGCCAGCGGCGGGATGGCGACGGTGTACTCGCCCTGGGCATTCAGCGACTGGCGGCTGGTGGCCAGGATGGTCAGGCCCGGCGCCCGGGTCAGCAGGTCCTCGAAGAGCGCCGCGCAGGCGTCCACGAGGTGCTCGCAGGTGTCGATGATCAGCAGGATCTCGCGGTCGCCGAGCCACTCGACCAGCGTCTCGTCGGTCGCCCGCGAGGACTGGTCGGCGATCCCGAGGGCGGAGGTAATCGTGTGCCGGACCATCCCCTGGTCCTGCAGGCGGGCCAGATCGGCGAACCACACTCCGTCATCGAACTCGTCCCGTATCATGTGCGCGATGCGCAACGCGGTCCGGGACTTTCCCACGCCGCCGATGCCGGTCACGGTGACGAGGCGGTGTTCGCGCAGCCGCTGGCGCAGCGTCGTCAGCAACCTGGTGCGGCCAACGAAGCTGGTGAGCTCGTTGGGGAGATTGCCCTCTCGCCGCCATCCTGATGGCGTTGCCATGGCCGCCTCACGGGGGGTAGCTGACACCTGTTCTGGCATCGTACAGCGTGGGTCGTCGGCTGTCCCTCGGCACCGGACGCGCGGCGGGCGGCCTCGCCGCCGCGGCGGTCACCCACCGTGAGGATCGCTACCATGGGACGCGTGACAGAGCACGAGCCAGACGACCTGCGCCCGGTCGACCTCTTCGACGACGGTCCCGAGATCCTGCCCGACCAGACCAGCGACGACACCGACCTCGGCTGGGGCGAGTGGCGCGGGTCCGGCGGCGACGACGACCGGCTGCTGGAGGAGCGCCCGCCCCACTGGGGTTAGGGCACGTGGGGTTAGGGCACGGCCGCCCCCGCGACCGCCCGGGGCACCGTGATCGCCCCGGGCGCCGCGACCGGCCGCGGCACGGTGCCCGGGGCGCCGGCTAGGACACGACGTCCTTGGTCCGGAACCGGCGGAAGGCGAAGGCGATCAGGATCGCCGCGTAGGTGACCGACACGGCCACCCCCTTGACCATGCCGCCGAAGTCCGGCTGCGGGGCGAGCGCGTCCAGCCACGCCGTGTTCCAGAAGGTGGGCAGGAACTCCCGCAGCGCGCCCAGCGCCTCCACCGCCTGCAGGATGGTGCTCACGATCACCAGCCCGACCGCGCCGCCGACCGCGCCGAGCGGGGAGTCGGTGCCGACCGAGAGCAGGAAGGCCGTCGCGGCCACCACGAGCTGGCTGACCAGGGCGTAGCCGATCACGATCCCGAAGCGGGGCAGCACGTCCAGCGCCGGGATGACCTCGCCCGTCCCGGGCACGCGCACGTCGTTCCAGCCGAAGGCCAGGGTCCCGGCGAGCAGCGCCATCAGCGGCAGGCAGATCACCGCCGCCGCCGAGTAGCCCAGCGCGACGATCAGCTTCTGGCGGAGCAGCCGGTCGCGGGGGATCGGCGCGGCCAGGAGATAGCGCAGCGACGACCAGTCGGCCTCGCTGGCGACCGTGTCGCCGCAGAAGAGGGCGACCGCCACCACCAGCAGGAAGCTCGCCGACACCGAGAGCGCGAACGCGGAGAAGTTCAGCCCGCCCTCGGCGGCCAGGTCGGAGATGCGCAGGGAGCCGCCCGGCCGTCCCCACCCGCCGCCGACCTTGAAGGCGATCACCAGCACCCACGGCAGCGCCAGCAGCAGGCCGAACATCACCAGGGTCCGGCGCCGCCTGAACTGGCGCACGATCTCCACCGAGATCGGCAGCGTCCGCCTCGGAGAGTACCCGTGCGCCGCTCCGTGCTCCCGGTTCAGCGCGGCCAGGGCCGTGCTGCCGCCGGCCGTACCGCCGCCGGACGCGCCGCCGCCGGAGGTGTCCGAGCCGGTCGCGGCGCCGCCGGCCGCGGTGCCGTTGGCGTCGTTCATGCCTTCTCCCCGATCAGGTCCAGGAACACGTCCTCCAGGCGCGTGCTCACCCCGTTGCCCGCCGTACGGCTGCGCAGCAGCTCGCTCACCGGACCGGCCGTGACGAGCCGGCCGCGGTGCATGACCACCACGTGACTGCACGTCTGCTCCACCTCGGCGAGCAGGTGGCTGGAGACGATGACGGTACGGCCCCGCGCCGCGTAGCGGATCAGGACCTCGCGCATCTCGCGGATCTGGGGCGGGTCGAGCCCGTTGGTGGGTTCGTCGAGGACGAGCAGGTCGGGCAGGCCGAGCATGGCCTGGGCGATGGCCAGGCGCTGGCGCATGCCCTGGGAGTAGGTCCGCACGGCGCGCTCCAGCGCGGCGCCGAGCCCGGCGATCTCCAGGGCCTCCTCGAAGTGGGCGTCCCCGGCGGGGCGGCCCGTGGCCTTCCAGTAGAGCTCCAGGTTGGCCCGGCCCGACAGGTGCGGCAGGAACCCGGCACCCTCGACGAAGGAGCCCAGGCGGGACAGGACCGGCGCGCCGGGGACGACCCGGTGGCCGAAGATCCTGATCTCACCCCGGTCGGGATGGATCAGACCCATCATCATCCGCATCGTGGTGGTCTTGCCCGCGCCGTTGGGACCGAGCAGGCCGAGCACCTGGCCGGGCTCGACGGTGAAGGACAGATCGTCCACCGCGAGCTCGCCGTTGCGGTAGGCCTTGGTCAGACCCTCGATCCTCAGGGGGACGGCGTCCAGGGCCGGCTGGTAGTCGTCGCGGAGCTTCCGCCGCCCGATGAGGACCAGGACCGCCGCGATCACCACGGAGGCCAGCGGCATCACCCAGGTCCACCAGGCGGGACCGGTGGAGGGAGCGCGCAGCCCGGTGACGGTGGGGGCCTCCAGGGCCGGGGCGGCCAGGCTGACCTGGTAGACGGCCGGGGCGGCGGGAGTGTGGTAGCCGAGGTCGGTCGTGGTGAAGGCGACCCGGAGCCGGTGCCCGGCCTCGAAGCGGTGGTCGACGGCGGGCAGGGTGACCGTGGCCTCCCCGGCGCCACCCTCGGGGACGGTGATCCTGACGGGTGCGACGAGCCCTTCCGGCAGGACCGGCGCCTGCGTCCCGCCGGCCGCGTCGTAGAGCTTCGCGAACAGCGTCACGTCCCGCGGGCCCGCGGCGTTCTCCTCCTCGCCCTCACCGGCGTCCTCCCCGGCGTCCGGGGTTGCGCCGGGGTCGGCGGAGACGATCCGGACGCGGACCTTGACGGCGGAGCTGCCGGTGACCTGGAGGGGGGCCGACAGGGGAGCGGACTCGAAGGTCGCGCTCTGGCCCGGCATGTCCACCGACAGGCTCAGGTTGGCCGATCCGGTGCTCAGGCCGCCGAAGCCGGGGATGGAGGAGATCGAGGCGGGGGAGCCGCCGGGCGGGCCGGCCACCGGCTGCTCGGGGCCGGACAGGGGGACGGAGGTCCGCTCCGTGCCCGACAGACCGGGGTAGGCGCCGGTGACGGCGTGCAGCTGGACCGGGCGGCGGGTGCCCGGGTCGCGGCCTCCGTCACGGGTGACGGTGAAGGGACTGACCTCCGCGGGCGCGGCGGCGGTGCCGGGCGCGGGGGAGGCCGGGGCGGGAGCGGAGGTGGAGCCCGCGGTGTTCCCGGCGGCGGCGTCCCTCAGGTAGTGGTCGAACCAGGCGCGGGTCTGGTCGTGGAGCCAGTCGACCTCGCCGTTGCCGCCGTCGTGGCCGCCGTCGAACCAGGCGACGCGGACCGGGGCGCCGGTCGCGGCGATCGCCTTGGCGTTGGCGTCCGCGTGGCCCAGCGGGAACAACGAGTCGCGCTGGCCCTGCAGCAGCAGGGTCGGGATCCTGATCCTGCCCCGCACCGAGATCGGGCTGGAGCGGCGGAGGGTCTCCACCGCCGTGGCGGTCGCCCGCCCGGTCTCGGCCACCTGCTGGTACATGTCGCAGATCTCCGGGAGGAACCGGCCGCACCGGACCTCCTCGGGGGTCGGCGGCCGGACCGTGCCGGGACTCCGGCCGTCCTGTCCGCCGGGTACGGCCCGCGGGTCCCCGTCGGCCTGGCCCTCCTGGCCCTCCTGGCCGTTCTGCCCGCCGATCCCGCCCTGGCCGGTCAGCGCGGCCAGGCCGCCCGGGGCCTGCGGGCCGCCCCGGCTGAAGAACAGCCCGGCCCACATCCGCTTGAACACGCCGCTCTCCGGGCCCTGCCCGGTGGCGTTGGGGAACAGCGCGTCGGCCAGGTCGTACCAGGTGATCTGGGGGACGATCGCGTCGATCCGGCTGTCGTGGGCGGCGGCCATCAGCGCGATGGCGCCGCCGTACGACCCGCCGGCGATGCCCACGCGCGGGTCGCCGCTCGCGTCGAGCCGGACCTCGGGGCGCCTGGCCAGCCAGTCCACCAGCTGGCGCACGTCCTTGACCTCGTAGTCGGGGGAGTTGAGCGCGATCTGCCCGGTGGAACGGCCGAAGCCCCGGGCCGACCAGGTCAGCACGGCGTAGCCCTCCTGCGCCAGCCGTACCGCGGAGTCCCGGACGCTCTGCTTGCTGCCGCCGAAGCCGTGCGCGAGCAGCACCGCGGGCGCCTTCCCGCCGCCGGCCGGGGGGAAGAAGCTCGTGTCGAGCGTGACCCGCTGGTCGTCGGCGGGCCCGTCGACCACTGTGATCGCCTGTTCCTGCGCGCGTACCGCCGGGTCCGACGGCCACACCAACCAGGCCGCCACACCGATGACCAGCACGGCGACCACCGCGACCCAGGTGGCGCGCCTCCCCGAAAGCCTCATATGAGGAGGCTATTGGTAGTAGCTGAGAGTTCCCTGAGACGACCCCCGGTGAGCGGCCGCATCGCCGTGCCGGCCGGATCCCCGGCCCGCACGGCGGGCTGTTGGCGGGAGCCGCCGGGCGGCTCATCATCGAGTGATGAGCGACGATGGGCGAGACAGCGGGCGAGACAGCGGGCGAGACAGCGGACGGGACGGCGGACGGTACGTCGGCGTGCGGGTCCCGCGTAGGGAGGACGCCCGGCTGGTGCGCGGGCGGGCCCGGTTCGCCGGGGACGTCCGGCTGCCCGGGATGGTCCACGCGGTCGTGGTCCGCAGCCCGATCGCGCACGGGCGACTGGTCCGGTGCGACACCAAGGCCGCGCTGACCGCCGGCGGCGTGCTGGACGTGCTGACCCCCGCGGACGTGACCCCCGCGGACGTGATCCCCGCGGACGCGGCCCCGGCGAAGGCGGCCACCGCGGAGGCCGCCGGGCCGCGGCTGCCGTGCGGTGAGATCGCCCCCGGCCAGCAGGCGGTGGACTACCCCGTGCTCGCGGAGACGGTCCGCTACGCCGGGCAGCCCGTCGCGCTGGTGACGGCGCGCGGCGAGGCGGCAGCCCGGGACGCCGCCGACCTGATCGACCTGGACTTCGAGGAACTGCCCCCGGTGATCGGCGTGGAGGCCGCGCTGGCCGAGGGGGCGCCCCTGCTCTACCCCGCGTGGGGCGGCAACCTGGTCACCGACTTCCCGCTGGGGGACCCGGCGGAGGACTGCGCGGCGGCCGTCGCCGAGGCGGAGCACGTGGTCGAGCTGACGACCCGGCTGGGCCGCGTCACGCCGTACCCGATGGAGCCGCGCGGGATCGTGGCCTCGTTCGAGGACGGGACGCTGACCGTGTGGACGTCCACGCAGGCGCCGCACCACGTCCGCGACCACCTCGCCGGGGCGCTCGGGCTCAGCCACGGCCGGGTGCGCGTCCTGGCGTGCGACGTGGGCGGGGGTTTCGGCGGCAAGGAGCACCTCTACCCCGACGAGGTGCTGGTGTGCCTGGCGGCGGTCCGGCTGGGCCGCCCGGTGCGGTGGGTGGAGTCGCGCGCCGAGCACCTGACCGCCACCCTCCCGGCGCGGGACGCCGTGCACCGGGCCCGGCTGGCCTTCGACGGCGACGGCCGGTTCCGGGCGCTGTACTGCGACGTCCTCGGTGACCTCGGCGCGCACCCGTCGAACGTGGGCATCTCCCCGATCGCGGTGACGGCGCTGACGCTGCCGGGGCCGTACCGGTTCGACCGGGCGGGCGCGCGGATCCGCGCGGCGGTGACGACGACCACGCCGACCGGCTCCTACCGGGGCTTCGGCCAGCCCGAGGCGACCTGGACCCGGGAGCGGCTGATCGACGAGGCCGCGCGGGTGCTGGGCATGGACCCGGTGGAGATACGCCTGCGCAACCTGGTGGGCCCCGGCGAGCTGCCGTACACCTCCCGGACCTGGCTGCCCTACGACTCCGGGGACTACCCCGCCGCGCTGCGGGCGCTGCGGGAGAGGGTCCGGCCGCCGGGTCCCCCCGGGCGGAGCGACGACGGGCGGCGGCGCGGGATCGGCTTCTCCTGCCACGTCGAGGCCACCGGCATGGGCCCGTCGGAGGAGATGCGGCGGGCGGGCACGCAGTCCGGGGGCTACGAGACGGCGGTGCTGCGGATGGAGCAGGACGCCTCGGTGGTCGTCTCCTCCGGGGTGGCGGCCATCGGCCAGGGCATCGAGACGACGCTGGCGCAGCTGGCCGCCGACCACGTGGGGGTGCCGCTGGAGCGGGTCAGGGTGCTGCTGGGGGACACCGCCGCCACGCCGTACTCCCCGCTGGGCTCCATCGCCAGCCGGGCGCTCGCGGTGGGCGGCGGGGCGCTGGTCCGGGCGGCGGCACGGCTCCGCGAGAAGATCACGCTGATCGCGGCCCACCAGCTGGAGGCGTCCCCGGCCGACCTGGAGATCGCCGGCGACGTCGTCCGGGTGAAGGGCGACCCGTTGGCCGCCCGCACGCTGGCGGAGATCGCGGTCTCGGCGTGGCGGGCGTGGGACCTTCCCGAGGGGACCGGCCCCGGGCTGGAGGAGCGGGTGACCTACGATCCCCCGGCCTACACCTGCGCCTTCGGCGCGCACGCGGCGGCGGTGGCGGTCGATCCCGCGACGGGCGCGGTCGAGGTGGAGGGCTACTGGGCGGTCAACGACTGCGGCGTGGTGGTGAACCCGGCGATCGTGGAGGGGCAGCTCCGCGGCGGGATCGTCCAGGGCATCGGGATGGCGCTGACCGAGGAGCTGGCCTGCACGCCCGGCGGCCAGCCCGTCATGGACTACCTCCCGCCGGGGGCTCCGGACGTGCCCGACATCGAGGTGGAGCTGGTGCAGACCCCGTCCCCGGTGACGCCCGGCGGCATGAAGGGGGTGGGCGAGGCCGGGGTGATCGGGCCGCCCGCCGCGATCGGCAACGCCGTGGCCGCCGCCGTGCCCGCGATCGCCGGCCGGATCACCGGCACGCCCCTGACCCCTCAGGCGGTCTGGTCGGCGCTGTCCGCGGAGACCGGGGCGAGGGACATCCGGTAGTGCACCTCGGGGGCCGGGAACGGCATGCCCTCCACGTCCTGGGCCCGGCCCGACGGGGTGAAGCCGAAGCGCTCGTAGAAGCGGCGGGCGCGGGTGTTGCCCTCCAGCACCCACAGCCCGGCCTCCCGGTGCCCCAGCTCGCGCAGGCGCTCGACGGAGCGCGTCATCAGGGCCAGGCCCAGGCCCGTGGACCAGTGCCCGGCGAGCACGTAGATCGCGTAGACCTCCCCGCCGCCGATCCCCTCGTCCCGGGCCGGGCCGTACAGGCTGAAGCCGGCGGTCTCCCCGTCCGGCTCCCCGTCCGTCTCCCCGGGCGGATTCCCGGCCGGGCCGCCCACGAGCAGGTGCTGCGCGCCGGAGCCGATCCGGCCGCGCCAGGCCTCCACCGCCCGGCGGGTGACGCTCAGCCCGTCGAGGAAGTCCTGAGGGAGCAGCCCCCGGTAGGCGGTTCTCCACGTCGCGTTCTTGATCCGCAGGACGGCCTCGACGTCGTCGCGGACTCCTTCTCGCACAAAGGCTCCCATATCTGGTGATTATCCATTGGAGTCTCGGAGATATCCCTGATTGCGGTCTTCATCAAGGCCAGGCATCATTTCGACGCGTGACAGCAGTGAACCTGAGAAAAAGAGCCACGTCGGCCGCCGCGTGGGCTCTGCCGTACTGGACCCGCGGGCAGGCGGGGAGGGAGACTCCGCCGGAGCTGTTCCGGGTGCTGTACTTCGGGTGGCTCGCCGCTTTCACCCTGAAGGTGCTCGGAGCCTCCTGGGACGTCTCCTGGCACTTCAAGTGGCTCCGCGACGACCTGGCGCCGCCGCACCTGCTCAACAGCGTCGGCACGGTCGTCGTGGTGGCCCTCACGATCATCCACGTCTACACCGGTTACGGCGTGGACAGGACCGCGCAGCGCCTCATCCAGTGGGGCACCGGAACGTTCCTGATCGCCGTTCCGCTGGACCTGATCAACCACCGGGTCAACGGGCTCGACATCACGTCGTGGAGCCCGTCGCACATGCTGCTGTACATCGGCACGTTCTTCATGATCTGCGGTGTGATCCGCGGCTGGTTCACGGGCGCCCCGCCCGGACGCACGCGCACGCTCGTCCTCGGCGGCCTGTTCGTGTTCATGTTCGAGAACGTCTGGTTCCCCGCCCAGCACCAGGAGTACGGCGTCTTCGGCATCCGGGCGTGGGACGCCGGCAAGCCCGAGGCCGAGCCGATCCTGCTGCAGTTCGCCGCCGACCAGATGGGCCGCCCCATCGACCGCGAGATGGTGGTCAACTTCTCGCTGCCGGTGCCCGATCAGGTCTACCCGCTCTACGGCGTGATGGCGGCGATGATCGTGCTGGTCTTCGCCCGCGCGATGATCGGCAAGAGGTTCGCGGCCACCGCGGTGGCCGGTGTCTACGTCGCCTACCGGACGCTGATCTGGCCGCTGCTGGCGGTGGCCGACTTCCCGCGCTCGGCGGTCCCGATCTTCCTGATCGCCGGGGCGCTCGCGATCGACCTGGCGTTCCTGGTCCGGCACCCGGTCGTCCGGGCGCTGGCCGGTTCCGTCGTCGCGACCCTCGTGGTGGACCAGGTCCTGCGGCTGCAGAACGCGTGGGTGGCCTCCCCGCCGCTGATCAGCCCGGTCACCATGGCGATCGGAGGAGCCGGGCTCGCCGCGCTCTGGCTGGCCGGCGAGTGGTTCCTGACCCGCTACCGGCTCCGGGCCCCGGAGGAGGAGGCCGCTGCCGTCGCGGGGATCCCCGGCCGGCGCAGCTGATCAGGCAACCGCGCGGGGTGGGCGCCGCCCCGCGCGGACGACGCCGCCTGTCACGCCGGAGGGATCTGGGCGGTCGTCAGGGCCACCGCGATCCCGTAGGCCATTCCCATCACGGTGACCTCGGCCGCCGCCCACCCGGCGACCGCCGTCCCCTCCCGCCGCTCGATCCGCGGCAGGAGGCGGAAGCGGATCTGGGCGGCGAGCGGGACCAGCAGCGCGGTGAGCGCGACCTTGACCAGCACGAGCAGGCCGTACTCGCTGGACAGCAGGTCACCGGGGAGCGCCACCCCGGGAGTGAGCGCCATGGTGGCCAGGCCGTTCACCAGCCCTGAGACGCCGACTACGATCAGCGCGAGGGTGGCCAGCCGGGAGAACCCCGGCAGGACCCGGGCCAGCAGCTCGCGGTCCCGGGCGACCAACAGCGCGATCACGGCCAGTCCGCCGGTCCACGCCGCCGCGCCGAGCACGTGCAGCTCCATGGAGATCATGATGGGGTCGTGCCAGACCGACTCCACCGCGTGGCCGGTGACCGGGATCGGCAGCAGGCCGAACAGGGCGATCACGATCCGCAGCTCGGCTGGGACCTTCTCGCCGAACCGCACCGCCAGCAGGCCGATCCCGGCGTAGGCCAGCGCGCAGGCGGCGCTGAACAGCAGGCCCTGACCGGCGCCGACCTCGTTGACGTACTCGGCGACCATCCCCGGGGTGGGGACCGCGCCGGCGTTCAGCTCGGCGGTCAGGAAGACGATCGTCAGCAGCGCCAGCACCGCCCAGGCCCAGGCGAACGAGACCGCCAGCGGACGGGCGCGGCGCATCACCGGCTCGGTGCGGTCCGGGTCGTCGAAGCCGAGCAGCCTGGGCAGGAAGCTCAGGCCGACCACCGCCACCGCCGCCAGGTCCAGCAGCACGCGCAGCACCGGCAGGCCGTACTCCACCAGCGGACCGGGGAGCGCGATGCCCGGCACCGCCTCCGCGGCGCCGAACGCCGTCGCGACGAGGACGGCGGACACCGCCCCGGCGACGAGGCCCCAGGCCGGCAGCGCCCCTGCTCCCTCCGGCCCGCCGGTCCGCCCGATGCCGGGACCGGTGGCCGTGGCCACCCCGGCTCCCCCCGGGGCGGTTCCCTCCGCGGCCGTGCCGCCCTCGCCCGGGGCCGTGCCGCTGCCTTCCGGGGCCGTGCCGCTGCCTCCCGCGGTCACTTCGCCTCCTCCCGGTCCCGGGTACGGCGCAGCGCCACGACCGTGGCGCCGCCCAGCACGACCAGGGCCCCGACGATCCAGACCACGGCCATCCCCGCGCCGCCGTTCTGCGCGGCCTCGGCCGCCTGGGCGCTGAGGTCGGGTGTGCTCGGGGGCGCCGCGGTGGGCGGGGGGTCCGTGGCAGGCTGGGAGGCGGTGCCCGGGCCCGGGGCGGTCAGGGTGAACTTCAGCGTGTCCGCCACCGGGTGACCGTCGGAGGACAGGATCCGGTAGCCCACGACGTACTCGCCGGCGGGGCCGAGGGGGCGGACCGCGACGCTGGCCTTCTCGCCGTTGACGGCGGTCTTGCCCTCCTCCCAGCGGGTGCCGTCCGGGCCGGTCACGGTGATCTGCGCGAAGCCCTGCCGTACCGCCTGGTCGAAGGTGAGTGTGATCTTCTCCGGCGCGGTGGCGAGCCGGGCGCCGTCCTCCGGGTCGCTGCCGATCAGCACGTTGTGGGCCCGCGCGGGCGCGACCGTGCCGAGCAGCGCGACGCCGGCCAGCAGTACGACGGTCAGTAGCCGCAGCACCGGCCGCGGCCTTGCGTTTGTTGTCCTCATAGCCCGACCATGTTCCCACCCCGGATGCTCACCCGGGCAACCGCGGGACCCTCCGGCGAGTCCACCGGCGGGGCCCGGGCGCCGTCCGGACCGGGGCCGGGCGTGACGTCCCGGCCGGTCACTCCGGAGGGGAGACGCCTCCCGCGTGACCGGCGCCGACCAGCTCAAGGAACGCCCTGGTCGCCGAGGACGGCCGGTTGTCCCAGACCAGGTGCTCCACCCGCGCGGGAGCACCGCGGAGGCGGATGACGCGCAGGTCGGGGAAGCGCGGCGCGTACGCGGCCGGCAGCATGCCCACGCCGAGGCCCTGCCGTACCAGGTCGACCATGAAGTCGGCGGACGACACCTCGAAGGGCACCTCGCGTCGCACCCCCGCGACCGCGAAGGCCTCGTCCGACTGCGCCCGCCCGGCCGTGCCGGCGCGGAAGTCGATGAACGGCTCGTCCGCCAGGCTCCGCAGCTCCACCTCCCGCTCCGCCAGGTGGTAGTCCGGCGCGACCACGGCGACCAGCTCGCCTCCGCCGAGCCGGAGACTCCGCACGCCCTTCGGCTCCGTCCGGGGCGGCAGGCCGAGGAACGCGACGTCGACGCCGCCCCGCCGGACCCGCTCGATCAGATCCTGGCTGCCCGCAGAGGTGAGCGTGATGCGCACCCGGGGGTGGCGTCGGCGGTAGTCCCGCAGGAGGACCGGGAGGTCGACGGCGGCGACCGTGGGGATGGCGCCGACGGCGAGCCGCCCGCGGATCTCCCCGCCGGCGGCCGCGACCTCGGCCCGCGCGCGGTCCGCGGCCTCCAGGCACTGCCGGGCCGCGGGCAGGAACGCCTCTCCGGCGGGCGTCAGCCGTACGCGCCGGCTGGTGCGCTCGAACAGCCGGGCGCCGAGCTCCCGTTCCAGCGCCGCGATCTGATGACTGAGCGCCGACTGCACCACCCGGCAGCGCTCGGCCGCCCGGGTGAAGTTGAGGGTCTCCGCGACCGCGACGACGTACCTCAGCTGCTGCAGCTCCATTCAACCATCATAAATTGCGATCGATCGCGATGAAAAGTATGTGTTGGACTCATTGATCAATGATCGCGCACCCTTGGGAGCGGACGGAAACCTCTCCGGGCGGAGAGGAGCCGATCAATGCCGTAGCCCGTTCTCTCCGTCCACGACCCCTGCCAATCCGGAACAGTCGGAAAGAAAAAAGTGGCCACACTCGATACACGCTCGCAATCAACCCTCAGACCATGGCTGGGTGTTTCCGCGATCACCGCCAGCCTCTTCGTCTTCCTCACCACCGAGCTGATGCCCGTGGGCCTGCTCACCCCGGTAAGCGCGAGCCTGGGCATATCGGTGGGCACCGCCGGGCTGATGGTCACTCTGTACGGCATCTCGGCCGGGCTGGGCGTGCCGTTCATCGTGGCCTGGACCAGACGCGTCAACCGGCGCGTCCTGCTGTCCGCGCTCCTGGCGGTGCTGACCCTGGGAAACGTCGTCACCGCCGTCTCGCCGAACTACCCGCTGGTCCTGACGACGCGGCTCGTCATGGGGTTCGCCAGCGGCGTGTTCTGGGCCATAGGCGTGAGCATGGCGATGCGCCTGGTCCCGGAACGCCACGCGAGCAGGGCGGCCGCGGTCGTGATGTCCGGCATCTCGGTCGCCGCGGTCGTCGGCATACCGCTGGGCACGGTCCTGGAGAGCCTCACCGACTGGCGGACCACGTTCCTCATCTGGGCTGGCCTGAGCGCGCTGGTGCTCCTCGCGGTCGTCGCCGTGATCCCGTCGCTGCCGTCGGCGAACGCGGTCCCGGTCCGGGAGGTCTTCCTGCTCCCGCTCAGGAACGCGCGGCTGCGCACGGTGCTGCTGACCGTCGTGCTCTTCGTGCTCGGCCATTTCGGGGCGTACACGTTCGTGCGCCCCTATCTTGAGGAGAGCGCATCCGCCACGCCCTTCTTCGTCACCGCGGTGCTGATGGTCTACGGCGTCGGAGGCGCGGCCGGGAACCTCATCGCCGGATACACGGTGAACAGGAATCTGAGGGGCAGCTCCGTCGCCGGTTGTGCGGGGCTCGTGGCGTCCCTGCTGTCACTGCTCACGATCGGTCACGGGCAGGCCGGCGCGATCGTCTCCCTGGCCCTGTGGGGAGTCTCCTTCGGTGTCGTGCAGCTGTGCCAGGTCAACATGACCCAGGCCGCCGCGCCCGACACCTTCGAGGCCGCGATGTCGCTCAACACCATGGCGTACAACACCTCCATCGCGATCGGAGCGCTTGCCGGCGGGCTGTTCGCCGATCACCTGGGCGTCACCGGCGTCGTCTGGTTCGGCGTGGCCCTGACGGCGGCCTCGCTGCTCCTGACGCTCGGCACCCGCCGCCGGGCCCCGCGCACCGCGGCGTGAGCGAGCGGGAACGCGCGCCGGTTACCCCGGGAAGCGAACCGCCCGGCCCCGGGGTCTCCGGGCCGGGCGGTCCTGTCTCCGCTGTCCGAGGGCCGTCACGCCGAGTCAGCGGGAGTCGTGGGGCTACGGGAGCCCGGGTTCAGCAGGGGCCGAGGTCCTTCCAGACGCCCCACTCGCCGGTGGTTCCGGGCTCGTTGTTCTGGGTCCACCACTTGGCCTCCCAGGTGCGGCCCTTGTGCGAGACCCTGTTGCCGCCGGTGTAGACCTTGCCGGCCTCCCAGGCGGGGTCGGCGCAGGTGCCGCCCGGGTCCTGGGTGACGGTCGGCGTCGGGGTGGGGTCGGGGCCGGTGGCGCCGCGGGCGTTCTCGAAGGCCAGGCCGTACGTCTTGCCGCCGAAGGTCAGCGTGTAGTTGGCCGGGCCGGGGACCGGCAGGTAGTAGACGTAGTCCATGGTCACCGAGGCGCCGGGGGCCAGGGACTGCCAGGCGGGCAGCTTCACCGAGACGCGGTGGAAGTCGCCCTTCAAGCCGCCGACGTTGCCGGCGGTGGAGTGCTCGCTGCTGATCACCTTCAGGCCGAAGCCGGACTGGTCCTTGGCGTTGTTCGGTGCGGCGGTGGCGTAGTCCCACTGGAACTCCGCGCCGCCCGGGATCGTCACCGCGGACTTGTTGGTGATGGTCAGCTTGGGGCTGATCGGGTAGTTGCTGTCACCGGCCGGGAAGGCGCCCGCCTCGATCCGCACGTCGAGCTTCTCGTTCGGGATCGCGACCTTGGCGCGGGTGGCGCCGTACGGCGTGGCGGTCTTCAGCTTGTCGTACATCAAGGTCGTGAGCGTGTCGCCCATGAAGTACTCGCCCTTGGCGGCGTCCCAGTCGTAGTCGCCGGCCAGCTCCCAGATCATGATGCCGCCGATGCCCTTGTCCTTGACGTAGTCGATCTTGGCGCCGATCGACTTCTCGTTCTCGGTGGACAGGAACACCTTCTTGGTCGGGTTCCACAGCCACGGCGCGACCAGGGTCGGGTCGTAGTGCTCGGTGTAGGTGCCGGTCAGCCTGTCCTCGGGGTCGGCCGGGTCGAGGCCGTAGACGGGGGCGTAGGAGCCGATGCGGCCCTCGGCGAGGTTCTTGGCGTGCCAGAGCGGGTTGCCGCCGCCGCTGACCTCCTTGTCGTTCTCCAGGTCGTGCCAGAGGTTGTCGACGCCGCGCGCGCCGTCGCCGCAGGTGGTCAGGCCGGTCGGGCAGTTGGAGCCGACCGCCTTGCCCCACAGGCCGTTGGTCCCGCCGGTGACGTTGCGCCAGCCGCGCGTGTAGTACGGCACGCCGATGTTGATCCGGCCGGACTGCACGGCGCCGCGGAAGTAGTGGTAGGCCCAGTCGGTGTTCAGGTAGCCGATGCCGCCGTACTGGGAGGTCGTGTAGACGCCCCACTTGGCCAGCTCGGCGTCCTTGCCGTCGTCGTAGAGCGCGGCGTTGGGGCCGACGAACTCGTTCCAGGCGCCGTGCAGGTCGTAGGACATGATGTTGACGTAGTCCAGGTACTGGGTGACCTGGAAGGTCTCCATGCCGCGCAGCAGGTAGCCCGAGGAGGGCGAGGCGATCGTCAGCAGGTAGTACCTGCCGTCGGCCGCGGAGGCGGCGTTGAGCCTGTCGCGCAGGGTCTTCATCAGCGCGACGTAGCCCTTCATCAGTGACCCACGGCGGGCGTTGGCGAGCTGCCAGTCCAGCGGGTGGCCGGCGTCCTTCATCGAGGTCGGGTACTCGTAGTCGATGTCGACGCCGTTGAAGCCGTACTTCCTGATGAAGTCCACCGTGGACGCGGCGAAGGCGTCGATGCCCGCCTGGTTGACCGAGCCGTCGGCGTTGGTGGTCATCGAGTAGAAGCCGCCGGAGGCCACGCGGGTGCCGGAGGAGTCGAAGTAGCCGCCGGTCTCGGCCCAGCCGCCGACGCTGATCAGCGTCTTGACGTCGGGGTGGGCCTTCTTGTGCTTGTTGAGCAGGTTGAAGTGCCCCTTGTACGGCAGCGCGGGGTCGGCCGCGTCGATGCCGGGCCATTCCATGCCGGTGGCCGCGTTGCCCGGCCCGTCGGCGCCGACGGAGATCCTGTTGTCCTTGCCGACGTGCGCGAACGCGTAGTTGATGTGAGTGATCTTGTCCCACGGGATGTCCTTGGCCAGGTAGGACGGCTGGCCGTTCTTGCCCGTGCGCCACCCGGTGAAGTAGCCGATGATCCGGCGGGGGTGGTCGGCCCCCATCTTCTCCCGGCCGTTCTCGTCGTAGGCCAGGCAGAAGGGGACGTCGAGGCCCGGTGTCGTGTAGAGGCCGTCCGGGCGGCAGGTCTCGTGGTCGACGGCCGCGGCGGCCGTCCCGGAGAGGACTCCGGTGAGCGCTCCGGCGAGGAGCGCGAGGGACGCGCCGGCCGCTGCGAGGCCGGTACGCAGGCGTGAGGACACGGGGGGTGTGCCACCTTTCACGAGCAGGCGTGGATGTGCCCGGGGCATGTCCGGCGGAATCCGCCGGACGTACCCCACCCGCCCCCGTTCGGGTTGTTGATCGTGAAACTATGCGCTCCGACCTGGACCGTCAATCCTTTCTTTTAGGAAACTTTCTTGATAATTAGAGGGCCGGCCACCTCTGCGCCCCCCGGGTTCGCGCCCTCAGCCCTGGCGGTTGGTCCCCATGTGCTGGCCCCGGCGCAGCGGCATCGACTGCTTGGCCAGGCGCTGCGTCTGGCGCTGGCTCCGGGCGCCGCCGGAGCCCTGGTCGCCTCCCCGGCCGCTGCGGCCCTTCTCCTCCCGCAGCTGGGCGGAGGTCACCGGGCCGGGTCCCTTGCGGACCGGGTCCGCCTTCTGCTGCTGGTGCTGCGCCTTCGTCTGACGTGACTTCGAACTCATGAGAACCCCCGAGAGATTTTTCATTTAAAGGGGCTTATGTCCGTTTTGTGGAAAGGGAAACGCGCGTCCCGGAGTCAGCGCCGGGGCGGGGCGGTGCTCTCCCGGACGATGAGCTCGGTGGCCAGCTCCACCCGCCGGGTCTCCGGCGCCTCCCCCCGGCCTATGCCGAGCACGGTCCGGGTGGCCAGCGCGGCCATCTCCTGGAGTGGCTGGCGGACGGTGGTCAGCGGCGGCCAGGCCGAGCGGGAGAGCGGCAGGTCGTCGAAGCCGACCACGGACAGGTCCTGCGGGACGCGCATCCCGCGCTGGCGGGCCGCCTCGAAGACGCCGAAGGCCTGCAGGTCGCTCCCCGCGAAGATCGCGGTGGGCGGGTCGTCGAGGGAGAGTAGGCCGTGGCCGTGGTCGTGCCCGGAGTCCACCAGGAAGGTGCCGCGGCGGATCAGTTCGGGCGCGGCCTCGATCCCGGCGGTCTCCAGCGCGGCGCGGTAGCCGTCGATCCTGGCCTGGCTGCAGAGCATGTCGGCGGGCCCGCTGATCATGCCGATGCGCCGGTGGCCGAGCTCCAGCAGGTGCCGGGTGGCGGCCAGGCCGCCGTGCCAGTTGGTCGCGCCGACCGAGGCGACGCCGGGCGCGGGCTCGCCCTCGGGGTCGACCACCACGAACGGCAGGGATCGGGCGGTGAGCTGGGCCTGCACCATGGTGGACAGCTTGGAGGCGACGATCACCACTCCGTCGGTGCGGCGGGCGGCGAGCCGTTCCAGCCAGTCGCGGCCCGGCCCCGCGTGGGTGTGCAGCACGGAGATGACGACGCTGGCGCCGGCCTCGTGGGCCGCGTCCTCGGCGCCGCGGACGATCTCCATGGCCCACGGGCTCTCGATCTCGGCGAAGACCAGGTCGACCAGGCCGGCGGGCCCGTCGTCCTGGCTGACGCGGCGCTGGTAACCGTGCTTGTGGAGGAGCCGTTCGACCCGGTGGCGGGTCTCGGGGGCCACCTCGGGCCTGCCGTTGATGACCTTGGACACCGTGGGGACCGAGACCCCGGCCTCTTCCGCGATCTGGGCGATCGTGACCCGTCGTTTGGTGGACATGCGGCGAAGTCTAGCCGAAAACTTTCGGGACCCGGGATGCACGTGTTATTCGGCCTTGTCCCCTCTGTCCAGCGGACTCTATTGACGTGTCACCTGATTTTTACCTAGGCTTTCGGCCATGAAACATTCGGGGGCTATCCGAAACTTTCATGCGACGCGGAAAGGATTGACGGCGATGTCACTGCGTCGGCAAGGTGTGGCAATACTGGCGGCCTCCGTTCTCCTCCTCGGAGGTTGCGGCAGCGGGTCTGACAACAGTCCGGACGCGGGCGCCTCCGCCGGTGGAGGCAAGGTCACCATCGACTGGTGGCACATCGGGACCACTGAGCCCAACAAGACGATTTACGAGGGATGGGTCAAGGCATACCAGGCCAAGAACCCCAACGTCACCATCAAGGTGACCGCCCTGGAGAACGACGCGTTCAAGTCCAAGATGGCGACCGTCACCACGGCGGCCAGTGCCCCCGACATCTTCACGACCTGGGGCGGGGGCGTGCTCAAGCAGCAGCTCGACGCCGGGATCGTCAAGGACCTCGGGGACGCGAAGGCGATCGCGGACTTCACCCCGGCGGCGCTGGCCGCCTACCAGATCGACGGCAAGACGTACGGCGTCCCGATCGACGTCGGCATGGTGGGCTTCTGGTACAACAAGAAGCTCTTCGAGAAGGCCGGGATCACGGAGCCGCCCGCGACGTGGTCGGCCTTCCTGGAGACGGTCAGGAAGCTCAAGGCGGCGGGGGTCACCCCCATCGCGCTGGCGGGCAAGGAGAAGTGGCCCGGCCACTACTACTGGACCTACCTCGCCATGCGCGTCGGCGGGCTCGACCTGCTCAAGCAGGCGGCGACCACCCATGACTTCAGCGGGCCCGACTTCGTCGCGGCGGGGCAGCGACTCAAGGAGCTCGTCGACCTCCAGCCGTTCCAGAAGGGCTTCCTCAACGCGGGCTACAGCACGCCCGACGGGCAGGCGGCCTCGGTGGGCGGCGGCAAGGCCGCGATGGAGCTGATGGGCCAGTGGGCCCCGGCCGTGCAGAAGGACGCCGGCGGCGGCATCGGCGAGGACCTCGGCTTCTTCCCCTTCCCCGCGGTCGACGGCGGCAAGGGCGCGGCCACCGAGGCGCTCGGCGGCGGCAACGGCTTCGCGGTCAGCGCGGACGCCCCGGCCGAGGCCGTCGACTTCCTGAAGTTCATCACCCAGGTGGACAACCAGAAGCAGTTCGTGGAGTCCGGCGCCGGGCTCCCCGCGGTGAACGGCGCCGAGGAAGCGATCAAGGACGCCAACCTCAAGAACGTGTCCGGCACGCTGGCCGGGGCGACCGGCTTCCAGCTCTACCTGGACCAGGCCTACCCGCCCGCGGTCGGCCAGGAGATCAACGACAGCGTGGCCGGGCTCATCGCCGGCTCCAAGACCCCCGAGCAGGTCACGGCCGCCATCACCGAGACGGCCAAGGCCGAAGGGTAACGGCGTCCGGCAGAGGCGGGCGGGCCGACCCGGCCCGCCCGCCCGTCCACCCCCCGACACGGAGCAACGCATATGACACATCCGGCGTTGACGGAGCGCCCGGAGAAGCGGACGCGGGCCGGAGCCGGTCCGCGGCCCGGTCTCCCGCGGGCCGCGGACCGGCGCCGCCGCCGGCTCAGGGGCCTGGCGACCATCGCCCTGTTCCTCCTGCCCGCCCTCGTGCTGTACGGCCTGCTGGTGCTGGCCCCCATCGCGATCGCGGCCTACACCAGCCTGTTCCGGTGGAACGGCTTGGGCGGATGGCCTGAGGACTTCATCGGCTTCGACAACTTCACCCGGCTCTTCGCCAGCGACGTCTTCCACGGCGACCTGCGGAACGGCCTGATCATCGTCGCCCTGTCGCTGGGGATCCAGCTCCCGCTCGCGCTGGGCCTGGCGCTCCTGCTCAACCAGCGGATGCGCGGCCGGGCGGTCTACCGGCTGCTGTTCTTCGCGCCCTACGTCCTCTCCGAGGTGATCACCGGAGTCCTGTTCTCGCTGATCCTCTCGCCGGAGGCCGGACTGGCCAACCAGATCCTGCGCGCGGTGGGCCTGGAGGAACTGGAGCGCGCCTGGCTGGCCGACCCGTCCACCGTCCTGCCCGCCCTGTTCCTGGTGATGACCTGGAAGTACTTCGGCTTCTACATGATCCTGTTCCTGGCCGGGCGGCAGGGCATCCCCCGGGAACTCGGTGAGGCCGCCGCCATCGACGGGGCCACCGCCTGGAAGCAGTTCCGGTATGTGACGCTCCCGCTGCTCGGGCCGACCGTCCGCATCGCCGCCTTCCTCTCGGTCATCGGCACGATCCAGCTCTTCGACCTGGTCT
This sequence comes from Planobispora rosea, assembly GCF_014648175.1. Taxonomy (GTDB): domain Bacteria; phylum Actinomycetota; class Actinomycetes; order Streptosporangiales; family Streptosporangiaceae; genus Planobispora; species Planobispora rosea. Next base: position 43,269 of record NZ_BMQP01000003.1, read on the forward strand.
GGGTGCTCACCGGCGGGGGGCCCGACCACGCCTCCGAGACGATGGCCGTGACCATGTTCCAGTTCGGCTTCAAGCGCACCCAGATCGGCTACGCCAGCGCGATCAGCGTGGTGATGTTCATCCTCAGCATGATCTTCGCTCTCGCCTACCTGCGCTTCGTCATGCGGCGGGACACCCGGGGCGCCGTGACGACGATGGGAGACCACCGATGAGCAGCCCCGTCTCGAACCCCGCGCCGGGTCCCGCGTCGCACCCCGCGCCGAGCCGCCGGGCGGACGGCCGCGGTCCGGACCGCCGTCGCGCGGACGGCCGCCCGGACCGCCGCCGTCCCGCCGGGCCGTCGCGCGCCAAGGGGATCTCCCTGCACCTGCTGGCCGTGACCCTGGCCGTGTTCATCCTCGCCCCCCTGCTGTTCGGCCTGATCGGCGGGTTCAAGGACAACGCCCAGCTGGCCGCCAACCCCTTCGGACTGCCCGCGCCGTGGCATCCGGAGAACTACACCGAGGTGCTCGGCTCCGCCTCCTTCTGGCGGCAGGTCGGCAACAGCGTCCTGATCGCGCTGGCCACCACGGTGCTCGTCGTGGGCCTGTCGGCGATGGCCGCGTTCGCGTTCGCGCGCTTCGCGTTCCGGGGCCGGGAGGTACTGTTCACGATCTTCACGGCCGGGCTGATGTTCCCCTTCGCGGTGGCGATCCTGCCGCTGTTCGTCCTGATGCGCGCCTTCGGGCTGCTCGACAACCCGCTGGGGGTGATCCTGGTCCAGGCCGCGTTCGGCCTGCCGATGACGATCATCATCCTGCGCGGGTTCTTCGCCGCGGTCCCGCGCGAGGTGGAGGAGGCCGCCGTCATCGACGGCTGCACGCCGTTCGGCGTCTTCTGGCGCGTCCTGCTGCCGATGGCCCGCCCCGCCCTCGCCACCGTCTCGGTCCTGGCGATCGTCGCCAGCTGGAACAACTTCTTCCTGCCGCTGGCGGTGTTCAACGACCCCGACTGGTGGACCATCCCGCTGGGCGTCCAGCAGTTCCAGGGACAGTACTCCACCGACGTCGCCCGAACCCTCGCCTACGTCGTCCTGGCGATGGTGCCCGCGCTGGCCTTCTACGCGGTCGCCGAACGCCACCTGATCAGCGGACTGACCGCTGGAGCTACGAAGGGATGAACGCGTGACCCTGCATGTGTCCGGAAACCACCTCGTCGCCGCCGACGGCACCCCGGTACGGCTGCGCGGAGTGGGCCTCGGGGGCTGGATGAACATGGAGAACTTCATCACCGGCTACCCCGCGAACGAATCGGCGATGCGCGAGGCCGTGGCGGAGGCGATCGGGGAGGAACGCGCCGAGCTGTTCTTCGACCGGCTGCTGACGTCGTTCTTCGGCGAGTCCGACGCGGCCCTCCTGAGCGAGATCGGCATGAACTGCGTGCGGATCCCGGTCAACTACCGTCACTTCGAGTCCGACGACCGGCCCTTCGAGACCATCGAGCGCGGCTTCCGCCATCTGGACCGGGTGATCGACCTGCTCGGCCGGCACGGCGTCTACAGCGTGATCGACCTGCACGCGGTGCCGGGCTCGCAGAACCAGCACTGGCACTCCGACAATCCCACGCACGTAGCCTCCTTCTGGCGGCACCGCCACTTCCAGGACCGGGTGGTCCGGCTCTGGGAGGTGATCGCCGACCGCTACAAGGACAACCCCTGGGTGGCCGGGTACAACCCGGTCAACGAACCCGGCGACCCCACCGGGCGCGTGGTCGGCCCGTTCTACGACCGGCTGGTCAAGGCGGTGCGCGCCGCCGACCCGCACCACGTGCTCTTCCTCGACGGCAACACCTACTCCACCGACTTCTCGGTCTTCCGCGAGCTCTACGAGAACACCGTCTTCGTCTGCCACGACTACGCACTGGCGGGCTTCGCGCACGGCGGGCCGTATCCCGGCCACACCCGGGGCGAGTGGGTGGACCGGGCCCAGCTGGAGCGGACCTTCGAGCGGCGCACCGTCTTCCAGCGCCAGACCGGCACGCCGCTGTGGGTGGGGGAGTTCGGCCCCGTCTACACCGGTGACCCGGCGGTCGACGAGCAGCGCTACCAGATCCTCCGCGACCAGCTGGAGATCTACGACGCGCACGGGGCCGGCTGGTCGTTGTGGACCTACAAGGACGTCGGGCTCCAGGGCCTGGTGACCGCGGACCCGGCCGGGCCGTACATGGAGCGCTTCGGGGCGTTCATCGCCAAGAAGGCGCGCCTGGGCGCCGACCGGTGGGGCTCCACCATGGAGGAGTCGTCCGACGTCCTGGCGCCGTTGCACCGGCTGGTGGAGACCGAGTTCCCCGGATGGGACCCCTACCCCTGGGGTGCCCGCTACCAGACCGACGACCTGATCCGGCACATCCTCATCGCGCAGGCGCTGCTGCCCGAGTACGCAGCCCTGTTCAAAGGGCTGTCCGACGAGGAACTGCTGGCGCTGGCCGACTCGTTCGCACTGTCGGCCTGCGTCCGCCGCGAACCCCTGATCGAGCTGCTCTCCGGAAACTTGGGAGCCTCCGGAGGGCGCTGAGAGCGGGGGACGGACGGCCGCCCGGGAGGCAACCCGACATGGATCCCGGGCGGCCGTCCGCTGCTCGCCGGGGCACCCGCCGCCCACCGGCGGAAGGGCCCGGCGGGACTCAGCCGCGCAGCCGCCGCACGGCGAGGGCGGCCACGCGGACCGCCGCGGCGGGCGAGAGCCGTACCCCGCGCCAGGCCAGCCGTCCCGAGGCCGGGGCGACGATGAGCGCCCGGTTGCGCGCGACGCCCCGCATGATGTCCCCGGCCAGGGAGTCGACGGAGTAGAGCCGCCCCATCGTCCTGGTCGCCGACTCGCGGGCACCGGCGCCCGTGGCGGTCTGCGGCAGGCCGGGGTTGGCGTGGTCCAGCAGCGGGGTGTCGGTGAAACCGGGGCAGACCACGCTCACCCGCACGCCGTGCGCTCGCGCCTCGGCCCGCAGCGCGAGCGAGAGCCCGACCACCGCGTGCTTGGTCGCGGTGTACGGCAGCATCAGGGGAGCGGGGGTCAGCCCGGCCAGTGAGGCGGTGTTGACGATGTGGCCGCGGCCCTGCTCCACCATGATCGGGTAGGCGGCGTGCACGCCGTGGACGACGCCGCGCAGGTTCACGTCGATCGTCCGGTTCCAGTGGTCGAGGGTGAGCTCGTCGGCGGTGCCGCCGACCGCGATCCCGGCGTTGTTGAACACGAAGTCCAGCCGCCCCCGCTCGTCCCTGACCCGGTGGACGAGATCCCGTACGGCCCGCGCGTCGGTGACGTCGAGTCCGGCGCTCGCGCAGCCGAACTCCTTGGCCGTGCGCTCGGCCCCGGCGGCGTCGATGTCGGCGGCCACGACGTGCACGCCGCGCCGGCTCAGCTCGCGGCAGACGGCCCGGCCGATGCCGGATGCGCCCCCCGTCACGATCGCCGTCCTGGCGCCGGGGCGGGCCGTGCCGCCGCCGGACGGTCCGTCAGATGATTCGCTCACCGCGCCGCTCTCTTCGCAGGGGGGTCGTCGTAGATGCCCATGATCTTCCAGATCCTGCGCTGGAGAGCGTTCATCATGCCCAGTTCGGCGCAGAGCTCGCGGGTCTTGCTCACCGAGTCGCGGATCTGCGCGGAGGCCTCGGGATTGTCGGTGTAGACGTCCTTGACCACCTGCTCCGGGATGCGGAACGCCCTGATCATGGATCCGGGGGGCGAGAGCATGATCCGGGCCATGATGCCCAGGACGATCGGCGAGACGATCCCCAGCAGGAAGCGGCGGTGGCGCGGCATGCGCGGGACCCGGCGGCGCAGGTAGTGCCGCGCGAAGGAGATGTGCCTGGCCTCCTCCGCGATGTGGATGCGCATGATGGTCTCCTCAAGCGGGTGCTTGATCTGACCTTCCCTGAGGGTCTTGCGCTGCACGTGGTCGATCGGGTCTTCGCCGCCGAGCACGAAGATGAAGAACAGCTCGGTGGAGATCAGCGGGATCCACGGGGTGATCTGGGCGAGCACGCTGAGCGGCCCGGGCATGCCCTTGATCGGGAGCTTCGTACGGTTCACGAACTCCTGGAACATCATCCCGTGATGTCCCTCTTCGATGGTCTCGTGGTAGACGTAGCGGAACTCGGGGGAGCCGTTCGGCAGCCGGTAGGCGTAGTTGAGCAGGCCGCGCTTGAGCAGGTTCTCGAACTGCAGGCCGATCTTCATGGCGGTCGCCACCCGCCACAGCCCGATCTTGGCCCGGACCTCGGGGGGCTGGGCCCGGTACCACGGATGGCCGCCCAGCTTGTCGACCCCGGGCAGCTCCCAGCGCGGGTCGTCCTGGCGGACCTGGAAGTCCGGGTCGTCCCAGGGGATGTCGACGTAGGGCTCCCAGTGCTTGTCGACGGAGGCCTTGGAGAGACGCTCGATGACCGCCTCGTAGGCGCGCTTCTCCACGACCTGCTGGTCGTTCTCTCTGTCTGCGGTTGTGCTCGGAGCGGGTGTCATCGCTGCACTCCCATCGGATGTCCTGCTCCGTAATTGTACGGAGAATCCAATAGTGCGGGAAGCCCTTCCGGGGGTGTGAGGTGCCTCACGCTTGCCGGAGTGCGCGGCGTCCCCTGCGGTCCTCGACGGTGTCCCGTACGGTCCTCGACGGCGTCCCGGCGACCCCGCTGGGATGAAGGTCTCTCATGTCGGAGGGACGTCCTTAACTCAGGGTTGTATACAGTCCACTCCCCGACGTCCGGGTCAGCAGTTGCTTACCCGAGGTGATGCGACCCTTCCCTTGTGACAGTGGTGGCCGCTCCCCGACCCCTGGTGGGAGCCGTGCTTCTGTTGTTCGTCAGCGCCGCCTGGGGGTCGGCCTTCCCGCTGATGAAAGATCTGATCGACCGCATCCCCGTGGCCGATCTGCTCGCGGAGCGGTACGGGGTGGCGACGCTGGCGTTGTTCTTACTCCGCCCACGCTGTCTGCGGGGGCTGCCGGAGCAGACCTGGATCACCGGGATCCTGCTCGGCCTGCTGTTCGGCGTGGGACAGACCGCCCAGGCGGTGGCGCTGCACGACCTGCCGTCGCCGGTCTCGGGCTTCACCGTCGGGTCCTATGTGGTGATCACCCCGGTCCTCGGGCTGATCCTGCTGGGGGCCAGGCTCTCGGGCCGGACCTGGACGGCGGTCGCGCTGGCGACGGCCGCGATGACCGCGTTCACCCTCCTGCGCGGGGGCGGGGAGACGGACATCTCCCTCCCCGCGCTGGTCCTGACCCTGTTGTCCGCGATCCTGTACTCCGCGCACACCCTGGTGCTGGGCTCCTTCGAACGGGCCCGCCAGGACGCCTACGCGGTCGCGGTGATCCAGCTCGGCGTCATCGCCGTCATGACGGGCATCCTCGCCGTCCCGGACGGGATCACCCTCCCCGCGACCCCCGCCGACTGGACGATCCTCGGCCACCTGTCGATCGTCGCCTGCGCCCTGGGTTTCCTGGCCCGCTCCTTCGGCCAGGTCCACGTCCCCCCGGCGCCCGCGGCGGTGATCCTGTCGGCCCAGCCGCTCTGGGTGACCGCCCTGGCCGCCGTCGTGTACGGCGAGGCGCTCACCTGGGCGGTCCTGCTCGGGGGCGCGCTGATCGCCACGGCGATGCTGCTGACCGTGCTACCCGGCGGCCGCTCGGCCCGGGGGCCGTCCTGACGGCCGGCCGGGGTCGCTCGCCCGGCGGGCCAGCGGGATGCGCAGCACGAAGCGCGCGCCCCGGGAGCTGTCCTCCACGACCAGGCTCCCGCCGTGGGCCTGGGCGATCTCCCTGGCGATGGGCAGGCCCAGCCCGGTGCCCCCGGCGTCCCGGGCGCGGGCGGCGTCCAGCCGGGTGAACCGGGCGAAGACCACCTCCCGCTGGGCGGGGGCGATCCCGGCCCCGTCGTCCAGCACCTCCAGCACGGCTTTGCCCTCGTGGGCCGAGACGCTCACCATGATGGTGGAGGCCGCGTGCCGTTCGGCGTTGTCCATCAGGTTGGTCAGCAGCCGGGCCAGCTGGAGCGGGTCGCCGGCCACCGTCACGCGGGGCTCCAGCCTCCGGACCACCGTGACCCGGCGCTCGCGGCGGTCCAGCTCGTCGGCGACCATCCGGCCCAGGTCGATCCGCTCCCGGGCGGAGGGCGCGGCGGCGTCGAGCTTGGCGAGCGTCAGCAGGTCGGCCACGATCGCCTGGAGCCGGTCCAGGCTGGCGAGCATGGCCTGCGCCTTGGGTCCCCAGTCGACGTCCTCGGGATAGTGCAGCGCCTCCTCGACCTGGGCGCGCATGGCGGTCAGCGGGCTGCGCAGGTCGTGGGAGGCGTCGGAGGCGAACCTGCGCTGGCGCTCCACCGCCTGCTCCAGGCGGTCCAGGGCCTGATTGATCGTCTGGGCCAGCTCCCTGATCTCGTCCCGGGCCTCCGGGACCGGCACCCGGCGGCCGAGATCGGTCGAGGTGATCTCCGTGAGCTCGCTCGTGATCGCGTTCACCGGGAGCAGCGCGAAGGCCACCGTACGGTAGGCGCTGACCCCGGCGAACACCACGCCCAGCAGGGACATGCCCACTAGGAAGGCGAACAGCCCGGGGTGGACGTACCAGGGGACCGGCTCACCGGGGTAGTAGGCGTCCGCGAGGTCGTGCAGGAAGTACAGCGCCACCGCCGTGACGGCGGTGTCGGACAGGGCGGCCGTGGTGACGGCGATCAGCGTGAGCCGGGTCCGGACAGACCACGAGCGCCGTGCGGGCACGCCGATCTTCACCCCCCGGATAGGAGCCTGCCCGCGGACTCCGCCGGGCCCCGCCGCGCGACGGGAATCCTTCGGCGGAGCTCCGGGGGCAGGCTCTCAGACGATCGCATCAGGCAGATTGATTGCCTTTTCCTGGCGATACATGGCCAAGTAAGGGCAAAGATCGCATCCGCTTCTCGTGTAGAGCGATGCTCTGTACGGCTGATCGCCCGCTGGTTAGAGTAAGTGAGCACTGATTGGAGCGGGCATGGATCTCGACGAGTACCGCCGTGCGGCCAGGTCCTGGCTGGCGGAGAACGCCCCGGACACCAGGGCCGAGGGCGCACCCGACGCGGGCGGCGTGGCCGCCGCGAAGGAATTCATGGTGAAGCTGTACGACGCGGGCTACTCCGGCATCACCTGGCCCCGCGAGTGGGGAGGTCAGGGCCTGACCCAGGCCGAGGACCGCGCCTTCGCCGCCGAGGCCCAGGACTTCGTCCTGCCGACCTACGTGTTCTCCATCGGCCTGGGCATGTGCGGGCCCACCCTGGTCGACCTGGGCACCGACGAGCAGCGGCGGCGGTACATCCGGCCGCTGCTGCGCGGGGAGGAGATCTGGTGCCAGCTCTTCTCCGAGCCCGGCGCCGGCAGCGACGTCGCGGCGCTGCAGACCCGGGCGGTCCCCACCGACGGCGGCTGGGTGGTCGACGGCCAGAAGGTCTGGACCTCCGTCGCCCACCACGCCGACCTGGGCCTGCTGCTGGCCCGCACCGACGTGGACGTGCCCAAGCACAAGGGCCTGACCATGTTCATCGTGGACATGCACGCCCCCGGCGTCACGGTCCGGCCGCTGCGGGACATGAGCGGCCGCGCCCACTTCAACGAGATCTTCTTCGACGGCGTGCACATCCCGGCGGAGAACGTGGTCGGCAAGGTCGGCGACGGCTGGAGCTGCGCGGTCACGACCCTGCTGCACGAGCGCCTGTCGATCTCCAGCGGCGTCGGCATGGGCGGGCAGAAGGACAACCCGGCCGCCTTCGAGGCGCTGCGCGCCGCCTACGCCGGCCCGGGCGGCGCCACCGACCCCCTGGTCAGGGACCAGCTCGTCGAGCTCTACGTGCGCTCCCGCGCGCTGGCCCTGTTCAACCAGCGGCTCGCCCAGGAGACCAAGGCGGGGATCTTCCCCGGGGCCCGGGGCAGCGCGGCCAAGCTGCTGCTGGCCGAGCTGACCCTCTTCCAGGCCGACCTGGCCACCTCGCTGGCCGGGCCGGAGGCCGTGGCCTACCCGGGCGGGGGCGGCGGCACCGGGGAGGTCGGCGGGAGCGCGGGCGCCCGGCTGGCGAACGCGATCGCGATGGCCCCCGGGATGGCCCTGGGCGGCGGGACCAACGAGATCATGCGCAACATCGTCGGCGAGCGGGTGCTGAACCTCCCGCCCGAGCCGCGCACCGACAAGAACGTGCCGTTCAAGGACCTGAGGACGAGCGGGGAGACCTCCGCCGGGGACGGGAGGCTCGCATGAAGCTCGTGCTCACCGCGGAGCAGCGGGAACTGCGCGAGGCCGTCCGCGGCTTCCTCGCCGCGGCCTCGCCGCTGTCCGCCGTACGGACCGCGATGGACTCCGAGGCCGGCCACGACCCGGCCGTCTACCGGAGGCTGGCCGGAGAGCTCGGGCTCACCGGCCTGATCGTCCCCGAGGAGTACGGCGGGGCCGGGGCCGGATACGCCGAGCTCGCCGTGGTCCTGGAGGAGACCGGGGCGGCGCTCCTGCCGGGGCCGTTCCTGGCCACCACGGCCGCCGCCATCGCGCTCACCCAGGCCCGCACGCCCGACAAGGAACTGCTCTCCGGCATCGCCGAGGGACGCCTGAACGCCGTCTACGTCCCGGCCTCCGGCGTCGGCGTCGACGCCGCGGGCGGGGACGGCCGGGCCGTGCTGCGCGGGACCGCACCGCAGGTGATCAACGGCATGGACGCCGACGTGCTGCTGGTCGAGACCGCGGACGGGGCGCTGGTGGCGGTGGAGCCCGGCGCCGAAGGCGTCACCCGGCGGGCGCTCACCACCCTCGACCCCACCCGCGGCCAGGCCGGGGTGACCTTCGACGGCGCGCCGGGCCGGGTGATCTCCGAGGGCGACGAGAACGGCCTGGCCCGCACCCGGGACCTGCTCGCCGTGGCGGTGGCGGCCGAGCAGCTCGGCGTGCTGCGGGCCGCGCTGGACGCGATCGTCGCCTACAGCAAGGTCCGGGTGGCCTTCAACCGGCTCATCGGCTCCTACCAGGGGGTCAAGCACAAGCTCGCCGACATGCACTGCAAGCTGGAGCAGGCCGAGTCGATCGTCCGGTACGCGGCCTGGACCGCCGACGAGGCTCCCGGGGAGCTGCCCGCGGCCGCCGCGCTCGCCCAGGTCTACCTGGGCCGGGCCTGCTTCGAGGTGGCCCGCGACAGCCTGCTGCTGCACGGCGGCATCGGCTTCACCTGGGAACACGACGCCCACCTGTTCTACAAGCGGGCCAAGGCGGACGAGGTCCTCCTCGGGCCGCCGCGGACGCACCGGGCCCGCCTCGCCGACCTGCTGGAGCTGTAGAGGAGACGACCCATGGCCGACATCAGCGGGCTGCCCGGCTTCTACCGGATCGCCCAGGCCGATCCGGACCGCCGGGCGGTGATCGACACCGACGGCACGGTGACGACGTACGGCGAGCTGCTCGCCCGGGTGAACCGGGTCTCGCACGGGCTGCGGGCGCGGGGCCTGACGAAGGGGGACGCGGTCGCGGGCGTGCTGCCCAACGGGATCGACGCGGTGACCATGCTGATGGCCACCGGGCAGATCGGGCTGTACTACGTGCCGATCAACTGGCACCTGACCGAGCGGGAGATCGGCTACATCGTCGACGACAGCGGGGCCCGGATCACCGTCACCCCCGAGTCGGGCGGGGCCGCGGCCCTGGCCGAGGGGCAGCCGGACACCGAGCCCGGGGACCGGACGTCCGGCGCCGTCATGTGGTACACCTCGGGCACCACCGGCTTCCCCAAGGGGGTGCGCCGGCCGCTGTCGGACACCGCGCCGGAGGAGACCGTCCCCCTCTACACCTGGTTCTTCGGCGAGGTCTGCGACCTGAAGCCCGGCGACGAGGTCCACCTGGTCACCTCGCCGATGTACCACTCCTCCCCGAGCGCGCACACCATCTTCGCCCTGCACCTGGGACACACGCTGGTGATAGCGCCGAAGTTCGAGCCGGAGACGATCCTGGAGCTGATCGAGCGCCACCGGGTCACCAACGCCATGATGGTGCCGACCATGTTCCACCGGATGCTGCGGCTCCCGCCCGAGGTCCGCGAGCGCTACGACGTGTCGTCGCTCCGGCAGGTGATCCACACCGCCGCCGCCTGCCCGGTGGCGGTCAAGCAGGGGATCATGGACTGGTGGGGCCCGGTCCTGTACGAGTACTACGGCTCCACCGAGTCCGCCATCGCCTTCGCCGTCAAGCCGCAGGAGTGGCTGGAGCGCCCCGGCACCGTCGGCCGCCCGGTCCCGACCTTCGAGGCCAGGATCCTCGACGAGAACGGTGAGGACCTGCCGCCCGGCGAGCCCGGCATGATCTACGTCAAGTCGGGCATCGGCGGCTTCGAGTACCACAGGGACCCCGCCAAGACGGCCGCCAGCATGCGCGGGGAGTGGTACACCCCGGGCGACATCGGCTACCTCGACAAGGACGGCTACCTGTTCCTGTGCGACCGCCGCACCGACCTGATCATCTCCGGCGGGGTGAACATCTACCCCGCCGAGATCGAGGCGGCGCTGCTGGAGCACCCGGCGGTGACGGACGCGGCGGTGATCGGCGTGCCCGACACCGAGTGGGGGCACAAGGTCGTCGCCCTCGTCCAGACGGCCCCCGGCACCCGGCCGTCGGCCGGGGAGCTGCTGGAGCACCTCGAACCGCGCATCGCCCGGTTCAAGCACCCACGCGTGATCGAGTTCCGTGACGAGCTGCCCCGCACCCCCACCGGGAAGCTCTCCCGCTCCAGGGTCCGGGAGGAGTACCTGTCCGCCGGGGAGGGTGCCACGGCCGCCGGGGAGGGCCTCACGACCGACTGACGGCCTCGGCGTCCTCGGCACGCGCCTTCCTGCGGTGCTCCTGCGGGCTGATCCCGCGCACCCGCTTGAAGGCGGTGCTGAGGGCGAAGGCGCTGCCGTACCCGACCCGCGCGGCCACGGCGCCGACCGTGGCGTCGGAGCCGCGCAGCAGGTCGGCGGCGAGCGTCAGCCGCCAGTCCGTCAGGTACGCCATGGGCGGCTCGCCGACCAGCTCGGTGAAGGAGCGCGCCAGCGCCGCCCGGGAGACGCCCACCTCGGCGGCCAGCCCGGCCACCGTCCAGGGCCGTCCGGGGTGGGCGTGGAGCAGCCGGAGCGCCCGTCCCACCACCGGGTCGCCGAGCGCGTGGTACCAGGCCGGGGCCTCGGCCTCGGGACGGGAGAACCAGGTCCGCAGGACGGAGATGAGCAGCAGGTCCAGCAACCGGTCCAGGACGACCTCCTGGCCGGGCTCCTCCCTGAGGATCTCCTCGCCGAGCAGCGGGACGAGCGGGCTGCCCAGGGACTCGCCGGGCAGGACCAGCAGCGCGGGCAGCGCCCGCAGCAGCCGCCGGCTGATCTCGGAGTGCGGCTGGTAGGTGCCGACGAGCATCACCATCGGGCCGTCCGGGTCGTTGCCCCAGGTCCGCACGCCCAGGTCCATCGCCTCCGACAGCTCCTGCCCCCCGGGGGTGGTGCAGCGCTGCCCGGGATGGACCACGACCTGCGGCGGGGTGGCCGGGTCGTCGGCGAACGTGCAGGGGGCGGGGCCGCGGGTGATCGCGATGTCGCCGGGGCGGAGCCGTACCGCCTCGCCCCGGTCGGGGATCACCCACGCCTCACCGCGAACCACGGCCGTCAGGGAGAGCGGGGCCCGGTCCTCGATCCGCACCGACCACGGGGGCGCCATCATCGCCCGCAGCAGGAACGCCTCCCGGGCTCGCGGCCCGTCCAGGAGCCCCGTCAACGCGTCCATCTCACTCACCCCGGCTTCCCCTGGACGACCAGCGGACGACTCTTCCCGGTCTCCGGGATCCGGCGGATCCGCCGAATCTCCGAGACGATCGAATACCTTAGACGATTGAACATGGGATTGAGTCTCTCGGCCATGGAGCGTCTCATGGGGTTCGGGATTCACTGGTCCCATGACGGAGAAGACGACTTTGATCATAGGCAGTACGGGCAAGACCGGCAGGCGGGTGGCCGCCCGCCTCCAGGACCGCGGCCTGCCGGTACGGGCGGGCTCCCGGTCCGGGACCCCGCCCTTCGACTGGGCCGACCCGGCCACCTGGGAGCCCGCGCTGCGGGGCGTGGACGCGGCGTACATCACCTACTACCCGGACCTGGCGGCCCCTGGAGCCTCCGAGGCGGTCCGCGCCCTGGCCGCGCTGGCGGTGCGCAGCGGAGTCCGCAGGCTGGTCCTGCTGTCCGGCCGGGGAGAGCCGGAGGCGGCGACCGCCGAGCGGGCGGTCCAGGACTCCGGCGCCGAGTGGACGATCGTGCGCGCGAGCTGGTTCTTCCAGAACTTCGACGAGGGCCACCTGCTGGAGCCGGTGCTCGGCGGCACGATCGCGCTGCCGGCCGGGGACGTCGCCGAGCCGTTCGTCGACGCCGATGACATCGCGGACGTCGCCGCCGCGGCGCTCACCGAGGACGGGCACGCCGGGCAGGTCTACGAGGTGACCGGCCCCCGGCTGCTGACCTTCGCCGAGGCGGCCGGGGAGATCTCCAGGGCGGCCGGGCGGGAGGTCCGCTACGTGCCGGTCTCCGCCGACGGCTACGCGGGCATGCTCATGGAGTACGGCGTGCCGGCCGTGGAGGCGGAGGTGCTGGCCGGCATGTTCGCCGAGATCCTGGACGGGCGCAACGCCCACCTGGGCGACGGCGTCCGGCGCGCCCTGGGCCGGGAACCCCGCGACTTCACCGGCTACGTGGACGCCGTCGCGGCCACCGGCGTGTGGAAGGGCTGAACCGCCCTCCCGCGGGATGCCGCCGGGCCCCGACCCGCGGACGGGGCCGCACGGCCGCCCGATCAGACGGGCCGGCCCAGTTCGGCGCGGAACAGGCGCAGCACGTTGTCGCCGAGGATCTTGACGATCTCCTCCTCCGCGAAGCCGTGCTTGTCCAGCGCCTCGGTGACCAGCGGCAGGCCGGCCGGCCCGTCCAGGCCCGGGACGGCCGCCATCACGTCCATGCCGCTGGGGCCGTACTCGCAGCAGGGCGGGGTGACGTCGCGCAGGACCTCGCGGATGAAGTCCGGCCCGAGGCCCACGTGGTCGATCCCCGCCACCCCCGCGACGTGCGCGATGTGGTCCACCAGCCGGTCCACCGTGAAGGCGGCCGGGTCGTCGGAGAGGAACGCGGCCAGGAAGTTCACGCAGACCACGCCGCCGGTCGCGGCGACGCCGCGGATCTGGTCGTCGGTCAGGTTGCGGTGGTGGTCCCGCAGGGCGCGGGCCGACGAGTGGGTCGCCATCACCGGGCGGTTGGCCAGCTCCAGCACGTGCTCCACGCCCGACGCGCCCAGATGGGAGACGTCGAAGATCATGCCGAGGCGTTCCATCTCCTGGACCGCGGCCACCCCCGCGGCCGTCAGCCTGCTTGCGGTGGCGTCCTCGCCGCTGCCGTCGGCGAGGGGGGTGCGGCCCCAGTGCGCGATCGAGGCGATCCGCACCCCCAGCCGGTGCATCGCAGGCAGCAGCTCGATGTCCGCGTCCAGGCCGGGCATGCTCTCCAGCGCCAGGACCAGGGCGATCCTGTCCTCCGCCAGCGCCTCGTCGATCTGGGCGCCGTCCATGCAGAGCCGTACCTCGTCGGCGTTGCCGTCGGCCAGCGCGTGCGCGCACTCGATCATGCGCAGCGTCTGCCGGAGCGCCCCCTCCGGCCGGTACCGGTCGTCGATGAAGACCGGCAGCACCTGCAGGTCCACCCCGCCCTCGCGGAGCTGCGGCAGCCAGCGCTCGCGGAAGAACGACGCCCACCGCTGCGGCGGCCGGGCCGCCACGGCCATCAGCAGGTCGTTGTGCGCGTCGGCGACCACGGCGTCATCGTGCAGCTCGGCGGGGGTGGCAGGGGCGGCGGACACGGGCGGGTCCTTCCTCGCGGGTGAGTCTGCCCCGGACCCTATCGGGACCGGAGACGCCGCGGCATCCGTGACGTCACCGGCCCGACGGCGGGCGGAGGATGCCGCCGCTCAGAGGGCGGAGGATGCTGCCGCTCAGCGGGCGAAGCGGAACGCCGACGGGCGCGGTTCCCGGGTGAGCCGCCGGTACAGGGGCGTCGAGCCCGGCCAGTTGTTGGTCACCCGGCCGGCCGCGTTCTTGTACCAGCTCGCGCAGCCCGCCTGCCACACCATGTGGTCCATGGCCCGGTCCAGGGCCCGCCGCCAGGTGTCCATCGCCTCGGGCCGCACCTCCATCGGGCCCCGCTCCGTCAGGTGGGGCAGGCAGCCCATGATGTAGCGGACCTGGCATTCGATCATGAAGACGATCGAGTTGTGGCCGAGGTTGGTGTTGGGCCCGTACAGCAGGAACAGGTTGGGGAAGTTCGGCACCGCGATGCCGAGATAGGCCTCGGCGCCGTCCTTCCACTCGTCGTGGAGCCGGCGTCCCTGCCTGCCGGCGATCTCCATCGGGACCAGGAACTCGGTGGTCAGGAAGCCCGTCGCGTAGACGATCGCATCGGCCTCGCGGATCCCGGTCTCGGTCTCCACCCCCTCCGGGACGATCCGGACGATCCGGTCGGTGACCACGTCCACGTTCTGACGGGTCAGCGCGGGATAGAAGGCGCTGTCGATGACGACCCGCTTGCAGCCGATCGGGTAGTCCGGGGTGAGCTTGGCCCGCAGCTCCGGATCGGGGACCTGGGCGTGGAGGTGGTCCAGGGCGCGCTTGCGGAGCAGCCCGGTGCTCCAGCCGCCCGCGAGGGCGCGGTAGAGGGTGCCCTCGGCGTAACGGTAGATCCACTCCCGGTAGACCCGCTGGGTGAACGGGAGGTGGTGGAAGACGGCCCGGGCCGCCCGGTTGAAGGCGGCGTCCGGCTTGGGGATCACCCAGTTGGGGGTCCGCTGGAAGACGTCGAGGTGCCCGGCCGCCTCGGCCACCGGCGGGATGAGCTGGGCCGCCGACGAGCCGGTCCCGATCACGGCCACCCGCCTGCCGGTCAGGTCCTGGGAGTGGTCCCAGCGGGCCGAGTGGAAGGACGGCCCGGCGAAGGACGACATGCCCGGGATCTCGGGCAGGTGCGGCCGGTTGAGCTGGCCAACGGCCGAGACCACCACGTCGAAGAGCTCCTCGCTCTCCCGCCCCTCCGCGACGTCCGCGGCGCGCACCCGCCACCTGCCCAGCGTCTCGTCGTAGGCGGCTGAGACGACCTCGGTGTTCAGCCGGATGCGGGAGCGCAGGCCGTACTTGTCGGCGCACTCCTCCAGGTAGCCGAGGATCTCCGGCTGCCCGGGATAGCGGCGGGTCCAGCTGGAGTAGCGCTCGAAGGAGAAGGAGTAGAGGTGGGAGGGGATGTCGCAGCCGGCTCCGGGATAGGTGTTGTCGCGCCAGGTGCCTCCGACGTCGTCGCCCTTCTCGAAGACGGTGAAGGAGCCGATGCCCGCCCTGTGGAGCTGGATGGCCATGCACAGCCCGCCGAACCCGGCACCGATGATCGCGACAGTGGGACCCATGGAAGTCCTCCGGGGGGAGTCAGGATCCACTTACATTAGGCGATCTGGTCGCATTGGGGAACAGGTGCGAGCTTCGTCGGATACACCCGTTCTGTTAAGCCGTACGGCACCTTCTGAGCGCGGACACCGCGGCCAGCAGGACGATCCCTCGCAGCACGCCCGCGACGAGGTACGGCGCACGCAGCCCGAGCGCGTGCGCCACCAGCCCGCCGGCCAGGGCTCCGAGCGGGATCAGCCCCCAGCCGAGCATCTTGTAGACGCCGTTCACCCGGCCGAGCATCCCGGACGGCACAGCCTGCTGCCGGAGACTGACGGTCACGATGTTCCAGAGGGTGACGACGAAGCCGTTGACGGCCAGCAGGGTGCCCAGCACGATCGCGTTCGGACTCAGCCCGATCCCGATGAAGACGACGACGTTCACGGCGAGCCCCGTGAGGAGGGCGGGAAGCTCCCCGGCTCTGCTGACGACGCGTGCGCCGGCCAGGCCGCCGAGCAGGCTGCCGGCCGCGGCGCCGGCCAGCAGCAGGCCGTAACCGCGCGCGTCGAGACCCAGCGTCCGGGTGGCCAGCAGGACGAGGGTGGCGTTACCGAGATGGCCGCAGAAGGTGTTGACCCCGAGCAGGACGGCGAGGGTGCGCAACAGGCGGTGGCGGACCAGCCAGCGCAGGCCGTCCGCGATCGCCGTGCGCATCGGGGGGTGCTCGCCCCGGCGGCGCCCGCATCCGGGCAGGACCGCCAGCAACGCGGCCGACAGAGCGAATGAGGCGGCGTCCATCCCGAACGGCAGTGCCACGGCGACCGCGAAGAGCAGGCTGCCGATCGGCGGTCCCAGGAACTGGGAGCCGAGCGTGGTGATCGTCTGCTGGTGGCCGTTCGCCGTGTGCAGCAGGGGAGCGGCGACGATGTCCGGCATGATCGCCTGTGCCGCGGTGGCGGAGACGACCGTACACACCCCCAGCGCGAAGGTCATGATCGCGAGCATCGGGATGTCGAGGCGGCCGGACGCGGCAAGGACCGCGATGGCACCGGCGATCACCGCCTGGAGCGCCTGGGCGCGCCACATGAGGCCGACGCGGTCGTACCGGTCGACGAGCGCCCCGGCGGGCAGCGACAGCAGCAGCCACGGCAGGTACATCGCCGCGGAGACGACCGACACCAGCCGCGGGTCACGTGTGATCGTGACGGCCAGCAACGGAACCGCCGCGGCGAACACGCCGTCCCCGGCGGCGTTGACGCCCGTCGCCCACCACAACCGCCAGTAGGCCGGAGACAAGCGTGGCGAGGCGCCGGCCCGCGTCCCCTCGCATCCCATGCCTTTCATGCCGGGATCCTCCGATGCCGGGTGCCGCCATGACATCGTTTAGCTTCCTCCTACATAGTCGAGCCATGGCTCTGAGAGTCGATCTCGGCGTGGCCGAGCTGGCGGCGACACGATTCGCGATCTCACCGCTGTCCGAGACGGTGGCCGGCCTGCAGCAAATGGGCGGCCGCGATCGGAACCCGCTCAACCTGCGGTGGCTGCGGTGGGCGAGCGACGAATTCGCCCGGCGTCCCCTCGACCTGCCGCGCACCTGGCCGCTGCTGGTGAACGACCGTCCCAGCTGGCCGGAGTTCCTCGTCCCCGCCCCGCTCGGCGCGGGCGCGTCGATCGAGGACGACCTGGCCGCACTGGAGAGGACGACCGCCCATCAGGTGCGGGCCAGCCTCCGGCGCGTGTTCGGTGAAGACCTCCCGGACACCGCCGCCGCGCTCGCCGCGCGGCCGGCGGCGGGGAGCACGGTCCGGCTGCTCGGCCGGGCGCGTGCCGAACTGCTGGAGGCGCTGCGCTCTCCCGCCACGACGACGGAGCTGGCCCGCGCGCTGGGTGTCACGCCCAGTGCGGTGTCGCAACACCTGGGAGTACTGCGCGAGAACGGGCTGGTCGCGCGCGAGCGAGCCGGGCGCAACGTCCTGTACACGGCAACCGCCCTCGGCGTTTCCCTGATCTCTCCCGATCTCCCCTGACCTTCCCTGATCGGTACGGCCGCCCGAGCCTCCCCTCGGCGGTACGGCCGACCGGGTGGCCCCGCCGCCGGAATCACGTGATCCCGGCGGCGGGCCGATAGTCTGCGCACGTGCCTACCCTCGCCGACGTCGTCGAAGTGCTCGAATCCGCCTACGACCCCCGGTGGGCGGAGTCGTGGGACGCGGTCGGGCTCGTCTGCGGCGACCCGTCCCAGCCCGTCACGAAGATCCTGTTCGCGGTGGACCCCGTGGCCGCCGTCGCCGACGAGGCGGTCTCCTGGGGCGCCGACCTGATCGTCACCCACCACCCGCTCTACCTGCGCGGCACCACGAGCGTCGCCGCCACCACCTTCAAGGGCCGCCTGGTCCACACGCTGATCAAGAACGACATCGGCCTCTACACCGCCCACACCAACGCCGACGTCGCCGATCCCGGCGTCTCCGACGCCCTCGCCCGCGCCGTCGGGCTGACCGGCCCGCTGGTCCCGCTGAGCCCTGCCGCCGACGACCCCCGCCGGGGACTCGGCCGCGTCGGTTCCCTGCCCGCTCCGATGTCCCTGCGCGACTTCGCCCGGCAGGCCGCCCGCGGCCTGCCGGGGACGGCGGGCGGCCTGCGCGTCGCCGGGGACCCCGGCCGCGAGGTCCGGCGGGTCGCGGTGAGCGGGGGAGCGGGGGACTCCCTCCTCGGGACGGCCCGCGCCGCCGGGGTGGACGTGTTCCTCACCGCGGACCTGCGCCACCACCCGGCCAGCGAGTTCATCGAGGCCGCCGCGGACGGGGACGGGCCCGCCCTGATCGACGCGGCCCATTGGGCCACCGAGTGGCCCTGGCTGGCCGACGCGGCCCGGATCGTGACGTCCGGGTTGGCGGCCAAGGGGATTAATGTTGAGACGCGCGTGTCCGAGACGGTGACGGACGCGTGGACGACAACAGCAGAGTGCGAGGAAACGACGTGAAAGCAGCCCCGGCAGACCAGAAGCGCCTGCTCGACCTGGCCGAGATCGACTCCGTCATCGACCGGCTGGCCCACCGCCGCCGCACCCTGCCGGAGCTGGCGGAGATAGACGAGCTCGCCGCCCGCGTGGCCAGGCTGGCGACCCAGGTGATCGCCGCCGAGACCGAGGCGGGTGACCTCGCCCGCGAGCAGGCCAAGGCCGAGGGCGACGTCGACTCGGTCCGCACCCGCGCCGAGCGCGACCAGAAGCGCCTCGACTCCGGGCAGGTGTCCTCCCCGAAGGACCTCGCCAGCCTCCAGTCGGAGATCGCCTCCCTGAACCGCCGCCAGAGCGACCTCGAGGAGGTCGTCCTGGAGATCATGGAGCGCAGGGAGGCGGCCGACGCGCAGGTGGCGAAGCTGGCCGCCGAGCGCGACGAGCTCGCCGCCTCCCGCGGCGCCGCCGAGGACCGCAGGGACGCCGCGTTCGCCGAGATCGACAAGGAGAGGGCCGAGGCCCAGGAGCGGCGCGCCGCCGTCGCCGGCGGCATCCCCGCCGACCTGCTCTCCCTCTACGAGAAGCTCCGCGAGCAGTTCGGCGTGGGTGCCGCGATGCTCCAGGGCGGGCGCTGCCTCGGCTGCCGTACGAGCCTGTCGATCGCCGATCTCAACCGCATCAAGTCCGCCGCCCACGACGAGGTGGTCCGTTGCGAGGAGTGCCGCCGCATCCTGGTCCGCACCCCGGAATCCGGCCTGTGACCTCGTACATCGTCGAGGCCGACGGCGGGTCCCGGGGCAATCCCGGGCCCGCCGGTTACGGGGCGGTGGTCAGGGACGCCGCCGACGGGCAGATCCTCGCCGAGGACGCCGCGGCGATCGGCACGGCCACCAACAACGTCGCGGAGTACCGCGGGCTGATCGCGGGCCTGCGGTCCCTGCTCGACCTGGCGGGGGACGGTGCGGCCGTCGAGGTACGGATGGACTCCAAGCTGGTGATCGAGCAGATGGCCGGCCGCTGGAAGATCAAGAACGAGGGCCTGCGCCCGCTCGCGCTGGAGGCGGGGGCGCTGGCCCGCCGCCTCCGCGTCGCCTGGCGGTGGATTCCCCGCGAGCGGAACCGGGAGGCCGACCGGCTGGCCAACGAGGCCATGGACGCCGCGGCCAAGGGCCTCGCCTGGCACTCCACGACGACTTCGGGCGAGCCCGGGTCCCTCGCCTCCGGCCGGGGCGCCCCGGGTCTGGACGCCTCCGGTCGTGTCCCGTCACGCTCGGCCGGCCCCGGCCCGGCCGCTTCTGACCCCGCCTCCGAGCTCGCCGTCCCGGCCCCGGCTCCGGCTGTGGCGGGAGCGGAGGGCGCCCAGGAGTCCCTCTTCGACTCGACGGATATTTCCGAAATATCAGCAGAGACCCCTGGTCCGGCAGGGAAGGGGACCGGATGGCGGCCGGCCACGACCACCGCCACCACCCTCGTCCTGCTCCGTCACGGTGAGACCGCGCTCTCCGTCGAGCGCAGGTTCTCCGGACTCGGCGACCCCGAGCTGACCCCCAACGGCACCGCCCAGGCCGAGGCCGCGGCGGCCAGGCTCGCGCGGGCGCCGTACGGCATTCAGGTGATCGTCAGCTCCCCGCTCAAGCGCGCCCGTGCCACCGCCGAGGCCGTCGCCGCGCGGACCGGCCTGGAGGTGGTCATCGAGGAGGGGCTGCGGGAGGCCGACTTCGGTGACTGGGAGGGGCACACCTTCACCGAGATCCAGCGCCGCTGGCCGGACGAGCTCGCGGCCTGGCTGGCGGACCCGTCCGTCGCGCCGCCGGGCGGGGAGAGCTTCGAGGCGGTGGCCCGGCGGGTCCAGGCGGTCCGGGACGAGCTGGTCGAGCGCTACGAGGGCAGGACGGTCCTCGCCGTCTCCCATGTCACGCCCATCAAGACGATGCTCCGGCTCGCGCTGCTGGCGCCCCCCGCCGCGCTGTACCGCATGCACCTCGACCTGGCGTGCGTCTCACTGATCGAGTACTACGCCGACGGGCCCGCGGTGGTGAAGGCGTTCAACGACACCTCGCATCTCCACTGATCCGGCTCCGTCGTCAGGGTGATGCTGAGTTCGTCCCACAATCCACTAGATTGCCGGATATGACGAACCTTGGCGGCATGGTGCAGGAGACCACCGATCGGCTCGCGAAGCACCAGGTGGGCGTGGTGGTCGCCGCGATCGCCGGGGAATCGGTGGAGATCCGGGGCGCCGGGCGGACGGGCGGGAAGCCTGACGGCGTTCCCGGCGCCGACACGGTGTTCGAGATCGGCTCGGTGACCAAGGTGTTCACGGCGCTGGCCCTGGCGCGGCTGGTCGTGGCGGGCAGGGCCGACCTCGACGAGCCGCTCGCCGCGCTGCTGCCGGACGGGACGCGGGTGCCGTCGCGCGACGGCGAGGAGATCACGCTCCGGCACCTGGCGACCCACACCTCGGGCCTGCCACGGCTGCCCAAGGGCATGCTCCTCCGGGCGCTGCTGCGCCCGTCGACGCCGGATCCGTACGCCGGATGCACCGCCGAGTTCCTGCTGCGAACCCTGGCCGCGACCCGGCTGAGCGCCGCCCCCGGCCGCCGGTTCCGCTACTCCAACCTCGGCGCGGGCCTGCTGGGGCTGGCACTCGCCCAGCGGGCGGGCACCGACTACGAGACGCTGATCGCCCGGGAGATCTGCGAACCCCTGGGAATGACCGGCACCGGCCTCGCCGACCGGCCGGGCCGTCTCATCCAGGGTCACAACCGGCGCCACCGGCCCGTCCCGCCCTGGCACCTGGCCGACCTGACCGGAGCGGGCGGGCTGCGGTCGACGGCCGCGGACCTGGTCACCTTCGTGCGCGCCCAGCTGAACCCCGACGACTCCGGCGAACTCGCCGAGGCCATCCTGCTCACCCGCCGGACCGAGCACCGGAACACCCCCTTCTCCTGGGTGCACCTGGGCTGGATGGGCCAGCGGCTGCACGCGGGCCAGGGTGGCGGCCTGCAGATCTGGCACAACGGGATGACCGGCGGATTCTCCTCGTTCGTGGGATTCGACCCGGAACGGCAGGCGGCCGTCATCGCGATCGGCAACACCCAGCGGTCGATGGACAAGCCCGCCTTCGACCTGCTCCGCCGCCTGCAGGAGCAGCAGGGCCCCGGGAGTTCCTGACCCTCCGTGCGCTCTGGGGGTACGGCGGGCCTGCGGGTGCGGCAGACCCCGGGGGCACGACGGACAAGATCCGCAGAATGCGCTCCGGAACAGGGAGCCGGCCGGGACCCGTTAAGCTTGAGGCACGGCGGACGAGCCGGCCGGGCGGCCGCGTCGGGCCCTTCGGGGCTCGCCGAGGAAGGTCCGGGCTCCACAGGGCAGGGTGGTCGGTAACGCCGACCCGGGGTGACCCGCGGGACAGTGCCACAGAAAGCAGACCGCCTCTCTCCCCGAGAGGGGTAAGGGTGAAACGGTGGTGTAAGAGACCACCAGCGCCCACGGTGACGTGGGCGGCTCGGTAAACCCCACCCGGAGCAAGGTCAAGAAGGGACGCCCTCCGGGGCGTCCCGCGCGCGGCGCCTGAGGGCTGCCCGCCCGAGCCGCGCGGGTAGACCGCTTGAGGCCGTCGGCAACGACGGCCCTAGATGGATGGTCGCCCCTTCACACCCGTGAAGGACAGAACCCGGCCTACAGGCCGACTCGTCCGCCTTACCCCTCTGGCCAGGGGCTCAGGGGTCATGTTTCGTTCTCATTCAGGCTCTGTTCCGCCGGGTCTTTTGATCTCAACGTCGATGGCGCCCCGGCCGAGGCCTCGTCGTCAGGGAACAGGTGCCCGTGGGTGGCGGGTACGGCCGCGGCGGCGGCACCACTGCGAGACCGTTTCCGCCGCCGGCTCGTTCACCGGTCCACTCGCACCCGGCTGCGGTTGCTGCGGCGGATGCGCAGGTACCGGGCCAGATGGACGGCATCGCGGCCGACGCCGCGCAGGGTGTTGGAGGAAGGGCTGCGCTGCCATTCCAGGCCGAGGAAGCCGAGCCCGGGGTGGGTGAGCGACACCCCGCCGCGCTGGTGGGGCCGGCCGTGCTCGTCCAGGACGCCGAGGGCGTGCAGGTAGGGCAGGTGGGGTCGGTAGCCGGTGGCGAAGATGACCGCATCGACGTGCTCGCGGGTGCCGTCGGCCCAGATCACGTCGTCTCCGGCGAAACCGGTGAACATCGGGCGCCGGTCCATGCGTCCTTCGGCCAGGGCGCGGCGGTAGCGGCCGTCGTCGAGTACCGGCACCCGGGGCGGGGAGTCGAGCAGCCGGGCGGGCAGGCGGTCAAAACCGGTCACGGTCAACCAGAAGTGCAGGTCACGGCCGAAGGGCTGCTGGTTGACGAAACGGATCGCCGCGCGGGTGGCCAGGGTGACTGTGGCGCTGTCGGCCAGGTCGCGGGCGATCTGGATGGCGGAGTTGCCCGCGCCGACCACCACGACGCGCTGACCGGCATGGGGAGCCGGGTTGCGGTAGGCGGCGGCGTGCAGGATCTGTCCGGTGAAGGTCTCCTGGCCGGGCAGAGCGGGGAGGTACGGATTGCCGAAGGAGCCGCTGGCGGCGATCACCGCCGGGGCGTCCAGGACGGTGCCGCCGGCGAGTTCGACGGTGAAGCCGCCGCCCTCGGCTCGCACCTGCTTCACGCGGGCGCCGGTGCGGATCTCGGCGTCCAGGCCGGCGGCGTAGCGCTCCAGGTAGGCGGCCACCTCGTCGCGGTGCGGGTAACGGTCGGGGTCCCCGCCGAAGGCCAGGCCGGGCAGGGTGCTGTAGCGGGCCGGGGAGAACAGGGTGAGGCTGTCGTAGTAGCGCGGCCAGGAGCCGGCCGCGCGCTCGGCGGCCTCCAGCACCAGCGGGCGCAGGCCGGTCCGCGACAGGGCGCGGGCGGCGGCCAGTCCGGCCTGGCCGGCGCCGATGACGACGACATCGAAAGGGGAGGCGGTCATGCCTCCGCATCGTATCGTCAAATCAAGAAATGACAATATGATGGGTGAGGGGGGATGCTATGACCATGGATGACGGGATCGTGCTGACGGAGGCGGCTCGCGCCCTGCTCAAGGCCCTGGCCAGTGACACCCGCCAGCAGATCCTCATGCTGTTCGCGGGCGGGACCGAGCTGACCGTCGGCCAGGTCGCCGAGCGTCTGGAGCTGGCGCAGTCGGCGGCCTCCACCCACCTGGCCACGTTGCGTGAGGGCGGAGTGCTGACCTCCCGGCGGGAGTGGAAGACCGTCTATTACCGGGCCGATCGGCAGCGGATCGGCCGGGCCCTGGGTGACCTCCAGGCATGTCTGCACGCCTGCTGCCCGCCGGCCGACTGCTCATCCGACACCTGTGCCTGAGGCCGGCGTCCCGCCTCGGCCGGAGTGGGGCGGGTCATCCGCACGGGCACGGTCCCGCGGGCCGCAGCACCTCACGCACGTCTCCTCGCGCATCGACGGCGATCTGACAGCAGGCCAGCAGGAGTGTGCGCAGCCGGGCCCGGGCCCGCTGGATGCGTGACTTCATCCCCGGCACCGAGAGCCCGAGCCGTCGCGCGGCCTCGGCCTGGGTCAGCCCGTCATAGTCGACCATGGCGATGGCCTGGCGGTCGCGCTCCGGCAGTCGCGCCAGCATCGGCGCCAGACAGCCGGTCAGTGCGCTCAGTGCGCCGGGATCGGCCGCCTCGGTGCTCAGGCTGCGGTCGAAGACCGCGCGGGCCTGGGTGCGCCCGGCGCGAGCGGCGGCCCGGTGGTGGTCGATGATCGCATTGCGGGTGATCTGGTAGACCCAGGCCTCCAGCCGCCCGGCGTCGCGCAGCTCGGAGGCGCTGCGGCTGATGCGCATCAGCACCTCCTGGACGATGTCCTCGGCCTCGTCGGGGCGGTCGACGCGAGCGGCGACGAAGGCGACCAGTCGGGTGCGCATCTGCGTGATGGCTGCGATGTCGGAGGCCGGGTGGGTGGGTGTCGTCACGGTCTTGTTCTTCCGGAAGCGGGCCCGAGGCCGGTCGGCCCGGCCTCGGGTATGGACGGGGTTATCGGCAGCCGCAGCTGCTGGGTGCCGGGGGGGTCGCCTCGGCCGAGGCGTCGGCCGGGGTGCCGCAGCAGGCGCCCTTGTCCCCGGGGGCGCAGCAGGTCTGCAGCGCGGTGGTCGAGCAGCAGGCCGCAGCCGATGCGGCAGTCGATTCGGACTGGGCGGGGTCGGTGATGGTCATGGCAGGTCATCCTCTCCTTCGGAAAAGCGCTCACCCCGGTAGACGGCCCGTCCCGGAAATGGATGCACTACGGCCACCTGTCTGCTTCGATCGATAGCTAATTTGACAACTCTCTAATCAGAGTGGCAGGCTGAGTACTACTTAGACAAACTTCGAATTATGAGGTGTTCGATGCGTTCCCTGTTCCGCCGCCGCTCCGCCCCCGTGACCGTCTCCTCCGACGAGGTCACCGGCACCGTCTGCGACCGCATCTGCCGAGCCGAGGCCGTCATGGAGCGCGCCCGCACCGCCGCCTGGCCGGCCCGCTGAACCTCCCCGATCGTCCGACCATCTGGCCCGCAAGGAGTGACCATGAGCAGCAGCTGCTGCGGCACCACCCCGTCCCGTGAGCACGAGCAGACCACGGCCTCCGGCGCCACCGGCGCACTGCCCGTCGTCGTGATCGGCGCCGGTCCGGTCGGCCTGGCCGCCGCCGCCCACCTGGCCGAGCGCGACCAGGACTTCCTCATCCTGGAAGCCGGCGAGCAGGTCGCCGCCTCGGTGGCCCAGTGGGGTCACGTACGCGTCTTCAGCCCGTGGAAGTACAACGTCGACGCCGCCGCCCGCCGCCTGCTGCGGGCCGACGGCTGGACCGCGCCCGACGAGGAGTGGCTGCCCACCGGGGATGAGCTCATCGCCGACTACCTGGCCCCGCTGGCCAAACTGTTCGGCCGGCGGGTACGGCTCGGCGCCGAGGTGAGCGCGATCAGCCGCCTCGGCTACGACCGGGTGCGCACCACCGGCCGCGAGGACGCGCCCTTCCTGATCCGCCTCGCCGACGGTGAGGAGCTGCAGGCCCGCGCGATCATCGACGCCTCCGGCAGCTACGCCACGCCCAACGTGCTGGGCGCCTCGGGCCTGCCCGCCCACGGCGAGAGCGAGGCCGCCGCGCTCATCGATCACGCCCTGCCCGACGTGCTGGGCGCCGATCGGGAGCGCTATGCCGGCAGGCACACCCTGGTGGTGGGCGCCGGTCACTCGGCCGCCACCACGCTGCTGGCCCTGGCCGCCCTGGCCGAGGAGGCCCCGGGCACCCGGATCACCTGGGCGATCCGCGCCGGGAACGCCACCCGTACCTACGGCGGCGGCGCGGCTGACGCGCTGCCGGCCCGCGGCGCGCTCGGCACCCGGCTGCACGAGCATGTCACCTCCGGCCGCATCACGCTGCTGACCGGTTTCTTCACCCACCGCGTACAGCGGACCGCCGACGGCATCGAGGTGATCAGCCGTGACCCGTCCGGCGCCGAGCAGTCCGTTACCGCCGACCAGGTCGTGGCCGCCACCGGATATCGGCCCGACCACTCCATCACCGCTGAACTGCGCCTGGACCTGGACGCGATCCTCGGCTCCACCCGTGCCCTGGCCCCGCTGATCGACCCCAACCACCACTCCTGCGGGACCGTGCCCGCCCACGGAGCCGACGAGCTGGCCCACCCCGAGCCCGGCTACTACGCCGTCGGCGTCAAGAGCTACGGCCGCGCCCCGACCTTCCTGATGGCCACCGGATACGAGCAGGTGCGCTCGGTGGTCGCGGCCCTGACCGGGGACTGGGAGGCCGCCCGGCAGGTGCGGCTGGAACTGCCCGAGACCGGCGTGTGCTCCTCCGGCCTCGCCGAGGCCCAGGAGGCCCGTGTCGGCCTGGCCACCGGTATCAGCGGTGGCCTGCTGGCCACCCCGCTGCCGTTGGCGACCGTCTCCGCATCCGGCGGCGGCTGCTGCGGCTGATGCCGCTGCGGTGCTACCACCAGGGGAAGATCGCGTGCGCAAGGTGAGTTCACCGACCGGCTCTACCGCTGCCGTTCCGGCCCCCGTCAACGACCGGAACGGCAGCGGCCGGGGCCGGTACGGCACGCGGCTGATCGCGGCGCTGGCGATCACCCAGACCGCCGGGTACGGCGTGCTGTACTACGCCTTCGCCGTCCTGCTGGTTCCCATGAGCCGCGACCTGCGCGCCGGCACCGGCCAGATCGCCGGGGCGCTGACGGCCTCGGTGCTGACCACGGCGCTGGCCGCCCCATGGGTGGGCCGACTGCTGGACGCCCGCGGCGGCCGGGCTCCGATGACGGCCGGATCCGTGCTCGGCACGGCCGCGGTGCTGGCCTGGTCCCAGGTCACCACGCTGATCCAGCTGTATGCAGCGCTGGTGCTGGTCGGCCTGGCCTCGGCCCTGGTGTTGTATGAGGCGGCCTTCACCGTCGTCATCGCCGTCTGCTCACCCGCCCGCCGGGCGAAGGCGCTGCTGGCGATCACCATCGTGGCCGGGTTCGCCTCCAGCGTGTTCTTCCCGCTGACCGGATTCCTGGTCGCCGCCTTCGACTGGCGCACCACCCTGCTCATCCTCGCCGCCGCCTACGCCGCCCTGGCCATCCCGCTGCATGCGCTGATCCTGCCCGGCCGCGACCATGCCCGCGAGCGGGCCGGCCCATCGGCCGCACCACGCCGCTCCGAACTGGTGCGCACCGCCATGCGCGGGCGGGCGTTCTGGCTGCTGGCAGGAGCGTTCCTGGCCCAGACCGGCGCGGTCGCCGTGATGGCCGTGCTGCTGGTCGCCTACCTCATCGCCCTCGGCCACGCGCCGGTCTTCGCCGCCGGTGCGGCCGGGCTGCTGGGTGTGCTGTCGGTCACCGGCCGCCTGGCCGGCACCGCGCTGTCGGCCCGCCGGCCCATCGCGCTGGTCACCGCCTCGATCTTCGCCCTGCAGGGCGCCGCCGCCCTCACGCTGCCGATCGTCGGCCGCAGCCCGGCGGGCGCGATCGGCGCGGTGACCCTGTTCGGGCTTGGGTTCGGGGTGGCCACCATCGCCCGCCCCGCCCTGCTGGCCAAGCGCTACGGCACCGGCGCCTACGGCAGCATCAGCGGTGCGCTGGCCCTGCCGGTGATGGCGGCCAAGGCCGGTGCCCCGTTGCTCGCCGCCGTTCTGCTCCCGGTCGCCGGCTACGGCTGGGTGATGGGCGGGGTGGCACTGGCCTGCGTGATCGCGGCTTTGGCCTTGGTCGCCTACCACCGCATATAATTTCGATGAGTTTCAAAGTAAGGAGCCCTGCATGACCGCCGTCACGACCCGGTGCTGTGCGCCGATCGCCCGTGAGCCGCTGTCGGAGAGTGACGCGGCCGAACTGGCGGTCATGCTCAAGGCGGTCGCCGACCCGGTCCGGCTGCGACTGCTGTCGATGATCGGCTCCCATGCGGGCGGTGAGGCGTGCGTGTGCGACCTGACCGGCGCCTTCGACCTGACCGCCCCCACCATCTCCCATCACCTCAAGACCCTGCGCACCGCGGGTCTGATCGACGGTGAGCGGCGCGGCACCTGGGTCTACTACCGCATCGTCCCCGAGGCGGTGAACAAGCTCGGGGCCCTGTTCACGCCGCTGGCCGGGCCGGTCGACCTGGAGCTCGCTTCCGCATGAGCGATGCCCCGCGCCTGGCCGGCGTGCTGGTCATCGGCGGTGGGCAAGCGGGTCTGGCCGCCGTATGCGCCGTACCACCTCGGCCCGATTCGCGTGATGCCCGGGGGGCCCGGGAGAAGCCTGAAGCTCCAGCGCGGCGGTGACCGGCCGCAAGTTCAAGGATTCCGACCGGGCGATCAGGCGCATCACCGGGTGATGGCTGTCGTCCGCTGGCCGGGGCCATGCCTGCAGCGTCAGCCATCCTGCTGACGATCGGGCCACGCGCCTGCCGGTCAGGCACACCGTGTGTGACCGGCGGCCTCGTCACCAGCCGGATCAGGGGGCGAGTCCGGCGATGAGCTTCTCCACCCGGGTGCGGATCTCATCGCGGATCGGCCGCACGGCCTCGATGCCCTGACCGGCCGGATCATCCAGCTTCCAGTCCTCATAGCGCTTTCCGGGGAAGAACGGACAGGCGTCCCCGCAGCCCATGGTGATGACCACGTCGGAGTCCTGCACGGCCTCGGTGGTCAGCACCTCGGGGGTCGCGCCGGTGATGTCGATGCCGACCTCGCGCATCGCCTCGACCGCGACCGGGTTGATGCTCTCAGCCGGAGCGGACCCGGCCGAACGGACCTCGATGCGATCGCCCGCCAGGTGGGCCAGCCAGCCGGCGGCCATCTGGGAGCGTCCGGCGTTGTGCACGCACACGAACAGCACGCTGGGCTTGTCACTCATCTCTCGCAGTCCTCTCCGCAGGTCGCCGGGCGCGACGGATGAAGGCGGGTCCGGCCGGTCACGGTCGCGACACCGGATGCGGCATGACCGCCTCATGCTCCTCGCCCACCGAGGCGCGGCCGAACAATCCGGCCACCAGCAGCAGGCCGATCACCCCGCCGGCCAGCTGGGCGACGACGAAGCCGGGCACCGAGGCCGGGGCGATGCCGGCGAAGGAGTCGGAGAACGCCCGCCCGATCGTGACGGCGGGATTGGCGAAGCTGGTGGAGGAGGTGAACCAGTAGGCCGCACCGATGTAACCCGCCACCCCCACCGGCGCGACCGTGGTGCGGCCGGCCCGCACCAGAGCGAAGATCACCAGGATCAACCCGGCGGTGGCCACCACCTCGCCCAGCCACAGGTGGCTCGCGGACCGCTCGGTGGTCGCCCAGCTGACCGCGGGCTTGTCGAACATGGCGTTGGCCAGCACCGCCCCGCCGATCGCCCCGCCGGTCTGCGCGACTAGATAGGCGCCCAGCTCGCGGGCGGTCAGCCCGGTGCCGGTACGGCGTGCCCGCCACCACTCGGCGGCCGAGACCACCGGGTTGAAATGCGCGCCGGAGACCGGCCCGAGCACGACGATCAGCACGCCCAGGCCGAGCACCGTGGCCAGGGCGTTCTCCAGCAGTTGTAGCCCCACGTCGTTCGGCGACAGGGTCTGGGCCATGATCCCGGAGCCGACCACCACCGTCACCAGCAGCGCCGTACCAGTGAACTCGGCCAGCAGCCGGCGCGGCAGCGGGATCACGTGACCGCGCCGGTCGGCAGGCTCAGCAGCGCTGACAGTTCGGCCAGCCGCTCGGGAACCACCCGGTAGTACACCCACGAGGCACGCCGCTCGCTGGTGAGCAGTCCGGCCTCCTTGAGAACCTTCAGGTGGTGGGAGATCGTCGGCTGGGACAGCTCGAAAGCCGCGGTCAGGTCGCATACGCAGGCTTCACCGCCGGTGTGGCCGGCCACGATGGAGAGGATACGCAGCCGGACCGGATCCCCCAGCGCTTTGAACACCCGTGCCAGGTCGCCTGCCTGTCCGGCGGCCAACGGCTCGCGAGCCAGCGACGATTCGCACCCGTCGGGCTCCAGCGGCTCTCTCATCGTCCCCCTTCGGCCGGGCCTGACACCAATGGATTTCACCGACATCTATATTGACATATGTCTATGAGGACGGGTGCGTCCGGGACGAGCGGGTGGGGAACCGCGAGGCGGACGACAGCTCGGGGAGGCGGCGTTCCCCGGCGCTCCCCGGCGTTCCCGGCGCTCCCCGGCGCTCACCGGCCCGGGAGCGGGCTGCGCCGTTCCAGCAGCATCACATCCCGCCAGGTCCCGCGGTGGCAGCCGATGCGCTCGCGGATACCGACGACGCGGAAGCCGAGTGCCTGGTGCAGGCGCAGACTGGCGGTGTTCTCCGGGAAGACGCCCGACTGGATCGTCCAGATCCCCGCATCCTCGCTCGCGGTGATGAACGCTGTCAGCAGGGCCCGGCCGACGCCGTGGGCCTGGCAGCCCGGATGCACGTAGATGCTGTGCTCGACCACCCCGGCGTACACGCAGCGGGCCGAAACCGGCGAGGCCGCGACCCAGCCGACCACATCACCGGTGGCGGTGTCGGCCGCAACGTACCGCAGGTGCGTCAGCTTGCCGGAGGAGAAGTCCTCCCAGGACGGGGCCATGGTCTCGAAGCTGGCCTGGCCGGTGTCCAGCCCGGCCTGGTAGATCGCCAGCACCTGGGCGGCGTCGGCCTCGCGCATCGGGCGGATCTCCAGGCCGGGCCCGATCGCCGGCTTGGCGGCGCGCACGACGGCCGAGTGCACGCCGTCGCCGTGATCGGCGGTCAGGGTGATGTCCACGCCGGTGAACCCGGCCGCCGCCAGCAGACAGCGATACTCGCCCACGGCCAGGGCTCCGGCGACGCAGCCGATCCGGGCCTCGGCCGCCGCCCGCCGGACCGGGTCGACGTCGTCGTCGGTGACCACGTCGCTGACGCCCAGGCGCCCGCCGGGTCGCAGCACCCGGAACGCCTCGGCCAGCACCGCTGCCTTGTCCTCCGACAGGTTGACCACGCAGTTGGAGATCGCCGCGTCGACGGAGCGGTCCGGCAGCGGGATGTCCTCGATCGTTCCCTGCAGGAACTCGACGTTGGTCGCGTCGGCGTGGGCGGCGTTGCGCCGGGCCAGTTCGAGCATCTCGGCGCTGGCGTCCAGGCCGTAGACGCGGCCGGTGGGGCCGACGCGGCGGGCCGACAGCAGCACGTCGAGGCCGCCGCCCGACCCCAGGTCCAAAACCGTCTCCCCGGCACGCAGCTCGGCGGCCGCGACCGGGTCGCCGCAGCCCAGGCCGGCCCGCAGCGCCCCCTCGGGCAGACCGGCGGCATCGTCGTAGCCGGCAGCGCCGAAACACCCTCGGGCGAACGCGTCGGCTCCGCAGTCCACGACAGCCTCCCCGGCCAGGGCCGCGCGGGCCAGACCGGAGTAGCGCTCGACGATCTCCTCATGCGCCATGACGGACTCCTTCACTCACACGTCGGGGCGGCCGGGACGGGGTTGCCCATCACCACGTCGGCGGCGGTGGGGAAGCAGTGCACGCATGCCTCGTTGATCCGGTACAGGCTCGCGGTGCCGCGCCGCTCCACCAGGACGAAGCGGACATCGGCCAGGATCTTCAGGTGGTGGGAGACCGTGGACTGGCCGACCCCGGAGGCCGCCACGATCTGCCCGACGGTCATCGGCTCCCGGCATCGGGCCAGCAGAGAGACGAGCTGGATGCGGGTGGCGTCTGCCAGCGCCTTGAACCAGCTCGCGTACTCCTCGGCGGAGGCGCGGTCCAGCGGAGCGGAATTCTCATTCATCGATAATCGACGATAATAGATGAGAGAAGGTACGGCAAGGCGTGGCGGGGTGGAGGGGCCACTCTCACTGCGGCAGAAGTTGCAGGCGGACGTTGGAACCGTAGGAGATCACGAAGGTGGACACCGTGGCCGACCTGTCCCCGGGCCGCCAGGTGAGAGGGACAAGGAACAGCCGGTCCCGGGACTCCAGCAGGAGGCGGAAGCCCCGGTAGCGGTGCCGGTGGGTCACCTCTTCGCCCAGGTCGGTGTAGTCGGTGATCGGCGGGACGTCGGGGAGCGGCTCCTTGGCGTACAGGACGACCTCGGGGCGGCGTGACAGCTCCAGCGCGTCTTCGTAGCCGCGCGCGAGTCCTGCCTCGGCGGCGAAGGTGTTGGCGCTCCAGAACAGGCCCACGACTCCCACTCCCGCGGCGGCGAGCCGGATGCCGAGCTCAACGGTGGGGGGCGGTGACACCGCGGGCGTCTCCGCCGACGCCGACACCGACGCCGACGCCGCGCCGCCCCCTCGCGCTGCGAACTCTCGTCGTAGCCACAGGACGTAGGCGAGGAGTGGTGCGCCCAGCGCGAGTGAGAGAGGGGTGGTTCCGGGGACTTCTGCTCGCGGAACCTCGGGGACGAACAGCCCGACCAGCCCCCGGACCATGACGGCCGCACCGGTGAGGGTCAGCACCCAGACGAGTGCGGAGGTGGTCCGGCGGAGCGGGGAGGCGAGCAGCGTTCGGACGCCCAGATGGAGCAGGAGCACCGCGAAGACCGCGAGAAGCAGGATCGCGGCGATGGGGTAGACGGTCTCCACCCCATAGAAGATCAGGTCCTGGTTGGGCAGGTCCGCTAATTCAAGGTATACGCCGAAATAGCGGAATCGCTGCCAGGTGGCTACGTATCCGCACCAGATCAGGACGACTGTGATGATGGTCGTGGGCGGCCCCAGCGTGCCGAGCGTCTGGAGGCGGGAGTTCCACTTCGACTCCGTGGACGCCTCGGGGCTCGGCTCCCTGGATGCCTCCGGCTCCGGCTCCGGCTCCGAGCCCGGAGCCGGAGCCGGAGCGGTCGCCGGCGCATCCCGGACGGTCTGCGGCGGCGTGGGTGATCGGCGTTTCCGCCTGCGGGAGAGAAACGGCAGCCTCATGCCGGGCGGCTCGTCAGCATGTGAGGACCTGGTAGGAGTCGCCTGTTTCGGCCCGCACTTCCACGCAGTACGGCATCGTGGCGTCCCACTCCGCGATGACCGGCTCTGTTTCGGTGGGCACGGGGTCCACGCCTTCGCATGGTGCGAACGACGTCCCGGTGCAGAGAGTCGACAGGCGCCACGTCAGGGAGAGCGTGTAGACGCCCGGCCTGATCGGCTCCGCGTAGTCCGGGCGCAGGCCGCAGCCGTCGCCACCGCTGATCTCGGCGCCGGCGTCGCACCCGGTTCCGGCGGTTACGCCGTTGTCGCCGCGGCAGGGTTCTCCCCGTACGGACGTGGTCCCTATGGGGAAGTCCCCGGTTCCCTCGGCCGGCTGGTCGGAAGGGGTGAAGGTGCTGTCGCCGACTTCCAGCCCCTCCACCGTGATGGGGTGACTCGTTGACGACATCCAGTAGATGACGCATCCGTTGCTGGGGTACCGGTTGTCCAGTCGGATCCCGGCCGGGCTCGATACGCGGGGCGTTCTCCAGGGCCGGGGGCTGAGCGTGACCGGTTCTGCGGTATCGGTGTCGTCATCGTCCGACGGCCGCCGGGTATCCCCGCCGGTGTTTCCGCCGGAATTCGTCTCCGAGTTGCCGGATCTGCGGGATATATCCGACTTTTCGCCGTCTGATTTCGATCGGAATGAATTGCCGGAGGAGTCGTCGCCGTCCTCCTTGTTGGAGATGCGATCAGATGAATCGTTGTTCTTCGAGTTCTTTGGGTTCTTCGTCTTCGGTGTCGGCTGTCCACTGTCGCCGGGGGAGAGGGAGGCCGGCGGCACGGGGGACGGGGCTGCGCCGGCGAGGTCGGGCGCGGAACCGCAGCCCGCCGTGACCGACAGGACCGCCAGCATCACCGCGAAAAGTCCAGTTGTACGCATCGCGCCTCCGACACCATGCCGTCGCCTGGCTCCATTCTGGACTCGGAGCGTGAAGGCCGGGGCCCGGCGTAGATTTTTGTTTCATAACTCCCGTGGTCCGCATCGGGGTTCACCGGCCCGCCGTGAGTTGATTGAACGACGCCGGCATCGTGAATCGGCGTGACGTGCTATTTGATTTGCCCTGGTTCATTGCTTTTCGAGTTGAGGCGTCGTGATGCTGTCGTGAGGGACGAGGAGGCTTTTCCGACCTGGCGGCGCAGGTCGGATGGGGTGCACGCGAGCACACGCCGGGAACGGGTCGCCGAGGAGCCGGCCGCTCCAGGCCGGGACGATGCCGGATCGGACCCCGCCCTCCAGGCCGGGACGATGCCGGATCGGGCCCCGCCCTCCAGTCCGGCTCGTCCGAGGTGGTTTCAGTCCCTGCGGCGTTCGACGCAGAATTCGTTGCCTTCGGGGTCGGCGAGTACCACCCACCCGGTGCCGTCCTCCCTGCGGTGGTCCTCAAGCATGGTCGCCCCCAGCTTCAGCAGGCGCTCCACTTCCTCCTCCCGGCTGCGGTCCGTGGGGACGAGGTCAAGGTGGATCCGGTTCTTCGCGGATTTCTTCCCGGACACCCGTTGGAAGAGCATCGAGTAACCGACCTCGGGGGGGACGACGACTTCGCATTCGTCGTCATCGGGCCGGTCGTCCTCGTGCTGCGGGTGTCCCAGAGCCGCCGACCAGAAACCGGCGAGTTCGTACGGGTTTTCGCAGTCGAAGTCGATCCACCGGACGCGAGACGCCACGTCGGCCCCTTTCCCCTGGCCGGTACCGGACCATCACCACTCTGCCGCAACGGACGGCCGGGAGAAAAAGTCGGGGGGATCGAATACGGTGCCGGACATGGTCAGCGTACGGATCGGCACCGCGTTCGTCCCGGTCACGGACATCGAGGAGTCCGCGCGTTGGTACGGCGACATGTTCGGCTTCCGGATCATGTCCGTGGACGGGTGGAGCGCCGTGCTCTCGCCGCAGGCGGATCACGGGGCCCGCCTGACGCTGCTCGGGCCCGCCAGCGGCATCCCGGTGAGTGCCGGGCTCCCGTGGGCGACGTGCAATCTCGTCGTGGACGACCTTGCGAAGGCCCGTCTCCTGCTGGAAAGCCACGGTTGCGAGGTGGGGGAGATCACGGGCGCGCCGGACGTCTGTCTCTTCTTCACCACGCGCGACCCTGACGGGAACACGGTGCTGGTGTGCGACCGGTGACGCCCGGACCTCCGGCGCGGTCCGCGCCCCGGGCCGATGCCGGAGCCGCCGGGACGGTCCTCGGTGTTCTCCCGGCACGTGCGTGGAACCCCGGCGCCTGCGTGGAACCCCGGCGCGTGCGTGGAACCCGGGCGTCGCGGGGCCGGAGGCTAGCCTGGGGGAGTGGGACGGTGGGATGGCGACAGCGGTGAGACGGGCGGCCTCGACGGGCTCCGGCGCCACCTGGCCGGAGGGGCGGGCGGGCAGCGGCTGCGGTTCGGCTCCGGGGCGGCCGGGATCGAACGCCTTGAGGCGTCGCTGGTCGGGGAGGGGTTCGCGCCGCACCGGCATGACACCTACGCGATCGGGATGACCCTGGCGGGCGTGCAGACGTTCCGCTATCGGGGCGAGTGGCGGCACTGTCTTCCCGGTGACTGGCACGTCCTGCATCCCGACGAGGTGCACGACGGCAAGCCGGGCACCGACGAGGGCTTCGGCTACCGGATCCTCTACGTCGATCCGTTTCTCGTGCAGCAGGCGCTGGGCGGGCGGCCGCTGCCGTTCGTCGCCGATCCGGTCGTACGGCGGAGCGATACGCGCTCGCCGCTGGCGGCGTGCCTGCGGGACATCGACGAGCCGCTCGACGACTTCGAGCAGATCGACGTGGCGCTGCTGGTGGCGGACATGCTGGAACGGCACTCCGCCACCCGCCCGGGGAGGCGGTCCACGCTGGCGCTGGAAGCGCTGTCACGCGTGCGCGAGCTGATCGTGGACGACCCGGTGACCAGGCATCCCGTCGAGGAGCTCGAGAAGGTCGCGGGGCTGGACCGCTGGGCGCTCGCCCGCCAGTTCCGCGCCGCGTTCGGCACCAGCCCGACCCGGTTCCGCACGATGCGGCAGCTGGACCGGGTGCGCCGGCTGCTGAGGGGCGGCACGCCGCCGCTCCAGGCCGCGCTGGAGGCGGGCTTCGCCGACCAGAGCCACATGACCAGGATGTTCAAACGGACGTACGGGCTCACCCCGGCGGCGTGGACCGCGGCGCTCGCCGGACCGTGACGGGCACGTGCCGTACGGGCAGTCAACCGTACGAAGCGGTACGGTCAGGGGCCCTGCCGCGGAGGCGGGGACGTCCTGGCCTCGATGGCGTGGATGACGGCCGCCATGTCCGACTCGGCGTGCCCCAGCGCCAGCGTCTCACCGAACAGGGCCAGGCAGACGTCCAGCAGCGGTGAGGCCGTCCCCGAGCGGCGGGCGGCCTGCGCGATCAGCCGGTTGTTCTTCAGCACGTCGGCGATCGCCGCCTGGGGACTGAAATCGCGTCCGAGCAGCTTGGCGGTTTTCGTGCGGGAGACGGCGCTGGCCATCGGCCCAGAGTCGAGGACGTGCAGGAACACCTCCGGATCGAGGTCGTGCCGGTTCGCGAAGTGCACGGCTTCGGCGAGACCGCTCACCATCGTGATCAGGAACAGGTTGACCGCGAGCTTCGTCAGCGACGCCGAGGGGACGGCGCCGCACACGACCGTCTCGTGGCACATCGGGCGGAGCAGCGGGCGGACCTCCGCCACGGCCTCCGGCTCCCCGGCGAGCATCGCCACCAGCTGCCCGGCCTCGGCGGGCCCGCGCGATCCCGAGACCGGTGCCTCGACATAGGCGCCCCCGGCGTCGCGGACGGCCGTCTCCAACTCCGCGGAGTACTCGGGTGCGGTCGTGCCCATGTGGACGACGACGTGCCCGGCGACCTTCTCCGCGAACCGGGGAGTCCCGCGTTCCAGTACGGCGTCGGTCGCGGCCTCGTCCGCCAGCATCAGCATCACCACGCGGGCCCGCTCGAACACCTCGGCGGGGCTCGCCGCCACTTTCGCACCGGCCGCGCGCGGGGCGTCACACCGGTCCGGGGAGCGGTTCCAGACGACGAGGGGCGTGCCCGCGCGGGCCAGGTTGAGCGCCATGGGCCGGCCCATGAGGCCGAGGCCGAGGAAACCCACGTCCATCCGTCCACCTCCGCCGCGCCCCTCGGTGGGACGGCGGCACAACCGTTGTAGCGGCGGGCGGCGCTACCGGTCTTGAACGATTGTGCGGGCGCTCCCGCGACCGGGACCGGGGCCGGGGCCGGGGCCGGGGCCGGGGAGAGTCCTCCGGCCCGGAGCCGGAGGGGTCAGAAGCGCCAGCGGGTGGCGGTCAGGCCGTCGGGACCGTAGCCGTAGGCGCGAATCCGTCGGCCCAGACCGGCATCAGCGGCGCGGCGCGGGGGCGTCCGTCGGGCCGCACCGTCGACAGCCACGCTTTCGGCGCCTCCCGCAGGCACGCCCGTGCCTGGGCCCAGGGCCGTACGGTGGCCGGGTCGGTGCTGATCGGTGTCGCGTCGGCCTCGCCGAACAGGAGTTCGGCGACGGGTGCCGAAGGATATGGCGAGTGTTCCCTTCGGATGGAGCTGTTCCCGTTCGGATGGATCGCGGACCGGGTTCAGGAGTCGTATTCGTCGTGCAGCCGCCACCAGCGGTAGGGCCGGCTCTGCGGCCAGCCTCCGGGTGAGTCCTCCCACGTCTCCTGCCGCCCGTACGGGGCCAGGTCGAGGAAGGTCCAGCTGCTGCCGAGCCGTTCGACGCCCCGTCCGCCGGTGACGTAGGTGCGGTAGACGTCCTCGCCGTCGCGGAGGAAGACGTTCAGCGCGAAGCCGTCGCCCGCCCCCATGTCCCGGCTGAAATCGCCGTCCGGCGCGGAGTACCAGGGGATGGTCCAGCCCATGCGCCGCCGGTACGGCATGATCTCGGCCAGCGGTCCGGTGGAGACCAGCGCCATGGAGACGTCGCGGGCGTGCAGGTGCGCCAGGTGGCCGATGTTGTCGGTGAACATCGAGCAGCCGGGGCAGAAGTCGCGGGCTCCGTGCCACATGAAGGAGTACACGATGAGCTGGCCGCGCCCGTCGAAGAGGTCCGGCAGGCTTCTCGCGCCGTCCGGGCCGTCGAACCGGTAGCTCCGGTCCACGCGGACCATCGGCAGCCGGCGGCGTTCGGCGGCCAGTGCGTCCTGCGCGCGGGTGAGCTGCTTCTCCTTGACCAGCAGCGCGTCCCGGGCGCTGCGCCACTCCTGCTCCGAGACGATCGGGGGCCGGGTCATCAGGCGCTCCTTCCGATGCTTTCTTAAGGGAAGTTACTTGTCGAACCCTACCCGACTGGATTTCTTAAGGGAAGCTTGTCGGCTAGGCTTGACCGCATGCAGCGCACCCGGTTCGGCGACATGGTCTGCTCCATCGCCCGCACCCTGGACGTCATCGGCGAGCCGTGGTCCCCGCTGATCCTGCGGGACGTCTACGTCGGCATCGGGCGCTTCGACGATCTCCAGCGTGACCTGGGAATCTCCAGCAAGGTGCTCAGTGAGCGACTGAAGTGGCTGGTCGACAACGGCGTGCTGGAGCGCCGGGAGTACTCCCGGCGTCCCCTGCGCCATGAGTACGTCCTCACCGAGAAGGGGCAGGAGTTGTGCGACCTGCTGCTGGTGATGGTGCGCTGGGGCGATCGGTGGACCGCCGGGGAGCCGGGGCCGCCCGTGCTGTACCGGCACCATGCCTGCGGCCGGATCGCTCATGTGGAGCTGAGCTGCTCGGTCTGCGGGCAGCCGATGCGCGCGACGGACGTCGACGTGCTGCCCGGGCCCGGAGCCGAAGGCGGCGCCGGATAGCTGCAGGCCGGCGAGACGCCCCGCGTCCGCCCGCGACCACCGTGAGGATCCGGCGTCTCCGGCCCGCGTGAAGGCCCGGTTTCGGCGCGGGCCTAGTTCTCGGCGCCGTCGTTCTCGGCGCCGTCGTTCTCGGCGCCGTCGTCGGACGGCCCCGCGCCCCGACCGGTGGCGCCGTCGACGGACGGTCCCGCGCCCCGACCGGCGGGGCCGTCCCGTCGGGTTTCCGTGGCCGGGATGTTCCGGCGGCCGTGGGCGTGGCGGGGGCGTCTGGTGTCCACGTTGTCGGTCAGGGCGTTGAGGATGCCGGGCAGAGCGGCCGCCGTCTCGGCGGGCAGGCCGGCCACGGTCTCCTCCGCCAGGGCGCACCACAGCTGCCTGACCCGGCCGGCCAGGGCTCTGCCGCTGTCGGTGAGTTCGACGACGCTGGCGCGCTTGTCGGAGGGGGCGGGTCTGCGGCTGATGTGGCCGGTGGCTTCGAGTTTGCGGGTCATGAGGGTGACGCTGGGCGGCTCGCAGCCGAGCGCCTCGCTGAGCTGGGCCTGGATCATCGGGCCGCTCCGGGCGAGTTCGAGGAGGAGCACCTCCTGTCCGGGGTGCAGGCCGAGTGGGGCCAGCAGCGAGGCGGCCCTGGCCCGGTGGCGCAGGCTCAGCAGGCGGATGGCCTGGTTGAGGGCATCGGCGTGTTCGAAGTCCACGGGCTCTCCTTGACAGATTAGTTACGCGAATAACATTATGCGCATAACGTTATTCGCATAACTAATTCTATCCCGAGGGAGGCGGCATGACCGCGAAGGCTGGAGTCCTCTCCTGCGACGGGCGGGTGAGGAAGTCATGACGAGCACCGGCACCGCGGCTCGGCAGGTCACGCCGCGCACCGGCCCCGCATGGATGATCATGGTGCTGACGTGCGCCTGCCAGTTCATGGTGATCCTGGACGCGTCCATCATCAACGTCGCCCTTCCCGCGATCCACCGGGACCTGGGCTTCACGTCCACCGGCCTGCCCTGGGTGGTCAACGGCTACCTGCTCACTTTCGCCGGCTTCATGTTGCTGGGCGGACGCGCCGCCGACCTGTTCGGCCGGCGCCGGATGCTGGTCGCCGGGTTGTCGGCGTTCTCCGCCTCAAGCCTGGCCGCCGGCCTGGCGAGCGTTCCGGAGGTCCTGGTGGCGGCCCGCCTCGCGCAGGGCATGGGAGCCGCCATGCTGGCCCCGGCGACGCTGGCCGTGATCAACACGTGGTTCACCGAGAAGCACGCGCGCGCCCGGGCGTTCGGCGCGTGGTCCGCCGCGGGCGGCGTGGGCGGAATGGCGGGTGCGGTCGTGGGCGGTGCCATCACGACCGGTCTGTCGTGGCGGTGGGTCTTCCTCATCAACGTCCCGATCGGAGCGGTGCTGATCGCTGTGGCCATGACGTCGCTGGCCGCCACGCGAACCGGCCGGCGAGAACGGCTCGACCTCGCCGGGGCGGTCACGGGGACGGCGGGGCTGGCCGCGCTGATCTACGGGGTCATGCAGAGCGCCGATCACGGCTGGACGTCCGTGCCGGTCGCCGGGCCGGTCGCGGCGGGGCTGCTCCTGCTCGTCGCCTTCACCGTGGTGGAGGCGCGTTTCGCCACCCATCCGATGATGCCGCCGCGGCTCTTCGGAATCCGGGGGGTGGCCGTCGGCAACGGCATGCTGCTGCTGTTCGGAGGGGCCGCCATGGCGATGTGGTACTTCACGTCGCTGTTCCTGCAGAACGTGCTCGGCTATGACGCCTTCCAGACCGGGCTCGGGCAGACACCCGCGGCGGTGGCGTTCGTGGTGGTCGCACGGCTGGCGGCAGCCCTGCTGCCCCGGGCCGGTGCGCGCTCCCTCGTGCTGGCCGGTTCCGGCTGCTTCGTGGCCGGCTTCGGCTGGCTCTCCCAGGCCCACGCCGGCAGCGGCTACGTCACCGGCATGCTCGGGCCCACCCTGCTCGTCGCGGCCGGCATCGGGCTGACCTTCCCCACCCTCATGGCCGCGGCGACCGCCGACGTCCCCGAGGGCGACGCGGGGACCGTCGGCGGCCTGGCCAGTACCGCCAACCAGGTGGGCGGGTCGGTGGGCCTGGCGGTGCTCGCGTCGGCCGCCGGCGCCAGAGCCGCGATGGAGGCCGACGAGAGTTCCCCGGCCGCCCTCGCCGCCGGCTACGACCTGGTGTTCCTCCTGGCGGCGGGGCTCGGCCTGGCCATCGCGGCGGTCAGCCCGCTGCTGCCGCGGCGACGGGGTGGCTGACCGTCGGCGACGCGGGCGGAGAAACGTGATCCTTCGGGGACACTGGACGGAGCAACCCATCCGAAAGGAGAGCATGAACTCACGCTCCGAGGCGGGCAGCCGCCTCACCGCCCTGGGCACGCAGCTGCTCGAAGTGCACATCTGGCTCCGCGAGATGCTGGACGACCTCCGGGACAACGTCGACGACTACTTCGCCGGCAAAGGGCTTCCGCCCCGGGATCTGCGCGCCCACTGTCTTTCCTTCTGCACGGCGTTGACGCGCCACCACACCGGCGAGGACAGGGGCGCGTTCCCCGCGATCGCCGAGGAGTTCCCCGAGCTGCGCAAGGTGCTCTCCGACCTGCGTACGGACCACAACCAGCTGGACTGGTTGCTGGGGAACCTGCAGAAACTGCTCGACTCCCTCCCGGAGGAACCGGATCCGGCCGCGGCCTCCAGGGTGCGTGAGGAACTGGACGCGTTGTCGGCGATCATGCAGACGCACTTCATCTACGAGGAGAAGAAGCTGATCTCCGTGCTCAACTCGATGGACGTGCCCGAGTGGCGGGAGAACCGGCCCGGTTTCCTGCTGATCGACGACGAGGACGGGAGCTAGGCAGCCGAGGATCTGCTCCGGTCACTTCCGAGGGGCGCCGGAGGCCGAGGGCCACCGGGACCGAGACCCGGGCCGGGACCGGGGCCGGACCGGGGCCGGACCGGGGCCGGAGGGTCACAGGTCCAGGGCCGAGCGGCCGAAGCGGTCCCGCAGGAAGCGTCCCTGGTCGGTCAGGGCCTGCTCGTCCCCCCGGTGGACGGCCTGGGCGACCTCCCGCATCCCGGCGTCCAGCAGGTCGAGCTGGGCCAGGAGCTCCTCGTGGGCGCTGCGCTCGCGGTCCCCGCGCCGGGTGAGCGCGTAGGCGCGGGGGAGGTTGGCGTAGGCCTCCAGGCTGACCGGCAGGTAGTCGCGGATCGTCTGGGAGACGACGTGCAGGTGGTCGGGGGAGGCGGCCAGCACCTCCGCCCGCTCCAGGACTCCCTCGACGACCTCGGCCAGGGCGCCCACCCGCGCCACCACGTCGTCGGGGAAGCGCCGGGAGTCCCGCACCCGGCGCAGCAGCGCGCCGAGGTCCGCCCGGAGCGGGCCGGTCTCGACCCCGGCGTGCGCCACGGCCAGCCGGACCCGGTCCGGCGGGGCCAGCAGCGCGCCCACGCCGTACAGCCCCGCCACGACCACCGGCCAGAGCGTGCCCGCCAGCCCGAGGAAGTGGGCCAGGAGACCGGCCAGGGCCAGCGCGCAGCCGGCGATGTTCCTGGTCGAGCCGAGATAGCGGAGCACCGGCCCCGCCTCCCCGGACTGGACCGGGGGCCGACGGCGGCGGCGGCCCGGCCCGTCACTGGTAGCCACGGATCTCCTTGAACGCCGCGGCCAGCGAGCTGTCCCGGGCGTCGAAGACGGCGCCCCCGGTCAGTTCGGCGACCTTGTTCATCTCCTCCACGTCGCTCTCCCCGAACAGCACGACGAAGGTCCGGGGGCGGATGCCCGCGGGCAGCATCTCGTAGAGGCGCCGGAAGTCCTCGAACGAGGCGCCGTCGGTGTTCTCGCCGTCGGTCATGAGAACGACCGAGGTGTAGTGCTTCGGATCGGCCCGGAGGCTCTCGCTGTAGGCGGCCCGCAGCCCGTCGTAGATCGCGGTCCCGCCGTCGGCGCCGAGGCCCTCGGCGTACCCCTTGATCTCCTCCAGCACCGGTCCGGGATCGCCCTCGGGCAGCTTGAAGGTGCGGGACGTCCCGACGCCGCCGCTGAACGGGATCATGGTCACGGTCTCGCGGCTGCGGAACCGGGAGAACGTCCCGGAGGCCGAGCGGTCGGCGCCGGTCAGCATGACCAGGGCCTCGCGCAGCGCCTCGATACGCTCGCCCTGCATCGAACCGGAGGTGTCCAGGACGAACAGGGCGTGCGCGGGCACGCGCGCCTCGTCGAGGTAGGCGGTGATCAGCCGGTCGGCGGCGGCCCTGCGGTTGGGGAAGGGCAGCTCCAGCAGCGGCGCCGGGCCGAACTCCGGTCCCGGCCGGACCTCGGGCACGGCGGGCCGCCGGTGGGTGGTGGTCATGATCTCCCGCTGCGTGTCCGGCGTGCGCAGCCAGGCGGTCAGCTTTCCGTACAGCTCCCGCTTCTCCGGCGGGGCGGAGGCCAGCAGGGTCAGCGGGTAGTCGGCGGTGACCACGCCGTCGCCCGGGTAGACGAGCGTCAGGCCCTTCATGCCCAGCAGCACCGACTCGTAGTTCACGATGCCGTCCACCCCGCCCTGCCGGGTGTAGGCGTCGGCCAGCCAGCCCGACGACCCCGCGGTCAGCCGCTGGGCGGAGAAGAACTCCTTCAGCTCCGGCGTGACCGCCGACACCTGCGCGGCGTCCAGGGCCTCCCCGGCGTCCGACAGCGCGGCGGCCACACCGACCAGCGCGGAGAAGCCCGAGTTGGAGGAGGCCGGGTTCGCCATGCCGAAGGTGAACCTCCCCTCCCGGGCGGCGGTGGCGATCTGCTCCCAGGTCGCCTTCCCGTCCTGCCAGCCGAGCTCCCGGGCCTTGGCGGCGTTCAGGCCGAGCAGCACGGGAGAGGCCATGATCTTGG
Source organism: Planobispora rosea (assembly GCF_014648175.1). Taxonomy (GTDB): domain Bacteria; phylum Actinomycetota; class Actinomycetes; order Streptosporangiales; family Streptosporangiaceae; genus Planobispora; species Planobispora rosea. Next base: position 86,763 of record NZ_BMQP01000003.1, read on the forward strand.
TCTGGGTGGACAGCCGGGCGGACGCCCCGTCGATCAGCGACAGGTAGCGGTTGGAGGAGAACCAGACGGCGTCGTACTTTCCGTCGGCGCCGCCGCCGGCCACCTGCTCGGCCCCGTCCAGGGTGCCGGTGTAGGAGATCTTCACCTTGACCCCGGAGCGGGCCAGCATCGGTTCGAGGTCCTTGACCTCGCTCCCGGCCAGGATCCGCAGGGTGTCCGGATCATCCCCGATGTCGTCGGGCCCGCACCCGGCCAGGCCGAGCACCAGCGCCAGGGCCAGCACCGGTCCCAGGAGCGGGCGCCGTACCGGTCGCGGCCGACCGGCGGTCACCGGTCGCCGGGCCGCCCCGAGGGTGATTCTCCGCGGCGGGGCGGTCACCGGTCCGCCTCCGCCGCCCGGTCGAGGTAGGTCCTGGCGTGCTCCAGTTCGCCGCTGAGGCTCTGGACGGTGACGGCCATGTTCTCCACGGCCCGGGCGCGGAAGGAGTCGATCATGTCCATGGTGGCGTAGACGTTGTCGAAGGCCCTGCGCAGGGCGTCCATGTCCACCGAGGTCGAGGCCGCCTGGTTCTGGACGGCGCCCGCCTGGGTGCGCAACATCTCGCTGGTGGCCAGGATCAGGTCGCTCGTCGTGGCGTTGAGCGCGCTGATCTGGTCGAGCACCAGCTTCTGGCCGGCCAGCGCCTGCGCCACCGTGACCGCGGTGCGCAGTGCGGCGACCGTCGTGGTGGTCGCCCGGTCCACGCCCTTGCTGAGCTCCATGTTGTTCTTGCGCACCAGGTCCAGCGCCAGGTAACTCTGGGCGGAGACGGCCAGCTGGGTGAGGATGTCCTGGTGCTTCTGCCGTACGGTGAACAGCGCGTCGGAGCGCAGTGCGGTCGCCCTGTCCGGGTCGGTCGTCTCCAGGTGGAGCAGGTGGTCCTCGATCGCGGCGTCGAGCGCGGCGGCCATCACTGCGTACTCCTGCAGTCGGGTCATCGCCTCCCACAGGTTCGCCTTCTCGCCCTCGATCGCCGCGTTGTCCTTCAGCAGCTCGTCCTGGCCGGACTTCAGCGCCCTGATGATGGCGTCGATGTGCTTCTGCGCGCTCTGGTACCTGGCGAAGTAGTCGCGGAGCCGGTCGCCGAACGGGATCAGCCCGAGCAGCTTGCGCGTCCCGCCGCCGGCCTGCTTCGGGTCGAGGTCCACCACCGTACGGCGCAGCGCCACCAGCTGCCCGGCCACCCGGCCCTGGGCGTCGGCCGCCTCGCCCCTGGCCGAGGCCAGGGCGGCGACGGGGCGCTTGAGCATGCGGTTGGCCACCTGGGAGGCGGCACGGATCTCCGGGTCGCCCATCGAGGAGATGTCGTTGACCCTCCGGGTGAACTCCGGCACCCGGGGGTCCAACCCGGCCAGCTCCGCGGCGAAGTCCCGCGCCCTGGAGGCCAGCTCGTCCGCGCGGCCGTCGGGCAGCGGCAGCATGGTCGCGGCGCGCTCGGCGGGTACGGCGGTCACCGGGGCCGGCGGGGTGAGCGTCAGAGCGGGCGGGGCCGGCGTCAGGTCCGGGGTCGTGTTTCCGGCCGTGTCGTGGGCCACGGTCAGGATCCTCCTTCGGCCTGCGGTACGGCACCGTCGGCGTAGAGTCGTTCGATGGCGGTGATCAGCTGCTCCATGCGGTCGTAGGCGGGCGGTTCGACCACGTCCACCAGGTCGCGGGCGATCGGCGCCCGGTGCCGGGCGGCCAGGTCCGTGAACGCCTCGGGGTCGGCGGTGCGGAAGCCGTACTGGGCGGCGAGGCCGCGCAGCTCGGGATCCTCGGTCAGCAGCCGCCCGACCTCGTTCGCCTGCTCGGTGAAGGGCACCAGCGTGTGCTTGCTGAGCACCGTGGGCGAGGGGTAGAGCAGGCGCATCTCGGGAGTGATCGAGCCGTCGCCGGCGAACAGGCGCGACAGGTACTGGGCCTCGTAGACGACCACCATCGGCGTCTTGCCGGAGCCCATCACCAGGTAGTCCTCGAAGGGGGCCTCGGTCGAGGACTGCGAATAGCCCTGGTCGAGGAAGACCGGTGCGATCCTGCCGGCCACCTCCGGCACCTGTGCGGCGGTGGTGACCACGTCCTCGCCGTTGGCCACGTAACTGGTCATCGCCAGGTACATGGCGGCGGAGTTGGAGGTCCTGACGTCGGTGGTGGTCAGCAGCACCCGCTTGCGCGCCGGGTAGGAGGTGTTGCCGGGCAGTTCGTCCCAGCGGGTGCCCTTGGCCGCCAGGTCCAGGTACCCGGCGATGTCCAGCACCTGGTAGCCGCGGCCGGAGTCGCGCACCAGCCCGGCCCGGGCCAGTACGTCGGCGATCGGCTCGAAGGTGGCCACGGCCATGGGGGAGTGGAACGGGGAGAAGAGCCGGGTGACCCCGCGGTCCTTCCTGATCTTCTCCGCCGCGGGGAGGCTGGAGGGGAAGGCGAAGGCGTAGTCGTCGAGGTTCACCTCGGTGGCGATCTGCCGGGAGCCGGCGGTGTCCGCCTCGACGCGCAGGCCGTGCTTTTCGAAGGCGGCGCGCACCCGGGGATCGTCGAAGAACGGCTTCTTCTCCGAACCGATCACGCCCCGCACGATTGCGGGGTCACCGGCCCCGTTGCCGAGCACGACCGCCACCACGACCGCGGCACCGAGCAGCAGTGCCAGGGCGATGCCGATCGATCGTCTCATCACACTCCTTTTCCTGAAATAACCCCTTTATCGGGAATTATGTGAGGCCGAGAAAAGGATGGTGTGCGCTGTATCTGGATATATCGGAGAATTCAGTGGCTGTTCATTTTTCTGTCATGGCGAGCATCGCGGGGACGCGTTGCGGATCGTCCGGTCGGTCATGGGCTCCGGTACGTTGGTCCGATGAAGGATCAGCACGCGAAGGCCGTAACCGCGTCGCTCGTCGGCCTGGCCATGGCGATCTCCGGCTGCACCGTCGCGCAGGGCGCCGCCTCACCGGCCGCTCCCGGCCGGGCCGTGACACAGGCGGCGACACAGGCGGCGACACAGGCGGCGCCGCAGCCGTCGGCCACGCCGGCGGCGGGCAGGCCCGCGGTCCAGGCGCCCGCCCCGCCCACCCCCGGCGCGGCGATCCCCAAGGACCCGGCGCGGCTGGCCCGCGCCCTGACCGGCACCACCGCGCACCTGCGGCGCGCCATCGACGACTGGAGGCGCACCGGGGACCCCGCCACCGGACAGGCTCCCGAGCCGGTGGTCCTGCTGGCCCTGTACCAGCAGCGCGTCTACCGCTACCTGGCCCGCAACCCCAAGGTCGCCTCCCGCACCTACGCCGCGCTGCCGAAGGCCCTGGCCGGGGCGGCGAGGGCCAACGTGACGGCCATCCGGGACCTGCTCTCCCTCGTCCACCCCGTCAGCAAGCCCGCGAAGTTCCGCGTCGAGCAGCCCGAGCCCGCCGACGCCCTGATCGGCCACTTCCGGCGGGCCGAGCGCCGGTTCGGCGTCGAGTGGGAGGTGCTGGCGGCGGTGATGTTCGTCGAGACCAAGTTCGGCCGCGTGCGCTCACCCAGCCACACGGGCGCCAAGGGGCCGATGCAGTTCATGCCGCGGACCTGGGACGCGTACGGCATGGGCGGCGACGTCCACGACACCCGCGACGCCATCCTCGCCGCCGCCAACTACCTGCACGCCTCGGGGGCGCCGCGCAACTACCGGCGGGCGCTGTACGCCTACAACCACTCCTGGGCGTACGTCAACGCGGTGCTGCTGCACGCGCGCCAGATCAAGCAGGACATCAGGAACTACTACGCCTACTACAACTGGCAGGTGTTCGTGGTCACCACCCGGGGAGAGCGCCGCCTGACCGGTCCCTGACCGCGTGCTCCGGTGTGATTCCCGACCCCGGCGCCGCCCGGAGACCCGGTGCCCCTCCCGGATCCGGCGCCGATTCTCCGATTCTCCGCCCGCGCCGTCCGGGGCGTAGAGTTCCGGAACCGCCGTCAGGTGCCCGTGGGAGTCGCTTTGATCATCGTGTCCGGGAAGCTGTACGTGGATCCGGAGGTCCGGCAGGGATATCTGGACGGATGCCTGACCGTCATCCGGCGGGCACGGGCCGCCTCCGGCTGCCTCGACTTCACGCTCTCGGCCGACCCGATCGAACCGGGCCGGATCAACGTGTACGAACGGTGGGAGTCCGACATCCACCTCCAGCGGTTCCGGGGCGCGGGGACGGAGCCCGACCGGCTGACCGAGATCCACGCGGCACGGGTGGAGAAATACCGCATCTCCTCCGTCGAAGCACCGTGAGGCCCCGCCGGTCGCAGCCGGCGGGGCCTCACGGAGTGCCGCGACCGGGTACGGTCCCAGCCTCCTACGCGGCCGCTTCCTGCCAGGGGGCGATCCGGAGGAAATCGTCGATCCGGGCGGCGGGGGTGGGCGGGGAGAACAGGTAGCCCTGCGCCAGCGGGCAGCCCATCTGCTGGAGCATGCTGGCCTGGTCGTCCGACTCCACGCCCTCGACGACGGTGCGCAGGTCCAGGCTGGCCGAGAGCTCCACGATCGCCTTGGTGAAGGCCCGGGTCCGCTGGCGGTGGTCGACGTCGGTGAGCGCGGTGGTGAACGAACGGTCGATCTTGAGGATGTCGACCGGCAGGGTCCGCAGGTAGGCCAGGGACGAGTAGCCGGTGCCGAAGTCGTCCAGGGCGATGCGCACCCCGTGCTCGCGCAGCTTCGCCAGAACGGAGATGAGACGCTGGGTCTCGGCCGAGGTGGTGGCCAGCAGCATGCTCTCCGTGATCTCCAGGACCAGTGCCTGCTCGGGCAGCTCGTGACGGCGCAGGACGGCCAGCACGGCCTCGCTGAAGCTCTCGTCGCGCAGCTGACGGCCGGAGACGTTGACGGTGACGTAGACGCCGTACTGCTCGTACCAGCGGCGCGCGTCGGCGCACGCCTGCTCCAGCACCCACAGCCCGATCGGGATGATGAGCCCGGTCTCCTCGGCGATGGGGATGAACACGTCCGGCCGGACCGGCTTGTCCCCGGTGGGGTTCCAGCGCAGCAGGGCCTCCACGGCGGTGATGCCGCCGGTGTTCAGATCGACGACGGGCTGGTAGTTGAGGGTGAGCTCCTGCCGGGAGATGGCGTGGCGGAGCCCGGTGGTCAGCCGGCTGTGCTCCAGGCGGGCGGCGCGCATGTCCGGGTCGAAGACGGTGACCTGGTTCTTGCCCGCGTTCTTGGCGGCGTACAGGGCCATGTCCGCGTCACGGAGCGCCTCGGAGGCGTTGCTGACCGGGGTGCCGGCCAGGACGCCGATGCTGGTGGTGAGGTGGAGCTCGCGCCCGCCGACCTGGTAGGGAACCTGCAGGGAGTTCCGGATCCGCTGCGCGACGGCGGTCGCGGTCGCGGTGGCGGCTCCGGGCATCACGATGGCGAACTCGTCGCCGCCCAGCCGGGCCAGGGTGTTCCCCGCGGTGATGATGCCCCGCAGGCGGCGGCCGACCTGGGCGAGGAGCTCGTCGCCGACGGAGTGGCCGAAGGTGTCGTTGACGTCCTTGAACCCGTCGAGGTCGAGCAGGAGCAGGGCGGGCGGGGTCTCGGGGCGGGTCAGCGCCTCCTGCAGGGCCTCGTTGAACACCGTGCGGTTGGCCAGCCCGGTCAGCGGGTCGCGGGAGGCGCGATGCGTCAGCTGGCGCTGGAGCTGCTCCTGCTTGTGCAGGGCGACGGTCAGCTTGGCGGTCTGGGCGATGAGCTGCTCGGCCTGGGTGTCCATGGCGACGGCGCGGGCCTCGGCCACGCGGGCGACGATCGTGAGCCGGAGCACGAGCAGGACCGCCAGCAGCACGGTCATCAGGATGATCGCCACGTAGTCCCGGAGCGACACGACCTCGTCGGTGCCGAAGATCAGCGGGACCAGGCAGGAGACCAGCGGGCTGAGCAGCGTGACGGCGAGGAACGTGGTGACCCGCGCCCGGCTGGTGATGGCGGGAGGGCGGATCTGCGCGGTGTTCGCCAGGCTGGGGTGGAGCGCGGCGCACCCGGTCAGCAGGGCCCAGCCCAGCCAGGCGGTCATGGCCGGCACGCCGGCGTCCCGCCCGGCCGCCTGGTCGAGCAGGTGGGCGCCGTCCCCCACGAGCAGGACGGCGAAGGACGCGGTGATGAGCGTCAGCCAGGGTGCCCGCCCGCCGTCGAAGACCATCCGTACGAGCACGCCGAGCATGAGGAGGTCGACGCAGAGGACGGCCGTCGCCAGGAAGACCCCCGAGGTCAGGGTCTCGGCCCGATCCATCGCCGGGTCGATGAGGAAGGTCCACAGGGGCATTCCGACGCCGATGGTGATGATGCCGCCGTCCAGCAGCCCCGCCCAGCGTGCGCCGCCGGTCCGCAGGCCCAGCAGGACCAGCCCGGCCAGCGCCAGGCCGTACGCGATCGGGGTGCCGATCTGGGACAGCACGAGGAAGGCGGGGATCTGCAGCCAGAACCAGCCCAGGCCCTCCAACAGCACGCCCTCCACGTAGGAGACCACGGCCGCCGCGGCGATCAGCCGCCAGTGCCACTGGCCGGACAGTCCGTGGCGGCGGACGCCGACGATGATGGCCGTCACCGACGCCAGCTGCAGGAGCGCCAGGATCGCGACGCCGGGGCCGGGGAAGACCGGGGCGAGCAGCGGGGCCGCGAGGGTGAGCAGACCGCCGACGACGAGGTAGGCCAGCCAGCCGTACGGCCCCCGCACGAGGCGGGATCCGGCGGCGCGCACTGCTCCGGGAGAGGTCTGGCTCATCTTCTTTTTCTCGATCCACCGTCTGCTCGGCTCGGATGCTTCTGTACTCCTCAGCATCGGCTCCGAGCCGTCCGTCTTTAGGTGTCCGACTCCGACGGTTTCCGGACGGTTGTCACCGTGGAAAGAGTCCCGGCCAGCGAAGGACGAGCCGGGTGTGGCGCTTGTCGAGGACCGGCGCGCCGGGGGGGACGGGGCCGGGCCCGGCGGGATGGGCCTCGACGCGCAGGCCCTCGGAGGCGGGACGGCCCGCCGCCTCCCAGTCGTGCAGGTGGGCGGCCAGGCCGGCGGCGAGCCCCGGGCCTTCGGAGCCGTAGGCGTGCACGGCCAGCGCGTCGCCGGACCGGCCGTGCTCCAGCACGCAGAGTCCGCCCCGGTCGACGATCCCCACGGTCACGGTGAAGCCCGGCAGGTCCATGGGGGTGGACGGCAACCGTCCCGGGCAGGTCTCGTACAGCGCGCACCAGCGGGGCTCGCGCACCGCGAGCCAGAGGCCGAACCCGTCGAGGAGCTCCGCCCGGTCGGCCCTGGTCCCGGTGGGGAGCATCGAGGAGGGGCCGTCGAGCGCGGCCAGGACGTCACCGATCTCCCGCTCCTCGGGAAGGGAGATCGTCAGGTCGGAGCCGCGGTCCAGGACACGGGTCATCTCGGGCCCGGCGAAGGGACCCCGCATCCGCATGAATCCGCAGGGCACCACCGAGCGGCTGACCCAGTGGCCGCCGGCCCGCTCCATCGCCACCGAGCGCTGAACCCCCCTCAGATCCAGCGGGACGACGAGGCGTCCGGCCGGCCCGAGCTGCTCCAGCCAGGCCGGGGCGAGGTCCCACACCCCGACGGTGGCGATCACCCGGTCGTACGGCGCGCGCCCGGGAAAGCCCTCCGCCCCGTCGGCGCACACCACGCGAACCCCGGGGAATCCGGCCGCGTCCAGCCGCCGCCGGGCGTGGCCGACGACGTCGGGGTCGATGTCGACGCTGACGACCTCGCCGCCGGGCCCGGTGAGGCAGGCCAGCAGCGCCGCGTTGTAACCGGTCCCGGCCCCGATCTCCAGAACCCGCTGGCCGGGCTCGAGGCCGAGCTGGTCCAGCATCAGCGCCATGATCGTCGGCTGGGACGAGGAGCTGATCGGCAGGCCGTCCGCGTCGCGCTTGGTCACGATCGCCTCGTCGCGGTAGGCGTCCTCGGGCGCGGTCTCCGGCAGGAAGAGATGCCGGGGCACCGCCCGCAGGGCCTCGGCCACGGCGTCGCTGATCCCGCGCGCGCGTACGTGCTCGACCATGCTCTCGCGCAGCGCGCCCAGGTCGGTCATCCTCGGCCTTCCGTCCGGAAGCGTCGGGCAGCGCCCTCCAGTCTCCTCCGGAATCCGGGATCACGGAACACCGGGACGGTGGGGGGCGGATCGAGCCGCCCCCCACCCGCGACCCTGGGAGCATGGACCGCCGTCCGGCATTCGGGGGACGAGGCCGGACACCCGTAACCTAAGCGCGGCGGGCGCGGGCGTCTGTGCAGAAATCCACGCTCACGCCGATGCCCGGGGACCCTTCTCCGCCCACTCGGACAGGATCCCGGCCTCCTTGCCGGGGTCGATCCCGTGACTCATCCGGGCGGTCCCGAAGGACCGTTCCTCCACCGGGATGCCGCGGAGCCAGGCCCAGGTGTCGCGGACGGTCTCCGCCACCGGGCGGCACGTCAGGCCGGCGGCCCGGGCCCTGGCGGAGGACGGCAGCCACACCCCGGCGAACCCGGGGTCCCGGGGGGCCCAGAGCGGCAGCTCGGTCCAGGGCTGGACGTCACGGTCGAGCAGGAACCGGTCCTCCACCCAGACGAACTCGGCGTCCGACCCCGTCGCGGTCCGGCACTCCTCCAGGAAGCTCCGGTAGGTGGCGTTGCCCTCGACCCCGCTGACGAAGAACCGGTCGGCCGTCCCCGCCTCCGCCTGGGACAGGGTGAAGGCGGCGATATCGCGGGCGTCGATCAGCTGCATCGCGATCTCGGGATCGCCGGGCGCGAGCACCTTCCCGCCCCGGGCGATCCGGGTCAGCCACCAGGGCAGGCGGCCGACGTTCTCGTGCGGGCCCAGGATGAGGCCCGGTTCGATGATCAGGGCGTTGCCGTCGAAGCCCTGCTCCACCGCGCGCTCACAGCCCGCCTTGAGCACGCCGTAGTCACCGTCCTCGGGCCCGGCGTCGGGGGCGCAGTCGAAGCGGGGGGTGCTCTCGTCCGTCGGACCCGAGCCCGGCCAGCCCGAGCAGGCCGAGATGCTGGAGATGAACGTGTAGGTGGCGGCCCTGCCGTTGAGCGCGCGGACCGATTCGCCGACCACCCGCGGGACGAACCCGCAGACGTCGACGACGGCGTCCCACTCGCGTCCCCCGGCGAGCCGCGCCAGGTCCTCGGGGGACTCGCGGTCCCCCCTGACGGCCTCGACTCCGGGCAGGTCCTGTCCGCTCAAACCCCGGTTGAACGTCGTGACCTCGTGCCCGCGCCGCAGCGCCTCCTCGACGATCGCCCGGCCGAGGAAGACCGAGCCGCCGATAACAAGGGTTCTCATGGCGCCCCATTCTTGGTGGCCCGCGAGGGCGGGGGCCATACGGTTTCACCTCCGGCGCAAGCCGTACGCCCAGAGCGGAGTGCCCGGGGCGCACGGCACCGGCGGTCAGAGCGGAGCGACCTGGGCCGGCGGCTGGTCGAGGACGTGGACGCGGGCGGCCCCGATGTCGAAGTAGAGGCCCACCAGGTCCAGGCGCCCGGCGCGCACCAGGTGATCCACCCCGGGGTGGGTCCGGAGGTTCTCCAGCTGCTGGATCACGTTGATCCGGCAGAGCCGGTCGAGCGGGCCGCCGTCGGCGCCGTCGCTCTCGGTGGCGATGAAACGCGCCAGGCTGTGGTGGCCGTGGCGGAGCCAGCGGTCGAGCGCGGGCAGCTCACCCGTCGTCTCCCCGCCGCTGAGCAGGGCGACCATGGCGCCGCAGCCGGAGTGCCCGCAGACCGTGATGGTCCGCACGCCGAGCTCGGCCGTGGCGTACTCGATCGCGGCGGCGACCGAGTCGTCCGGGGCGGACGCCCCCCGGCGCGGGACGAGGTTGCCGATGTTGCGGACGGTGAACAGGTCACCGGGGCCGCTGGAGGTGATGAGATTCGGCACGATCCGGGAGTCCGCGCAGGTGATGAAGAGGTGCGAGGGCTTCTGCGCCCGGGCCATGCCGTGCAGCACCGGCCGGATCAGCGGCGCCGTGCGCAGGTGGAACTCCCCGGCCCCCGCCAGGAGCTCGGGTACGGCGAGAGCCTCGGGTGTGGCGATGCCCTCGGGGGTGTTGCGGGCCGGGGCCGGGACACCTGCGGCGGCCCGGAGCCGGCGCCGCCGGTGGGACCACGGCAGCCACCAGCGGTCCGGAGCCCGGGGCGGCGTCTTGGCCGGGAACACCCGGCCGCCGCTGGCGGCCATGGCGTACCACTCGTCGTGGATCTCGTCGACGGTGACGGTGCCGCCGCCGCGCTCGTGGTCCTGCCGCCAGGCGTGGACGGCCTCGAAGGCCGCGTTGTCCATGAAGTCGATGTTCAGGTCCAGCTCCACCTCGGCCCCGGCGGGGATGGTACGGAGCTCCGCGGTGATCTTCGGCACCCCGAGGAAGGTCAGCGAGCCGCCGATCATCACATGCCAGTGGCCCTGGGAGTCCTCCCGGCTGTCCACGGTCACCGAGGTGAGGCGGCGCAGCGCGAGCAGCGCGGCCAGGCCGAGGCCGAACAGCACGCCCTCGGCGAGGCCGAGCAGCACCACGCCCGCCATCGTCACGGCGTAGACCGGCACCTCGCCGTGACCGCGCAGGTTCCGGATGTGCCCGATGTCGACCATCTGGACGCCGATGAAGACCAGCAGGGCGGCCAGCGCCTCCATCGGGATGAAAGTGATCGTCCACCCCAGGCCGAGGCAGAACAGCAGGATCCAGAGGCCGTGCAGGATCGTCGACCAGCGGCTGCGCGCACCCGCCCGGGCGTTGGTGGTGCTGCGCATGATGACCCCGGCCACCGGCAGGCCGCCCAGCGCGCCGGTCACCATGTTGGCCGCGCCCTGAGCGGTGAGCTCCCGGTCGAGGTCGGCCCGCCTGCCGCCGTGCAGCCGGTCCACGGCCACCGCGCAGAGCAGCGACTCCACCCCGGCGAGCAGGGCGACCAGCACCACCGCCGCGACGATCCCGTGCCAGTCGCCCCGCGGCCAGACCGGGGAGGACCAGCCGTCCAGGCTCGCCGACAGGTCGACCCGCGTGACGTCCCAGCCGAGGGCGAGCGAGGTCACCGCGGTGACGGCCAGGGCCGCCAGCGGGGCGGGGACGGCCCGCGGCCGCCGGGGCAGCCGGGCCCAGACGACCAGGACCAGGATGGTCAGCAGCCCGGCGAGGACCGCGTCGTTGTGATTCTCGGTGATCTGCCGCGGCAGCTCGGTCAGGTTCGCGATCGCCGAGCTCTGCGGGCTGCCGCCGAGGACCACGTGCAGCTGGGAGAGGGCGATCACCACGCCGACGCCGGCGAGCATGCCGTGCACCACGGCGGGGGAGACCGCGAGCGCGGCCCGGGCGATCCGGAACACCCCCAGCACCAGCTGGAGGGCGCCCGCGAGCAAAGTGATCATGCAGGTGGCCCGCCAGCCGTACCTCATGACGAGATCGGCGACCACCAGCGCGAGTCCCGCCGCCGGGCCGCTGACCTGGACGACCGAGCCTCCCAGGAAGCCCGCGACGACGCCGCCCACCACCGCGGCGACGAGCCCGGCCACGAGGGGCGCTCCCGAGGCGGCGGCGATCCCCAGCGAGAGGGGCACCGCCACCAGGAACACCACGAGGGAGGCGGGCAGGTCATGGCGGAGCACGGAGGTTATGTCACTCCGCGTGATTGAAATACTACTCTTCGTGTCCGTCCCCATGAAGAGAAACCTTATGCCGGTGACCCCGTTTTCTTAAGGGGTCACCGGCGGCCTTTACAGAGGACCGGGGAAATCAGCGGTAATAGTCGGGATAGTCCGGCTCAGGGTTGCGGTGGCGGCTGCCCCGGGGACTCTGGCGGTCATGCCCCTCGGGGGCGGCTCCGGGACCCGTTCCGTACAGGTCGCCGTAGCTCGGCCAGCTCGTGTTCCCGGCGGTGGTGGGAGCGGGCTCGGGCCAGGCGGCGGGGGCGGACGGAGTCGCGGGCGAGACGTACGAACCGCCCTCGTAGCCGTAGCCGCCGGCGGACCCGGCGCCGTCGGCCGGGCGGTCGTACGGGGAGACGGCGCGGGAGGGGCTGGTCGAGGTCGAGACCGCCGGGCTCGGCCCGGTGAGCACGTCGTCCTCGATGGTCGCCCAGCCGGAGCTCACCTCGTAGGACCCGGCGGGCGGGGCGCTGTAGACGGGCGTCTGGTACGAGTTGTAGGACGGTGCGGGGTCGTCCAGGATGTCGGCCGTGTTCACGGCCGCCCAGCCGCCGGAGTCCGGGGCGGTGGCCCGTGCCCAGGGGTTGTCCGAGACGGGCGTGGACGGCTCGGGGGAGGCGTACGGCGTCGAGAGCGGGTCCGGGCCCGACGCGGGGGCCGCGGCGGGAAAACCGCCGCTGGTCGTGGGACCCATCGGCGGCAGCGCGGGGCCGTCGGCGGCCGAGCTCCGTGAGCTCCGCGGGGTCACGGGAGCGGTCGGGGCGCTGAGCGGGTCGAGCGCGGGCGTCGAGCCGCTGGAGGTGGTGGTGTCCCGCGCGTAGGAGCCGTTCAGCGGGTCGTTCAGCGGGTCCTTCAGGGGGCCGTTCAGCGGGTCGGGCCGTGACGGGCCGCCCGTGCCCGCGGGACTCGCGGAGCCCGGGGTGTTCGTGCCGGAGGCGCGGCTGCCGCGGCGGGACCGCGGGGTACGGCTCTCGCCGAAGGCGCCGGGAGTGGGCGCGGCGAAGGTGACCGTCTTCTGCTCGGCCAGCGCGGCCGCCGAGGGGGCGGGGTTCGGCTGAACAGGTCCGACCAGGTCGGCAAGGCCCGAGGGGAGCGAGTCCATGGAGCCCGCGGAGTTCGCGGCGGGCGCGGGCACGGACGGCTGCGCGGGTGCGGGAACCGAGGGCCGCGATCGGGGCGGCTGGGGCCGGGACGGCAGCGGGGCCTGGACGGTCACCGCGTCGGCGTCGACCGCGGAGGGGCCGTCCTGGCCGGCGGGACGACCGGAACCCGCATTCGCCGAGCTCCGCGACAAGGGCCCTCCGAAACCGCCCTCGTCGGCCTGGAGACGCGTCCAGTAGTCGTCGTCGTAGTCGTCCGGCTCGCCGAACTCGTTGCGCTTGCGCGGCGGGCGGGGTTTGGGCTCGTCGAACGGCGAGAGGTCGGGAGTGTAGTGGTCCAGCTTGGGTTCCCTGGCGGCGAACTCGTCAGTGGACCGCGTCGGGGTCGACGCCTCCTTCTCGGCCATCTCCCGCAACCGCTCCGGGGGAAGCGCACTCTCCCTGCGGCTCATCGAACGCATCCCCATCGCCACGACGACGATCACGAGGAGCACGACGGCCACCAGGCTCACTATGACCGGGATCATTGCACCACCTTCAAGGCCATGGCCTCCCAGCGGCGCCGGTGAGGTCGCGCGGCCATCGACGCGACCTGCCCCCTGTGATCACCTGCGCTCGGACATTGGATCTGATTGTGTCGGACCACTATGGGCGTTGTCACACTGAACGTGAAGAATTGGCAACCATTACTACCTCCGGTGTCTGCCCGGTTACTCGATGTCCGTCGTGGTGAGCCGTCCCCAGGCGATCGTCTTGTCCGCGATGCTCTTGAGAGTCTCGGAGAGGGGGGCACCCTTACCGAGGTCGACCTTCTCCTTGAGCGCGTAGACAGTGAAACGATAGTTCTCCTGGCGGCGGCACGGAGGCGTATAGCCCACTTTGCCGTTGGTCGTTCGGCCTTCCACGGCGTCCACGGGCACCGTGTTCTCGGCCACCTCGCCGGTGCGCGGGTCGATGTCGAACACGACCCAGTGCACCTCGGCGCCGGTAGTGGAGTTGTTGTTGTCGACCACGATCGCGACGGACTCGGTGTTGTCCGGCACGCGGGACCAGCGCAGCGGCGGGTTGCCCATCGAGCCGTTACAGGAGTAGTCGGACGGCAGGGGACCACCGTCCTGCAGCGTGGGGCTGGTGACGCTGAGCGGTTCCAGCTGGAGCCGCTCGGCCGAGGCGGCGCTGCCCACCATCCCGCAACCGGAGGAGACGACGACGAACGCCGCGGCGGTCACCGCGCTGGCGGTGCGCCGCAGGCGCGCAGACGTGTTCGACAGCCCCATGCCCGATGATGCTACGCGGATCTGAGAGGTGCGCTGACCGGATCTCGGGGTTTCATGGCATGACAATGGCGACGAATCCGACAGAATCGAGGAATGCGCGGGGTGAACTCGGACACGGACATGAGTTTCGCGGTCCTCGGTCCCCTGGAAGTCCACCTGCGCGGTGAGAAGGTGGAGATCGCGGGGCAGCGGCTGCGCGCGCTTCTCGGTCTGCTCCTGCTCGACGCGGGCCGGCCCGTCCCGGTCGGCCGGCTGGTCGCGGGGGTGTGGGGGGACCGCCCGCCGAGTTCGGCGGGGAACGCCCTGCAGGCCCTGGTCTCCCGCCTCCGCGCCGGGCTGGGCGGACGGAGGGATCTGGTCGCGTCCGCGGCGGACGGATACCGGCTGGCGGTCGCGCCCGACCGGGTGGACGCCCACCGCTTCGCCCGCCTGACGGCCGAGGGCCGGGCCGCCCTCGCCGCGGGGCATCCGGCCGACGCCGCGGCCGTGCTCCGCGCCGCGCTGGCGCTCTGGCGCGGTCCCGCCCTGGCCGACCTGGCCGGGAACGAGATCATCGCCGCCGCGCTCACCCGGTTGGACACGCTCCGCCTGACCGCGCTGGAGGAGCGGATCGAGGCCGACCTGCTGCTCGGCCGAGCCGCCGAGGTCGCCGCCGAGCTGCCCGCTCTGATCGCCGGTCACCCGCTGCGGGAGCGGCTGCGGGGCCAGCTCATGCGCGCCCTGTACGGCGCGGGCCGCCAGGTCGAGGCGCTGGCCGCCTTCGGGGACGCCCGCGAGACGTTCGCCCGGGAGCTGGGGGCGGACCCCTCACCCGCCCTGTCCGAGCTTCACCTGGCCATGCTGCGCGGGGAGCCGTCCGGCGACGAGGCCCGGTCCGCCTCCCCGGGTCCCGCTCCGGCCTCCGCCTTCACCCTGGCTCCCGCTCCGCACCTGGCCCCCGCTCCGAACCCGGCTCCGGCCTCCGCCCCGGTTCCCGCTGCGGACCCGGTCCCGGCCTCTGCCCCGGTCTCCATCCCGGCCCCGGAGAGGCGGCCCGGCAACCTTCGGGCGAGGCTCACCAGCTTCGTCGGCCGGGAGCACGATGTGGCCCGCGTGACGGACCTGCTCGCCGGGCACCGGCTGGTCACGCTCCTCGGTCCCGGCGGCGCGGGCAAGACCCGCCTGGCGGTCGAGTCGGCGGAGGCCGTCACCGGGCTGATGCCCGACGGGGTGTGGCTGGTCGAGCTCGCCCCGGTCGCCGAGCCGTCCGAGGTGGCCCAGGCCGTGTCCGCCGCCCTCGGCCTGCGCGACGGCTCCCCGAAGGCGCCGCCCGGCGTCATCCCCGTCCCGGCCGTCCGCGACCCCCTCTCCCGCCTGGTCTCGGCCCTGGCCGGGAAGCGGTTGCTGATCATCATGGACAACTGCGAGCACGTGGTCGGAGCGGCCGCGGCGCTCACGGACCGGGTCCTGACGGGGTGCCCCGGGGTGCGCGTCCTGACCACGAGCCGCGAACCCCTGGGCATCACGGGCGAGCTGACCTGGCCGGTGCCGCCGCTGGAGCTCCCCCCGCCGGACGGCGACCCCGGCGAGGCGCTCGGGTACCCGGCCACCCGCCTGTTCGCCGAACGGGCCGCGGCCGTACGCCCCGGTTACCGGCCCGAGGCCGAGGCCGAGGCGGTGGTACGGATCTGCCGTGAGCTCGACGGCATTCCGCTCGCCATCGAGCTGGCCGCCGCCCGGCTCCGGTCCCTGACGGCCGGGCAGATCGCCGCGCGGCTGGACGATCGCTTCCGCCTGCTGACCGGCGGCAGCCGTACGGCACTGCCCCGCCACCAGACGCTGCGCGCCGTGGTGGAGTGGAGCTGGGACCTGCTGGACGGGCAGGAGCGGAGGCTGGCGGGGCGGCTGTCGGTCTTCGCCGGCGGCGTCACCCTCGACGCCGCCGAGCGGGTCTGCTCCGGCGAGGGGCTGGACCGGGCCGATGTGCTCGACGTGCTGGCCCGGCTGGTGGACAAGTCGCTGCTGGCGGTCTCCGACCACGAGTCCGTGCCCCGCTACCGGATGCTGGAGAGCATCCGTGCCTACGCCGCCGAACGGCTGGCCGAGTCGGGCGAGCGGGAGCGGGTACGGCTGGCGCACGCGCTGTTCTTCGCGGAGCTGGCCGAGACGGCCGACCCCGGCCTGCGCGACCGCAGGCAGGCGGCGTCCATCGCCGAGATGTCCCGCGAGCACGACAACCTGTCGGCGGCGCTGCGCTGGAGCGTCGAGACCGGCCGCCTCGATCTGGCGTTGCGGCTGGTCGGCGCCCTGGGCTGGTACTGGTGGCTGCGCGGCCACCGGCTTGAGGGCGCCCAGCGCGCCGGGGAGGTCCTCGACCTGGCGGGCGAGGCCGATCCCGCGCCGCTGGCCCTGGCCCGGGCGGCGTACGGGATCAACGCGCTCGGCACCGGGATCGAGCTGGACCGGGCGCGGAGTGAGCTGACCGAGGCGCTCAGACTGGCCCGCGAGGAGATCGAGCCTCCCTGGCACCCCCTGGTCGCGCTGACGGGCCCGGTCGTCGCGCTGTTCCAGGGGCTGCCCCCGGACGACGGCCGCCACCTGCGCGAGATGTCCTCCCACCCGGATCCCTGGGTTCTTGCCCTGGTGCGCCTGTTCAGCGGGTACGAGCAGCTCGCGGCGGGCCGGGTGGGCGAGAGCGAGCGAGAGCTCCAGGCCAGCCTGAGCGGTTTCCGGGAGCTCGGGGAGCGCTGGGGCATCGGCAACGCGCTGGCCGCGCTGTCGGAGGTGGACTTCCTGCGGGGCGAGGCCGGCGGAGGACTGGCACGGGTCCGCGAGGCCATCGCCGTCCTGGAGGAGGCCGGGGCCGCCGAGGAGGTCGCCTACCTGCGCAGCAGGCTCGCCTTCGGCCTCAACCTGCAGGGGGAGCGGGCCGCCGCGCGCGAGCTGCTGGAGGAGCTGATCCAGCACACCAGCAGGACCGGGGACCGGGTGTCCCTGGTCGCCCTCCACCTCTACCGGGGGGACTTCGCCCGCGAGGCCGGGGATGTCGCCGAGGCCAAACGCCACTACGCCGAGGCCCTGCGGGTGGTGGACGCGGAGGAGAGCATGCCGGGCCAGATCAGGGCGGTGCTCAACGCCTCCCTGAGCCTCCTGGCCGGTCAGGAGGGAGACCTCCCCCGGGCCCGGAGACTGCTCGACGCCGCGCTGGAGCAGGTGGCGGGCCCGTCGGACGCGTCCCTTCTCGGCCTGTTGCTGATCGGCGAGGCGGATCTGAGACTCTCGGCGGGCGACCCGGCCGGAGCGGCGGAGCTGCTCGGCGCCGCCGCGGTGGTCCGCGGTGTCGACATGGTGGTCGACTTCGACCACATCCGGATCACCGAGCGGACGCGGGCCGCGCTCGGTGAGGAGAAGTTCGCCCGGTGCTACGGCCGCGGCCGCGCCCTCTCCCGCGACGAACTCCTCTCCCGCGCCGGCCGGGGCCTCCTCCCGGACCTCCGTCCGTCATGACGGGGTGCCGGCGGAGTGACCACGTCCCGGACGGCGCGGGCGCGCAGGAACTCCCGGCAGGGCCCGGGGCGGGGAAGGCGGAAGGTCCAGTGGGGCCCCGCTACGCGCGGACCGGCCCCGGAGACACCCGGGGCCGGTCCGCGCTCGGCTGATCTATCTGCTCTGACCTGTCTGTTGCGGTTTATGCGCGCTGCTCCGGTCTACACGCGGCTGCGGAAGGCGCGGATCGCCAGCGGCGCGAAGACCACGGCGAACCCGGCCGCCCAGAGCAGGGAGATCATCGTCGCCTCGGCGACGTCGCCGCCGATCAGCAGGCCGCGGATGGCGTCGGCCAGGTGGGTGACCGGGTTGATGTCGGACCAGGCCTCCAGCCATCCGGGGAAGGTCTGCGAGGGGACCAGCGCGCTGCTGGTGAAGGTCAGCGGCATCATCGTCGAGAAAGCGATCATCTGGACCTTCTCCGGGCTGGAGGCCTTCAGCCCGATCAGGACCGACATCCACGACATGGCCAGGGCCACCACCACCAGCAGCGCCAGGGCGCCCAGCAGGCCGAGCGGGCTGGTCTCCACCCGGAAGCCCAGGACCATGCCGAAGCCGACGAGCAGGGCGAAGGCCCACACCTGCTTGGCGGTGTCGGCGAGGATCCGCCCGGACAGCGGGGCGGTCCGGGCGATGGGCAGGCTCCGCAGGCGGTCGAAGACGCCCTTGGTGATGTCGGTGTTCAGCCCGATCGCGGTGGACAGGGTGTAGAACAGGGCGTTCTGCACCAGGAGTCCGGGCAGTGCGAACTGGAGATAGTCGCCCGTCGACCCGGAGATCGCGCCGCCGAACACGTAGGTGAACAGCAGCAGGAACATGATGGGCTGGATGCTCAGGTCGAGCAGCTCCCACGGGTTGTGCTTGATCTGCACCAGGCTCCGCCAGGCGAGCGTCATGGTCTGGCGCAGCGTGGCCAGCGGGCTGACGCGCCCGGCCGGGGTCGGCGTCGGAGTCGGCGCCGCGGTGGTCGTGGTGGTCACGGCGGTCATGCGAAGACCTCCTTCTTCTCCCCGGCCTCGGCGACGGACTCTTCCTCGGCGCGGTGGCCGGTGATGGCGAGGAACACCTCGTCCAGGCTGGACTTGCGCAGCGCCAGCTCGGTCGCGACGACGCCGAGGTCGTCGAGCCTGCGGACGATGGCGGGCACGACCGCCGGATCGTGCACGGCCGCCGTGGCCCTGCCTCCGGCCAGGTCCGGCGTCTCGCCGATGACGTCGGCGACGACCTGCGCGACCAGGTCGAGGTCGGAGTCCTTGAGCGGCCGGACCTCCAGGACCTGCGCCCCGGTGGTGGCCTTCAGCTCGTCGGAGGTGCCGGAGGCGATCACCCTGCCGTGGTCGAAGACGAGGATGTCGTCGGCGAGCTGGTCGGCCTCCTCGAGGTACTGGGTGGTGAGCAGGACCGTCACCCCGTCGGCCATCAGGCCGCGCACGACGCTCCACAGCTCCGTGCGGCTGCGGGGGTCGAGGCCGGTGGTGGGCTCGTCGAGGAACAGCACCTGGGGCCGTCCGACCAGGCTCGCGGCCAGATCCAGGCGGCGGCGCATGCCGCCCGAGTAGGTCTTGGTGGCCCGCGCCCCCGCGTCGGACAGGGAGAACCGCTCCAGCAGCTCGGCCGCCCGCCGCCGGGACTCGGCGCGGGACATGCCGAGCAGGCGGCCGATCATCACGAGGTTCTCGACTCCCGTGAGCATCTCGTCCACCGCGGCGTACTGACCGGTGAGACCGATGAGCGAACGCACCTGGTGCGG
Organism: Planobispora rosea; assembly: GCF_014648175.1. Taxonomy (GTDB): domain Bacteria; phylum Actinomycetota; class Actinomycetes; order Streptosporangiales; family Streptosporangiaceae; genus Planobispora; species Planobispora rosea. The sequence goes on from NZ_BMQP01000003.1 coordinate 106,053, forward strand.
GTCCTTCACCACGTCGAACCCGCCGACCGTGGCCCTGCCCCCGTCGGGCCGGAGCAGCGTCGCCAGGATCCGCACGGCGGTGGTCTTGCCCGCCCCGTTCGGCCCGAGAACGCCGAGCAACCGTCCCTGCGGCACGGCGAGGTCGACACCGTCGAGCGCCCGTGTCTCTCCGTAGCGCTTGACCAGACCCTCTGCCTGGATGGCGTATTGCATGAGAAAAATCCCTTCGTCAGCTCGCTCTCCCAGAATGGAGGGACCCACTGACACTTTCCCGACCCGGCGCTGACGGGGAGCCGGAGGCGCTGACATATAGCTGACACGGCCTGCCCGTCGGCCTGACCATGACCGTTTAGGCTGATGGTGTGAGCGACCAAAACCATGTGAACGGGGGCAGAGCGGACGGTCGGGGGATGGCCGGTCAGGCGAACGGCCCGGCCGCGCGTCCCGGTGACGTCCCGTTGCGCGACCCCGCGCATCCGGTGTCCCGCAAGGCCATCGCGCTGTGGCTGCTGGAGGGGATGTTCTGGACGGTCGTGCTGACCCTCGGCTCGTACGCCGTCTCCGGATGGATCGCCGGAGCCCGCTGGTCATGGCTGCCGGGCTGGGTGCCGGACAACATCGCGCTCCTGCCCTGGCTGGTCGGGATCGTCCTCGTCGGGCTGTCGGTCGCGGAGTCCTTCTGGCGCTACGCGACGCACCGCTGGGAGCTCACCCAGGACGTGGTCTACGCCCGCTCCGGATGGATCAGCAGGGACTGGGTGTTCGTCCCGGTCAGCCGGATCCAGACCGTGGACAAGGCGCAGGGATGGTTCGAGCGGATGCTGGGCCTGGCCACAGTGGAGATCCGTACGGCCTCCCACGCGGGGTCGTCCACGATCAAAGGCCTCGACTACGGGGTGGCCGCCGAACTCGCCGACCGCCTCGCCCGGCGGGCCGAGGAACTGAGGGACGACGCGACGTGAGCGACGAGCGCGGCCCGGCCCCGTCCGGCCATGAGGCGCCCGATCCCCGGGGGCCTGTTCCACCGGTGTCCGGTCCCCGGGGGCCTGTTCCACCGGTGTCCGGTCCGCCCGTACCCGCCCCTCAGGTGTACGGCCCGCCGCCCGCCCCGCCGGCGACCCCGGCGGTGCCGGCGGTGCCGGTGGCCCCGGTCACCCCGCCGTTGCGGCTCAGCCCCAAGGTGCTGCTGACCGACCCGATCCGGATGCTGCCCTCGCTCATCCTGCCGCTGGCCGGAGTGCTGTTCATCGGCGGGTTCTCACCCGGATCGTTCCTATGGGCGGCGTTCGGCATCGCCGGCTCGGTCATCTACTCCGCCATCCGCTGGGCGACCTTCACCTACCAGGTCGTCGGCGACCGGCTGGAGCTCACCAGGGCCTTGATCAGCCGGTCGGTGCGGACGATCCCGCTGGAACGGATCCGCGGGGTCGACGTCAGCACTCCGCCGTTGCACCGGTTGCTCGACATCGCCGTACTCCGGATCGACACAGGTGCGGGCGGTAACGACAAGCAGGAGGGGGAGCTCGACGGGGTGACCGCCGCCGAGGCGGAACGGCTCAAAGCCGTGCTGCTCTGGCATGCCCGAGCCCGCGCGGGTGTGCCGGCGGGCAGCGGCCCGGGTGCCGCTGGAGCGGCGGGCACGGTGCGGGGCGCCGCGGAGGCCGGGACAGCGCCGGGCGCGGGGGAGCCCGCGGTCACCCATTACGGGACTCGGGGAGCGGGGACGCCTGCTCCCGACCGGGTGTTCATCTCGGTGCCGCGCAGGTGGCTCGTCTACGGACCCCTGTCAGGGGCGTACCTGCTGACGCCCTTCGCACTGGTGGCCGGTGCCGTCGGCGCGGCGTTCCAGTGGGGTGGCGAGCTCGGCCTCGGCGAGCGGATCCTGTGGAGCGCGGGGGAGTGGTTGTGGGATCACCCCCTGCTGCTGGCCGCGGCCTTCGCGCTGCTCCTGCTCGCCATGCCGGTCATCGGCGTGGTCATGTACGCCGTGTTCAACTGGGACTTCACCCTCCGGTCCCGGGAGGGGTACCTCGTCGCGGAGCGGGGGCTCCTCACCCGCAGGAGCGTGTCGCTGGAGCGGCGCAGGGTGCGCGGGTTCGAACTGGTCGAGGGGCTGGTCGAGCGCAGAGCGGGAATGGCCAGGACCTGGGCGATAGTGACCGGTCTGGGGGACTCGCAGACCCGCGGCCAGTTGCTGCCCGTCGTGCCGCTCCCGGCGGCACTGGAGGTGGCGGGGGAGGCCGTCGGCCGGATCGCGGCCGATCTGCGGCGCCACCCGGCGGCGGCGCGCAGGCGCAGGCTCTTCCGGGCGATCTCCCCGTGGCTGGTGGCCGCCGCGGGCGGGCTGGTGGCCGCAGTGACCGAAGGGTCCGGGTTCTGGTGGGCGCTCGTGGCGGCGGCCCTGCTCCTGGCGGCGCTGGGCGTCCCGCTCGGTCTCGACCGCTACCGCTCGCTCGGGCATGCCTACGACGGTTCCCGCCTGTCGGTCAGGTCGGGGTCGCTGCGCCGTTCCCAGGCCGTGGTGGAGCGGCGTGCCGTTGTGGGCTGGACACTCAGCCAGACCTGGTTCCAGCGCAGGGCCGGGTTGCTGACCGTGACCGCCGGGGTGGGCGCGGGGACCGGAGGTTACGCCGCCGTGGACGTCGGCGCGGCGGCCGGAGTCGACTTCGTCGCAGAGGTCACCCCCGACTGGCTCGCCCCGTTCGTCGACGGGGGAACCCCCGCCTAGGAAGCCGGGAAGTGACGTGGGGTCGTCCCCATGGGGGTATCCGGCGACGCGACCCGGACGCCCGCCGGTAACCGCTCCATGAGATCGACCAGGCCGGTCGGCGAGCCTCGGATCCGAACCGGTCCGCCCGAGCCCCGAAACGGAGAGGGTCAGTCCGGGCGGCGGGCGCCGAACATGATCTCGTCCCAGGTCGGGACGGACGCGCGCCGGCCCCGGGACTTCCGTGCCGGGCGCGTGGGAGCGGGCTTGGGCACCGGCGCGGCCGGAGGCGGGGGCGGCTCGGGAGCCTGTTCCGCCGCGGGTACGGGGGCCTTGGCCGGGGGAGCCTGTTCCGCCGCGGGCATGGAGGGCTCAGCCGGGGGAGCCTGTTCCGCCGCGGGTACGGGGGCCTTGGCCGGGGGAGCCTGTTCCGCCGCGGGTACGGAGGGCTCAGCCGGGGGAGTCTCCTCCGCCGCGGGCGCGGGAGCCTGCGGACGCCGTTCCACCGGCGGGTCGCCCGCCTCGGTCTCCCTGACGGCCGTCGCGGTGTCCTTCACCGTCTCCGGATCCGTGGAGATCCCTGCGCCGTCCCGCGGGCCCGCGACGGAGACCGGCGCGTCCTCCCGCGTCTGGTCGCCGGCGGTCTCGGCCCCGTCCACCCGTGGTTCCGCGCTGGCCGCTCCCTCCTCCTCCTGCCGGGCGGGTCCGGCCTGCGGGTCCTCGGCCCGCAGGTCCGGGCCGGAATGAGCGGCGGTCACGACGACGGCGGCCTCGGCGGCCTCGGCGGGCTTCCCGGCGGCCCGTATCGCCTCCGCGGCCGCACCGGCGGAGGCCGGTTCCGCGGAGACACCGGCGGCCGGGGCGTTCTCCCGGACCGCCGGAGCAGCCGGGGCCTCCGGGCTCTCCGGGACCCCGGGAGCGTCCTCGGACCGGGAGCCCCCGGGTCCGGAAGGCGTGATCACGGTGGGACTGAACTCCACGGGCTCCACGGGCTCCACGGGATCCGTGAGTTCCGCGGGTCCGCTGAGGTCTGCCGGCGCCGCGGGCTTTGCGACGTCCGGGGACTCGGTGAAGTCCGCGGGCGCCTCGAACTCCCTGGATTCCGCGGAGCTCGCGGTGCTCGGAGCCCGGAGCGCTCCGGCGCCCCGGGTGGCCTCCGGAAGCCCCGGGCCCGGAGCGCGCAGCGGCGGCACCGCCGGGATGGCGGGCGGCTCGAAACCCTCCGGGAGCGGGGGCATCGGCGGACGCTCATAGGCAACCGGACGCTCGGCGGCCGCAGCGGGAGCCTCGGGCTGGAAGTACGGGGCGGACGACGGCTCCGGCTGCGCGTAGGCGGGCCGGGACGGGGTGGCCGGCTCCTGCCGTACGGCCGCGGGCTCCTGCCGTACGGCCGGGGGCTCCTGCCGCACCACCGCGGGGAAGGACACCGGCGGCTGGTTCAGCGGTTCCGATCCCAGCGGCGGCACCGGGGCGAGCTTGGCCGCGCGCGGAACGAACGGCGTGACCTTGGTGTCCTCGGCGGGATCGACGTATTCGCTCGCGGACAGGCGCATGGCCTCGTCGTCGTGCGGGGTGATGTGGCGGCGGCGCGGATCGAAGAGCCATTCGGCGCTGCGCGTGTGACCGTTCCATACGAAACCGAGCTTGATCCGCCACAGGTTGTCGTCCCGCTTGGCGGAGTCCCAGTCGATCTCGTCGGCGGGCACGCCGCGCCGGGTCAGCCGCTCGGCGACGAGGTCACCGAGAGTGGGCCCGGCCGCGGAGTCGCCGGGCAGCCGCACGGTGCAACGTTGTGCCTGCTGCGCCACGTACTCCCGCTCCTGGAGCACGGGACCCTCGAACCACCGTACGCGCTCGACCGGGATGCCCGCCGTCGCGGCGATCTCCTCGGCTGTCTCGCCGGCACGGATCCGAGCCTGGATCTCCTTGGGGCGCAACGGACTCTCCACTTCGATCTCGTACTGGCCGAGACGGGAGAAGTTGCCGCGGACGGCAGCGCGGAGCCGGTCGTCGACGGGCAGCGTGAACCGGGTCCCCCTGCCGGCTGTCGCCAGCACGAGATAGGTCCCGTCCTCACTCACCGCGACGAGTCGGAGCTCCTGCATGCGAGTCCCTTCGTCGTCGTGCTCATTCTTCCCCCGGACCCTTGAGTCTCTCGCGTGTGCCGGTTGCCTGCCAGCACCGTACCCGGCATGTCCGAACATCGCCTTCCTGGAAGGGGCCAGCGGCGATGTGACGCCGGTCACATTTGCTACGTTCGTCCTTTATTGGGCATCGGGGCGGAGTGGTAGGTCCGAGGTCCTCGACGGATTCTCCCGAATAACCTATCCCGACGCTGTGAACTTGGGTGAAGAGCCGGGAAGCGGTGCGGCCGGCCGGTGGGGAAGGTCAACTCCGGAGACTCCTCGGGGTGCGGGGGTTCTGTGAGTGTGCCCGTCCCGGAGGCCGCCGGAACCCCGGAACGCGCTGGAAACCCGGAATACTCCGGCGCGCCGCCCGGTCGTCGGCTCACGTGCCCAGGACGGTGTCCAGGTAGTCGTTGGCGAAGCGGCGGTCCGGATCCAGCCGGTCGCGCAGGGCCCGGAAGTCGGCGAACCGGGGGTAGACCCCGGCCAGGTAGGCGGCGTCGCGGGTGTGCAGCTTCCCCCAGTGCGGGCGTCCCCCGAGCCGCGTCATGATCTCCTCGACGCCCTCGAAGTAGGCCGGGTTGGGGGTGGGCCGGTAGATGTGGCAGGCGATGTAGGCCGTGTCGCGGCCGTAGGCCGTCGACAGCCAGGCGTCGCTGGGCGGGGTGACCCGCACCTCGACCGGGAAGGTGATCTTCCAGTCGCTCCGCTCGACGAGGTCGCGGGTCTCGCGCAGGGCCCGGCCGAGGTGCTCGCGCGGGACGGCGTACTCCATCTCCAGGAACCGCACCTCCCGCACGCTCGTGAAGATCTTGTAGGACGTGTCGGTGCAGGTGGACGCCGACAGGGCCGCCGCGGAGACCGCGTTCAGCCGGGGGATCGCACCCGGGAACCGGGCGCCGATCCCGCACAGCGCGCCGAACAGGGTGTTCTCCAGGAAGACGTTGTCCAGCCAGTGCTTGAACGCGCCCGGCGGGTTCGCCGGCCCGGGGCTGCGGTTGTTCCGCTTGGTCAGGCAGGTGTCGGTGTGCGGCAGCCAGAAGAAGTCCAGGTGCTCGTTCTCCGCGGTGATCGCGTCGAGCGAGCCGAGGATCTCGCTCAGCCTCATCGGCCGCCGGGTGCTGCGCAGCAGGAACGACGGTTCCACCCGGAAGGTCACCGCGGTCAGTACGCCGAGCGCGCCCAGGCCCACCCGTGCCGCGTCGAACAGGTCGCGGTCCGCGCCCTCGCCGTCCGCGCGGACCGTGACGATCTCACCGTCGGCCAGCACCATCTCCAGCGCGAGCACCTGGTCGGCCAGGCCGCCGACGTCCCGGCCGGTGCCGTGGGTGCCGGTCTGGATGGCCCCGGCCAGCGTCTGGGCGGTGATGTCGCCCATGTTCGCCAGGGCCAGGCCCATCCGGTGGAGCTCCTCGTTGAGCGCGCGCAGCGGCGTGCCCGCCGCCGCCTTCACCCAGCCCTCGCCGGTCTCCAGGATCCCGGTCAGCCCTTCCGGCCGCAGCAGCAGGCCGTCGGTGAGCGCCACCCCGGTGAACGAGTGACCGGTGCCCGCCATGCGCACCCGGCGTCCGGACGCCGCGGCGTCCCGTACGGCGCGCACCACCTCCGCCGCCGAGGACGGGGTGCGGATCTCGGCGGGCACGGCGGACTGGTTGCCCGCCCAGTTACGGAACTCGCGCATAAACATGAAAGATACTCATGATTCCTGCCGGGCAACAGGGGTGCGCAGCCAGACCGACCCGGCGAGCCCGATGACCACGGCCAGCAGGGCGGAGCCGAGGGAGAAGGCGTAGGCGTTGGAAGCGCCGAACGCGTCGGTGAGCCAGCCGCCCGCCCAGACACCGAGCGAGACGCCGAACCCGATCGCGGTGGAGAGCCAGGTCATGCCCTCGGTGAGCAGGTGGGCGGGGACCAGGCGCTCGATCAGCGCGTAACCGGCGATGATCGTGGGTGAGATGGCCAGCCCGGCGAGGAACAGCGCCACGGCCATCACCCAGACGTCGCCGATCAGGGCGATCGGCGTCATCCCCACCGCGAACAGGCCCAGCGCGCGGACGAACCGGCTGCGCAGGGAGGCCTTCCACCGCCGCGCGCCGTACCAGAGCCCGGAGATCAGGCTGCCGCTCGCGATCGCGGCCAGCAGCAGCCCGGCGGCGGGCTTGACCCCGTGCTCCTCGGCGAAGGCGACCGTGATCAGGTCCACCGAGCCGAAGGTCGCGCCCATGGCCAGGAACACGCAGGACAGCAGGGCGATGCCGGGAATGGTGATCGGTGTCCCGGAGTGCTTCTCACCCGTGCGGATCGGCGGTTCGGTGGCGCGCTGCATCGCGAAGGCGAGCGTGCCCCCGACCGCGCAGGCCAGCGTCACGATCAGCCCGGCGTAGGGGCTGACCATGGTGGCCAGGGCGGTGGCGAGCGCCGGTCCGGCGACGAAGACGAGCTCGTCGGCGACGGATTCGAACGAGAACGCGGTGTGCAGCTGCTGCGACCCGTCCAGCAGGTGGGACCAGCGGGTCCGCACCAGCGAGCCCAGCGGCACGGCGGTTCCCCCGATCACCACGCCCGCGGCGAACAGGGTCCAGTCCGGCGCGCCGAACTCGACGCAGAGCATCAGGGAGGCCAGCGCGGCACCGTGCGTGAGGATGAGCGGGACGATTACCCTGGCCTGACCGAATCTGTCCACGAGGCGTCCGATCAGGGGCGCCGCGACGGCGTAGGAGACGTTGACGGTGGCCGCGACCGCGCCCGCCATGCCGTACGAGCCGGTGAGGGTCTCGATGAGCAGTACGATGCTGAGACCGAGCATCGACATGGGCATCCGCCCGATCAGCCCCGAGATCACGAAACCCCTGACGCCGGGTCTGCTGAACAGCTCCCGGTACGGCCCCACCACCGATAGTCCCCTTTCGGCCATGCCTCGAATGAATTCGGCTGACTTTTCCCTACGAAACAGCTGCTACGCAAACAGTTTTGTGCACGCTGGAACATGCCGCGTCCCGCAGGAGCCAACATGAGCCCGGCCGCCCCCCTCCCCCGGCCGAAGGCCCTGGCCGTGCTCCTGGCCGGGGTGCTCGCCCTGGCCGCCGTCGGCGGCGCGGTGTTCCTCGTCGCGAGGCCGCCCGCGGCCCCCGCCCCGGTCTCCGGCGCGGCCGCCGTCCGGGCCGGGGTCCCCGACCTGGCGGCGCTCTCCCCGCGGGCCGCCGGACCCGCCGCGGCCCCGTCCGCCGGCACCGGGTCCGCCGAGAGGGCCACCGGGTCCACGGAGAAGGCCGCGGTCACCGGCGGTCCCGGGATCACCCCCACCCCGCCCCGGGTGATGGTGATCTCCCAGTCCACCCTCTCCCCCCGGACCAAGCGGGACATCGCGGGGCTCGAACACGTCGAGAAGATCGATTCGTTCGACGGCGGGGCGGTGAAGGTGTCCGGGGTCGGCCTCAACCTGCTCGCGGTCGATCCCGCCCGCTTCCGGTCCTGGGCGCCCAGGGCGGTGGCCGCCCAGCAGGGAGTCTGGAACGCGCTGCTGCGGGGCGAGTTCGTCGCCGACAGCACGGCGGCGCGCCGCCTCGGGCTCGTCCTCGGCTCGTACTACCAGGTGGACGGCGGGCCCCGGCTGCGCGTCGCCGCCTCGGCCCCGTTCGGGCTGCCCGGGGTGGACGGCCTGGTGGGGGAGGAGACGGGGCGCCGGCTGGGACTGCTGCCCGGGGTGGCGCTGCTGGTGCACGGCCCGGAGAAGGCGGCGGGCGCGCTCGGCACCGGGGTGCGCAAGCTGCTGGGTCCGGGGGCGCAGGTGGTCGCGGTGGGTGCGCGCCGTACGGCGGGCGCCACCGGAAGCGCCACCGGGACCACCGGGAACGCCGCCGGCTCCCCGTCGCGGCCCCGGGCGGCCGGCCGGGCGACGGTCGGGCGGCCCGGTACCTACCTGGAGCTGTACCGCAGGTCGGCCGAGGTCTGTCCGGGCCTGTCGTGGACGGTGCTGGCCGCGATCGGCCAGGTGGAGAGCTCGCACGGGCGTAACAACGGCCCGTCCTCGGCGGGCGCGCAGGGACCGATGCAGTTCATGCCGGCGACGTGGAAGGCCTACGGGGTGGACGGCGACGGCGACGGCGTCGCCGACATCTGGAGTCCCTACGACGCCGTCCCCTCGGCGGCCAACTACCTGTGCGCCAACGGCGCGGGCCAGGGCGGCAAGAAGCTGGAGAAGGCCGTCTGGTTCTACAACCACTCGTGGTCGTACGTCAGGAAGGTCCTGTCGACGGCCGAGGCCTACGCCCGCGCCTATCCGTGAGGGGCCTCGGCCCCGGACGACTCCCGCGCCCGGGATCCGCAGGAGCCGCTGTCCTGGGATCCCCGGGCTTCTATCCCTGGGATCCCCGGGCTTCCTGGAACCCGTGGGAGCCGTTCGGACCCGGGCGGCGCGGCGGCGCCGGGCAGCAGGTCAGGCCGCAGGCCACCGGCTCCGGCTCGGCCAGCAGCTCGCCGACCATCGCGACGAACCGCGGGTGCGTGCCCGCCGTGGCGGCCCTGGTCAGCGGGAGGCCGAGCCTGGCCGCCAGGTCCTTGGCCTCCACGTCGAGGTCGTAGACCACCTCCATGTGGTCGGAGACGAAGCCGATCGGCACCAGGACCACCGCCGGGACGCCCTGCCCGGAGAGTTCCTCGAGGTGGTCGCAGACGTCGGGCTCCAGCCACGGGACGTGCGGCGCGCCGCTGCGGCTCTGCCAGACCAGGTCCCACTCCCGGTCGCCGCCCAGCCCGGCAACGACCAGCTCGGCCGTCCTGTTCAGCTGGGCCTCGTAGAGCCCGCCGCCGGGCCCGGCCGTCCTGGCCATGGAGGTCGGGATGCTGTGCGCGGTGAAGACCAGCCGCGCGGCGTCCCGGTGCTCGGCGGGCAGCCGGTCCAGGGCCTGGCGGGTGTGGTCCACCATGGCCGCGACGAAGCCCGGGTGGTCGTGGTAGTGCCGCAGCTTGACGATCTCCGGGGCGCCCTCCACGGCGGCCCTGGCCAGCGCGATGTCATCGATGTACTGGCGGCAGGAGGAGTAGGAGCCGTAGGCGGCGGTGACGAAGGCCGCCGCTCTGCGCACCCCGTCGGCGGCCATCCGCCGCAGTGTGTCCTCCAGGTAAGGGTGCCAGTTGCGGTTGCCCCAGTAGATCGGCAGATCGACGGTCGGCTCGACGGCCGCGATCAGGTCGCGGCACTGCCGGTTGATCGGGCTCACCCCGCCGAAGCGCTGGTAGTGGGCCTCCACCTCCAGCAGGCGCTCTCTCGGCACCCCCCGGCCCCGCACCACGTTCTCCAGAAACGGCATCACGTCGTCCGGCTTCTCCGGGCCTCCGAACGAGACCACGAGAAGCGCGTCGTAAGTCCCCATGTGCTCATCCAACCGCATGGCGGGACGTGTTCGGATCCGGGTGCCCGAGGGTGAGGGGAAGGGGCGCCGCGCGGAGATGTAGTCGTGTCAGCCAGTAGAGGTAGGTTCGGTAACGTGACCTCTTTTTCTGACATGCGTGACTATGTCGGTGTACCCCGTCTGACCTCCGTGCGCCTCTCCCCTGACGGGCGCCGTCTGGTGGGCGTGGTGCAGGCACTCAATCCGGACGGCAAGTCCTACGGAACGGCTCTGTGGGAGATCCCCCTCGACGGGCGCAGGCCGTACCGGCTCACCAGATCCCTCAAGGGTGAGGCGGGGGCCGAGTTCACCGCCGAGGGTGACGTCCTGTTCGGCTCGCGCCGGCCCGATCCGACGGTGAAGGACCCCGGCGACGAGGTGGCCGCGCTCTGGCTGCTGCCCGCCGCCGGCGGTGAGGCCCGGCAGGTCGCCGCCCGGCCCGGTGGGATCGACGGCTTCGCGACCGGCGGGCCGACCGTCGTCTTCGCCTCCGACGTGCTCCCCGGTGACGAGTCGACCGAGGCCGAACGGCGCAAGGCCCGCAAGGACGCCGGGATCAGCGCGATCCTGCACGAGGGCTACCCGGTGCGCTACTGGGACCACGACCTGGGACCCGGTGAGCCCCGGCTGTTCGCCGGGGTGGTGGGCGAGGACCGGCTGACCGACGTCAGGGACCTCACGCCGGAGCCGGGCAAGGCGCTTGTCAACGCGGCCTACGAGGTCACCCCCGACGGGTCCGCGGCCATCGCCACCTGGGCGGTCACGCTGCCGGGCGGAGAGCTCCGCTCCGATCTGGTCCTCATCGACATCGCGGACGACGGGGCCCGCCGGGTGCTGGCCACCCGGGACGGTCACGACTTCGAGGGGCCTCTGGCGGTCTCGCCCGACGGGCGCCGGGTCGCCTGCGTGCGCAGCAACCACGCCGACACCGGGACGATCCCGGAGACCACGCTCTGGATCATCGACCTGGCCACGGGCGAGGGGCGCGCCGCGGGCGGGGAGCTCTGGCCGTCGGAGATCGAATGGGCCCCCGACTCGGCCTCGCTCTACGTGGTCGCCGACCACCGGGGCCGCCGCCCGGTCTTCCACGTCCCGGCCGACGGCGCCGAGCCGGTACGGCTCACCTCCGACGACGCCGCCTACTCCGCGCTCAACGTCGCCCCCGACGGCACCCTGTACGCGCTGCGCAGCAGCGTGGACCGGGCGGCCGCTCCGGTCAGGATCGTCCTGGAGGACACGGCGGGCGCAGGGGGTACGGCCGGCGTCGTCGAGGAGCTCGCCTCCCCGGTTCCCGAGCTGGAACCGCCCGGCACGCTCACCGAGATCACCGCGACCGCCGACGACGGCGCGGAGATCCGCGGCTGGCTGGTGCTGCCCGAGGGGGCGTGCGCCGACGCCCCCGCGCCGCTGCTGCTGTGGGTCCACGGTGGGCCGCTGAGCAGCTGGAACGACTGGTCGTGGCGGTGGAACCCGTGGATCATGGCGGCGCACGGCTACGCCGTCCTGCTGCCCGACCCGTGCCTGTCCACCGGCTACGGGCCGGAGATGATCCGGCGCGGCTGGGCGAACTGGGGCCCGCGCACCCACGCGGACCTGATGACGATCACGGACGCGGCCCTGGAGGTGCCCGGGATCGACCCGGGCCGGACCGCCGCGATGGGGGGATCCTTCGGCGGGTACATGGCCAACTGGATCGCCGGGCACACCGACCGGTTCAAGGCGATCGTCACCCACGCCTCGTTGTGGAACCTCGACCAGTTCGCCGGGACCACCGACGCGTCCATGTACTGGCGGCGGGAGTTCGGCGAGCCGGGCGGCGAGCTGTACGACACGCTCTCCCCGCACCGGTCGCTGGAGAAGATCACTACGCCGATGCTGGTCATCCACGGGGACAAGGACTACCGGGTGCCGATCGGCGAGGGCCTGCGTCTCTGGTGGGACCTGCAGCGCTCCGGCGTGGAGTCGAAGTTCCTGTACTTCCCCGACGAGAACCACTGGGTGCTCAAGCCGGGCAACGCCGTCGTCTGGTACGAGACCGTCCTGGCCTTCCTGGCGCAGCACGTCCTGGGCCAGGAGTGGAAGCGGCCGGAGTCGCTGTCCTGAACGCCGCCCCGAACCCCGCGCGCCGGCGAGACCGGTCACACGGGACGATGGGGCCGTGAAACAGGTGAGAGACGGGGAGCGGCTATGAGCACTGGTTATCTGGAACTGGCCGAGCGGATCGCCCGCGAGGCCGGGGAGATGCTCCTGGCCAAGCGGCCCGCCCGGCCGGAGGTGCTGGCCACCAAGTCCAGCCCCACCGACGTGGTGACCGCGCTGGATCGGGCCGCGGAGGAGCTGATCCGGGCCAGGATCAGGGAGGCCAGGCCGGATGACGCGATCCTCGGTGAGGAGGGCGGAACCACCGGTGACGGCCGTGTGCGCTGGATCGTCGATCCCATCGACGGGACGGTCAACTTCCTGTACGGCCTGCCGGAGTGGTCGGTCAGCATCGCGGTCGAGGTCGACGGCGAGGTCGTCGCGGGCGTGGTCAACGTGGTGCCCCGCGGCGAGGTCTTCACGGCCGCCAAGGGTGAGGGCGCGTGGCTGGCCGGCGAGCGGCTGCGCTGCAACACCGGCGTGCCGCTGGAGCGGGCGCTGATCGCCACCGGTTTCGGCTACGAGCCCGGACGGCGGGCGGTGCAGGGGGAGGTGCTCGCGCACGTGGTGGCGCGCGTGCGCGACATCCGCCGGGGCGGCTCGGCGGCCTCGGACCTGTGCGCGGTCGCGGCCGGGCGGGTGGACGGGTACTACGAGCGCGGCCCGCAGGCCTGGGACTACGCGGCCGGAGGGCTCGTCGCGGCGGAGGCGGGGGCCAGGGTCGGCGGGCTGCACGGCAAGCCGGCCAACCCGGGGCTGACGCTCTGCGCGGCGCCGGGCCTGTTCGAGGAGTTGCACGACCTGCTGGCTCCGCTGAATCCCGAGCGCGACGCCTGACCGGCGGGTGACCTGACCGGCGACTGTCCTGACGGGCGGGTGCCCTGACCGGTGACAGTCCTGACGGCGGGGACACGGAAGGGCCCCTCGCTCCTCCCGGGAGGAGCGAGGGGCCCTTCGCGTTACGTCCCGTCAGCGCTGGAGCGGGACGCCGTTGTCGGTCGCGAGACGGCGGAGGTCCTCGATCTCGGCGGTGAGGGTGTCGGCGAGGTAGTCGTCGCCGGTGGACCTGGCCTCCTGGAGGTTCCTGTAGGCCTGGTCGAGGCGGTGTTCGATCGTGGTCGTGAACTCGCCCATCTCACCTTCTCTCTCTGGGGCTTACTCATGGCGGCCGAAGGGTGTTCTGAAAAGGGACTGGGAGCGTCTGTACCCACCCCGTGGCTCGCCCTAAACCTGCCTGTGTCATACATCACCGTGGGTGTGCTTATCGTGGCAGTGGCCTTACCGCAGGCTTACGCCGGGTGGGGTGACAATGGGGAACCGTTCCGGTGACTGTCCGGGACCGCAGGGGAGGTATCAGAGGCCATGCGGGTGCTTGTGGTCGAGGATGAGCGGGTGCTCGCGGACGCGATCGCGACGGGGCTCCGGCGGGAGGCCATGGCCGTGGACGTCGCCTACGACGGCGCGGGCGCGCTGGAGCGGACCGGCTACATCGACTACGACGTGATCGTCCTGGACCGCGACCTGCCCAAGGTCCACGGGGACGAGGTCTGCCGCCGCCTGGTGGCCGGGCGGACGGCCTCCCGGATCCTGATGCTGACCGCCTCGGGCGACGTCGACGACAAGGTCGAGGGCCTGGGGCTGGGCGCCGACGACTACCTCGCCAAGCCCTTCGTGTTCATCGAGCTCGTCGCGCGGGTCAGGGCGCTCGGCCGGCGTTCGGCCCCGGCGCTCCCGCCGGTGCTGGAGCGCTCGGGGGTCCGCCTGGACCCGGGCAAGCGGCTGGTGACCCGGAACGGTGAGGAGATCACGCTCACCAAGAAGGAGTTCGCGGTCCTGGAGGAGCTGATGCGCGCCGAGGGCGCGGTCGTCAGCCAGGAGGACCTGCTGGACAAGGCCTGGGACGAGAACATCGACCCGTTCACCAACGTGGTGCGGGTGACCATGATGACGCTGAGGAAGAAACTGGGCGAGCCGCCGGTGATCGAGACGGTGCCCGGGGTCGGATACAAGCTGTGAGCGCACCCGAGGAACGACCCGCCCCCGTCCCGCCCGGGGAGCGCCCCGCGTTCGCCCCGCCGGACGAGCGGCGGCACACGGCGCCGACCCACCCCATGATCAGTCCGCACTCGGAGCGGCGGGAGGAGCTCGGCTCGCATCCGGACGCGGGTGAGGGCCCGTACGAGGCCGGGAACACCGGCGGTACGGCCGCGCGGCCCCCGCGCCCCGCACCGTCCGCGACCTCCGCGCAACCCCCGCCGCCGAGCGGCTCGCCGGTGTGGGACGGGCCGCCCCCGGCGGGCGCTCTTCCGCTGCGGCCGTCCCTTCTCGACCAGGTGAGGCAGGTCACCGACCGGCTCAGCATCCGCTGGCGGCTCACGCTCACCTACGCGGCCCTGTTCTTCATGGCGGGCGCGCTGCTGCTGTTCGTGATGTACGTGATGGTCGCCTGGGCGGTCGACGAGGCGTGGCCGACGTTCCCGTTCGACCTGCGGGACGCGCCCGCCGGGTACGTCCAGGAGATCGAGGCGGCCTGGCAGTATCACCAGCAGGCGGCCATCCAGAAGGCGCGCAGCTCCATGCTCAAGCGTTCCCTGCTGGCCTTGGTCGGTGTCGGCATCCTTGCGATCATCATCGGCTACGTCGTCGCCGACCGCGCGCTCAAACCGGTCCAGAAGATGACCGCCACCGCGCGCAAGCTCTCCGACTCGACCCTCGCCCACGAGCGGATCGACCTCAAGGGCCCCGACGACGAGCTCAAGGAACTGGCCGACACCTTCGACGCCATGCTCACCAGGCTCGACACCGCCTTCGACACACAACGCAGGTTCGTGGCCAACGCCTCGCACGAGCTGCGCACCCCGCTGACGATCAACCGGACGGTCCTGGAGATCGCGCTGGGCGACCCCGAGGCGTCGGAGGACCTCAAGACACTGGGCCGCACCCTCCTGGAGGTCAACGCCCGCAACGAGCGGCTCATCGAGGGACTGCTCCTGCTCGCCCGGAGCGAGCGTGCGCTGAGCGTGCGCAAGCCCGTGGACGTCAAGGACGTGGCCGAGACCGCCGTCGAGCAGCTCGCGCCGCGCGCCGAGGAGGCCGGGGTCACGGTCACCGCCGACATCCGCAGCGCCGAGACCGTGGGCGACCCGGTGCTGCTGGAGCGCTGCGTCTCCAACCTCGTCGAGAACGCGATCAAGTACAACCTTCCCGAATCAGGGCGTGTCTGGGTGCGGGCGGGAATGGTGGAGGGCGCCTTGATTGTTCAGGTGGCCAACACGGGACCGCACGTGCCCGCGTACGAGGTGAGCAGCCTGTTCGAACCGTTCCGCCGGCTCAACGCCGACCGGGTCGACTCGGCCAAGGGGGCGGGTCTCGGGCTCTCCATCGTCCGCGCGGTCGTGCGCGCTCACGGTGGCAACGTGACCGCGCTCCCCCGGGAGGGGGGCGGTCTCGTGGTGACCGTGAGACTCCAGCAACGTTGATCCGGCGGGGAGCGTCTCGTTCAGGTCGTACATGTGGTTGGATGTGCCGTCGAACACGGTGGTGCATGTCGCCAGGGCTGTGTGTTTCGCCATATTTGGCTAACCATGCCCGAGCGCGGCGGGTCCCTCACGTGTCGGGAGGTTCGGTGACCATTCCGGCGGGGTACCGAAGCAGGAATCTCTCTGCCGGATCGGGCACAAGACGGGCCTCTCGTACGTTGACACACGCGCGAGCGAGCGCAGACAGATAGATGAGGGGGATGGAGCAGACCGATGGCTACCGATTACGACAGCCCACGCAAGACTGACGACGACCTCAGCGAGGACAGTCTTCAGGAACTGCAGGCGCGCCGTACCGACAAGTCCTCGGGCAGCATCGACATCGACGAGACCGACCTCGCCGAGTCGCTGGAGCTGCCGGGCGCGGACCTGTCGAACGAGGAGCTCTCGCTCCGGGTGATTCCTCGCCAGGCCGACGAGTTCACCTGCGCGCGTTGCTTCCTGGTGCATCACCGCAGCCAGCTCGCCGTCGAGAAGAACGGCCAGCAGATCTGCCGGGAGTGCGCGGCCTGACGACCGTTCCGACGGCCTGTCCGATGTGTGTCCTTCCACCGACGGGTAGGGCCGGAGGACAGCCTTGAGGAGGTTCCGCGACATGACGTCAGAGAACAGGCAGACCGGTGCCACGCCGGACGACTCCCCGGCCGCGGGGTCGGCCGGCGTCCCGGAGGGCACCCCGGCCGCTATCTCGGGTGACGCCTCGGACGGCGACCCCACCCCGGTGACGGGTCGTGAGGCCGCCGCCCAGGAGGTGACTCCCCGGACGGCCGCCCAGGAGACGACCTCCGGCCCCGCCGCCCGGGAGACGGCCCCCGAGACCGCCGGTCCGGGAGACGGGGACGAAGTCGCCGAGCTCGTCGGGAGGCTCGCCGAGCCCGGCGAGATGGACGGCGCCGAGCGGCGACGGCTGCTCGGCCGCCTGACGAAGGCGCTGGCCGCCGGGGCGAAGAAGGCCAAGGAGTCCGGGACGGGCAGGGGACGCTGGCTCGCCGACGTCTTCATGGCCGTGGCGCCCCGCATCCCGGTCCGGGATCTGGCGACCCTCTCCGCCCACCACCACGGGCTCACCGGCGAGGCGCTGGCCGACGACCTCGCCCGCACCGCGGCCAAGGCCACCATGACGGTCGGCGCGATCGGCGGAGCCCTCGCGGCGGCCGAGTTCGCCGCCCCGCCCCTGCTGCTGTCGGCCCCCGCCCAGCTGGTCGCCGAGACCCTCGTCGTCTCCGCGATCGAGGTCAAGCTCATCGCCGAGCTCCACGAGGTGTACGGAGTGGAGGTCCCCGGGACCGGCGCCCAGCGTGCCATCGCCTTCGTGACCGCCTGGTCCAAGCAGCGCGGGGTGGATCCCGCGGCCCCCGGATCGGTCACCGTCGCGCTCGGCACCGCCGCCAAGACCGCCCTGCGCAACCGCCTCATGCGCACCCTCGGGCGGCACCTCACCACGCTCGGCCCGTTCCTGACCGGAGCCGTGGCCGGTGGCACGCTCAACCGCGCGGCCACCAGGAAACTCGCCGACGTCGTCCGGGACGATCTCCGGCAGCAACGTTCCCTCCCCCCTGCTACCGCCGGAAAGTCATAAAAACGGCTTAATGGGGTAGTTGATTGGATAAGTCAACTATTGGAGGGTTTTGTGCCGGGCACCAGCTCGTTCCTGATCGTCGCCAACCGTCTGCCCGTCGACCGGGTCGGGGAGGACATGTGGCGGCGCAGCCCCGGCGGCCTGGTCACCGCTATCGCTCCCGTCCTGCAGCGCCGCGAGGGCGCCTGGATCGGCTGGCACGGCGCCCCCGACGAGCGCCTCGACCCCTTCGAGCACGACGGCATGCACCTCATCCCCGTGCCGCTGTCGGAGCAGGAGGTCGAGCTCTACTACGAAGGCTTCTCCAACGCCACGCTCTGGCCGCTCTACCACGACGTCGTCGCCACGCCCGTCTACTCGCGCGCCCTGTGGGACGCCTACCGCCTGGTCAACGAGCGTTTCGCCCGCGCCGCCGCCGAGGCCGCCGCGCCGGACGCGGTCGTGTGGGTGCAGGATTACCAGCTGCAGCTGGTCCCCGCGATGCTGCGCAGGCTCCGACCCGACGTGCGCATCGGTTTCTTCCTGCACATCCCGTTCCCGCCCGGCGAGCTGTTCCAGCAGCTGCCCTGGCGCCGGGAGCTGCTGGAGGGACTGCTCGGCGCGGACCTCGTCGGCTTCCAGCGTCCCGGCGGGGCGGCCAACTTCATCCGCCTGTGCCGCAAGACGCTCGGCCTCCAGTACCAGAAACACGAGATCTACGTCGAGGACCGGGTGGTGCGGGCCGAGGCGTTCCCCATCTCGGTGGACTTCGGAGAGCTCGACGTCCTGGTCCGCGAGCCGCACATCGTCGCCAGGGCGCAGGAGATCCGCCGGGACCTGGGCAACCCCGAGCACGTGCTGCTCGGCGTGGACCGGCTCGACTACACCAAGGGCATCGGTCAGCGCCTGAAGGCGTTCGGGGAACTGCTCGCCGACGGCTCGATCAAGCCGGGGGAGGCGGTCTTCGTGCAGATCGCCACGCCCAGCCGGGAGCGGGTCGAGGAGTACATCCGGCTGCGCGACTCCATCGAGCTGCAGGTCGGCCGGATCAACGGAGAGCAGGGCGAGCTGGGCCAGCAGCCGGTGCAGTACCTGCACCAGTCCTACGACCGCGACGAGCTGGCCGCCCTCTACCTCGCGGCGGACGTGATGGTGGTGACCCCGCTGCGCGACGGGATGAACCTGGTGGCCAAGGAGTACATCTCCTGCCGTCACGACCTGCGCGGAGCGCTGGTGCTCAGCGAGTTCGCCGGGGCGGCCGAGGAGCTGAAGCAGGCGTTCATGGTCAACCCCTACGACGTCGACGGCCTCAAGCGCACGATGCTGACCGCGATGCGGGCCACCCCGCACGACCTGTCCCGCCGGATGCGCTCGCTGCGCCGCCGGGTCGCCACCTACGACGTGGACCGCTGGGCGCAGGACTTCCTCGCCGCACTGGAGGCCTGACCATCGGACGGTAACGGCCCGCCGCACCGGTTCCGCGCGGCGGGCCGTTACCGTCACCGACCATCGCAGACGTGCTGTCACAGGCCGTCACAGCCGCCGGGAGGGTCGTCAGGAGGCGATCTCCCTGGCCGCCTCCTTCATGGCCCTCCAGGCGTCGTAGCGCTTCCTGGCGGTGCGGGTCATCACGATCTGCGCCACCTGCATGCCCACGCCCATCACCACGGCGTAGGCGATCGCCTCGCCGAGACCGATCTCCAGCGAGTCGTGGTCCGCCGGGGGCTTCTTGCCGGTCGCCTTCTCCCAGGCGAACCCCAGGATCTTCTTGACCGCCCAGGCCGTGACGAGTCCCACCAGGCCACCGATGGCCTTCCAGGCCATGTCCTGCTTCTCCTTCTCGGAAGCCACGGGTGTTCCTCCCTCGATGATTCCCCTCGGGTAACGAACACTAGTCTGCTTCAGCGGTGGATCATGCGAAGCCATACCATTGGGTGGCATGACGAATCAGCGACCGCGCCATGCGCCCATGCCCGAGAAACCGACTCTCGACGGCCTGGAGACCGTATGGGTAGGCCGCTGGGAGGCCGAGGGCGTCTACCGGTTCGACCGCTCGCGCACGCGGGAGGAGATCTACTCGATCGACACCCCGCCGCCGACCGTCTCCGGGTCCCTCCACGTCGGCCACGTCTTCTCCTACACGCACACCGACACGATCGCCCGCTTCCAGCGGATGCGCGGCCGCGAGGTCTTCTACCCCATGGGCTGGGACGACAACGGCCTGCCCACCGAGCGCCGGGTGCAGAACCACTTCGGCGTGCGCTGCGACCCCTCCGTCCCCTACGACCCCTCGTTCCGGCCTCCCGACAAGCCGGGCAGACAGCAGATCCCCATCTCCCGGCGGAACTTCATCGAGCTGTGCGAGCGGCTCACGGTCGAGGACGAGAAGGCGTTCGAGGAGCTGTGGCGGCGGCTGGGCCTGTCGGTCGACTGGACCATGACCTACGCCACGATCGACGGCGGGGCGCGGGCCGCCTCCCAGCGGGCGTTCCTGCGCAACCTCGCGCGGGGCGAGGCGTACCTCGCCGAGGCGCCCACGCTCTGGGACGTCACCTTCCGCACCGCCGTCGCCCAGGCCGAGCTGGAGGACCGCGAGTGGCCGGGGGCGTTCCACCGGATCGCCTTCACCCGGTCCGAGGGGGAGCGGCTCTGGATCGAGACGACCCGTCCCGAGCTGCTGCCCGCGTGCGTGGCGCTGGTCGCCCACCCCGACGACGAACGCTACCGGCCGCTGTTCGGCACCACGGCCCGCACGCCGCTGTTCGGCGTCGAGGTCCCGATCCTGGCCCACCACCTGGCCGAGCCGGACAAGGGGTCCGGCATCGCGATGGTCTGCACCTTCGGCGACCTCACCGACGTCGTCTGGTGGCGCGAGCTCGACCTGCCCACCCGGGCGGTGGTCGGCTGGGACGGGCGGATCCTGGCCGAGCCCCCGGCCGGCGTGCCCGCGGAGACGTACGGCGAGCTGGCCGGCAGGACCGTCCACGGCGCCCGCGAGCGGGTCGTGGAGCTGCTGCGCGCGTCCGGGGAGATGCCGGGCGAGCCGGAGCCGGTCAAGCGGGCGGTGAAGTTCTACGAGAAGGGCGACAGGCCCCTGGAGATCGTCACCACCCGCCAGTGGTACATCCGCAACGGCGGGCGCGACCGGGCCCTGCGCGAGGCGCTGCTCGGCCGGGGCGCGGAGCTGACGTGGTACCCGCCGCACATGAAGGTCCGCTACGACAACTGGGTGGAGGGCCTGGCGGGCGACTGGCTGATCTCCCGGCAGCGCTTCTTCGGCGTGCCCATCCCGGTGTGGTACCCGCTGGACGCCGGCGGCGAGCCCGACCGCTCCGCGCCGATCCTGCCCGACGAGTCGGCGCTGCCGATCGACCCGTCCAGCGACGTGCCGCCCGGCTACACCGAGGAGCAGCGCGGCAAGCCGGAGGGGTTCGCCGGCGACCCGGACATCATGGACACGTGGGCGACCTCCTCGCTGACGCCGCAGATCGTCGGCGGCTGGGAACGGGACGAGGACCTGTTCCGGCGGGTGTTCCCGATGGACCTGCGCCCGCAGGCCCATGAGATCATCCGTACCTGGTTGTTCTCCACCGTGGTCCGGGCCCACCTGGAGCAGGGCACGCTGCCCTGGCGCAACGCGGCCATCTCGGGGTGGATCCTCGACCCGGACCGCAAGAAGATGTCCAAGTCCAAGGGCAACGTCGTCACGCCGATGGCCCTGCTGGAGGAGTACGGCTCCGACGCGGTCCGCTACTGGGCGGCCAGCGGTCGTCCGGGCACCGACACGGCCTTCGACACCGGCCAGATCAAGATCGGTCGCCGTCTGGCGATCAAGATCCTGAACGCCTCGAAGTTCGTCCTCGGTCTCGGCGCCCCTCAGGAACCCGCCCCCGGGGACGTCCTCGACCGGCCGGAGACGCCCGCCGAGGTCACCGAGCCGCTCGACCTGTCGATGCTGGCCCGGCTGGCGGAGGTGGTCGGGGAGGCCACCGAGGCGTTCGAGGCCTACGACTACACCCGGGCGCTGGAGCGGACCGAGCGGTTCTTCTGGGAGTTCTGCGACGACTACCTGGAGCTGGTCAAGGCCAGGGCGTACGGTGACGCCGGAGACTCCGGCGGCGTGGGCGCCCGCTCGGCCCGCGCCGCGCTGCGCGAGGCGCTGGACGTGATGCTCCGGCTGTTCGCCCCGTTCCTGCCGTTCGTCACCGAGGAGGTCTGGTCCTGGTGGCGCGAGGGCTCGGTGCACCGGGCGGCCTGGCCCGCGCCGGACGGCCGGGGCGGCGATCCGGAGCTGCTGCCCGCCGTGGCGGAGGTCCTCGGCCGGGTCCGCAGGGCGAAGTCCGACGCCAGGCTGTCGATGCGCGCCGAGGTCTCCCGGCTGACGGTCACCGGCGCCGGGGCCGACCTCGTCCGGCGCGCGCAGGACGATCTGTGCGGTGCCGGGGCGGTCGAGGAGTTCGTCCTGGAGCCCGGTGAGGACGACCTCAGCGTGGAGGTCGTCCTCACCTGAGCCCGCCGCCGGGTGCCTGCCGGCGATCCGTGAACGGCAATCTGGCCTTCCCGCCCAGGTTGCCGCCGTGCCGCGCGCCGTACGATCGGGAGGTAGCCGGCGAGGAGAGGACGGAACATGCCCCCAGGATGCGGCAACTGTGACTGCTATCTGGAGGACCGGGTGATCACCCGGCCGCCGGAAGAGCGCTGATCCGGGTCTGGCGACGAGGGGATCGGCCCGGGCGGCCGGTCCCCTCCGCCGTCCGGGTCCTTTTCTCCGTCCGGGTCCCTTTCGCCGTTTCGGCACTCCGGCGCACCTTCGTCGTCCCGGTACTCCGGCCCCCTGTTTTCCTCGTGCGGGGAGGATAACCGTGCGCGTTTCCGGCCGGGGCGTGACAGTCTGGAGCGCGTGATCTCGGATGGGAAGCGTCTGACGCAGCTGGTGCCACGCACTCTGCTCCGCCTGGCCGTGTGGAGCCTGTGTCTGATCATCACCGGCTGGGCCGTGTCCTACGTCGCGCAGGGCGTGGCCGCGCTGCGGATCGTGGCGCTGCCGGTGGCCATCGCGTTCCTGTTCACCGCCCTGCTGTTCCCGATCACCCGCAGGCTCCGGGCGGCGGGCATACGGCCGATCTACGCGACGTGGATCACCATGCTGATCGCCTTCGCGGTGCTGGGCGGCACCGGGTGGATCATCGGGGTGCGGGCCAACGACGAGTTCCCCCGGCTGGTCAGCCAGGTTCAGGAGACCGCCAGGGAGGTGCAGACCTGGCTCCAGGACGGCCCGCTGCACCTGCAGCCCACCCAGATCAACCAGTGGATCGACGACCTCGCCGCGCAGATCACCCAGCAGCAGACCGTTCTCACCGGCGCCACCGTGGCGCTGGAGGTGCTCGCCTCGATCGTGCTGCTGCTGTTCGTCACGTTCTTCCTGCTCAAGGACGGCGACCGGATCTGGGCCTGGTTCCTCAAGGCGTTCGGTTCCGCCACGCCCCGGGTGGACCGGGCCGGCCGGGCCGCCTGGGTGACGCTCTCGCACTACGTGCAGGGAACCGTGGCGGTGGCGGCGGTGCACGGTGTGATCATGGGCATCGTGCTCGCCGGGATGGGCGTGCCGCTCTGGGCGCCCCTCGCGGTGCTGATCTTCCTGGCGAGCTTCATCCCCATCGTCGGCATCTTCTTCGCCGGGGGAGTCGCCACGCTGGTCACCCTCGGCGCCCAGGGGCCGATCTACGCCCTGATCTTCATCGGCGTCCTGGTGGTCGAGCAGCAGCTGGAGAACCACGTGCTGCAACCGCTGATCGTCGGCCGGGCACTGAGCTTCCACCCCCTGGCGATCATCCTGGTGCTGGCGGTGGGCGGCATCGTGGGCGGCATCGCCGGGGCGGCGGTGGCGGTCCCGGTCGCGGCGGTCATCTACCGGGCGGTGCCCGAGCTCCTGCGCGACCCGCCGGTCGCCCTCCCACCGGGAACGCAACCCCTGCCGGCCGGAGACTCCGGGGCGCCACCGCTGACGCCCGTGCCGCCGACGGACCTCGTGCCGCAGGCGGATCCCGCGGAGTCCGGAAGGCCCACGAGGCCCACGAGGCCCGGGGAGGCCCCGGAACGCGCGGATCCCGCGGAGCTCGCGGAGCTCGCGGAGCTCGGCGCGCCGAGCTCCGCCGCTCCGGCGGCCCCGGGCGCCTCCGGCCCGGTGGAGGCGGCTCCGGCCACGCCGCCCGGGACCCCCGAACCCCGGTGAGTGAAGAATCGTCCCAGCACAGCCGGTAACGTTCTGCCCCGTGACCCGTTCCACCATCACCACGCCGCCACCCGGGGCGACGCTCCCGGAGCCGCTTCCCGGCGCACCCGCACCCGGCACCGCGCTCGGCTCGCACTACAGCCGCTGCTTCGGTTGCGGGGAGAAACACCCCACCGGCCTGCATCTGTCCGCCGTCACCCCCGACGGGGTCTCGGTGACCGCCGAGTTCGTCGTGGGGGAGGCGCACCAGGGCGCGCCGGGCCTGGCGCACGGCGGTGTGCTGGCCGCGGCGATGGACGAGGTCATCGGCATGTCCGTCTGGCTGTTCCAGCGTCCCTACGTCACCGGGCGGCTGGAGACCGACTACCTGGCGCCGGTCCCGGTGGGCGTCACCCTGTACCTCCGCGCCTGGTGCACCGGGATGTCCGGCCGGAAGGCATATCTTGAAGCGGAGGGGCGGATCGGCTCCCCGGACGGCCCGGTCGCCGTGCGGGCCGCCGCGCTCTTCATCGAGGTCGGCATGGAGCACTTCACCGAGCACGGTGACGCCCGGGCCATCGCCGAGGAACACCACGAGTACGAGGTGAATCCGTGACGCGCAACGTCGAGGTGCTGATCCACCGGCTCGACGCCGGGCTGCCGGTGCCGTCCTACGCGCACCCGGGGGACGCGGGCGCCGACCTGTACGCCGCGGCGGACGTCGAACTGCTCCCCGGGGAGCGGGCGATCGTGGGCACCGGGGTGGCGATCGCCCTGCCGGACGGGTACGCCGCCTTCGTCCACCCCCGGTCCGGTCTGGCCGCCAGACACGGTGTGACGATGGTCAACGCGCCCGGCACCGTCGACGCGGGATACCGGGGGGAGATCAAGGTGACCCTGATCAACACCGACACCAAGGAGGCCGTACGGCTGCGCAGGGGCGACCGCATCGCGCAGCTCGTCATCCAGAAGGTGGAGAAGGCGGCGTTCTACGAGGTGGACCGGTTGCCCGGGTCGGCGCGCGGCGCCGGCGGATTCGGGTCCACCGGTCGCTGAGCGGGCCGCCCGCGCCGGTCGGCGGCAACGGGGCCGTCGAGCGGTCAGTAATCGTCAAGGAGCGTGAGGAAGATGTTCGGACGTCGCCGCAAGGAGAACCGGCGCGCGGAGAGTCCCGACCCCGCGGAGGAGGCCGAGCAGGTCCCGGCGCGTGAGTCCGGCCCGTGGGATGCCGACGAGCCGCACTCCGCGCGTGAGCGGGTCGATCTCGGCGGGCTGCGCCTGCCGGTCGATCCCGGCTTCGAGATCCAGCTCACCGTGGAAGGCGACCGCATCTCGGGTGCGGTCATCCTCTCGCAGGAGAGCGCCCTGCAGGTGCAGGCGCTCGCCGCGCCCAAGCGGAACGGCATCTGGGACGAGGTCCGTGCCGAGGTGGCCGGGGCGGTGAAGAACGCCGGCGGCACGTGCGAGGAGCGGCAGGGCCCGTTCGGCGCCGAGCTGGACGCGCGGATCCCGGGTGAGGACGGAACCCCCCAGCCGATCCGCTACCTGGGGATCGACGGGCCGCGCTGGCTCCTGCGGGCGGCGATCAGCGGGCGCGCCGCCCTGGACGCCGAGGTGGCCGCGACGCTGGAGAACGTCATCCGCGACATCGTGGTGGTCCGCGGCGACGGGCCGATGGCGCCGCACGAGCCGATCGAGCTCCGGCTGCCCGCCGAGGCGCGGCAGGCGATGGGACAGCAGGAGCCGGGCCGGCCCGACCTCAAGCCCTTCGAGCGCGGTCCGGAGATAGCCGAGACCCGCTGACGTGTCGGATCGCGTACGCTGATTCGACACGTTCGCAAAGGAGAGGTCGTGAGTTCGCAGGAACCGCATAGAAAGCGCGGATTGCGGGGCTTCTTTCAGCGGCTGGCGACGAGCCAGGCCGAGCTGGAGGCCGACGAACTGCAGCAGAACCTCGATCGGCACGGTGCCACGCCCATCGCCTCGTGCGGTGGGCGTCGCCGCTTCTGCGTCACCGGTACACTGCGGACGGTGACCCTGCGACCCCGGGGCGGTGCCCCGGCGCTCGAGGCGGAGCTCTACGACGGCTCCGACGTGATCGACCTGATCTGGCTGGGCCGCCGGAGGATCGCCGGCATCGAGCCGGGCCGGATGGTGCTGGCCGAAGGGCTGGTCAGCCTTCAGGACGGTCGCAAGGTGATGTTCAATCCACGGTACGAGCTGCGCCCGGCGAACGGGACGTGAGCGATCGATGGGCCCGGAACCGGCGAGCTGGAAGACGATGAACGAGAAGACGACCATCTCCGAGCAGGCGGCCGCGCACGACACGGTGGAGGCCGCGATCCGGTCGCAGCTCGCCAAGGCGTTCGGCGGGATCCGCGGCGTCATCGAGGCGGCCGTGCCCACGGCCGCCTTCACCGTGATGTGGATCGTCACGGCTCAGCTCCAGCTCTCGCTGATCGTCAGCGCCTCGGCGGCGGTGCTGCTGCTGGTGGTCAGGCTGGTGCAGCGCTCGACGCCGCAGTACGTCCTCAACAGCCTGATCGGCATCGGCATCGGCTGGTTCTTCGCCACCCGCACCGGTGAGGCCAAGGACGTCTACCTGCCCGGCATCCTCTACAACGCGGGTTACTCCGTGGTGATGCTGATCTCGGTCGTCACCCGCTGGCCGGTGGTCGGCTTCCTGATCGGCTCGGTCACCGGCGACCCCACCGCCTGGCGCGACGACCCGGCCGTGGTGAGGCTCTGCTCCAAGCTCACCTGGCTGCTGATGATCCCGTGCGTGGTCCGGGTGGCGGTGCAGGCCCCCGTCTACCTGATCGGCGGGAACGACGCCGTGGCCGAGCTGGGCATCCTGAAGATCGTCATGGGCTGGCCGCTGCAGATCGCCGCCCTCGGCGCCATGATCTGGCTGCTGACCCGGGGCCGCACCCCGGTCCAGCCCGCCTCCTGACTGACCACTCCGTTCCCCGGCGCCGCCGTACGGTGAGCGGCGCCGGAAGCGTCCGCGGCCGTTACCTCGGGTGGGGGGAGAGGAGCTGGGCCAGCTCGTCCTCGACCTCCTGGCTGGCCACGAACATCAGCTCGTCGCCGGCCTCCAGCGGGTCGTCGGCGGTGGGGACCAGCACCCGGCCCTCGCGCAGGATCGCGACCAGGGCGGTGTCGGTCGGCCACGGCACCGAGCCGGCGCGCTGGCCGACCACCGGGGCGTTCTCCGGGAGGGTGAGCTCGACCAGGTTGGCCTGGCCCTGGCGGAAGGTCATCAGCCGGACCAGATCGCCGACGCTCACCGCCTCCTCGACCAGCGCGCTCAGCAGGCGCGGGGTCGAGACGGCGACGTCCACCCCCCACGACTCGTTGAACAGCCACTCGTTCTTGGGGTGGTTGATCCGGGCGACCACGCGCGGCACGCCGTACTCCGTCTTGGCCAGCAGCGAGACCACGAGGTTGACCTTGTCGTCGCCGCTGGCCGCCACGACCACCTGGCAGTCGGTCAGGCCGGCCTCGTCCAGCGAGGAGATCTCACAGGCGTCGGCGAGCAGCCACTCCGCCCGGGGCACCGAATCGATCTTGATGGCCTTGGGGTCGATGTCGATCAGCAGGACCTCGTGGCCGTTCTCCAGGAGCTCTGCGGCGATGGACCGGCCGACCGCTCCCGCGCCCGCGATGGTGACACGCATCAGTGCTCCTCCTCCGGGGCGCCGGACAGCACCTTGTTGATGCGGTCCATCTCGCTCGCCGCGGCCATGACGTGCAGGATGTCGCCCTCCTGCACCATGGAGTCGTTGCGGGGCAGCAGGGTCTCGCCCATCCGGTTGACGAAGGCCAGCCGGGTGCCCGCCGCCTCCTCCAGCTCCCTGGTCCTGGTGCCGATCCAGCCGGGGTGGTAGGCCACCTCGGCCAGCACGACCGTCCCGGTCGGGTCGCGCCAGAGCGGTTCGGCGCCCTCGGGCAGCACCCGCCGCAGGATCTGGTCGGCGGTCCAGCGGACCGTGGCCACCGTGGGGATGCCCAGGCGCTGGTAGACCTCCGCTCGCCGGGAGTCGTAGATGCGGGCCACGACGTTGTCGACGCCGAACGTCTCGCGGGCGACCCGGGCGGAGATGATGTTGGAGTTGTCGCCGCTGCTCACCGCCACGTAGGCGCCGGCGGACTCGATCCCCGCCTCCTCCAGGACGTCGCGGTCGAAGCCGACCCCGGTCACCCGGCGGCCCCGGAACCCGGCGCGCAGGCGCCGGAACGCCTGCGGATCCCGATCGATGATCGCGACCGAGTGGCCGCCGTCCTCCAGGATGTGCGCCAGGGTCGAACCCACCCGGCCACACCCCATGATCACGATATGCATGCTCCCCCGCCGGTCGAGTCGAGGCGGATCTCGTCTTCCCGATGTGCTTACTGGTCTTCCCGATGTGCTTGCTGACGCCGCTCCCGCGGATCTCCACCCTGTCACGGGCGGGCCTCCGCCGGTCACGGCACTAGCCAGTATGGCGCTGTTCTGGAGCGTCGGGTCAGTGGGGCAGGGGGTGGGCCGCTAGCATCGGCAGACGTGCCGAAAGCCACGGACCTTACCAAACGCCTGTTCATCGGGCGTGCGTTGCGCAGTACGCAGCTGCACGAGCAGCTGCTTCCCAAGCGCATCGCGTTGCCCGTGTTCGCCAGCGACGCGCTCTCCTCCGTGGCCTACGCCCCGCAGGAGATCCTCGTCATCCTCTCGCTGGCCGGGCTCTCGTTCTACAACTTCAGTCCATGGGTCGCGGCCGCCGTCGTCGTGGTGATGCTCACGGTCGTCGCGTCCTACCGGCAGAACGTGCACGCCTACCCCAGCGGGGGCGGCGACTACGAGGTCGCCAACGTCAACCTGGGCCGCAACGCCGGCCTCACGGTGGCCAGCGCGCTCATGGTGGACTACGTGCTCACCGTCGCCGTCTCCGTGGCCAACGGCGTCGACTACGTCGGCGCCACGATCCCGTTCGTCGCCGAGCACAAGCCGCTGGTCGCGATCGCCATCGTCGGCGTGCTGACACTGGTGAACCTGCGGGGCATCCGCGAGTCCGGGGTGGCCTTCGCCGTCCCCGTCTACGCCTTCATGGCCGCGGTCCTCGGCCTCATCGTCTGCGGGTTCTTCCGGCTCTACGTCCTGGGCCACGAGCTGCGCGCGCCCACCGCCGGCTACGAGATCATCGCCGAGCAGACCAACCTGACCTCCTTCGCCGCGGCCTTCCTGGTCCTGCGCGCCTTCTCCTCCGGTTGCGCCGCGCTGACCGGCGTCGAGGCCATCAGCAACGGCGTGCCCGCCTTCCGCAAGCCCAGGAGCAAGAACGCCGCCAAGACGCTGCTGATGATGGGCCTGATCGCGGTGACGATGTTCAGCGGCATCATCACCCTGGGCCTGGCCTCGGGCGTCAAGCTCGCCGAGCCCGCGTACGCGGCCCGCGACGTGCTCATCGACGGCCATCCCGCCGGGGTCGACTACCACCAGCAGCCGATCATCGCGCAGGTCGCCGAGGCGGTCTTCGGCAGCGGGTCGGTCCTGTTCTACGCCGTCGCCGCCATCACCGCGCTGATCCTGTTCCTGGCCGCCAACACGGCCTACAACGGCTTCCCGGTACTCGGCTCGATCCTCGCCCAGGACCGCTACCTCCCCCGCCAGCTGCACACCCGGGGCGACCGGCTGGCCTTCTCCAACGGCATCGTCATCCTGGCGGCCGGGGCCGCCCTGCTGGTGTGGGGCTTCCAGGCCGACGTCAGCCGCCTGCTCAACCTCTACATCGTCGGCGTGTTCGTGTCCTTCACGCTGAGCCAGATCGGCATGGTCCGGCACTGGACCCGGCACCTGAGGACCGAGACCGACCTAGGGGTCCGGCTGCGGATGCAGCGCTCGCGGGTCATCAACTTCTTCGGCGGTGTGATGACCGGCCTGGTGCTTCTGGTCGTGCTGGTCACCAAGTTCACCCACGGCGCGTGGATCGTCTGCGTGGCCATGCCGCTGCTGTTCCTGATGATGAAGGGCATCCACCGCCACTACGAGAACGTCTCCCGCGAGCTCTCGGCGGACGACCCCCAGGGGGACGAGTCGATGTTGCCGGCCCGCAACCACGCCGTCGTCCTGGTCTCCAAGATTCACAAGCCGACCCTGCGCGCCCTGGCCTACGCCCGCGCGACCCGGCCCTCCACCCTGGAGGCGGTCACCGTGGGCGTGGAGGGCGAGGAGGCCCGGGCGCTGCAGGAGGAGTGGGAACGGCGGGGCATCCCGGTGCCGCTGAAGACGCTCGACTCCCCCTACCGGGAGATCACCCGTCCCATCCTGGAGTACGTCAAGTCGCTGCGCCGCCGCTCGCCGCGCGACGTGGTGAGCGTCTACATCCCCGAGTACGTCGTCGGACGCTGGTGGGAGCACATCCTGCACAACCAGAGCGCGCTGCGCCTGAAGGGCCGCCTGCTGTTCCAGCCCGGCGTGATGGTGATCAGCGTGCCCTGGCAGCTGCACTCCTCCGACCGCCTGAAGAGCCGCCCCGAGCCCTTCGCCCCCGGCGCGGCCCGCCGTCCCCGGCACGAGACGGCCAGGCGCGAGACGGCTCGGCATGAGACGGCCCGGGACGGCGACGGCAAGGCATAACCTTTCTAGACGGCTCTGCGGCAGCAGGGAGGCTCGCACAGGCGACACGACGACACGACGGGACGACGGGGACGATGGCGATTGAACTGACGGTGGGACCGGTCGCGCACGGCGGCTGGTGCGTCGCCCGCCACGAGGGCCGGGTGGTGTTCGTCCGGCACGCCCTCCCCGGTGAGCGCGTCCTCGCCGAGGTCACCGAGGAGACCACGCGTTTCCTGCGGGCCGACGCGGTGGAGATCGTCGAGGCGTCCCCCGACCGGGTCGTCCCGCCCTGCCCCTTCGCCGGTCCCGGCCGCTGTGGCGGCTGCGACTGGCAGCACGCCTCCCTGGAGGCGCAGCGGCGGCTGAAGACCGAGGTGGTCGCCGAGCAGCTGCGGCGCCTGGGCGGGATCGAGTGGAAGGGACAGGTCGAGGAGGTCCCCGGCGCCCCCGACGGCCTGGGCTGGCGCACCCGCGTGCAGTTCGCCGTGGAGCGGGACGGCGCGCTGGGCCTGCGCCGCCACCGCTCCCACGACATCGAGCCGGTGGACGCCTGCCTGATCGCCCACCCCGAGGTGGAGAACGTCGGCGCGGAGATCATGAACTGGCGCGGCGCCTCCTCCGTCGAGGTCATCGCCTCCTCCACCGGGGACCAGGCCGTCGTGGTCTCCCCCAAGCCCCGCCGTACGGTGGCCATCCCCGACCTCGACGACAGCGTGGCCGTCTTCGTGAACGAGGGACGTGGCCGCACCCGCACGGTGCACGGCCACCACCACGTCACCGAGCGCGTCGGCGGCCGGGACTTCCGCGTCACCGGGAGCGGCTTCTGGCAGATCCACCCCGGTGCCGCCGCCACCCTGCTGGAGGCGGCCATGGAGTTCGCCGATCCGAAGCCGGGGGAGTGGGCCCTGGACCTCTACTGCGGCGTCGGCCTGTTCGCCGCGGCCCTGGCGGAGGCGGTCGGTCCCGAGGGCGCCGTGTTCGGCGTGGAGTCCGAGCCCGCCGCCGTCCGCGACGCCGAACGCAACCTGCGCGACTTGCCCCAGGCCCGGATCGCCCGGGGTTTCGTGGAGGACGCACTCGACCGCTACGGAGTCGAACGCGCGGACCTGGTCGTCGTCGACCCGCCCCGCACGGGCCTCGGCCGCGAGGTCGTGGACCGGGTCGCCGGGCTGGAGGCGTCCCGCATCGTCTACGTCTCCTGCGATCCCGCCACCCTGGCCCGCGACCTGTCCTGGTTCGCCGAGCGCCGTTACCGGCTGGCCGGGCTGCGGGCCTTCGACGCCTTCCCGATGACCCACCACGTGGAGTCCGTGGCCCTGCTGGTCAGCGAGTCGATCTAGGCTCTGACCCGGAGCCGCGCAGCACATCACCCCGGGGGACCCCCGGGTGGTCCTCCTCCGGTTCCGCGCACGGGATGCGCACGACGGTGGAAGCGTCCCGGAAGGCCGCGGGAGAGTCCTGTCACAGCGGGGGTGAGCTCAGCAGGCGCAGCACGTCGAGTGACGGGGTGGCGCCCCGTGTGGAGAGCCAGGCCAGGTCGTGACGGGTGGCGAAGTCCACGAGTTTGCGGGCGTCGGCGGGGGACAGATCGCCGGGGCTGACCAGGACGGGGGTGAGGGCGACCAGGCCCGAGGCGGTGGGCGCACCCAGGGCCTCGGCGACCTGCGGCTCGGCGGCCCGGACCGCCGCGGCGACGGGGCGCAGGCGGCTCTGGCCGGCGTGGGCGGGCCGGATCGGGACGAGGAGGTTGACGGCGGAGATCCGGACCCCGGCCTCCCGGGTGGTCCGCACCATCATCTGGTCACGCGGGGACAGGCCCGTCCCGGTCGCGGGGAGGGTGAAGCTCACCGTGAGGGGGCGCCCGGCGCCCCGGAACTCCCGCTGCAACGCCGTGATCGCCTCGGCGCGCCGCACGATGGCCGCGTGGTCGGCCGAGTCCTGGACCTCGAAGTCGACATGGGTCGCGCCGTGGACGCTCACCGCCTGGCGGTAGGCGGAGGCGAGGGAGCCCGGCGAGGCGCAGGCGGAGGCGAGCTCCCTGCCCATCGGGCCGCCGAAGACCAGCCCGGCCTCGCCGCCCATCGCGCGCAGGAGGTCCAGCCGGGCCGTGACCGGGACGGTGCCCGGGTCCTGGACACCGCCCCACCCGGGGGTGCAGCCGTTCCGGCCGGCGGTGAGATGGCCGAGGACGAACCAGCGGGCGTCCCCGGGCCGGACGGTCCGGGGCAGGTCGAAGAGCGGCTCGCGGACCGCGTCGACGAACGTCACGAAGCCGGACGGTCCACCGGGAGCCGGGGAGAGCGGGGACGCCGGGGAGTCGGAGGCGGCGCCCGGCGGGCTCACCGGAACGCCGGAGCCGGAGGCGGACCGGGCCTCGGCCGCGGGTTCGCCGGAGACGACGGACCTGCGCCCGGCCGGGGAGCCGCCGCCGGACGCGGGCTCTGCGCCCCCGGAGTGCGCGGCCTGGGCGGGCGTGGCCCACTCGTCGGTCTCGGTCGGCAACATCCAGACCGCGGCACCGGTCACCGCGGCCAGGGCGACCGAGGCGAGCGCGGTGAAGGAGCGGGGGAGAGTGCCCGGCTCGCGGGCATGGCGAGCGGCGGGACGGTCTGTCGCCAGGGGCATGTGCCTCCACCTTCTCGACGACACCGGCTTCTTGGACGACCTTTGGGACGACACCGGACGATCGCTTAAGGTGCTCGTTCAATTACCCAGAGCACCGGGAGTTCGAACGTTAGCAAGCGGTCGCGCCGCGCCGTGAGCTTTCTGCGGATGGCGTCCGGAGTGCCCGGATAATAGGGGCCATGAAGTTGAGGATCTTCACCGAGCCGCAGCAGGGCGGCACCTACGACGAGCTGCTGGCGGTCGCGCGGACCTCGGAGCGGCTGGGGTTCGACGCCTTCTTCCGTTCCGACCACTACATGCGGATCGGGCCGGGCGACCACGGCTCCGGATCGACCGACGCCTGGCTGACTCTCGCGGGCCTGGCCCGGGAGACCTCCACGATCAGGCTCGGCACGCTGGTCACCCCGGCGACCTTCCGGCTGCCCGGGGTGCTGGCCATCAGCGTGGCCCAGGTGGACCAGATGAGCGGCGGCCGGGTCGAGCTGGGCCTGGGCACCGGCTGGTTCGATGCCGAGCACACGGCGTACGGGGTGCCGTTCCCGCCGGTCAGCGAGCGTTTCTCCCGGTTCGAGGAGCAGCTGGAGATCCTCACCGGCCTCTGGACCACTCCCGTGGGCAAGACCTTCTCCTTCGAGGGCTCCCACTACCGGCTCGCCGACTCCCCCGCCCTGCCCAAGCCCGTGCAGAGCCCCCGGCCGCCGATCATCATCGGCGGGTTCGGGGCGCGGCGGACGCCGAGGCTGGCCGCCCGCTTCGCCGACGAGTACAACCTGCCGTTCCGCACCCTTGAGGACACGGCCGTCGGCTTCGACCGGGTCCGGGAGGCGTGCGAGGCGCAGGGCCGGTCCTCGATCGTGTTCTCGGTCGCGCAGACCGTCTGCGTCGGCTCCGACGACGCCGAACTCGCGCGCCGGGCCGGGGCCATCGGGCAGGATGTGGCCGACCTGCGGGCCGGAGGGCTGGCGGGCACACCCGCCGAGGTGGTCGAGAAGATCGGGAAGTTCGCCGAGCTGGGCGCCGAGCGGGTCTACCTGCAGGTGATGGACCTGGGCGATCTGGACCACCTGGAGCTCATCGCCGCCGAGGTCCTGCCGCACGTGTAGCGCGATCGCATGATCACACTCGGGATAATCGCTGGTCGGGCGGGTCCGGCTAAGTCATACTTTCCCGGGTGTTGCTCACCATCTCCACGACCGCAAGGCCCGCCACCGACCTCGGATTCCTGCTGCACAAGCATCCGGACCGGGTCCAGGAGTTCGGCCAGTCATACGGCGTGGCCCGAGTCTTCTACCCGGAGGCGAGCGAGGAGCGCTGCACGGCGGCGCTCATGCTCGACGTCGACCCGGTCCGGCTGGTGCGTTCACGCGGTCGTTCCACATCCGACTACGCCCTGGGGCAGTACGTCAACGACCGGCCCTACGCCGCCTCGTCGCTGCTGGCCGGGGCGCTGGCGGACGTCTTCCGCACGGCCCGCGCGGGCC
Source organism: Planobispora rosea (assembly GCF_014648175.1). Lineage (GTDB taxonomy): Bacteria > Actinomycetota > Actinomycetes > Streptosporangiales > Streptosporangiaceae > Planobispora > Planobispora rosea. The sequence continues at coordinate 140,427 of NZ_BMQP01000003.1, forward strand.
GCTGCAACGCCCGCCCGGAGCTGGCGGCCGGGCCGATCCCTCTGGAGGTCACGCTTCCCGCGCTGCCCTGCCGGGGCGGACCTGAGCTGGCGCACCGGCTGTTCGAGCCGCTGGGCTGGGAGGCCGACGCGCGGGCCGTACCGCTGGACGAGGGGTTCCCCGAGTGGGGGGACTCCCGTTACGTACGGCTGGCGCTGCGCGGCGAGGTCCGGCTGGCCGACGCGCTCAACCAGCTCTACGTGCTGCTGCCCGTCCTGGACGACGCCAAGCACTACTGGATCGCCCCCGACGAGGTGGACAAGCTCATCCGCGCGGGGGAGTCGTGGCTGGCCGCGCACCCCGAGAGGAGCCTGATCACCCGCCGCTACCTCGGCCGTCGCTGGGCTCTGGCCCGCGCGGCCTTCGCCCGTCTCGCCGAGCTCGGCGACGACGTGGAGGAGGCCCTGGAGCCGCCCATCGAGGAGGAGCCGGCCGTTTCTCCGGAGGAGTTCCCCGAGCCGCTCCCGGAAGAGGCCCCCGCCGACCTGCCTCCCGTCCTCGGCCCCGGCCTCGGAACCCCCACCGCCCCGGCCGGGGGTGATGGTTCTGCGGCGCCGGGGGAGACGTTTTCCGCGCCCGAGGCGGAGGGCGGGACCGAGGCCGGGGCCGAGGGGGCCGGGCGGCGGCCGCTGAACGTGACGCGGCGGGAGGCGGTGGTCGGCGTGCTCCGGGAGCTGGGCGCGCGCACGGTCATCGACCTGGGCTGCGGGACCGGTCAGCTGGTCGGGGCGCTGCTGGCGGACTCCGCCTTCACCAGGGTCGCGGGGACGGACGTGTCGGCGCAGGCGCTGACCGTCGCCGCCAGGAAGCTCAGGCTCGACCGCATGCCCGAGCGGCAGCGGGAACGGCTGGAGCTGTTCCAGGGCGCGCTGACCTACGCCGACGACCGGTTCGCCGGATACGACGCGGCCGTGCTCATGGAGGTCGTCGAGCACGTCGACCCCCCGCGCCTGCCGGCGCTGGAGCGGGTGGTCTTCGGCACGGCCCGTCCCCGGCACGCCGTCGTGACCACGCCCAACGCGGAGTACAACGTGCGCTACGAGTTCCTGACGGGCATGCGCCACCCCGACCACCGCTTCGAGTGGACCCGGGCCGAGTTCGCGGCCTGGGCGGCGAAGGTGTGCGGGGAGTACCGCTACACCGTCGCCTTCCGCCCGGTCGGGGACGACGACCCCGAGGTGGGCCCGCCCACGCAGATGGCCGTCTTCACGCTGGAGGGAGCGGAATGACCGAGATCGCGGTTCCGGCGATGTCGCTGGTCGTGCTCGTCGGGGTGTCCGGGAGCGGGAAGTCGACCTTCGCGCGCAAGCACTTCGCGCCGACCCAGGTCATCTCCTCGGACTTCTGCCGCGGCCTGGTCGCCGACGACGAGAACGACCAGGCGGCCACGTCGGACGCCTTCGACGTGCTCCACTACATCGTGCGCACCCGGCTCAAGCGGGGCCTGCTCACGGTCGTGGACGCCACCAACGTCCAGTGGGAGGCGCGCAGGCAGCTGATCGACCTCGGCAAGTCCCAGGACGTGCTGGTCGACGCGATCGTCCTCGACGTCCCCGAGGAGGTCGCGGTCGAGCGCAACGAGACGCGGCCCGACCGGGACTTCGGGGCGCACGTGGTACGGCGCCAGCGCAAGGAGCTGAAGCGCTCCCTGGGGAAGATCTCCCGGGACGGCTTCCGCCGGGTCCACGTACTGCGCGGCGTGGAGGAGATCGAGGCCGCCACGGTCGTCACCGAGAAGGCATGGACCGACCGGCGCGAGCTGACCGGGCCGTTCGACATCATCGGCGACGTGCACGGCTGCCGTGCCGAGCTGGAGACGCTCCTGCGCGAGCTGGGCTGGGAGATCGAGCCCGGCGGCACCGGCGCGTCCCACCCGGAGGGCCGCACGGCGGTGTTCGTCGGCGACCTCGTGGACCGCGGGCCGGACACGCCGGGCGTGCTCCGGCTGGTCATGGGCATGGCCGCGGCCGGGACCGCGCTGTGCGTGTCGGGCAACCACGAGCAGAAGCTCGCCCGCGCGCTCAACGGACGCAAGGTGCGCGTCGCCCACGGCCTGCAGGAGTCGCTGGACCAGCTCGCCGCCGAGCCCGAGGAGTTCCGCAGCGCCGCGCTGGCGTTCATGGACGGCCTGATCAGCCACTACCAGCTCGACGGAGGCCGGCTCGTGGTCGCGCACGCCGGGCTGAAGGAGGCCTACCACGGCCGCGCCTCCGGCCGGGTGCGCTCCTTCGCGCTGTACGGCGACACCACCGGCGAGACCGACGAGTACGGCCTGCCGGTCCGCTACCCCTGGGCACGTGAGTACCGGGGCCGGGCGATGGTCGTCTACGGGCACACGCCGGTCCCCGAGGCCGAGTGGATCAACAACACGATCTGCCTCGACACCGGCGTGGTGTTCGGCGGGAAGCTGACCGCGCTGCGCTACCCGAGCCGGGAGATCGTCTCGGTGCCCGCGCAGCGGGTCTGGTACGAGCCGGCCAGGCCGCTGTCCGCGCCCGGCTACCGCGACCCCGGCATGTTGTCCATCACCGACGTCCAGGGCACCAAGCACATCGAGGTGCGCCACGGCGGCGGCCGGATCAAGGTCAGGGAGGAGAACGCCGCCGCCGCGCTGGAGATCATGAGCCGGTTCGCGGTGGACCCGCGCTGGCTGGTCTACCTGCCGCCGACCATGGCCCCGCCGGAGACCTCCCGGCTGGACGGCTACCTGGAGCACCCGGCCGAGGCGTTCGACGAGTTCGCGGCGGCCGGGGTGGGCCGGGTGGTGTGCGAGGAGAAGCACATGGGCTCGCGGGCGGTGGCCGTACTGGCCAGGGACCCCGAGGCCGCGCAGGCGCGGTTCGGGGTCGGGGACGGGAGCACGGGCGCGGTCTACACCCGCACCGGGCGGCCGTTCTTCGACGACCCGGCGGTCGCCGGCGGGCTCGTCGACCGGCTCCGGCGGGCGTGCGCGCCGCTCATGGACGAGCTGGGCACGGACTGGCTGGTGCTGGACTGCGAGCTGCTGCCCTGGTCGGCCAAGGCGGAGGGGCTGATCCGCAGCCAGTACGCGTCGGTGGGCGCCGCGGCCCGCACCGCCCTGCCGGAGGCCCTCGCGGTGCTGGAAGCGGCGGCCGGGCGTGGCCTGGATGTGGGCGGTCTGCTGGACCACACCCGACGCCGTCTGGACAACGCTGCCCGGTTCCGGGACGCCTATGCGCGTTACTGCTGGCCGGTCTCCGGCCTGGACGGCCTGCGGGTGGCGCCGTTCCAGATCCTCGCGTGCGAGGGCCGGGCGACCGCGGCGACCGAGCCGCACCCCTGGCACCTGGACCTGCTGGCCCGCCTGGACGACCCGCTGATCGCGCCCACCCGGCACGTCTACGTCGACCTGGACTCGGAGGAGTCGAGGCGGGCGGCGACCGCCTGGTGGGAGGAGCTGACGGCCGGGGGCGGGGAGGGCATGGTGGTCAAGCCGGTCACCGTGCCCGCCGAGCCCGAGGTGACGCCGGGCCGTACCGGAGAGGCCGGACCGGACGGTGAGCCCGAGGGCGGGACGGGGTCGCCCCGGGCGAAGGCGCGCGTGGACCGGGTGCAGCCCGGCGTCAAGGTGCGCGGGCGGGAGTACCTGCGGATCATCTACGGCCCCGACTACACCGAGAGCCTCGACGTCCTGCGCAACCGCTTCCTCGGCCGCAAGCGCTCCCTGGCCCTGCGCGAGCACGCGCTCGGGCTGGAGGCGCTGTCCCGGCTGGCCGAGGGGGAGCCGCTCTGGCGGGTGCACGAGCCGGTCTTCGCCGTCCTGGCCCTGGAGTCGGAGCCGGTGGACCCCCGGCTCTGAGCGTGCGGGCCCGCACGGACATCCCACGTCCGTGCGGGCCGCCGTACCGGGGACGGTCCGGTACGGCCGACCGTGGCGTTGTGGAGGACACGTTCCCCCGGTACGGCCCCGGGCCGCACTCCGCCGGTTGATTTGCGGCTTTTGACGGCAATGTGAAGGATGCGGCGATGATCACCCCCAGCCGCTTCCGGCGTCGTTCCTTCGCCCTCTTCCTCGCCGCCGGGCGGGTGCTCGGCACGTACGTTCCGGGGATGGGATGGGCGCTCACCGCGATCACTCTGCTCAGCCACCGCCAGGCGGTCACGCCCGATCGCCTGCTGGGCCGGACGGGGGCCACGCTGTTCGTGATCGCGGGTCTGGCTGAGGCCGTCGAGGGGCCGCTGAGGTCGCTCGCCGAGGTGCTCGCCGAAGGGGTGAGCCCGCTCCCGGTCCTGGTGCTGGGCACGGCGGGCGCGCTCGCCGCCGCCGTGCCGCTGGTACGGGTCCGTGCCCGGGCGGGAACGGAGGAGCCGACGGCGGTGGTCCGGGATGCGTGAAATCCGTCCGTGAGGGGAGGGAAGCGTTCATGCCTCCGACGAGAGCCGAGCTTGAGGCGGCCAAGGACCTGACCATCGAGGACGTCCTGGGACCCGGACTGGACGTGCTGTTCTGCGGGATCAACCCGGGCCTGTACTCCGCCGCCACCGGGCACCACTTCGCCCGGCCGGGCAACCGCTTCTGGCCCGCCCTGCACCGTTCGGGGTTCACGCCCCGCCTGCTGTCCCCCGCGGAGCAGGACCTGCTGCCCTCCTTCGGACTGGGCATCACCAACGTGGTGCCCCGTGCCACGGCGCAGGCCGCCGAGCTGTCCGACGAGGAGTTCCGGGAGGGCGGGGTACGGCTGGCGCGGCTGGTCGCCGAGGTCCGGCCCCGGATCCTGGCGGTGGCGGGGGTGACGGCCTACCGGACGGCGTTCGGGCGGCCCAAGGCGGCCGTCGGGCCCCAGGAGGACCGGGTCGGGGAGACGGCGGTCTGGGTCCTGCCCAACCCCAGCGGGCTGAACGCCCACTGGACGCTGGACCGGATCGCCGGGGAGCTGCGGCGGCTCCGGGAGTCCCTGGGACGGCCACCGCTTCCCTGATCCGTTGCGGCGCGTCCCGGCCCGTTCCCCGGTACGGCTCACCGGCGCCGCGCCGTACCGGGGACCCGGCGGACGACGCGGCTTCTAGGAAGCGCCGGGACGGCTGGGCCGGCGGGCGTGGCTCCGGTGGTGGACCACCCGCAGCAGCATCATCGCCAGCCAGGCGAGGAAGAGGAACTTCAGCACCCCGAAGCCGGCGACGGCCACCCCGACGACCAGCAGCACCAGCAGCAACGGAGCGGCGGGCGGCGGTCCGCCCCCGCGGGCCGCCGGGTGCCGGCACCAGGCGCCGTGCCGCTCCGCGTGCCGGGCGGAATCCGGGCCGGAGGGCGGGCCGTACAGATCGGGGAGGTTCTCCTGCGTCCGGGCCAGGTCGCCCCCGGTGCGGGCGGACAGGGCCAGGCCGAGGCGCTCGTCGAGCTCCTCGTAGGTCAGGCGGCCTTGGGCGTAGTGCTCGCGCAGCACCGCCATCGCCGCTTCGCGCTCCGCGTCTCCGACGCGGAGGTCGTCCCGGGGGATCATGCATGCTCCTCGTCATCGTGGAATCGGTACTCACGGAACCGGTACTCACGGAACCGGTACTCGCGGAGCCGGTACGGAACACCCTCGGCGGGCCCGCCTCGGGGGCGGGCCCGCCGTCCTCTACTCGTCGGCGGGGTCGCCTTCGGCGAGGATCTGGTAGAGCTTGCGGCGCGTCTCGATCAGCTGCTGCCGCGCCTGCCGGATCTGCGCCTCGCTGCCGGTCTGCAGGATCTGCAGCATGGCGAACCCGGACTGGCGGGCCAGGTCCATCAGCTCCCAGGTGCCCTCGTCGACGTCGGGCGTCATCTCCTCCCAGGGCGCGCGCACCTCGGCGGAGTGCTCGGCGACGTAGGTCCGGCCCGCCTCGGTGAGCCGGAAGGTCTTGCGGCCGTCGCTCTCCTCGGACAGGACCAGGCCCTCGTCGGTGAGCTGCTGCAGCGCCGGGTAGACCGCGCCGGGGCTGGGCTTCCATCCGCCCTGACTCCGTTCGGCGATCTCCTGGATGATCTGGTAGCCGTTGCGCGGCTCCTCGGAGAGCAGCGCCAGGATGGCGGCGCGGACGTCGCCCCGCTTGGCCTTGCGGCCCCGGCCGAACGGGGGCCGCCCGCCCCAGGGGCCGCCGCGGCCCGGCCCGCCCGGGCCGTGCCCCCAGTCCCAGGGGAAGCCGCCCCACGGGGGGCCGCCGCGGTGACCGCGGTGACCCCGGTGACGGTGATCGTGCGGTCCGCCCTCGTGCGGGCCGGGCGGGCCCTGATGTCCATGGGCCCCCGCGTGGTGCCGGCCCGCGCTCATGGCACGCCATGCCTCCCGGGCGGCGCGCTTCATCTCCCGGCGGATCTCGCGCGGGTCCGCGTCCGACCACCGGCCGCCCATCGCGTGTGTGTACGTCATGTCGTTCTCCAATGCTCATCGCGATCGCCGTTCGATCGTTCTCGACTCTTCAAAGATATATCGAGAGCGTTCTTATGACAACCCCCATACGTGGAGCGTGCCTTCCTCGGGAAAGTCGCTTACCGTAACATTGCGGTCGCGCAGGGATGATGCAGAGGCTGTTCGGCCGAAGAAGTGAGATAGATCACTCAATTCTCGCCGGATTTCGGAACAACCACCGAGACCTACACGTTACAAAGGACATAGACGGGATTCGTTCCGCGCCGGAAGGGCTGGGGGGTGCTTTCGGCACGGAACGGTCCCGTCTGTCGTTTCTCCGGCCAGAGCTCCTTGTTGCAGGGAAATTTCCCTTACCGGATGGCCGTCGCGGGAAATCTCCACGGGCCGATGGTGCGAGCGGGCCGCGACGCATCGCCGCCCGGCGGCTCTCCGGGGGACGTGAAGGCGGCCGACCGGTAACCCGCCGGTGCTCCACCGGTGACTCATCGGTGATCCCCGGTCTCGTGCCGGACGCCCGTCGCCGGGGGCCGTGCCGTACGGCGGGGACGCCCGGCAGGACGCGTGGACGGGGCGGCAGGACGCGATCCATCGTGTGGCGCGGCAGGATGGGGCCATCCTCTCCGGGGCGGCTTTGCCGTACAGTCGATCATGTGATCGTGATGGTGGTGGTTGAGCGTTGATGGGGCACACGCACGCGCTGACGGGGGCGATCGCCTGGCTCGGGGTGGCGCCGACACTGGCCGCGCTGCCGCTGCTGACCGAGTCCTCCCGGCTGGTCGAGACCGGGATCATGGTGAACGCGCTGAACCCGGCCGAGTTCGTCGCGGGCGCGCTGATCTGCGCCGGGGCCGCGATGCTGCCGGACCTGGACCACCCCAGCGCGACGATCGCGCAGACCTTCGGCCCGATCACCTGGGCGCTGAGCAAGGCGGTCAACTGGCTGGCCGGCGGGCACCGGCACGCCACGCACTCGCTGCTGTTCGCGGTCGGGGCCGGGTTCGGCGCCCACTATCTGGCCACCACGGTCCCGATCGGCCGGGACATCCTGGTCGTGCTGCTGATCGGCCTGGCCCTGCGGGCGATCGGCATCGGGATCCCGGGCAAGAAGTTCGCCTCGGCGATGGTGAACATCGCCATGACGGCCGGGCTGTACGCGGTGTTCCGCTCCGACAACGTCGGCTACGCCTGGCTGGGGCTGGCCGTCGCGATCGGGTGCCTGGTGCACGTGGTGGGGGACTGCTGCACCGAGAAGGGCTGCCCGGTCCTGTGGCCGATGAGGCAGCGCTGGCTGCTGCCGTGGAAGATCGGCATCAAGACGGGCCGCGCCTTCGAGCAGAAGTTTCTCGCGCCGGTACTTTCCGTCGCCGTTCTGGGCCTGTTGTACTGGCGCCTCGCTCCGATCTGAGCATACTCATGAGTAACTTGATGTCGAGATATCGGCGGGATATCTTGATATCGAGACAACCGCTGCAACCTGCGAGGGGTCACCGGTTAGGCATGCCTAACTGACGTGGGCACTCTCACGGTGCGGCAGGATTCAGTTGCGCCCCTGGACGAGGCGCGCAGACGACATGGTGATGAGGGAGGCGAATCGTGTCCGCGAACAGCTTCGGCAGCCGTGACACGCTCCGCGTCGGTGACGCGGCTTACGAGATCTACCGGCTGGATGCCGTCGAGGGGTCGGGGCGCCTCCCGTACAGCCTGAAGATCCTGCTGGAGAACCTGCTCCGCACCGAGGACGGCGCGAACATCACGGCCGACCACATCCGGGCGCTGGGCCAGTGGGACCCGTCCGCGGCCCCGAGCGTGGAGATCCAGTTCACCCCGGCCCGCGTGATCATGCAGGACTTCACCGGCGTCCCCTGCGTCGTGGACCTGGCCACCATGCGTGAGGCCGTCCGCGACCTCGGGGGCGACCCCGCCAGGATCAACCCGCTCGCTCCGGCCGAGATGGTCATCGACCACTCCGTCATCGTCGACTTCTTCGGCGGCCCGGACTCCTTCCAGCGCAACGTCGAGCGGGAGTACGAGCGCAACCGCGAGCGCTACCAGTTCCTGCGCTGGGGCCAGACCGCCTTCGACGAGTTCAAGGTCGTGCCGCCGGGCACCGGCATCGTGCACCAGGTGAACATCGAGCACCTCGCCCGCGTGGTCATGATCCGCGACGGCAAGGCGTACCCGGACACCTGCGTCGGCACCGACTCCCACACCACGATGGAGAACGGCATCGGCGTGCTGGGCTGGGGCGTCGGCGGCATCGAGGCCGAGGCCGCGATGCTCGGCCAGCCGATCTCCATGCTGATCCCGCGGGTGGTCGGCTTCAAGCTGACCGGCAAGCTGCCCGCCGGGGCCACCGCCACCGACCTGGTGCTCACCATCACCGAGATGCTGCGCAAGCACGGCGTCGTCGGCAAGTTCGTCGAGTTCTACGGCGAGGGCGTCTCCAGCGTGCCGCTGGCCAACCGCGCCACCATCGGCAACATGAGCCCCGAGTTCGGCTCGACCTGCGCGATCTTCCCGATCGACGGCGAGACCATCGCCTACCTGAAGCTCACCGGCCGCTCCGACGAGCAGGTCGCCCTGGTCGAGGCCTACGCCAAGGCCCAGGGTCTCTGGCTCGACCCGTCGGCCGAGGAGCCGGTCTTCTCCGAGTACATCGAGCTGGACCTGGGCACCGTGGTCCCGTCGATCGCCGGCCCCAAGCGCCCGCAGGACCGCATCGCCCTGTCGGACGCCAAGCGGGCGTGGCGCGCCGCGGTCAAGGACTACGCCCCGAGCATCCAGGGCCCGGCCGACGAGGCGTCCGCCGAGTCGTTCCCCGCCTCGGACTCCCCGGCGATCGCCCACGACGGCAACGGCGACAAGCCGCACGCGGCCGACCTGGCCGGCACCCGCCCGCACAAGCGCGTCCCGGTCACGCTGGCCGACGGCACCAGCTTCGAGATCGACCACGGCGTGGTGACCATCGCGGCCATCACCAGTTGCACCAACACCTCCAACCCGTACGTCATGATGGGCGCCGCCCTGCTGGCCAAGAAGGCGGTGGAGAAGGGCCTGACCCGCAAGCCGTGGGTCAAGACCTCCCTCGCCCCCGGTTCCCAGGTCGTCACCGGCTATTTCGAGCGCTCGGGGCTCCAGCCGTACCTCGACAAGATCGGGTTCAACCTGGTCGGCTACGGCTGCACCACCTGCATCGGCAACTCCGGCCCGCTGGACGAGGAGATCTCCGCCGCGATCCAGGAGAACGACCTCGCGGTCACCGCGGTGCTGTCCGGCAACCGCAACTTCGAGGGCCGGATCAACCCCGACGTGAAGATGAACTACCTGGCCTCGCCGCCGCTGGTGGTCGCCTACGCGCTCGCGGGCACCATGGACATCGACCTGGACAGCGAACCGCTCGGCGAGGGCGCCGACGGCCCGGTCTACCTGCGTGACATCTGGCCGTCGCCGGAGGAGGTCTCCGAGGTCGTCAACGGCTCGATCGACCAGGAGATGTTCCTGCGCGACTACGCCGACGTGTTCAAGGGCGACGAGACCTGGCAGTCTCTGCCGGTCCCGACCGGCGACACCTTCGAGTGGGACCCGGCCTCGACCTACGTGCGCAAGGCCCCCTACTTCGACGGCATGCCCGCCCAGCCGGAGCCGGTCAAGGACATCTCCGGCGCCCGGGTGCTGGCCAAGCTCGGCGACTCGGTCACCACCGACCACATCTCCCCGGCCGGCTCCATCAAGCCGGGCACCCCGGCGGCCGAGTACCTGCGCGAGAACGGGGTCGAGGTCAAGGACTTCAACTCCTACGGCTCGCGCCGCGGCAACCACGAGGTGATGATCCGCGGCACCTTCGCCAACATCCGGCTGAAGAACCTGCTCCTCGACGGTGTGGAGGGCGGCTACACCCGCGACTTCACCCAGGAGGGCGGCCCGCAGAGCTTCATCTACGACGCCTCGGCCAACTACCAGGCCGCGGGCATCCCGCTGGTCGTCCTGGCCGGCAAGGAGTACGGCTCCGGCTCCTCGCGCGACTGGGCGGCCAAGGGCACCGCGCTGCTCGGCGTCCGCGCCGTCATCGCCGAGTCCTACGAGCGCATCCACCGCTCCAACCTGATCGGCATGGGCGTGCTGCCGCTGCAGTTCCCGGAGGGCGAGACCGCGTCCTCGCTGGGCCTGACCGGCGAGGAGACCTTCGACATCACCGGTGTCGAGGAGCTCAACAAGGGCGGCATCCCGCGCACCGTGACGGTCAAGGCGGGTGACAAGGAGTTCCAGGCGGTCGTGCGCATCGACACCCCCGGTGAGGCGGACTACTACCGCCACGGCGGCATCATGCAGTACGTCCTGCGCTCCCTGCTCGCCAGGTAGCGGGCGACCGGGCGGGGCCGCGCGGCCCCGCCCGCATCCGGAGGAGGACCTCGGGCGGCCGCCCGGCGGGGAAACGCCCCCGCCGGGCGGCCGTCGTCGCTCCGGCGTTCCGTCGTCGTTCCGCCGTCGTTCCGGGCCCCTCCGGAGTCGTTCCGGGCCCCTCCGGAGCCGCTCCGGAGGCCGGGTCTACGGTCACACGTATGAGTGACGAGCTGCTGACATTGGGGCTGGCGGGAACGGCGGTACTGGCGGGGGCGATCGTCCAGGGGGCGGTCGGGTTCGGGCTGGGGCTGGTGGCGGCTCCGGTGATCACGATGCTGGCGCCCTCCGTCATGCCCGGCGCGATCCAGATGGTGAACGTCACCCTGCCCCTGTTCACCCTCCTGGCGGAGTGGCGCAGGGTGGACTGGAGAGGGCTCGGCTTCGCGGTGCTGGGCCGGCTGCCGGGCAGCCTCGTGGGCGGGCTGGTGGTCGTCTACGTCTCCACCCGGGCCCTGGGCGTCCTGGTGGGCGTGATGGTGCTGGTCGCGGTGGCCGTCACCGTGCGGGCGGCGGCCGTGCCGCGCAATCCCGCGACCCTGACCGGGGCGGGCTTCATCTCGGGGATCACCGGCACCGCGACCGGGATCGGCGGGCCGCCGATCGCCCTGGTCTACCAGAACGCCAAGGGGCCGCAGATCCGCGCCACCCTGGCGATGTTCTTCTTCCTCAGCGCCGCGCAGTCGCTGGTGATCCTCGCCGTCCTGGGACGGCTGCCGATGCGGTCGGTGACCTTCGGGGCGGCGCTCATCCCCTTCCTGATCGTGGGCTTCCTGGCCTCCGGGCCTCTGCGCCGCTATCTGGACGGCGGGCGGGTGAGGGCGGGGATCCTCACGGTGGCCGCGCTCTCGGCCCTGGGACTGATCGCGCAGAGCGCCCTGGGTTAAGGCTGCGTTTCTGGATTGTTACCGGCCACAACAAATTTTGCTCATTCGAGGGCTAGCGTTCCTGGCCAACGGGGAATACGTTGCCGCAAACAACATTCAACGGCACGGTGCACCGCAACCCGGAGCAGCCGTACCGCTGACTCGGCATGCCGCACCTCAGACCCCCCACTTCACGAAGTTCTCGAAGAAAGGACCCGTGCACCATGCGCAAGGGGATCCTCAGCCTGACCGCCGCCGCAGCGGCCATGACCCTCGGTCTCGCCGCCTGCGGAAGCGATGGCGGCGACACCGGCGCCCAGGCCACCCCGGCCCCCGGCGAGAGCAAGCCCGCCGCCGCCGGAAAGATCGGCGTCATCCTGCCGGACAGCAAGTCCTCCGCCCGCTGGGAGACCGCCGACCGCAAGTACCTGGAGGAGGCGTTCAAGGCCGCGGGCGTGGCCTACGACATCCAGAACGCACAGGGTGACAAGACCCAGTTCCAGACCATCGCCGACCAGATGATCACCAATGGGGCCACCGTCCTGATGATCGTCAACCTGGACAGCGGCACCGGCAAGGCCGTTCTCGACAAGGCCAAGGCGCAGGGCGTGGCCACCATCGACTACGACCGCCTGACCCTGGGCGGCGGCGCCGCCTACTACGTGAGCTTCGACAACACCAAGGTCGGCACCCTGCAGGGTGAGGGCCTGGTCAAGTGCCTCACGGACAAGAAGGCCGACAAGCCGATCGTGGCCTACCTCAACGGCTCGCCGACCGACAACAACGCCACGCTGTTCAGGAACGGCTACGACAGCGTGCTCAAGCCCAAGTTCGACTCGGGCGAGTACGTCAAGGGCCCGGAGCAGTCGGTGGAGAACTGGGACAACACGAAGGCCGGAACGACCTTCGAGCAGATGCTGACCGAGAAGCCGGACATCGCCGGCGTGCTGGCCGCCAACGACGGTCTCGGCAACGCCGCCATCACCGTGCTGAAGAAGAACAAGCTCAACGGCAAGGTCCCGGTCACCGGCCAGGACGCCACCGTGCAGGGCCTGCAGAACATCCTCGCCGGCGACCAGTGCATGACGGTCTACAAGGCGATCAAGAAGGAGGCCGAGGCGGCCTCCGCGCTCGCGATCGGGCTGGCCAAGGGCGAGAAGCCCGCGGCGACCGGCACGGTCAAGGACACCGAGAGCGGTCAGGACGTGCCCGCCGTCCTGCTCGACCCGCAGGCCATCTACTTCGAGAACGTCAAGGACGTCGTCGCCGACGGCTTCGTGACCAAGGAAGAGCTGTGCACCGGCGACTTCGCCGCCAAGTGCACCGAGGCCGGAATCCAGTAACGCGCCGTGAGGGTACGGCCGGCCGCTGCGGCGCCGGCCGTACCCTCCCCGCATCCGAGGAGCAGCTATGACCCCCGTACTGGAACTCCGCGGGATCGACAAGAGCTTCGGTCCCGTCCAGGTCCTGCATGACGTCGCCCTGACCGTCCGCGCCGGAGAGGTGACCGCCCTGGTCGGCGACAACGGCGCCGGCAAGTCGACCCTCGTCAAGTGCGTCGGCGGCATCCACCCGATCGACTCCGGCGAGTACCTCTTCGAGGGCAAGCCCGTCCAGGTCCACAGCCCGCGTGACGCGGCGGCGCTGGGCATCGAGATCGTCTACCAGGATCTCGCGCTCTGCGACAACCTCGACATCGTCCAGAACATGTTCCTCGGACGAGAGAACAAACGGGGCATCGTCCTCGACGAGGACACGATGGAGGAGATGGCGGCCAGGACCCTGGCCAGCCTGTCGGTCAAGACCGTCAAGTCCATCCGCCAGCACGTCTCCAGCCTCTCCGGCGGTCAGCGGCAGACCGTCGCCATCGCCAAGGCCGTGCTCTGGAACAGCAAGGTCGTCATCCTCGACGAGCCGACCGCGGCGCTCGGCGTCGCCCAGACCGCCCAGGTGCTGGAACTGGTCCGCCGCCTGGCCGACCAGGGCCTCGCCGTGGTCCTCATCTCGCACAACATGAACGACGTGTTCGCCGTGTCCGATCGGATCGCCGCGCTCTACCTCGGCCGGATGGCGGCCCAGGTGAAGACCTCCGACGTCACGCACTCGCAGGTCGTCGAACTGATCACCTCCGGCCGGAGCGGGGACCTCGGCCTGACCAACGGAGTTCCGGCATGACCGCCACCATCGAGCAGAAGCCCGAGGCCCCCTCGATCACTTCCAACGTCCGCGGCTACGCCGAGCGGGTCCGGGGCGGCGACATGGGCGCGCTGCCCGCGGTGCTCGGCCTGATCGTGCTCTGCACGGTCTTCGCGATCATGCGTCCCTCCTTCTTCACCGCGGTCAACTTCGCCAACCTGTTCACCCAGGGCGCGGCGGTCACCGTGATCGCCATGGGCCTGGTGTTCGTGCTCCTCCTCGGAGAGATCGACCTGTCGGCGGGCTTCGCCAGCGGCGTCTGCGCGGCGGTGCTCGCGATCCTGCTCGCCGAGCAGGGCCAGCCGTGGTACGTGGCGGTGCTCGCCGCGATCGCCACCGGTACGGTGATCGGCACGGTCCTCGGCGTCCTCGTGGCCAAGCTCGGCATCCCGTCCTTCGTGGTGACGCTGGCGGCCTTCCTCGGCTTCCAGGGCCTGGTCCTGGTGCTGGTCGAGGGCGGCACGAACATCTCCGTCCGGGACGAGACGATCCTGGCGATCTCCAACAACAACCTCTCGCCCGTGCTGAGCTGGGGGCTGCTGGCCGCCGGCGTCGGAGGCTACGCCGCGATCCAGCTGCTGCGGGCACGCAAGCGGACCAAGCGCGGCCTGATCGCCGACCCGATGTCGCTGATCGCGATCCGGGTGGGTGCGCTGGCCGTGCTCGGCGGGCTCGCCGTCTACGCCCTCAACCTGGAGCGCAGCCGCAACGCCGCGCTGGTCTCGCTCAAGGGCGTGCCGGCCGTCGTGCCGATCATCATCGTGCTCCTGGTGATCTGGACGTTCGTGCTGCGCCGCACGGCCTTCGGCCGCCACCTGTACGCGGTCGGCGGCAACGCCGAGGCCGCGCGCCGGGCGGGCATCAACGTGGACCGGATGAAGATCAGCGCCTTCGTGATCTGCTCCTCGATGGCCGCCATCGGCGGCATCATCGCGGCCTCCCGCGCCAGTTCGGTCGACCCGAACACCGGCGGCAGCAACGTGCTGCTCTACGCCGTGGGCGCGGCCGTGATCGGCGGGACCAGCCTCTTCGGAGGCAAGGGCCGGGTGCTGGACGCGGTCCTGGGCGGCGCGGTGGTCGCGGTCATCGAGAACGGCATGGGCCTGATGGGCTACGGATCGGACATCAAGTTCATCGTCACCGGCTCGGTGCTGCTGCTGGCGGCGAGCGTGGACGCGCTGTCCCGTAAGCGGGCCGCCGCCACTGGGCTAAGGTGACCGGTGATCCTAACCCCCTGAAGGAACACCACGTGATGCGGGCCGGCCCCTCCCAAGAGGAGATCAGGCGCCACAACCTCGGCGCGCTGCTCCGCCATGTCCATCTGAGCGGGCCCACCTCGCGAGCGGAGCTCACCAACCGGATGGGGCTCAACCGCAGCACCATCATGGCGCTCACCGCCGACCTCACCGCCGCGGGCCTGGTCAGGGAGGAGCTCCCGCGGGAGACCCGCCGGGCCGGGCGCCCCTCCCTGGTGGTCCGCCCGGAGTCGGCCCGGGTCTACGTGTTCGCCTTCGACGTGGGGGTCGACCGGCTGGTCGCCGCCCGCGTCGGCCTGGGCGGCACGATCCTCGACCGGCGTGAGACGGTACGGCGGCGCGGCCCCTTCTCCCTGGAGGAGGTGGTCGGCCCGCTGGCCGCCTTCGCCCGGCAGATGCACCGCAAGACCCGGCCCGACACGGTCTGCGTCGGGGTCGCCGCGGCCTTCTCCGGAGGAGTCGACCGGGGTGACGGCGTCGTGCGCTTCGGGCCGAACATGGGCTCGGTGGACGTGCCGTTCGGCGAGGAGATGGGGCGCCGGCTCGGCCTCGGGCTGCCCGTGGCGGTCGGCAACGACGCCAACCTCGGGGCGCTGGCCGAGCACACCCGGGGCGTGGGCGTCGGCTGCCGGGATCTGATCTACCTCCACGGCGACGTGGGCATCGGCGGCGGTGTGATCGTCAACGGCACCCTGCTCGGCGGACACCGCGGCTTCGGCGGCGAGGTCGGGCACATGGTCGTCAACCCCAGGGGCCGTCCCTGCGGCTGCGGCTCACTCGGCTGCCTGGAGGCGGAGGTGGGGGAGCGCGCCCTGCTGGAGGCCGCCGGGCGTTTCGGGGCGTTCGCCCTCCAGCCCTGGGACGGGGCGCAGCTCCGGGACAGTGCTCCGTCCCGGGACGCCCTGCCCCGGGAGGCGCCGTCTCAGGAGTCCTTGTCCCGGGAGTCCTTGTCCCGGGAGTCCTTGTCCCGGGAGGCCCTGTCCCGGGATGGCGCGCCGTCCACGGGCGCCGTTCCGCCGGGCGACGCCGTCCCGTCCCGTGACGGTTCTCCGGTCCCGGCCGACTCGTCGTCCCCGGCCGGTTCCCCGCTCGCGGCCGAGGTCCTGCCCTCAACCGTCTCCCACGCGCTGATCGGCCGGGACGCCGTCCGCGCCGTGGTCGACGCCGCCGACCGCGGCGACGTCGTCGCCCAGGCGGCGCTCAGCCGGGTCGGAGACTGGCTCGGTCTCGGGGTCGCCAACCTCGTCAACATCTTCAATCCCGAGATGGTCATCTTCGGAGGGATGCTGCGCGAGGTCTATCTCGGTGCCGCCGCCCAGGTCCGCAGCCGTCTCGCGACTGACGCGCTCCCCCCGGCCAGGGAGCATCTGCGCCTGCGCACCTCGGCCCTCGGCGATGACGCCACTCTCGTCGGCGCCGCCGAACTCGCCTTCACGAAGGTCCTCGCCGACCCCCTCGAAGTCCTCGCCCGCGCGGGCTCCTGAACGGCGGAGCGAGCGGCGGAGAGGCCGCCGGCTCTCTCGGGCGGAGAGCGCCGACGGCCGTCCACGCTATTTGATCAGGCTCGCGACCATGTTCCGCAGTTCGATGTGACCGGCCTTGAGCTCGGCGATGTCGCCCTCGGCCCGCCCCATCGAGCGCTCCAGGTTCCCGACGGACCGCTTGACCGAGGTGATCTCCTCCCGGAGCTCGGCGTGCCCGGCACGCATCTCGGCACGGAGCTCTTCCTGGCCTGCGCGGAGTTCTTCGGTGGTGGCGCGGAGCTCTTCCTGGCCCCTGCGGAGCTCTTCCTGGCCCTTGCGAAGGTCAAGGGTGGTGGCGCGGAGCTCCTCCTGGCCCTTGCGGAGCTCTTCGGTGGTGGCGCGGAGTTCCTGCTGGCCTGCGCGGAGTTCTTCGGTGGTGGCGCGGAGCTCTTCCTGGCCCCTGCGGAGCTCTTCCTGGCCCTTGCGAAGGTCAAGGGTGGTGGCGCGGAGCTCCTCCTGGCCCTTGCGGAGCTCTTCGGTCGTGGCCTGCAGGTCGCTCGTTATCGTCCGCAGATCGCCGAGGACGGCCAGGGTCGCCGTGGTGAGCGCTCGCTGTTCTGTCATGTCCGCACGCAGCCCCATGAAGTCGCCCTCTACGCCTCGGACCCGGTATTCGATCTGGGTGCTCAACTGCCTGTTCTCCTCACCATTGAACTACAGGGGGACGCCGGACCTGGAAGGGGTGGTGGGAGGGCCAGGCGGCAAGTGAAGGTTACGCACGGTTCTGCATGATCGCTATGCGTGATTCGGGGTGGGGTGATAAATGCCATACCGGATGGGAGAAACGGCCACCCGCCGCGCGGCAGGAGCTGCGACGGGTGTCTCCGGGCGGGCCTGCGGGTCAGGAGACCTTGGACCTGGCGGCGGTCCAGGTGTTGCAGGAGGCGGGAGACCCGGAGGCGAATCCGCGCTGCATCCAGAGCGCCTGGCTGCGTCCCAGGCCGTGGTCGTTCGTCGGCCACGCCTTGTGGCCGTTCTCGGCGGTCCACTCGATCATGGCGTTCCAGTGCTCCCGCGTGACCTTCAGATCGGTGGCGGCTCCGCGCAGGAAGGCCGAGGCCAGGCAGTCGGCCTGGAGTTCGAGGCGGCGGGAGAACGCGAGCCTGCCCGGGGACGTGGCCCGCCAGGTGGCCTGGGCGTAGTAGGGCAGGATCCCGGCGAGATGCTGGACGTGGTGCGCGTACTCGTGGGCCATGAACTGCGCGTGGTTCGGCCCGTAGGGGTTCTTCAGGACCTTGCGGGTCACGCCGATGTACATCGTGCGGTCGGTGGAGCAGTAGTAGCCGCCCGCGCCGGCGGGCCAGCGGCCGCAGGGGCTGCCCACCCGGGAGGTGACGAAGCGCAGCTTCGGCGGGGAGAAGGGCAGCCCCGCCCGGCGGAACTGGATCGTCCACGCCCGCCCGAGGCAACGGTTGACGCGGCTCATGAAGCTCCGGTAGGAGCTCGCGCTGCCCGCGCGGATCGTCCCGGCCGGGCACCGGAGCACGGGCATCGCACCGGTGCGGTAGAGCGGGTTGTCCGTCGCGGCCGCTCTGCCCTGGACCACCGACTGTCCCGGCTGCGCCTGCGCCGTCCCGACGGGGACCACGGCGCTCGCCCCCGCCTTGCCCCCGTCTGCCGCCGGGGAGAAGGCTACAGAAACGGAGAGAAGTGACGACAGTAGACCAGAGGGAAGCGCGTTCATGATGTGCAAAGGTTATGGCAAGTGTGTACAAATCGTGAGGGTTCCCCTTCCGTGGAAGGCAGTGCGCAGGGAGCGAACTAGACTCGCTTTGACGATGGCTGGACAGAGGGGATGATTCCGTGAGCGAGCGGACCGCACGGCCGGGCGATCTTCTGGAGTCGGTCAAGGGACCACGGGACCTCAAACTGCTGCGAGCGGACGAGCTGCCCCTCCTGGCGGCCGAGATCAGGGATCTGCTCATCGCCTCCACCGCCCGCACCGGTGGGCATCTCGGTCCCAACCTGGGCGTGGTCGAGCTGACCATCGCCCTGCACCGCGTCTTCGACTCGCCGCGTGATCGCATCCTGTGGGACACGGGTCACCAGGCCTACGTCCACAAGATGCTCACCGGGCGTGCGGGGATGTTCGACACCCTCCGCCAGGAAGGCGGTCTGTCGGGTTATCCGAGCCAGGCCGAGTCCGAGCACGACATCATCGAGAACTCCCACGCCTCCACCGCGCTGTCGTACGCCGACGGCCTGGCCAAGGCCTACAAGCTGCGCGGCGAGGCCGACCGCTCGGTGGTCGCGGTGATCGGCGACGGGGCCCTCACCGGTGGCATGGCCTGGGAGGCGCTGAACAACATCGCCGGGCACAAGGACCTGCCGCTGATCATCGTGGTCAACGACAACGGCCGCTCCTACTCGCCGACCATCGGCGGCCTGGCCAACCACCTGGCCTCGCTGCGCACCAGCCGGCGCTACGAGGACGTGCTCGACTTCGTCAAGGACAACCTGACGAGGGTGCCCGTGGTCGGCGCCCCGGTCTACGACGCGCTGCACGGCGTCAAGAAGGGCATCAAGGACGTCCTCGCGCCGCAGGTCATGTTCGAGGACCTCGGCCTGAAGTACATCGGGCTGGTCGACGGCCACGACGAGCAGGCCGTGGAGTCCGCCCTGCGCCAGGCGCGCGACTTCCGCCGCCCGGTCATAGTGCACGTGCTCACCAAGAAGGGCTTCGGCTACTCGCCCGCCGAGAACCACGGGGAGGACTGCTTCCACTCGCCCGGCGTCTTCGACCCGGCGACCGGCGAGGAGAAGCCCAAGCCGCACGGCTGGACCAACGTGTTCAGCCAGGAGATCGTACGGCTCGGCGCCGAGCGGCCGGACATCGTCGCGATCACCGCCGCGATGCTCGGCCCGACCGGCTTGATCCCGTTCTCGGAGGCGTTCCCCGACCGCCTCTACGACGTCGGCATCGCCGAGCAGCACGCCCTGACCAGCGCGGCGGGCCTGGCGCTGGGCGGTCTCCACCCGGTCGTGGCGGTCTACGCGACCTTCCTCAACCGGGCGTTCGACCAGCTGCTGATGGACGTCGCGCTGCACCGGCTGCCGGTCACGGTCGTGCTCGACCGGGCGGGCGTCACCGGGGACGACGGCGCGAGCCACAACGGCATGTGGGACCTGTCGATCCTGCAGGTCGTGCCGGGTCTGGGCATCGCGGTCCCGCGTGACGAGCCGCGCCTGCGCGAGTTGCTCGCCGAGGCCGTGGCGGTCGACGACGGCCCCACCGTCGTGCGCTTCCCCAAGGGCCCGGTCGGCCCCGAGATCGAGGCCGTCGGCAAGCTCGGCGAGATGGACGTGTTGCGCGCCGGCGACCCCGACGTGCTGCTCGTCTCCGTCGGCCCGATGGCCGGGCTGTGCCTGGAGGCCGCCGGTCTGCTCGACGCCCAGGGCATCTCCGCCACCGTGGTGGACCCGCGCTGGGTCAAGCCGCTGGACGAGGCGTTGGTGGGGGCCGCCCGCGTGCACAAGCTGGTCGTGGTGGTCGAGGACAACGGCCGGGTCGGCGGCGTCGGCGACGCGGTGGCCCGCATGCTGCGCGACGCCGACGTGGACGTCCCGGTCCGCACCTACGGCATCCCGCAGCGCTTCCTGGATCACGCCAAGCGGGCGAAGATCCTCGGCGACATCGGCCTGACCGCCCAGGACATCGCCCGCGAGATCACCGAGGCCGTCGCGAAGCGCTCTCCGGTGCTGGAGAACCACCCGGCCCGCTGATCCCGACGGAACCGGATCCGCCGGGCCCGCCGGGGGCGCCGCCGGTACCGGGCTCACCGCGATCAGCGGACTCACCGGGCGTGCCGGATCCGCCGGCGGCGTCGGGAGCCCCGGAGGCGACCGACGCCGCCCGCGCCGTCCTGGCCACGCGGGCCCGGCGGCCGATGACGGCCAGGCCGGCGACCAGCAGCGCGGCGCACGCGGCCAGGGGAACCGTCAGGTGCTGGTTCTCCCGCATGAACTCCGCCGCCAGGGAGCCCAGCGTCAGGTAGGTCGTGACCCAGACCGCCCCGCCCGCCAGCGCCCAGCGGATGAAGCTCCGGTACGGCATGCCGAGCGTCCCGGCGAGGATCGGGATCAGCGAGTTCACCACCGGCAGGAAGTGGGCGGCGGCCAGGGCGGGACCACCGCCGTCACCCGTGGCGATCCGCTCGGCGCGAGCCCAGCGATGCTCGCCGACCCAGCGACCGGCCCTGCTGTGGCGGACCCGCGAGCCGTACCGATGGCCCAGCAGCCAGCCGCCGCTGGATCCGAGGCAGCAGCCGAGCGTTCCGGCCGCCGCGACCAGCGCGATCTCGGCCGGGCTCGTCAGGGCGGTGCCGGCCACGATGATCGACGCGTCCGCGGGGACCACCAGCCCGGTCAGCAGGGTGTTGTCCAGCGTCAGTACGGCCATCAGCACCCCGCCCACCAGATAGGGGTCCAGTTGGGCCAGTATGTCCAGGATCATGTCTTCATCCTCCCCGCCGGGGCCGACCGTGAGATCCGGACTTTCCCTTAGAGGAACCCTTAAATCTGGCCGCCGTACGGAGTTCCGGCCGCCGTACGACCGGGCGGGACTCAGCGGTTGAGGGAGATCGCGTTCTTGGCCCGCCCGGCCGGGCTCGTCGGCCAGGATGCAGGCGCCCACCAGGGACAGGCTGGTGTTCTGCCCGGACATCGGCGAGGGGCGGGCTGTCCTGAGGGCCCTCCGGCCGGGCCTGCATGAACCGCCGATCAGGGGGAAGCACCCGGGAATCCACCGGAGCGGGGAGGCGCCATGAACATGTTCCGTGTGAAATCGGTCGAGCAGTCGATCACCGACACCGAGGCGCCCGAACATCGGCTGAAGAAGGACCTCACGGCCCTCGACCTGACCGTCTTCGGCATCGGCGTCATCGTGGGTACCGGGATCTTCGTGCTCACCGGCCGCGTCGCCAGGGAGGCGGCCGGACCGGCGGTCGCCCTGTCCTTCGTCGTCGCCGCGATCGTGTGCGCGCTGGCGGCCCTCTGCTACGCCGAGTTCGCCTCCACCGTGCCGGTGGCCGGTTCGGCCTACACCTTCTCCTTCGCCACGATGGGCGAGTTCCCCGCCTGGATCATCGGCTGGGACCTGATCCTGGAGATGATGCTCGGCGCCGCGGTCGTCGCGGTCGGCTGGTCGGGCTACCTGACCTCGCTGCTGTCGTCCCTCGGCATCCCCCTCCCGGCCACGCTGGCCGGGGAGGATCCGGTCTTCAACCTGCCTGCCGCCGTCATCGTGCTGGGCCTGACCGCGGTACTGATCGCCGGGATCAAACTCTCGTCGCGGCTCAACCTGGCCGTGGTCGCGATCAAAGTGACGGTGATCCTGCTGGTCATCGTGGCGGGGCTGTTCTTCGTCAAGGGCGAGAACTACACCCCGTTCATCCCGCCGGCCAAGCCGACACCCGCCGTCGAGGGGCTGTCCGCACCGCTGATCCAGGTGCTGTTCGGCATCACCCCGGTGGCCTTCGGCGTCGTCGGGATCTTCAGCGCCGCCGCCATCGTGTTCTTCGCCTACATCGGGTTCGACGTGGTCGCCACCGCCGCGGAGGAGACGCGGCGGCCGCAGCGGGACCTGCCGATCGGCATCATCGCCTCCCTCGTCGTCTGCGCGGTCCTGTACGTGGCGGTCTCCCTGGTCGTCGTCGGCATGCAGCCGTACAGCCGGCTCAGCGAGGCCGCGCCGCTCGCCGACGCGTTCACGGCGGTCGGCCAGACCTGGGCCGCGACGCTGATCAGCATCGGCGCGCTGGCGGGCCTGACCACGGTCGTGATGATCCTGATGCTGGGACAGTCGCGGGTGATGTTCGCGATGTGCCGGGACGGGCTGCTCCCGCGCGGGCTGGCCAGGGTGCACCCGAGGTACGGCACGCCGTACCGGATCACGATCATGCTCGGCGCGCTGGTCGCGGTCCTGGCCGGGCTGGTCCCGCTCGCCGAGATCGCCGAACTGGTGAACATCGGCACGCTCTTCGCGTTCGTCGTCGTCTCGATCGCGGTGGTCGTCCTCCGCCGCACCCGTCCCGACCTGCCGCGTTCCTTCCGTACCCCGCTGGTTCCGGTGGTGCCGATCCTGTCGGTGCTGGCCTGCATCTACCTGATGCTCAACCTGCCGGTGGAGACCTGGATCCGGTTCGTGGCGTGGATGCTCCTCGGCGTCGTCATCTACATCGGGTACGGCTACCGCCACAGCCGCCTGGCCCGGCAGCCGCTGAAGATGAGGTGACGCGCGCCGATCGACGCGTGATCGGGGCGGGACCCCCGACGGATGGCGGATGATCTCAGGGGGCGGCGGCCGTGACGATGGTGATATGGACCTCGAACTCGATGCGTTCGTCCCGTTGATCCCACGGCCCGGCTGCGACGACGCGGTCACCGGGCGCGAGAACCCCGCCGAGCCGTCCGATGCCGCGACCCGCCCGATGGAAGGTCGCCGCAGGAAGGCCGCTCCGGCATGACTGTCACCCCCTTTGATCTCTTCGCGCGCTCCGTCCACCTGCACCGAGGCGGAGAGATCTCCCGCCGGGAGGAGACGGCGGACGCCGGCCGGGACGGCTGGCGGCTGACGGTCCTCCACGCGAAGACCGGCGACGACGTCCACGCCGACCACTGGGAGGTCCACCCCGAGGCCGAGAAGATCGTGTCCTGCCTCATCGGGAAGATACGTCTCCACCTCCGTCCGGAGCGGCCGGGGGAGGCCGAGGAGGAGATCAGGCTGACGGCCGGAACCGCCGCCGTCGTCCCGCGCGGGCGATGGCACCGGATCGAGCCGGACATCCCCAGCAACATCATGACCGTCACCCGGCCGTGCGGCAGCCGGCTGGAGAAGCTCCGTCCCGCCTGTCCGCGAGTTCCCTGAACTGCTGATACAGAAGTAAACAAGTGTGATGAAAGGTGTATTCAAGAAAACGGCAAGGGGGACCTTTTACCGTATTTCTCGTAAGCGGGTCACCGAGTCGGAGACCCGGAGAAACACATCAGAGCCGTCGATGACGGCTAAAAGGGGAAACCAGTATGTCGAAGATCAGCATCGATGACATCCCGTTCGAGGGCGCGGAGCTCACCGAGGCCGAGCTGGGCGAGGTCGCCGGTGGCCGGATGAGTGTGTCCTGGAAGATCGGCGGCAAGCCGGCCGAGTGGGTCATCAGCTGACCTCGTACTGACACCACGGGGTGATATGCGGCGGAGCGGATCCTCCCGCTCCGCCGCTTCCTTTGCGACGGGAACGAGCATGATCCTGATACTGAGCGACCGGCGGGACGACGCGGTCGCGCTGGTCCTGCCGAAGCTGGAGCGCCGCGGAGCCCGGGTGACCTGGTGGGACCCGGGAGAGTTCCCCGCCCGCAGCAGGCTCACGGCCGCCTTCGCCGACGGCGGCCACCGGATCGTGCTCGACACCGGCGCCGAGCGGCTGGACCTGGCGGAGGTGCGGGCGGTGTGGCGGCGGCGGCCGAACGCGCCCTGCCCGGCGGAGACCGTGACCGACCCCTCCCATCGGCGCCACGCGGTCTGGCAGGCGGAGTTCCTGCTCGACGGAGCGTGGGAGCTCGCCCCCGCGCGCTGGCTGCCCTCACGCAGGGAGGCCGAGCGCCGGGCGCACAACAAGATCATTCACATGGCGCGGGCGGCGGCGCTCGGATTCCGGGTGCCGGAGACCGTCTACACCAACGACCCCGCCGAGCTGGTGCCCGCCTACGAGCGCGCGGGTGGCGGCCTGATCGCCAAGCAGATCAACTCCGACGAGTTCACCCTGGACGGCGCCGATCACCGCGCGTACACCACCGTCCTGAACCGCCGCCACCTCACCTCGCGCCACCGCGTCCAGCACGAGCCGGTCATCCTCCAGCCCTACGTCCCCAAGGCCGTGGAGCTGCGCGTGATCGTGGTGGGCGAACGGGTCTTCGCCGCCGAGATCGACACCCGGGCCTCGCGCACGGCCAGGGACGACTGGCGGCACTACGACGACGACCGGGTGCGCTACGCCGCGCACGATCTCCCGGACGGGCTGGAACGCGCGTGCGTGGAGCTGACCGCCTCGCTGGGCCTGACGTACGGCGCCATCGATCTCATCCTCACCCCGGACGGGGAGTACACCTTCCTGGAGATCAATCCCAACGGAGCCTGGGGTTTCGTGGAACAACGCGCGGGACTGCCCGTCAGCGACGCGATCGCCGACTGGCTCGTGGCGGCGGACCGTACAGCGGGCGACACAGCGGACCACACAGCGGGCAACGCGGCGGACCACACAGCGGACGGAAAGACAGATCATGAGTGACTTCGGAACCGCACTCGAATCCGGGGTACGGCTGCTGCGCGGCCTGCCCCGGCGGCGGGCGCACGTGGCCGAGGCCAGGCGGGCGGCCGCCGCGTGGGCGGCCGATCACCCCGGTCTCCACGCCCAGCTCGTCGTCGACGAGCGGCCCGGTACCCCGGTGGTCGACTTCGACCTCCTGCTCTCCGACCCCGAGGGCGGCACCGTCGCCCTCACCGCGCAGGCCGACGACGGCGTGCCCTGGCTGATCGACCACTCCACGCACTGGGCGGCCGGACAGCTGGTCACCGTGGACGAGGTGCACCTGTCGGTGGCGCAGGCCCTGACCATGATCCGCTCGCTGTCGCGCCGCGACACGACGCCGCACGACGAGATCGTCGACCAGTGCCTGATCCTCAACGAGATCGCGGGCGACGACGGGCCGATCCCCGGCGAGGAGCTCCAGGCCGCCGCGGACGACTTCCGCAGGGGGCGGGGCCTGCACGACCGGGCGAGCACGCTGGCCTGGCTCGCCGAGATGGGCATGACCCCCGCGCAGTTCGAGGAGTACATCGGCGGCATCGCCCGCCGCCGGAGCTTCCGCCGCCGCAAGGAGGCCGAGCTCGGCCCGGCCCGGCTGGCCGCCCGTCCCGGCGACTTCGACCGGGTCCGCGCCGTCTGGATCACCGGGCCGGAACGGGCCGTCGCCGCCGGCGCCGCCACGCTGGCGGCGGTCCACGGCGAGGGGACCGCCGCCCTCGCGGAGCTGGACGGCGAGGCCGAGACGGTGATCGCCGAACGCTTCGCCGCCGACCTGCCGGAACCGCTGTGTGAGGCCGCGCCGGGAGCCGTCGCCGGACCCGTGGCCCACGGCGGGAGCTTCCTGGCCGGGGTGGTCCTGGACCGTACGGCCGCGCGTGAGGACGAGCGCACGCTGGCCGCCGCCGGGCGGGTGGCGTTCACCGAGTGGCTGGCCGAGCGCCGCAGCCGGGCCGCGGTCGAATGGCACTGGTCGTGAGCCGCGGTATCTTCCGGGAGGAATCGCTCCGCCGTCACCAGGCCGGGGCGCGGCGGGACCGTACCCGGCTGACGGTCCGTACCGGAACGTTGGTCGCACTGTGGGCGGTGGTCGCCCTGCTGGTCGCGGCGGGAGTCGTCTTCGTCGCGGCGCTGCACGCGCGGATCGGGGGCGCGGCGTGAAACGCGTTCCCGTCGTGCTCCAGAACACCGCCACCGAGTGCGGGGCGGCGTGCCTGGCGATGGTCCTGTCCCACCACGGCCACCGCGCCTCCCTGCAGGAGATCACCGACCGGCTGCAGATCGGCAGGGACGGTCTCAGCGCGAAGGCGCTGCTGGAGGGCGCCCGGGAGTGCGGGCTGAAGGCGCGCGCCTTCTCCCTGAGCCCCGCCGACCTCGCCCGCGTGCCGATGCCCGCGGTGGTCCACTGGGAGTTCAACCACTTCGTGGTGGTCGAGCGCTGGTCCCCGGACCGCGTCGACATCGTCGATCCCGCCCGGGGCCGCCGCCGGCTCACGGCCGAGGAGTTCGACGAGGGCTTCACCGGCGTGCTGCTCGCCTTCGAGCCCGGACCCGGTTTCCAGCCGGGGCGCTCCAGCGCCGGTACGGCCTGGCGCCGCCAGTTCCTGCGCACGCTGCTGGTGCGCAGGAAGGGCCTGCTCGCCCAGGTGGTGCTGGCCTCGCTCCTGCTCCAGCTGCTCGGCCTGGCGCTGCCGCTGTTCTCCGAGGCGCTGGTGGACCGGGTGCTGCCGGGGGGCGACGGCGGGCTGCTGGCCATGATCGGCCTGGGGCTGGTCCTGGCGGCGGTGACCCAGTTCGCGGTCGGTTGTCTCCGCTCGGTCCTGCTGGTCTCCGTCCGCGCGGGCGCCGACGCCGAGCTGACCGGGGGAGTGGTCTCCCACCTGGTGGCGCTGCCGTACCGCTACTTCACCCAGCGCGGCAAGGGCGACCTGGTCGCGCGCGCCGGGAGCGTGGCGGTCCTGCGGGAGATGCTCACCGGGCAGGTGCTGTCGGCGCTGCTCGACGGGCCGCTCGCGCTGGGTTACCTGATCCTGGTGTTCGCCTGGGATCCCGTCGTGGGCGCCTGCCTGCTCGGGTTCGCGGCGCTGCAGGTTCTGCTGCTCCTGGTCACCGCCCGCCGGGTCGGCAGGCTCACCCAGGAGGAGCTCAGCGCCTTCTCCGCCACCCAGAGCCAGCTCGTCCAGGCCATCGGCGGCATCGAGACGCTGAAGGCGTCGGGAGCCGAGCACCGCGCGGTCGAGCAGTGGTCCAAGCACTTCACCGACCAGCTGAACGCCGACGTCCGGGGCGGCCTCACCCAGGGCCTGCTGGACGCCGCGCTCGGCGCCCTGCGCCTGTTCGCCCCGCTCGCGCTGCTGTGGGTCGGGGCGTGGCGGGTGCTCGACGGGGAGCTGACCCTGGGCGCCCTGCTGGCCCTGAACGCCCTGGCCATCGCCGCGCTCACGCCCATCGCCGCGCTGATGACCAGCCTGCAGGGACTCCAGCAGGCCGGGGCGCACTTCGACCGGCTCTCCGACATCCTCGCCTCCGAGCCCGAGCCCGCCGCCGGCATCGAGGTGGTCAGGCTGCGCGGCTCGATCGAGCTGCACGGCGCCGGCTTCCGGCACGACCCCCGCGGGCCGTGGACGCTGCGCGGCATCTCCGTGAAGATCCGCGCGGGGCAGAAGGTCGCCCTGGTCGGCCCGTCAGGGGCGGGCAAGAGCACGCTCGCCCGGCTCCTGCTGGCCCTGTACACCCCCACCGAGGGGCAGATCAGCTACGACGGCGTGCCGCTGCCGCAGCTCAACCTCCGCTCCCTGCGCCACCAGTTCGGCGTGGTCAACCAGGACCCCTCGCTGTTCACCGGCTCGATCCGGGAGAACATCGCGCTCAACGACCCCGACGCCCCGCTGGAGCGGATCATCGAGGCGGCCGAGCTGGCCTGCCTGCACGAGGAGATCTGCGCGATGCCCATGGGGTACGAGACCATGCTCGTGGAGGGCGGGGGCCTGTCCGGAGGACAGCGGCAGCGGCTCGCGCTCGCCCGCGCGCTCCTGGCCCGCCCGAAGATCCTGCTGCTCGACGAGGCCACCAGCCACCTCGACAGCACCACCGAGGCGCGGATCGAGTCCAACCTCGGCTGGCTCACCCAGACGCGCATCGTGATCGCCCACCGGCTGAGCACCGTCAAGGACGCCGACCTCATCCTCGTGGTCGACGAGGGGCGGATCGTGGAGCGGGGCACCCACGAGGGGCTGATCGCCCGGGGCGGCCGGTACGCGAAGCTGGTGGCGGCGCAGACCTCCGACCCGGTCTCCGCCGGGAACTGATCGGCGCCGTCGAGGGCGCCAACCGTGGTCGGAGAGTCCGCCGTGGTCGGAGAGTCCGCCGCCGGCGGGCGCGGTCAGGAACGCTCCGGCTCGTAGTGCATCCCGGTGATCCCGCACTCGAACGGGTGCGTGCCGACGAGGCGGAACCGCTTGTAGGCGCCGGCGCCGGGGAACACCGGCAGCCCGGTGCCGATCGCGGTCGGATTGACGAACAGGTGGAGCTCGTCGATCAGGTCCGCGGCGATCAGGCTGGAGACGAGCGTGCTGCCCCCGTAGACGATGATGTCCCCGCCCGGCTGGGCCTTGAGCCGGTTCACGACCTCGGTCAGGTCGCCGCCGGCGACGGTGGCGTTCTCCCAGGGCGACTCGGTGAGGCTGTTGGAGATCACGACCTTGGGCGTGTTGTTCATCCAGTCGATGGACTCCTGGGACTCGCCCTCGGGCCCGGACGCCCAGGTCGGGATGAACCCCTCGGCGAGCTTGCGGCCCAGGACGATGCAGTCGACCGACTTCGAGAGCGCGTCGATGTAGGTCTCGAGGTCGGGGGTCCACGGGAACTTCATCCAGTCCATCTCGCTGTTCGGACCGGCCATGTAGCCGTCGACGGTGGTCTGGACCTGGAGCTTGAGCTTGCGCATGGGGATGACGTCCTTCCGTTCCGCTTCCGCGGTGCTCTCTTTCGATGACTCCACAATGGCGGAGGGCCCTTACGATCTTCTTCTGATGATCTTAAGGGTGTCCGCCGCCGGCCCGTAAGAACCGGGCCGAGGACCCTCCGCCCGGACGCTCCGACGCCTGCGCCCCTGCCCGGGAGGGGCAGGGGCGCAGGCGTCGTGGGTGTTCCGCGGTGTTCCGCGGTGCTGTGAGGCGCTGTGAGGCGCTGTGAGGTGCTACGCGGGGACGGAGGCCACTCCCGGCTCCAGGAAACGCGGCCGGGCGATGCCGGCGCGGTCCAGGTACGGCGTGATGCCGCCCAGGTGGAACGGCCAGCCCGCACCCAGGATCATGCACAGGTCGATGTCCTGGGCCGCGGCGACCACGCCCTCCTCCAGCATGATCCGGATCTCCTGCTCCAGGGCCCGCAGCACGCGCTCGCGCACCTGCTCGGCCGTGGACGGGGAGGTCCCGCCGGAGAAGATCGCCACCGCCTCGGGGTCGAGGGAGAAGTCCGCGCCGTAGACGCCGGGCTTGCCCGCCGCGACCAGCTCGGCCATGTTCTCCGAGACGCCGAAGCGGTCGGGGAAGGCGGCGTGCAGCGTCTCGGAGACGTGCAGGCCGAC
Organism: Planobispora rosea; assembly: GCF_014648175.1. Lineage (GTDB taxonomy): Bacteria > Actinomycetota > Actinomycetes > Streptosporangiales > Streptosporangiaceae > Planobispora > Planobispora rosea. The sequence continues at coordinate 169,942 of NZ_BMQP01000003.1, forward strand.
GGCCGGGCCGACCAGCTGGAGCAGCGCGAACGGGGTCATCGGCAGGCCCAGGTCGTCGAGCGCGTGGTCGGCGACCTCCAGCGGGGTGCCCTCGTCCACGGCGGTGATGACCTCGCCCATGAAGCGGGTCAGCAGCCGGTTGACGACGAACGCCGGGGCGTCCTTCACCAGCACGCTGGACTTCTTCAGCGACTTGCCGACCGCGAACGCGGTGGCCAGCGTGGCGTCGTCCGTGGCGTGGCCACGGATGATCTCCAGCAGCGGCATGACCGCGACCGGGTTGAAGAAGTGGAAGCCCACCAGGCGCTCGGGGTGCCTCAGCTCCGAGCCCATCTCGGTGAGGGAGAGGGAGGAGGTGTTGGTCGCCAGCACGCAGGTCTCCGAGACCACGGCCTCGACCTCGGCGAACACCTTCTGCTTGACCTTCATGTCCTCGAAGACGGCCTCGATGACGAAGTCGGCGTCGGCGAAGGCGTCCTTGGTCAGCGAGCCGGTCACCAGGGCCTTGAGCCGGTTGGCCTGGTCACCGGAGATGCGGCCCTTGCCGTGCAGCTTGTCGACCTCGGCGTGGACGTAGGCGACGCCCTTGTCCAGGCGTGTCTGGTCCAGGTCGGTCAGGACGACGGGGACCTCCAGGCGGCGGGCGAACAGCAGCGCCATCTGCGAGGCCATCAGGCCCGCGCCGACGACGCCCACCTTGGTGACCTTGCGGGCCAGCGACTTGTCCGGCGCTCCGGCGGGCCGCTTGGCCCGGCGCTGCACCAGGTCGAAGGAGTAGAGCCCGGCGCGCAGTTCGTCGCCCATGAGGAGGTCGGCCAGGGCCTGGTCCTCGGCGTCGAATCCCTCGTCGCGGGAGGCGGTGCGGGCCAGTTCGACCAGCTCCAGCGCCCGGTAGGGGGCCGGGTTGGCGCCGCGCAGCTTCATGTCGAGCAGGAAGCGGGCGTCGGCGATCGTCTTGGACCAGTCGCCGGCGGTGTGGTCGGTACGGGAGACCGTCACCTCACCGCGCAGCACCTGGGCGGCCCAGCGCAGCGACTCCTCCAGGAAGTCGGCGCCCTCGAACATCGCGTCGGCGATGCCGAGCTTGAACGCGTCCCGCCCCTTGATCATGCGGTTCTGCGCGAGCGGGTTCTCGATGATCAGCTTGAGCGCGCTCTCCAGGCCGATGAGGCGCGGCAGCAGCTGGGTTCCGCCCCAGCCCGGGACCAGGCCGAGGAAGCACTCGGGCAGGGCCACCGCGGGCACGCCGGAGGAGATGGTCCGGTAGGTGCAGTGCAGGGCGACCTCCAGGCCGCCGCCCATCGCCGCGCCGTTGACGAACGCGAACGACGGCACGGACAGCTCGCCGAGGCGGCGGAACACGTCGTGGCCCAGCTTGCCGATGGCCAGCGCCTGCTCGCGCTCGGAGACCAGGGCGGCGCCCTTGAGGTCGGCGCCGACCGCGAAGATGAACGGCTTGCCGACGACGCCCACCGCGGCCAGGTCGGTCCGGCCCGCGACGGCGTCGATGGCCTCGTTCAGCGAGGTCAGGCCACCGGGGCCGAAGGTGGACGGCTTGGTGTGGTCGAAGCCGTTGTCCAGCGTGATCAGGGCCATGGTGCCCGCGCCGTACGGCAGCTCGACGTCGCGGACGATCGCCTTGGTGACGACCTCGTCAGCGAAGAGTTCCTTGATGCTCATGCCTTACCTCCTCGCCTGGCGGCTCGTCGGGGCATTCGCCGAGTCCCCGCGCTCATTGGTTCGCTCGCTGCGCTCGCTCACTTCGCACCTTCCCAGGCGAGGTTCTCCCAGATGACCGTTCCGCCCATGCCCATGCCGACGCACATCGTGGTGATGCCGTAGCGGACGTCGGGGCGCTCGCCGAACTCGCGGGCGAGCTGGGTCATCAGCCGCACGCCCGAGGAGGCGAGCGGGTGGCCGAAGGCGATCGCGCCGCCGTACGGGTTCACCCGGGAGTCGTCGTCGGCGATGCCGAAGTGCTCCAGGAAGGCCAGGACCTGGACGGCGAACGCCTCGTTGATCTCGAACAGGCCGATGTCGTCGATGGAGAGCCCGGCCAGGCGCAGCGCGCGCTCGGTGGACGGGATCGGGCCGACGCCCATGACCTCGGGGTCCACGCCCGCGAAGGCGTAGGAGACCAGGCGCATCTTCGGCGCGAGGCCCAGCTCCTCGGCGACGTCGGCGGCGGCCACGATGCAGCCGGTCGCGCCGTCGTTGATGCCGGAGGCGTTGCCCGCGGTGACCCGGCCGTGCGGCCGGAACGGGGTCTTCAGCGTGCCCAGGCCGTCCAGCGTGGTGCCGGGGCGGGGGGCCTCGTCGGCGGTGGCCAGGCCCCAGCCCTTCTCGGCGGAGCGCACGGCGACCGGGACCAGGTCGGGCTGGATCCTGCCGTCGGCGTAGGCCTTGGCGACCTTCTCCTGGGAGGCGAGGGCGAAGGCGTCCGCGCGCTCCTTGGTGATGGTCGGGTAGCGGTCGTGCAGGTTCTCCGCGGTCATGCCCATGACCAGGGCGGAGCCGTCCACGATCTGCTCGGCCACGAACCGCGGGTTGGGGTCGACGCCCTCGCCCATCGGGTGGCGGCCCATGTGCTCGACGCCGCCGGCGATGGCCACGTCGTAGGCGCCGAAGGCGATGCCGCCCGCGACGGAGGTCACCGCGGTCATGGCGCCGGCGCACATGCGGTCGATGGCGTAACCGGGGACGCTCTTGGGCAGTCCGGCCAGGACGGCGGCGGAGCGGCCGATGGTCAGCCCCTGGTCGCCGATCTGGGTCGTGGCCGCGATGGCCACCTCGTCGACGCGCTCCGGCGGCAGGTTCGGATTACGCCGAATCAGCTCGCGGATGACGCGGATCACCAGGTCGTCGGCGCGCGTCTCGGCGTACAGGCCCTTGGGGCCCGACTTGCCGAAGGGCGTGCGCACTCCGTCGACGAATACGACGTCACGAGACGAAGGCACGGGGTTCGCTCCTCGTTGCTGGGTAGCTTCCGCACACATGCTACTGGTCAGTAACAACACTCGGTGCGAGTGGGCTGTTCCCGGCCGGAGCGGGTCCCCCGGTGCGCCTCGCCGGTTGTGCCGCGGAGTTGCGCCGGGGGGAGGTCGCGACGAAGATCGCGTGCGAGGGGAGTCGCCGTCTGGCAGACTTGGCAATCGCTTTCCTGGAGGTCGCCGTGGTCACCCTTGAGGACGTCGCCAAGCACGCGGGCGTCTCGCTCGCCACCGCGTCGCGGGTGCTCAACGGCAGCACCCGCCAGGTGGGCGCGTCCCTGCGGGCGCGGGTCGAGCTGGCCGCCGCGCAGCTCGGCTACCGGACGAACGTGGCGGCGCAGACTCTGGCGCGCGGAGCCGCCAACGTGGTCGGGCTGGTGGTCCACGACCTGGTCGACCCCTACTTCGCCGCGCTCGCCGACGGGGCGATGCGGGTGGCCGAGAGCCGCGGGCTGATGGTCATGGTCGGCACCACGCACCGCGACACCGAGCGGGAGATCGCCTACGTCTCGACCCTGAACGCCCAGCGGGTGCGCGCCGTGCTCCTCGCCGGGTCGCGGACCGCCGACCTGCGCGCGACACGCAGGCTCCGTGAGGAGCTCGACCGCTACCGGGAGGGCGGCGGCCGGGTCGCGTGCGTCGGACAGGACCTGCTCGGCGCCGACACGGTGGCGCCCGGCAACCGGGAGGGCGCCGCCGCGCTGGCCGCCGCGCTGGCCGGGCTGGGGCACCGGCGCTTCGCCGTACTGGCCGGGCCCACCGGGCTGATCACCGCCCGCGACCGGACGGCCGGGTTCGCCGAGGCGCTCGCCGGACTCGGCCTGCCCGCGCCGCACGTCGTGCACGGGTCCTTCGACCGGGACGGCGGCTACGCGGCGGTCGGCGAGGCGGTGAAGGCGGGCGCCACCTGCGTGTTCGCGGTCAACGACGTGATGGCGGTGGGCGCGCTCGCGGCCCTGCGCGACCGGGGGATCCGGGTGCCGGACGACGTCTCGGTCGCCGGGTTCGACGACATCGCCACGCTGCGGGACCTGGTCCCCGCCCTGTCCACCGTACGGCTCCCGCTGGCCCACATGGGCGCCCGCGCGCTGGAGCTGGCCCTCGACCCCGCCGACGAGGCGAGGGTCGAGAAGATCCCCGGCGAGGTCGTCCTCCGGGAGAGCACGCGCCGCCTGGGATGAGACCCGGGTCCGTCCGCCCCGGGCCGTTGGCGATCGGTTCCGCGCGGGTCCCGGGCCCGGGGGCGAGAATCGAACCATGCGCTTCGAGGTGCTGGGCCCCGTCCGGCTGGCAGGCGAGGACGGCGAGCCCGTCGAGGTTCCCGGGCGGGGACTGCGCGCGCTGCTGGTCGCGCTCCTGACCGAGCCCGGCGCGACGGTCTCCGTGGAACGTCTGATCGACGTCCTGTACGGCGAGCGCCCCCCGCCCGGCGCCCAGCGCTCCCTGCACTCCCAGATCTCCCGGCTCCGCAGGCTCGGCGTCGCGGTCGAGCTGCTCCCGTCCGGCTACCGGATCGCGGCCCGGCCCGAGGACGTCGACGCGCACCGGTTCGAGCGGCTGGCGCGGGAGGGACGGCGCGCGCTGGCCGCGGGTGAGCACCGCAGGGCGCTCGCCCTCCTGCAGGAGGCACTGGGGCTGTGGCGCGGGCCGGCGCCCGAGCCGCTGGCCGGGCGCCTGGAGGAGCTGCGGCTCGGCGCCATGGAGGACCGGTTCGAGGCGGGCGGCGGCTCGGTCGCCGAGATGCGGGAGCTGCTGGCCGGGCACCCGCTCCGGGAACGGCTGTGCGGGCTGCTCATGCGGGCCCTGCGGGCGGAGGGGCGGCAGGCCGAGGCGCTGGCCGTCTTCGAGGAGACCCGGCGTGTGCTCGCCGAGGAACTGGGCGCCGACCCCTCACCCGGCCTGGCCGGGACGCACCTGGAGATCCTGCGCGGGACCGGACCGGCCGGGGAGCCGGCCGGGGAGCCGGCCGGGGAGCCGGTCAGGCGCGGCGTCCGGGCCCAGCTCACCAGTTTCGTGGGGCGGCGGGAGGACGTCCTGCGCATCCGCGGGCTGCTACGGGAGCGGCGGCTGGTCACCCTCACCGGCCCCGGAGGGGTGGGCAAGACCCGGCTCGCGGCCGAGACGGCCGCCGGGCTCGACGGAGAGGTGTGCTTCGCCGAGCTGGCCCACCTGGGCGACGGCCGCGACCTGCCGCGGATGCTGCTCGGGGAGCTCGGCGTCCGGGAGACCGCGCTCCGCGTGACTTACGCCCCCGAGCCGGAGGAGCGGCTGGTCGCCGCGCTGACCGGCCGTGACCTGGTGCTGGTCCTGGACAACTGCGAGCACATCGTGGAGGACACCGCCCGCCTGGCCGACCGGCTGCTCACGGCCTGTCCCGGGGTGCGGGTGCTGGCGACCGGCCGCGAACCGCTCGGGATCACCGGAGAGCTGCTGTTCCCCGTGCACCCGCTCGCGGAGGACCTCGCCCTGCGTCTGCTGCGGGACCGGGCGGCGGCCGTACGGCCCGACTTCGACGCCGGAAGCACCGCAAGCCCCGGGGAGGCCGGACGTTCCGGGGGATCCGGACGCTCTGGGCGCTTCGGGAACGGAGGGGACTCGGGGAACGCCGGAGCCTCGGGGGAGGAGGCCCTGCTGCGGATCTGCCGGGCTCTGGACGGGCTGCCCCTGGCGATCGAGCTGGCCGCGGCCCGGCTCCGCTCGATGGACGCCGCGGAGGTCGCCGACCGGCTGGACGACCGGTTCCGGCTGTTCACCGGCGGCAGCCGTACGGCGCTGCCCAGGCACCGCACGCTCCGCGCGGTCGTGGCGTGGAGCTGGGACCTGCTGGAGGAGCCGGAGCGGGTGTTCGCGCGGCGGTTCGCGGTGTTCGCCCGCGACGCCACGCTGGAGGCGGCCGAACAGGTCTGCGGGGGCGGCGCGGATCGCCTGGGCGGCCGGGACGCCCTCGACCTGCTGGCCGCGCTCGTGGACAAGTCACTGATCGAGGTCGCCGGAGGCCGCTACCGGATGCTGGAGACGATCCGGGCCTTCTGCGCCGAGCGCCTGGCCGAGTCCGGCGAGGAGGAACGGGTCCGCGCGGCCCACGCCGGGTACCTCACCGCGCTCGCCGAGCGGGCCGCCCCGGAGCTGCACGGCCGGGACCAGCTCGTCTGGCTGCGGAGGCTGGAGGCCGAGGAGGACGAGATCCGTGCCGCGCTCCATCGGGCCACCGAGGCCGGGCGGGGCGGCCGGGCGCTGCGGCTGCTCGCCCCGCTGTGGTGGTACTGGATGTTGCGCGGCATGCGGATGGAGGGCCGGGCGTTCGCGGAGAGGGTCCTCGCCGTGGTCGGCCGGACGCCGCCGCCCGGCTTGGAGGAGGAGTACGTCATGTGCGTGCTCTCCGTGGCGATCGTGAACACCTCGGACCGGAGCATGATCGATCAGGCGGAGCGGCTCGCCCGGGCCCTGCCGTCCCGGCCCCGGCATCCGATGCTGCTCGTGATCAGCTCGCTCGTCACCATCGCCCGGGGGACGTACGGGGTGGCCGGTCAGGACGTCCTGCGGGCCACCACCAGCTCCGATCCGTGGACCCGTGCGATGGCCCAGCTGATCCTCGGGTTCGTCCGGCTGAGCTCCGGCCGGGTGGCGGAGGCCGAGGAGGAGTTCGCCCGCTCTCTGGAGGGGTTCACCGGCCGGGGCGACCGGTGGGGCATGGCCCAGGCGCTGCTGTCGATCTCCGAGCCGCAGGGCTGGCGGGGCGAGCACCGCGAGGCCGTGGCGACCGTCGAGCGGGCCATGGACCTGATCGAGGAGCTCGGCTCGCCCGAGGACCGGGCCCTGCTGCTGTGCAGCCGGGCCGCCGAACGGCTGCGCACCGGTGACGCCGGGGCCGTCGCGGACGCCGCGGCCGACTGCGCGGAGGCCGCCGCGATCGCCCGCGGGCTCGACATCCCCGAGGTCTGGGTCGCGGTCCGGCTCGGCCTGGCGGGCGTGGCCCGCCGGAACGGCCGGACGGAGGAGGCCGGCGAGCTCTACGAGCTGGCCCTGGCGGGGTGCGAGCCGCACTGGGGCGGGGTGGAGCAGGCGCGGGCGCGGGCCCTGGCCGGCCTCGGGCGGGTCGCGGAGAGCCGGGGCGACCTCGGGGCCTCGCTGCGGTACCGCCGGGAGGCGTTCCGCGTCGCCGCCGGCGCCGGGGACCGGCCGTCCGCGGCGGCGGCCGTCGAGGGGCTGGCGAGCTGGGCGCTGGCCTGCGGGGACGCGGAGCGGTCGGCGTTCCTGCTGGGGGCGGCGTGCGCGCTGCGCGGGCTGGCGGTCTGTGACGTCGAGGTGCGGGAGACGGGCGGTCGCGCGCGGGCCGTACTGGGTGATCGCGGATACCGTGCGGCCTACGACGAGGGCGCGGGGATGGCCGGTGACGCGGCGCTCACCGCGGTGACCCGGTGGTTGTCAGCGCCGGGTCGGCTCGCGGTGAGCGCCCTCGCGCACCGTGGAGGGCATGACACAGAATCCTGAGATCTCTGGCCTGCCCGAAGTGCCGCTCAGGCGGACCTGCCCGTTCGACCCGCCCCCCGGCCTGGCCGAGCTGCGCGCCACCAGCCCGGTCACCCGGCGCGTCATGCCGCTCGACGGCACCGAGCTCTGGCTGGTCACCAACCATGACCTGGTCCGCCGGATGCTCGCCGACCCCCGGTGGAGCTCCTCGCTGGACGGCGGCCTCAGCCCGGAGCAGCCCCTGCACGTGGCGGAGCCGGAGCCCGGGATGTTCATCAGCATGGACGCCCCGGAGCACGGCCGCTACCGGCGCATGCTCACCGCCCACTTCACCGTCCAGCGGATGAACCGGCTCCGCCCCCGGATCGAGCAGATCGTCGCCGAGCGGCTGGACGCGATGGAGCGCCTGCCCCGCCCGGTGGACCTGGTCGCCGAGTTCGCGCTGCCGGTGCCGTCCCTGGTCATCTGCGAGCTGCTCGGTATGCCGTACGAGGACCGGGCCGAGTTCCAGGAGGCCGCCCGCGTGATCGTCGCCACGGGTGCCTCGCCCGAGGAGGCCGACGCCGCCGTGGGCCGGCTCGCCGCCCATCTGGGGAAGCTGATCGCCGCCAAGCGGGCCGAGCCGGATGACGCGCTGATCAGCGGGCTCATCCGCGAGGGGACCCTCACCGACGGGGAACTGGTCCAGATCTCGATGCTGCTGCTGGTCGCCGGGCACGAGACGACGGCCAACATGCTCGGTCTCGGGACGCTGCTGCTGTTCCACCACCCCGACCAGCTCGCCCTGGTCCGGGAGGGAGCCCCGGGCGCCGCCGACGAGCTGCTGCGGTACCTGTCGATCGTCGACCTGGTGATGTTCCGCGGGGCGAAGGAGGACCTCACACTGGGCGGACAGGAGATCAGGGCGGGGGAGTTCGCCCTGGCCTCGCTCTCGGCGGCCAACCGCGACCCGGCGCTCTGCGAGGACCCCGACAGGCTCGACGTCACCCGTCCCAAGACCGCGCACGTCGCGCTGGGTTACGGCCCGCACCAGTGCCTGGGGCAGAACCTCGCCAGGCTGGAGTTGGAGATCGCCCTGCAGGCGCTGCTGCGGCGCTTTCCCGGGCTGCGGGCGGCCGTACCGCTGGAGGAGGTCCCGGTCCGGGAGAACGCGGCCATCCACGGCCTGCACAGTCTCCCGGTGACCTGGTGAGCGCCACGGGCGGCACCAGCGGCGTCGGCAGCGCCGACCGCACCGGCGACACCGTCGCCGCCGTGAGCGTCACGGTGAACCGGGAGAGCTGCTGCGGCGCCGGTCAGTGCGTGCTGGCCGCGCCCGAGGTCTTCGCGCAGAGCGAGGAGGACGGGCTCGTGGTCCTGCTGGACCCGAGCCCGCCCGCGGAGCTGCGCGACGCCGTGCGCAGGGCGGCGTCGCACTGCCCGACCCGGAGCGTCAGCGCGCGATGAGCTCGCCGAACCGCGCCTTGATCCGGGCCAGGACCTCGTCGGGGTCGGCGGCCCACACGTCGGCGTTGAAGATCTCCACCTCGATGTCCCCGGTGTAGCCCGCGGCGGTCACGGCCTCGGTCAGGGACGTGAAGTCGATCACGCCGTCGCCCATCACGCCCCGGCCGAGCAGCGCGTTGGCCGGGATCGGGTGGAGGAAGTCGCACACCTGGTAGGAGGCGATCCGGTGGCCGGCCCGGGCGATCTGCGCCAGGACGTTCGGGTCCCACCACACGTGGAAGGTGTCCACGACCACCCCGACCTGCTCGGAGGGGTGCGGCTCCGCCAGGTCGAGCGCCTGCTCCAGAGTGGACAGCACCGCCCGGTCCGCGCAGTACATCGGGTGGAGCGGCTCCAGCGCCAGCCGCACGCCGCGCTCGCCCGCGTACGGGGCCAGCACGGCCAGCGCCTCGGCGACCCGTTCCCGGGCCCCGGCCAGGTCCCGGTCGATCCCCCGCTCGCCGCTGCCCAGCGGCTCGTCCGGCACCACGCCGGGCAGCCCGCCGACCACCATGACGAGGCAGCCGGCCTCCAGCGCGGCCGCCTCGTCGATCGCCCTGCGGTTGTCGTCGAGCGACTCCGCGCTGCCGGAGGTGAGGAAGCCGCCCCGGCAGAGGGACGAGACCCGCAGCCCGGCGTCCCGCACCAGTTTCGCGGTCTCCTCCAGGCCCTGCCGGGCGACGTCCTGCCGCCACAGGCCGATGGCCTCGACGCCGTGCCGCACGCACCCGTCGACGGCCTCGGCCACCGACCACCGCTTCGTGGTCCACTGGTTCAGCGAGAACCGGCGCGCGCTCACCGCGCTCGCCGCGCTCACAGGCCGTTCACCGCCAGCAGCGACCGCATCCGGTGGACGGCCAGCTCGGGGTCGGACAGCAGGCCGGCGGCGTCCGCCAGGCGGAACACCTCGGCCAGGTGCGGCAGGGACCGGCTCGCCTGCGCGCCGTTGACCATGGCGAAGGCGTCCTGGTGGCCGTTGAGCCAGGCCAGGAAGACGATGCCGGTCTTGTAGTTGTACGTCGGCGTCTCGAAGATCTTCCGCGAGAGCGGGACCGTCGGCGCCATGATCTCCTCGTAGCGGGCGAGGTCCCCGGCGTCGAGCGCGGCCAGGGCCGCCGCGGCGGCGGGGGCGATCGCGTCGAAGATGCCCAGCAGCGCGTGGCTGCCCGAGGCGATCAGCGACGGGTAGTTGAAGTCGTCGCCGGTGTAGAGCTTGACCCCCTCGGGCAGCGCCGCGCGCAGCCCGATCTCGTGGTCGGCGTCCAGCAGCGAGACCTTGACCCCGTCCACCGTCGGCGCGTGCTCGCGGATCAGCTCCAGGAACGACGCGGTGGCCTCGGCCACGTCCCGCGAGCCCCAGTAGCCCGCCAGCTGCGGGTCGAACATCTCACCCAGCCAGTGCAGGATCACCGGCCGGTCGACCGCGGACAGCAGCTTGCCGTAGACCGTGTGGTAGTCCTCCGGGCCGCGGGCGATCCGGGCGAGCTGGCGGCTGGCCATGACGATGACCCCGGCGCCCGCCTGCCGCACGGTCTCGATCTGCTCGGTGTAGGCGGCCACGACCTCGTCGAGGGTCCCGGCGTCCGGCGCGTGGTCGGTGCCCGCGCCGCAGGCCACCAGCGTGGCCGGGTCGCCGAACTCCGCGGCCTCGGCCGCGCTGCGGCGGATCAGCTCGCTCGTCGCCGCCCAGTCCAGGCCCATGTTGCGCTGGGCGGTGTCCATGGCGTCGGCCACGCGCAGGCCGTGCCACCACAGGTGGCGGCGGAAGCGCAGGGTCGCCTCCCAGTCGACGGCCGCGGGGGAGCCGGGGGTGTTGTCACCGAGCGGGTCGGCGACGACGTGCGCGGCGGCGTAGACGATCCGGCTCCGCGGCGGACCGGTGGGCCGCTCCCACGCCACCGGCTCGCGCAGCGTGTACTCCCCGCCGGGGAGCGCGATCCGGGTCACGGCTCCACCGCCAGGCGGCGGCCCTCGGCGGAGGAGCGCAGGCCGAGCTCGGCCAGGCGCACGCCGCGCGCGCCGGAGGCGAAGTCGTGCGGGAACGGGGCGTCCTCCAGGACGTGCCGGACGAACATCTCCCACTGGATCTTGAAGCCGTTGTCGAACTCGGAGTTGTCGGGCACCTCCTGCCAGTCGTCGCGGAAGCGCGCGGTGACCGGCAGGTCCGGGTTCCAGACGGGCTTGGGCGTGGCGGCGCGGTGCTGGAAGCGGCAGTTGCGCAGGCCCGCGACGGCGCTGCCGTGCGTCCCGTCCACCTGGAACTCCACCAGCTCGTCCCGGTTCACCCGGACGCTCCAGGAGGAGTTGATCTGCGCGATGATCCCGCCCTCCAGCTCGAAGACGCCGTAGGCGGCGTCGTCGGCGGTGGCCGTGTAGGTCTCGCCCTGCTCGTCGACCCGCTCGGGGATGTGGGTGACGGCCTGGGCGTAGACCGAGGTGACGCGGCCGAACAGGTTCTCCAGCACGTAGGCCCAGTGCGGGAACATGTCGAGCACGATGCCGCCGCCGTCCTCGGCGCGGTAGTTCCACGACGGGCGCTGGGCGGCCTGCCAGTCGCCCTCGAAGACCCAGTAGCCGAATTCGCCGCGCACCGACAGGATCCGGCCGAAGAAGCCGCCGTCGATCAGGCGCTTGAGCTTGAGCAGGCCGGGGAGGAACAGCTTGTCCTGCACGACACCGTTCTTGACGCCCTTCGCGGCGGCGGCCTCCGCCAGGGCCAGCGCGTCCTCGACGGTCTCGGCGGTCGGCTTCTCCGCGTAGATGTGCTTGCCCGCCTCGATCGCCTTCAGCACGGCCTTCACCCGGGCCTGGGTGACCTGGGCGTCGAAGTAGATCAGGTTGTCGTCGTCGGCCAGGGCCGCGTCGAGGTCGGTGGTCCAGTCGGCGATGCCGTGGTCGGCGGCGAGCCTGCCCAGCTTCGCGGCGCTCCGGCCCACGAGCACCGGCCGGAGCAGGACCCGCTCGCCGTCGGACAGGGCAACGCCGCCCTGCTCGTTGATGGCCAGGACCGACCGGACCAGGTGCTGGCGGTAGCCCATACGGCCGGTGACGCCGTTCATCACGACGCCGATGCTTCGGGGGGACATCAGTCGGAGCCTCCTTTGGAAAGCGCTTTCCCCGCTACCGTACGGCAGGCGCGACGACCAGGCAAGCGCCTGTCCCGAGGGTGGTTGTGGAACGGGCCACGTCTGCGGAGGCGACCCCGCGCCGGGGTCGTGTGGAGTGGGGTCGTAGGGAACGGAGAGATGTCCGTATCGTGAGTGCGTATACGGTTCAACCCGACGAAGGGCTGGACCCCGCCGCCGCACCGCGGAGAGAAACGTGCCGATCTTCATCGTCCGCCTGCTGGCCCGGGTCGGGCTGCTGGGAACGTGGTGGACGCCCGTCGCCGTACTCGGCCTCGTCTACCTGACGAGCTGGCCGCTGATGACGCTCGCCGAGCCGCCGGGAAGCCCGCTCGTCCAGCCGGCCAACTACTGGTGGTACTTCGTGGTCACCGCGGCGACCGTCGGCTACGGCGACTTCTCCCCGGAGACGGCGGCGGGCCACGTCGTCGGCGCGTACGTCATCGTCGGCGGCATCGCGGCGCTGACGACGGTCTTCACCAAGCTGGCGGCGGTACTGGAGCGATCGAAGGGGCGGCGGATGCAGGGTTCCGTCACAGTCGGGGCCTCGGGCCACATCGTGCTGCTCGGATACACGCCGGGCCGGACCGAGCGCATCGTGGACGAGCTGATCGCCGACGATCCGTGCGAGATCGTCCTGTGCGGGTGGGAGGACGTCCCGTCCCATCCCATGCCCGACCGCGAGGTCGCGTTCGTGCGCGGCGACCTGACCTCGGAGGAGACGCTGCGCCGGGCGGGCGTGCAGCGGGCGCACAGCGTGCTCGTCGACGCCCGCGACGACAACGAGGCGCTCGCGGTCGCGCTGACCGCCGACCACGTCGCCGAAGGCGCCCACCTGGTCGTCGCGCTGCGTGACCTCGGCCGCGCCCAGCACCTGCGCTACGTCGACGAGGCCGTGCGCTGCGTCCAGTGGCACAACCCCCACATGATCACCGAGGAGCTGAAGGACCCCGGGATCACCGAGATCTACACCGAGCTGATGACCCACGGCGGCGCCGGCACCTACTCGGCGCACCTGCCCGGGGCGCTGGGCCCGGTTCCGGTCGAGCGCTGCCAGATCGCGCTCGGCCGGGCGTACGGCGCCACCGTGCTGGCCGCCCGGGCGGACGGCGACCTGCTGGTCAACCCGGACTGGCGGGCCGTCCTCCCGCCGGGGGCCCTGCTCTACTACGTCAGCTCGCGCCGCCTCACCCCCGAGGAGATCACCAAGGCCCTGGGCGCGGCGGACTGACCGGCCGCGGGTCCGGCCGGTCCCGGGGGCGCTCCCGCGGCCGGGACCGGAGGGACCGCCGATGACGTCTCAGGCGGTCTCCGGCGCGGGTCGCGCGTCCGCCCGCCAGGAGTCGAGCCCGGCCTCAGACAGCACGGTGTCGAAGGCGAGCTCGGCGGCCCCGCGAAGGCTGCCGTCCTGCGGGAACGCGGCACGGATCAGCGGGGGCGGGTCGTGGCGGCGGAAACGCATGAGCCCTGACCGGTAGGCGGCGCGGACGGAGTCCCCGGCGAGGTCGAACACCGCCGCGGCGAGGCCGGAGAGCGTCACGATCCTCGGGTCCAGCGCGTTGACGAGGCCGCCGATGCCGCGTCCGAGGTTCTGCGCCACCCGGTCGACCGCGGCCCGGGCCGCGGGGTCGCCCGCCCCGGCCCGCCGCAGTACGGCGTCGGCGGTGCTGCGCGGGGCGGCGGGGGGCGGGTCGCCGAGGATGCGGGCCAGCGCCCGCCCGTCGACCTCCAGGTCCCAGCATCCGCGCGCGCCGCACGGGCAGGGGCGGTCCGGGTCGCCGAAGGGCAGGTGCCCGAACTCGCCGCCCGCCCCGGTGCTGCCGACGGTGGCGCGCCCGTGGTCGAGCACCACCCCGCCGATCCCCACCTCGATGGCGATGTGGAGGGCCACGTCGGCCCCGGTCGCGGCGCCCCGGCGGGCCTCGGCGACACCGGCCATCGTGGCGTCGTTGCCGATCACGACGGGGAGCGGGGCGATCCGCAGCCGCGCCGCGACGTCGACGTCCCGCCAGCCGAGAGTGGCCGACTCCACCAGGCGCCCTCCGCTGACCGTGCCCGTCACGGAGACCCCGAGCGCCCGCAGACGGGTCCCGAAGGCCGCCCGGGTCTCGTGGAGGGCCTCGGAGATGCGTGCCAGGACCTCCTCGGGGCGCTGGCCGCGGTGCCGTTCCCGCCGGGGCTCCTCCAGTTCGCCGCCCAGGTGGGCCACCGCGAGCCGCCAGGTCTCGTAGGAGACGTCCACCGCCGCCACCACCGGTCCCCGGTCGTGGCGGCGCACCGCGCGGGTGGGGCGCCCGCGCGCTCCGGTCGGTTCGGCGGCGGTCTCCTCGACCAGTCCGAGTGCCCGCAGCCGGGCGACGATCTCCGTCGCGGAGCCCCGGCTCAGGCCGAGGTCGCGGGCGAGCTCGGCGCGGGTCGTCTCCGGGTGGAGGTGGACGTGCCGGAGCACGTCGAGCATTCCCCGTACATGCAGGGCGCGTGCCCGCCCGACTTCACCGGCGCTCATGGAGGGATTGTGCCAACTTTCCCGCCGGGATTATGCTCGTGCAGCGAGCATAATGAAGGAGAAGTCATGGTGACCGCTGTCGGCCTGCTGGCCGGGGTTCTGACCACCACGTGCTGGTGGCCGCAGCTCCACCGGTCCTGGCGCACCCGCTCGACCGACGACCTGTCCTGGTCCTACCTGGTGATGCTGGCCCTCGGCGTGGGCCTGTGGGTGGTGTACGGCATCGCGATGGGGGACCCGGCGGTGACGATCGCCAACACGGTCACGTTCGCGGCCCTGGCGGTACTGATCGGGATCAAGGTGCGGAGCATCCGAGGGGTGAAGGGGTGACGGGTGTGCCGACACGAGAGGAAGGGGCGGCGAACATGCTGGGAGAGGGCGAGGGAAACGTGCCGGTGCAGGGTGAGGGAGTCGTGCTGACGCGGGGCGGGGGAGCGGCGGGCGTGCTGGAGGGCGTGCGCGCCGTCCTCCTCGACATGGACGGCACCCTGGTCGACTCGGACGCCGCGGTCGAGCGCTCCTGGCGGACCTGGGCCGTGCGGTACGGCCTGTCCGAGGACGCCGTGGTCGCCGCCGTCCACGGCTATCCCGCCCCCGCCTCGATCCGCCGCCTGCTCCCGCGACTCTCCGGAGAGGAGCTCGAGGAGGCCGCGCAGGTCCTCCTCGACCTGGAGTGCGCCGACCTCGACGGCGTCGTGGCCGCCCGGGGCGCCGGGGAACTCCTCGCCGTCCTGGCCGAGCGCGCCATCCCGTGGGCGGTCGTCACCGGCTCCGGCGCCGGGCTCGCCAAGGCCCGGCTCGCCGCCGCCGGCATCACCCCGCCGCTCCTGGTGTCCCTGGACGAGGTCGCGGTCGGCAAGCCCGACCCCGAGGGTTACCTCATGGCGGCGGCGGAACTCGGCGTCGCCCCCGCGGCCTGCCTGGCCGTCGAGGACTCCGATCCCGGGATCGCCGCGGGCCGGGCCGCGGGCATGCCGGTCGCCGCCCTGCGCGGGCTGAGCGGCGATCTTCCGATCGCCCACCTGGGAGAACTCGCCGCCCACCTGAACGCCCTCGACCCTCACAACCCGGCGCCGGCCGGCCGCCACTCATGACCGCATCTCTGTCCCGACGAGAGATTGAACAAACTGTTTAAATCAAAACGTTGACAACGGATCGTCTGATGCGTCATCGTCGGGGGCATGGCTTCCATTCCGCAGTCCTCCGGCGACCCCTTCACCGCGCCCGATCCCGGCCGGACCCGGGCCGAGAGGGAGGCCGAGGCCCTGTTCCGGATCGCCGGTCGGCACGCGGCCACCACGCAGCAGCGCCAGCGCCAGATGCATCCGGATGTTCCCGGCGCGCACGAGGCCGTGCGGATCGTCTCCTTCCTGCTCTCGGGTGCGGCCACGATCCAGGACGGTGAACCGCAGGTGGACCGGGCCGACCTGGTGGCCGCGCTCACCCTGCTCCCGCGGGTCCGCGCCGAGTTCGACGACGTGGAGGCCGGTCTGCTGGAGATGGCCCGGGGGCGCGGCATGACCTGGCAGGAGATCGCCTTCGGTCTCGGCCTGGGCAGCCCGCAGGCCGCCCGCCAGCGTTACGAACGGCTCATCGGAAGGGGGGGCGGAACCGGTGGACACGGGCGAGGGAATCCGGTAGAGATACCGGGTCCTTGCGGATCTTGATGGGAATGGTCCTTGCCCAACCGTTCTGCGCTTCTCTGGTGGATCGTCGCGATCCTGCTGGCCGCGCTGCCCCACGTGATGATCAACTCGGCCGTTCCCCATGTCGGGATCTGCGCTTTCCCGGGAGGTGAGGCGTCGTTCACGGGCCCGGCCCCGGCGATCATGGGTCTGGTGTTCTTCGCGCTCGCCGCACTGCTCCCCCTGCTCCTGATCGGCCTGGCGGCCGCCGCGCGGCGGCCGGGACCGCACCGGCACACGGTCCCGGCCGGAGTCGGAGCCGGTACGGCCTGCGCGACGGCGGTCGCCTACGGCTACTCCTCGGCGCTGGTGATCGCCGACTGCCCGGCGGATTCGCTGAGCACGGGAGCCGTGATGCTCTTCTACGGGTGCGTCGGAGGGTGCGTGGCGCTCGCGGACCGGGCCGGGCGCCCGGACGCGCTCGGCGGTGCTTTGCAGGAGCCGCCTGCGGAGTGGTCGCGCAGGCGCGCGCTGCCGGCGGCGGCGGTGGTCGCGGCCGCGCTGCCGTCCCTGGTCAACGTCGCGACGGGCGGGGTCGCCTGGATCGACGTCGGGGCGCTGCCCGCGCCGTACCGGGGGTTCCTCACCGGGACCGGTCTGGAAGCCGCCGGCATCACCGCCGACCGGCTGATCGGCCTCGGTCTGATGGCCGTGGTGGTGGCCGCCGCCGTGGGCGGGGGCCGCCGGGCCCGGCGCGCCGCCGTCTCCGTTCTGGTCACGGTCTCGGTGATCGGCGTCCTCTTCACGGAACCGCTCCTGGGAGCCATGGCCCCGGATGTCGAACAGCCCCCCGTGTCGGCGGACGCCCTGCGCCTCCAGGAGGAGTTCTCCATGGGATTCCTGGAGGGCAGCATCCGGCTGATGCCGTCCATGGGCGCGGCCGTCTCCCCGGCCTGGTTCAGCCTCGCGTACGGCATCGCCGCGGTCCTGGTGCTCCTGCACGCCCGCCGGGCCCCGGACCGGCCGCCGCGGTCCGGCACCCGTCCGGGACGGGGCGCCGGACGGTCGTGGAAGCCGGCGTGGAAGCCGGCTACGCGGCGGTCGTGAGACGGCCCTCGCGCAGGGACAGACGGGTCCCGGTGAAGCCGCTGCGGAACCTGCGGTCGTGCGAGACCACCACCAGCGCCCCTCGGTACTCCGCCAGCGCCTCCTCCAGATCCTCCACCAGCGCGAGGGACAGGTGGTTGGTGGGCTCGTCCAGGATCAGCAGGTCCGCCGGGCGGACCACCAGCCGGGCCAGCTCCAGCCGCCGCCGCTGGCCGACCGAGAGCGCCGCCTCGGGGCGGGCCAGGTCCTCCCGTGTGAACAGGCCCAGGGAGAGCAGCCGGTCGGCGTGCTCCTCGGGCGCGCCCGGCAGTCCCTCGGCGAAGGCGCCGAGCACCGTGCGCCGGGAGCAGGCGGCGGGCAGCTCCTGGCGGAGGTAGCCGATCCGCCGGGGCCGGTGGACCTCTCCCTGCTCCGGGACGAGCTCGCCGGCCAGGACCCGGAGCAGGGTCGTCTTGCCGGCGCCGTTCGGCCCGGTCACCAGCATGCGCTCCCCGGGGGCGAGGCTCAGGCTCTCGACGTGCAGCCGGTCTCCGACCCGGACGCCGTCCATCGCGGCGACGGGACCGGTGCCGGGCCCCCGGGAGAGTTCGCCGGCCGCCCCGCGGCCGGCGGAGGCGTCGGTCGTGCCGATCGCGGCGGTGAACCGGAGCGGGTCCGGCGGGCGCGGGACCGGGTTGTCCGTCAGGCGGCGCAGGCGCTCGCGGGCGTTGCGGACCTGACCGGACAGGCCCGCCTCGTGGGAGCGGCGATGCCCGGCGGTCCTGGGCCGGTCGTCGGAGCGGACGCTGGCGGCCAGTCTCCGCGCCCCCGTCTCCGCCAGCTCCGTCTGCCTGGCGATCTCGGCGAGCCAGTCCTGATACTCCTGTTCCCTGCGCCGCCGGGCGGACGCCTTGGCGGTCAGGTAACCGTCCCAGCCGTCGCCGTAGCGGGTGACCGTACGGAGATCGACATCGAGGATCGCGGTGGCGGTCCGTTCCAGGAAGGCCCGGTCGTGGGTGACGGTGACGACGACGCCCCGGTGGGCCCGGAGCCGGTCCTCCAGCCAGGACACCGACTGCTCGTCGAGGTGGTTGGTGGGCTCGTCGAGCAGGAGCAGCTCCGGCTCGGCGGCCAGGACGCACGCCAGCGCGAGCCGGGACTGCTCGCCGCCCGACAGGGTGCCGAGCGCGCGCTCCCGGCCGATGCGCGCCAGGCCGAGGGCGTGCATGGCCGCCTCGACCCGCGCGTCGGCCTCGTAGCCGCCGCGCGCCTCGTAGGCGGTGAGCAGGTCACCGTAGGCGGCGAGCTCGTCGGCGGAGGCGTCGCCGAGGGACGCCTCCGCCTCGCGCAGACGGCGCTCCAGGTCGCGCAGGTCGTGCAGCGCGTGGTCGACGACGTCCTGCACCGTGCTGTGCGGGGGCAGGGCGAGGGTCTGGCCCAGGTGCCCCACGCCGCCGGGGGCGGTGACGACGAGCTCCCCTCCGTCGGGAGCGTCCTGTCCGGCGATGAGCCGGAGCAGGGTGGACTTGCCCGCGCCGTTCTCCCCGATCACGCCGACCCGTTCGCCGGGACGGACGGTGAACGAGACGTGGTCGAGTACGGCGCGGCCGTCGTATGCCTTGCCCACGTCTCTGAACGCGAGCTGGAACGAGGGGGAAGCGGAGATGGCGGCTGACGGTGACGGGCGGTGGCGAGCCATGGAGGACTCCGGGGAAGTGGGTCTGTCCGGTGGAGACGGCCCGTCCGCGGGAAAGCCGGGAGAACACGGGGCGCGGGCGCGAGGGCGCGGCGAACCCGTGGGAACCGGAGCGGCGGAGGGCCGGGTGATGGATGACGCGACGGCGGCACGTGCCGGAACGGCGGTGCCCGCCGGGAAACGGGAGCTCAGCTCACCGTGTTACAGGGACCTCAGCCTGTTCGCGTATCCGTAGAAAGACCACATGCGTCCCACCATACCCAAGGGGTCCGGGCCGGGGCCAGCCGAATTACCCGGGGCCCCGGCGGTCAGATCTCGCCCTTGGTCTCCAGCCGGGTCAGGGCCTTGGCCACCGGGTGGGCGGTCAGCTTGATCTGCCAGTCGCGGGCGCCCAGCTCCCGCAGGCGGGCCGTGACGGTCTCGTCGTCGATGACCGGGGGCGGCTCCCACGTCAGGCGGCGTACGGCGTCCGGCTGCAGGAGGTTCTCGGTCGGCATGTGGTGCTCGTCGGCGAGCGCGGCCACCACGGCCCTGGCCGCGGCCAGCCGCCGGGCGGCCACCGGGTCGCGGTCCATCCAGCGGTTGGCCGGCGGCGGCCCGTCGCCCGGGGCGCTGGGCTGGGGCAGCTGGGTCTCCGGGAGCGTCCGGGCCCTGTTGATCGCGGCCAGCCACTCGCGCAGGTGGCGGCGGGCGCTGCGCCCGGTGAACGGGGTGATGTCGGTCAGGGCCTTGGTGGTGCGGGGCTGCTCCACGGCGGCGGCGACGATCGCCGCGTCGGGCAGCATCCGGCCCGGGGCCAGGTCGGCCTCGCGGGCGAGCGCGTCGCGGAGTGTCCACAGCTCGCGGACCACGGCCAGCCCGCGCGTCGAGCGGACCTTGTGGATGCCGGAGGTGCGCCGCCAGGGGTCGGAGCGGGGGACCGGCGACTTGGTGGCCAGCACCCAGGCGAACTCCTCCCTGGCCCACTGCAGCTTCCCGCTGTCCTCCAGCTCCTTGTACAGGGCGTTGCGGAGCTCGACCAGGACCTCGACGTCGAGCGCGGCGTAGCGCAGCCAGTCCTCCGGGAGCGGGCGGGTGGACCAGTCAGCGGCGGAGTGTCCCTTCTCCAGCCGGAACCCCAGGACGTTCTCCACCATCATGCCGAGTCCCACCCGTTCGTAGCCGAGCAGGCGCCCGGCGAGCTCGGTGTCGAACAGCTCACGGGGGCGGAAGCCCAGCTCCGCCAGGCACGGCAGATCCTGGGAGGCGGCGTGCAGCACCACCTCGGCCCCGGCCAGCGCCGCGTCCAGTTCCGACAGGTCCGGGCAGCGGATCGGGTCGATCAGCGCGCTGCCGGCGCCCTCACGGCGCAGCTGCACCAGGTAGGCCCGGCCGCTGTAGCGGTAGCCGGAGGCCCGCTCGGCGTCCACCGCGACCGGGCCGACGCCCTCGGCGAAGGCGCGTACGACGCGGGCCAGCCCCGCGGCGTCGTCGATGACGGGCGGTATCCCCTCCCGGGGTTCGAGCAGTGGAACGATGGTCGTCTCGTCGGTCACGTTCTGAAGGGCTCCGGATCGTCGCGGCGGCGCGGCGACAGTGTCGCCACACCGGGTGGCAGAGGTGGGATGCCCGCCGCGAGGCACATCAGATCACACCATGCCGAGACATGTCCGGACAGGTCCTCTTCCAGAGGCGACCAGGAGGCACGCAGCTCCAGCTCCGTGGAGACCGGATCGTCGGCCTTGTTGCCGAAGCCCTCGGAGACCGCCCTGGTGACGGTGCCTCCCGCGGCGGCGTAGCCGGCGCCGTGCGTCTCGAGCGACTCGGTGAGCCAGCTCCACGCCACGGGGCCGAGCAGCGGATCCTCGGTGATCTCCGGCTCCATGTCCGCCCGGACGTAGGCGACCAGACGGAACTGGCCGTCCCAGCCGCGCTGGCCGTCCGGGTCGAAGAGCACGATGAGGCGGCCCACCGCGAGCTCGTCGTCGTCGCGGTAGACCGACGCGCCGATGGCGGCGGAGTAGGGGGCCAGGCGCTGCGGCGCCGGGATGTCCTCCAGCTCGATCTCGGGTCTGACCTCCGCCGGGCGCAGGCTGGCCACCGCGCGCCGGAAGGCGGCGGGAGCGGGCGGTGCATCACCGAGGGTCATATCGGAAGGGTAGGCCGGAATGGAGCGCATGGGGACCACTGGGGTGTGTGGAGAAGCCATAGGGGCCGATCAAACCGACACCGTCGGCCGGACGGCCGGGACGCCCGGGAGATCGAAGATCAACGCGTGCCCGCACTCGGCGCAGGCCCACTCGGGGCACTCGCCCGGCTCGTGGCCGTCGGGGCAGGGGGGCTGCTCGAAAACCCGCTCCCCGGCGCAGGAAGCGCAGTGCTCACCGCGGTGTTCGAGCGAACTCCACATCGTGGTCATCGCCAGCCTTTCGTCGGGTCGTGGTCCGACGGTGGCACGTCGCGCCGACAATTCCGCGCATCGTGCTCGGCGTGTCCCGAAAGTGGTGCCGGAATCGATGCCGCGCGGTGATTTGGCGAACATTTGGACCAGCGGAGGACCGACCCTGGTTCATCGATGGGGAAAACTGTACCCGGAATCATGATCGCTCCGCGCCTTCCCGGCCACTCGGATCGGTCGTGAGGGGTAGATCTTCGCCGGGGGAGCCTGAGGTCTGCCGGATGAAGCCCGCAAACCTCTATGACAGGGGCTTCATCATGCTTTGAAGGTATCTGTTGCTTCTCAAGTGTCTTGTTGTCTAATGTCCGATGATTTCGTGCAGGGCACGCCGTCCGAGGGGCGTGCGGTACGGACCGGCACCCCGGCATGGCACCCTGGGAGAGTGAATCCCGAGCTTGCCGACTCCCCGTTCCTGCGCGCCTGCCGCCGCCAGCCCGTCCCCCGCACACCGGTGTGGTTCATGCGCCAGGCAGGCCGCTCGCTGCCCGAGTACCGGGCCGTGCGCGGCGGGGTGCCGATGCTCACCGCCTGCGCCACCCCCGACCTGATCGTGGAGATCACGATGCAGCCGGTCCGCCGCTACGGCGTGGACGCGGCCATCTTCTTCAGCGACATCGTGGTACCGCTCAAGGCGATCGGGATCGACCTCGACATCAAGCCCGGCGTCGGCCCGGTGGTGGCCGCCCCGATCAGGGACGCCGCCGCGCTCCGGGCGCTGCGCCCGCTCGAACCCGGCGACGTCGCCTACGTCACCGAGGCCGTCCGCACCCTGACCGGGGAGCTCGGCGCCACCCCGCTCATCGGGTTCGCGGGCGCGCCGTTCACCCTCGCCTCCTACCTCATCGAGGGCGGGCCCTCCAAGAACCACGATCACACCAAGGCCATGATGTACGGCGAGCCGGACCTGTGGCACGCGCTGATGGACCGGCTGACCGAGATCACCCTGGGCTTCCTCCGGGTCCAGATCGACGCCGGAGCCTCCGCCGTCCAGCTCTTCGACTCGTGGGTCGGGGCCGTCGCGCCCGAGGACTACCGCGAGTTCGTCCTGCCCTACACCCGCCGCATCTTCACGGGACTGGCGGGCCTGGACGTCCCGCGCATCCACTTCGGCGTCGGCACCGGCGAGCTGCTCGGCCTGCTCGGCGAGGCCGGCGCCGACGTGGTCGGCGTCGACTGGCGGGTCCCGCTCGACGAGGCCGCCCGCCGCGTCGGCCCCGGCAAGGCGCTCCAAGGCAACCTGGACCCGGCGATCCTGCTGGCCCCCTGGGAGGCCGTCGAGCGCCGCGCGGCCGACATCCTGGAACGGGGCGGGAAGGCGGAGGGCCACGTCTTCAACCTCGGCCACGGCGTGCTGCCCGCGACCGACCCCGACCAGCTGGCCCGCCTGACCGACTTCGTGCACGAGACGTCCGCCCGCTGACGCCCCCGGGCGCCCCCGCTGCCCGACGGCGTCGGCTGCGCCCGCCGGTGATCCCCGTCGCCTCCCGGCGTTCCGGCGCTGAGGCTCCCGGACGCCCCGTGCCCCTGCGGGAGTCCCGCCGGATCTACGGCGCGGTGCGCGGACCCACCGGTTCCGGTTCCTCCCCGGGCTCCCCGGCCGCGGCGGTGCCCCCGCCGCCCGGCGGCACCGCGCCGGGACGCGGCGTCCCGTCCGGCGGGAGGCCGGGCGCGGGCCGGCTCCTCCGGCGGCGGAGCAGGAAGGCCACCGCCAGTCCGACCGGCACGATCACCAGCAGCCACGGGAGCAGCACGCCGAGGACCGTCAGGCCGATCCTGACGGCCGAGACGAAGGACTCCCAGCCGGTCTCCAGGCCGCCGAGGAAGCCGCGCGGCTCCTCCGCCGGCTCGGGAACCTCGGCCGCCGGGCCGATCAGGTTCAGCGTCAGCGTCGCCATGCCGGTCAGCGCCGCCAGTTTCTTCTGCCGGGCCTGGAGCGACTCCAGCTCGGCCTGGCGGCCGGCGATCTCCCGCTCGACGTCGAGTACCTGGCCGATCGTGTCCGCCCGCTTCAGCAGCGCGCGCAGCGACTCCAGCGCGGACTTCGCCGACGTCACGCGGCTCTCGACGTCGGCGACCTCCTCGGTCACGTCCTCGGTGCTCTGCTGGATCGACTCCCGCTCACCCAGTTCCTCGCCGAGCCTGCCGAGGGCGCCGGAGTAGCCCGCGGGCGGGATCTTGAAGACCAGGGTGGAGGACGCCTCGCTGCCGTAGGAGTCCGACTTCTCCTGGGCGAGGTAGCCGCCGGCCGCGGTGACGATCTGCTTGGCCTTCTCGGCTGCGGCGCCGACGTCCTTCGCCCGGACGGTCATCTGCGCGGTGTAGACGATGGCGCGGTCGGTCGGGACCACCTCCACCGTCTTGTCCTGCCCGCCGGGCCCGCTCTGCCCGGCGGTGCGCCGCCCGCTGCTCTCCGCGGTGTCGGCGGCGCTGTCCTCGGCGTCCCGGGCGCTCTCGGGGGCCGCGACGGAGGGCGCGGCCCCGGCCGCCGGAGCGGAGTCGCTCATGGAGTCCCCGCCGCTCCCGCACGCGGAGGCGAGCACCACCGCGGTCGCGAGGGCGATCGCCAGGCGCGGGCCGTACCGGAATCTGTTCATGTCCTTCAAGACGGACCCTCCGCAGGTCCGGTTTGGCGCGGGCAGTCACGATGCCGTCACGGTCTGCCTGCCACGAGGTCACGGCGGAGGCCAGGAACGCGGGGGGACACCGGTGACGGTACGGTCAGGAGTCATGGAAGGGAACCGGAGCCATGTGGTGGTGATCGGTGCTGGGATCGCGGGACTGGCCGCCGCGTGGCACCTGCGGCAGGGCGGTGCGGACATCCGGGTGACCGTCCTCGACGGCGCCGCGCGCATCGGCGGCAAACTCCACGCGAGCGAGGTCGCGGGCATCCCGGTCGACGCCGGGGCCGAGGCGATGCTCGTGCGGCGGCCCGAGGGCAAGGACCTGGCCAAGATGGTCGGCCTCGGCGACGAGCTGCGGCACCCCGGAGACGCCCAGGCCGCCATCCTGACCCGCGGCGCGCTCCGGCCCCTGCCGAAGGGGCAGGTGATGGGGGTCCCGTCCGACCTGGCCGCGCTGGCCTCCTCGGGTGTGCTCACCCCCGGCGGTCTCGCCCGCGTGCCGATGGACCAGATCCTCCCCGCCACGCTCATCACCACGGACGTCTCGGTGGCCGCCTACGTCCGCGCCCGCATGGGCGGCGAGGTGGTCGACCGGCTGATCGAGCCGATCCTCGGCGGCGTCTACGCGGGCCGGGCGGAGGCGCTCTCCCTCGACGCCACGATGCCGAGGGTCGCCGCCGCGGCCCGCACCGAGCGTTCCCTGCTCACCGCGGCCAGGAAGATCGCCGGGGAGACGCCCAAGGACGCCGGGCCCGTCTTCGCGACCCTCCGCACCGGCATGGGAAGCCTGCCCGAGGCCGTCGCCGCCGCCTCCGGCGCGGAGATCAGGACCGGCGTGACGGTGCGGGAGATACGCCGTACCGCGGACGGTTGGCGTCTGATCGCCGGGCCCGTGCCCGATCCGGAGGTCATCGAGGCCGACGCGGTGATCCTCGCCACGCCCGGCCCCGCGACCGGCCGCCTGCTCGCCGACGAGGTTCCCAAGGCGGCCGCCGAACTGGCCCGGATCGAGTACGCCAGCATGGCCGTCGTCACCCTCGCCTACCCGCGCGCGGCCTTCCCGGCCCCGCCGCCGGGCAGCGGCTACCTGGTCCCGCCCGTCGAGGGGCGCCCGGTCAAGGCCGCCACGTTCAGCTCGATCAAGTGGCCGCACCTGGCCGAGGCGGACCCCGGCGTGATCGTGCTGCGCTGCTCGATCGGGCGGCTGGGGGAGGAGGCGCTGCTCCAGCGTGACGACGCCGAGCTGGTCGCCCTCGCCATGGCCGAGACGGCCGAGGTCGTCGGGGTGCGCGGGCTGCCCAGGGACTCGCGGGTGACCCGCTGGGGCGGAGCCCTCCCGCAGTACAACGTGGGTCACCTGGACCGGGTCGCCCGCATCCGGGCCGCCGTCGCCGCCCAGCCCGGTCTGGCCCTGTGCGGCGCGGCCTACGACGGCGTCGGCATCCCCGCCTGCGTCGCCACCGCCCGTACGGCGGCGGCCCGGATCCTGGACTACCTGGACCTCGCGGGGAGACGGGGCGATTCCCCTGCCGGGAGGACCGGGCACTCTCCCGGATAGGTTTGACTGGCAGAGAACCTGACCGGATCCGGATCCCGGACGGGACCGGACTTCTGACGAGAGGGTGAGGACGACGGACGCGAACCCGCGGCCCAAGGCGCGTGACCTGAACCAGGTGATCCGCTACACGATGTGGTCGGTCTTCAAGCTGCGCGACAACTGCCCGGGGAACCGGGAGGGCCTGGCCGACGAGGTCGAGGACCTGCTGGCGCAGCTGGCCCGCAAGGACGTCGTCACCCGCGGTGTCTACGACGTCGCGGGGTTCCGCGCCGACGCCGACTTCATGTTCTGGTGGCACGCCCCCACGGCCGAGGACCTGCAGGAGGCCTACTCCCGCTTCCGCCGCACCGACCTGGGACGGCTGACCGAGCCGGTCTGGTCGGCCATGGCGCTGCACCGCCCGGCGGAGTTCAACAAGTCGCACATCCCGGCCTTCCTGGCGGAGGAGGAGCCCCGCGGCTACGTGAGCGTCTACCCGTTCGTGCGATCCCTGGAGTGGTACCTCCTGGACGACGCCGACCGCCGCCGGATGCTCGCCGAGCACGGCATGATGGCCCGCGACTACCCCGACGTGCGGGCCAACACCGTCGCCTGCTTCGCCCTGAACGACTACGAGTGGATGCTGGCCTTCGAGGCCGACGAACTGCACCGGATCGTCGACCTCATGCGCACCCTGCGCGGGGCCGAGGCGCGGCGGCACACCCGCGAGGAGATCCCCTTCTACACCGGCATCCGCAAGCCCGTCAGGGAGCTGATCACGGCCCTGCCGTAAGCCGGAAGCGGACGTCCTGCCCGAAACGCCCGGCATCGTGCCGGATCTTTGTCATACTCGGGGGAAATCTCCTGTCTGTGTGAGGACGACGGTGACGAGGGGCGAAGAGCTGGCACGTTCCGGGCGGCGCCGGGGTGCGCGCCGGAGGAGGAAGGCCCGGACCCGGGTCATGGAGGTCTCCGTCGGGGCCGCGGCGGCTGCCGTCATCGGGCTCGTCGTCGGCGCGACGCTCCTGCGGGCGGATCCGGGGGTGGGCGCCACGGCGGAGAGCGGTCCCCGGGCGGGCGTCGTGACGGGGACGGGCCCGGCGGCTCCGGGCGGGGCGATGCTCTCGGGGGAGTCCGCGGAGCGCAGGACGCCGTCCGCGCCGCCGGGAGGGGCGCCCTCGGCGGGCGGCACCGGCCCGGGCGCGTCCGGCGGCTCCGGGGATTCCGGCGCGCCGGGCAAGCAGGACTCCGGCTCGGCGAAGGGCGTGGGGAAGGACCCCGGGAAGATTTCCAAGGGCTCCGGGGCGGAGGAGAAGGAGCGCGGCCAGCGGGAACGGGAGACCAGGGCGGAGGGGCCGTCCAGGCACACCGACGCGGAGGCCGTGGCCTACTTCCAGCGGAGCGAGGCGGCCAAGCGGGTGAAGGACATCCGTACGGTCGGTGGATATCTCCGGATATATACGGATCTGCCGGAGTCGGCGGACAACTCCCGGCAGGCCCTGGAGCTGTGCGAGACGGGACTGGAGTATCTCGAGGAGCGCGGCGTGGCGGACCCGGTGATCTTCGTTCAGGCGGAGTTCGGCGAGAACGGCAACCCCGTCCTGGCCAACGTGCTGGGCCCGGGCGACTCCAACTGCCGGGTCACCCACCCTGAGCCCGGAGGGTGACGGATCCCGGGGACCGCCCGCCCCGGGCTCGGAGGGCGGGCGCCGGGGGTCACTTCACCCGGACGCGGGTCTTGCCGCAGACCGTGCAGCGCTGAGTGATCACCCTGCCGATGGTCTCGATGATCTCCCATCGGTGCCGGAGGTGCACGGGGACTCCTCACCTGAAAGATCACGCTGCGAATGTGGCCGCGTGCTGTACGTGAGGGACTTTACTCGCGCGTGATGGGCGCGTCCCTCCCGCTGCGGTCATGTCGAGGTGCCGCCTGCGAGCGGTGCGGGGCCGGAGCGTGGGCGCCGCTCGCATCATGGCGTCAGCCGGTCTGCTCCAGCCGGAGTGAGACCGAGTTGATGCAGTAGCGGTCGTCGGTGGGGGTGGCATAGCCCTCGCCGTGGAACACGTGGCCGAGGTGGGAGTCGCATCGCGCGCAGCGGACCTCGACGCGGACCATTCCGAGCGAGCGGTCCTCGATCAGGGTGACGGCGTCCGAATCGGACGGTTCGTAGAAGCTGGGCCAGCCGCAGTGGCTGTCGAACTTGGTCTCGGAGCGGAACAGTTCGGCGCCGCAGGCGCGGCAGTGGTAGACGCCCACGGTCTTGGTGTCGACGTACTCCCCCGTGAAGGGCCGCTCGGTGCCCGCCTGGCGGAGCACCCGGAACTCCTCGGGAGAGAGCTGGGCGCGCCATTCGGCGTCGCTCTTGACCACCTTTTCCATGTCCCGCACTCTACGCGACGGTCTGGACCGGGAAAAAAATCTTGGAGCTGAAGCATCCCTTCGTGCCCGATTTAGCGTCTTTGTTGACGTGGAGGGTTTCCGCCTTCCAGATAGGGGATGAGATCATCCGTCCGGCCGCCCGGGAGAGATGGGGACGGCCGGGAAGCCGCCGGCCGGGTGGCGCGCCAGCGCCCGGCGACGGGGAGCGAGGATGGTCGCGAGGTCCGTCCCGTCGAGAGCCCGGTCCCGCCTCCGCGGTGACTCCGGGACGGACCGACCCCCGGGCGGGACCGGCTGGTAAGTGACGGGTTACGCTTCGATCACATTACTTGACTCTAGGTCCAATAATAGCGAAGCTCTGCCGTGAATCGGGGCACAGGGAGACCATCGGCACCGGGAGCAGAGCTGTGGCTATCACAGGAGCGCGCCGTCTCGCGGCGGCGGGTGCGGTGACGGCGTTCGTGGTCGGGGGCGTCAGCACGGCGGCCGGGATCGGCACGGCCACCGCCCAGGCGTCCCGGCCGGGCGGGCCCGCCGCCGCGGCCACGTGCGAAGACCTGTTGCCGTGCGAGTCCTCCTCGGGAGACTTCACGCCGGACGACCCCCCGGAGCCCGACGGCGGGGTGGACGACGACCCGTGGGCCGACGGCGACCCGGTCGACAACCCCTCCTTTGTGGGCGAGGGCCCCTCGTCGCCGGGTGAGACGTTCTCCGGAGAGCCGGACTCCCCGGACTCCGACAGCTCCTGGCCGGAACCCTCCGCCGACGAGAGCTTCGCGAGCATCCCGCTGCCGGGCAGGTCCGGCTCGGGCGAGAGCTGGTCGGCGGCTCCGGGCGAGACGGTCTCCAGCGGTCCGGCCTCCCTGCCCGCCGGCCCGTGGGGACCGGCCGACGCCGGGAAGCGGAAGGTTCCGGCCGGAGCCCCGCAGACCGGGGCCGGCGGCCTCGCCGCCGACCCCGCCGCCTGGCCCTTCGCCGTGGGGGGCGCGGCCCTGCTGGTCGGCGCGGGGCTTGCCGGTTTCGCCGTGCGGCGCCGCCGGACGGGTGAAGCGTAGCCGGTGCCCCTGAGCCCCTCCCGGATCCAGCGCCTCGCTCTCGGCGGGGCGGCCGTGGCCACCCTGGCCGGGGTCCTGCTGATCTGGGTCGGCATCAGCGGCATGATCTTCGATGGGAGCTCCGGCCCGGCGGCGGCGCGCTCGCCGGTGCCGACCAACGTCCCGCGCCGCCCGCCCGTCCTGACCGAGCCCGCCGACGTCCTGCTCCGCACGTTCGCCCGGCCGATGAACAGGTCCGTCCCCCAGGCGGTCTACATTCCCAGGATCGGCGTGG
The DNA here is from genome assembly GCF_014648175.1 of Planobispora rosea. Lineage (GTDB taxonomy): Bacteria > Actinomycetota > Actinomycetes > Streptosporangiales > Streptosporangiaceae > Planobispora > Planobispora rosea. Next base: position 199,229 of record NZ_BMQP01000003.1, read on the forward strand.
CCGCCCCGCTGATGCAGCTCGGTCTCGACTCCCGGGGCGCCATCGAGAACCCGCCCCTGGCCCCGGCCAACATCGCCGGCTGGTACCGCCACGGCCCCGCCCCGGGCCAGCGCGGTCCCGCCGTCATCACCGGGCACCTCGACACCAGCACCGGCCCCGCGGTCTTCGCCCGGCTCGACAGGGTCAGACGTGGCGACCAGATCCAGGTCATGCGCTCCGACGGCTCCGTGGCGGTCTTCGTGGTGGACAAGCGCGAGCACGTCGCCAAGAAGGACTTCCCCACGGCCCGCGTCTACGGGGACGTGGACTATCCCGGCCTCCGGCTCGTCACCTGCGACGGCGTCTTCGACCGTACGGCGCACAGCTACAAGGGCAACACGATCGTCTACGCGCACCTGGTGCGGGCCTACCACCCGCCCGGGTGAGACCGGCCCGGAAGCTCGGCGCATGGCTGCGAGAGCGCTCTCTTAGATACGACTTAAATGTTTCTTAATGGGGTATCTCTTCGGAGAGCGCTCTCACTAGGCTGCCCGCGCCGACAACCGATCGAGGAGCCGCCGATGCCCGCCCCCCGCAAGACACTCCACCGGCTCGCCGCTGTGGCCCTGGCCGTGCCCGCCCTCCTGGCCGCCGCCCCGGCCCCGGCGACGGCCGCATCGGGAACGACGACGGCGGGAACGGCGGCGCAGGCCGCGCCGCCGAGCCTGCTGCCGCTGACCGTCACGAACCGTTCCGGCCGCGGAGAGCGGACCTACGTCTACGTGCTCGGCACGGATCTCGCCACCGGCAGGCTCGGGTACGCGAACGCGAGCGGCGCGTTCACTCCGTGGCCGGCCGGGTCGATCCCGCCCAGCCCCGCCCCGGACGCCGCGATCCCCGGCCCGGACCGGGGAGCGGCCAAGACGCTCAGGCTCCCGCTCGGCATGTCCGGCCGGGTCTACGTCTCCTTCGGCGCGAAGCTCACGTTCTTCCTCACCCCCGACGGGTTCGTGCAGCCGGCCCCGTGGGCGCCGGGCGACGCCAACCGTGACATCCTGTTCGACTGGACCGAGTTCACCTACAACGGCGGCGGCCTGTGGCTCAACACCTCGATGGTGGACATGTTCAGCGTCCCGCAGGCGGTCGAGGTGACCGGTGCCGACGGCGTCCGCGAACGGACCGGGGACCTGGTGGCGAACGGCCGTGAGCGCATCTTCGACGCGCTGGGGAACCAGCCCGGAGACTGGGCCAAGCTGATCCACCGCCGTGCCGACGGGATGCGGCTGCGGGTGCTCTCCCCGCACAAGGGCATCGACACCGGCCTGTTCGGCGCCACCTACCTGGACGGCTACATCCGCTCCGCCTGGGAGACCTACCGGAGCAGGACGCTGACCGTCGTGCCGTTCGAGAACGAGCCCGGCAAGAAGTTCCTCGGCCGTACCGACGCCTCCGGCGTGATGCACTTCACCGACGGCTCGGGCGCCAGGGTGGCCTCCTTCCCCCGGCCCTCGACCAAGGACGTCTTCGGCTGCGACGGCAGGCTCCACGCGCCCAACGACTCCGTGGTCGGGCCGATCGCCCGCACGCTCTGCGCGGCGCTGCACCGGTCCACGCTCGGCTACCTGCACACCCAGCCCACCACGGATCCCGGCCAGTTCTACAAGCGGGCCGTCACCGACCACTACTCCGGGAAGCTGCACGCCCACTCGGTGGACGGCAAGGCCTACGGGTTCGCCTTCGACGACGTCGGCCACTTCGAGTCCCTCGTCCACGACGGCTCGCCGAGGTCCGCGGGGATCACGCTCACGCCGTTCTGAGGCCGCCGGCAGCCGTCGCGCCCTCGGCCGGGGAGGCTCAGGGATCCCTCGGCAGGCCGAGGGCGCGTTCGGCGATGATGTTGAGCTGGACCTCGGTGGTGCCGCCGCCGATGGTGAAGGCGCGGGTGGTGAGGATCATCCGGTTCCAGTACCGCGAGGCGGGCTCCAGCGACCAGCAGAACTCCGAGATCGCCTGGGAGTGGCGCATGCCGAGGAGCTTGCGGACGCTGGAGGCGGTCCCGGGGTCGCCGCCGGACAGCTGGGAGAGCGTGACCCGCAGGCCCAGGGCCGAGATGGCCTGCCCCTCGGCCCACATGCGCCCGGCCTGCTCCACCTCCGCGGGGCGCAGCGCCTCCGGGCCGCCGAGCCTGCCGATCAGCGTGACCATGTCGGTGTGCCGGGAGCCCGGCCCCCAGGAGTCGCCGAGGGCGACGCGCTCGTGGGAGAGGGTGTCGCGGGCGACCTTCCAGCCGCGGTCGACCTCCCCGACCACCAGGTCGTCGGGGACGAAGACGTCGTCGAGGAAGACCTCGTTGAAGATCTCGTCCCCGTTGATCTCCTTCAGCGGGCGGACGGTGACCCCGGGGGAGGACATGTCGACCAGGAAGTACGTGATGCCCTCGTGCTTGGGGGCGTCGGGATCGGTCCTGGCCAGGCAGATGCCCCAGTGCGCGTACTGGGCCAGGGAGGTCCAGATCTTCTGGCCGCTCAGCGACCAGCCGCCCTCGACCCGGACGGCCCTGGTGGACAGGGACGCGAGGTCGGACCCGGCGCCGGGCTCGCTGAACAGCTGGCACCAGACGATCCCGCCGGTGAAGGTCTCCGGCAGGAATCGCTCCTGCTGCTCCCGCGTGCCGTACCGGACGATCGACGGCACGGCCCAGGCGGCGATGCCCAGGTTGGGCCGTTTGACGCCCGCGGCGCGGAACTCCTGGTGGATGACGACCTGCTCCAGCGGGGAGGCGGCGCGGCCCCACGGCTCCGGCAGGTACGGCATGATCCAGCCCTCGGCGGCCAGCCGGGCCGGCCGGGTGAGCGGCTCCTCGGCGGCCAGCGACGCGACGGCGGCCCGGACCTCCTCCCGGAACGCCCCGGCCTCCCGCGGCAGGTCCGGCTCCATGTCCCTGCGGACCCCCTCGCAGGCCAGGCCGGTCACCCGCCCGGCCCAGTCGCCGGGCTTGCCGCCCAGCGCCCGCAGGGACAGCGCGCGGCGGTAGTAGAGATGGGCGTCGTGCTCGTAGGTGTAGCCGATCCCGCCCAGGACCTGGATGGCGTCCGCCGCGCACCGGACGGCGGCGTCCGGCGCCAGCACCCCGGCCACGGCGACCGCCAGGAGGGCGTCGTCCTCCGGCCGCCCGCCGGGGGCCGTGACGGTGGAGGAATCCCCGCCCGGAGGCGCCGCGGCCGGAGGACTCCCCGCTGAGGCGTCCCGCCCGTCGAGGGCGCGGGCGGCGTCCCACACGGCGGCGCGGGCCTGTTCGAGCGCGACCAGCATGGCGGCGCACCGGTGCTTGACGCCCTGGAACTGGCCGATCGGGCGGCCGAACTGCTCGCGGACCCTGGCGTGGTCCGCGGCGGTGCGCACCGCCCAGGCGGCCACGCCGCACGCCTCCGCGCCGAGCAGGACGGCGGCCAGGCCGGTCACCAGGGCGATGGTGACCCCGTCCAGCACCCGGTCGTCCGGTACGGCGCGCGCCGAGACCGACGCCAGCGGCCGGGTCAGGTCGATCCCCTCCAGCGGCGCGGTGGCGCAGTCCGCGCGGTCCAGGGCGGCCCACCGGCCGTCGGAGAGCGGCAGGACGAAGAGGTCCGCGCCGGGGGAGCCCAGCGCGGTCACGGAGACCCCGGCGCGCTCGTCCGGCGGGGTGGGACGGGCGGCGCGGGAGCCTGCGGGCACGACGACGGCGGCGGCCAGCTCGCCGCGGGCCAGGGCCGGGAGCAGGCCGTGCGCGGATCCGGCGCGGGAGATGACCGCGGAGGCCAGGACCGTGGGGAGGAAGGAGCCCGGCGCGCAGCGCTCGCCGAGCGCCTCCAGCGCCACGGCCAGCTCCATCAGGCCGCCGCCCTGCCCGCCGTACTCCTCGGGCAGGTGCAACCCGAACAGCCCCTGCGCGGCCAGCGCGGCGCGGAAGGGCTCGTGCTCCATGCCGCGCGGTGCGATGTGCCGCGCGGCGAAGCCGCGGACGGAGTCGGCCAGCGCCCGGTGTTCCTCAGTGATCCCGATGCCCATGGGCCGACTCTAGAACCATATTCGGTTCACCGTAAGGCCCGCGGGTCCCCGGACTTCGGCTCCGATCCCGCGGGGCCGGGTCCCGCGATCCCCAGTCCCGCGATCCCCAGTCCCGCGGGACCCGATCTCAGGCGCCCGGGCTCGGGCGGCAGGGCTCAGGTCTGGATGATCGCGGCCTTCTCGCGCGTGTACTCCAGCACCGCGTCGTGCCCGTACCCGGAGTCCTTGATCCCGCCGAACGGCAGCCCCGGCGGCATCTGCCGGAAGGTGTTCACCCAGACCGTCCCGCTCTGCAGGTCGCGGACGAACCGGTGGGCGCGGCCCAGATCGCGTGTCCACACGCCCGCCGCCAGGCCGTAGGCGGAGTCGTTGGCGATCGCCAGCGCCTCCTCGTCGGTGTCGAACGGGATCGCCACGGCCACCGGGCCGAAGATCTCCTCCTGGCAGATCCGCAGGGAGTTGTCGGAGGTGGTGAACAGCGTCGGGGCCACCCAGTAGCCGCCGGGCAGCGACGGCACCACCTCGGCCCCGGTCCGGCCGCCGAACACCATTTCGGCGCCCTCCTTCTCGGCGATCTCCAGGTAGGAGGTGACCCGTTCGTACTGCCCCGCGGAGACGATCGGCCCCATCGTGGTCGCCATGTCGAGCGGGTCGGCCAGCGTGACGTGGGAGGCGATGGCGGTGATCCGCTCGATCATCTCGTCCCAGACCGGGCGGTGGATCAGGATGCGGGACCCGGCCACGCAGACCTGTCCGGCGTTGCCGGTGTAGACCGAGTCGACCGTCACGCCCCGGGCTGCGGCGTCGAGGTCGGCGTCGGCGAAGACGATGTTCGGGGACTTGCCGCCCAGCTCGAAGGTGAGCGGCTTGAGGGCGTCGGCGCTGGCCCGGGTGATGGCCTGGCCGGTCTGGGTGGAGCCGGTGAGGCTGACCTTGTTCACCCCCCGGTGCCGGACCAGCGGGTCGCCCACGTCCTCGCCCAGGCCGCTGACGATGTTGAGCACGCCGGGCGGGAACGCCTCGACCAGGAGTTCGCCCAGGCGCAGGACGGAGGCGCTGGCCTGCTCGGCCGGCTTGACGATGACGGTGTTGCCCGCCGCGAGCGCGTAGGCGGCCTTGGCGGAGAAGGTGGAGACCGGGGAGTTCCACGGGATGATGCACACCGCCACGCCGTACGGCTCCCGCCGGGTCAGGCCCAGGCTGTCCGGCCCGAGGATCACCGTGTCGCCCTTGACCGCGTCCAGAGCCTGACCGGCGGCGATCTGCCACAGGTGGGCCATGCCGGGCAGGTCCTTCTTCAGGGTGTCGCGCAGGATGCGCCCGTTGTCGGTGGTCTCGATCCTGGCGAGTTCCTCGGCGTGCCGGGTGAAGACCTCGGCGACCTGGCGCAGGAAGCGCGCCCGGCCGAGCGCGGGCATGCCCGACCACATCGGGAACGCCTCCCGGGCCGCCGCCACGGCCGCGTCGGCGTCGGCCTTGCCTCCGGCGGGGATCCTGGCCCACACCTCCCCGGTGGCCGGGTTGACCGAGTCCAGGGTGCGGCCGTCGGCGGCGGGCACCAGCCGCCCGCCGATCAGGTTGCGGTACTCGTTCACGCTTCAACTCCCGCGTCAGCCGTACGGAAACGTGACCAAGCGTACGCTTGCTTGATGTGGGAGGGGAAGGCGGACTCCTACCGCTCCCGGCCGCTTCTGGAGAAGGCGATGTTCACCCCGGCGATGCCGCCCCAGACGAACAGGAGCAGATAGGAGGCCTCCATCGCGACCAGGGGGAGGGCGATCGTCGCCGCCACGCCCAGCACGATGGAGACGATCGCCAGGGCGAGCCGCTGCCCGGCGGCCACCGTGGGGTTGACGGCAGGGGTCAGCTTGCGGGACTGGGCCTCGATGCGCTGGTCGACCCGGCGGTCGATCTCCAGGTCCACTTTCTCCAGGAAGCTCTCGACCAGGGAGTCCTCGAACTCGGGACCGAGGTCGCGACGGGCTGCGACCGTTGCGCGCAGCTCGTCACCGGGGGAGGAGGATGACGTCATGGTCGAGATATATCGCTTCTACCCGGTTTCTGTCCACCGATCCGGATCTTTCGTCAGTGAGGTTCCCGGACGTATCTGGTGAACAGGAAGCCCTGCTCCTCGATGACGTGCGCGAGCCGGAGGCGGGAGAGCGCCCCGGGACCGTCGAGGATCCGCGAGGAGGTCCCGCCGACCAGCATCGGGCTGACCGTCAGGCAGAGCTCGTCGACCAGCCCGGCCGCCGCGAGCTGCCCGTTGAGCGTGGCCCCGCCCTCGCACAGCACCCGTCCCAGCCCCCGATCGGCCAGCTGCCTGACCGCCGCCGCCAGGTCCACCCGGTCGTCCCCGGCCACGATCACATCGGCGTGCCGGGCGACCTCCGCCCGCCGCTCCGCGGGCGCGGCCCCGCAGGTGACGACGATCGTGCGCGCGTCCGGCTCCGCCTCGGTGAACAGCGGGGAGGACAGGTCCAGCTCCAGGCCCCGGGTGACCACGGCCACCGGCGGGGCGGCCGGACGGCCCTCGCGCAGCCCCCGCCACGACTCCCGGGGCCGCGCCGGGCCGTACCCCTCGGCGCGGACGGTCGCCGCCCCCGCCACGACCACGTCGGCCAGGCCCCGGAGCACCCCGAAGATCCGCTTGTCGCCCCTGCCGGACAATCCGCCCGACAGGCCGTCCAGCCAGGTCCCGCCGTCGGCGCTGGCCACCATGTTGACCCGCAGGCACGGGCCCTCGGGGTAGGTGTACAGGCGGGCGAGGTCGGGATCGGGGGCGGGCTCGCCGGCGGTCACCGGATGGATGAGGCGCATGCTCCAACCCTGTCACAACGCCGGTTCCACCGGATCCGGCATCCCTCCCATAACGGATTCGACGTCCAACGGTGACTTCAGCCGACTCCCGTTACATGATTCGCCATAAGAGATCAAGGAGGACCGTGTGGGGCTGATCACGATCGTGACGTGGTTGATCACCGCGATGGTCGGCGTCTACCTGCTCTATCTGTGGTTGTCCGGCGGCGGCCTGCGGCAACAGGCGGCGAAGGTCACCCGTTTCCCCACCGCGCTGATCTTCGCGCACCCGATCCTGGCGGTCTCCGCGCTGGGATCCTGGATCGCCTACGTGCTCACCCTGGAGAAGGTCTTCGCCTGGCTCTCGTTCGGCGTGCTGGCGGTGGCGGCGCTGCTGGGCTTCGTCATGTTCACCCGCTGGCTGGGCGGCGGGCGCCACGCCCGCGGCGCCGAGAGGGGCTTCCCGATGGTCGCCGTGCTGCTGCACGGCCTGGCCGGGGTGACGACGTTCGTGCTGGTCCTGCTGACCGCGGCCGTCGCCACCGACGCCTAGCCGTATCGCCCCGCTCAAGCATGCGGAGGCCGCGAGGGTGGTAGACCGCCTGGTGGGGGCCGTCCCGGAGACGGGGCGAGAAGGGGGCAGCACATGACCACGATGGTGTTCATCCACGGGCGCGGGCAGGAGGGCCGGGACCCGGACGCCCTGCTGGGCGAGTGGCGCGCCGCCCTGGCGGCGGGACTGGTCGCGGCCGGATTTCCCGACACGGGCCGGACCGCGGCGGTCCTGCCGTACTACGGCAACGTGCTCCACCGGGTCACCGGCGAGACGGCGAAGCTCGGACAGCCGATCGAACTGGAGACCATGATCGGGAGCGATCCCGAGGAGGCCCCGTTCCACCCGTACCTCACCCGGGAGGCGGGGGAGATCGAACGGCGGCTGGTCCTGGAGATGGCCGTCGCGGGCGGCGCCCCGCCGCAGGACGAACTCGAAGGGCTCGACGACGTCCTGTCGTGGCGGCCCGCCCGCAACGCGCTCACCTGGCTGTCCCGCAGCACCCGGGTGGACCGGGAGATCATCAAGGCGTTCCTGCAGGATGTGGCGGTCTACCTGAGTCACGGCAGGCAAGCGGTTCTGGACGAGGTCCGGGCGGGGACGCCCGCCTCCGGCGAGATCGTGATCGTGTCCCACAGCCTCGGCACCGTGGTCGCCAGGGACCTGCTGGAGGACGCCGGTCTCCGGCACAGGGTGGTGCTGTGGGTGACGGCCGGCTCCCCCCTGGGACTGCCCACCATCCAGCGCAACCTCCTGTCGAAGGGCGCCCGCAACCCGGGGGTGGACTGGGTGACGGCCTACGACGTCAACGACGTCGTCGCGCTCGGCCATCCGCTGGCGAGGGACTGGGGCACCCCGCTGCGGGAGGTCGAGGTCGACAACGGCCCGGAACCGCACGCCGTCGAGAGGTACCTGCTCCACGCGAGCGTCGCCGGGCCGATCGGCCTCGCCCTGCGCCCGGCGGGTTAGTCCCGGGAGCAGCAGAGGACCTGCATGGAGCGGGCAGTCACCGCGATCACGGACTCCGGCGGCCAGAACTCGTCGGGGAAGGGGTCCTCCCGGGGGATGTCGTCGGCGGTGTCCAGCACCGTCCGCCACGTCGCGCCGTACCGCGCCTCGGGCAGGACGAAGGTCATGTCCTCGTGGTGGGCGTTGATCAGCAACAGGAACGAGTCGTCCACGATCCGCTCACCGCGCGGGCCCGGTTCGGTGATGGCCTGGCCGTTCAGGAAGACGGCCAGCGACTTGGCGTACCCGGTGTGCCAGTCGGCCGCCGACATCTCCCCGCCCGACGGGGTGAGCCAGACGATGTCCCGGGTGCCGTCGTCGGACCTGCGCCCGTGGAAGAACCGGCGCCGCTGGAAGACCGGGTGCTGGCGCCGGAGCGCCGACAGGGTCCTGACGAACTCCAGCAGCTCCTTCTCGGTGCGCACCAGCGACCAGTCGATCCAGGAGACCTCGTTGTCCTGGCAGTAGGCGTTGTTGTTGCCGCCCTGGGTCCGGCCGAACTCGTCGCCCGCCGGGAACATCGGCACGCCCTGGGAGAGGAACAGGGTGGTCAGGAAGTTGCGCCGCTGCCGGCGGCGGAGCCGTACGATGCCGGGATCCTCCACCGGGCCCTCGGCACCGCAGTTCCACGAGCGGTTGTCGTCGGTGCCGTCCCGGTTGTTCTCGCCGTTGGCCTCGTTGTGCTTGCGGTCGTAGGAGACCAGGTCGTTCAGGGTGAACCCGTCGTGGCAGGTGACGAAGTTGATCGAGGCGACCGGGCGGCGCCCGGAGGTGGCGTACAGGTCGGCCGAGCCGGTCAGCCGGGAGGCGAACTCCGGCAGCGCCGAGCCGCTGCCCCGCCAGAAGTCGCGGACCGTGTCGCGGTACTTGCCGTTCCACTCGGTCCACAGCGGCGGGAAGTTGCCGACCTGGTAGCCGCCGGGGCCCACGTCCCACGGCTCGGCGATCAGCTTCACCTGGGAGATCACCGGGTCCTGCTGGATCAGGTCGAAGAACGCGCTCAGCCGGTCGACGTCGTGCAGCTCGCGGGCGAGCGCGGAGGCCAGGTCGAAGCGGAAGCCGTCCACGTGCATCTCCAGCACCCAGTAGCGCAGCGAGTCCATGATGAGCTGGAGCGCGTGCGGGGAGCGCACGTTGAGGGAGTTGCCGCAGCCGGTGTAGTCGAGGTAGTAACGCCGGTCGCCGTCGTGCAGCCGGTAGTAGGCGGCGTTGTCGATGCCCCGGAAGCCCAGCGTGGGACCCATGTGGTCGCCCTCGGCGGTGTGGTTGTAGACCACATCGAGGATGACCTCGATGTTCGCCTCGTGCAGGGCCTTGACCATGGCCTTGAACTCCAGCACCTGCCCGCCGCGCTGCCCGCTGGAGGAGTAGGCGTTGTGCGGGGCCAGGTAGGCGATGGTGTTGTAGCCCCAGTAGTTCGTCAGCCCCCGGGCGACCATGGCGTGCTCGGGCACGAACTGGTGCACCGGCATCAGCTCCACCGCCGTCACGCCCAGGCCCAGCAGATGCTCGATGACCGCCGGGTGGCCCAGCCCGGCGTAGGTGCCGCGCTGCTCCTCGGGCACCGCGGGGTGGCGCATGGTGAGCCCGCGCACGTGCGCCTCGTAGATCACGGTCTGGTGGTACGGCGTGCGCGGCGCCCGGTCGGCGCCCCAGTCGAAGAACGGATTGATCACCACGTTCTTCGGCATGAACGGCGCGCTGTCGCCCCTGTTGCGCGCGCCCGGATCGGTGAACCGGTAGGAGAACAGCGACTCGTCCCAGACCAGGTCGCCCTCGATCGCCTTGGCGTAGGGGTCGAGGAGCAGCTTGGCGGGGTTGCAGCGGTGCCCGTGGGAGGGGTCGTAGGGACCGTACACGCGGTAGCCGTACCGCTGGCCCGGCATGATCCCGGGAAGGTAGCCGTGCCAGACGAACCCGTCCACCTCGGGCAGGTCGATCCGTTCCTCCCGGCCGTCCTCACTGAACAGGCAGAGTTCGACCCGCTCGGCGACCTCGGAGAACACGGAGAAACTGGTGCCCACACCGTCCCAGGTCCCACCCAGCGGATACGGCTCTCCCGGCCAGACTTCGCGCATGGAAACCTATTCTCCTCCCGTCCGGGGCCGTCGCAGGGTGTTGACCTTCTTGTCACCTTTACCGGGCCCGGGAAACGTGGCGCGCGCGTCCGGCCGGGCATTCCGCCCCACGCCGCCGGGAGAGGACCCCGGTCCGCGCGGCCGTTCCCGACCCGCCGGACGGCGTTCCGGGTGCGGCCGCGCGCGCCCCGGACGGGACACGCGCGGCCGCACCGGGCGGCGGGTCAGCTCAGCAGCTCGGCGTTGAGGCTGATCGTGGTGCCGGTCAGGGCCTTGCTCACCGGGCAGTTGGCCTTGGCGGTCTCGGCCGTGGTCTGGAACTGCTCGGCGGTGATGCCCGGAACCTGGGCGCGGACAGAGATGACGATCCCGGTGATGCCCTCGCCCGGCTGGAAGGTCACCTCAGCCTTGGTCTCCACGGACTGCGGCGGGGTGCCCGCCTGGGCCAGCGCGTGGGACAGGGCCATCGAGAAGCAGGAGGAGTGGGCGGCGGCGATGAGCTCCTCGGGGGAGGTCTTGCCGTTGGCCTCCTCGGCCCGGGCGGGCCAGGACACGTCGAACGTGCCAATTCCGGAGGAGTCCAGCGAAACCGTGCCGGAACCGTCGAGCAGCGCGCCCTTCCACTGAGTCGTCGCGATGCGCGTCGTCGCCATGGCGGTATCCCTTCGATCGTTCAGGTGTTCATTGGTGGACAGGTGTTCATGAGCGAACATACGCCGTCGCGGGAACGGGATGTTCGGCGGGCCGATCCGAGCCGGCGGTCGCAGGTGCTCGGCGGTCGCGAGCCGGCGGTCACAGGTCCTCGACGATCCCTCGGGCGTAGTCGTCGTCGCTCTCGGCGCGGACCCGTTCGATCCCCGCCCGCGCGCGCGGGTCGCCCCGCTCGGCCAGGCCCCGGGCCGCCTCGGCCACCGTGCCCAGATCCGGGTCGGAGAGCCGGGCGGCCAGCGCGTCGCGGATCTGCGGGGTGTCCTCCTCCAGCCCGGCCAGGCTCATGGTCGCCCAGTCGCGGACGTCGTCGTCGGGGTCCTCGGTCATCGAGATGAGCAGCGCCAGCCCCTCGGCGTGGCCGGGCGGGAGAACCGCGGCCAGCGCCGCCGGGTCCGCCTCGGTACGGGTCCACCCCTCGGCCGTGATGATCCCCAGCACCTCAGGCAGGGCGCGCGGGTCGGCGTGGTGGCCGAGCGCGCCGAGCAGCGAGCGCAGCACCCGCTCGTCGCCCTCGGTGACCGCCATCCGCCGCAGGACGGGCAGGGACGCCTCCAGGAAGGGTTTGTCTCCCTCACGGAAGCCGAACTGGGCCAGGACGTCGACGGCGAACTCCCGCCGGCGCGGATCCTCGGCCGAGCACATCCGGACGGCGGCGTCGAAGGCCGCGTAGTCGCCGCGCTCGCTCAGCGCGCCCACCACGGTCCACCAGGTCTCGGCCTCCTCGTCGGAGTCCCGGTACGGCAGCGCCCGCTCGGCCAGCTCCTCGAAGGGCGGCAACTGCCCGGTCGCCGCCTCCAGAAGGGTGGCCACCGCCGCGTGGCCCCGCTGGCACTCGACCTCGGTCAGGGGCCTGCCCCCGGCGTCCAGAACCGTCAGGGTCACCAGGTCGGTGCCGTCCGCGGCGCGGGTGCGGCTCACCACGACGGGGGTGTCCTCCGTCACCCGGTCGGAGACCTGCTCCAGCAGCGCGCTCTCCAGCTGGGTGCCGAGCCAGTCGTAGGCGATCGCCAGCGGCGTGTCGCCCTCGGCGTCCGGCCGCGCCGGGTCGGCCCCGGCGTCCAGCAGGGCCCGCACGGCACCCGGCGTCCCGCGCCGGGCGGCCAGGGTCAGCGCCGTCTCACCGTGGTCGTTGACGTCGTCGGCGGGCGCTCCGGCCGCCAGGAGCGCGTGCAGCGCGCCGAGGCTCCCCTTGGCGGCGGCCCAGAGCACGGGGCTCCACCCGTGGCTCTCCCGCCCGGCCGGGTCGGCCCCGGCGGCCAGCAGCGCCTCGACCACCCCGGTGTGGTCCCGGGACGCCGCCGCGCACAGCGGCAGCCCTTCGTCCTGCCCGTCGCTGAGCCGGTCGGGGTCGGCCCCGGCGGCCAGGAGCGCCCGTACGATCTCCACCCGGCCGTTCACGGCCGCCCGGTAGAGCGCGGTCCCGTCCGACTCGTGCGCCGGATCCGCGGGCGTGCCCTTCCGGATCAGGGCCTCGACCCGCTCGACGTCGTTCTCGGCGACCGCTTCCAGGAGCTCCTCGTATGACATGCGTCCCGATCATAACGAGCGGGTTCCTCCTTACGGGGGATCCTCTCCGGAGGAGACTCGCGATATGTTGTGAGTTGTGGATGATCTGGGTGGAATGCGGGCGTCGGACGCCGAGCGCGAGGCCGTCGTCGAGCAGTTGCGTGTCGCCTCCGTCGAGGGCCGCCTGACCCTGGGCGAGCTGACCGAGCGCACCGAGGCGGCCTACCTCGCCGTGACCCGGGCCGAGCTCGCGGTCGTCACCTCCGACCTGCCGCAGGCCGGGCAGACGCCGGTTCCCGCGCCCGCGTACGGACCCGCCGGGCAGCAGGAGGGCCGCAGGCGGCGCTGGTTCGTGGCCGTCATGGGAGACTCCAAGCGGCGCGGCAAGTGGCGGATCGACCGGGGTCTCGGCGCGGTGGCCGTGATGGGCGACGTCGTCCTCGACCTGCGGGAGGCCGAGGTCCGCGACAACGTGGTGGACATCGCCGCCACCGCCGTCATGGGCGACGTGAAGATCATCGTTCCGGACGGGGTGGACGTCGACCTCGAAGGCGTCGCGATCATGGGGGACAAGAAGGTCCAGGTGATCGAGGCGCCTCCGGGCACGAACGTGCCGGTCGTGCGGGTCAAGGCCTTCGCCCTCATGGGCGACATCAAGGTGGTCGGCGACTCCCGGGCCCAGCCGGTCAAGAAGTCGTGGGCCGCCTGGCGGGAGCAGTGGAACGAGCTGCGCGGCGAGCTCCGGGAGCTCCGCGGAGACTTCCGCGGCGACCTGCGGGAACTCCGGGACGACTCCCGCGACGGGCGGTACGGGCACGGGGACCGCTGGGGGCACTGACGGGGTCACCGGCCGGATATTTCCCCGGCGCGTGCAACGTCCGGCGGAGGCTGATCGGTAGAGACAGATGACTATCGCCGAACAGTAAGGACCTCCGCATGCGTGATCGGGCCGATTTCGAACGCTACGTCGAGCAGCGTTCGGCCCGCCTGCTGCGCACCGCGTATCTCCTCTGCCGCGACTGGGGCACGGCGGAGGATCTGCTGCAGACGGCACTGGCCAAGGCGTGGTTCGCCTGGCGGCGGGTCGGGGAGGACCCCGACCCGTACGTGTACCGGATCCTGGCCAACACCCACGCCACCTGGTGGCGGAGGAGGTGGCGGGGCGAGGTGCCGACCGGGGACCTCCCCGAGCGGGCCGGCCGGGACCCCTCGGCCGAACTCGGAGTGCGGGACGAGGTGCGCGCCGTGCTGGCGGCGCTGCCCGCCCGGCAGCGGGCCGTACTGGTCCTGCGCTACTTCGCCGACCTGCCCGACGCGGAGATCGCCGAGATCCTCGGCTGTTCGGTGGCCACCGTGCGCAGCCAGGCCGCCAGAGCGCTGGCCAAGCTGCGTGTCGACCCCGCGGCCAGGGCCGCCATCACCTCGGGGAGCTGAGATGACGATCACTGAATCCGACCTGAGAGAGTTGTTCGAGCACGACAGCGAGACCGGTCCCGGCAGGGCCGTGACCCTGGCCGGTGTGGACCGGCGGATCCGCCGGACCAGGCGCCGCCGCGCCGGACTGGCCGCGGGTGTGGCGGCGGCGGGACTGGCCGCGGGGGTGTTCGTGCTCCCCTCCGGGGGCGCGAGCGTGACCCCGGAGGAGGTCTGGACCGGCGTCATGGCCCAGCCGGAGAAGCGGTACGGCGCCCGTCAGGTCTTCGAGACCCCCCTCGACGAGTCGTTCTCCGCCATGGGGGAGCGGGTCGCCTTCGACGTGCCCCGCCTGCCACCCGGGAACGCGTGGGTCGAGGTCTCCTGCCCGCGGGGCGCCCGCGTGCTCGTCTGGGAGAACGGGAAATACCTCCACGACCGCTGGTGCGAAGAGGCCAGGCTCACCCCGGAAGGACCGGCCCCGGAAGAACTGTCCGGCTCCTCTGCCTTTTTCGGGCTGGGGCAGCCCGGCACCGGCCGGCTGGAGGTCGCGGTGGTCCCCGCGGAGGCCGTCGAGCGGCTGGGCCGCCCGCTCACCGGCGAACGGGACGCGCAGAAGGTGGTCGAGGCCGCGGAGGACGGCCGCGCCGACCTCCGGATCCGGATCATCACGATGCGGGTGGAACCGTGCGACAGCGAACCGGACTGCCAGTTCGCGGATGAGCCCGCGCCCACCGTCCCCCCGCGACTACCGATGCCGGAGGACTGAGAGACCCGCTGCGCCGGATGCCGGGGCCCGCTGCGCCGGATGCCGGGCGGCGCGCCACCCGGCGGGAGCGGCGGGCGGATTCAGGCGCTGGCCTGCCGGTCCTCCGCCCCCAGGGCCTGCTCGTACCGTTCGAGCAGGACGGAGGCGACCTCCGGGGCGGCGCCGAGCACGTCCGCGACGATCTCCGCGCCCGCGGCCAGGGTGCGCTCGCGCGTCCGGTCGGCGAAGTAGCCGGGGGCCAGCAGGTAGGGCGAGACCACCACGCGGGGGGCTCCGGCCTCCAGCAGCCGCCGTACCTCCTGCTCGGGGGTGGGCTCGGCGGCGGAGG
This sequence comes from Planobispora rosea, assembly GCF_014648175.1. Classification (GTDB taxonomy): domain Bacteria; phylum Actinomycetota; class Actinomycetes; order Streptosporangiales; family Streptosporangiaceae; genus Planobispora; species Planobispora rosea. The sequence continues at coordinate 214,420 of NZ_BMQP01000003.1, forward strand.
CGTAGGCCGCGCTCACCGACCACCAGCCGCGCCGTCCCGCCCAGTCCGCGGCGATGGCGGCGACGGTGGCGTTGGCCCGGCGGACGCTGGACCCGGCCGAGAACAGGACCACGGCGGTCCCCGGGTCCCCGACCGGCACGCCCGCCTCGGTCAGGCGCCGCTCCAGGGCGGCGGTCAGCAGGGGGTGCGGGCCGAGCGTCGTGCCCCGGCGCACGCGCAGCCGCGGCTGCCGGGCCGTGACCTCGGCCAGCGCGCCGGGGATGTCCACCCGGCTGTGATAGGCCTCGGTGAGCAGCAGGGGCAGCACCGCCGCCTCGGCCAGCCCCGACAGCGCCCCGGCGAGCGTCGGCGCGGAGTGGTCGAGGTAGGCGGCCCGCACGGGGATGTCCGGCCGTGCCCGCCGTACCTCGTCCAGCAGCTCCTCCACCGTCGTGGCGGCGCGCGGGTCCCGCGACCCGTGCGCCACCGCGACCAGCGGGATCACCCGTCCGGCGCCGGAGACGCGCCCGGTCGTACCACGCGTCATACGTGGATGCCGCACTCGGTCTTGCCCATACCGGCCCACCGGCCGCTGCGGGGGTCCTCGCCGGGAGCGACCTGGCGGGTGCAGGGAGCGCAGCCGATCGAGGGGTAGCCGTCGTAGTGCAGCGGGTTGATCAGCACGCCGTTGTCGGCCATGTAGTTGTCGACGTCGTCCTGCGTCCACCGGGCGATGGGGTTGATCTTGACCATCTGCCGCTTGGCGTCCCACTCCACGACCTTGATCCCGGCGCGGGTGGCCGACTCGTCGCGGCGGATGCCGGAGACCCAGGCCAGGTACGGCTCCAGCGCGCGGTTGAGCGGCTCGACCTTGCGCAGGTAGCAGCAGAGGTCGGGGTTGCGCCCGAACAGCCGCGGACCCAGGTCGCGCTCCTGCTCGGCCACCGTCCTGGACGGCTTGACGTCGATGACGTTGACGTCGTAGACCTGCTTGACCGCGTCACGGGTGCCGATCGTCTCGGCGAAGTGGTAGCCGGTGTCGATGAAGAGCACGTCCACGCCCGGCTTGACCCGGCTGACCAGGTCGATCATGAGCGCGTCGCTCATCGACGCGGTCAGGCAGAGCCGGTCGCCGAAGGTCGCCGCCGCCCAACGGATGATCTCGATGGCCGGGGCGTCCTCCAGGAAGCGCGCGGCCGACTCGACGATGTCCTGCATGTCGAGCGCGCCGCGCTGCTGCCGTAACCCGATTTCGACATCCACCAGTGCCGTCATGATGTTCGCACCCCAATTCCGAGAAACTTCAGCTTGAAAGCGCGGGCGCACGAGCGGCAGTACCAGCCGCCGTCGCCCTCGTAGGGCTCCAGGTCCTCTTCGCCGCAGTAGGGGCAGTGGAAGGGGACCGCGCGCTCGCTCATCGTCCGGTCCCGCTCACTTCAGGTCCGCCTCGTCGGCGCGCTGGACCCACTCGGAGAAGGTCTCGCCCTCGTTCTTCTGCTTTTCGAAGTTGCGCAGCACCCGCTCGACGTAGTCGGGCAGCTCCGCGGCGGTGGCCTTCAGACCGCGGACCTTGCGGCCGAAGCCGGCGTTGACGCCCAACGAGCCGCCCAGGTGGATCTGGAAGCCCTCGACCTGCTCGCCGGCCTCGTTGACCACGAGCTGGCCCTTGAGTCCGATGTCGGCGGTCTGGATGCGGGCGCAGGAGTTCGGGCAGCCGTTGACGTTGATGGTCAGCGGGTCGGTGAACTCCGGCAGCCGGGCCTCCAGCTCGTCGATGAGGTTCGAGGCCGTGGCCTTGGTCTCGACGATCGCCAGCTTGCAGTACTCGATGCCGGTGCAGGCCATGGTCTGGCGGCGGAAGGTGGAGGGGTTCACCCGCAGGTCGTTGGCCTCCAGCTCGGCGACGACGCCGTCCACCTGGTCGGGGGCGACGTCGAGGATGACCATCTTCTGCTCGACCGTGGTGCGGATCCGGCCGGACCCGTGCCGCTCGGCGATGTCGGCGATCACGTGCAGCTTGTCGCCGTCGAGACGGCCGACCCGCGGCGCGAAGCCGACGTAGAAGTTGCCGTCCTTCTGCGGGAAGACGCCCACGTGGTCACGGCGGCCGCCGCGCGGCAGCTCGGGCGCGGGGCCGTCGGGCAGGGTGTAGCCCAGGTACTCCTTCTCCAGGACCTCGCGGAACTTCTCCGCGCCCCAGTCGTTGACCAGGAACTTGATCCGCGCCCGGTGACGCAGGCGGCGGTAGCCGTAGTCGCGGAAGATGCCGATCACGCCGCCGTAGACCTCGGAGGCCCGCTCGGGGGTGACGAAGACGCCCAGCCGCTTGGCCAGCATCGGGTTGGTCGACAGGCCGCCGCCCACCCACAGGTCGTAGCCGCGCTCGCCCTCGTCGTTGACGACGCCGACGAAGGCCACGTCGTTGATCTCGTGCACGGTGCAGTGCGCCGGGCAGCCGGAGAGCGCCGACTTGAACTTGCGCGGCAGGTTGGAGTACTCGGGGTTGCCGATGAAGTCGTCCTGGATCCGGCGGATCTCCGCGGTGGCGTCGATGACCTCGTCGGTGTCGATCCCCGCCAGCGGGCAGCCGATGATGACGCGCGGGGTGTCGCCGCAGGCCTCGGTGGTGGACAGGCCCACCGCCTCCAGCCGCTCCCAGATGTCGGGGACGGACTCGATCTCGATCCAGTGGAGCTGGATGTTCTGCCGGTCGGTGACGTCGGCGGTACCGCGGCCGTACTCGTTGGAGATGTCGGCGATGACGCGCAGCTGCTCCAGGGTGAGCTGCCCGCCGTCGATCCGGACGCGCAGCATGAAGTAGCGGTCGTCGAGCTCCTCCGGCTCCAGCACCGCGGTCTTGCCGCCGTCGATCCCGGGCTTGCGCTGCGTGTAGAGCCCGTACCAGCGCATCCGTCCGCGAAGGTCGGCCGGGTCGATGGAGTCGAACCCGGCCTTGGAGTAGATGTCGATGATCCGCTGACGGACGTTGAGCCCGTCGTCGTTCTTCTTGTTCTCCTCGTTCTTGTTCAGCGGCTCGCGGTAGCCGAGAGCCCACTGACCTTCGCCGCGGGGGCGCTTGTGGTGGCGGTTAGCCGTACGGGCCGGGGTCGTCATGTGCGCGTCCTTTAATCGGATCGTGTGGGTGATTTCCGGGCACGCACAGGCACCTCCCGCCTCGTCGTTGAGTGCGGGGGAGAGTCGTTCGGAGTGGGGTCACTCAGAAAGCCGGACGCCTGCCACGGCCCGAGCTGCGTGAAATCAGCGAGGGGCGACGGTCAACGGACGTCACAACAGATGGCGCTGCGGACACGCAGAAGGTCGACGTGGCGTCGCACGACGAGCATGGGGTCCGCTGGCATGTCCATGACGATACCTTGGCGGCCCGAGATGTCCAATATCGGGTCCACACTCTGGACGTTCGGCCCTGACTCCGAACGTTCAGCCCTGGCGGGGCCAGTCCAGCGACGACTCCCGCGGCTCCGGGGTCTCCTGGTGCTGGCAGTCGCACCACGAGCCGCCCCGGCACTCCTCGTGACGGCGGTCCTTGCACTCTTGGCAGATCATGTCTCCAATTGTGCGCCCGGTCCTCCCGCCGGGTCCCGTCACCGTGCCCCCCGGATCCGGGTCCCGCCGTCTTCACCGCTTCCCGCCGTCCTCCACCGCCTTCCGCCGTCTTCCGTCTTCGCCTCGCCCGTGTGTCCCGCCACGTACTCCCCGTGTTTCACCGCAGGTGATCGGGGCAGTGACACGAGGTCAGGTCACCGATGACCGGACTCGTGATGGCGGGCGGCAAGGAATACCGTTGGGTGGCATGACGTCCACCGATGCCTCGACGCGGAGCTCAGGACCCGGCAAGCGCAGGCCGCGCTGGGCCCACTCCAGGCTGCGGCGGCACAGCACCAGGCTGAAGGCCGGCCTGTCGTGGGTGCGGGGCACCGACACCTGGGCGTTGCTCGTCGCGACCACCAACGCGGGCATCACCTACCGCGTCACCGGCCTGGCCGGTGAGGCGGCGTTCTTCGCGCTGCTGTCGCTGCCGCCGTTCGTGCTCGGCCTGATCGGCGTGGTCGGACAGCTCACGAAGGTCTTCGGCCCGGAGACCGTGCAGGACGTCAGAACCTGGATCGACACCCAGGCGCACCTGCTGTTCACCGACAACGCCGTGGACAGCGTCGTCACCCCGCTCATCTCCGACGTGCTGAAACCGGAGAACCAGGTCTCGCTGATCTCGCTGGGCTTCCTGCTCGCGCTCTGGTCGGGCTCGCGGGCGCTGTTCGTCTACGTGGACCTGATCTCGGTGGCGTACGGCCTCGGCGAGGAGCGCGGGATCATCCGTACCCGCCTGATGTCCTTCGGCCTCTACCTGGCGGGCCTGCTGAGCGGGCTGCTCGTCATGCCCGTCCTGGTGCTGGGGCCCGCGGCGCTGCAGGGCGCGCTGCCGGCGGACTACACCATGCTGGTGGACGTCCTCTACTGGCCGGTGGTCGTCATCGGTTCCGTCTTCTTCCTCACGCTCCTGTACCACGTGAGCGTCCCGGTGCGCACCCGCTGGTGGCGGGAGATGCCCGGGGCCGTGCTGGCGCTCATCATCTGGATCGCCTGCGCCGTCGTCCTGCGCGAGGTGCTCGCCGCGTGGTTCTCCCCGGTCTCCATCTACGGCTCTCTGGCCGCGCCGATCGCGGTGCTCCTGTGGCTCTACATCACCGCGCTCGCCGTTCTCATCGGGGCCATCCTCAACGCCGAAGTCGACCGGCTCTGGCCCGCGGACGGCACCGGCCGCCTCGGCAGGGCGGACGGGTCCGCTATCGTCTAAGCGCGACTGGCGCATTGGGTGGGCTACCACCGGGGAGCGGAAATGGCGGAGGCCGCGCGCCTGGGTCTTCGCACGTTGTCAGCGAATGTCAACGTCAACGAATGTCAACGATGACAGGGAGTGAAGGCGCCGTGAGTTCTCTTTCCAGCGTCGACCCGCAGATCGCCGAGCTCGTCAAGGCCGAGGAGCGCCGGCAGGCGGACACCGTCAAGCTGATCGCCTCGGAGAACTACGTCTCCAAGGCGGTCCTCGAGGCGACGGGAACCGTCCTCACCAACAAGTACTCCGAGGGCTATCCGGGCAAGCGTTACTACGAGGGCCAGCAGGTCATCGACCAGATCGAGACCATCGCCATCGAGCGGGCCAAGTCGCTGTTCGGCGTGAACCACGCCAACGTCCAGCCCTACTCCGGCTCGCCCGCGAACCTCGCGGTCTACATGGCCTTCCTCACCCCGGGCGACACCGTGATGGGCATGGGCCTGCCCTTCGGCGGCCACCTCACCCACGGCTGGTCGGTCTCGGCCACCGGCAAGTGGTTCAACCCGGTCCGGTACGGCGTGCGCAAGGACACCGGCCGCGTCGACATGGACGAGGTCCGCGAGATCGCCCTGCGCGAGCGCCCGAAGCTGATCTTCTGCGGCGGCACCGCGATCCCGCGCACCATCGACTTCCCGGCCTTCGCCGAGATCGCCCGTGAGGTCGGCGCCGTCCTCGCCGCCGACATCGCGCACATCGCCGGCCTCGTCGCGGGCGGCGCCCACCCGTCGCCGGTCGGCCACGCCGACGTCATCTCCACCACGACGCACAAGACGCTGCGCGGTCCCCGCGGCGCCATGCTCATGGCCACCTCCGACGAGCACGCCGCCGCGCTGAACAAGGCGGTCTTCCCCGGCCTGCAGGGCGGCCCGCACAACCACACCACCGCGGCCATCGCGGTGGCGCTCAAGGAGGCCGCCACCGACGACTTCAGGGCCTACGCCCACCAGGTCGTCGCGAACGCCCGGGCGCTGGCCGAGGAGCTCGCCGCCCGCGGTTTCGACCTCGTCTCCGGCGGCACCGACAACCACCTCATCCTGATGGACCTGACCCCCAAGGGCATCGGCGGCAAGCCCGCCGCGCAGGCGCTGGACCGGGCGGGCCTGGAGACCAACTACAACACCGTGCCGTTCGACACGCGCAAGCCGTTCGACCCCTCGGGCATCCGGATCGGCACCGCCGGCGTGACCAGCCGGGGCATGGGCGAGGACGAGATGCGCCAGATCGGCGCCTGGATCGACCAGGTCGTCACCGCGCTGGCCAAGGGCGAGGACGAGGCCGAGCACGCCATCACCCGCGTCGCGGGCGAGGTGCGCGAGCTGACCTCCCGCTTCCCGGCCCCCGGCCTGTAGGCCCCCAGCCTGTGGGCCCTCGGTCTACAGGGCGAGTCCCGGCCCGCGGTTAATCGTTTGCGATCGCGGGCCGGACCTGCGTTATAGTTGGTCCGGCTTCGCCGCCCCGTCAGCGGGGCGGCCACGACATCGGGAGGTGAGGACTATGCGGGTCTTCCTGACGACCATGCCGTCCGTCAACCTCCGGGTGTCCGCCTAGCTCGTCTCCGACACGGGACACCCGGCTTCCGAAGCCTCGACAAAGGGTGTGTCCACGTTGTCCTCACCAGTTCTGTCTGGTTCCTGCGATCTCTCCGCACTCGGCTGGAACGACTCCCTCGCCGCCGAGCTCCCCGCCGGTACGGTCCCCGCCCGGGTGTCCCGGGTCGACCGCGGCGCCGCCGAGGTGCTCTACGCCGGCGGTCATCTCCAGGTCCACTACAGCGCCCGGGTGCGCCGGGCCGCCGCCGCCGACCCGGTGGCCCTGCCCTGCGTGGGCGACTGGGCAGCGCTCCGGCAGTTGCCCGAGGGGCGTTTCGAGCTGGAGGCGCTCCTGCCGCGCCGTACCGCCTTCGTCCGCGGCGGGGTGGGCCGCACCTCGCGGGGCGGGCTGTCCGACGACTCCCAGGGCCAGGTGCTCGCCGCCAACGTCGACATCGTCTTCGTGGCCGAGCCGGCCCTGCACGCCACCGACACCGCGGACCTCGGCCGGATCGAGCGGCTGCTCGCCCTGGCCTGGGAGAGCGGCGGGCAGCCGGTGGTGCTCGTCACCAAGGCCGATCTCCTCGGCGAGAGCCTGGACTTCCTGCTGGGCGAGGTCGCCACGGCCGCGCCCGGCGTCGACGTGCACGCGGTCTCCTCGCTCACCGGCGAGGGGGTGGACATCGTCCGCGGCTACCTGGGCGGCACCCGCACCGCCGTGGTGCTGGGCGCCTCGGGCGCGGGGAAGTCCACTCTGGTCAACGCCCTCGCGGAGGCGGAGGTGATGGAGACCCAGCAGGTCCGCGCCGGTGACGGCAGGGGCCGCCACACCACCGTGCACCGGGAGCTCATCCCGCTCGACGGTGGCGGCCTCGTCATCGACACGCCCGGCATCCGCCGCATCGGCCTGTACGACATGGGCGAGGGCGTGGACATGGTCTTCGCCGACATCGAGGAACTGGCCGCGCGGTGCAGGTTCGCCGACTGCGTCCACGCCACCGAGCCCGGGTGCGCGGTCATCGCCGCGATCGAGGACGGCACGCTCCCCGAACGCCGCCTGGCCAGCTGGAACAAGCTGCAGCGCGAGGCGGCGTGGATGGCCTCACGCACCGACGCGCGGCTCCGCAAGGAGATGCAGAACAAGTGGAAGGTGATCCACAAGGAGATGCGGAAGCCGGGGCGCAACCGCCCGTAGGGGAAGCCGGGGCGCGGGCGTCCGTGAGGGGAGACCGGAGGGCGCCCGCTCCCGACGGGGGGCGGGCCCGCCGGGCCTCGACACGAAACAGCGTGTGATCTCGCAGGACGTCAGCGAGATCACACGTTGCGAGGGAAGCCGGGTGGAGGTTGTATCAGGCGACGGCGCTGATGCCGGCGCTGGCGGCACGGCGCATGCGACGACGGCGCTCGGAGGCGCGCTCGTCCTCGTTCAGCCCGCCCCAAGTGCCGTACTTCTCCGGACGGGACAGCGCGTAGTCAAGGCACTCGGCGCGGACGGGGCACTGGGCGCAGATGGCCTTGGCCTTACGCTCGCGGATGTCACGCTCGGGCTGACGCTCACCATCGGGACCGAAGAAGAGCACAAGGTCCTCACCCCGGCACGCGGCGTCATCCTGCCAGCCCCAGCTGGGGCGAGGACGGGCGATCTGCCGACGTACCTGAGACATGAGAAAACCACCTTCTAGTGAGAAGTATTTCGGGTTACTACCGCATTGGACGCTTTTGACGTCCCTGGAGCCAACGCGCGGATTGGCCGCGATGTTCCCTCGAATCAGGTCAGAACGGGCGTGGCGTACAGCACAGGGGCGAGCCTGTCCAGCGCGACCAGCCGATAGGTGGTGATCGTGTCGGCGCAAGCCGTACCACATGGCGTTGGCAACGTCATGGGTTCAACCACTACCCGAAAGCGAGCGTCGCCACCGAGCACGATGACTTCGGTGACGTCGCCGTCCGACCTGGAGGACTCCGCGGCCACTCCGCCGACCGAGAGCTCTCCCGTGTGGGCACGGACGAAGTGCTCGGCGGCTTGCAATGGCTCAGGGATGCCTGCGCGTCCCCGGAAACGGTCGAGAATAACCTCGCCGGACCGGTACGCGTCGGCTGCTGCGATCGCAGCAGCCTGAGACATGCTGCCGTAGTAGAGCCCGTGTGGCAAGCACACGAGATTGGCGGCGTAGCGATCGCCGCCAACATGTGATGTTTCCCATACTCTGTCCGGCAAAACCTCTGCCAGTGAGCGAGCGAGGGGAAGTCCAATACGGGCGCAGCACGCGTTGCGCTTGGCGTGCGTACAGACCAGGAAAACCGGCTCACTCACAAGTATGCAGGACTCTGGGAGCACTCCGGCCATCAGCGCGTCCAGGTCGAGATCGTCCGCGCTCGCGACGACGCCCTCGGCGATCCAGGGCCGGGGGGCGGTGGAGTCCGCGACCATGACGTGAATACCCTGGCCGGAGGGGGGCCGGCGATCGGGGCGGCGGATGAGCTGGGGGCGGATGCCCAAGCTCGCAGCCCTTTTGATAAGGGTGTGGACGTCCTCGGGGAGCCGGCAGTCCTCCAGGTGGGACGCCCACGGGCCGGCGTGCTCGATGAGCAGCCAGAGGCGGGCGCCGACCGTCGCGCTGGCGTAGATCGGCAGCGTGCCGGTGTGGCAGCCCGAGGGGTGTGCGCACCCCTTGACCGCCCTGCCGGGAACGTTCGCCGTCGTCACACGATCCCCCTATCCAGTCTTAGGTAAGACTAACCTAACGGATAGAAGGTTCTCGATTGGAGGGTGAGAACCCTCCGCTCTGGGTAAAAACCTCTATTTCTGATAGGCGAGCGCCGCCTCCGCGGCCGGTAGCGCGGCCTCCCGGTCGGCCGGGACCAGCCCGATCCGGGTCCGCCGGTCCAGCAGGTCGGAGACGTCCAGCGCCCCCTCGTGGCGGACCGCCCAGACCAGCTCGGCCAGGGTGATCCCGGTCGGAAGCGGCTCGGCCAGCGCCGGGTCCCGCTCGGCCAGCGCGTGCACGCCCCGCGCCTCGCCGCCGTAGCGCTCCACCAGACGCGCGGGAGCCCGGACGCCCGGATGCGTGACACCGACCAGGGGCAGCCGCGCCGTACGGCTCGGACCCGCCTGCAGCCCGTGCGCCCGGACGGCGTGGTCCACCGCGTCCTCGGCCATCCGCCGGTAGGTGGTGAGCTTGCCGCCCACGACGGTGACCACCCCGTCCGCCGAGGTGAGCAGCGCGTGCCGGCGGGACAGGTCGGCGGTGCGTTCCACCACGCGTGCTCCCGCGCGCCCCCTCGCGCGCTCCTCGGCGGCCAGCAGCGGCCGGAGCCCGGCGAAGGTCCCCGCGACCTCCTCGCGGCGGACCGCCGTGCCCAGCACCGAGTTGAGCACGTCGAGCAGGAACGTCACGTCCTCCTCCGGCGCTTCGGGGACGTCCGGGACCGGCCCCTCCACCGGCTCGTCGGTCAGGCCGACGTAGATCCGCCCGTCGGCCTGGGGGAGGACCAGCGCGAAACGGTTGCTCTCCCCGGGGAGCGGGACGTGCAGCCCCGCCCGCAACCCCGGCAGGGTCTCCGGCCGCAGCACCAGGTGGGTGCCGCGCGAGGGACGCAGCCGGATGGCCGGGTCGAGCCCGGCGGCCCAGACCCCCGCCGCGTTGACCACCGCCCTCGCCCGGATCGTGAAGGTCTCCCCGGTCAGCTCGTCCCGGACGCGCGCCTGCCGGCCGCCGAGCTCCAGCGCCCGGCAGCGGGTCAGGATCCTGGCGTCGTGCGCGGCGGCCGTCCTGGCCAGCGCGACCACCAGCCGGGCGTCGTCGACCAGCCGCCCGTCCCAGGAGAGCAGGGCCCCGCGCAGCCCGCGCGGATCGAGCGGGGCGGCGAGCTCCAGGGCGCGCGAGGCGGAGACGCGGGAGGGGCCGGGCAGCAGCCGGTGCGGGGTGCGGGCCGCGACGCGCAGCCCGTCGCCGAGCCGGTAACCGGCCATCGCCGTGGCGGCCTGGGCCCGGGAGACCGCGGGCGTCAGCGGGAGCAGGTACGGCTGCGCCCGCACCAGGTGCGGGGCGGTGCGGCCGAGCAGCACGCCGCGCTCGACGGCGCTCTCGTAGGCCACCCCGATCTGCCCCTTGGCGAGGTACCGCAGGCCGCCGTGGATCATCTTGGAGCTCCACCGGGAGGTGCCGAAGGCGAGATCGCAGGCGTCGATCGCGGCCACCGACAGGCCGCGCGAGGCGGCGTCGAGCGCCGCCCCCGCGCCGGTGGCGCCCAGGCCGACCACCAGCACGTCGACGGTGCGGCCGTCGGCCAGCTCGGCGAGCTCGCGGGCGCGGCGGGCGGCGTTGAGTGAGGATCGCATCGAATCTCCTACCGGTGTGGGGGCTTTCACTCCCGGCGCTTCCGGGCGTTTCCAGACGTCTCCGGGCGCTTCCGGGCGGGCGGGGTCAGGGCGACAGGTATCTCTCCAGGAGCACGGTCAGCTCGGCGTCCAGTTCCTCCTCGGTGACCGGGCCGAGCATGGTGCGGCCGGAGATCAGAAAGGACTGGGCGGTCAGCAGCACGGCTCTGGCCATGGTCCGGGGGTCGCCGGGCCGTACGGAGCCCCGCTCCTGACCCCGCGCGATGCCCAGCTCGACCAGGGCGAGCATGGCGTCGTGACTGGAACCCCGGCGGTCCAGCAGGTACGGCAGGAGCAGCTCCGGGTCGACCTCGACGATCTTGCGCCAGAGCGGGTGCCCGCGCAGCGCCCGCACCACCCCGGCCGCGGCGGTGACCGGGTCCTCGGTGGCGAAGCGCCCGGCGACGTCCACCCACTCGCGGGTCATCAGGTCGGCGACCAGGCTGCGCACGTCGGGCCAGTGGCGGTAGACGGTCATCCGGGAGACCCCGGCCCGGCGCGCCACGTCGGTGAGCGTGGTGCGCCGCACCCCGACCGCGAGCACGACCTCGCGCGCCGCGTCGAGAACGGCGTCGCTGTGGCGCTCGCTGACCTTATTGTGACGGATGGACGTCATATGTCACAGTGTAGAGGTGGAAACTCATCGTGCGGAAGCAGTGACCCCGGCGGACATGGCGGACACGGCGGACATGGCGGACACGGCGGACACGGCGGACACGGCGGACACGGCGGCGCCGGACATCCCGGCGACCCCGGACACGCCGACGGCACCGGACTCCTCGGTGAACGCCGCGGCACCGGACACTCCGGCGGACACGGCGGCACCGGACACCCCGGCGGGCCCGGCCACGGCCGCCGGACCGATGCTCTGGTCCGGCTGGGGCGACCCCGCCAGGGCCGCCGGCCTGCCCGGACCGGTCCGCACGCTGCTCCAGGACATCCTGGGCGTGCGCGCGCCCGGGACGCCCGCGGTGGGCCTGGACGAGGTGCGGCTTCCCGCCCCGGCGCTCCCGGCTGGCGTCCTCGCCGCGCTGGAGTCCGTCGTCGGCGCCGGGAACGCGCGCTCCGGCGACGAGGCCCGCGTCCGCCACACCCGGGGCAAGTCCACCCCCGACCTGATGCGCATGCGCGCCGGGGACGGCTCCGACGCGCCCGACGCCGTACTGCTGCCCGGCTCGCACGACGAGGTGCTGGAGCTGCTGCGGATCTGCGCCGCGCACCGGGTCGCGGTGGTCCCGTTCGGCGGGGGCACCTCGGTCGTCGGCGGACTGACCCCGGCGCGTGAGGGGCACGCCGGGGTCGTCGCGCTCGACCTGGCCCGGATGAACCGGCTCGTCTCGGTGGACGCCGAGTCGATGGTCGCGGAGCTGGAGCCGGGCCTGCGCGGGCCGCAGGCCGAAGAGCTGCTGGCCGCCCACGGACTCACGCTGGGCCACTTCCCCCAGTCGTTCGAGTACGCCACGCTGGGCGGCTTCGCCGCGGCCCGCTCCAGCGGCCAGGCCTCGGCCGGGTACGGCCGCTTCGACGACATGGTGGTCGGCATGACCGTGGCCACCCCGCGCGGCACCCTCGACCTGGGCCGCGCGCCCAAGTCCGCCGCCGGGCCCGACCTGCGCCAGGTGGTCCTCGGCTCCGAGGGCGCCTTCGGGGTGATCACCTCGCTCCGGCTCCGGGTGCGCCGGGCCCCGCAAGCGCGGATCTACGAGGGCTGGCGGTTCGGCTCCTTCTCCGCCGGTACGGCCGCGCTGCGCCGCCTGGCCCAGGACGGCCCGCTCCCGACCGTGCTGCGCCTGTCCGACGAGACCGAGACGATGGTCGGCCTGGCCAAGCCGGGCGAGCTCGCGGAGTCCGGCGGCCTGTCGTCCGGCGCGGGCTGCCTGGTGATCGCCGGTTACGAGGGCACCCCGGAGGAGGCGGCCGAGCGCCGGGACCGGGCCGCCGCGGTCCTGACCGGTCTCGGCGGAACCTGCCTGGGAACCGGGCCCGGCGACTCCTGGGCGCACGGCCGCTACTCGGCTCCCTACCTGCGCGACTCCCTGCTCGCCGCGGGCGCCACGGTGGAGACCCTGGAGACGGCCGGGTTCTGGTCCGGCCTGCCGCGCCTGTACGACGCCGTACGGCTCGCGCTGCACGGCGCGCTCGGCTCGCCTCTGGTGATGTGCCACATCTCCCACGTGTACGGCACCGGCGCCTCGCTCTACTTCACGGTCGTCACGGCCCAGAGCGGGGACCCGCTCGCGCAGTGGGAGGCCGCCAAGCGCTCGGCCAGCGAGGCGATCATCGCCGCGGGCGGCACGATCTCCCACCACCACGGCGTCGGCCGCGACCACCGCGACGCCTACGCCGCCGAGATCGGCGAGCTGGGCGTGGAGATCCTGCGCGGGATCAAGGAGCGCCTCGACCCCGAGGGCATCCTCAACCCCGGCGTGCTGATCCCCTGAGCCGCGCGCCCCGCCGCCCGGTCACCCCGGCGGCGGGGGAGTGCGGTCGGAGGCCGGCCAGACGTAGGGAAGGTCGTCCGGCTCGTCGCCGAAGATCGGACGGTAGTGGTCCGGGAGCTTGCGCAGCAGGGACGACCGGTGGCTGAGGTGGAAGGCGGGGTCCCCGAGCCAGGGCGGCAGCTCGCCCGCCGCCCCGAGCAGCTCCTGGGAGCGCGGGACGCCGACGCCGCGGCGCTCGGTCAGCTCCCGGGCCAGCGTCTCCGCGCAGGTGTCGGCCCGTCCCATGGAGCACCAGTGCCCGCATATCTCCAGGCCGTACCTGACCAGGGCCTCCTCGTAGCCGGTCCACATCCGCACCGCCGGATGGTTGCGCCAGCCGTACCCCGGCACGGTCAGCGCACGCAGCACCTGGATCGCCTCGACCCGCTGTTTGCCGAGCCGCAGCGGGTCGAGGACCCGCGCGGTGGCGGCGAAGTCGGGATAGGGGAGGAAGGTCTGCATCGCCGTCCTCGGGTCAGGGCTCGGGTACGGCATGCCCCGGGCGGGGCCCGTGCCGCGCCGGGGTCGGTCCGCCGGCCGTGCCAGGCGTGTACCCGCCCGGGCGCCGGCCACGCGGGCCGGTGGGGAAAGCGCCGCCGGGCGACGGGTCAAATGTCCCCCGCCCGGGGAACCCCGCCCCGGGGACTGCGCCCGGGAACTCCCGGAACCCGGGGCCCTCAGAAGACGATCACCTGGCGGACGGCCTCGCCGGTGTGCAGCCGGTCGAAGCCCTCGTTGACCTCGTCCAGGGTCAGCCGGTGCGACAGCAGCGCGTCCACCGGCAGGATCCCGGCCCGGTACATGTCGATGAAGCGGGGCACGTCCCGGCGGGGCACGCACGAGCCCAGGTAGCTGCCCCGGAGCGTGCGCTCCTCGGCGACCAGGCTGAGCGCGGGCAGGACCAGCTCGCGGGAGGGGTCGGGCAGGCCGACGGTCACCGTGGTGCCGCCCCGGGCCGTGGCCCGGTAGGCCTGTTCCAGGACCGGGACCACCCCGGTGGTGTCGACGACCTTCTCGGCCCCGCCGCGGGTGATCTCCCTGATCGTCTCGACGGCGTCCGGGCCGCCCGCGACGGTGTGCGTCGCGCCGAGCTCGCGCGCCAGCTCCAGCTTGGACTCCACCACGTCCACCGCGACCAGGGTCGCCGCCCCGGCGGCCTTGGCCGCCAGCAGCGCGGCCAGCCCGACCCCGCCCAGGCCGAACACCGCGACGCTGTCCCCGGGCGCGACCTCGGCGCTGTAGAAGGCGGCCCCCGCGCCGGTCAGGACGGCGCAGCCGAACAGGGCGGCGATCTCCGCGGGCAGCTCCGGGTCGACCTTGACCGCCGAGCGCGCCGACACGACCGTGTACTCCGAGAAGGCCGAGACGCCGAGGTGGTGCCGGGGGCGGCCGCCGTCGGCGTCGGTGAAGCGCAGCCCGCCGCCGAGCAGGGTCCCGCTCCCGTTGGCCGCCGCGCCCGGCTCGCACAGCGCGGGACGGCCCCCGGCGCAGCGCGGGCAGTGCCCGCAGGCCGGGACGAACGCCAGCACCACGTGGTCGCCGGGGGCGAACTCGGTGCCCTCGCCGACCGCCACGACCTCGCCCGCCGCCTCGTGCCCGAGGGCCATCGGCAGCGGCCGGAGCCGGGAACCGTTGATCACCGAGAGGTCGGAGTGGCACAGGCCCGCCGCGCCCACCCTGATCAGCAGCTCCCCGGGACCGGGCGGGTCGAGCGTCAGCGGCATGACCCGCAGCGGGCGCGAGTCCGCGTAGGGGGCCGGGCGGCCCGACTCCACCAGGACGGCCGTACGGGTGGGGGTGCTCATTCGTCGATCACCAGTTTCTCCATGGCGGCGCGCAGCGGCGCCGGGATCTCGGCGGGCCTGCGGGTCTCCCGGTCCACGAAGACGTGGACGAAGTGGCCCTCGGCAACGACGGTCTCGCCGTCCTCGCGGAACAGGCCGAGCTCGTAGCGGACGCTGGAGCGGCCCAGCTTCCCGATCCGGAGCCCGACCCGGACGGCCTCGGGGAAGGAGATCGAGGCCTTGTAGACGCAGTGCGACTCCACGCACAGGCCGATGGCGTCGCCTCCGTGGATGTCCAGGCCCGCGGTCCTGATCAGCCACGTGTTGATCACCGTGTCCATCAGCGAGTAATGGACGGCGTTGTTCATGTGGCCGTAGACGTCGTTGTCCTTCCACCGTGTGGGGACGGTCTCCCAGTGCGCGTACACGGACAGAACTATATTCCAGAGCTGGTCCGTGATTTTCCCCGGCTACGATGATCGATCTCTGATGGGGTGAAGAGGGTGCGGGGGATGAACCGGCAGAACGCAATCGGCCTTCCGGCGTCGCTGGGGCCTTACCGGGTCGTCGGGCAGCTGGGCCGCGGCGGGATGGGGACCGTCTATCTGGCCGAGGATCCCGCCGGGACGCGGGTCGCGGTCAAGGTGATCAACGCGGAGCTGGCCGGCGACCCGGTCTTCGCCGAGCGCTTCCGGGACGAGGTGACGGCCGCCAAGCGCGTGCGCAGGTTCTGCACCGCCCCGGTGCTGGACGCCGACCTCGACGGAGACCCGCTCTACGTCGTGACCGAGTTCGTCCCGGGGCCCACGCTGGCGGAGGCGGAGCGGCTGACGGGGTCCAACCTGGAGGCGCTGGCCGTGGGGGTGGCGACCGCGCTGACCGCGATCCACGGCGCGGGGGTGGTCCACCGCGACCTCAAGCCCGCCAACGTGCTGCTCTCGCCGCTCGGTCCGCGGGTGATCGACTTCGGCATCGCCCGCGCCCTGGACACCCTCTTCGAGCGGACGGCCACCGGCCGGATCGTGGGCACCCCCGATTACATGGCGCCCGAGGCGCTCCGCGGCGAACCGGTGACCCCGGCGTTCGACGTCTTCTCCTGGGGGTGCGTCGTGGCGTTCGCGGCCACCGGGCGTCCCCCCTTCGGCGGCCGGACGCTCACCGAGGTGCTCTACAGGGTCGCGCACGAGGCTCCCGTCCTCGACGGGCTGGACCCCGTCCTGCGGGAGGCCGTCGAGGTCGCGCTGGACAAGGATCCGGCCCGGCGGCCCACCGCCCAGCAGCTCCTGGACCACCTGGTGGGCAGGGGCAATGTGGACGGGGAGCGGATCGCCGGGACCCTCCGGCTCACCCTGCTGGACTCCGTTCCGTCGGCGCCGGCCGTACCCGTTCCGTCGGCGCCGGCCGTACCCGCTCCGGCCGTGCCCGAGGCGGGACGCCCCGGCGGGCGCAGGACCAGATCGGCCCCGGGGACCAGATCGGTTCCGGGGGGCCGCCGCCGCGCGCCGGCGCGCAGGGGGCCGCTGCGGTGGGCGGTCATCGGCGGGGTGACGGCCGTCCTGGCCGCGGCCGGGGCGTATCTCTGGCTCGGCGGCGACGGCCCGCCCGAGCGCGCCGAGCCGGTGTTCACCGACGGCTTCTCGAACCCGGCGGCGCAGTGGCCGCAGAGTTACGACGGCACGTACAGCAAGGGCAGGGACTACTACCAGCTCACCACGGAGCACGGCAACGCCGAACACTTCGCCGACGCGCCGATCAACGTCATCCCGCCCGCGGCCACGCTCCTGAGCGTCAGGATGAGGATGCCCGCCGGTGCCGCCGACGGGCAGGCGGGCCTGTACTGCCACGGCCGCGTCGCCGGGGGCGCCGACGACGGTTACGAGTTCCGCGTCAGGAGAGACGGGCGCGCCTCGATCGCCAAGCGGGTCAAGGGCGACGTGCGCGAGCTGACGCTGACCGAGCGGAT
Organism: Planobispora rosea; assembly: GCF_014648175.1. Classification (GTDB taxonomy): domain Bacteria; phylum Actinomycetota; class Actinomycetes; order Streptosporangiales; family Streptosporangiaceae; genus Planobispora; species Planobispora rosea. The sequence continues at coordinate 231,388 of NZ_BMQP01000003.1, forward strand.
CCCCGGATACCGGGCCGAGAAGCTCGCCACCCTGCACGCGGTCTGCCTGCGGGAGCCGAGGCGGGTCCTGCTGACGCTCTGGGTGAACGGCGAGCGGGTCGTGGACGCGACCGACGACGAGTCACCGCTGAAGGCGGGGACGGTCGGTCTCATGGCCCGCCAGGTGCCGGGTAACCGGGGATCGACCGTCGCCCACTTCGACGACTTCAGGCTGGACCGTTTCTGATCGTGCCCCGCCCGGCTGGAGGGCGAGCCGCTCTGGGTGGTCACCGAGTACGTCGCCGGGCCCGACCTCGCCCGCCTGCTGCGCGAGCAGGGTCCGCTGACCGGGTCCAACCTGGAGGCGCTGGCCGTCGGGGTGGCCGCCGCGCTGACCGCGATCCACGGCGCGGGGGTGGTCCACCGCGACCTCAAGCCCGCCAACGCGCTGCTCTCGCCGCTCGGTCCGCGGGTGATCGACTTCGGCATCGCCCGCGCCCTGGACGCGGGCCGGGGGCAGACCGTCACCGGCAAGATCCTCGGCACCCCGGAGTACATGGCCCCGGAACTGGTCTCCGACAGCCGGTCGGGCCCGCCCGCCGACGTCTTCGCCTGGGGCTGCGTGGTGGCCGCCGCCGCGACCGGCGCCTCGCCGTTCGCCTCCAGGACCGTTCCGGAGGCGCTCTACCGAGTGGTCCACGACACCCCGGAGCTGGAGGCTCTCGAACCGGAACTGCGCTCCCTGGTCGAGGCGGCGCTGAACAAGGACCCGCAGGCCCGGCCCTCGGCCATGGACCTGCTGCCCGGGCTGGTCGGGCAGAAGGAGGCCCAGGCCACCGCCCGGGTGGCGGGAACGGTCCGGCTCAACCTCTCGGGCCTGCTCACGCCGGTCGCCCGCGTGGAGGACGGAGCCCCGTCCCCGGCCACGTCGCCGCCCCCGTTCTGGCGGAGGCCGTACCTGGTGGGCGGGGCGGCGGCCGGGGCGCTGCTGCTCGGGACGGCCGGGGTGCTCGGTTTCCAGGCGCTGCCGCAGGGGCCGCCGGAGACCACCGACGTGCTCTACCGGGACGACTTCGCCGACGACAAGTCCGGCTGGCACAGCGACGAAACCCGCCTGGACGTGGGGCACGGGTACACCGGGGACGGCCGCTACACGACCGCCACCGACTCCTCGAACAACTCCCGGTACGCCGCCGCGCCGGTCAACGCCGAGCCCCCCGAGCACGCCCTGGTCAGCGCCAAGGCCGTGTTCACCGCCGGGACCCCGTACAGCGCGTGGGGCGGGGTCTTCTGCGAGTACAGGCTCGACGACAAGCAGTTCTCCTACTACAACGCGGAGATCCGCCCCGACGGGCACGCGCGTATCCGCAAGGCCGGCCACGCGACCTCCCTGAACCTGACGCCCGACATCCCGGTGCCGGGGTTCAAGAGGGCCGGGACGGTGCTGCGGGCCGAGTGCGAGCGGGACGGCGACCGGGTGCGGGTGGGCTTCTGGGTGGATGACGAGAAGGTGGCCGAGGTCGTGGACGAGAACGCGGCCGACGCCAGGGGAAAGCCCAAGTTCGGGCTCGGCGCCGCCAAGTGGCCCGGGGACCGGACGGACACCCGGGTCTACTTCGACGACTTCCGGATCGCCCGCCTCTCCTGAGGGACGTCCCGCGACGCTCCGCCGTGGCGGGGGGCGCCCGGGGACGCCCCGGGGTTTTCCCCGGACCTCTCCGCCGAACCGCCGCATGATCGCGAAATCGCGACCAGAATATCGACCATGGTGGATGTCGGGCAGGCAGCGGAACGCGGGCGTGAGGTCTCCTCCAGGATCTCCCGGGAGGGGGCGGGCTGGGACTGCGCCGAGATGGGCGCGTTCAAGGATCTCAGGCCGAACCGGGAGTCGTTCTCCTGGCTCAACCCGCTCACGCTCTGGAGGTCGCGCAACGAGATCCTCGCCGCGCTGTTCGGCGATCCCTCGGGACAGGTCCGGGCGCGCTGGATGGGATCGCAGCGGGACCGGGGCGTCGACCCGTCCCTGCGGATCCCGATGGACGTGGGGGAGGAGTTCTCCTTCCTGGTCCTCGGCGACACCGGGGAGGGCGACGCCTCGCAGTACGCCGTGGTCCCCGGCATGCTCAAGATCGGAGAGGGTACGGACTTCGCGGTCATCTGCAGCGACGTGATCTATCCCACCGGCTCCGGCAACGAGTACGAGGACAAGTTCTTCCGCCCCTACCAGGACTACCGGGCGCCGATCTACGCGATCCCCGGCAACCACGACTGGTACGACGGGCTCGGCGGCTTCATGCGGGTCTTCTGCGACGCTCAGGCGCTGAAGGCCCGGCGCGAGGGGTTCAGGCTCTCGCCGTCCGGCCTGCGCGGGCTGCTCTGGCGCAAGCCGGAGAAGATCGACGAGGCCGCGCTGGCCAAGGCGCGCGAACGCCGCTCGCTTCCCGAGCAGCAGGTCACGCAGCCGGGGCCGTACTGGGCGATGGAGACCCCCGGCCTGCTCATCGTGGGCGTGGACACCGGGATCCGCGGCGACCTCGACCGCGAGCAGGCCAACTGGCTCAGGGAGGTCTCGCGCGACCCCCGGCCCAAGGTGCTGATCACCGGTAAGCCCGTCTACACCCGCAACGAGTACAAGCCGTCGAAGCTGGAGGGCGGCGGCACGATCGACGACATCGTGCGCGACCCCCGGCACAACTACGTCGCCGCCATCGGCGGCGACGTGCACAACTACCAGCGCTTCCCGGTCAGGGTCGGCGACCGGACGATCCAGTACATCGTGGCGGGAGGTTCGGGGGCCTTCACCCACGCCACCCACACCACCCCCCGGGTCACCGTCGGCGGCGTGCACGAGGACGACTACAGGTGCTACCCGCTGCGCGGCGACTCGTTGTCGTTCTACAGCAAGCTCTACAGCGAGCGGCTGCGCATGCGATGGCTCTACCTCACGCCGGACGAGGCGCTGTGCCTGATGTCCCAACACATCGGCAACACCCCGCCGCGGCCGATCGACGGGGTGGAGATCACCCGGCGGATGCGCTGGGCGGCGCGGCTGCTCGGCGCCTGGCCGCTGCCGATCCGGCTCCCGGTGGACAAGGTCTTCCACCGCTACCTGTCGGAGCTGTCCGACTGGGACGACCCCCCGTTCTTCAAGAGCTTCCTGCACGTGGCGGTGACGCCGGAGACCCTGCGGATCCGCTGCTTCGCCGCGACGGGCTGCCGTCCCCAGGAGATCGAACCCCCGCTCGAAGACGAGGTCTGCATCCCGCTCGCCTGATCGAAACCGTCGGTGGCGCGTGGCACGCTGGAGGCATGAACGTCGTGGTCGTGCCGGGGAACGACGGGGGCGGCGCGCTGCGTTCCGAGGGGGGCGAGACCTCGGCCGTCCCGGACCTCGCGGCGGCCGTACGGGAGCGGGAGGCCGGGAGCGGCGGTCCTCCCCGCTGGGTCTGGGCCGACACGAGGGAGGTCTATCCCGCGCTGCTCGGCCGCGGCGTGCGGATCTCGCGCTGTCACGACCTCGTCCTGACCGAGGGCCTGCTCCTGGCCCGCGAGGGCCGGTACGGCGAGCCCCGCTCGGCCCGGGCCGCCCACGCCCGGCTGCACGGCCTGCCGGTCCCGGAGGACCACCACGCGCCCGAGGCGCGGCAGGCCACGCTGTTCGACGAGGAGCCGCCCCCGCTCGACGCGGAGCTGGTCGCCGAGGTCCACGCCGACCAGCTCCGGAGGATCGAGGCGCTGCCCGATCCGCACCGGTTCCGGCTGCTGGTCGCCGCCGAGTCGGCCGGGGCGCTGATCGCCGCGGAGATGGGCCACGACGGCATGCCCTGGCGGCGGTCCGAGCACGACGCGCTGCTGCTGGAGATGCTCGGCCCGCGCCCGGTGCCCGGCCTGCGACCGGTCAAGCTGCAGGCACTGGCCGACCAGGTGGCCGCCGTCTTCGGCACGTCGTTCAACCCCGACTCCTCGCAGCAGATCATCAAGGTGTTCAAGGCCGCCGGGGTGACCGTCTCCTCGGCCCGGGCCCACGAGCTCCGGAAGGTCGAGCACCCCGGTGTCGCGCCGCTGCTGGCCTACAAGGAACTGGCCAGGTTCCACAGCTTCCACGGCTGGGCCTGGGCCGACCAGTGGGTCCGCGACGACCGCTTCCGGCCGGAGTTCGTGGTGGCCGGGGTCGTGACCGGCCGGTGGGCCACCAGCGGGGGCGGCGCGCTGCAGATCCACAAGGCCATGCGCCGGGCCGTCGTGGCCGACGACGGCTGGACGCTGGTCGTCGCCGACGCCGCCCAGCTCGAACCCCGGGTGCTGGCCGCGATGGCCGGGGACGGCGGGCTGGCCCGGGCGGCCGGGCAGATCGACCTCTACCAGGCGCTCGCCCAGGCGTTCGGCGGCGAGCGCGACCACGCCAAGATCGCCATGCTCTCCGCGATGTACGGCGGGACCAGCGGGGACGCCCCCAAGCTCCTGGCCGTGATGCGGCAGCGCTTCCCGGAGGCCTACCGGTTCGTGGAGGACGCGGCCCGGGCCGGGGAGGAGGGCAAGCTGGTCCGCTCCTGGCTGGGCCGCACCTGCCCGCCGCCCTCGGCCCGCTGGCGGGAACTGGTCTCCGGCCCGGAGGGCGGCCGGGCGGCCCGCGACCGGGGCCGCTTCACCCGCAACTTCGTGGTCCAGGCGACCGCGGCCGAGTGGGCGCTCGTGCTGATGGCGGTGCTGCGCGGGCTGCTGCCCGACCCGGCCCGCCTGGTGTTCTTCCAGCACGACGAGGTGATGGTGCACTGCCCGGCCGAGCTGGCGGACGAGGTGGTCGCCGCGGTGGGCCGGGCCGCCGAGCAGGCGACCCGGCTGCTGTTCGGCGCGACCCCGGTGCGCTTCCCGATGCAGGCCGTCGCGGTGCGGTGCTACGCCGACGCCAAGTGAGACCGCCCCGTCCCGCGGTGTCCCAGGGCGAGCCAGACGCCGGTGGCCGTCACCATGACCGCCACGGCCGTGCCGAGCGTGCCGTACGAGAGGGTCTCCACGATCACTCCGGCGATCACCGTGCCGGTCGCGCCGCAGGTGTTCATCACCAGGTCCGACAGGCCCTGTACGGCGGGGCGCCGCTCCAGCGCAACGGCCTCGGTGAGCATGGCCGAGCCGGAGACCAGCCCGCAGGACCAGCCCAGGCCGAGCAGGATCAGCCCGGCGGTCACCTGCGCCACTGCGTGCTCGCCCGCCGTACCGGCCAGGACGGCGGAGACCAGCAGCAGCGCCATGCCGAGCACCAGGACGCGGACCCGGCCGATCCGGTCGGCGAGCCACCCCACCAGCGGGGACAACACGTACATGCCCGCGACGTGGAGGCTGATCACCAGACCGATGATCGAGAAGCTCGCGCCGTGCTGGTCGAGGTGGATCGGGGTCATCGACATGATCGAGACCATGGCGGTGTGGCTGACCGCGATCGCGACGAGCGCCCGCGTCGCGGCCGGGGACTCACGCAACGAGCGCCAGGCCGTGCGCAGGGCGCCGCCCTGGACCTTCGCGGCGGGCGGGGCGTCCGCCGTCCCGGGCTCCCGCGGGGTTCCCGCGGCCAGCGAGCGGGCCAGGGCCAGCGGGTCGGGGCGGAGGCCGATCATGATGATGACCGTCGCGACGGCGAAGGCCAGCAGGGCCAGCACGAACGGGCCGGTGTAGGCGGCCAGCCCGATCCGGCGCCCGAGGTCCTCGGCGGGCTGGGCGAGGTTGGGCCCGGCGACCGAGCCGACGGTGGCGGCCCACACCACCCACGACAGGTGTCGGGCGGCGTGCCCGGGGGGCGACAGGTCCGTGGCCGAGTAACGCGAGGCCAGGTTGCCCGCGCTGCCGCTGCCGAACAGCACCAGTCCGGCCAGCAGCAGCGGCCACGACTCCACGGTGATGGCGAGCGTCGCGATGAGGCAGCCGAGCATCGCGCAGGCGTAGGCCAGGGTCAGCCCGGTGCGCCTGCCTCCCCGGCCGGACGCCTTGGCCGTGGGCAGCGCGAACAGCGCGGCGCCGAGTACGGTCGCGGTGCCGGCGAGCCCGCCGATCGCCTTCGACCCGGACAGGTTGGTGACCACCACCGAGCTGAGGGTGAACCCCACGGCGACCCCCATCCCGCTGGTGACCTGGGCAGCGGTCAGAGTGCCCAGCGTCCGCCGCTGGACGGCGGCGACCCGAACGGAACTTTTTTGTGATTCATCAGGATTGGCGGGGATCGTAGTCACGAGTGAAGTCTGCCATCACTCGTGATGCGGCCCCAGGGGGTCTCCCGGATCCCGGCCGCCGCCCGGCAGGCCGGAGATCAGACTCCGGGATCGAAGGTCGCGAAGAACGTCTCGATCATTCCGGCGCTCTTCTCCCAGTCCAGGTCCTTCACCACGATCGCGATCTGGTAGGCGCTGTCACCGCTCACCGCCGCGTACCGGGTCAGGCCGTGCATCTGGACGATCCCGTTCGGCTGGACGAAGGTGTACTCCCAGTCGGCGGCCTTCCAGGAGCGGTAGGAGACCGGCGTCACGCCGACCTCGATGTACTCGTCGAGGCCCTTCTTGTCGGCCTTGCCCAGCGCGGTCACCGGGTCGGCCACGGGGACCTGGGCGACCACGACGCTCCGGCCGCTGCCCTTGGGCCCGGAGAAGGTGACGGTGCCGTCGTCGGAGGCCTTCGCCGTCCAGCCGTCGGGCAGCGCGGCGGAGACGCCGCCCTCGCTCAGCTTGGCGAACCCCTTGGGGATCTCGGTGCTCGCGCTGCTCGGCGACGCCGGGTCGGCGGGCGCGGAGACCCCCGATGACGGGCCGGAGGACTCGGTGCCGGGGGACTCCCCGGGCATCAGGATCAGCGCCACGGCGACCACCACTCCCAGCGCTCCGGCCCCGGTGGCCAGCATCAGGCGCGTCGTCGGCCGTCCGTCGCGCATCCAGTCGCCGTCGGCGGACGCCCTGCGGCGCGCGCTCCTGCGCCCCGGGGAACCCTCCGGCTCCCCGGATCCGGTGGAGCCCGGTGATCCCGCCGATCGCCGGGACCGTCTCCCCCCGGTGTCCAGCACCTGGTCGGCGGAGGCGTGGACGGGCAGGACCGGGGCGGGCCGGGGCCCGGTCCCGGAGGCGAACTCCCCGGAGGCGCTGCGCATCGCGTCGAACGGGTCCGCGCCGGGGAAACCGGCCTCCGGGGCGACCCGGGAGGCGGCCAGGCCCAGCTCGGCGGAGGTGCTGCGCAGCGCGTCGTAGCCGCGCTGGTGCCCGCCGGAAGGGCTGCCGAGCGAGGTGAACGGGTCGGCGGCCGCACCGGGGACGGCGCCGTGCGGCCCGGACGTGGACAGCAGGTCGGTCCGGTGGGCTCCGGAGGGGGAGGACAGCGCGTCGTAGTCCGCCGGGTAGCCGCCCGAGGTGCTGTTCTGCGGGTCGTACGGCACCCGCACCGGGCCCGAGGGGGTCTCGATGATCCGCGAGGGCATCGGGCCGGACGGCGGGTCCAGCGGCGGCATGAGGTGCATCGGCATGGAGTTGCCGGGGACCGGCATCACCGCGGGCACCTGGGAGGTGGGCCCCCGGTTCGGGGTGTTGGAGCCGTGGCTGCGCAACACCTGCTCCAGCAGGTCCGACACCTGCGCCGCGGACATCCGGTCGGCCGGGTTCTTGCGGAGCAGGCCCTCGATGATGCCGGCCAGCGCCCCGGCCCGCTGCGGCCGGGCGGGCTCCTGGGTGAGGATCGCGCCGAGGACGGCCATGGCGTCGGGCCCCTCGTACGGCGGGCGGCCCTCGACCGCCGCGTACAGGGTGGCGCCGAAGGACCACAGGTCGGCGGCCTGCGTGATCGGCTGGCCGGAGAGCCGCTCCGGCGGGATGTAGGCGGGCGACCCCATCAGCAGGCCGGTCTGGGTGATCGTGACGTCACCCTCGATGGCGGCGATGCCGAAGTCGGTGAGCACCACCCGGTCGGAGGTGAGCAGCACGTTGCCGGGCTTGATGTCGCGGTGCAGGATCCCGGCGGCGTGCGCGTGCCGCAGCGCGTCCAGGACCCGGATGCCGATCTCGGCGGCCTGGGCCACCGGGAGCGGCCCGCTCTGCCGTACGGCCTGCTCCAGGGACCAGGCGCGGACCAGTTCCATCACGATCCACGGACGCCCGTCCTCCTCGACGACGTCGTGGACGGTCACGATGCCCGGGTGGCTGATCCGGGCGGCCGAGCGAGCCTCGCGCATCATCCGCCGGTGCGCCACCTGCTTGCCCGCGTGGTCCAGCCCGTAGGGGAGGATCAGCTCCTTCACCGCGACGTCACGGTCGAGCAGCACGTCGTGCGCGTGCCAGACCATGCCCATGCCGCCCCGGCCGACCGGCGACATCAGGCGGTAGCGCCTGCCCACCAGTCTGCCCTGGCCCTGCGGTGCGGTCCCGGTGATGTTCGCACCCTCCGGTCCAGGGGGTACCTTGCCGATCAAACGATCCGCTGACATACCCCGCCCCCATGTTCAGCCCATTTGTGAGGTTGAACACGATATAGCGCTTACATTCGGTAATGGAAGTTGGGACGGGAAGAAAGGAACTTTTTGCTTTTGTGGCTGTATGATGCGCTGCTCGGCACTGACGGGGCGCATGGGGGGTGACATGCGCCGACTTCCCGCCGCCGTCCGGCCCCGTTCCCGCGTCGTTTTCGCGCTCCGCGGTCCCGGCCGACCCGTTGTAAACGATCATTTATCCGGCCGGTACGGCCTCCGCCAGGGCGGCCAGGGCGGCGGTGAACGCCGAGGCGGGCGGGCTGACCAGCCCGGCCCCCACCTGCCCGGTGCCCGCGACCCGGCCCGCGATGCCGGTGTTCACCGTGGGCAGCAGCCCGGTCCTGGCCACCAGCGTCACGTCCACGCCGACCGGCGTGCCCCGGAAGCCGAGACCGGGGATCTGGTAGGCCGGGTGCTCGGCCAGGGTGATCTCGTACATCGACCGGGTGGCCGCCACGGCGTCGGAGACGTCGCCGCCGACGAACCTGACGATCGCCGGGGCCGCCGCCATCGCGAAGCCGCCCAGGCCCGCCGTCTCGGTGATCGTCGAGTCGCCGATGTCGGGGTTGGCGTCCGCGGGACCGTACGCGCCGAGATAGAGCCCATCCGGCACGCCCGCCGGACCGGTGAACCAGCGGTCGCCCAGGCCGGAGACCTGGACGCCGAAGTCGGTGCCGTTGCGGGCCATGGCGACGACCAGGGTCGAGCCGGGGACGTCCCGGGCGGCGTCCGCGCTCACCTTGCACGCGGCCATGCCCGGATTGAGGAAGAAGTGGTCGTTGCCGCCCGCGAAGCGCAGCACCTCGGCCGCGTGCCGGGGAGCGGCCTCCACCATGGCCGGGGCCAGTTCGCGCACCAGCAGCGAGGTCGCGGCCCGGTTGCGGTTGTGCAGCTCGTCGCCCATCTGCAGGGCCTGGGCGATCAGCGCCCGCAGGTCCAGCGGCCCGGTCAGCTCCAGGGCGGCCCGGAGCACCGGGCCGAGCACCTCGCCCATCCAGCGCAGCCGCCCGATCACTTCGGGCCCGTACGCGCCGTAGCGCAGCACCTTGCCGAGCCCCTCGTTGAGTGAGCAGTAGGCGGTGCCGCCGTGCTCGGCGTCGCGCACCTCGAACATCCACATCGACCGGCTGACCACGCCCGCCATCGGCCCCACCGTCCGGTGCCGGTGGCAGGGCTCCAGCCGGACGGCCCCGGCGGCCAGCCTCGCGGCGGCCTCCTCCTCGTCACCGGCCAGGCCCTCCAGCAGCATCGCGCCGATCAGTGCGCCGCGCATCGGCCCCGACGCGCGCTCCCAGGTGATCGGCGGCCCGGCGTGCAGGAACGCGCCCGGCGGGAGGTCCAGCACCTCGTGCGCGGGCCGTACGGCGGCCAGCTGCGGGCGGGCGGAGGTCAGCCGGTCCACCGCCCGGGCGTTGGCGGCGGCCCTGCGCGGGTCGGCCAGCACCCGCGCCAGGTCGCCCGCGGTCCCGGGCAGCGGCGGCCGCCAGTCCACCGTCACGCGCGGTACGGCCTGCGCGTCCAGCGCCTCGCCGAGCACCTCCGTCCCGGCGGTGATCACGCGGGGTTCACCGGAGAGCATGGGCAACGTCATCGGGCACTCCTGGGAGATCGGGCGCCTCCGGCGGACGGCGGGCGGCGCACGGGCACGTTCCTCCGGGGCACCGGCGCGTTCCTCCGGGAGGGGCCGGGGGTCACCGGGCGCCCGCCAGGCGGGCCGCGTGCCGGGCGGCCCGCGCGTTGGAGGCGAACACGTCCGCCCCCGCCGCGCGCAGCGCCTGCGCCTGCGCGGCCAGGCCCTGCGGATCACCCTCGGAGCCGACCAGGGCGGCGACCACGGACACCCCCCGCGCGACGGCGGCGGCGACCGCGGGCGCGAGGCGCGCCGCGGGATCGGGATCGGCGCCGTGACCGAGCACCACGTCGAGCAGGACCACGTCACCGGACGGCACCGCGGCCAGGGCCTCCAGGCGGAGCGCCGGATCGATCATCGGATGGGCGCGGCCCCGGGTGTACCCGTCGTCGCCGTAGTCGGTGAACTCACCCGTCCCGGCGACCAGCCGGGCCTCGGCGCACAGCGTGCCGCCCGAGTAGATCCCGCGCAGCGTCCGCCTCCCGGCGGCGGCCCGGGACGAGCCGATCCCCGCCTCCGGAGCCTCGCCGGGGGCGGCTGCCCCGGTGCCCGGGCCCCCCTCTCCTCCGGAGGGCTCCTCCCCGGGGGAGACCGCGGGCCACGACGGCCAGGCGGGCGGCTCCGCTCCCAGCGCGCGCAGGGCGGACTCGGCCGCGGCGGTCAGGTCGTCCTCGCCGGGACCGAGGAAGGCGGTGACCACGGGCGTGGCCAGCTTCTCCACGGCCTCCCGTACGGCCCGCGCGACCTCCGGCGCCGGCGGCTTGGAGATCAGGACGATCAGCTCGGTCGCGGGGTCGGCGTCGAACGCCTCCAGGGCCCGGAGCGTGGACAGGCCACCCACCTCGGCGGACAGGTCGCGCCCGCCCACCCCCAGGATGTGGCCGACCCCCACGCCCGCCAGGTCCAGCAGGCACGCCACCTGCTGCGCGCCGGTTCCCGAGGCGGCCACGATCCCGACCGGGCCGGGACGGAGCACGTTGGCGAAGCCGAGACCGGCCCCGCCGATCACAGCGGTGCCGCAGTCCGGGCCCATGACCAGGGCGCCGGTCTCCTCGGCCCGCCGCTTGAGCAGGACCTCCTGCTCGACGGGGACGTTGTCACTGAAGATCATCACGGGGAGGCCCGCCTCGACCGCGTCCAGGGCCTCGGCGAACGCGTGCGGACCCGGGACCGAGACCAGCACCAGCGTCGCGTCCCCCTCCCCGGCGGCGCCGGCCGCGGTTCCGCCGTTCGCCGTGGTTCCGCCGTTCCCCGCGGTTCCGGCGGCCTCGCGCAGGGCGGCGCGGACGGTGCGCGGCGGGTGGCCGGCGGCGTCCCGGCCCGCCGTACGGACCGCGAGACCGGACAGGAGGCGGTCGAGTTCGGCGGCGGCCCGCGCGGCGGCGGTCCCGTCGTCCGCCCGGAGCGCGACCAGCAGGTCGGCCGGGCCGCAGGCGGGCAACGCGAAGCCCAGCTCGGCGGCGATGCCGCGGTTGAGCTCGGTGGCCATGGCGACCATCGCGGCCTCCACCCCGGGCAACCCGGACAGGGCCTGGCTGACCCGCATGAGGCTCACCGAGTCGTGGTACGTCCCGGTGCGGACCTGGACCATGTCCGCCGGACCTCCCTCACCGGTCACGCCGGTCACCCTCCCGCAGGTCGAGGACGGAGGACAGGCCGATGCGCAGGCCCCACGCCAGATCCGCGCCGGAGGTGTGACCGAGCTGGAGCAGCCGGTGCAGCGCGGATTCCAGGGACTGCCGTCCCGCCAGGCCGCGCAGGACGGCCAGGACCTCGCCACTGGCCTCGCCCCGGGCCGCGCAGTGCAGCAGCGTCGCGGAGATGGGGGTGGTCCTGCCGCGGGCGTCGAAGGTGACCGCGGCGGCCAGCCAGTCGGCCAGCCAGACCGCGCGGCCCACCCCGGCGGCCGTGCCGAGATGGCGCAGGGCCACCAGCAGCCCGGCGAGCATGTCGTCGCCGCTCGGGGTGAGCCCGGGGCCCAGCCCGACGAGCTGTTCGGCGGCCATGATGCCGCGCAGCAGCGAGGCCTCGGAGCAGCCCTCGGCCAGCAGCCCGGCGGCGCCGTTGCCCTCCAGGCCCGGCCGCTTCGGCGAGCGGTCGCACAGCTCGGTCATCACCGGCAGCGCCTGCGCCAGCCGTACCGGATCCACCGGGCCGAGGGGCGGGGCCGGATCCCACCAGCGGTGGGCGCGCAGACTGAGCGAGCCGATCTCGATCGCGCCGTCCCCGACGGAGGCGTCGGCCCCCACCGAGACCCGGGGTATCGGATCGCCGACGACCATCGCGTTGGGCAGCCGGGTGGCCTCCCCGGTGACCACCGCGATCACGTGCGGTTCGAGGTCCGAGCGGACCTCCAGGTAGACCCCGGAGGGAAAGGCCGCCAGCACCCGCGCGGGGCGGCGGGAGGACTCCAGCGTCCGGCGCAGGGCCGTGCTGGCCGCGCCGGTCGCGTGCGTCCGCGCCGGAGCCCGCATGGGACCCCGCTGTGTCCTCGGGCGCGTTCCAACCGTCACCGGAGCTCACCGTCCATGGCCTGACGGTAGAACGGCGTGAGATCACCGCCGTACGGAGAAAGCTGCCAACAGTCCACCCAAAGGTTGGCTCTTCCTGACAGTTGGTTCTATCAGTCAGAATCCCCTCATGGAACCTCCCGTACGCCTGGCCAGCACTGGAACGATCACTCATGGTGTCGCCGTGGGCGAGGTTCTCGGCGTCTCGACGCTGGCCGGCGCCCGGCTGATCGCGGGGGAGCGGGGACTGGACCGCATCGTGCAGCGGCTCAACGTGATGGAGGTCCCGGACATCCTCGCCTGGGTCAAGCCCCACGAGCTGCTGCTCACCACCGGATACCCGCTGCGCAACACGCCCCAGTCGCTCGACCGGCTCGTGGCCGACCTGGACGAGCGGGGCCTGGCCGCGCTCGCCATCAAGCTCGGCCGTTACCTGGACGAGCTGCCCGACGTGATGGTGGAGCAGGCCGACCGGCTGGGCTTCCCGCTGATCCAGCTCCCCGACGACGTCGGTTTCGACGACATCCTCAACCAGGTCCTCACCGACATCCTCAACCGGCAGGCCGGCGTGCTGGCCCGGGTGGAGGAGGCGCACCGGGCACTCGTGGCCGTCGTGCTGGCCGGAGGCGGGCTGCGCGAGGTGGCCGCCGAGGTGGCCGGGCTGCTCGACGTGGCGGTGGCCGTGCTCGACGGCACCGGGCAGACCCTGGCCGCGGCCGGGCCCGCCGACTACCTGACCGCGCTGCGCGGCGCCCCCGACTCCCACCGCACCTCCGTCCCCGTCGTCGCGGGCGGGCACCACCACGGCCGGATCGTCGCCTACGGCCCGGCCGGCTCGATCGACGACAACGACGTCGGCATCCTGGAACGTGCCGCCACGGTCGCCGCCCTCGTGGTCACCCGGCAGGAGGCGGTCAACGCGGTCGAGAGCAAGTACCGCGCCGACTTCCTGCGCGACGTGCTCACCGGCCGGGCGGGCGGCTCCGAGCGGGTGGTCTCCCGGGCCCGGGCCTTCGGCTGGGACCTGGAGCGTCCCGTCACCGTCCTGGTGGCCGAGCTCGACCCGGACGGCGACGAGCGGGCCGCCCAGGACCGCCTGGTCGCCTGCTGGACCGCGGCGCTGCGCCGGCACGACCCGCGCGGCGCGGTGGCGGGCTTCTCCCACGAGGTCGTCGCCGTCGTGGACGCCGCCGCCGACACCGCCCGCCTGGCCAGGGACGCCGCCGCGGCCTTCGCCGAGTGCCTGCCCGCGACCTTCTCCACCGGCGCCAGCCGTACGGCCACCGGGACGCAGCAGCTGGCCGAGGCGTACGGCCAGGCGCTGAAGGCCAGCAGGGTCGGCCGCCAGCTGCACGGCCCCGGCGCGGTCGCCCACTTCGACCAGCTCGGCGTCTACCGCCTGCTCTCCCTGGTCGGCGACACCGACGAGCTGCACGCCTTCGTCCGCGAGACCCTCGGCCGGCTCGCCTCCGACGACGACGCCGAGAACGCCGACCTGCGCCGGACCCTCCAGGTGCTGCTGGAGACCAACCTCAACGTCGCCGAGACCGCCCGGCGGCTGCACTTCCACTACAACACGCTGCGCTACCGGATCGGCAAGCTGGAACGCCTGCTCGGCAACTTCACCGAGGACGCCCACCTGCGGCTCAACCTCACCCTGGCCCTGCACGTCCTGCGCATGCGCGGCATCTGACCGGCTCTAAGCTGAACGGGTGAACGAGACCTTTGAGCTGGAAACCGACTACATCCCGCTGTGCGACCTGCTGAAGTACTGCGCCGTCACCGAGACCGGCGGCCAGGCCAAGCACTTCATCGCCGACGGGAACGTCATGGTCGACGGCCGGGTCGAGCTCCGCAAGACCTGCAAGATCCGCGCCGGTCAGGTCGTCACCGGCGACGGCTTCGAGATCCGCGTCATCGCCTCCCGGAGCCGCTGACGGAAGCGGAGGGGCGGCGGTAAGGCCGTCCGACCTCCGGGCCCTCCCGCCGGCCGTGAGCGGCTACCCCGAGAACGCCGCCTGATCGGCCAGCCAGTCGAGCGTCCGCTGCCTGGGCGGCTCCGCGCCGCGGCGGTAGGCCTCGCGGTAGCCGTCCGCGCCGAGGCGTCCGGCGAGGACGGCGACCAGGGCGCGCAGGTCCGGGTCGCCGCGGTCGAACGCGCCGCGGATCACCTCGCTCCGGCCCAGGGCGCCCGCCGCGCCGGCCGGGTCGTCCTCCAGCGCGAGCAGCCCGGCGAGCAGCTCGGCGCCCCAGGCCAGGCCGTTGGCGTGGCCCTGGGCGAACAGGGGAGGGATCACCGCGGGCAGCAGCGCGCGAGCCGGACCGGCCGCTCCCTCCGCGAGCCGGTTGGCCATCCGGAAGCCGCTGACCGCGTGGCTGGGAAGGCCTTCGAACGACGGCAACCGCCGCGCGAGGCTCTCCATCCGGTCCAGGGCCCACTCGGACTGCTCCACGTCGCCCGAGAGGCGGTGCGCGATCGCCAGGGAGGCGTGCATGTTGGCCTCGGTGCGCCGGTGACCCCGCTCCCTGGCCTGGCGCAGCGCGGCGTGGACGTCCCGGAGGGCGCCCTCCAGGTCGCCGATGTCCATCCTCGCCCGGGCCAGCCTGCTCCTGGCCCAGTACAGGTGCATCTCCGTGCCGAGCTCCGAGCTGATCGCCATCGCCCGCTCCGCCACCGCGACGGCCTGGTCGTACTCGGCCCGCAGGGAATGGTCGCGGCTGATGCGCAGCAGGGTCATCAGCAGGCCCCAGCGGTCACCGACCTCCTCGAAGCCGCGCAGCGCCTCCCGCCGCGCCCGGGTCCCCGTCAGCAGGTCGCCCTTCTCGACGCGTACGTGGTCCTGCGTCCACAGCGCGCTGGCCCGGACCCAGGGATCCGGGGAGGCCAGCGCCTGCTGGAGCTGGCGTTCCATGAGACCGGAAGCGTCGGCGGAGGACGCCAGCTGCGCCATGCGCAGCATCGGCACGGCGGGGTGGAAACCCAGCACCGCCGCCGTGTCCGCGTCCTTGACCGGCCCGTGGGAGAGCAGGGGGCCGGCCGCGGCCAGCACCAGGCTGAAGGCGGCGCGCACCTGGTCGGGCAGCGCGTCGCCCAGCTTGAGCACCTCGGTCACCGACGTCGCGTACCGCGAGCTCATCCCCTTGAGCCCCCAGTACCAGAACAGAGCTCTGACGAACCGGGACGCCACCGGGGCGTCCCCCGCGTCCAGGGCGGCCCGCAGTCCGGAGAGCAGGTTGTCGTGCTCGGCGTCGAAGACCGCGATCGCGCGCAGCTGGTCACCGGTCCGCAGCAGCGGTTCGTGCTCCTCGGCCAGGCCGAGGAAGTGGTCGGCGAAACGCGCCGAGACGTCGTCCCCCGACGCGGTGAGCCGGGTGGCCGCGTAGGCGCGGATGGTCTCCAGCATCCGGTAGCGGTCTCCTGCCTGCTGGACGATGGATTTCTCCACCAGCGAGCCGATCACGTACAGCACGTCCTCCGCCGGCAGCGATTCGTCCGAGCAGACCGCCTCCAGGGCGTTCAGGCACGCCCCGCCCGGGAACACCGACAGCCGGCGTGCCAGCGCCCGCTCAGGCTCGTTGAGCAGATCCCAGCTCCACTCCACCATCGCCAGCAGCGTGCGCTGGCGCGGTGACACGGCCCTGTTCCCGGAGGCCAGCAGCCGGAACCGGTCGTTCAGCCGGCGGGCGATCTGCTCCACGCTCATCGAACGCAGCTTCGCCGCGGCCAGCTCCAACGCCAGCGGCATTCCGTCCAGCCCCCGGCAGATCTCCACCACGTGGTCCACCGTGGACTCGTCGAGGGCGAACTCCGGCCGGACCCCGGTGGCCCGGTCGACGAACAGGCGGACCGCGGCCGCCGCGGCCGCTTCACGGAGCTCCGGCTGCTCCGCGGGCAGGTCGAGCGGGCCCAGATGGCACAGCGCCTCCCCGGTGATCGTCAGCGGTTCCCTGCTGGTGGCCAGGATCCTCAGGTGCGACAGCCCGGCCAGCAACCGGCCGGCGAGTTCCGCGACCGCTTCGACCAGGTGCTCGCAGTTGTCGAGCAGCAGGACGGCGTCACCGGCGTCGAGCAGCTCGACGAGCCGGTCGACGGGGTCGGCCGGCTGCGCCCGCCCGTTGCCGTACAGGCCTCCCAGGGCGCCGAGGACCGCGTCGGGCAGCTGATCCGGGTCCCCCACGCCGGCCAGCGGCACGAACCACACCCGGCCGCGCCCGCGGGCGCGGTCCCGGGCCGCCGCCTCCAGCGACAACCTGGTCTTGCCGGCGCCGCCGGGCCCGACGACGGTGACCAACCGGGAGACGCCCATCAGCCGGGAGAGCTGGCCCAGCTCGCGCTCCCTGCCGATGAAGCTGGTCAGCTGCGCCGGAAGCCGGCTCGGCGCGGCCTCCCGGTGCGCCGCGGGCCGGTCCAGCTCACCGCGGAGCAGGGCGAGGTGGACCTCCCGCAGCTCCGGCGACGGATCGACGCCGAGCTCCTCACCCAGCCGGGTCCTGATCTCCTGGTAGACGGCCAGCGCGTCCGACTGGCGCCCGGCCGCCGCCAGCGCCCGCATCCGCAGCCCGGCCAGCCGCTCGCTCAGCGGGCGCTCGGCGGCCTCGGCTCCCAGCGGGGCCAGCACCTGCGCGTGCCGGCCCAGGTGCAGTTCGGCCTCGAAGCGGTCCTCGGCGGCGGCGGTCCGCAGATCGTGCAGCCGGGTGGCGGTGTCACGGGCGAAGGCGGCCTCCCGCACATCCACCAGGGCCGCGCCGCGCCACAGGTCCAGGGCGGCTCCCAGGAGGGAGGCGGCCTGCTCGTACCGGTCCGCCGACAGCTCGCGCCTGCCCTGCCCGGCGAGTTCCTCGAAGCGGTGGACATCGACGTCCTCGGCGCGGAGGGACAACCGGTAGCCGCCCGCCACCAGTTCCACCGTCGCGGCCTCGCGCAGCGCCTTGCGCAGCCGCGACACCAGCCCCTGGAGCGCGCCGGCGGCCCCCGACGGCGGCTCCTCGCCCCACAGCTCATCGATCAGCGACTCCGCCGGCACCGGCCGGCCCGCCTCCAGCGCGAGCCGCGCCAGCAACGTGCGCAACCGGCTGCCGGCGATGTCGATCGGCGTTCCTCCGTCGGAGGAGACCTCAAGAGGACCAAGTAGGGCAACTCGCACTCGCGTAGCCTCCCACACCGCCCCCTCCGAATCCCGATCACTGATGTGCCGGCGTCAGGAGCCGCCGGGACGTCTCAGCGCCGTGAGAGCGCCGTATCAGCGGACGGCGCGATCGTTCCCTCCATGGAAACCACCACGACGCACACCGTCGCCCGCCCCGGCACCGTCGCCCGCCCCGGCACCGCCGCCCGCCCCCGTACCGCCGCCCGTCCTCGCTCCGTCACCTTCGCGGGCGTCCTCCAGCTGCTGTTCGCCCTGGCCTTCCTGATCGCGCCGGTCGCCGGGCTCGCCTACGGCGCCGACGTCCAGGCCGCCGCGGAGGCCGAGCTGGCCCGGCAGGGACTGCCGCCGTCAGTTCTGGCCGACAAGGGACTCCGTTTCGACGAAGGCGGCTACGCGCTGGTGCTTCCCGTCGGCACCGCCGTCATCGCGGTGATCCTCGCCCGGCTCAACCTGGCCGGCAGGCGCGCCGGGCGGATCCTGACGCTCATCGTCCAGCCGGTCTTCCTGGCGCTCGACCTCTTCATCCTCACCAGCCAGCTGTCCAGAGCGGAGTACCTTCAGTCCCTCCTCGGCGGCGGCGTGGACGCGCAGGCCGTCCTGGAGGCGAGCGACCGCGCCTATCCCGCCTGGCTGCTCGCCGTCACCGACGGCCGCCTCCTCCTCACGCCCCTGGTCTCGCTGGCCGTTCTCGTCCTGCTGCTGCTCCCGTCCGCCCGCGCCTACTTCCGCAGGTGAGGGAAGCCCGCAGGTGAGGGAAGGGCGTCCACCGGCCCGGCGACAGGCCGGGCCGGTGGACGCCCTTCCCGTCGCGGATGCGGGCGCGTCGGAGGCGCTGGGCGGTCGGCGCGTCCGGCGCGCGGACGTCCGGACGCGCCCTCACCGGGCGTTCCCCCGGCGGTGCGCAACGCGTTCCCTGGCCGGTGGGTTAGTTTTGGCAGATCATGACGGTGTGGGGCCGGGTGCGCTGGCCTAACGTGCCCGCAACGGCAGCAAGCGATCCGGCGGAGGGGAGCCTGCGGGGCGGCCACCGACCGACGGCCCGGGAAAGGTGGGCTTGATGGTTGCAGGTTGGACGAAACACGGAGACGGCCGGACCCTCGCGCCGGGTGAGGTCGTCAAACCCGGGGAACGCCTGTCCTGGCCGCGCATGGTCGGGTTCGGGGCGCAGCACGTCATCGCGATGTTCGGCGCGACCTTCGTCTTCCCGCTGGTCATGGGTCTGGACCCGAACGTCGCGATCATGTTCTCCGGGGTCGCGACGATCCTGTTCCTGCTCATCGTGCAGGGCAAGGTCCCCAGCTACCTCGGGACCAGCGCCTCGTTCGTGGGCGGCGTGCTGGCGATCAGAGCGATCTTCGGAGGCGACACGCCCGAGGCCGACGCGATCGTCACGGGCGCGATCCTCGTCGCGGGCCTGGTGCTGGCCCTGATCGGCGTGGCGATGCACGTCCTGGGCGTGCAGGTCATCAACAGGGTCTTCCCGCCCGTCGTCACGGGCGCGGTCGTCATGCTGATCGGCTTCGGCCTGGCCTACGTGGTCGCGGACGTCTACTGGCCCCAGGACCAGTGGATCGCGCTGATCACGATGACGGTCACGTTCCTGATCATCGTGCTGTTCCGCGGCTTCGTCGGCCGGATCGGCATCCTCCTCGGGCTGGTCATCGGTTTCGTCCTCTCCTGGCTGGCCGACCGGGTCTTCGGCGACATCACGGCCTTCAACGCGACCGCGGGGAAGGTCGACACGCATCCCCGGGTGAGCTTCGAGGCGGTCGCGCAGGCCGACTGGATCGGCCTGCCCGGCATGCACTGGCCCGCCTTCGAGTTCTCCGCCGTCCTGCTGGTCCTCCCGGCGGTCATCGCCCTCGTCGCCGAGAACGTCGGCCACGTCAAGGCCGTCGGCGAGATGACCGGGACGGACGTCAACCCCTCCATGGGCCGGGCGATCATCGGCGACGGCGTGGCCACCGCGGTCGCCAGCGCCGCGGGCGGCTCGCCGACCACCACCTACGCCGAGAACATCGGCGTGATGGCCGCCACCCGGGTCTACTCGACCGCCGCCTACTACATCGCGGCCGTCATCGCGATCCTGTTCGGCCTCTGCCCCAAGTTCGGCGCGCTCGTCGCGGCGACCCCGGGGGGCGTGCTCGGCGGCATCACGGTCATCCTCTACGGGATGATCGGCCTGCTCGGCGCGAAGATCTGGGTCGAGAACCGGGTGGACTTCGCCGACCCGGTCAACATGGTCCCCGTCGGGGCGGGCATCATCCTGGCCATCGGCCCGGTCGAGCAGGTGATCTCCGAGGACTTCAGGATCTCCGGGATCGCGCTCGGCACCATCGTGGTCCTGGGCGGCTACCACCTGCTCCGCGCGATCGCCGACCGGCGTGGCACCGGGGTGGGGGGCGACGGCGGCCCCGGGGGGACGACGACGGCGCATCCCAAACGGCCCGTCGATCCCGGTCGGGAGGCCGCCGGGTGAAGCCACCCCCCTTCGACTACCACCGTCCCCGCTCCCTCGGCGAGGCGCTCGACGTCCTCGCCGGGACGGGGGCGGACGGCAAGGTCCTCGCGGGCGGCCAGAGCCTGATCCCGCTGCTGAACATGCGGCTGGCCGCCCCCGCCCACCTGGTCGACATCAACGGGCTGACGGAGCTGGCCACCGTCGAGGAGGAGCCGGGCGGGCTCCGGATCGGGGCGCTGGCCCGGCACGCCCGGGTGGAGCGCTCGGCGCGGGCCGCCGCGCTCCAGCCGCTGCTGGGCCAGGCGCTCCGGCTGGTCGCCCACCCGGTGATCCGCAACCGGGGCACCGTCGTCGGCAGCCTCGTCCACGCCGACCCGGCGGCCGAACTGCCCGCCGTGCTGGCCCTGCTCGGCGGTTCGGTACGGCTGGCGCGGCGCGGCGGCACCCGGGACGTCCCGGCGGCGGAGTTCTTCACCGGGCCGCTGGAATCGGCGGCCGGCCCCGGGGAACTGGCCGTCTCCGCCTTCTTCCCCGCGCTGCCCCCGCGCTCGGGCACCGCCTTCCACGAGGTGGCCAGGAGACACGGGGACTACGCCCTGGCCGGGGTCGCGGCCCTGGTCGGCCTGGACGACGACCTGCGGGTCAGCACCGCCCGGGTGGCGTGCGTGAGCGTGGGGCCGGTCCCGGTGGCCGCCGACGTCACCGGCGCCTGCGGGCACCGGCCACCCGCCTCCGCGGACTGGGCCGCGGCGGCGCGGGCCGTACAGGACCGGATCGAACCGGAGACCGACATCCACGCGACCGCGGACTACCGGCGGCACCTGACCGGTGTCCTGGTCGAGCGGGCGCTCCGCGACGCGGCCGGGGAGGCGCTGCATGCCTGAACGGGTCCACGAGATCACCCTGACCGTCAACGGGACGGTACGGCGGGCCGCGGTGCCGGGGCGGCGGTTGTTGTCGGACTGCCTCCGGCACGACCTCGGCCTGACCGGCACGCACGTCGGGTGCGAGCACGGGGTGTGCGGGTGCTGCACGGTGCTGCTGGACGGCGAGCCGGTCCGCTCGTGCCTGACCTTCGCGGTCACCGTGGACGGGCACGAGATCACCACCGTCGAGGGGCTCGCGGACGGCGGGCGGATGTCACCGGTGCAGCGGGCCTTCGCCGAGTGCCACGGACTGCAGTGCGGGTTCTGCACCCCGGGGTTCCTGTGCACGGTCACCGCCCTGCTCCGGAAGAACCCGGCGCCGGCCGAGGAGGAGGTGCTGGAGGGGATCTCCGGCAACCTGTGCCGGTGCACGGGCTACCAGAACATCGTCAGGGCCGTGCACCGCGCGGCCGAGCTCACGGCGGAGGAATCATGATCGTCACCGGCCCGGACGCCCTCCGTGCCCCGCGGCCGGGCGAGGAGGCCGCGCGGTGACGACGAAGCTGTTCGGCGAGCCGGTCCAGCGGCGGGAGGACCCGCGGCTGCTCACCGGGCGCGGCCGCTACCTGGACGACCTCGGGCCGGACGCGCTGGCGGCGGCGTTCGTCCGGTCCCCGCACGCGCACGCCCTGATCCGCGACATCGACGTCTCGGACGCGCTCGACGTGGACGGGCTGGTGGCGATCTACACCTGGGAGGACCTGCCGGGCCGGCTCGCCGAGCCGCTCCCGCTGCTCATCCCGCACCCGGCGCTGACCCACGGCCGCACCGCCTTCCCGCTGGCCCGTGAGCGGGTCCGGCACGTCGGCGAGCCGGTCGTGATGGTCGTCGCCCGCGACCGCTACCTGGCCGAGGACGCCTGCGCGCTCATCCGGGTGGACTACGAGGTCCTCAAGCCCGTGGTGGGCGTGGAGGAGGCGGCGCAGGGCGCGCGGCTGGTCCACGACGACGTGCCGGGCAACGTCGGGGCGCACCTGGTCCAGCAGGCGCCCTCGGCCGACGGCCGCGACGCGCGCGAGCTCATCGAGGACGCGCCGCACACCCTGGCCTTCCGGCTGGACATCGAGCGCAGCGCGTCCATGCCGCTGGAGGGGCGCGGCGTCTACGCCCGCTGGGACGCCGACGACTCCTCCCTGCGGGTCTACTCCAGCACCCAGACCTCCACCAGCGTCCGGATGGCCGTGGCCGCCAAGCTCGGCCTGCCGCTGCCCAAGGTCGAGGTGATCGCGCCGGACGTGGGCGGCGGGTTCGGCGTGAAGATCATGCACCCGTGGCCGGAGGAGGTCCTCGTGCCCTGGGCGGCGATGCTGCTCGGCCGCGAGGTCAAGTGGGCCGAGGACCGGCGCGAGCACTTCGTCTCCTCGGCGCACGAGCGGGCTCAGGTGCAGTTCGTCCGGGTCGGCTTCGACGACGACGGGCGGGTGCTCGGCCTGGAGGTGACGATCCTGCACGACCACGGCGCCTACACGCCGTACGGGATCATCGTGCCGATCATCACCTCCACCCAGCTGCCGGGGCCGTACAAGCTGGGGGCCTACCGGGTCGAGTTCTCCTCCGTCTACACCAACACCGTGCAGGTCACGCCGTACCGGGGGGCGGGCCGTCCGCAGGCGGTGTTCTGCATGGAGCGCACGATGGACCGCATCGCGGCCCATCTCGGCCTGGACCGTACGGCGGTGCGCGCGGCCAACTTCATCCAGCCCGACGAGTTCCCCTACGACCAGGGGCTGACCTTCCAGGACGGACGGCCGCTGATCTACGACAGCGGGGACTACCCGCAGGCGCTGCGCCTGCTCAAGGAGCTGATCGGCTGGGACGGCTTCCCGGCGCGCAAGGCCGCGGCGGAGGCCGAGGGCAGGCGGATCGGGATCGGCATCGGCTGCTACGTCGAGGGCACCGGCGTCGGGCCGTACGAGGGGGGCCACGTCCAGATCACCTCCGACGGCAGGGTGCACGTCTCCACCGGGCTCACCTCGCAGGGGCAGGGGCACGAGACCGTCTTCGCGCAGATCGCCGCGGCCGAGCTGGGCGTGCCGCTGGAGCGGGTCTCGGTCGTCACCGGGGACACCCGCAGGTTCGGCTACGCGGTCGGCACCTTCGCCTCCCGCGCCGCGGTGATGAGCGGCAACGCGATCGCGCTGGCCTGCCGGAAGGTCCGCGAGAAGGCCCTGCGGATCGCCGCCGACGCGCTGGAGGCCGACCCGCGGGACCTGGAGATCACCGACGGCGTCGTGCACGTGGCGGGCTCCCCGAAGGCCGCGATCCCGCTGGCGACCGTGGCGGTGCTGTCCAACCCGCTGCGCTACGCCTTCGACGCGGAGGCGGTGCGCGCCACGCAGTTCGCGGGCACGTCGTCGCCGGACCGGCCGCCGGTGGACGCGGGCGACGAACCGGGCCTGGAGGGGCGCGACTACTACTCGCCGATCCGCTCGACCTTCGCCTCCGGCATGCACGCGGCGATCGTGGAGACCGACCCGCTCACCGCCGAGATCCGCATCCTGCGCTACGCCGTCGTCCACGACTGCGGCAACCTCATCAACCCGATGATCGTCGAGGGGCAGATCCACGGCGGCGTCGCCCAGGGCGTCGGCGGCGCGCTGTACGAGCGGATGGTCTACGACGGTCACGGCCAGCTGCTCAACGCCTCGTTCATGGACTTCCTGATGCCGTACGCGACGGAGGTCCCGAAGGTGGAGACCGCGCACCTGCAGACCCCGTCCCCGCTCAACCCCCTCGGCATCAAGGGCGCCGGGGAGGCGGGGGTCATCCCGGTCTCCGCGGTGATCGCCTCGGCAGTCGAGGACGCCGAGGGCATCCCGATCGCCAGGATGCCGCTGTCCCCGTCCGACCTGTTCGACCTGCGCCGCGCCGCCTCCTGAGCCCGCCGTACCGCGCGGGTTCCCGTTCCGCCGGGTTCCGCCGTCCGGGCGGTTGCGGCTCCGGGTGGCGGATCGTTGCGGGGAAGGTGCGGAAAACTCTCAGCTCGCGCTCTCCGCGTCCGATGGGTCCTCCTGCCGCCACGGACCGGCGGCACAGGAACCCAGGGAAGGGCAGGATGTGATGGGCAAAGGATCGAGTACGGCGGCGGTCAGGACCGGGTGGGCCGTCCTCGCCCTGGTGCTGTCGCTGGGCGTGGTCCTCCCCGCTCCCGCCTCGGCCGCCGGCGCGCTGAAGCCCGCGGCGGCCGGGACGCGGGCGACATGGTTGTGGAACCCCGCCGCCGCGCGGCCGGCCGACGTGCTGGCCTGGGCGAAGGGCCGGGGCGTCAAGGAGATCTTCGTCCACGTGGACGCGAGGCTGCCCTCCGACGCGGCCCTGCTGACCAAGCTGCGGGAGCTGAAGCGCGGTACGGACAGGGCCGGGATCCGCCTGACCGCGCTGGGCGGCGATCCGGCCTGGGCTCTGGACCACGCGGCGGCGCGTACCTGGCAGCGGGCCGTCCTCGGCACCAGGCTGTTCGTCGGCAGTCACGTCGACGTGGAGCCGTACGCCCTGCCCGCCTGGCAGACCGACCAGGCCACGGTGGCCGCGGGCCTGCTGCGGATGCTGCAGCTGCTGCAGGCCGACGACGCGCGCCCGCTGGAGGCCGACATCCCGTTCTGGTACCACACGATCCCCACCGGATCGGGCACCACGCTGGCCGACGGGGTGCTGGCGCGGGTGAACGCGGTCACCGTCATGAGCTACCGCGACACCGCCACCGGCCCCAACTCGATGATGGACGTCAGCGCCGACATCCTCACCCGCGGGACGCGGGCCGGCAAGCCGGTCCGGCTGGCCACCGAGACCGCCCCGCTGGCCGACTGCCTCCACTGCACCTTCCACGAGGAGGGCAGCGCGCGCATGACCTCGGTCCTGGCCGTCGTCGACGGGGCCGCCCGGGCCTACCCGGCCTTCGCCGGCGTCGCGATCCACCACTACGCGTCCTGGCGGGCGATGAGGCGCTGACCGGTCTCCCGCCACGAGGGACGGGTGCGGGAGGCCGGCGCGGCCACGCACGTGCCGGGGCGTCAGCCCAGCGCCTCGACCCGGGCCGGGACGTGCTTGTGCCAGGGGGTTCCCGCGTAGGGGTCGCGGTCCTCGACGGAGGTCAGCTCGTTGGGGGCGACGCCGGTCACGGTGCCCGCGTACTGCAGGCCGAGGCCGTTGGGGAGCGAGACGTGGCCGGGCTGGAGGCTGTCGGTCAGCTCCACCGTGACCTCGGCGCTGCCCCGGCGGGTGGTCAGCCGGGCGGGCCCGCCGTCGGCCAGGCCGAGGGCGGCGGCGTCGCCCGGGTTGACACGCAGCACGCCCGCGCCGTTGCGGCGGCGCCAGGCGGGGTCGCGCACGATGGTGTTGGCGGTGAACGCGCGGCGCTCCCCGGCGGAGAGCACGAACGGGAACGCGGGATCGGGGCCCGGGACCCCGCCGAGCCGGGAGATCTCCTCCAGCAGTTCGGGGATCTCAAGATGGATCCTCCCGTCCGGCGTGCCGACGCGGGCGAGCGCGTCACCCGGCTCGTCGACCGCGAACACCACGCCCGACCGGCCGCTCAGGATGGCGTCGAACAGGTTGTCGCCCAGTTCCAGCCCCTCGCCGGGGATCCCGGCCCGCCGTACGGCCTGGGGATGGGCGAAGGCGACCTTGTGCGCCAGCGCCCACAGGGACGCCGCCGCGGCGGCGCCGTCGGGCAGGGACGGGCCGAGGGCGCGGTACAGCGCCACCGGGGCGACCGTGGCGAGCGCGGGGTCGGCGGCCGCCGCGGCCAGGAACGCCTCGGCGAACGCGGCCCGGCCCCGGGACAGCGCCTCGCGCAGCGGGGTGAGGTCGGGGACCGCGCCGATCGCCTCGCAGAGCCGGGAGTGGATCTCGGGCTCGGGCAGCAGGTCCGAGCCCGGCGGCGGGTCCAGGACCGGGGCGCGCAGGTGGAAGTAGTTGGCCGGGGTCTCGAAGTTGAAGAACGTCGCCTCCCACTTCTCGAACTGGGTGGGCGCGGGGAGCACGTAGTCCGCCAGCCGGGCGGTCTCGGTCATCGCGACGTCGACGACCACCAGCAGGTCCAGCGCCTCCAGCGCCTCGCGCATCCGTGCCGAGTCCGCCAGCGAGTGCGCGGGGTTGGCGGTCTCCACGAACATCGCCCGGTAGCGGGCGGGGTGGTCGGTGAGGATCTCCTCGGCGATCACGTTGCACGGGACGAGTCCGGAGATGATGCGGGCCCCGGCCACCGGGCTGAAACGGTCGCGCCGGGGGCCCCAGTGGGAGAAGGTGATCATCGGGGCGAACGGGATGGGCGGGTTGTTCGTGCCGGGGCGTCCGAAGTTCCCGGTGAGCAGGTAGATCAGGTTGTCGAGGTAGCTGTTCAGGGTCGAGTGCGGGGACATCTGCACGCCCAGGTCCTCGTGGACGGCGACGCCGCGGGCGGAGGCGATCCGCCGGGCGGCGCCGCGGACCAGCCCTTCCGGGACGCCGCAGCCCGCCGCGTACTCCGCCACCGGGACCTTCGAAAGGACGGTCGTGACCTCGTCGAGTCCCACGGCGTGCCGGGCCAGCCACTCGGTGGCGATCAGATCCTCCTGGACCAGGACGGCCGCCAGCGCGGTCAGCAGCCAGGCGTCGGTCCCGGGCCGTGGCCGCAGGTGGATGTCCGCCAGCTCGGCGGTCTCGGTGCGGCGCGGGTCGATCACGATCAGGCAGCGGTCCGGGTCGCGGGCGATCTCGCGCAGCGTGGGGCGGGTCCGCGGGATGCCGTGCGACTGCCAGGGGTTCTTGCCGATGAACAGCGCCACCTCGCAGCGCTCGAAGTCGCCGAAGGTGACGTTGCCGAGCATCCGGTCCCCGACCCAGAACTGGCCGGTCTTCTCCTGGGCCAGGGCGTTGGAGCGGTAACGGGCGCCGAGGGCGCGCATGAACGAGCCCGCGTAGGAGCCGCCGAGGTGGTTGCCCTGCCCGCCGCCGCCGTAGTAGAAGATCGACTCTCCGCCGTGGGCGTCCCGTACGGCCGCGAACCGTTCGGCGACCTCGCCGATGGCGGTGTCCCAGTCCACCCGCTCGAACGTGCCGTCCGGGCGGCGGCGCAGCGGGTGGGTCAGGCGGTCGGCGCCGTTCTGGTAGTGGTCGAGCCGGAGCGGCTTCTCGCAGGTGTAGCCCTGGGAGGAGGGGTGGGCCTTGTCTCCCCGGACGCGGTCGAACCGCCGCCCGTCGAGGCGGATCTCAATGCCGCAGTTGCAGGCGCATAACACGCAGGCGGTGGGCTTCCAGTCCATTCCGGCTCCTCCGGCTCCCTGTGTTCGATTTTCGAACTCAGGTTAACCGAAGAAGGGTCCGTTGTCTGCGGCCGATTCCCCGGGGCGGTTCCGGTCTCCGGCGGCGGCCGGTGCGCGCACCCGCCTGAGCCGTGGCCCGTTCAGCGGGCTGCAAGCGGGTTGCCAGTGTGATCCGGGAGTGTCGTGTTTGTGCCGCGCACCACTGGTTCAGTACGACATGCAAGAAAAGTGAGATAAGAAAATGGCGACCACGGTCAGTCTCCCCCCGAAGATCAACCTTTCCGCTCTCAACGGCCGCCATCACAAGACCGCGCTCATGTTCTACCTGGCCATCGTGGTGGGCCACTGGGCCGAGCACGTGGTGCAGGCCGTGCAGGTCTACGTCTGGGGCTGGCCGCTGAGCGAGGCCCGGGGCGTGCTCGGCGTGCCCTTCCCGTGGCTGGTGACCTCGGAGTGGATGCACTACGGGTACGCGCTGATCATGCTCGTGGGCCTCGTCATGCTGCGCGGGGGTTTCGCCGGCAGGTCGCGCACGTGGTGGAACATCTCCCTGGGCATCCAGGCGTGGCACCACCTGGAGCACCTGCTGCTGCTCCTGCAGAAGCTCAGCGGCCTGCACCTGATGGGCAAGCCGGCTCCGACGAGCCTCCTGCAGCTGGTCCTGCCCAGGATGGAGCTGCACCTGTTCTACAACGCCCTCGTCTTCGTGCCCATGGTGGTCGCGATGCTGATCCACCGCAGTTCCGAGCACGAGGCCGGGGCCTCCTGCACCTGCGCCGTCACGCGCTAGATCATGACGGTCACCAGACGACGCCTGAGCGGGTTCGACCTGGCTCTGGTCATCGTGGGGGTGTTGATGCTGTTCGCGTCCGCCCCCGAGTTCGGCCCCGCCATCCGGGCCGCGCGCGCCGACGGGGTGGGCGGCGTGTTCACCGCCAGGGACCTGCGGTGCGTCCAGCATCCCGGGCACGAGTCCTGTGTCTGGGCCGGGGACTTCGCCTCCGCCGACGGGCGGGTCCTGCGATCCGGCGTCGAGCTGTACGGCAGCGACCGCGACACGCTCACCGCCGGACAGGCCACCCCGGCCGTGGACACCGGACGCGGGACCCGCGTCTACGGACCGGGCGGCTCGGGGGAGTGGATGTTCACCACCCTGCTCGCACTGGCCGGGCTGGCCGTGCTGACCACGGTCGCCAGACGCGTGCGGCGGACGGGTGACCGAGGGGGCGCCCGCGGTCGTGAGGGTCAGCCGGCCGCCGGTCCGCCCTCGGGGACGGTGACCGTGAAGCGGCTGCCGGGGTCGGCCGGGCTGTAGCGCACGTCCCCGCCGTGGGCGAGGGCGAGCTCCCGGGTGATCCACAGTCCCAGGCCGACCGACTCGGGGCTGGTGTCGGCGCTGCTGAACCGGGTGAACAACACCTTCTGCTTCTCCTCGGGCACGCCGGAGCCATGATCGCGCACGTGGATGGCGACCATGCCGGGACCGTCGGGCTCGGCGCTGATGACGATCGGCGGGGCACCGTGCCGGATGGCGTTGGCGGCGAGGTTGACCAGGATCTGCTCCAGCCGCTGCGGATCGGCCCGGACCGTCAGGTCGTCGCTCACCGACACGCCCACCGGAGCGGTCAGGTAGCCGACGGCCTCGTCGACCGCGGGGCGCAGCCGGATGGGGCGCAGGTCGAGCTGGAGGCCGCGGCTGTCGACCCGTTCGGCGTCCAGCAGGCTGGTGGCCAGCCGCCGGATCCGGTTGGTCTGCCGCAGCGCCATGGCGATGAGCTCGTGCCGCTGCTCCGGCGGCAGGTCGTCGCCGTCCTCGCCCAGGGTCTCCAGGGCGAACTGCACCGAGGTCAGCGGGGAGCGCACGTCGTGGGCGAGCGTGGCGGTCAGCGCCGCCCGCCATCGCTCCATCCGGCGGATCGTGTCGCGGTCCCGGCGCTGATGGCCGATCTGCCGGGCGATCAGCACGCCGACACTCGTCACCGCGGGGACGAACAGGATCGCGCCGCTGATCACCAGTGGGCCCCGGTCGTCGAGGACCAGCGGGACCACGTAGCACAGCCCGGCGATCGGGCCCAGGACCAGCACGGTCGTGACGGAGAAGTGCAGTCCCACCCAGGCGAACAGCAGTGTGAGGAACGGCGCGGTGCCGATCGACCCTCCCTGGAACGCTCCCGTGCAGTAGGAGAGCAGCGCCAGGACGGGCAGGCACAGGGCGAGGGGCGCCCGCGGACCGGAACGGGACCAGGGGAAGCGCCATGCCACCGCGGCCGTGAGCGCGGCGAGTCCGGAGACCACGAGGAGCTTGGCCTTGTCGCCGGGCGGCGCCGTCAGCAACCCCACCACCGCCATGACCGCGCCCAGCGTGAACACCATCGCCATCTGCCGCGCGGCGTGCTCCGGCCCCTCCCTCAGCACGGCCTTCTCCACCATATGAACCCCCCGTCATGAGCTTCCCCAACCCTTCACCATAACAACCGGCGACGATGAGGCGACCCGTGGTGACAGCCGCAGCTCACTGTGGGGGCCGGGCGGGAGCCCCGTCCGCGACGGGCGGCCCGCGCATCCCGCGCGGCGGCACCTCACGGCTCCTTCCGCGGTCCCCGGCGGACGGACCGGCCGGGATCCTGCCGGAGTCAGGACGGTTCGGCGACGAGGCGCCTGCGGAAGACCCAGTACGACCAGATCTGGTAGCCCACCACGAACGGCAGCGCGACCAGGCCGATCCAGGTGAGCGTCTGCAGCGTGTACGGTCCCGAGGCGGCCTCGGCGAGGGTGAGGCCGGGGAGCGGAGCCGGCCACAGGGCGCCGAACAGGGCGGTTCCGGTCAGGGCGATGGACGAGGCGGTGGCGGTGAAGGCCCAGCCGTCCCGGCCGCGCCAGGTCAGGGCCGCTCCGGCGGCCAGGGCCGCGGTCGCGGCCAGCGCGAGTGCCCAGATCCAGACGGGGGTGGCCGCCCCGGCGGCGGCCGTACCGGCCGAGGGGATGCCGGACAGCGCCGCGACTCCGGCCGGCAGCGCCACCGCGGAGGTGACCAGCGCGGTGCGGCGGGCCCGGGCGCGTACCGGCCCCAGGGTCTTCAGCGCCACGAAGACCGCCCCGTGCAGCAGGCACAACGACACCGAGAACACCCCGCCGACGAGCATGGCCGTCACGCTGTCGTGCAGCAGGTCGGCGAAGACCGCGCCCCACAGGAAGGCCGGGAGCGCGCTGCCGACGAGGATGCCCATGTCGCACCAGGCCCGGTCGGAGGCGTGGTGGACCTTGCCCCGCCACTCCAGGCCGACGCCGCGCACGATCAACCCGACCAGCACCAGCACGATCGGCAGGTAGAACTCGCTGAGCAGCCCGGCGTACCAGGCGGGGAACGCGGCGAACATCGCGCCCACCGCGGTGATCAGCCAGACCTCGTTGCCGTCCCAGACCGGGCCGATCGTGCCGAGGACCTGCCTGCGCTCGGCCTCGCCGCGTGACAGCACCGGGGCCAGCATGCCGACGCCGAAGTCGAAGCCCTCCAGGACGAAGAAACCGGTCCAGAGGAACGCGATGACCGTGAACCAGACGGTGGTGAGTTCCATCGTTTCCCCCTCAGTACATCAGGGTCGGCTGGAGCATGACGGCGGTCGTGTCGCCGTCCCCGCTGCCGGCGGCCGGCGCGGGCGGGGTGGGGGAGGCCTGCTCGGGACCCGCCTTGACGTACCGGACGAGCAGGACGGCCTCGGCCACCGCGAGCAGGCCGTACAGGATCGTGAAGACCGCCAGGGAGACGGCGACCTCGGTCAGGCTGACGCCGGGGGAGACGCTCGCCGCGGTGAGCAGTTCGCCCTGGACGGTCCACGGCTGGCGGCCGATCTCGCTGAGCAGCCAGCCCGCGATCATCGCGAGGGTCGGCAGCGGCAGCGCCAGCAGGCAGGCGCGGGCGAACCAGGACGGGATCTCGCGCGGCACCCCGGCGGCGCGGCGGCGCCGGCGGACCGGTCCGCGGGGCGCGGGGTGCCCGCCCGGCGCCAGAGGAGTACGGCGGCGCCGGGTCAGCCAGAGACCGAGGACCGACAGCCCCGCCGTCGCCATCCCGAAGGTGATCATCACGCGGAAGGAGGCGTAGACCACCGGCACGTTGGGCCGGTAGTCCCCGGGGCCGAACTTCTTGGCGAACTCGGCCTGCAGGTCCTCGGTGCCCCGGACGACCGCGTCCGGATCGTTGGTGGCCAGGAAGCTGAGCAGCATCGGCACCTCGATCCCCGGGACCGGGGAGAAGGCCGCGCCCGCGGTGTCGCGCTCAAGCCCTTCGGCGGCGGCCAGCTTCATCGGCTGCTGCTCGTACACGAGCTTGCCCGACAGGTCCCCGGTGCCCGCGGAGACCACCCCCGCGATCGCCGTCATGACCAGGGCGGCCCGCATCGGCGTGTGCCAGATGCTCGTGGTGGACCCGGGGCCCCGGCGCATCGGGACGGTCCGGTCGGGGTCGGCCCGGCGCTCCTTCAGGATGTTGTAGCCGCAGACCGCGAGCACGAACGCGCCCGCGACGATGAAGGCCCCCGCCACCACGTGGGGAACCTGGGCGAGCGCGGTGGAGTTGGTGAGCACGGCCCACAGGTCCGTCATCCGGGCCCTGCCGTCCACCACCTCGTAGCCGACCGGGTGCTTCATCCAGGCGTTGGCGGCCAGGATGAAGTAGGCCGACAGGTTGGAGCCGATGACCGCGGCCCAGATCGTGGCCAGGTGCACCCGCTTGGGGAGCTTGTCCCAGCCGAAGATCCACAACCCGATGAAGGTCGACTCCAGGAAGAACGCGAGCAGCGCCTCCAGCGCCAGCGGGGCGCCGAAGACGTCGCCGACGAAGACCGAGTACTCGCTCCAGTTCATCCCGAACTGGAACTCCTGCACGATGCCGGTGACCACGCCCATCGCGAAGTTGATCAGGAAGAGCTTCCCGAAGAACTTCGTCAGCCTCAGGTAGTGCTCCTTGCCCGTACGGTGCCAGGCGGTCTGCAGGCCGGCCACGAAGACGCCGAGCCCGATCGTCAGAGGTACGAACAGAAAGTGGTACACGGTGGTGACCCCGAACTGCCACCGCGCCAGGTCAAGCGCCTCCATGATGCTCCCCGTGGATCCGAAGCTCTACAAGCCGTAGTTCTACCTCTAGTAGTACTACGGCTTGTAGAGTGATGGCGGGGTTGGGCGCCGCGAGCTGCTGCGATCTTCGTCACACGGTCCGGGGAGACCGCACTTCTCCCCGGACCAGATCGTCCCTCCGGCTCGCGGCGCCGGTTCTCTCCCCTTGCCGGCGGGGACTCCTCCCCGCACGTCCCGGCCCGACGGAGCCGATGGCTCCGTCCCGCGCCGGGAGTGCTCCCGGGTCCGCCAGGCCCCCGGAAGCGATGGCCTCATCCTCGGGCAGGCGGCACGCGCGGCGCGTCCGCCGCTCGGGTGATTCCGGGGTACGCCGGGCGACGGACGTGATCGGGAGCATGATCCGTCTGCGTGCAAGTGCAACTAAGGAGTCGTGCAAGCACGGATAAAGCCGGGATAAGGGGAGCTGAAAGCGGGCGCCGTTATCAATGACTCACAAGCCCAGGGGGGAGCCGGCAGGGAGCCGGTCCGAGGAGGGCTGAAGGAGAACACGATGAAGCGACTGACCACGGGTCTGCTGGCCGCCACCGCGACCGCCGCCGCGCTCACGCTGGCCGTCCCGGCCGCCGCGCAGGCCGCCACGACCCCGGTCGCCGCGTCCACGGGGACCGCGTCGTCCGGCTACGACTACGACGACTACTGGGGGCCGGTCTTCTCGGAGAACCACAAGGCCAAGGCCAAGGGCTGGATCGGCGTCGAGTGGAACCACCACCAGACGTCCAACGAGGTGCACGTCCGCGGCAAGCTCTACGACCTCGACTACCGCACCTACAACCAGGGCGGCAAGTGCGCCTACGTCAAGATCCAGGCGCGTCACTTCGAGGACCACCACGGCTACTGGTTCAAGAGCAAGAACTACAAGTACTGCGGTGCGGGCGAGTACAAGAAGTTCCACCTCTACGGTGAGGACATCGCCGCCGTCCGCGTGAAGGTCTGCCAGATCGGCCTGCACAGCAGCCACCCGACCCGCTGCGGTGACTGGGAGTACCTCTACACCACCGAGAGCGAGTGATCACATAGCACCACGACGGCCCGTCCCCGGCCGGGGGCGGGCCGCCGCTTTCTCCCGGGTGCCGCTTTCTCCCGGGTGCCGCATGCGATGTCGGACCGGACCCCTACACTGCCTCGGCATGGCAGGAGTGAGCGAGGAGATACGGCGGCCGGCCGCCGCGGGTGACGTCGAGGCGCTGGCCGGCACGCTGGCGCGGCGCGGCCTCCCGGCTGGTGGTTTCTGGGGTGCGGAAGAGCGGCCGGGGACCGAGTTCCTCCTCGCCCGGGACGACGCGCTGCGGATCGGGCTCGCCCGGGCACTGCTGCGGTACGGGGACGCGGGCGAGCACGTCGCCACCTTGATGGAGATCGTGACCAGGGGCCTGCCGTTCACCGCGATGCCGGAGGTGGCCGAATTCCTCCTGGAGCGTGTTGAGGGAGAAACGACGTGCGCGGCGTCGGGCCTGCTCGTACGGCTGGCCGACCACCTGTTGGAGGTGGGGCGCGGACTCTCGCCCCACCTGGTCGCCGTCATCCGGCGGACGTCGATGACGGGCTGGTGGACCGGCGACCGGCTGCGCGAGCTGGCGGCCTCGCCGGGCCACCCGCCCGTCAACCCGGGCGAGGTCTGGGCCGACCGGGTGCTGGCCGACCTGCCGGGCCTCGGCGGACGGTGGGGCGGACTGCTGGTCCACGCGTCCACCGCCAGGGCCGCCAGACCCGGGGCGGCCTGGGAACGGCGGGCGGAGACGCTCCTGGAGGAGATCGGCCGGGAGGAGGCCCGCCGCAGGGTCACGAACTGGATCGGCCTGGCCGGGCGACCTCGCCCGCTCCCGCTGCGCGGCGGCCACCCGGAGGACTTCGACTCCTACAACGCCGTCACCCTGCGCGGGCTGATCTGGATGCTGGCCTTCTCGCCCCCGCACCCCGATACGGCCCGGCTCCTCGGCGAGCTGGTGGAGACGGCCCTGCGCGAGATCCCGGGCGCCGGGCCGCGCAGCCCGCTGATCGCCGGCGCGGCGGCGTACGCGCTGTCGCGGATGGACGGCGAGGCGGCGCTGTCCCAGCTGGTCCGGTTGCGCGGCCGCGTCACCCACACGCGCACGCTCAAGACTCTCGGCGCGGCGCTCGACGCGCGGGCCGGCACGCTGACCGGCGGGTCAGCGGGTGACGCCGGCGGCCTCGAGGTAGGCGTCGAGGTTGCCGATCTCGAAACCGCGACGCTTGATCTTGCTGACCAGGACGCGGAAGTCCCGTGACAGGTTCGGGCGGAAGTGCAGCAGCAGCACGTCGCCGGGGCGGAGTTTCTTGTCCGGCACCTGGTAGGCGATCTTCCCGCCGGGCTGGACGGTCGCGGTCCACAGCAGCAGGGCCTTGACGCCGCAGGCCTTGGCCGCACGCCGGGTCAGCGTGTTGTGGTTGCCGAACGGCGGGCGGAGCAGCCACGGACCGGTCCCGACCTGCCTGCGGATCAGCCGGGAGGCGCCGCAGATCTCGGCCCGCTGCCCCTCGTAACCGAGGGCGCGCAGGTCGGGATGGGTCAGCGTGTGGTTCTCGATCGTGACGCCCGCCTCACGCATCTCCCGGACGTAGTCCCACTTGCCGGCGCCCAGGTACCTGCCGCCCTGGGCGGTCGGGTCGGCTGCGCCGCGCGCCTCGACGGCGTCGCGGGTGACGAAGGCGGCGACGGGGATCCGCCCGTCGCGGACCTGCCGTACGAAGCCCGGATCCTGCTCCCAGCCGTCGTCGATGGTGAGGAAGACCACTTTCCGCCTGGTCGGGATGGAACTGATCACCGGCGGCAGCCCGTCGGAGGGCCGGGGGACGCGCCCCACCTCACCCGGCCTCGGCAGCGCGCCCGGCGGTCCCGGGGCGGTCGTGGGCGAGGGGGTGGAGCGGGCGGGGGCCGTACCGGTGGCCTTCGGGGACGACTCGGCGGAACCGGGGCGTCCCTCGGCTCCGCATCCTGTCGCGATCAGGGCGACCAGCGCACTTACAAATCCGACTTTCCATGATTTATCCCCCGGCATGGTCGATCATCTTGCCAGGGACACGACCTCCTCCGGAACGCGAACCCCTCCAGGAGGTCTGTCCGTCCTAGCCTGGTGTCCATCGGATCGGGACGGAGTGGCGGATGCGGATCGAGTCGGGCCGGACAGACGGGCGCACCGCGGCGGAACTGCTGGCGGCGGCCCGGGCCGGTGACGAGGCCGCGTTCGGACACCTGGTGGGGCCGCTGCAGGACGAGCTGCGCACGCACTGCTACCGGATGCTGGGGTCCGTCCACGACGCGGAGGACGCCGTACAGGAAACGCTGGACCGGGCGTGGCGCAGCCTGGAGCGGTTCGAGGACCGCGGGTCGATCCGGCCGTGGCTCTACAGGATCGCCACGAACAGGTCGCTGACCCTCATCGAACGGCGGGCGCGGCGCGAACTGCCCGCCGATCTCAGTCCGCACGGCGTGCCGCTGGCCGAGGCGACCTGGCTCGAGCCGTACCCCAACCGGTTACTGGGGTGGACGGAGGAGCTGGACCCGGAAGCCCGTGCGGTGGCGCAGGAGAGCGTGGAGCTGACGTTCGTCGCCGCGCTGCAGCACCTGTCGGGTCTGCAGCGGGCGGTCCTGCTGCTGCGCGACGTTCTCGGCTACACCGCCCGCGAGACCGCGGACACGCTGGGGACCACGACCGCGGCGGCCAACAGCGCCCTCCAGAGGGCGCGGAAGGCCATGGCGGCCCTGCTCCCGGAGACCACCCAGCGGCGGACGTTCGACGCGCTGGGCGAGGCGGCGCGGCGGGAGCTGGCCCGCAGGTACGCGGCGGCCTGGGAGGCCGGGGACGTCGACGCCATCGTGGCGATGCTGACGGAGGACGCCAAGTACTCGATGCCGCCGTCGGCGGTCTGGTACGAGGGCCATGCCGGCATCCGCGGGTTCCTGGTCGAGGGGCCGCTGAGGTGGCGCTGGCGTTTCCTGCCGACGTGGGCGAACGGGCAGCTCGCGTTCGGCACCTACCTGTGGGACGAACGGCGGGCCGTCTACGTCGCGGCGGGCCTGGACCTGCTCATCCTGCGCGGTGCGCGGATCGCCGAGGTGGTCGCGTTCATGGAGGCCGACTTCCCGGCGTTCGGCCTGCCGGCGGAGCTGACGGAGGACGATGCGGCGATCCGCGATGATTTCTCGGAGCCGCGCGGGTTGTAGTCCTGACGGAAGTACCGATCCGAAGGGACCGAACAGCCATGCCCGCTGACGAAGAGCAGATCCGCACCCTGATCGAGCGCTGGGCCGAGGCGGTCCGGAGCGGCGACCTGGACGGGGTCCTCGCCGATCACGCCGACGACATCGTGATGTTCGACGTGCCGCCGCCCCACGAGGGGGTGCGCGGCCTGGAGTCCTACCGCCGCACGTGGCCGTACTTCTTCCGGTGGCTGGCGCAGGGCGCCCTGTTCGAGATCGAGACGCTGGACGTCACCGCCGGCGAGGACGTCGCCTTCGCCCATGCCCTGCTGCGCTGCGGGACCCCGGAGCACCTCGCCGGGAACCCGGAGCACCGGCTGCGGCTGACGTTCGGCCTGCGCAGGCGGGACGGCCGGTGGGTCGTGGCCCACGAGCACCACTCGTTCCCGATCGACGAACCGGCCGAGGACGCCGAGAGCGACACCGGACAGTTGAGTCTCCGGTAACAGGTCACCGGGGCCCGGGAGGCGGCGGGGCGGAGGAACGGCCGGTTGACATTCGGTCGGGAAACAGGGACTTTAGGCAAGCCTTGCCTAACTTTCTTGGAGCGGTGATTTCCGATCATGCATGACATCAGTGTCGTCCGGTACGACCTCAAGCCCCGTCTGCTGGAGGTACGGCGCGCGGAGTGGATCACCCCCTCGACCGTGCGCGTGACCCTCGCCGGTGACGACCTGGCGGGCTTCCAGGAGCGGGCGCCCCAGGACCACGTGAAGCTGTTCTTCCCGGTGGACGGGGCCGGAGCGCCGGTCATGCCGGCCGTCGGCCCCGATGGCTGGGAGTTCCCGCCCGGAGCCCCCGATCCGGTCTTCCGCGACTACACCGTCCGGAGCCACCGCCCCGGCGCGGGCGAGCTCGACATCGACATGGTGGTCCACGGTCACGGCCCCGCCTCCGCCTGGGCGGCGCAGGCCGCGCCGGGACAGCGGATCGGCGTGCTCGGGCCGCGGGGCTCCGTGGTGGTCCCCTTCAACTTCGACTGGTACCTCCTGGGCGCCGACGAGACCGCCCTGCCCGCCCTGGCCCGCTGGCTGGAGGCGCTGCCCGCGGGCGCGCGGGTCATCGCCTTCGCCGAGGTCGCCGACGCCCGGGAGGAGCAGCACATCGAGACCGCCGCCGACGTCACCCTGACCTGGCTGCACCGGGACGGCGCCGCCCCGGGAGCCTCCGGCGTGCTGGAGAGGGCCGTACGAGAGCTGGAGCTTCCGCCGGGCGACGGGTTCGTCTGGATCGCCGGCGAGGCCGGCGCCCTCAAGCCGATCCGCCGTCACCTCCGCGAGGCGGGGCACCCCAAGGAGTGGACGGACATCGACGGTTACTGGAAGCGCGGCACCGCCAACCTCGACCACCACCGCGACCAGGACGAAGACTGATCACGGGGAAGGACCGAGCCCGGCTCGGGTGCGGCGGCGGCGCGCCTATCCTCTGCGCATGACGTTCAGCGGGACCCCGAGGCCGCGCCTGCGCTGGCACCATGCCGAGACCGAGCTCGACGACTTCGCGATCGTCAGCTACCGGGTGCCCGCCGAGGCCCTCGGCCGGCTGCTGCCCGCCGGGTTCGCGCCGATGCGGTTCGCCTTCGCCGAGGGGGAGGCGGCCATGGTCTCCGCGGTCGCCTTCCGCGACCGGGACTTCCACTTCCGCTTCTGCCCGCCGGCGGCGATCAGCTGCGGTCAGATCAACTACCGGGCCTACGTCACCGCGTACGGCGAGCCGGGCGTCTGGTTCTTCGGCACGAGCCTGGACCACCCGGTGGTCGCGGTGCCGCGGCTGCTGTGGGGCATGCCGTGGCGGCGCGACCGGATCGGGATCACCGCCGACTGGGACAGCGCCCCGGCGCGCTGGCGGCTGGACGCGGGCGAGGCGAGCTGTACGGCCACCGAGCCGGCCGCGCCGCCCGGGCGCCTGGACGGCTTCACCGGTGAGAGCCACTGGATGGCCATGCTCACCCATCCCACCATCGGCTGGTACCGCCGCCGCGACGGCCGGGTCGGCACCTACAGCATCTGGCACCCGCTGATGCGCCCCCGCCACCTGACCGCCGAGTCGGCCCGGTTCCGGGTCTTCGAGGAGCTCGGCCTGACCACGCCGGAGTCCGAGCCGCACTCGATCCTGGCCCAGGAGAACATCCACTTCGACATCCACACCCCGCCCCGGCGGCTGCGGGCCCAGCGTCCCACGAGCGCCGAGCCGGGGGAGCGGGCTGCTGCGCGCCCCGAGGGCTGACAATCCACGGCCGGGCCGCAGGGCAGATGTTGCTCTTAACCCCGGAGCCGGGGATTGCCTAGGGTGCTGCCTGTGAAGGTCGCAGGCAGCGCCGTGCTCGGCGCCGACAGGGATCGTGTGTGGTCCGCGCTCCAGGATCCGGACGTGCTGGTGCGCACGATCCCCGGGTGCGAGCGCCTGGAGGAGACGGGGCCCGACACCTACCGGATGACGGTCACCGCGGGGGTCGCCTCGATCAAGGGCGTCTACCAGGGTGAGGTCGCCCTGTCCGAGCCCGAGGCCCCGAGCCGCTTCGTGCTGCGCGCCCGGGGCCAGGGCGCCCCGGGCACGGTGGAGGCCACGGTGGAGGTACGGCTCAGCGAGGTCGACGGCGGCACCCGGGTCGACTACGACGCCGAGGCCGTGGTCGGCGGCATGATCGGCGGCGTCGGTCAGCGGATGCTCGGCACGGTGGCGAAGCGGACCGCGGGCGAGTTCTTCTCCGCGGTCGAGAATCACCTGGTCTCCGGCGTCTCCGGCGTCTCCGGCGCGGACGGACCGGTGCCCGGTACGGTCCCGGCCGCTCCCGCCCCCGCGGCAACATCCCCGGCGCGGCTCCCCGGCCCGGTGACCGCCGAGGCCCCGGGGCACCCGGCCCGGGTCTTCGAGCGGCCCGCCGCCGCCCCCCGGCAGGGCGTGCCGGCGTGGACGGTCATCACGGCGTTCGGGATGGGGGCGGGCGTCGCGCTCGGCAGCGCCGTGATCGGCTGGCTGCTGGGCCGCGCCGGCCGGAAGCGCTGATTCCGCCTGCCCTCCCCGCCAGAAAGGAGGATTGTGGGGCGGACCCTCGCGAATATGGATCTTCCGGCGTAACGTGACGGTATGCGCGAGGCACGTGCGGAGGACGCCCGGACCGAGGCCAGGCGGCTGATCCGGGATCTCCTCGGCGAGGACCGGCCGTCTGCCGGTGTCCTGCTGCGCGAGGCGCAGGCCGTGCTGGGCACGGACCGCGTCACGCGCTGCACCGAACTCATCCGGGGGGCCCCGCTGACCCGCAGGTCCGCCGAGCTCGCCTCGCTGGCCGGGCTGCTGGTGGGCACCCGCGAGCTGGGGACGGAGTGGTGGGAACGACCTCGCGCCGGAGGGGTCCCCGCGCCCGACGACGTGCTCCGGTCCGCCGGTGCCGTCGGCTCCTGGACCGACCTGACCGCGCTGGAGATGCTGGCCGCCCGGATCGCCGACGACGCCGCGGACCGGACGTGGGGACCGCCCGTCGCGGTCACCGACCTGAACTCCTGGCAGGCGGAGGACCGGATCACGCTCCCCCCCGACGCCGTCCCCGGCCAGCGGGTCGTGGTCTCCTTCGACGCGGGCGGGCGGCTCGACGCGGTGGTGGTCCGCCGCCCCGACGACGACCTGGGGTCGAACCTGGACTTCAGCTCGTTGCGCTACTCCCGCCCGGCCGAGGCCCAGTGGAGCTGGGGCGTCGCCGGGGGGCTGGGCCCGCACCACCTCGCCGGTGAGGATCCCGATCCCTATCAGGTGCCCGTGGACGGCACCGCCGCCCGGGTCCTGCGCGACTGGGCTCTGCGCCACGGCGCCACGGCCGAGCAGACGGGCCGGGAGTGGCGCGTCAAGGGCGACGTGGTGGCCGCGATCGAGCGGGTCGACTGGATGTGGCGCAGCGGCGAGTGGTTCGCCTGGTGGCGCGGGGTCGCCGCGCTCGTCGACGGGGATCCCGCGCAGCTGTCCGCCCGCCTGGAGGAGATCACCGCGGCCTCCTGACCCGGCCCGTTCCGAGGGGGCCGCCCGGCGCCTGGTCCCGCCCGCTTCGCGGTGGGGCGCCCGGCGCCCGATCGCGTCCACTTCTCCGGCGGGCCGCCCGGCTATCTTCCGGCGATCAGGTCGGCCACCCCGTCGAGGATCCGGGCCAGGCCGAAGGCGAGCGCGTGCGCGGGGTCGGAGGCTCCCTGGTGCTCCTGGCCGGCCGCCGTGCCGACCCGGGAGGCCACGGGGAAGCGGGAGGCGTCCATGACCTTGTCGAGGACGGGCGCGCTGGCCAGCCACCATTCGGTCTCGTTCATCCCGGTGGCCTGCTCGATCTGGTCCAGGCCGGCCCTGACCCGGGCCGTGCCCTCCACGTGGGTCAGGACCAGGGCGAGCACGGAGTCCATCTCGACGTCGGAGAGCCCGATGCCGTCCAGGGGGCGCAGCTCGGCCTCGTATTTGAGCGAGGCGTTGGGTCCCAGCACCGGGCGGGGGGTGACGAGCTGCAACATCCAGGGGTGCCGCCGGTAGAGGTCCCAGTTGCGCGCGGCGACGAACTCCAGCGCCCCGCGCCAGCCGTCGGGCTGGGCGGACGGCTCGTCCACGTCCCGGTAGAGCTCCCCGTAGGCGGCGTCGATCATGAGATCGGTCAGCTCGGTCTTGCCGGGCACATGGGTGTAGAGGGACATGGTGCCCACCCCGAGCCGCTCGGCGACGTGGCGCATGGACAGGGCGTCCAGGCCTTCGGCGTCGGCGATCCCGATCGCGGCCTCGACGATGGCGCGCACCGTCAGGCCTGAGCGCCCCGGCTTGGTGTGCGAGCCCCACAGCAGCGCCAGGCTGCGGGCCATGTCCATGTCGGGGACCTTCTTTCCGCTCACGGGAACAGACTCCAAATCCTCGTCGTTCTCTCCATCGTAGTGCTTCCGTACGTTGTACCGTACGTAATACGGTAATGTTTGCGGCGCCTCGCCGGCAGCGGCGGCGAGGCGGAGGAGCGAGCACGGAAGGGGACGGTGTGAGGGAAGCGGAGAGCGCCATCACCGCACAGGGGGTGCGCAAGAACTACGGAGGGCAGCCGAGCGGGGCGGGCCTGAACGGCTTCGACCTGCGGGTGCCCGCGGGTTCCGTCTGCGGGCTGCTGGGGCCGAACGGGGCCGGGAAGACGACGGCGGTCCGGATCCTGTCCACGCTGCTGAGCATGGACGCGGGCCGGGCGAGCGTGGCCGGGTTCGACGTCCGGACGCAGGGGCGGCAGGTCCGCGAGCGCATCGGGCTGGTCGGGCAGTACGCCGCGGTGGACGAGATCCTGACCGGGCGGCAGAACCTGGTGATGTTCGGCAGGCTGAACCACCTGTCCGCGGCGGCGGCCAGGAGGCGGGCCGATGAGCTGCTGGAGCGGTTCTCGCTCACCGAGGCGGCGGGGCGGCCGGTGAGCGGCTACTCGGGAGGCATGCGCCGCAGGCTCGACCTCGCGGCGAGCCTGATCGTGTCACCGCCGGTGCTGTTCGTCGACGAGCCGACGACGGGGCTCGACCCGGCGGCCCGCCGGGAGGTGTGGGCGGCCGTGCGCGAGCTGGTGGACGCCGGCACCACGGTGCTGCTGACCACGCAGTACCTGGAGGAGGCCGACCGGCTGGCGGACCGCATCTCCATGCTCGGGGCGGGCCGGGTCGTCGCGGAGGGAAGCCCCGACGAGCTCAAGTCCGCCATCGGCGGGGACTGGATCGACCTGGTGCTCTCCGAGCCGGTGGACGTCGAGGCGGCCCGGCCCATCGCCGCCCGGCTCGCCTCCGGAGAGCCGCTCGTCGACGGTCCCGCCCGCCGGATCGGCATCCCCGTGGCCGAGCGCACCCGGGCGCTGATCCAGGTCGCGACCGCGCTGAACGAGGCGGGGATCGAGCCGGAGGACATCATGCTCCGCCGTCCCACCCTCGACGAGGTCTTCCTGCACCTGACGGGTGAGGGCGCGGCGACCGTACCCGCAGGTCCGGCGAGAACCGGCGTGCGCGTGAACGCCGGATCCGGCAACACGACGGAGGAGTCCCGATGAGCATGCCCGCCCACCCCCTCTCCCCGGGCTCGCCGCTGTCCCGGCTCGGCTGGGCCCTGGCGGACGCCTGGACGGTCACCCTGCGCGACCTGAACCACTGGGTCCTGCGGCCGGGCACCGTCATCGTCGGATGGCTCTTCCCCGTCATGATCGTGCTGATGTTCGGCGGCCTGTTCGGCGGTGCGATCGACACCCCCGGCGGGAGCGGGTACTTCGAGTTCCTGATGCCCGGCATGTTCGCCCTGACCATGCTCTTCGGCCTGGAGTCCACCATGATGGCCGTCACCACGGACGCGGCCAAGGGGGTGACCGACCGGTTCCGCTCGTTGCCGATGAGCTCCTC
Organism: Planobispora rosea; assembly: GCF_014648175.1. Lineage (GTDB taxonomy): Bacteria > Actinomycetota > Actinomycetes > Streptosporangiales > Streptosporangiaceae > Planobispora > Planobispora rosea. Next base: position 274,494 of record NZ_BMQP01000003.1, read on the forward strand.
GGCCGTCGTGCTGGGCCGGTGCGTCGCCGACATGCTCAACTCGGTCGTCGGCCTGGCCGTCATGGTCGGAGCCGGCCTGGCGCTGGGCTGGAGGTGGCACGGCGGGATCGGCGCCGCCCTCGCCGCCGTCGGCCTGCTCCTCCTGCTGCGCTTCGCCCTGCTCTGGGTGGGAATCTTCATCGGCCTGGTCGCGGGCGGACCGGAGGTGGTGACGGCGGTCCAGATCCTGGTCTGGCCCGTGGGCTTCCTGTCGAACGTCTTCGTCGATCCGGCGACGATGTCCGCCTGGCTCGGCGCGATCGCCGCGTGGAACCCCCTGTCGGTGACCGCCTCGGCCGTCCGTGAGCTCTTCGGCAACCCCGGGTACGGGGGAGAGTCGTGGATCGCGCAGAACGCGGCTCTCATGTCGGTCGCCTGGCCGCTTCTGATCACCGCCGTCTTCCTGCCTCTCTCCGTGCGCACGTTCAGGAAGCTGAAGGGCTGATCCTCGGCCGGTTCTTCCGCGCCCACCCCACCGGAGGTACGGGTTCCGCGGGTACGGGCGGCCCCGCGGAATCCCGGGCGGGACGTTGCCGTTGGGATGAGGAAAAGGACCGGCGGAAGGACGATCGTGCAGCGAGCCGCACGCGCGGGGCTGGCAGCGGTGGGCACCGGGGCGATGATCGTCCTCGGCCTGGACCTGGCCTACCTGGCCGAGGTCGACCCGTTCCGGCGGACGATCAGCGAGCACGGGATCGGGGAGCACGGCTGGCTCTTCTCGCTGGGGCTGGGCCTGCTCGCCGCCGGCTCGCTGGCCATCGGGGCGGTCCTGGTCAGACGGGGGCTGACCACCGTCCGGTCGCTCGGCGTGCTCGCGCTGCTCGCGTGGAGCGCCGGGCTGCTGGTGACCGCCTGGTTCCCCAAACACGACTGGTCCGTCGGCCCGAGCCTCAGCGGGAGCATCCACCGGGTGGGCGGCATCGTCGCCTTCCTCAGCCTGCCCCTCGCCGCCCTGATCATCTCCCGGCCGTGGCGGCGCCATCCCGAGTGGCGCGGCTCCGCACTGGTGGTGTCCGTGCTGGGGCTGGGATCGTTGCTGTGGGTGCTGGGCATCGCCGGGGCCGTGGTGGCCGCCGAGCGCAGCGGACTGCCCTGGTGGCGGGTGATGCCGCTCGGCCTGGTCGAGCGGGGCATGGCCGTCACCGAGGTCGCGGCACTGGCCGCGCTGGGGTTCTGGGCGGCCCGCCGGGAGACGGTACGGCCGGCCGTACCGGATCAGCCGGTCCCGAGGTCCCCGGTGCGGTAGTGGCGGCGGCACAGGACCTGGTAGCGGACCGGGTCGTCGCCGGTGTCGCCGATCACGATCTGCTCACCGGTGCGGACGAGCTTGCCCTCGACCACCCGGGCGTTCAACCGGCCGGGGCGGCCGCACCAGCACAGGACCTCGACCTGCAGGCGGCTGATCTCGTCGGCCAGCTCGAACAGGCGCTGGGCGGCGGGGAACATCTGGGAGCGGAAGTCGGAGGCCAGGCCGAAGGCGTAGACGTCGATGCCGTGCTCGTCGGCGAGGTCGGCGAGCTGCTCGATCTGCTCCACCGTGTAGAAGCAGGCCTCGTCGCAGATCACGTAGTCGATCGGCCCGCGCGTCAGGACCAGCGTCACCAGATCGAGACGGTCCTCGACCTCGATGGCCTCGCTGCCCAGGCCGATCCGGCTGGTGACCCGCGGCCCGCCCGAACGGTCGTGCTTGGTCAGCACGAGACCACGTCTGCCCTGCCGGCCGTGGTTGTAGTTCATCTGCAGGGCCAGGGTGGACTTGCCGCAGTCCATCGGGCCGAAGTAGAAGCGCAGCACCCCGTCCCGGGATCCGGCGGGGACGGAGGAGAGCGCAGACAATTCGGTCACGGCGGGCCAGCTTAGCGGGTTCGCAGGGAGCGTTTGGGCAGGCATGCTCTTGGTAGGAATGTCAGATCCCGCGCTGGTCAAGGTCCGACTTGGCCGGTTTCCGTAAAGCGTGGGAGATTCTTTTGGCCGACCGAGACATGGGAGAACATGTGACGACAGCCAAAACGCCCACCCTGCCCGCCGCCCGGCCGGCGCCGGGCCCGGACGCCCCGGCACCCGCCGCCTCCGGCGCCGTTCCCGCCGCCGCCCCCACCGGGGAGATCCCTCCCGCCCTCGCCGCGATGATGACCGAGGACGAGAGGGTCGCGGCCCAGTCGGAGGCGGCCCGCTGGAGGTACGGGTTCTTCAGCGTCCTGACCGGCCTGATCGTCATCCTGGTCGGCTTCGTGGTGATCGCGCTGACCGGCGACGGGGACGACGCCTCGTTCGCCGGGCTCGTCGGGGTCGCCGGGGCGATCGTCGGCGCCTACTTCGGGTTCCAGATCGGCCAGTCGGGCAAGGCCCGGATCGAGTCCGAACTGCGCCGGACGAACGAGCTGGCGATCCGGCTCGCCGCCAAGATCCACGCGCATGACGCCGACGCCGTGATCAACTCCACGATGGGCGTCCGCCGCCGCTAGCCGGTGATCGGGTGCCCGCGCGCACCGTACGGCGGCGCCGATGACCGCCGTACCTCCTCGCCACACCGGCGCCGGGAAGGGAACCCGGCAGGCCGGAGTGGTGAGGACGGTTCCGGCGTGAGGACGGGTTCCGTCGTGTTCTCCGTCAGCCGGTGGACTGCGGGACGATCGGGCCCTCGCTGGCCTGGACCAGGACGAAGCCCTGCCCCCGGAAGGCGAGCTGCATGGCCTCGCCGCTCCCGCGACCGATCATCGCGCCCGCCTTGAAGGTGTGGTTGACGCCCACGTGCAGGCCGGCGCTCCAGCACACCGCGGACTGGCCGTCGGCGAAGGTCGGCGCCTGGGAGGCGTCGAGCAGCACCGGCGCGCCGTGCGCGGTGACCGCCACCCAGCCGGTGCCCGTCAGCGTGGTGTTGAACAGGCCGCCGGCGGCGATCCCGGCACCCTGCACCCGCTGGATGTCCCAGGTGAGCTGCGGATCGAAGGCCAGCAGGTTCCTGCCGTTGACGGTCAGCGCCTCGTTCTCCAGATAGAACAGGTGCACGTCCTGCGCCTTGTCGGCGAGGAAGAGCAGGCCCTGCCCGCGTACGCGCATCAGCGGCGCGCCCTCCCCGGTCATCATCTTCTTCAGGAACTTGCCGACCCCGCCCGATCCCTCGTAGTTGAAGTCCATGTTCCCCTGGAAGGCGACCATCGAGCCCTGCCGCGCCAGCACCTCCCCGTTGAGCTGTACCCGCAGCATCTTGTTGTTCTGCAGGACGAAGTGCCCGGGCGCCTGACCCTCGTTCAGGTTGCCGAAGAACGCACTGCGCACGAAAACCGCCTTCTCGTCGGTCGGGGTCTGCATCGGATCCGCACCATGAGTGACGAACGGCACGGGGTGCGAGTTCCACGGGTCCGCAGGTGAGCCCGGGCAGGAGGGCGGGCCGACGAGATTGCCAAGGATCCGGGACGGTTTCGGCAGGGTCCGCCGATTTGCGGGCTCGGGGTGACTGGGTAGACACGGGGGCATGCGCAGCGTCCGTATCGGTGTCGACACCGGGGGCACGTTCACCGACGTGGTCGCGGTGGACGAGCAGACCGGTGAGATCATCACCACCAAGACCCCCTCCACCCCCGCCGACCCCGCCGACGGTTTCATGACGGGCGTGCGGAAGGTGCTCGGCGAGTACGGCGCCACGGTCTCGTCAGCTGAACACGACACCGAAGTCTCGTCGGTGGTGCACGGGACCACGGTCGCCACCAACCAGCTCCTCGAGGACCGCATCGCCGACCTCGGCTTCGTCACCACCGAGGGATTCGAGTTCATCCTGGAGATCGCCCGGCAGAGCGTGCCGGACGGCTACGGCAACTCCTACTTCTGGGTCAAGCCGCCCCGCATCGTCCCGGTGCACCGGATCAGGACCGTCGGCGGGCGGCTGGACCACACCGGCGCGGAGGTCCGGCCCTTCGACGAGGCGCGGGCCGCCGAGGTCGCCCGGTGGTTCCGGGACCGGGGGATCACCGCGATCGGCGTGTGCTTCCTGCACTCCTATGCCAACCCCGGACACGAGCTGCGCATGCGCGAGGTCCTGGCCCGCGAGCATCCCGGCGCGACCGTCTCGATCTCCAGCGACGTGCTGCGCGAGTACCGCGAGTACGAGCGGTCGGTCACCACGCTGGTCGACGCCGCGGTCAAGCCGACCATGCGCCGCTACATCGCCAGCCTGTCCGGACGGCTCGGCATGCCGTTCTCGGTGATGAAGAGCAACGGCGGCGTGTTGTCGGCGGCCGAGGTCGTGAACCAGCCGATCACCACCGTGCTCTCCGGACCGGCCGCGGGCGCGCTGGGCGCGGCGCTGATCGCCTCCACCGCCGGGCACCCCTCGGTGATCACGCTGGACGGCGGGGGGACCTCCACCGACGTCGCGGTCGTGGTCGACGGGGAGCCGTCACTGACCACCGAGGGCGGCATCGGCCGCTACCCGTGCAAGATCCCGATGATCGACATCGTGACCGTGGGCGCGGGGGGCGGGTCCATCGCGTGGATCTCACCCGAGGGCACGCTCAAGGTCGGCCCGCAGTCCGCCGGGGCCGACCCCGGCCCGCTCTGCTACGGCCGGGGCGGCACCGAGGTCACCGTCACCGACGCGCACGTCTTCCTCGGCCGGGTCCCGCCCCACCTGCTCGGCGGGGAGATCCCGCTCGACGCCGGGGCCGCGCGGCAGGGCATCGAGGCGCTGGCCGCCGAACTCGGGCTGAGCCCGGAGCGGACCGCGACCGGCATCCTGGAGATCAGCGCGTTCAACCAGTCCAACGCGATCCGGCAGATCACCGTGAAGCGCGGCCTGGACGTGCGGGACTTCCCGATGGTCGCCTTCGGCGGCTCCGGCCCGCTGCTGGTCTGCAGGCTGATCGACATCCTCGGCCTGCCCGCGGTGCTCGTCCCGCCCGACCCGGGCAACGTCTCGGCGTTCGGCCTGCTCACCGTGGACGTCAAGAACGACTACGTGCGCACCTTCGTCACCCGCGACCTCTCCCTCGACGCCGCCGCGGAGATCTTCGGCGAGCTGGAGGGGCAGGCGGCCGAGGCCCTCGACCGCGAGGGGTTCACCGACCACGTCTTCGCGCGCAGCGCCGACCTGCGCTACTACGGCCAGGCCTACGAGGTCCGCGTCCCCGCCCCGGCCGGGCCGCTGGACGAGGCCTGGCGCGAGGAGGTGCTGGACCGCTTCCACCGCGAGCACGGCAAGCTCTACGGGTACGGCTACCGCGACGACCCCCGGCACGGCGTCGAGTGGGTCAACCTCCGCGTCTCCGGCATCGGCCCGATCACCCGCCCGGCGATCGGGCGCAGGCCGTACGGCACCGCGGATCCGCAACCGGCGGGCATCCGCGAGGTCTGCTACGACGAGTGGGCCCCGGCCTCTCTCTACCGCCGCGCCGACCTGGGCGCGGGCGCGGTGGTCCGGGGACCCGCGGTCATCGAGGAGTACGGCTCCACGCTCCCGGTGCACCCCGGCTTCACCGCGGCGATGGACGAGTTCGGCAATCTGGAGGTACGCCGTGAGGGACACTGACGAGGCCGTACGGGCCGCCGACCCGGTGCTGGTGGAGATCGTCGAGGGCACGCTCGCCTCGGTGGAGAAGGAGGTCGAGACCGCGATCGCGCGCACGGCCCGCTCGCCGATGATCCGCGACGCCCACGATTTCCGCGCGGGCATCCACGACGTGCGGCTGCGCAAGCTGACCGGCCGGTCCTACTCGGCGCTGGTGCAGCCGGTCGTCCGGGACTTCCCGATCGGGGAGATGAACCCCGGCGACGTGTTCTTCCACAACGACGTCTACCTGTCCGAGGGGGGCATCGGCCACCTGCCCGACCTGTGCGTCACCGTGCCGGTCTTCCACGACGGCGCGGTGGTGGCGTTCGTGCAGGCGTTCGGCCACCACGACGACATCGGCGGGGCGGTCCCCGGGTCGATGCCCTCGCACGCGCGCAGCGTGTTCGAGGAGGGGCTGATGGTCCCGCCGATCAAGCTCTGGGACCGGGGCGTGCCCAACCGCGCCGCACTGACGATCATGACGCGGAACTCCCGGATGCCCGACTCCCTCGCCGGGGACCTGGACGCCGAGTGCTCGGCCTGCCTGATGGGCGCGCGGCGGCTGGGCGAGCTGTTCGCCCGCTACGGGCGCGAGGCCGTGGAGGCGTGCTTCGACGCGATCATCTCCAAGACCACCGAGACGTTCCGCCGGGAGCTGCTGGCCAAGATCCCCGAGGGCACGCACGTGTGGGAGGACTACGCCGAGCACGACGGCGTGGATCCGCCCCGCCTGCACGCCCAGCGCATCACCCTCACCGTCGACCACACGGCCACCCCTCCTCTCGTCATCGACTTCACCGGTACGTCGCCGCAGGCCAAGGGGCCGATCAACCACGCCGGCGACTACGCGGACGGGGTGTTCCTGAAGAAGTGGCTCGCCCCGATCCTGCGCAACCTCGCCGACACCCCCGAGCGGATGGCCGAGCTCGACGTCAACGAGGGCGTCGTCCCGCTGATCGGGATGCGCTTCCCGGAGAAGGGCACGCTGCTCACCCCGGTCTTCCCGGCGCCCACCAACGCCCGCACGTTCGTGATCCTGCGGCTGCTGGGCGTGCTGGCGGGGGTGCTGGCCAAGGCCACCGGCGGCCGGATGCCCGCCGACCAGGAGACGATCCGCTACACCGGCGTCTACGGCGAGGACGCCTCCGGAGCGCCGTACCTGATGCGGGAGGTCCTGGGCGGCGGCTCGGGCGGGCGATGGTACGCCGACGGGGAGGACACGATCCACGTCGTGCCCGACTCGCGCAACATCCCGGTCGAGTTCGCCGAGTCCCGCTGGCCGTTCCGCGTCGAACGCCTCGGCCTGGCCGCCGACTCCGGCGGGCCGGGCCTGTACCGGGGCGGCCTCGGCTACGACAAGCACATCCGGATGCTCCGTGACGCCTCGTTCATGTCCATCGCCGACCGCTCGATCCTGTCGTGCTGGGGCGTGAACGGCGGCCGGGCCGGGCGGCCGTTCCGCGTCGAGATCGAGGGACGGGAGATGGAGGGCCTGGTCGACGACTCGCCGGTCCGCGCGGGCGAGGTCATCCGGGTCCGCACCACCGGGGGCGGCGGCTGGGGCTGCCCGCTGGACCGCCCGGCCGAGACGGTGGCCGCCGACGTGCGCGACGGCAAGGTCTCGGCGGAGGGCGCCCGCGACGACTACGGGGTCGTCCTGTACGGGCCCCGCGACGATCCGAAGGTGGACGCCGGGGCAACCGAGGCCCGCCGCGCGGAACTGCGCGCCCTGCTCCCTCCGGACGAGCGGTTCTTCGACCGGGGCCCGGGCTTCCCGCTGTTGTCCGGTGGCCAGCCGTACTCAGATGTTGACGCGATGTGATGAATAGATAAAGATGGGTGATTTGGAGGGCTAGCATGATCTGCCGTGAACCCCCCTCACTCCGCCTACGTCGACGAATCCATGCGCGTGTCGGCGGGGCTGTGCCTGATGGCGGCCGTGCTCGTTCCTCCGGTGCTCGCGGAGGTCTATCGCGACGTCCTGCGCGGACTGCTCCTGAGTAACCAGCGGCGGCTCCACTGGCGGGATGAGAAGGACAGGCGCCGCGTCCAGTTGATCGACGCCATTGGAGCACTCCGGCCCTGTGGCATCGTTATCGTCGGCACCGGCCTCGACGCCGCCCGTCAGGAGCGGGCCCGCCGCAAGTGCGTGGAACGCCTGCTCTGGGAGCTCGGCCAGCATCACGTCACCGATGTCGTCTTTGAGCGACGGGGCGTGGGCCTAGACGAAGGCGATCGCGCGATGGTTGTGACGCTTCGAGGTCGCCACGCTATGACGCCGAGACTCCAGGTGTCCTGGGAAAGCCCTGAAAACGAGCCGCTTCTCTGGATTCCCGACATCGTCGCGGGCGCGGCGTCGCTTGCGGAGGCGGGTCAAGAGTCGTACTGGAAGGGGCTCGGGGATGAGCTGTCCGTCCAGAGGCTCGACGTGGATTGAGGGGAGAAATCGCAAAGCCCGGGCTCCCGTCGTCCGGCGGTCTACCCGGGCTCACTTCCACTCCCCCCGCAGGAGGCGGCACATTTAATGTACCCGCACCGTCGCTGTCTGTCACATGAATGGTGCGAGTTCTCAAGCGTGAAGGCCGGGCTCGGGGAGACGGGACTTGATGGGACGGGGCTGCGGGGGTTGGCTGGAGGCATGCCTCTGACGATCACCGCTGTGCGCCACGGAGAGAGCGAGTCGAACGTGGCGTTCGCGCGGGCCGAGGCGGAGGGCAGGGCCGTGGTCCTGGGACAGCCCGACGGGGGAGTGGGGCTGAGCGAGCTGGGCCGCCGCCAGGCGACGGCGCTGGGCCGGAGGCTGGCCCAGGGCGATCCGCAGGAGGTGGTGTGGTGCTCGCCGTACCGGCGGGCGGTGCAGACGTGGGAGCTGATCGCCGCCGAGCTGCCGGAGGCCCCCGCGGTCCGGTTCGACTCCCGGCTCGGGGACCGGAGGATGGGGCGGCTGTCGGGGATGAACCTGGCCGCGATCGAGCAGTACTACCCGGAGGAGGTGGAGGTCCTCCTGCGGCGGGACCATCACCACCGTCCCCCGGCGGGGGAGAGCTTCGCCGACGTCGCGGCCCGGGTCGCGGAGGCGGTCCGGGACATGCGGGCCGAGTGCGCGGGGAGGCGGGTCCTGGTGGTGGCGCACGACGCCGTGGTGCTGATGCTGCGGCACGTGCTGGCCGAGGCGGCCAGGGCGATCGAGCACGTCCCGATCGGCAACACATCGGTGTCCGTCTGGCGGAGCGGCGAGCTGGTGATCTTCAACGACGTCACCCACCTGGGGGAGATGCCGGCTTAGAACACGATTCTGCATGATTTGTTGACGAGGCTGTCAATTCCGGGGTCTGCTGTGGGAATCTTCGTCGGGGGGTGAGGTCCGAGGAGGAGTCGCATGCGTCTGCGCATGATCGTGGCGAGTCTCACGCTGGCCGTTGCATCCGTGTCGGCCGCCCCCGCCTCGGCCGCCCCCGCCTCGGCCGTCCCCGCCCCGGTCTCGGCCGCCCCCGAGCCCGCCGTCTCCGCCTCGCCGCTCCCGCCCGCCTCGCCGGTCCTGGGACCCGCCTCGCCCGCTGTCCGGGAGCCCGCCACCGCCACCGCCACCGCCACGCCGGCCGTGCCGGGCTGCGACCCGATCGCCGGGACCGCGTGCCTGCTCCCGTTCCCCAACGACTGGTTCACCACGGCCGCGCGCACCCGCACCGGCCTGAAGGTGAACCTCGCCGCCGAGGCCATGCCGCGGAACGCGGCGGGCACGCCGATCGACCCGGCGCAGTGGAACGCCGCCGACGGGTTCTCCCCGGGCTCGATGCTCCTGGCCCACGTCCCCGGTCTCGACCTCGGCAGGAGCGGCGCCGCGCCCGTCACCGACATCGGCTGGTCGCTGCGGCGCGACGCCCCCATTGTGATCGTCGACACCCGGACCGGGGAGCGCTGGCCGTACTGGGCCGAACTCGACGCCAACGCCACCGACCCGGCCCGGCGGGCGTTGATCGTCAGGCCCGCGAAGAACTTCAGGGAGGGTCACCGCTACGCCGTCGCCCTGCGGAACCTGAAGAACGCCGCGGGCGAGAAGCTCCCGGTCCCCGGGACCTTCGCCCGGCTCCTGGGCGAGCGGCTCCCCTCCGGCGACCCGCTCGCCGCCCGCCAGCGGGCACTCCGCCGGACCCTCGGCGACCTGTCCCGGGCCGGGGTGGACACGCGCGGGCTCCACCTGGCCTGGGAGTTCACCGTCGCCAGCGAGCAGGGCATCGCCGGGCCGGTGCTGTCCATGCGCGACCAGGCGCTGCGCGCCCTGCGCGGGCGCTCACCGGAGTTCACGGTCACCGGCGTCACCGATCTGCCTCCCGAGCGGGACCCGCACATCGCCCGCGAGGTCAGCGGGGAGATCGAGGTCCCGAACTTCCTCGACGAACCCGGAGGGCCGCCCGGCTCGAACCTCAACCGGGGACCCGACGGCCTGCCCCGCCCGCTCGGCGACACGCTCAAGGCCCAGTACCAGTGCGTGATCCCGCGCTCGGCCCTGACCCGGCCCGCGCACCCCTCCCTGTACGGCCACGGCCTGCTCGGCCGGGCCACCGAGGTCCGGGCGGGCAACGTCCGCGCCATGGCAGGGGAGCACAACTTCGTCTTCTGCGCCACCAAGTGGATCGGCATGTCCGACGAGGACGTCCAGCACGTCGCGGGCGTCTTCGGTGACTTCTCCCGCTTCGGCACGGTCACCGACCGGCTCCAGCAGAGCCTGGTCAACTTCGTCCTCCTCGGCCGAGCCATGATCGGGAAAGACGGGCTGGCGAGCCACGAGGTCTTCCAGGACGGCGAGGGCCGCTCGCTGATCGACCGGCGGGCCGGTCTCGCCTTCGACGGCAACAGCCAGGGCGGCATCGCGGGCGGCGCGCTCGTCGCCGTCTCGCCCGACGTCCGCAACGCCGTACTCGGCGTGCCGGGCATGAACTACAGCACGCTGCTCAACCGGAGCGTCGACTTCCAGCCGTTCCAGCAGCTCATGGACCAGAGCTACCCCGACAAGCTGACCCAGCAGCTCTGCTTCGCGCTGCTGCAGATGCTCTGGGACCGGGCCGAGGCCAACGGGTACGCCCAGCACATGACCGGCGACCCGCTGCCCGGCTCGCCCAAGCACCGCGTGCTCCTGCACGTCGCCTTCGGCGACCACCAGGTCGCCACCGTGACGGCCGAGGTCGAGGCCCGCACGATCGGGGCCCGCATCCACCGGCCCGCCCTGGACGAGGGGCGCAGCCCCGACGTGGCGCCCTTCTGGGGCATCCGGCCGCTGCCCGACTGGCCGTACCCCGGCTCGGCGATCATCGTCTGGGACAGCGGCACCCCCGCGCCGCCCACGACCAACACCCCGCCGCTCGGCCCCGAGTACGGCCGCGACTCCCACGAGGACCCGCGCCACGACCCCGACGCCCGCACGCAGAAGGCCTACTTCCTGCGGCACGGCGTGGTCGTGGACGTCTGCGGCGACGCTCCGTGCCTCGCCGACCCCGTGCCCTGACCCGGCCGGCGAACCGGGGGCGGGCCGGACCGGGCTGGACGCGTGAAGATCTGGCCGAGACTCTCGCGCATGGCCCTTTCCGCTCGGGCGCGCTTGACTCGGAGTACGGGGAACAGCCGGAGAAGGCGGCGCCCGCAGAGGTCCTGAGACGGGGGAGACGATGCTTGAGCTGTTCCAGACGGTCACGCTGGTCGCGGCCACGGTGGCGACGGGGCTCGCGGCGGGCTTGTTCTACGCCTTCTCCGTCTCGGTCATGCTCGGCCTGGCCGAGACGGACGACCGCACCTTCATCGGCGTGATGCAGCGGATCAACCGGAGGATCCTCAACGGCTGGTTCGCGCTGAGCTTCGGCGGGGCCCCGCTGCTGACCCTCCTGGCCGGGGTGCTCCACCTGCTCGGCGGGGGAGAGCGGTCCGCGCCGGCGTGGATCGCGGCGGGGTTCGTGCTGTACGGCGTGACCTTCGTCGTCACCGCCGCCGTCAACGTGCCGCTCAACAACGCCATCGACGCGGCCGGTGACCCGGCGGCCGTCGCCGACCCCGCGGCGGTGCGCGCCGCCTTCGAGACGCGGTGGGTGCGCTGGAACGTCGTCCGCACCCTGTCCTCCACGGCCGCCCTCGCCTGCCTGGCCTGGGCGCTGGTGCTGCACGGCGGCGCGGCGGGATGACCGGTGCCCGTGAGGGTCAGGACCCGACCTCGCCCAGCGCGACGAACGCGCCCGGGACCGCGGCCGCGTCCACCAGGAGGTCGGCCCGGGCCCGGGTGCCGTCGGCGGCGAACCACTCGTCCTCGGCGCGCATCCAGGTGCGCCACTGCGGCTCCATCGCCGCGCCGTCCCTGGCCAGGGCCCGGGCCAGCCGGAGCTCCCGGGGGGCCTCCACCCACACGGCGTAGGCGACCGGGGCGGTGCGCCGGGCCGTACTGACCCCCTCCAGCAGCAGGACCGGCGCCACCGGGACCTCCACCCGCTCGGCGAACACCCCGCGCACCCAGTCGTAGCGCCGGTAGCCGCCCGGCTCGCCCGCGGACAGCGGGCCGAGCACCTGCTCCTCCACCTGCGCGAACCACGTCCCCAGCGGCTCGTCCCACGGCACCGGGAAGTCGTCGCCGTGCACCACCTGGCAGTCGAGGGCGCGGGCGAGCCGCCCGGCGAAGGTCGTCTTCCCCGACCCGCCGGGCCCGTCCACCGCGACGACCCGCACCGGCCCGCACGACGGCGGCAGGGCCCGGACCCGCGCGGCCAGGTCCGGGAAGGAGATCGTCTCTTCTGCCACGTCCCCAGGATGACATCCCGGTCCCGGTCCCAGTCCCGGCCCCGGCTCCGGCCCCGGCTCCGGCTCCGGACCGCGGGACGCTCGGCGGGAGATCGGGGTTACCTGCGGGTATCGTTCCGGGCGGGGATTTGGCACGCTTGCCATGCCACCCCCCGTGCCCTTCCCCGCCCGCGTCGGCTAGGATCGGCCACTCTCACCCGGAGGTCTGATCTTGCAGGGAGCCTTTGGCGACATCGTCGTCCTCGACCTGTCCCGCGCGCTGGCCGGGCCCCATGCCGCGCAGATGCTCGGTGACCTGGGCGCACGGGTGATCAAGGTGGAGCATCCCGGCGGGGGCGACGAGTCGCGGGGCTGGGGCCCGCCCTTCGCCGGTCCCGGCCACGACATCTCCACCTACTTCCTGGCCGCGAACCGCAACAAGCTCTCGATCACGGTGGACCTCAAGTCGGCCGAGGGGAAGGCGCTGATCGAGCGTCTGGTACGGCAGAGCGACGTGCTGATCGAGAACTTCAGGACCGGGGTCCTGGACCGGCTCGGGTTCACCGTGGAGCGGCTGCACGAGCTCAACCCCCGCCTGGTCGTGTTGTCGATCACCGGGTTCGGGCACGACGGGCCGGAGGGCGGCAGGCCCGGCTACGACCAGATCGCCCAGGGCGAGGCGGGGTTGATGAGCCTGACCGGTCCCTCGCCCGCGGAGCCGTACCGGGTGGGCGCCTCGATCGCCGACCTGCTCGCGGGCATCCACGGTGCGTACGGCGTGGCCGCGGCCCTCTACGAGCGCGAGCGCACCGGCCGGGGGAAGGTGGTGCGGACCTCGCTGCTGGCCGCGGTGACCGGCGTGCACTCCTACCACGGCACCGCCTGGACGGTCGGCGGCCAGGTGCCCGCGGCGGCCGGCAACCACCACGCCTCGATCGCCCCCTACGGCGCGTTCCGCTGCGCCGACGGCATGATCCAGATCGCGGTGGCCAACGAGGGGCAGTGGCGGAAGGTGGCCGCCCTCCTCGACATAGACCCCGATATACCGAAATATGCGACAAATAGAGAGAGATTCGTGCACCGGGGTGAGCTGATCGCCGACATGGAGCGGGCACTCGCCGAACACGACCGCGCGCACTGGCTGGCCGCGCTCGGCGAGCTGGGCGTGCCCGCCGGGGCGATCCGCTCCATCGACGAGGTCTACGCCTGGGAGCAGACCCGCTCCCAGGGACTGCTGGTCGAGGTCGACCACCCCGTGCTCGGCCCGATCGAGCTGCCCGGGCCGCCGCTGCGCTTCGACGGCGAAGCGCCCCGCCGGCACACCGCCCCACCCGCCCTGGGCCAGCACAACGACGAGGTGCTCGCCTGGCTCGCGGAGCGTGAGGGATGAGCGCCGAACCCGGAGCGCCGCGGTGAACCGGCCGGACGCGCGGACGCTGATCGGCGCGGTCCTCGATCCCGGGAGCTGGCAGTCGTGGGACCGGCCGCCCGCCGACCCCGCCGAGCCGGGTTCCGACTACGCCGAGGAACTGGCCGCCGCCCGGGCCAAGAGCGGCTACGACGAATCGGTGATCTCCGGTGAGGGCCTGCTCGCCGGGCGCCGGGTCGCGGTCGTCGCCTGCGAGTTCTCGTTCCTCGCCGGATCCATCGGGGTGGCCGCCGCCGAGCGGCTCACCGCCGCGATCGAGCGCGCCACCGCCGAACGGCTCCCGCTGCTGGCCGCGCCCGCCTCCGGCGGCACCCGCATGCAGGAGGGCGCGCTGGCCTTCACCCAGATGGTGAAGATCACCTCCGCGGTCGCCGCGCACCGCGCCGCCGGCCTGCCGTACGTCGTCTACCTGCGTCACCCCACCACCGGCGGGGTCCTGGCCTCCTGGGGCTCACTCGGCCACGTCACCGCCGCCGAGCCGGGCGCGCTGATCGGCTTCCTCGGGCCGAGGGTCTTCGAGTCGCTGCACGGCTACCCCTTCCCCGAGGGCGTGCAGGTGGCCGAGAACCTCTTCGCGAACGGCCTGGTCGACGCCGTCGTCTCCGCGGAGGACGCCCGCAAGATCGCGATCAGGGCGCTGGCCGTGCTCTGCGCCCCCCGTGACGGCCTGCGGCGCGGGCCCGAGCCCGCGGAGCTCGACGGGGTCCAGCGGGTCGACGCCTGGGACGCCATCACCCGCTCCCGCCGCGACGACCGGCCCGGCGTGCGGGCGCTGCTCAAGCTCGGCGCGGCCGACGTCACCCCGCTCAACGGCACCGGCGAGGGCGAGAACGACCCCGGTCTGCTGCTGGCCCTGGCCCGCTTCGGCACGGCTCCCGCGATCGTGCTCGGCCAGGACCGGCGCCGCCAGCGGGCCGAGGCCCCGCTCGGCCCGGCCGGGCTCCGGGTCGCCCGCCGCGGCATGCGCCTGGCCTCCGAGCTCGGCCTGCCGCTGGTCACCGTGATCGACACCGCCGGGGCCGCGCTCTCCAAGGCGGCCGAGGAGGGCGGCCTCGCCGCCGAGATCGCCCGCTGCCTGGCCGACCTGGTCGTGCTCGACGCCCCCACCGTCTGCCTGCTGCTCGGCGAGGGCGCCGGCGGCGCGGCCCTCGCGCTGCTCCCTGCCGACCGGGTGCTGGCCGCCCAGCACGGCTGGCTCTCCCCGCTGCCGCCCGAGGGCGCCTCGGCGATCCTCTACCGGAGCGTGGACTTCGCCCCGGAGATCGCCGCGGCCCAGGGCGTGAAGTCCACCGACCTGAAGCGGAACGGCGTCGTGGACCGGATCGTCCCCGAGTTCCCCGACGCCGCCTACGAGCCGGAGGCGTTCTGCCGCCGGGTCGCCGCCGCGCTGGAGTACGAGATCATCGGGCTGCTGGGGCAGACCCCCGCCGGCCGCCTCGCCGCCCGGCTCTCCCGCTACCGCAATCTCGGCCGCTGACCGGAGGGCCGGCCCGCCTGCGCGAGCAGGACGGCCCGGGGCCGGCCGGGCCGGCGCGTCCCGCCGGTCACCCGTCCTTCCCGCTCTTCCCGGCGGAGTCCGCCCTGACCCTGTACCGCCACAGCTCTGCGCCGTCCGCGCCGAAGCCGACGTACACGGCGCCGTCCCGGAACGGCTCGGCGCCGCGGGGGAGCCGTCCGCCGAACACGCGCACGCCCTGGCCGGGGAATCCGCCGGCCGTGGAGACCGAGACCCGCTCCCCCCCGATCCGCAGCTCCACCCGGGCAGTCTCCTCGTCGGTGTAGCCGTACCACAGGCCGGGCACCGCCTGACCGGCGCCGCCCCAGACCCTGACGGGGGCCCTGATCTCCTTCGCGAGCTGTCGCAGGTCGGCTCCGAGAGTGAGGTGCGGGTGCGTGTCCGCCATCCCCACCGTGGCGTCGCCTCTGCGGACGGCCACGCAGCCGCTCCCGGTGAGGTGCACGGTGACGTCGTCCACCAGCGGGAGGCCGGAGCCCCGCGGGGCGGGGTCATCGTGACAGGCCCGGCCGGGAGGCCGTTCCAGCCGCTGGAGCGTCCGCCCCCGCTCGTCGGCGAAGGCGAAAGCGGCGATCTTCACCGCCCCGGGATAACGCACGACCCACACGGGCGCCTGGACGCCCTCCCGCCGCAGGACCGCGCCGGGCAAGCTCCGGCCGTCCTCGGTGACCGCGGTGACCGCGGTGACCGCGTCCGCGGCCACACCGTAGAGGGTCAGATCGGCGCCGCTGGAGAAACCACCGCCGGTCCCCCCGACCAGCGCGGCGAACCTCTCCGGGCCGAGGGGGGCGAGCACGTTGCACCAGTGGGCCCGGCCCTGCCCGCGCCCGGCGGGCAGGGCGCAGAGCCGTGAGCCCCGCCCGCCGGGCGCGGCGCTGAACCACACGTGGGACAGGCCGGTGCCGCCGGGTACCGTCAGCACCTCTCCGGCCGGCGGGTCCCGTCGCAGCGCCTGTTCCAGGAGCGGGCCGGCACCTTCGGCGAAGGTGGCGACCGTGGTCCCGTCACCGTCACCGTCGCCGCCCCCGACGAGGCCGGTGCCGAGGACCAGCGCCAGACTCGCGGCCACGGCCGGGACCGCCAGCAGCGCCACGCGCCGCAGACGGGCGCCCCGGCGCCGTTCCCGGACGCCGAGCCAGGCCCCCGAGGCGGCGGTGAAGGTCTGGGCACGGGCCTCGAGCGCGGCACGCAGGCGGTCTTCGAGCTCGTTCACGAGTCCTCCTTCAGGGCCCGGCCGAGGGCCGACAGGCCGCGGCTCGTATGTGTCTTGACGGAGCCGGGGGAGACGCCCATCGTCTCGGCGATCTCCCGCTCGGACAGATCCAGCCAGTAGCGCAGCACCAGGGCCTCGCGCTGGCGGCGGGGCAGGCGGTCGACGGCGGCCAGGAGCTCCCGGTGCTCCTCGGCGACGAGCACCGCGTGCTCGCCGCCGCGCGCGGGCGCGGGAGGCTCCGGCGGGCGGAGCCGTACCAGGCGTAGATGGCGCAGCCGGTTGCGGGTCAGGTTGCACACGATGGAACGGACGTAGGCGACGGCCGCGCCGTCGTCCCGTAGCCGGGACCAGCGCGCGTGGAGGCGGGCGAACGCCTCCTGGGCGATGTCCTCCGGATCGTCGGCGCCGAGGAGTCCGGCCAGGCGCACCATCGACTGATGGTGCGCGGCGAACAGCTCGGCGAACGAGGGAGGTGCCACGGTGGGAAGATCGATCACATCAGCGAGACACCTGGACGCGCCCGCGGTTGACAGGACCTCGGAAAGCCGACGGGCGGGCGGAGAGGGACCGCGGGCGCGCGTGCAGGGCCGGAGGCCGGAGCGGAAGGGGTCAGGGCTCGGTCCGGGAGGGGGAGAGCGGGACGGGGATGCGCTCGATCCGCAGGGAGACGACCTCCTCGCGCGGGACGACCACCTCGTAGGCGCCGTGGTCCACCATCCAGTAGCCCAGCGCCTCGGCCTTCATCCCGCTGTGCCCGGTGTAGGCGATGTGCAGGCCCTCCTCGCCGTTCTCCTCCGAGACGTCGAGCACCAGGCACGGCTCGCCGCCGAACGCGCCGACGGTGCGGACCAGCACCAGCCAGTCGAGGGACGCGCGGCCGACCACGGCCCGCCAGTATCCGGAGACCGGCTCGAAGCCCTCCTGGGCCTCCTCGCTGAACAGCACGACCTCGCTGGAGCCCGGCCCCAGCGCCGCGGCGTAGGTCCGCTCCCGGTACCGGGCGACGAACCCCGACACCACCGGCTCGATTTCCTCACTCATGGGGCGGGCCGCCAGGTGAGGCCGTCGTAGACGCCGAAGAGACGCTCTCCGGCGTCGGCGGTCACGTGAATGATCTCGGCTCCCGGGGGGATCGGCATCGGCATGGTGTGGAACTGCGGCACGACGTGCTCGCGCGAGGTGGTGAAGCCGTTCCCGGCGAACGGCGGCGAATCGTTCCAATCGCCGCCCATGTGCGGGCCGTAGGGGACGACGTAGGTGTCCACATCCCGGGCGAACCACCGCATGAGATAGATCTCAGGCACCGTGACGGTCAGCTCGGATCCTTCGAACCCCAGGTCGAGGCCCATGAAGAGGAGCGCGGGAGTGGTCAGTCTGACGCAGTCCTGAACCCTGTAGACGTATCCCGAGATCACGGTCCGTTTGCCGGACATGTAGGGCAGAAGCAGTCGAGGGGGGATGACCTTCTGCATCTGCGTTCTACGTCCAGGTGGTTCACTCACATGTCGCATTTTACGATCTGTTGACTCAGAGCCGTCGGTGTTCCAGGCAGGGCAGGGCATTACGGGTGACAATCGTGATCTGCGGGTCGAGGACGCAGGTCTGCACGGCCGGTGCCGGGCCGAGGTCGGCGCGGACCACGCCCATGGGGTCGACCAGCATGCTGCGGCCGATCCCGAAGCCGTCCCCGGCGTCCGGGTTCGGCGCCTGGCCCACGGCCGCCACCCAGGTCGTGTTCTCGACCGCGCGGGCCCGCACCAGGGTCGCCCAGTGCTCCTCCTTCATCGGCCCCGACCCCCACGCGGCGATCACCGCGAACAGGTCGGCGCCGCGGTCCACCAGGGCCCGGGTCAGCTCGGGGAAGCGGATGTCGTAGCAGGTCACCAGCCCGACCCGGAGCCCGGCCAGCTCGGTGACGACCGGCTCGTCCCCGGGGACGACCAGCGCGGACTCGCGCGCCCCGAAGGAGTCGAACAGGTGGATCTTCCGGTAGGCAGCCCTGATCCCCCCGTCGGGGCCGAGGGCCACCGCGGTGTTGTACACCCGGGCCGCGCCGGTGCCGCCCGCCCGGGCCGCGCCGGTGTCGCCCGCCTGGGCTGCGCCGGGGCCGGTCGCGGGCTCGAACACCCCGGCGACGACGGACACGCCGTGCTCCCGGGCGGCCTCGGCCAGGCCGGTGACGAACGGCCCGTCCAGCGGCTCGGCCAGGTCGAGGATGCGCTTGCCGTACCGGGTGAGGGTGGCCTCGGGGAGGATCGCCAACTCGGCGCCGTCCTCGGCGGCCCGCGCGAGGGAGGTCCGGACCTGGCGGAGGTTGACGCCGGGATCCTCGGAGACCGGGATCTGGCACAGGGCGATGCGAGTCACGTCTGCGACTTTATCCGGCGATTCGGAACTCGTTCCATCCACGTCAGACACCGCCACAGCCATTCCAGCGGACCGTACCGGAACCTGGCCAGCCACCACCGGCTGAACACCACCTGCGCGATCAGCACGGCGAGGGCGAGCCCGGCCACGCTGAGCCGGGTCGGGTCGGCGGTCAGCAGCGGCAGGGACAGGAGGATGATCGGTGTGCTGGCCAGATAGTTCGTCAGCGCCATCCGGCCGAGCGGGTTGAGCACCGCCTCCAGCGGGCCGCGCAGCCGGGTGCGCAGCAGGAGCAGCAGCCCGGTGCAGTAGGCGGCCGCGCACGCCAGCGGGGCGGCGACGAACAGGCCCGGGTAGGACAGGTCCGGGTCGTCGCGCGAGGCGTTCCACACCACGACGAGCCCCGCGGCCAGCACCGTGCCGCTCAGGAAGGCGGGCGGCAGCAGGCGCGGACCCGGGCGGTACTCCATCAGGGCCATGCCGAGCAGGAACATCGCGGGGATCAGGACCACCACGAACACGCGCTCACCGAGGAGGCCGCCGAAGACCGCGCCGTCGACGACGTGCCCGCCGTTGGCGTAGACCGCCCACGCCGTCGTGACGGCTCCGAGCACCAGTACGGCCGCGCGCGGCAGGAACGAGGCGGGCAGCAGCACCAGCGCGCCGAAGACGGCGTACGGCAGGAGCACCTCGCCCGGGTTCACGCTCCAGTGGACCGCGCCGAAGCAGGCCAGCACCGCCAGCCTGCGCAGCAACGCCAGGCGGGGACGGTCCGTGCGCTCGGCCGCCGAGCGCAGGAACAGCACGAAGCTCACGCCGAAGAGGAACGAGAAGATCGGGTAGAAGCGGCCCTGGAACAGGTTCTCCACCACCCAGTCGACCGGCCCCCGCTCCACGGACCGCGGGTCGCCCGACTCGGCCAGGTGCCCGACCGTGTGCTGCCAGGTGTTGACCAGCATGATCCCGCAGATCGCGAAACCCCGGAGGGCGTCCAGCTCGTGCAGCCTGCGCGTCACCTGGTCACCTGCCCCGCAGGCCGCGCGGACGTGCCGATCCGGAATCCGATCACGGGTTCAACGTAGCGCCCCGGTCCGTCCGCCGCAGCCTCGGTCTGCACGGCGCCCCGCCCGTGTCTCGTCATGCGGGACATCGTCTTGCCGTACCGGATGACACGTCTTGCCGTACCGGATGACACGCCGGTAGCGTCGGCCGCGATCGAGCGGAGCCCCGGCCGGGGCGTCCCGGCGGTGCGGCCACCATGTACTGGAGTGATCGAAGATGACGGCGACCGGGGAACGTCCCGACGCGGTGGGAGCGCTCCCACAAGGATTCGTGTGGGGCGTGGCCACCTCGGCCTACCAGATCGAGGGTGCCGTGACCGCCGACGGCCGGGGGCCGTCGATCTGGGACGCCTTCTGCCGGATCCCCGGGGCGGTGGCGGCCGGGGAGACCGGTGAGCACGCCTGCGACCACTACCGCCGCTGGCCGGAGGACATGGCGCTGCTGGCCGGTCTCGGCGCCGGGGCCTACCGGTTCTCGGTGGCCTGGCCGCGCGTGTTCCCCGAGGGGACCGGCCGCGTCAACCAGCGCGGCCTCGACTTCTACCGGCGCCTGGTCGAGGGGCTCAACGCCCGGGGCGTCACCCCCTTCCTCACCCTCTACCACTGGGACCTGCCCCAGGCTCTGGAGGAGCGCGGCGGCTGGCGGGTCCGCGACACCGCCGAGTACTTCGCCGACTACGCCGCGACCGTGCACGAGGCCCTCGACGGCGTGCCGTACTGGATCACGCTGAACGAGCCCTACTGCTCCTCGATCACCGGATACGCCGAAGGCCGCCACGCGCCCGGCGCCCGGGAGGGGCACGGCGCCCTCGCCGCGGCCCACCACCTGCTCGTCGGCCACGGCCTGGCGACCGCCCGCCTGCGGGAACGCACCCGCGAGGGCGAGCGGATCGGCGTCACCCTCAACATGTCCCCGGCGGTGCCCGCGAGCCCGTCCGCCGAGGACGCCGCCGCCGCCCGGCGGATGGATCTGATGGTCAACCGGCAGTTCACCGAGCCGCTGCTCGGCGCCGCCTACCCGGCCGACACGGCCGAGGTCTACGGGGAGATCAGCGACTTCTCCTTCCGCCGGGAGGGCGACCTGGAGATCATCTCGGCGCCGCTGGACTTCCTCGGGGTGAACTACTACTACCCGATCCACGCCGCCGCGGCGCCGTACGGCCAGCCCGACCCGGCCCTGCGCTCCGCCTACGACATCGGCGTGCGCACGGTCGCCCCGGACGGGCCGCCGGTCAGCGGCCTCGGCTGGCGCGTCGAACCGCGCGGCCTCTACGACACCCTGACCGGCCTGGCCGGCCGTTTCCCCGGACTGCCCCCGATCTTCATCACCGAGAACGGGTACGGCGGCGGCGGGGAACTCGACGACACCGGCCGCATCTCCTACCTGGAGCAGCACGTGGCCGCCACGCGCGAGGCCGTCGCCGCCGGCGTGGACGTCCGCGGCTACTTCTGCTGGTCGCTGCTGGACAACTTCGAGTGGGCCCGGGGCTATGCCGCCCGCTTCGGTCTCGTGCACGTCGACTACGCCACCCAGGCCCGCACGCCCAAGGCCAGCTACCGCTGGTACCGCGACGTCATCGCCGCTCAGTCGTCGCCGTCGGCGGTCTCCCGCTCGGCCAGCGCCCGGTAGGCGGGCCTGAGCAGATCCAGCAGCGGGATGTGCCGGGCCTTGATCGGCGGCGGATCCAGCAGGCGCAGCAGCAGATCGGGAGGGGCGTCGGTCCCGTCCGCCCGGTCACGCAACCGCGCCGGGGAGACGCCCGGCTGGTAGAAGTCCGCCATCCGCTCGGCGAACGGTACGTCGGCCACATCGAGCGGCCCCGGCCGGGACACGCCGCCCGCGGCGCCGCCCTCCTCGCGGAGGGCGGCGAGCAGCGTGTCCCTGCCCATGCCCCGCCAGGCCAGCACCAGGAACGGGTCGTCGTCGAACGCCTCGGCCAGGACGTACAGCACGGCCGACAGGTGCTTGCAGGGAAAGCCCCGGTCGGGACAGGAGCAGTCCATCTCCAGGTCGCCCTCGCCGGGGAAGAGCGGCAGGCCGCGCTCCTCGAAGACGCCCTCGATCTCCGGCGGCATCTCCCCGGCGAGCAGCTTCGCCCGGTAGAGCGCCTGGGCGGCCAGCGCCCCGGCGAGCCCGCGCCACTCTTCCTCGCCGTAGGCCTCGACGCCGATCTCCACCCGGTACGGCGCGCGCCGCGACCCCTGGACCCGCGCCGTCACCAGCCCCGGCCCGACCTCCAGCTCCAGGACCTGGCCCGAGCGGGCGTACGAGCGTCCACGGCTGAGCCTGCCCGGATCGCAGACGCGCTCCAGGACGTCGACGAACCGGCGCGACCACCACCGCTCGCCGATCGAACCCCGCCTGCTCCGGACGCGGATGCCGCCCTCGACCCGGACCGGCCGGGACGGCTCGAACCAGCCCCGTCCGCTCACGACGCCTCCTCCACCGGGCCCGCCGCCCGCTTCCCCGTGAAACCGATGAGACCGGTGAGACCGGTGAGACTCATGAGACCGCCTCCGGCCCGAGCCGGAACAGCTCACGCAGCTGGTCGACGGAGAGATCGGTGATCCAGTCCTCGCCCGGCCCGACCACGCTCTGGGCCAGCGCCTTCTTGCGCTCGATCATCTCGTCGATCCGCTCCTCCAGGGTGCCGACGCAGACGAACTTCCGTACCTGCACGTTCCTGGTCTGGCCGATCCGGAACGCCCGATCGGTCGCCTGGTCCTCCACCGCCGGGTTCCACCAGCGGTCCACGTGGACCACGTGGGAGGCGGCGGTCAGGTTGAGCCCGGTGCCCGCGGCCTTCAGCGACAGCAGGAACAACATCGGCTCGTCGTCCCGCTGGAACCGCTCCACCAGCTCCTCCCGCCGCTTCCTCGGCAGCCCGCCGTGCAGCCAGAGCACCGGCCGGTCCAGGTGCGCCGCCAGGTACGGCTGGAGCAGCGAGCCGAACTCGGTGTACTGGGTGAACACCAGCGCCTTGTCGCCCTCGCTGACGATCTCCTCGGCCAGTTCCTCCAGCCGGGCGAGCTTCCCCGACCGGCCCTCCAGCCGTGACCCGTCCTTGAGCAGGTGCGCGGGATGGTTGCAGACCTGCTTGAGCTTCGTCATGGCCGCCAGCACGTTGCCGCGCCGCTCGATGCCCTCGCTCTCCTCGATCCGGCCCATCATGTCCTCCACCACGGCCTGGTAGAGCGTGGCCTGCTCGGGTGTGAGGTTGCACCAGACCTTCATCTCCAGCTTGTCCGGCAGGTCGGAGATGATCGTCTTGTCGGTCTTCAGCCGGCGGAGCACGAACGGCCCGGTGACCCGCCGGAGCGCGGCCGCCGCCTCCTCGTCGCCGTGCCGCTCGATCGGCTCCTGGTAGCGCTCGCGGAACGCCTTCACCGGGCCGAGCAGGCCCGGGTTGCAGAACTCCATGATCGACCAGAGCTCCGCCAGGTGGTTCTCCACCGGCGTGCCGGTCAGCGCGAGCCTGCTGCCCGCCGGGAGGGACCGTACGGCCTGCGCCTGCCGGGCGGCGCTGTTCTTGATCGCCTGAGCCTCGTCGCAGACCACCCGGGCCCAGGCGAGACCCGCCAGGACGGCCTGGTCCCGCAGCGCGGTGCCGTACGTGGTCAGGACGAGGTCGGCTTGCTCCACGCGCCGGTCCAACTCCTCGCCCCGGAGGCGGGTGGCGCCGTGGTGCACGTAGACCTCCAGCGAGGGGGCGAACCGGGCCGCCTCCTTCTGCCAGTTGCCGAGCAGCGACATCGGGCACACCAGCAGCGTCGGCCCCGGCTCCGCACCCGCCTCGCGCTCGTTCAGGAGCAACGACAGCGTCTGCGCGGTCTTGCCCAGGCCCATGTCGTCGGCGAGGATCCCGCCCAGCCCGAGTCCCGCCATGAAGGCGAGCCAGGACAGCCCGCGCTCCTGGTACGGCCGGAGCACGCCGTGGAACGACGCCGGGGTGGCGACCGGCTCCAGCCGGCGGTCGGCCTCGCCGGAGAGCAGGTCGCCGAGGAGGCCGTCGGCCTCCACCCCGACCAGGGGCAGCTCAGCGTCACCGCCGTGGACGACCTCCCGGATGACGTCGCGGACCGTCATCTCACCCGACCGGCGCCGTTCGACGGCCTCCAGCGCCGCGCGGAGCTGCCGCTGGTCCAGCTCGACCCAGCGGCCCCGCACCCGGACCAGAGGCACTTTGAGCCGGACCAGCTCCTCCAGCTCCTCCTCGCTGATCGTCTCGTCGCCGATCGCCAGGTCCATCCGGAAGTCCACCAGGCTGTGCAGGCCGAACCCCGGGCCGGCGGCGGCTCCCGGGCCGGTCTCCCGCGAGCTCGCGGTGAGCTTGAGCCCCAGCCGGGTCCGGCCCGCCCAGGCGGGCAGCTGCACGCCGAAGCCCGCCGACTGCAGAAGCGAGGCGACCTGCCGGAGGAACCAGAACGCCTCCGTCGTGTCGAGGAGCAACTCCGACGGCCGGGGGTCGCGCAGCGCCTCATCCAGCCGGGGATAGAGCCGGGCGGCCCGGCCGAGCCCCGCCAGCAGCGCCTCCTCCGGGCGGGCGGGCAGACCGGGGGCGCCCTCACCCGCCCAGACGAGGCGCGCGGGCAGGTACAGGCTCGGATCCTCGGCCGACTGGACGGCGAACTCCACCCGCCAGCCGTTGCCGGGGGAGGCCGGGCGGTCTCCGTACTCCGCGGCGAGATCGCCGCCGGCCGGGAGCCCGGACCCCTGCGCCGCGGGCTGCGCAGCCCCAGCGGGCTCCTCCGCAGCCCCAGCGGGCGCCATGGGCTCAGCGGGCTCAGCGGGCTCAGTGGGCGCCGTGAACTCGGCCGGCTCGACCAGCCGGAAGCAGACCCGGACCGAGCTGTCGAGCTGGTGCGCCGACCGGAACCACTCCTGGAGCGGCCGGGCGAGCTCGTCCGCCTGGGCCCGCGACACCCCGGGAAGAACGGCCTCGTCACCGGTGAGGGCCACCGTCCACCGGTCCGCCAGCGGGCTGCGGCGCCCCGGCCGGTGCCCGCCGAGGAGCCGGTCGGGGAGCGCCCGCCGCACCGCCGCGTCGGCCAGCCCGGCCAGGACCTCGATCAGCACGTGGGTCGAGGGCCGTTCCCCGGCGACGGCCCGGCAGACCGGGGGCATCGCGGCGGCCAGCTCCCGGAACCGGGCCGCGTCGGGACCGGTCAGCACCGGGCGCCACCGCGCGGCGTACTCCCCGTCCTCGGGGACGAGCTGGGGCAGCACCCGGCCGCGGCGGACGAGGTCCCGGGCGTACTGCGCGACGACGGCGAGATAGCGCAGCGAGGCCCCGGCGACCGGGGCCTGCTCGCCGGGGAGTTCGTCGGGGAGTTCGTCGGGCTCGTACGCCGCGGCGGGGAGCCCGGCCGTCTCGCCGACGGAGCCGAGCAGGCCGAGCGCCGCGCCGGGCTCCACCATCAGGGCCGGCACCCGCCAGGAACCGATTCTCGGCTGCCGCGCGACGGCCTCCGCCCCCGACTCGGGCGAGGGCAGCGGACTCCGCGCCGACCCCGGCAGGAGCAGGACCAGCTCACCCGGGACGGCCCCGCCCGCCGCGGCGGCCCCGTCCCGCCCCCAGAGCGGCAGGCCCGCGGCGACGTCCGCGGCCGGAGCCGCGAACGGGTGCGGGCGGACCTTCGCGCGGGAGGCGCCGGCGACGGGACCGGGCGGCTCCTCCGCCCACAGCGCCAGCCTGTCGTCGGCCCACGCACCGTGGATCACCAGTACCACCGAGCCCCCTTTCTCGCGGGGAAACCGTAGCAGTCACGGGTGGGCGGGCCCGACGGCCGGAGACCGCCGGGGAGATCACGGATGTGATCGGCGACGGCGTGCCGACTACCCTGGGGGGGTGAGCGATCCCCTGGTGGCGCGGATGCGCGCGTTCGGCACGACGATCTTCGCTGAGATGTCGGCTCTCGCCCTGCGGACGGGCTCGATCAACCTGGGGCAGGGCTTCCCCGACACCGACGGCCCCCCGGCGCTGCTGGAGCGGGCGGTCGAGGCGATCCGCGGCGGCGCCAACCAGTACCCTCCCGGCCCCGGCGTCCCCGATCTGCGCCAGGCCGTCTCCGAGCACCGCAGGGAGCACTACGGCCTGCACTACGACCCCGACGGCGAGATCCTCGTCACCGTCGGCGCCACCGAGGCCGTCGCCGCCTCGGTCCTGGCGCTCTGCGAGCCGGGTGACGAGGTGATCGCCTTCGAGCCCTACTACGACTCCTACGCCGCCTCCGTCGCCCTGGCCGGGGCCGTGCTCCGCCCGGTCACCCTCCGCCCTGCCGGGGGCCGCTTCACCTTCGACCCCGCCGAACTGCGCGCCGCCGTGGGCCCCCGTACCCGTGCCATCCTGGTCAACTCACCGCACAATCCCACCGGGACCGTGTTCACCCGCGAGGAACTGGAGACGATCGCCGGGCTGTGCGCCGAGCACGACCTGACCGCCGTCACCGACGAGGTCTACGAGCACCTGACCTTCGACGGCGCCCCGCACGTCCCGCTGGCCACCCTGCCCGGCATGCGCGAACGCACGGTGATGATCTCCTCGGCGGGCAAGACCTTCTCGGTGACCGGCTGGAAGACGGGCTGGATCTGCGCCCCGGAGCCGTTCGTCCGCGCGGTGCAGACCGTCAAGCAGTTCCTCACCTTCACCGCCTCGGCCCCCTGGCAGCTCGCCGTGGCCTACGGCCTCCGCCACGAGCTCGGCTGGGTCGCCTCCCTGCGCGACGAGCTGCAGGCCAAGCGCGACCGTCTCATGGCCGGCCTGTCCGCCGCCGGGTTCGACGTCTACCGGCCCGCCGGGACCTACTTCGTCCAGGCCGACATCCGCCCCCTCGGCTTCAGCGACGGCCTGGCCCTCACCCGCGAGCTGCCCGCCCTGGCGGGGGTCGTCGCGATCCCCACCCAGGCCTTCTACGCCCACCCCGAGCGCGGCCGGCACTTCGTGCGCTTCGCCTTCTGCAAACAGGACGCCGTCATCGACGAGGCCGTGGCCAGGCTCCGGAAGCTCGGATGAGGTGATCGCCGTCCTCCGGGCCACCGGCTCACCGGCGTTTCCCCCCGGAGGGCCGGGGCACTAGGCCGACATGCAGGACAAAACAGATGATCCGGCCACCGTGACCCTCTGTGAGAACGGTCCGTTGCTGCTGCGGGGGCCGTTCACACTGGTGACTCAGGACGGCCGCGCGGTCGATCCGGGCCGGGTGACGGTCGCGCTGTGCCGCTGCGGCCGGTCGTCGGCCAAGCCGTTCTGCGACGGGTCCCACAAGGTGGCGGGGTTCCAGGCGTCCGGCGAGCCCGATCCGCCGTTGTGACGGCGCCTTCTCAGCCGATGGAGTGAGTGCGCGGCCACTTTGATCCTGCGGCCCGCGTAGGGGACCCCGCCGCGGGTGAGCCGGGCGGTGAGCGCCACCCAGCTGCAGATCCCCCGCTCCAGCACCCAGACCGGGGCGAACGGCACGGCGGTGGAGGGGAAGACCGTACGGCCTCCGGCCCGGCGGCGACCGGCCTCGGCCAGGCACACCACCAGCCCCGCGCAGGAGAGGACCGCCCGCTGGCGCCCGCGCAGGAGCCCGGCGGCCAGGCAGGGGAGGACGGTGAGGAAGAGGGCCAGCCGGGCGGGTTGCGCCAGATCGTCGTAGGCCTGCCGTACCCGCTGCGACCAGAACCGCGCCGGGTCCGGAGGCAGGCGGCGGACGTACAGGTCCAGGGGGCGCAGCTCGCGGCCGCCGTGAGCTCGGACGGTGCGGATGAGCTCCAGATTCTCGAACAACACGTTCCCGTCGTATCCCCCCATCGCGATGAAGACCGAACGGCGGATTCCCAGCGTCCCCGGGTAGTCCGCGCCCAGGCTGCGGTTGAGCAGCGTACGGGCGGTGTCCCACAGGGCGTGCCAGGGCAGCGGGTGGAAGTAGTTCTGGGGTCTGACCAGGTCGGCCTCCTCCAGCAGGGCGCGGACCGCCGCCAGCCCCGCCGCGTCGTAGCGCACGTCGTCGTCGGCGATGACCACGTGTTCCGCCGTGGCCGCCCGCACTCCGGTGACGACTCCGGCGACCTTGCCGTTGGCCGCCTCGATCCCGGGGTCGGGCCGCAGGTGCGTGACGAGCCCCCGCCAGCGGCGGGCGTGCCGGTCGAAGAGCCGGTCCGGTGAGCCGTCGACGACGGTGACCCGGACATGCCGGCTCAGCCACCGCAGATAGGCGGTCAGCTCCTCCAGTCCCCGGTCCTCCTCCCAGCGCAGGGGCAGCACGTACGCGAGGTCCGGCATGGCGGGGAGATCCGTCATGGCATGCCTGCCACCAGGCCGGTCTCGCGCAGCGAGGTGGACCCGGACCGCCAGCGGTCCATGACGTGCGAGGCGAAGAGCCGGTCGAGGGTGAGGGCGCAGGCGGCGCCGTAGAGGATGTCTCCGGTCAGCGCCGGATGCGCAGCGGCGAAGGAGCCGCACATGTCGTTCAGGGCGATCTGCTCGTGTACGGCGTCGGCCTGCACGTGCTCGTCGTAGAAGCGCCGGACCGCGGCGTCGCAGCCGAGCCGCCGCAGTCCCTGGCTGTACTTGGCGTTGGGCAGCGAGGAGGTCATCTCGAACGCCGCCAGGTGCCCCAGGACCGCGCCCCGGTACCGCCGGTGCAGCCCGAACAGCGACATGGCGTTGCCGATGGCCAGGGTGACCGCCGGCACCTCGCCGAGGTAGGCGCCGTAGGAGTCGTCCAGGCCCAGCCCGCGCATGGTCGCCCGGAAGAGCTCCGAGTGCATCCGCTCCGGCCTGCCGCCGCCGTACTCGTCGGCCTGGATCTCCACCAGCGAGGCCTTGGCGCGGCCCTGCAGCCGGGGGATCGCCCAGGTGTGCGGGTCGGCCTCCTTCAGGTGGTAGATCGACCGGTGGATGACGAACTCACGGAACTGGCCGATGTCGGCCTGCTGCCGCATGAAAGTGGCCAGCGGCGGCCCGTCGTCTTCGGCGGCCACCAGCTCGTTCAGGGCCCGGCGCAGCTGCGAGGGCGGTACGGCGGACGGGCGCGGCACGACCGCGGCGAGGCCGTGTTCGAAGCGCCGCTCCAGCAGGGCCCGCAGCTCCAGCAGCGACGGGTTCCACTCCCAGCCGTCGTCCACCTGCGCGAAGCCGTGGTAGTGCAGCTCGTAGCAGGTGAAGAGCGCGAGCTGGAGATCCTCGTCGTCCAGGGGCGGGCCGGCGAAGGACGGCGGGGGAGGGGAGAAGGCGTGCGGCGGGCGTGCCAGCGCCTCGAAGAGGCGGGCGGTGATCGGGCCACGGGGCGGCGGCAACTGCATCGCGGACTCCAGTGAAGGTTCGGCAGCGGGCGGGAGGCGAGGGTGGAGGGGGGAACGGAGAGGGAAGGTCACCGGCGGTAGACCGAGACGTGGGCCCGGCTGTCGTCGGTGAACGCGGCGGCGGACCAGTCGGACCAGCGGTGCTCGCGCTCCATGCCCGCCAGGCGGGCCATCAGGTCGAGTTCACCGGGCCAGGCGTAGCGGTGGTTGGCGGGCAGCAGCCGCACCCCGCCGGAGGTCATCCGGATCTTGGTCGTCTGCATCATCTGGTCGGCGGGGAACAACCGCGCGGCCTCGGCGAGAGCCACGTCCTCCGTCAGTGAGAGCAGCCGCAGCGACGACCTGTCGCGGAACGCGCCGAGGTCGGGTATCCAGGCCTCGACCACGAACCGGCCACCGGGCCGCAGATGGGCGGCGGCGTTGCGGAAGCAGGCGACCTGGGCGTCCTGCGAGGGAAGCGCGAAGATCGTGTTGATGGCCAGCACGACCAGGGCGAACTCGCCCTCCACGCGGGTGGCGGTGAAGTCGCCGACCTCCACCGGGATGAGGTCGCCTCCGGGCTTGCCGCGCAGGACCTCGACCATCTCCGCCGATCCGTCGATACCCGCGACCGTCAGTCCCCGCGCGGCCAGCGGCAGGGCGAGCCGGCCGGTGCCGATGCCGAACTCCAGGACGGCGCCGCCCTCCGCGAGCTCGTACAGCCGCTCGACCGCCGGCCCGGTGGGAAGATCCTCCACGGTCGCGTCGTAGACGTCGGCGATGTTGCGCCCGTAGGCGGATGCGTCGAACTCCCGCACTGTGCGTTCTCCGTCTCCTGGCACCGTGAAATCGCAGCCGCCGGGACACCGGCGCCGCCAACGGGCCCACCCGGCCGTCCGGCCGGGACGCCGCGATGGCCCGTCCGCGCGACCGGCAACCCTGGGTGACCGCAGATAAGCTCTCCGTAGGTGGACTGTTCACTACCCGAGGCTTCCCGCCGTACACCCCGGCGCCCGATCTTCCCGGCGCGGCCGGCCGTGCTGGAGCGCGTGTCCCGGCCCCGGCCGCGTCGCGGGGGGCAAATTCTCTTCGAGGGCCCGGACCGCAGCCGGCAAAGCGGGCCACCTCGCCCGGCGCGGGCTGGCACTCTCCCGGATGTGCAGGTGGTCGGCCGCGGGAACGCGCGGAGCCGGACGGGGGTGGGAGTGGGCCCACCGATCGCCGGGGGCCGGACCACGAACGACGACGACGTCCCCTGCGGACGTCCGCAGACGTCCCCTGTGGCGTCCTCTGTAAAGGAGTCCCGGACTTGCTCACCGTTGGCGATCACTTCCCCGAGTACGAACTCACGGCCTGTGTCTCCCCTGACCCGGAGAACGCGTTCGAGACGATCGACCACAAGGCCTACGAGGGCAAGTGGCGCGTGGTCTTCTTCTGGCCGAAGGACTACACGTTCGTCTGCCCGACGGAGATCGCCGAGTTCTCCCGCCTGAACGGGGAGTTCGCCGACCGCGACGCCCAGGTCCTCGGCGCGTCCGTCGACTCCGAGTACGTCCACTTCGCCTGGCGCAGGGACCATCCCGACCTGCGCGACCTGCCCTTCCCGATGCTGTCGGACATCAAGCGCGAGCTCTCCGCCGAGCTCGGCATCCTGGGTGAGGACGGCGTCGCCCAGCGCGCCACCTTCATCGTCGACCCGTCGGGGGTGATCCAGTTCGTCATGGTGAACTCCGGCTCGGTCGGGCGGAACGTCGAGGAGACCCTCCGCGTCCTCGACGCCCTGCAGTCGAACACCCTCTGCGGATGCCGGTGGAACAGGGGCGACGAGGGTCTCGACGCCAAGAAGCTGATGGCCGCCACCTGACACCCCCGGCGGGATCGCTCAGGCGGATCCGAGCACCGTCGGGCGGGCGCTCAGGGAACGTCTCCGGTGATCGGATCCCGGACCACCAGGACGACGGCGACGCCCTGGGTGACCGCCGCCGCCAGGAGCGTCACCGCGAGGGCGGGGAGGTACCAGCCGGGAGCGGTGGCGCCCATGTCGAAGGGCATCGCGGTCAGGCCGTCGTCCAGTGCGACCGGCTGGTCCCGGTAGTCCCTGACGGGGTCGCGCAGATACGTCAGCACCAGGCCCGCCAGATAGGCCAGGCCGGACAGGCCGGTCAGCGGGGAGATCAGGGGGGACCGCCGCCGGGCGCCGAGGGAGTCGGGGACCCTGTTCCACGCGGCCCGGAGCTTGACGGCCAGGGTCGCGAAGACGAGGGCGGACAGGCCGAAGAAGAGGGCGACGGACAGGACCCGCCCGGAGACGAACGGGCCGAACTGGTGCAGCGCGGCGGGGACGGCGTCGTCGTTGACCGTCACCGGGATTTCCTGCATGGCTGTGTGCGTCTGGGTGGCGGCGATGAGGATGATCGCCGTGACGGCCAGACCGTAGGGGAACACGGAGTGCAGCAACGCGATCGTGGTCCGTACGTGGTGCGGGGGTGCGCCTGCCGTTTCGATCACATGTCGTTGGATGTCCATATATCGGGATTGGTTCCCGCTCGGGCACGTTCCGGTCGTCATCCGGGATCGATGGGGTGCGGCCCGCGGCCGGCCGGTGCGTGCGGACGACGATGGAAGTGCCCGGGACCGGGGGCGATTCCGGTCCCGGGCGGGAGGATGGCCGGTGGATGAGGTGCTCCGGCGGCGTCAGCCGGCCGGGGCGGTCTCCGGGGTCTTCGGGGTTTCCGTGGTCTCCGGGGCCGCCTGGGGGGCGTGGGAGGAGCGCAGCGGGATCTCCTTCAGGAACAGGGCGGCGGCCGCGCCCAGGACCGCGATCGGGACGCCGACCAGGAAGACGGTCTGGATGGCCCGGGTGAAGGCCTCCAGGATCACCCCCAGCACCGGGGCGGGAAGGTGCCGGATGGCGTCGGGGGAGCCGAGGCTGGGAGCCGCGCCACCGGTCAGCGGCAGGTCGGCGGCCCTGGCCAGGGAGACCAGCTCGGAGCTGAGCCGGTTGCCGAGGATGGCGCCGAAGGCGGCCACGCCGACCGCGCCGCCCAGGGAGCGGAAGAACGTGACGCCCGACGTGGTGACGGCCAGGTCGGTGCGGGCCGCGGCGTTCTGCGCGGCCAGGACGAGCATCTGCATGGCGGCGCCGAGGCCGATGCCGAGAACCGCGATGTCCAGTCCGATCGTGACCAGCGAGCTGTCGACGTGCAGCCCGGAGAGCAGGTACAGGCCGATCGCGACCAGCACCATGCCCACGACCGGGTAGACCTTCCAGCGGCCGGTCCTGCTGACGAGCCTGCCGACCACGATGGAGGAGACGAGCAGGCCGAAGACCAGGGGCAGGGTCATCAGGCCGGAGCCGGAGGGGCTCATGCCCTTGACGATCTGCAGGTACTGCGGGAGGAACATCATCGCGCCGAACATCGCGACGCCGACGAGCAGGGAGGCGAGGCTGGACAGTGCGAAGGTGGCGTTGCCGAACAGGCGGGGCGGCAGGATGGGGTCGGCGGCCCGGCGCTCGGCGACGACGGCCAGGCCGAACATCACCAGGCTGAGCGCGCCCAGGCCGTAGCTCCAGGCGGAGTTCCAGCCGAACTCCTGGCCGCCCAGGGACAGCAGCAGCATCAGGGCGGTGGTGCCGCCGGTGATGAAGGTGGCGCCCCACCAGTCGACCTTGGCGTCACGGCGGACGAAGGGCAGCTTGAGCACCTTCTGGATGACGGCGAACGCGACCACGGCCAGCGGCACGCAGATCCAGAACGTCCAGCGCCAGGAGAGGTTGTCGACGATGAAGCCGCCGAGCAGCGGCCCGGTCACGGTGGAGACGCCGAAGACCGCGCCCATGTAACCGCCGTACCGGCCGCGCTCGCGAGGCTCGACGACGTCACCGAGGATGATCTGCGGCAGCGCGGCGAGCCCGCCGGCGCCGATGCCCTGCACGGCCCGCGCGGCGATGAGCTGGCCCATGTCCTGGGCGAACCCGGCCGCGACCGAGGAGAGCACGAAGACCACCAGCGAGGTCTGGAACATGAGCTTGCGGCCGTAGAGGTCGGAGAGCTTGCCCCAGAGCGGGGTGGACGCCGTCATGGTGAGCAGCGTCGCGCTGGCCACCCACGCGAGCTGCTCCTGTCCGCCGAGCGAACCGACGATCGTCGGCAGCGCGGTGCCCACCACGGACGTCGAGATCATCGACGTGAGCATGGCGAGCATGAGCCCGGCCATGATCTCCATGACCTGCTTGTGCGTGAAGTGCGGCACCGCCCCGGCGTCGGCTCCGGGCTTCGCCCGGGTCCCCGCTTCCAGCTGCTGTCCGGCCACCATGGACCATCCCCCAATACATGTACGATGCATACAAGTTAGTAGACGCATGTTTACTTCGTCAAATCTGGAAGGATCGGGCGGATGGAAGGGGTACGGCGCCGCGACCGGGAGGGCACCCGGCAGCGCATTCTCGACGCCGCGCGAGGCCTGTTCGCCGAGCTGGGCTACGACCAGGTGACGATGCGCCTGATCGCCGCCGAGGCGGGCGCCAACATCGCGCTGATCAACCGTTACTTCGGCAGCAAGCGGGAGTTGTTCGCCGAGGTGCTCGCCATGCAGGGGCGCTTCCCCGGAGTGCTGGACGGGCCGGTGGCGGAGCTGCCCCGGCGCCTGGCCGAGTACGTCGCCGACCGGCTCCGCTCGGACCTGGCCAGCCCGGTCATGGCGACGCTCAGCCGGTCGTCGGCGAGCCCGGAGATCCACGACATCATCAGGGACCGGGTCAACTCGGCGATCATGGGACCGCTGGCCGCGCTGCTGCCCGGCGAGGAGGCCCAGCTGCGGGCCGCGCTCGCCACCGCGCTCATCACCGGGTCGGGGACGCTCCGCCAGCTCTTCGGCCCCGAGGCGCTCGGCCCGTCCTCACGTGAGGCCGTGGTGGCGCGGCTGACCAGGATCTTCGAGGCGTGCCTGGAGGGGTGACCGTGACCTTCGAGGCGCGCCTGGAGGGATGACCTCGATTTCCGGGGCCTGCCTGGAGGGGGAACCGTCAGGCGACGGTGATCCGGCAGGCCGAGCCGGGTTCGCCGGACGCGCTGGACACGCTGGACACGTGGTCGACCTGGAGCGTGGTGTGGTCGATGTGGAAGCGCTCGTGCAGCAGCGCGGCCACCTCCCGCCGGATGCGGTGGCAGTCGCCGCCGGGCTCGACGACCACGTGCGCGGACAGCGCGGGGAACCCGCTGGTCACGGTCCACACGTGCAGGTCCTCGACGGCGGTGACCTCGGGGTGGCCGGTGATCGCGGCGCCTATCTCCAGGGGGTCCAGCCCGGCGGGCGCCGCCTCGAACAGGATGCGCCCGGCGTCGCGCAGCAGGCCGTAGGCGGCCTTGGCCATCAGGGCGGCCACGACGAGCGCGGCGATCGCGTCGGCCCGGCCCCAGCCGGTGAGCCAGACGACCGCACCGGCGATCGCGGTGGCGATGAAGGCGTACATGTCGTTGAGGATGTGCTGGAAGGCGCCCTCGACGTTGAGGCTGCTCCGGTCGGCCCGCGCGATGAGCCAGGCGGCGGCCGCGTTGACGGCGATGCCGGCGAGCGCCGTGCCGAAGACGAGCACGCCCTCCACCTCGGGCGGCTCGACGAGCCGGCGGATCCCCTCGTAGACGAAGTAGACCACCAGGAGGACGAACGTCAGGCCGTTGATCGCGGCGGAGAGGATCTCGGCGCGCTTGTAGCCGAAGGTGTAGGCGCCCCGGGCGGGACGGGCCGCCATGCCCATCGCGATCAGCGCGAGCACGATGGAGGCGGCGTCGGTGAGCATGTGACCCGCGTCGGAGATCAGCGCGATGGAGTTGGCGATGATCCCGATGACGACCTCCGCCACCATGAAGACCACCAGCAGGGCGAGCGCCCCCGCGAGGTAGCGGCGGTCGGCCCGCGCGGTGCGGCCGGCGCCGTGGTGCCCGCCGAGCCCCGTGCCGTGCCCGTGCCCGTGTCCGTGTCCCATCGCAAGATCCATTCTTCAACACTTGAACAGTTGCTCAGATGTTAAGCAAGGTAAGGCTAACACCGCAAGATCCAGGGCTGTCCATCCCGGGTGGTGGCGGACGGGAAAAATACTAAATTTCGGCGTAAAACCTGCCGAGGGGTTGTGCGGTCCAGGGCTGTGACCGGCTGATCGATCCTCTTATGTTGAGGTGTCTTGCCGTCGCGGGAGATGACCACATGTCCTTTGTGCAACGGGTGCGCGCACAGGCCGAGAGGCATGGGCACAAACTGTCCTACACCTTCGTGGAAGACCGCAGGGGTGAACTCGCCGAGCGCCGCCTGACCTTCGCCGAGGCCGACGACCGGGCCAGGTCGACGGCCGCCTGGCTGGCCGGGCGGCGGATGGAGGACCAGACGGCGCTGCTGCTCCACCCGGCCGGTCTGGAGTTCCTGACGGCGTTCCTCGGCTGCCTGTACGCCCGGACCGTCGCGGTGCCCTCGCCGCTCCCGCAGACCGATCCCCGTGCTCTGGAACGTGCCGAGGGGATCATCAAGGACGCGGACGTACGGCTGGTCCTGACCGACGCGGCCAACCGCGACATGCTCGCCGGATGGCTGCGCGAGGTCGGCCTCGACGGCACGGTCGAGTGCGTGGCGACCGACACGCTCGACCTGCCGGACCCCGGCGCGTGGGCCGAGCCGGAGATCGGGCCGGACACCCTCGCCTACATGCAGTACACCTCCGGCTCCACCAGCGAGCCGCGCGGCGTCATGCTCACCCACGCCAACCTGCTCCACAACGAGAACGAGATCTGGCGGGCGATCGGCTCTCCCGAGGAGGGCGTCGGGGTCGGCTGGCTGCCGCACTACCACGACATGGGCCTGATCGGCATGCTGCTCCAGCCGATCTACGCGGGCGGCGACCTGTACTTCGCCTCGCCGATCTCCTTCGTCATGCGTCCGGCGCTCTGGCTGGAGATGATCAGCCGCTACCGGGCGGGCTACACCGTGGCGCCCAACTTCGCCTACGAGTGGTGCGCGGCCCGGGTCACCGACGCCCAGATGGCCGGGTTCGACCTGTCCAGCCTGAAGTTCGCGCTCAACGGGGCCGAACCGGTACGCCCCAGCACGCTGCGCACCATGGTCCGCCGTTTCGGGCCGGTCGGCTTCAGCGAGAAGGCCTGGGCCCCGGCGTACGGCATGGCCGAGGCGACCCTGGTGATCACCTCCACTCCGCTGGGGCGGGGACCGCTGATCCGCCGTTTCGACGCCGCCGCGCTGGAGCGGCACGAGGCGGTCCCGGTGGCCGACGCCGACGGCGGTGGCGGCGTCGAGCTGGTGGGCTGCGGCAGGCCGATCGGCATGACCGTGGAGATCGTCGATCCCGACAGCCGCGAGCCGCTCGGCGAGGGGAGGGTCGGTGAGATCTGGGTGCGCGGCGGGAGCGTCGCGCGGGGCTACTGGCAGCGTGAGGAGGCCACCCGCGACGCCTTCGCGGGCCGTACTGCCGGCGGCGCCGGGCCCTACCTGCGCACCGGTGACCTCGGCTTCCTGCTGGAGGGCGAACTCTACGTCACCGGCCGGATCAAGGACGTCGTCATCGTCAACGGGCGCAACCTCTACCCGCAGGACCTGGAGGAGTCCGCCCGGGGGGTGCACCCGGCGCTGGGCGCCGCCGCGGCCTTCGGCGTCGAGGCGGGCGGGGAGCACGTGGTGGTGGCGCAGGAGGTCAGGGAGCAGCGTCTGGGGGACATGTCGGCGGCCGATCTCGCGCGCACGGTCCAGGGGGAGCTGGCCCGCGTGTTCGGGGTGCCGTCGATGAGCGTGGTGCTGGTCGAGCGCGGAGGGGTGGGCAAGACCACCAGCGGCAAGATCCAGCGTTCCCGCACCCGTGAGCTGCTGCTGTCCGGGCTGCTCCCGGTCGTCCACGCGGAGCTCTCCCCGGGGCTCGCCGCGGGGCTCGCCGTCGAACCCGCCGCCGACGGCGAATCCGCAGTCGAATCCGCCGTCGGGGCGGCGGCCGTACACGAGGGAGGCTGACATGTCCGCCGACGCCGGGGTCGCCATCGACCTGAACGGCATCCACCACTGGCTCCGGGCTCAGGTGGGCTCCTACGTCATGCGCGCGCCGGAGGAGATCGACCCGCTGGTCCCGGTCGCCCAGTACGGCATGGACTCGGTCTACTCGCTCAGCCTCTGCGGTGACATCGAGGCCGAGTACGGGCTGGAGATCGAGCCGACGCTGGTCTGGGAGCATCCGACCGTCGCGGCCATGGCGGACCACATCCGGGGGAGGTTGAGCACCGCCTGATGTCCGGTCGGCCGCTGTCGGGTCCGCGGCCCGGCCGCCGGAGGTCCGGTGTGGTGCCCGGGCTGTTGCCGGGCCGTCCGGACTCCCCGCCGCCCGGTCGTCCGGGCTCCCCGCGTCCCGGCGGCGCGGACGTCCCGCGTCCCGACGGCCCGGGGCCCCCGCCGTCCGGTCACCGGGATTGCCTGCGTCCCGGTGGGCCGGAACCCGGTCGCCCGGACGACTCTCCGCCGCCCGGCCGCCCCTGGTCCGGCCGGACGATCGCCGGCCTGCTGTGCGGGCGCCGTACCAAGTGGCTGGTGCTGGTCGTCTGGCTGGGCGTCATCGCCGTCGCCGGGTCCTTCGCCGGGCGGCTGGAGTCGGTGCAGAAGGACGACATCGCCGCCTACCTGCCCGGCAGCGCCGACTCCGCGCAGGCGGTCAAGCGCATCCTCGGCATGCAGGGCGAGAACCTCTCCCCCGCGACGCTCGTCTACGAGCGGCGGGGCGGCATCACCCGAGCCGACCAGGACGAGATCGCCCGCGACATGAAGGCGTTCGCCGGGATCGACGGGGTGGTCGCCGAGCTGCCCACGCCGACCGGGGGCAGGACCTTCGACCGTGACGACCTCGACCGGGAGCTGAAGCCGTACCGCGACGCGAAGGGGAACCTGCCCGAGCAGCTCCAGGCCGTGGAGAGGAAGCTCCGGATCCCCAAACTGACCAAGACCATCAAGCTGCTCGTCGCGCAGAAGTCCAAGGACGGCGAGGCCGTCCAGGTCGTGGTCATCGTGAGGGACCACGGCGGGCGCGAGACCGCCCAGATCATCGACCGGGTGCGGAGGGTCCTCGACGACGGGCGCCCGGCCGGGCTGGCCGCGCACATCACCGGCATGGTCGGCTTCCAGGCCGACGCGCTGGCGGTCTTCTCCACCGTGGACACCGACCTGCTGCTGGCCGCGATGGGCGTGGCGGTGGTCGTGCTGCTGATCACCTACCGCAGCGCCGTCCTGTGGCTGTTCCCGCTCGGCATCGTGGGGGTCGGGCTGTCGGTCGCGATGGGGGTGAACTACGGGCTGGCCGCCGCCGGGGTGATCACGGTCAGCAGCGTGGCGGTCTCCCTGCTCATGGTCCTGGTGGTCGGCGCCGGCACCGACTACGCGCTGCTGATCGTCGCCCGCTACCGGGAGGAGCTGCGCCGCCACGAGGACCGGCACGAGGCCATGGCGATCGCGCTGCGCCGGGCCGGTCCCGCGGTGGTGGCCAGCGCGGCGACCGTGGTGGCCGGGCTGCTCTGCCTGGTGGTGGCCGAGCTCAACTCCACCAAGGGGCTGGGCCCGGTCTCGGCGGTCGGCGTGACGAGCGCGATGCTCGCGATGATGACGCTGCTCCCGGCGGTCATGGTGATCTGCGGGCGGTGGGTGTTCTGGCCGATGATCCCGCACTACGACCCGCACGCGGGCGAGACGGGAGCGGGAGCGGGAGCCGGGGGCGGGGTGTGGGGCAGGCTGGGCCGCCGGATCGCCCGCAACCCCCGCCTGGTGTGGATCGTCACCTTCGCCGCCCTGGCGGCGTGCGCGACCGGGCTGGCCGCCTACCGGGAGGGCGGCCTGGACAACGCCGACGTGTTCCTCGGCAGGCCCGACTCGGTCGTCGGGCAGGAGGTCGCCGCCCGGCACTTCCCGGCCGCGACGTCCGACCCGGTCCAGGTCGTCACCACCGAGCAGTACGTCAAGGACGTGATCGTGGACACCGCCCAGCGGCCCGAGGTCACCGCGATCTCCCTGGGCGCCGCGGGCAACGGCGACATCCTGCTCAACGTGACCGTGCGCTCGGGCGACGGCGAGGAGTCCGAGCGGCAGGAGGTACTGGCCCTGCGGGACCGGCTGCGCGCCGTGGCCGCCCCCGACGTGAACGTGGGCGGGAACGTCGCGCTCATCGCCGACCTGGAACGGGGCGCGGAGCGGGACCGCGAGGTGATCATTCCGCTGGTGCTGCTGGTGGTCTTCGCGGTGCTGGCCCTGCTGCTGCGCTCCCTGGTCGCGCCGTTGCTGCTGCTGGTGACCGTTGTGGTGTCGTTCCTGGCCACGCTGGGGATCAGCGCGCTGGCCTTCACCCACCTGTTCGGCTTCGCCGGGGTGGACCAGGGGTTCGTCCTGCTGGTCTTCGTGTTCCTGGTGGCGCTGGGCGTGGACTACAACATCTTCCTGATGCACCGGGTGCGCGAGGAGGCCCACCGGCACAGCACGGCGCGCGCCGCGGTCCTGGGCCTGGAGGCGACCGGCGGGGTGATCACCTCGGCCGGGGTCGTGCTGGCGGGCACCTTCGCGGTGCTCGTGGTGCTCCCGCTCTCCCAGACCGTGCAGATCGCCTTCTCGGTGGCCGTGGGCGTGCTCCTCGACACGATGATCGTCCGATCGGTGCTGGTCACCGCACTGACCCTGGACGCCGGCGACGCCATCTGGTGGCCGGGCCGGCTGGCCCGGGGCTTCCGCTGGTGGCGCGGCGGCACCCCCCTCGCGCGGTTCCGGACCTCGCGGGTGCGGCCCCAGGTGATGCTCAGGACCCGGCGGGCCGTCCGCCCGCGCGTCATGCTGAGACCGCGTCCCGGCACCGTGGGAAAACGCGAAAGAAGGGAGGGGGAATTTAGCGGCAAGTGATAATCCGGATTATTGCGAGGTAGATCACACCTATGATTTACTTCCGAGTAACAAATAGGGATCAGAGGCATCGCACACAATGCGCTTCCGCCTCTGTGAAGTGCTGATACGCACACATCCGGCGTTCTCGACGGCCCAGATGGAAAGCGTGGCGATGGTGCACATCGTTAATTCATTTCTGCCATTGTCCGCAGCGCAGAGTGGAATTTGGCGTGCCCAGAGACTGGCTCCCGGGGACCCGATCCACATCGCCCAGTACATCGAGATATCGGGCCCGGTGGAGCCGGAGGTCTTCGCCGCGGCGGTCCGGTGGGCGGCGCGCGAGGCCGAGGCCGTGCACCTGCGGATCGTCGAGGACGGGCAGGGCCCCGGGCCGGGGGAATGGCAGGTCGTCGAGGAGCGGGAGCTGGAGTGCCCCTTCCTCGACCCGGGGGACGAGCGGGCCGCGCTGGAGTGGATGCGGGCCGAGCTGGAGTCGCCCTTCTCCGCGGAGAGGCTGATCGCCACCGCGCTGCTGCGCGTCGCCGACGACCGCTACTTCTGGTACCTGCGCTGCCATCACGTGATCATGGACGGCTACAGCGGGCCGATGATCGCCCAGCGCCTGGCCGAGGTCTACACCGCGCTGGCCGACGGGCGCGACCCGGAGCCGGGAGACCTCGGCTCGCTCGCGGCCCTGCTGGAGGAGGACGCCGCCTACCGCGCCTCCGCCCGCCACCAGGCCGACCGCCGCCACTGGCTGGCCGTGCTCGGCGACCTGCCCGCCGTGCCGACCCTGTCGTCGGGTACGGCGTCCTCCGGTGCCGCGTCGCCCGGTGCCGCGTCGCCCGGTGCCGCGTCCTCCGGTACGGCGTCGCCCGGTCCCGTGGCCACCTCGCGTTTCCACCGGTGGAGCACGACGATGCGGCACGAGGACGCCGCCGCGCTCACCGAGGCGGCGCTCTCGCACGGCACGTCCGTCTCGGGGCTGGTGATCGCCGCCACCGCGGCCTTCGTCGCACGGCTCGGCGGCACCCGGGAGGTGGTCCTGGGGCTGGCGGTCACCGCCCGGACCACGCCGGCCGCCCGCCGTACCCCCGGGATGCTCTCCAACGTGCTCCCGCTGCGCCTGGCCGTACCGCCGGAGATGACGCTCGGCGAGCTGGTCGCGCAGGTCAACCGGGAGGTCGGGCGGCTGCTGGCGCACCAGCGGTACCGCTACGAGGACCTCCGCCGCGAGGTGCGCGGGCGGCTGTTCGGGCCGGTGGTCAACATCATGCGGTTCGACTACGACCTGAAGTTCGCCGGGCACGCCGCCACCGCGCACGCGCTGGCCACCGGCCCGGTCGAGGACCTGTCGATCAACCTCTACGACGGCTCCGACGGCCGCGGCGTGCGCGTCGACTTCGACGGCCATCCCGAGCTGTACGGCGAGGCCGAGCTGGCCGACCACCACGACCGCTTCCTGCGCTTCCTCACCAGGATCACCCGGTCCGGCCCCGGCCGCCGCGTCGGCGCGATCGAACTGCTCGACGACGCCGAGCACACGCTCCTGGCCGAGTGGGGCTCCGCCCCGCGCGACGTGCCGCCCGGCACCGCCGTGGACCTGTTCGAGGAGCAGGTACGGCGCGCTCCCGAGGCCGTCGCGCTCGTCGCCGGGGACACCGGGGCAACCGGGACGACCGGGACGACCGGAGCAACCGGGACGACCGAGATCACCTACGGGGAGCTGAACGCCCGCGCCAACCGGCTGGCGCACCACCTCATCGCCCGGGGCGCCGGCCCGGACCGCTACGTCGGCCTGTCGGTCCCGCGCTCACCCGAGATGATCGTGGCGCTGCTGGCGATCCTGAAGTCCGGCGCGGCCTACCTCCCGCTCGACCCGGACCATCCCGCCGAGCGCCTGGCCGTGATGCTCGCCGACGCCACCCCGCCGATCACGGTCACCGGCGGCGGGACCACCGCCGTGATCGCGGCGATCCGCCCGGACCACATGGAGATCGTCGACCTGGACGAGTGGAACGGCGGCTGGAACGGCGGCGGCCCGTCCGGGACGGGGGCGCTGCCCGGGGCAGGCGCCGGGGAACTGCCCGACACCGATCCCGGGGTCCCGATCCTGCCCGGCCACCCCGCCTACGTCGTCTACACCTCCGGCTCCACCGGCCGCCCCAAGGGAGTGGTGGTCACCCACGCGGGCCTGCCCGCCTACGCGCGGACCGAGATCGACCGGTACGCGGTCACCCCGGACGCCAGGGTGATGCAGTTCGCCTCGATCGGGTTCGACGGGGCGGTGCTGGAGTGGCTGATGGCCTTCTCCGCCGGCGCGGCGCTGGTGCTCGCGCCCGCCGGAGTGTACGGCGGAGAGCCGCTCGGCCGTTTCCTCGCCGAGGCGCGGATCACGCACGCGTTCGTCACGCCCGCCGCGCTGGCCACCGTACCGCAGAGGCCGCTTCCCGAACTGCGCACACTGCTGGCCGGCGGCGAGGCCTGCCGCCCGGAGCTGGTCCGGCGCTGGTCCGGGGGACGCCGGATGATCAACGTGTACGGGCCGACCGAGACCACCGTCGTCGTCACCACCAGCGACCCGCTGACCTCGCCCGACGACATCCCGATCGGCCGTCCCGTCTACGACGCCCGGCTGTACGTCCTGGACACCGGGCTGCGCCCGGTCCCGCTCGGCGGGACCGGTGAACTCTACGTCGCCGGCCCCGCCGTGGCCCGGGGCTACCTGAACCGGCCCGGCCTGACCGCCGAACGGTTCGTCGCCGACCCGTTCACCCCCGGCGGGCGCATGTACCGCACCGGCGACCTGGTCCGCTGGCGCGCCGACGGCCAGCTCCACTACCTGGACCGGGCCGACCGGCAGGTCAAGATCCGCGGCTTCCGGATCGAGCCGGGCGAGATCGAGGCGGTGCTCGCCTCCCACCCGGAGGTCGAGCAGGCGGTCGTCCTGGCCCGCGACGACCGGCCGGGGGACCGGCGGCTGGTCGCCTACGTCGTCGGCGCTCCGGGCGGCGCTCCGGAAGGCGCTCCGGACGGCGGCACGGGAACGCTCTCCCCGGATGCGCTGCGGGCCTTCGTCCGGCGGTCGCTGCCGGAGTACATGGTGCCCGGCGCGGTCATCATGCTCGACTCCCTCCCGCTGAACGCCAACGGCAAGATCGACCGGCAGGCGCTTCCCGCGCCGGACCGCGAGACCGGAGGCCGGGAGCCCGAGGGCGAGCGGGAGCGGCTGCTGTGCGGGCTGTTCGCCGAGGTCCTCGGCCTGGACCGGGTCGGCGCCGACGACGGCTTCTTCGACCTGGGCGGGGACAGCATCGTCGCGATCCGGCTCGTCGCCGGGGCCCGCGAGGCCGGGCTCCGCATCACTCCCACACAGGTGTTCCGGCACCAGACGCCCGAGGCGCTCGCGCTCGCCGCCGAGGAGACCGGCGAGGGCACCGGGACGGCGGCGGACGGCGACGCGGTGGAGCCGGTGGGACCGGTCCCGGTGACCCCGATCATCGCGTGGCTGACGGAGCCGGGCGGGCCGGTCGCCGGTTTCTGCCAGAGCGTGACGCTCCGGGTCCCGCCGGACCTCGGCCCCGGCCACCTGACGGCCGCGCTCCAGGCCGTACTGGACCACCACGACGCGCTGCGCCTGCGGGTGACCCCCGGCGGGCTGGAGATCATGCCGAGCGGAGCGGTCCGGGCGGAAGCCTGCGTACGGCGGGTCGCGGCTACCGGCATCACGGCGGAAGAGCCGTTCCGAGCCGGATCCTCCGAGGCGAGCCCGGCGGTGAAGCCGCCTCGGGAGAGGTCCTCCGGCGACGAGCCGTCCGAGGAGAGGCTGAGCGAGGAGAGGCTGAGCGAGGCGGTCAAGGAGCATTTCGCCCTGGCCCAGGCGGAGCTCGACCCGGAGGCGGGGGTGATGGTCCGGGTCGTCTGGCTGGACGCGGGTCCCGGGCGGTCCGGCCGCCTCCTGCTCGTCCTGCACCACCTGGTGGTCGACGGCGTCTCCTGGCGCATCCTCCTGCCCGACCTGTTCGCCGCCTGGTCCGCCGCGAAGGAGGGCCGCCCCGCGTCCCTCGCCCCGGTGGCCACCTCCTTCCGTGCCTGGGCCCACCGCCTCCACGCCGAGGCACGGGAAAGGACCGCCGAACTCGGCACCTGGACCACCCTCCTCGCCGGCCCCCACCCCACCCTCGCCCCGGCTCGGACCCCCACCCCGCCCGCACCATCGGACACGGCCACCACCGGACGGGTGATCACCAATTCCCCCGCCGGGCGGATCGTCGCCTCCCTCCCCGCAGCGGATGGCAGTGCGGTTCCGAGCGGGAGCGAGGGCGCTGTTACCGGGCGGTGGGGAACGTGGGCGCAGCGGGGGGAACTGGTCGTGGAACTCGCGGCCGAGGTCACCGGGCCGCTGCTGGGAAAGGTGCCCGCCGCGTTCCACGGGCGGGCC
This sequence comes from Planobispora rosea, assembly GCF_014648175.1. Lineage (GTDB taxonomy): Bacteria > Actinomycetota > Actinomycetes > Streptosporangiales > Streptosporangiaceae > Planobispora > Planobispora rosea. The sequence goes on from NZ_BMQP01000003.1 coordinate 319,022, forward strand.
GACGACGTGCTGCTCGCCGGTCTCGCGGCGGCGGTCGCGCGGTGGGGCGGGCGGCGCGACGTGCTCGTCGACGTCGAAGGGCACGGCCGCGATGAGGAGATTCTCCCCGGCGCGGATCTGTCCAGGACGGTCGGCTGGTTCACCAGCATGCACCCCGTCAGGATCGACGCGGGCGAGCTCGACTGGGCCGATCTCACCGGCGGCGGGACCGCGGCGGGGGAGGTCGTCAAGCGGGTCAAGGAGCAGTTGCGAGCCCTGCCCGACCCGCTGGGCTACGGCCTGCTGCGCCACCTCAACCCGGTCACCGCCCCCGTGCTCGCCGCGCTTCCCCGGCCGGAGATCGGTTTCAACTACCTCGGTCGCGTCACCGTCTCCGGCGGGGACTGGGAACCGGCCGACGGAGGTCTGTCCGGTGGCCGGGACGCCGCCGCCCCCCTCCGGCACGCGATCCAGATCGACGCCGTCGTGCTGGGCGACACCCTCCGCGCCACCTGGACCTGGGCCGGCACCGCCTACTCCGAGGACGAGATCGTGGCCCTGGCCGCCGCGTGGTGCGAGGCGCTCACCGGCATCTCCCGGCACTCCGGGGGCGGTCTGACCCCCTCCGACGTGCTCGCCCCGCTGAGCCAGCGCGAGCTTGACAGCCTCATGGGCCGCGAGGGGTCCACGGGGCTCAGCGGTCCCGGTATATCGAGCGATTCCGGTGTTCCGGGCGGTTCCGGGGACTCCGGTCACGCCGGCGCCCCCGGCGGTTCGGGTGGTTCCGGCGGTTCGGTCGTCCCCGATGATCCTGACCCAGACCTCCAGGACGTCTGGCCGCTCGCCCCGCTCCAGCGCGGCCTGTACTTCCACTCCCTGCTCGACGTGGACGTCTACACCGCCCAGCTCACCCTCGACCTGGCCGGCCCGCTGGACACGCCCCGGCTCCGGCAGGCAGCCGAGCGACTGGTCCGCAGGCACCCCGTCCTGCGCGCCTCCTTCCGCCTGCTCGACGACCCCGTCCAGCTCATCCACCGCCGGGTCGAGGTCCCCTGGCGGGAGGTCTCCAGCCGGGACCCCGAGGCCGTCGCCGCCGAGGAGCGGGCCCGCCGCTTCGACCTGGCCCGGCCGCCGCTGCTCCGGTTCGTTCTCGTACGGCTCGCGCCGGACGAGCACCGGCTGATCCTGACCAACCATCACATCCTGCTCGACGGCTGGTCCACCCCGCTCCTGGCGGCGGAGTTGCTCACCCTCTACGCGGAGGGCGAGGCCGCGCCCGCACCGCCGTACAGGAACTACCTGGCCTGGCTCGACCGTCAGGACCGCGCGGCGGCGCGGGAGGCGTGGGACCGGGCCCTCGACGGCCTGGACGAGCCCACCCTCGTCGCCCCGCACGCGCCCGCCGCGCCCGCCGCGCCCGCCCGCGTCACCGCCGAGTTCGGCACCGCCCTGACCGCGGCCCTCGGCACGCTGGCCCGTGACTGCTCCACCACACTGAACACGGTCGTGCAGGCCGCCTTCGGCCTGCTGCTCGCCCAGCTCACCGGCCGCGACGACGTCGTCTTCGGGGCAACTGTCTCCGGCCGCCCGGCCGACCTGCCGGGCGCCGAGCGGATGGTGGGCCTGCTCATCAACACGGTCCCGGTCCGGGTCCGGCTCCGGCCCGACGAATCAGTCGGCGACCTGCTGCGCAGGCTCCGCGACGAACAGGCCGAGCTGCTGCCCCACCACCACCTCGGGCTGACCGAGATCCACCGCGGCGTCCTGTTCGACACGCTGCTGGTGATGGAGAACTACCCCGTCGACCCGCGGACCGCGGTCGGCGACCTCCGGCTGACCGCGGCGGACGTGGCCGATGCCACTCATTACCCGGTCACGCTGCTGGTGATCCCGGGGGAGCGGCTCCGCTTCCGCCTGCAGTACCGGCCCGACGTGTTCACCGAGGAGCAGGCCGCGGGCCTGCTGGACCGGCTCCGGCACGTGCTCGCCACCCTGGCCGGGGGGATCACGCCGCAGCACGCGGGACGGCCGGGCGGGCCGGTCCCGGACCGGATCGTCGGGGCGCTCGACGCGCTCCCCGCCGACGAGCGGGACCTGGTCCTGCACCGGTGGAACGAGACAGCGGCCGCCGTACCCGATGTGACGCTGGCGGACCTGTTCGAGGCTCAGGCCGCTCGTACACCGGAGGCGACGGCACTGGTGTTCGAGGGCGCGGAGCTGAGCTACGCGGAGCTGAACGCCCGGGCCAACCGGCTGGCCCGGCTCCTGGCCGAGCGGGGCGTCGGGCCCGAGCGGACCGTGGGCCTGATGCTGCCCCGCTCGCTGGACCTGCTCGTCGCGATGTACGCCGTGGTCAAGGCGGGCGGAGCCTACCTGCCGATCGACCCCGGCCTCCCGCGGGGGCGGATCGACGCGATGCTCGCCGACGCACACCCGGTCCTGGTGATCGACCCCCTCTGGCTGGCCACCGCCGACCCCTCCGGGTACTCGCCGGAGAACCTCGGCGTACGGCCCGCACCGGACAACCCCGCCTACGTGATCTACACCTCGGGCTCCACCGGACGGCCCAAGGGCGTCGTCGTCTCCCACCGCGCGATTGTCAACCGCCTGCTCTGGACCCAGGCCGAGTACGGACTGCGCTCCGACGACCGGGTCCTGCAGAAGACACCGGCCGGGTTCGACGTGTCGGTCTGGGAGTTCTTCTGGCCCCTCCAGGTCGGAGCCGCCCTGGTCATCGCCCGGCCCGACGGCCACCGCGACCCGGTCTACCTCGCCGGGCTCATCCGGGACGAGGCCGTGACCACCGTGCACTTCGTCCCGTCCATGCTCGCCGTCTTCCTGGCGGAGGACCCGGAGCGGGGATCCCTGCGCCGCGTCCTGTGCAGCGGCGAGGCCCTCCCGCTGGACCTCGCCGAGCAGGCGGTCGCCCGCCTGGGCGTGCCGGTGCACAACCTCTACGGCCCGACCGAGGCCGCGGTGGACGTCACGTTCTGGGAGCACCGCCCCGAACCGGGCGCCGTCTCCGTCCCGATCGGCCGACCCGTGTGGAACACCCGGGTGTATGTGTTGGATGGGTGGTTGCGGCCGGTTCCGGTGGGGGTGGCCGGGGAGTTGTATGTGGCCGGTC